>CAWAHH010000006.1:0-48107 GCA_963781745.1 uncultured Actinomycetota bacterium | reverse complement strand
ACAGCAATACGGCCATGGCCTGGTGCCCTTCCTCGTCGTCGTACCTCGTCGTTCGCGTCTTGCTCCGCGAACGTGCCGCTGTCGCCCTCGTCGGCGTTGCAGACGACGTACTTCTGCTCGCCGCCCGCGCCGAGGACCGTGCGCCACTTGATGCCGGCGGGGAAGCCCGCGCCGCCGCGGCCGCGCAGGCCGGAGTCGACGACCTCCTCGACGATCTGCTCGGGGGTCATCTCGAGGGCGCGCCGCAGCCCGGCGAGGCCGCCGTGAGACTCGTAGTCCTCGAGGGAGAGCGGGTCGACCACGCCCACCCGTGCGAAGGTCACGCGGTGCTGGTCGCGCAGCCACCCGATCTCCTCGGTGAGGCCGTGGCAGAGCGGGTGGTCGGCGCCGTCGAGGAGACCGGCGTCGACCAGGCCGTCGACGTCGCCCGGACGCACCGGGCCGTAGGCGACGCGACCCCGCGGGTGGCCACCTCGACCATGGGCTCGAGCCAGAGCAGGCCGCGCGACCCGTTGCGCACGATGCGGGCGTCCGGCCCGAGCCGGGCCGCGAGGCGGGCCGCGACCTGGTCGGCGCCCAGGGAGCGGGCGGCGCTGTCGCGCGGCACGTAGACCGTGGTCGTCACGGGCGGACCTCCTCGGCCAGCAGGTCGTCGAGGCGGCCGGCGTCGACCCGGCCGTGCATCCGTCCGTCGATCTCGACGGTGGGGCCGAGGGCGCAGTTGCCCAGGCAGAACACCTGCTCGAGGGCGAACCCGTCGTCGGCGGAGACCTCGCCGAGCGGGACGCCGTACGTCTGCTCGGCGTGGGCGACCAGCTCGCGCGCGCCCACCGACTGGCAGGCCTCGGCACGACAGATCCGGAGGGTGTGGCGGGCGGGCGGGCGGTCCCGGAAGTCGTGGTAGAAGGTGACCACGCCGTGCACGTCGGCCCGCGTCAGGTTGAGCTCGGCGGCGATCAGCGGGACCGCGCCCGGGGGCACCCAGCCCAGGTCGGACTGCACCGCGTGCAGGATCGGCAGCAGGGGCCCCGGGTCGGAGCGGTGCGCCGCGAGGGCCGCGGAGACGGCCTCGGCGAGCAGCGCGGGGTCGACATCCCGGGTGGGGGCGGAGGACGATGGGCGGGTCACGGGCACAGTCTGACTCCCGAGGCCCCCCGGACGCCATGGTCCGAGGGGTCCTGATGTCATGTCATCTGCGGGGAGCGCCCCCGGTCGTGTCCGCGGGACCCCCGACCACGCTGGTCGTGCCGTCGGCCCACACCACCAGGCCGGTGCGGGCCGGTCGCCTGCCCAGCCAGCGGGCGGCGTCGGCCCCGCGGGCGTAGGCGGCCGTCGCGTCGATGTCGGCCCAGGTCAGCGAGGGCGCGACGACGGTGACCGAGGCGACCCCGACCGGCGGCAGGCCGGTGCGCGCGTCGACCAGGTGGGCGCCCCGATGTGCCGTGCCGGAGGTGGCGACGCCGCCGTCGCGCACCGGCACCACGGCCAGCACCCGGGTGGGGCGGTGCGGGTCCTCGATGCCGATCCGCCACGCGGGCACGTCCGGGTCGAGCGTGCGGCAGACCAGGTCGCCACCGGCGGAGAGGCAGAAGTCGGTGTCATCGAGCCCGCGCAGGGCGAGCGCCGCCCGGTCGACCGCCCAGCCCTTGACCACGCCGGTCGGGTCGAGGACGAGGTCACCGTGCGGCGCGCCGGGACGCTGACGGACCACCGAGAAGGCGCCCCCGGAGTCGCGCTCGGCCCGGGTCCCGAGCTCGAGCACCTCCGCGACCTCGGGCGGGCAGTCCGCGAGGGCCACCTCGTCGCGTCCGAGCCGGGAGACCCACGAGTCGGTCCGGTAGGTGCTGAACACCCGGTCGGCCTCGCGCAGCACGGCCATCGCCTCGTCCCACGCGGCCCGGCCGGCTCCGTCGTCGGCGTGCCGGCCCCGGAGCGCGAGGCTCACCGGCAGGCCCATCACCTGGTCGACGTACCGGACGAGGCCGGGTCGCGCCGGAGCCACGGCCGGGCCGCTCACAGGCCGGCCGAGTCGAGCGCGCCCTGCAGGGACTGGAGGTAGCCGACGGAGGTGACCGTCGCGCCGCTGACCATGTCGATGTCGGCGCTCTGCGCGTCCGTGGTCTCCCGGAACAGGATCGGCAGCGCGTAGGCGTTGATCTCCTCGTCCTTGGGGTTGCCGCTGGGGTACTGCAGGACGGTGACGTCGGTGATCGTGCCCGCCTTCACCGTGATCTGGACCTGGACCGGGCCCCACTGGGTCTGCACGGTCGGCCCGTCGACGGTCGTGGAGGCAGTCTTCGTGGTCGACCCCGAGGTGCCACTCGACCCGGAGGTGCCGCTCGTCGATCCGGACCCGCTGGTCGTGGCCGCGCCGGAGCCCGGGGTCGGGGTGGCGGGCACCACGACGTCGCCGGCCTGCGACAGCGCCCCGGACGTGGAGGTGTGGTAGCCGAACAGCAGCACGACCACCGTGAGCGTGCTGAGGAACCACATGACGATGCGTCTCACCGGGTCACCATCCGAAGGTCTCGACGTGCAGCTGGTCAGGGGGTACGCCGGCCGCGGCCGTCGTACGGCGCACGCTGTCGACCCACGCCTCGGGGCCGCAGACGTACACGTCGCGCTCGGCGACGTCGGGCACCCAGTGGCGCAGGGCGCCCAGGTCGTCGACCGTGCCGACGCCGGCTCCGAGCCAGGAGTCGGCCGCGCGACGACGGCCGGGGAGCATCAGCACCTGGAGGCCGCGCTCCTGGGCGAGCACCGCGAGCTCGTGCTCGAAGAGCGGCTCGGAGGTGAAGCGCTGGAGCAGCATCGCCTCGCCGGGCGCGTAGTCGAGCCCCTCGGCGAGGGCGCGCAGCGGGGTGATCCCGACACCGGCGCCGATGAGCAGCACCGTGCGGCGGGTCCGGGCGCGGTCGCTGAGGCGGCCGAACGGGCCCTCGACCAGCACCCGGGTGCCCGGGCGCAGGGCGCGCAGGGCCGTGCTGCCGTCGCCGACCTCCTTGACGGTGATCCGCAGGCTGCGGCCGTCCGGGGCGGCGGACAGGGAGTAGGGGTTGGCCCGGCTCCAGCCGGCGCGGTCGAGGAACCGCCAGGAGAAGAACTGGCCGGACTCGGCCCGCAGCCGGTGCAGCCGGTGGCCGGTGAGGTAGACGCTGAGCACGCCGCTGGCCTCGTGGACCACCGAGGTCACCCGCAGCCGGTGCCGGGCGCTGCGCCACAGCGGCACGCCGACGCGCCAGACGAGCACCGTGACCGCGGTCGCGGCCCACGCCGACCACCAGAAGACGGTGGCGCCCGTGGACGAGACCAGCTCCTGGCCGGTCCACAGCTGGTGCGGGAGGGCCAGGCCGACGCCGAGGTAGGCGTAGAGGTGCAGCAGGTGCCAGGACTCGTAGCGCAGCCGGCCGCGCGCCGCGCGGACGCTGGTCACGGCCACCATCACCAGGCACGCCGTGCCGGCGACGGCGAGCAGCATGCCGGGGTAGTCCCAGGTGAGCGTCCACAGCGTCCCCGGCGTGGTGAGCAGGTCGCCCGCGGCATACCCCCAGGTGATCAGCACGACGTGCACGACCACCAGGTCGAACGAGGTGAACCCGACCAGCCGGTGCAGCGTGGTCAGACGGTCCTGGCCGAAGGCGCGCTCGAGCACGGGCAGCCGCGCCATCAGCAGCACCTGGGCGAGCAGCAGGTCCGAGGCGACGAGGCCGGAGAGCCGGCCGGTCGAGTCCAGCGCGGTCTCCCAGCCGCCGAGGTCGGTGATGCCGCCGCCGGCCGCCCACCAGTAGGTCACCAGGAGCAGGCTCAGCCACAGCGTCGCCATCGCACCGGTCCGCACGGCCGCGTCGCGACGCGCGCGGACGAAGGGGGAGGGCCCGCCCGCGGTGCGGGTCACGGTCGCAGCGGGTACGGCGGTCACGTCGGCCGGCTGCCGTCGCTCGTGCCGGTGCCGGTGCCGTCGCTGCCGCCGCTCCCGGAGCCGCCCTCGTCGCCCGGGCCGTCGCCGAAGTCGTGGTCGTCGTCGCCGCGCGGGCCGACGCCGTCACCGTCCCGGTCGCCCTCGCCGAGGGGAGGCGGGCCCGGGAGCCCGTCGGTCGCACCGGCGTTCCCGTCGACGGAGCTGGACTGCACGCCGACCGGGCCGCGTCCGTCACCGGCGGCGAGCCGGCCGACCGCGAATCCGCCGATGCCACCGGCGAGCGTCAGGGCGACGGCACCGCCGACCAGCAGCGCCCTGCCGCGGGTGCCGCCGACGCGGGGCGGTCGCGGCCCAGCGGCGGAGTCGTGCAGGTTGCCCGCGTCTCCTTGAGCGCCGGACCAGCCGACGCCGAAGGCGCCGGTCGCGTCGTCCGGGCGGGCGCCGGTGCGGCCGTCGAGGGTCTCCCCGCCGACCAGCGGCGCCCGATGCACCGCGGACGGGTCCGCGTCGGTCGGTGGCTCCCAGCGGGACCCGCTCGCGGAGCCTGCCGCGTCGCCGCCGGTCGACCCGGGGTCGCCCGCGCCGACAGGGGTCGGGTCCGGGGCGCTGCCCGCTCCCTCCGGTCGCTCGGGCCGCTGGGACCGCTGGGGCCTTGGGGGACCCAGGGGCATGGTGTCGTCGCTCACGGTCCGAGGATGACGGCGCGCTCTGAGCCGACCCGGTGCGCTACCTGTGCGCAACCTGTGAACGGCGCAGCGGAGCGCGGTCAGCGGCGGCGCAGCCCGCTCGCCCGGGTGATCGGCCGCTCGACTGCCGCCAGCAGGGCCTCGCGGGTGCCGACGACCCGGACGTGGGTGCGGGCTCGGGTGACGGCGGTGTAGACGAGCTCGCGGGTCAGCAGCGGCGAGTCGGCCGGCGGCAGCACGAGGGTGACCCGCTCGAACTGGCTGCCCTGGCTGCGGTGCACGGACATCGCGTGCACGGTCTGCACGTCCGAGAGCCGGCTCACCGGGAGCGTCTCGACCACCCCGTCGCGACGGAACGCCGCGCGGACCATCGGCGCTCCACCTCCGGGCCCGCCCGGTCCGCCCGCCCCGCCGGGCACCTGCGCCTCGACGACCACCCCGGTGTCGCCGTTGAAGAGCCGTAGCCCGTAGTCGTTCGACGTCACCAGCAGCGGCCGTCCGGCGTACCACCGGCCCTCGTGGCCGTAGCCCGCCACCACACCCCGCAGCCACTCCTCGACCAGCAGGCTCCACCGCGCCACGCCGTAGGGTCCCTCGCGGTGCGCGCAGAGCAGGCGGTGCCGGCCGAGCAGGTCGAGCGCGCCGGCGGCGTCGCCGGCTCGAGCCGCCTCGACCAGCGCGACACCGGCCGACACGGCGTCCTCGCGGACCGCGGCCAGCCCGGCGGGCAGTGCACCCGGGTGCAGCGCCACGGCCGGGTCGAGGTCGACCAGCTCGACCCCGTGCTCGCCCGCACCGTCCTGTCCGGCGGCGTCGAGGACGCCGGCGACCGCGTCGACGTCGCCGGAGCGGACGGCGGCCGCGAGCTGCGCGATCGCGCCGGCGAACCGGTGCACGTGCGCGAGCCGCACCACCCCCGACCGCTCCACCGCGGCGCGCTCGTCGGGGTCGAGGTCGTCGAGGTCCGCCGACCCATCGGAACCCTCGGCCGCGCCGGGGTCACCGGGCACGGCGTCGTCCAGGGCAGCCTCCCGCGCCACCAGGTCTCCCAGCACGGCGCCGGCCTCCACCGAGGCGAGCTGGTCGGGGTCGCCGACCAGCACCAGTCGGCAGTCGCTGCGCACCGCCTCGACCAGCCGCGACATCAACGTCAGCGAGACCATCGACGCCTCGTCGACCACCACGACGTCGAAGGGCAGCCGGTTGGTGCGGTCGTGCCGGAAGCGTCCCCGCGCTCCCGGACGCCAGCCGAGCAGTCGGTGCAGCGTGGTCGCCGTGAGCGTCCCGAGGCGCTCGCGGTCCTCGGCGGCGAGCCCGGCGGTCACCTCGGCTACCGCTTCGGTGAGCCGGGCGGCGGCCTTGCCGGTGGGTGCCGCGAGTGCGACCCGCAGACGGCCGTGCGGCTGGTCGGCGAGGACCGCGAGGAGCTGGGCGACCGTCGTTGTCTTACCGGTGCCGGGACCGCCGGCGAGGACGCTGACCCAGCGGCGCGCCGCGACCACGGCCGCGAGACGCTGCCGGTCGGGCCCTTCGGCAGGGAAGAGACGCGCCACCGCGGACCGAAGGCGGTCCTCGTCCACCGTCGGAGGGAGTCGCGCCGCCGCCTCGTCCAACGCGGCCGCGATCGTGTGCTCCTGGCGCCAGTAGCGGTCCAGGTAGAGCAGCGAGCCGGCGAGCCGCAGCGGCCGGTCGTCCGGGCCGTCGTCACCGGTCGCGACCAGGGGGCTCGCCGCGACGAGCGCAGTCCACCCCGCCGCGTCCGGCCAGGCCAGGCGAGCCACCTCCGCGGGGTCGACGCCCTCCACGGCCGTGGCCTGCTCGGCGGTGGCCAGGTCGAGGCACACCGAGCCGTGCCGCAGGGCGCGCACGGTCAGCGCGACGGCGAGCAGCACGGCCTCGGAGTCCTCGCCGCCCAGCCGCTGCAGCCGCAGCGCTACGTGCACGTCGGCTGCCCCGAGGACACCCGCGTCGTTGAACGCGGCCAGCAGCCCGCTCGCCCGGCGGACCCGCTGTGGCGACCCGGCGTTGAGCAGGGTCGCCGGGTCGCTCACCGCGCCGGTGGCGGGGGTGGCGAGGGTGGTGCCAGCGGCCGCCGCCGTCCGGGCAGAGGTCGCCGCGGTCCTGTCGGCGGCGGTCACGGGGCACGTCCGTCCAGCAGGTCCGACAGGTCGGTGACCAGCGCCGTGGGCGGCGACCAGCCGAAGACCCCCGCGGGCAGGCCGTCCACGACGGGCGTGTCCGGTCCGCACATCCCGCGCAGGAAGAGGTAGAGCACACCGCCGAGGTGCACAGCCGGGTCGTAGCCGGGCTGGCGCCACCGCAGGAAGCGGTGCAGCGCGGTGCTGTAGAGCAGCGCCTGCAGGGGGTAGTGCGCGGCGCGCATCGCGGCCGCCATCGCCGACGGCGTGTAGTCGGCGCTGGTCAGGGACTCCCCGCCGAGCCAGTTGGTCTTGTAGTCGACGACGAGGTAGCGCGGAGTGGCGCCGGCGTCCCGCACCCGCAGCACCAGGTCGATGCTGCCACCGAGGAACCCGCGCAGCTGCCGTGCCGCGAGCGTCGGCGTGCGCACGTCGTTGGCGTAGCCGCGCAGCAGGTCCCCCTCGGGCAGGTGGGCGGCCAGCAGGTCACCGACCGCGCCGACGACCGCCTCCCCGCGCGGTGTCTCCCCACCCAGCAGCGGCAGCTCGAAGTCGAGCTCGTCGAGCCGGTCGGAACCGGGTACGTCGGCCAGCCGCAGGTCACCGGCGAGCGCCCCGAGGGGCGTGGTGAGCGCCGGCAGCAGCGCGTCGGCGAGCACGTCCGAGGGCACCCCCGCCACACGGAGGGATCCGGCCGACGCGCACTGCTCCTCGAGATGGGCCCGCAGGTCGGGCGCCGCGAAGTCCGTGTGCTCCAGCACGCCGTGCACCAGCGTCCCGAACGACGCCCCCACCGGCAGGTCCGCCATCGGCGAGGGCAGCACGACCGGCCGCGCTGCCGGGTCAGCCGGGCCGGGCGAGTCGGGCGGGCCGGGCGAGTCGGGCGGGCCGGCCACGGGACCGGCCAGCGACGGCTCGTCCACGGTCCCGGGCCGCTCGGGCTCACTGGCCACCCCGTGGCCGGCCTCCTCGTGCAGCCCGACCGTCAGCCCGCTGTAGGAGGTCCGCACCCAGGCCTGGTCGACCGTCCGGTCGAAGTCGCGCACCGTCAGCGACGGCCGTCCGGTGGACGGCTGCTGCCACGGCGTGGTGTCGCCGCCCGTGGCGGGCTCGGCCGACAGCGTCCCCCCGGAGGCGGCGGCCCGGTCGAGGAGCCGGTCCCGGACGAACGAGTCGGTGCCGACCTTGACCGAGCGGTCCAGGGCCCCGTCCGGCGAGCGGACGCCGAACAGCAGCCGGTGCAGGGGTGCGGTGGTGGTGTTGCCGCCCGGTGCCCAGTGCGTGACGACCTGGCAGCGGGCGCGCGTCAGGGCGACGTACGCGAGCCGCAGCGACTCCCCCGCGTCCTCGTCGTGGTGGACCGTGCGGCGCCGCGCGTAGTCGGTGCCGTCCTTGCCGCCGACGTCGAGCACGCGAGTGCCGTCGGGGTCGTGCAGGTGCAGCGGGTCGGGCTGGCTGAAGACGTGCTTGTCCCAGAGGTACGGCGCGTAGACGACCGGGAACTCCAGCCCCTTGCTGCGGTGCACCGTGATCACTTGGACGGCCTCGGCGTCGGACTCGAGGCGCCGGCTGCGCTCCTCGTCCATGTCCTCGCGTGCCTCGGCGATGCGGCGCTGCAGCCACTCCACCAGCGAGGCGACGCCGAGCCGCTCCCCGGTCGCGACAGCGTGCAGCGTCTGCCCGATGTGGCGTACGTCGGTGAGCCGCCGCTCCCCGTGCTCGCGGCCGAGCACCCGGGCGACGAGCCCCTGCCCCGACAGCGCCTCGAGCAGCGCGGCGACTCCGCGGCCGGCGAGCACCTCGGCCCACTCGTGCAGGCGGGCGCCGAGCTCGTCGAAGGCGTGCTCCTGGCCGTCGGACTCGACCGCGAGCCGGTCCGCGGTCCAGCCGACGAAGACCGTGAGCGCCGCCGCGCGGGCCAGCCCGGGGCGGTGCGGCTGCTCGAGGGCGGCGAGCAGGGTCAACCAGTCCTCGGCCGCCTCGCTGAGGAACACGCTGGTCGTCCCGGTCAGCACGACCGGGACGCGGAGCGCCTCCAGGGCGTCGCGCACGGTGGCGCCGTCCTCGTTGCGGTGCACCAGGACCGCCACATCGGCGGGTCGCACCGGTCGCGAGCCTGCCGGCTCGTCGAGCACCGCCCCGGACGAGAGCAGCCGCACGATGTCGGACGCGACGTCGCGGGCGACGTACGGGCGGAGGTCCTTGACGCTGACCGTGTCGCCGCGCGTCGACGGGAACGGGTCGCGGCCCACGACCCGGACCCGCAGGGCCGCGTCGACCGGCGCGTCCCGCAGTCGTGAGGACGGGTGGGCGGCCTCCACCGGGTGCACCACGATCCGGTGGTCGCCCAGCGCGACGTCGCCGAGCAGGTGCCCCAACGCCCGGACCAGCGGTGCGTCGCTGCGCCAGTTGGTGGCGAGCGTCCCGGAGACCTCCGCCGCCTCGGTGGCGAGGAGGTAGGTCACCACGTCGGCGCCCCGGAAGGCGTAGATCGCCTGCTTGGGGTCGCCGATCAGCACCAGGGTGCGGTGGCCGTGGAACGCGCTCTCCAGGATCTCCCACTGCACGGGGTCGGTGTCCTGGAACTCGTCGACCAGCACGACGGAGTAGGGACCCCGGACCCGCGCCCGCGCGTCGGCGCCCGACTCGGGGTCGACGAGGGCGTCGCGCAGGTGCACCAGCAGGTCGTCGTAGTCCATCAGCCGTCCACGACGCTTGCGGGTCTCGACCTCGTCACGGACCCGGTCGGCGAGGCGACGGCGCACGTCCGCCTCGGAGCCGGGCACCGCGCCCGAGGGCTCGAGGCGCGCCTGCCGGTCGGTGACGGCGGCCAGGCCGACCTTGGTCGCGGTGGCCAGGTCGAAGGGCGGCACCGGGCTGCCGGGACGGGAGTAGGCGCGGACGTAGAGGTCGGTCACCGCCTCGGTCACCAGCTCGGACGTGCTCTCGGTGAAGGCCACGTCGGCGTCCACGTCGGCGGCGAGACCGAGCCGCCCGAGCATCTGGCGGCAGAAGCCGTGCGTGGTGGCGATGGTGGCGGCATCGAAGTTCGCGACGGCGTGCGCCAGCAGCCTGCGGCGCTGCTCGACCACGTCGTCGTCGGCGGAGGCGAGGTGGCGCACGACCTCGTCGCCGTCGAGGCGGGCGGCGGCGGGGTCGGCGAGCGCGGCACAGGTGCCGGTCAGGCGCTCCCGCACCCGCTCGCGCAGCTCGACGGTCGCCGCGCGACCGAACGTGACCATCATCAGCTCGTCGATGCGGGCGTGGCCCTCGGCGACGTAGCGCGCGGCCAGCGCCGCGATGGCGTAGGTCTTGCCGGTGCCGGCACTGGCCTCGAGCACCGTCGTGCCGCTCGGCAGCTCGCCGCAGAGGCCGAAGACGCCGGTCACGAGGACACCGTCCGCTCCGCGGCGAGCAGCGGGTCCCAGACCAGCCGGGCCAGCTGCCCGAACAGCGAGCCCTCCTCGGCCCACGCGAGGTCGTCGCGCGCCGGGGCGGCCGCAAGGACGTCGAACCCGACGTCGCCCCACACCCGCAGGTGGTCGGGGTCGTCGAACTCGCCGATCTCACGCCCGTCGAGGGGGCGCCGCCACTCCCCCGATGCCTTGACCCGTGCGGCCGTCACCGGCCGGTTGCCGAAGCGCATCTCGGCATAGGTGCTCGATGTCTTCGGGGCCAGCGGCAGCGGCTCGCGGCGACCGGCCCGGAACACCGCGACCAGGTCGGCCAGGACCGCCGCCGGGTCGACGGCCGCGGGATCATCCGCGCCATCGCCGGCGTCGGGACCGTCGTCGGTGCTCTTGTCGGGGCTCTTGTCGGGACCGCCGTGCGGACCGGTCGGGGCGACCAGGCACGACATCAGGGGGCCGGAGCGGCCGCGTCCCACGGTGGCGGCCGACCAGGTCCTCTCGGGAGCCGAGGCGGCGAGCGCGAGCAGCTGCACCCAGGCGCGGACGCGGTGCTTGGCGCCGAGCCGCGAGTAGACGACACGGACCAGGCGGTCGCCCCCGTGCACGCCGGGAACCGTGCCGACCAGACGGCCCACCGCGCCGAGGTCTGCCGAGACGTCGACCGACTCCGGCCCGTCGCCGCGCAGGTTCGCGGTCCGGGTGACGAGCAGGCCCACGTCGCGGGCCACCGGGTCGACCACCCGCTCCCCGAGCGGTCCGGGCGGCAGGTCGCCGCGCAGCCACTCGGCCCTCACGGCGCGCTCGAGCGGCACCCCGGCCAGTCCGGCCTCGAGCAGCCGGTCGCCCACCGACCACAGCTCGAGATGGTCGAGCTCCACCGGGAGCGCGTCAGCAGGCTCGTCGTCCTCGTCGAAGGCGCCGACGCCGAGGCGGCGCCGCACGAACGCCGAGACCGGCCTCTCCAGGAAGTGCACGAGGTCGTCGAGGGCCACCGTCTCCCCCAGACCGTCGTCGGGCAGCGGCCGCACCAGGAACGGTCCCGCGGGGGTGCGTGGCGCGAGCAGGGCCCGCGCACCGTCGTACGACGCGGCGTCGAAGCTGAACGGGCCCGACGGAGCGAGACCGCCGTCGGCGAAGTTGCGGGCGTCGAACGGTTGGAGCGGGTGCCGGATCAGCACCCCCGACGCAGTGCCGGACCCGGGCCCGGACGCAGGGCCGGACGCAGCGAGCATGCGGTCGACGACGTCGAGCAGCTCGCCCAGCGGGACGGCAGGCGGCCGGATCGCGCCGGTGCGCTCGTCCGCACCGGTGTAGAGCACGACCAGGGTGTCGACCGCGGCGCCGACCGCGTCGAGGAAGAGCTGGCGGTCCTCGGAGCGCGGGTCGCGCTCGCCGACCCGCGGGCCGCGCGCGAGCACGTCGTCGCCGTCGGCGTGGGTGGCGCGGGGGAAGACGTCGTCGTCGACACCGAGCAGGCACACGACCCGGTGCGGGACCGAGCGCATCGGCACCATCGTGCACATCGTCAGCCGGCCGGTGCGGAAGCCGGCGCGGGTCGGCCGGCCCCGCAGCCGTCGCGCCAGCAGCGCCCGGACGTCGGGCAGCCGCAGCGGCAGCGAGTCGGCGCGGTCACCGGCATCGCCGAGGGCGTCCGTCAGCTCGCGCCGGGCCTCCACGGCCTGCCAGGCGTCGAAGGGCGGCACCGCCGTCAGGTCGGCCACCGCCGTGAGCAGGGCCTCGACCCACTCGGTCAGCGGCCGCTCCCCGCTCAGCGCGGTCACGGCGTCGCCGACCCGATCGACCAGCTCGGCGGCCCGCCCCGCGAGGTCGGCCTCGTTGCTGTCCACGTCGTCGAGCGGCAGCGCGAGACCGACCGTGCGCAGGTCGTCCTCGTCCATCGCCACGCCCACCAGCAGCCGGTCGAGCCCCGTGCGCCAGGTGTTCTGGGCGAGCCCGTCGAGCTGGTACGGCGCCCGGGTGGACGCGTCGAGCCCCCAGCGCACACCGGCACGCCGGGCCCAGTCGCCGAGCCGTTCGAGCTCGTCGTCGTCGAAGCCGAACCTGGCCCGCACCGCCGGCGTCGCGGCCAGGTCGAGCACGTCGGTGACGGTGAGCCGCGAGTCGGCGAGGTCGAGCAGCCGGGCCACCACCGTGAGCACCGGGTTGGTCTGCCGCAGCGCGCGGTCGGCCAGCCGCACCCGCAGCCGGTGTCCGGGGTGTGCCGGACGCGTCGCGACGTCGGTCGGGCCACCACCCGTGCCACCCCCGGGGCTCACGCCCGAGCCGGCGCCGGGGTCGAGCGGGTCGAGCCCGCCGAAGGTGGCCGAGATCAGCGGCGCGTAGGCCTCGATGTCCGGGCACATCACCACGATGTCGCGCGGCTCGAGGGTGGGGTCGTCCTCGAGCAGGCCGAGCAGGACCTCGCGCAGCACCTCGACCTGGCGCTGGCGGCCGTGGCACGCGTGCACCTGGACCGACCCGTCGGCGCGCAGCCCACCGCCCCCGGCCCCGGTGCGGTCCGATGCACCGGTCCGGTCGGATCGCGCGTCGGCCGACCGGTCGGACGCAGCATCCGGGGCGAGGTCCGGGGCGGTGCCCGGCGCCCGGTCGGCGGCGAGGTCGGCCTGCAGCGCCGCCAGCAGGGTCGCGCGAGCGGGCGCGGGAGCGAGGTGCTCGTCGGAGGCGACGGTGGTCACGCCGGCCAGCCGGACCTGGAGCTCGCGTGCGTCGCGCCCGCAGGAGCCGAGCAGCGGGTGCCGGGGCACGGTGGACGTGCTGTCGTCGCGGCGGCTCTCCAGCACGCTGGCGGCGCCGTCGCTCGGCGCGAGAGCGGCCACCCGCTCCCACAGCGCACCAGAGGGGTGCGGCAGCCACAGGTGCACGTCACGACCGGCGGCGAGGGCGTCGAGGACGAGCAGCTGGTCGGTCGTGAGCCGGGTCGGGCCGAACAGTGAGAGCCTGTCGGGCAGGTCGGCCAGGGCCGGGTCGTCGCGCAGCCGCCGGCACGCCTCGTCGACGCGCTCGGCGGGGCTGGCGACGCCGACCGCCGCACGCACGCGCCGCCAGAGCTCGGCCTGCCAGGCCAGGTCGTCCTCGAGGCGGTCCCCGAAGCCGTCGCTGTCGTCGCCGGCCGCCCACGCCCGCACCATCGCGGGCCGCTGTGCGGCGTAGGCCCCGAACAGGCCGGCGAGCTTCTGCGCGGTCGCGACCCGGCGACCGCGCCCGGCGACCGCGAGGTGCCGGGTCAGCGTGCGGCACCAGGCCTGCCCGAGCGAGGCGTCCACGACTTCGAGCACGTGCCAGGCGAGGCGTCGCTCGACCCAGGGGTCGTCGTCGGGGTCGACACGCGGCGCCCCGGCGGCAGCGACCGCGTCGCCGACCAGCCGCGCCGGCGAGGGGAAGAGGACGTTGGCGCACACGCCGTCGGCGGCGAGGTCGCCGTCGTCCGGACCGCCCGTCGGGGGGCCGGACGGGGACGCCCCGAGCCGGGTCGACAGCGACTGGGCGATCCACCGCTCGACGCCCTGCGACGGGACCGCGACGACCTCGGGCACGAACGGGTCGGCGGGGCCGTCGGCGAGGAGGTCGGCGAGCCCGCGCACCAGCGCGTCCGAGCGCTCGGCCCGATGGATCCTCAGCGCCACCCCGACTCCCCTCTCCCCTGTGCCGTCAGCACGTCAGCCCCCACAGCGGTCGGCTGCGACCCGCCGGCGGGCGGTCCCCGGGTCCATCGGGACCGGGTTCCGGCCCACCGACCTCGCAGACACTAGGACACCCCTCCGACAGTTTCTCCGGACGCCCGGGCACCCTGTCGACGACGTCAGGGCCGGCCGGCGTGCGGCACGTCGACCCGCACCGCGAGCACCCGCGCCTCGCGGGCGGCACTGCGCGCGTGCTCGTCGAAGTCGGGCGCGCTCGAGAGGAACAGCGTGCACCCGTCGTCGCCGCCCAGCATGCAGGCGAAGACGCCGGCGTCGGCGTGCACCTCCTCGAGGACCTCGCCGCCCTCGCGCACCCGCAGCACCCGGCCGTTGAGCGCGTCCGCGACCCAGACCGCGCCCTCGGCGTCCAGGCACATCCCGTCGGGCGCGACGGCGAGAGCGGGCAGCGCCTCGGCGAGGGCGGTGCTCGCGGGGACGTCCCCGAAGCGCGCCCACGCGCGGCGACCGCTCAGCGACCCGTCCTCGGCGACGTCGAAGGCGGCCAGCCTGTTGCCGAAGGTCTCCGAGACGATCAGGGTGCGGTCCGGGGTGATCACCGACCCGTTGGGGAACAGCAGGTCCTCGGCAACGACGCGCACCGACCCGTCGGGGTCGACCCGCACCAGGGACGCCGTACCGATCGGGGCGCCGGCCATCAGGTCGAACCCGAAGTTGCCGACGTACGCCCGTCCCTGCTCGTCGACGACCATGTCGTTCGGGTGTCCGGTGACGTACGGCGCCAGGTCGGCGTGGACCACGAGCTCGCCGGAGGCCTCACGACGGAGCACCCTGCTGTCGCGCATCGACACGACCAGCAGCCGCCCGTCGGGGAGCCACCCGATCCCCGAGGGCTGCTGCGGCACCTCCGCCTCGACCCGCAGGTCGGAGCCGTCGGCGAGCACCGAGACGACCTGGTGGGTGTAGAAGTCGGCGATCCAGAGGCGGCCCTCGTGCCAGCGCGGGCACTCGGTGTAGCTGAAGCCGTCGAGCACGACGGAGACCTCGCGGGGGGTGTCGGAGGGGGTGGGGGTCATCGGCGGCGGCGCCTCTCCTGATGGCTGAGCTGGTGGACGACTGGTCGTCGTCGGGTCGGTCCGGACGCTACTCCGCCGCGGACGTTTACCAGGTGATGCAGGTTCTCTGCCCCTTCCCACGGTGAATTCCCCATGGGGAGCGGCTGTTTTCCTGCATCACCTGGTAAACGTCCGCGACGGTGGCAGGCTCGGGGCCATGACCGAACGCAACGTCCTCGGCGGCGATCTCGAGCCCTGCGGCACCGACCCCGTCACCGGGTTCTACCGCGACGGCTCCTGTGCCTGCGGGCCGGAGGACCTCGGGCTGCACACGGTGTGCGCGGTGATGACCGCGGAGTTCCTCGACCACCAGGTCGGCGTCGGCAACGACCTGGTGACGCCGCGTCCCGAGCTCGCGTTCCCGGGGCTGGTGCCGGGCGACCGGTGGTGCGTGGTCGCCGTGCGCTGGGCGCAGGCCTACCAGGACGGCGCCCCCGCCCCCGTCGTGCTGGCGTCCACGAACGAGAAGGCGCTCGGCGTTGTCCCCGTCGAGTGGCTGCGCGAGCACTCGGTCGACGTACCCGCCGACCCCGGCGACCTGGACTGAGGGCCCCGTGCTCACCGGGGCCCGGGCCGTCGGAACCTCGACGCTCGTGGTCCCACGCGCGGTGCATGGGCGCACGCCCCACCAGGTCGTCGCCGGCGAGGCGGGCGTCGATCCCGTGCGAGCGCGCCTCGAGGACGAGCTCGTCGGCCTGGTCGAGGGTCCGGTCGGGGACCTGCTCGAGGGGACTGGACCAGCAACGGAACGGCTCAGGTTCCCGGCATCGCAGCCGATGGGAACCCGACAGCCATCGGACCGACACCGGCACGACACCTGCCTGACGCGGGGAGGTCGCACCGGCCCGCGACGGTGGACGCGTCATCCTCGTACCCGTCCTGGAGCCACCGTGCGACAGCCTGCCATCGCCCCACCCCCGACCCGGCCCGTCGCCGTGGTCGCGCACCGGGGCGCCAGCGTGGCGGCTCCGGAGAACACCCTGGCCGCCGTCCGCACCGCCGTCGCACGGGGCGCCGACCACGTCGAGGTCGACGTGCACCGCTCCCGCGACGGCGCCCTCGTGGTCGTGCACGACACGACCGTGGCCCGCACCACCGACGCCGAGCGGGTGCTGCCCGGCCGTGGCCCCTGGCGGGTCGCCGACCTCACCCTGGCCCAGCTGCGCCGCCTCGACGCGGGCGCCTGGCACAGCCCCTCGCACGCCGGAGAGCGGGTGCCGCTGCTGAGCGAGGTCGTCGACCTCGTCCACCGCAGTGGCGTCGGCCTGCTCCTCGAGGTGAAGTCGCCGCACCTCTACCCCGGCATCGCCGACGACCTCGCCGCCGAGCTGGCCGACGTGCCGGGCTACCTCGACGACGCCCTCGCGGCCGACCGCCTCGTCGTGCAGTCGTTCGACGCCCGCGCACTCGCGGCCTTCAAGGACCGTGCGCCCGCCGTACCCGTCGGCGTCCTCGGCAGCCCTCCGCGCCGCCGCCTGCCCGCACTGGCCGCGTGGGTGGCGCAGGTGAACCCCCGCCACGTCCGGGTCCGCAGGTCGTACGTCGACGCGGTGCACGCCGCGGGCCTGCGCTGCCAGGTGTGGACCGTGGACGACACCGCGGCGATGGCCCGGGCCGTGACGATCGGCGTCGACGGCGTCATCACCAACCGGCCGGACGTGCTGCGGCGACTGCTCTCCACGAGCGTCGCGCCGGCCGCCTGAGCGACGTCCTCCGGGGCGCCGCGAGCGGCGGCTGTCCGCCAGGGGTACTTGACGTGGGCGCCGCAATGACCATGATTGTCCCCACGCCGGGGGTTGCGAGGGGCACCCCGACGCGCAAGGGGGACAAGAACCATGGACTACACCTGTCAGACCTGTCATGCGCCGGTCCGGGCCGGCGACGCATTCGTGCGCTCGGCGTCGTTCCGGCCCGTGGCCTGGTGCGGACCGTGCTGGCGTGCTCGCCATGCGGCGCTCGCGATGCCGGCCCAGCGCACTCCCGAGGAGCAGCCCGCCACCACGGCGACGCTCCCGCAGCAGCGCTCCGCGTCGGTCTCCGAGCGCGTCGAGCGGCGCTGGTTCAGCCGCCTCTAGGCCCGCCCGGTCGCGGCCGTCACGGCTCGGCCGTGCGCGAGGGCGCGTCGAACCTACCCGCGGGTCACTTCTCACCGGGCGTACGTCAGGATGGGGAGGGAACACCGACCCGGGAGGTACGTCGATGCAGCTGGAGCTGTCCGCCGAGGACGCCGCGTTCCGCGACGAGATGCGGGCCTTCTTCACCACGAAGGTCGACCAGGACATCCGCGACGCGGTCGCCGAGCGGCGCGAGCTGACCCGCGAGCAGGTGGTCCGCAGCCAGCAGACGCTCAACGCCGCCGGGCTCGCCGTGCCGCACTGGCCCGAGGAGTGGGGCGGTCGCGGCTGGTCAGCGCTGCGCCGCCACATCTGGCACGAGGAGATGCAGCGCGCCTGCGTGCCGCTCCCGCTGGCGTTCAACGCGTCCATGGTCGGACCGGTCATCGCCGCCTTCGGCAGCCAGGAGCAGAAGGAGCGGTTCCTCGCCCCGACGGCGAACCTCGACATCTGGTGGAGCCAGGGCTTCTCCGAGCCCGACGCCGGCTCCGACCTCGCCTCGCTGCGCACGGCAGCCGTCCGCGACGGCGACGACTTCGTCGTGAACGGCCAGAAGACCTGGACCACGCTCGGCCAGCACGGCGACTGGATCTTCTGCCTGGTCCGCACCGACCCCAGCGTGAAGAAGCAGGCCGGCATCTCCTTCCTGCTCGTCGACATGCGGAGCCCGGGCGTCACGGTCCGGCCGATCGAGCTCATCGACGGCGGCCACGAGGTCAACGAGGTCTGGTTCGAGGACGTCCGGGTGCCGGCCGGGAACCTCGTCGGCGAGCTCAACAAGGGCTGGGACTACGCGAAGTTCCTGCTCGGCAACGAGCGGGTCGGCGTGGCCCCGGTCGGGCAGACCAAGCGGGTGCTCGCCCAGGCCAAGGACTTCGCCCGGTCGGTGTCGGCCGGCGGCACGACGCTGCTCGAGGACCCGCTGACCGCCGCCCGGATCGCGGAGCTCGAGAACGAGCTGCTGGCGCTCGAGCTCACCGCGCTGCGCGTGGTCGCGCACTCCACCGACGGCAAGCCGCACCCGGCCTCCTCGGTGCTCAAGCTCAAGGGCACCGAGCTCCAGCAGGCCGTCAGCGAGCTCGTCGTCGACCTGGCCGGGCCGGCCGCGCTGGCCTCCGGCGCCGGGGACGGCTCCGACCTGCCGGGGTGGGCGCGCCGCGCGACCCCGGTCTACCTCAACCTCCGCAAGGCGTCGATCTACGGCGGGTCCAACGAGATCCAGCGCCAGATCATCGCCAAGACGATCCTCGGACTCTGAGAGAGGCGCTGGCATGGACTTCAGCTACGACGAGGAGCAGCAGGCCCTCCGCGAGGCCGTCCGCGGCCTGCTCGCACGCTCCTACTCCGACTTCGAGAGCCGTCGCCGCACGGTCGCCGAGGAGCCCGGCTTCGACGAGAAGCTCTGGACCCGGCTCGCCGAGATGGGCGTGCTCGGCCTCCCCTTCCCCGAGCAGTACGGCGGGATGGGCGCGGGTCCCGTCGAGGTCGCCGTGGTCGCCCAGGAGGTCGGCCGGGTGCTCGCGCCCGAGCCGTTCCTGACCGCTGTCGTGCTCGCGGGGGACTCGTCGCGGCCGCCGGCTCGGACGAGCAGCGGGCCGACGTCCTCGGGGCGCTGGCCTCCGGCGAGTCGGTGCTCGCCTTCGCCCACGACGAGCCCGGCTCGCGCTGGGCGCCCACCGCGAGCGGGGTGAGCGCCACATCGGGTGACGGCGGCTGGACGCTCACGGGCGTCAAGGAGCCCGTCGCGCACGGCGCTCGCGCCGACCTGCTCGTGGTCAGCGCCGCGCTGCCCGACGGCGGCACCGGCCTGTTCCTGGTCCGTCCGGACGCGAGCGGCCTGACCCGGACGGGGTACCCCACCTCGGACGCCGGCCGCGCGGCGAGGGTCGCGTTCGACGGCACGGACGCCGTACCCCTCGGCGACGGCGGGGACGCCACCGCGACCATCGAGGCGACCCTGGACGCCGCCCGGATCGCGGCCGCCCACGAGGCGCTCGGGGCCATGGAGTTCGCGCTGTCCGCGACCTCGGACTACCTGCAGTCGCGTCAGCAGTTCGGCGTGCCGCTCAAGACGTTCCAGGCGCTCACGTTCCGCGCCGCCGACATGTACGTCTCCCTCGAGCTCGCCACCAGCCTGGCCACCTGGGCCACGATGGTGCTCGCCTCGGGCTCGCGCGAGGAGGTCGCCGAGGCGGCCGCCCGTGCCGGCCTGCAGGTCAGCCGCGCGTCCCGGCACGTCGGCCAGGAGGCGATCCAGCTGCACGGCGGCATCGCGATGACGGCCGAGTACAGCGTCGGCTCCTACACCAGCCACCTCACCGCGCTCGACCACCTGCTCGGCGACGGCTCCTTCCACCTCTCGCGGCTCGCCGCCGGCGTCGGCGACCACGAGGAGGTCGAGCCGCTCGGCTGAGCGGGTCTCCCCGGATCAGCACCGACACACACCGACTCGCACTGGGAGACAGAAGCACCGCATGACACTGCGCCTGGTCGCTCTGGGCGACAGCACCGTCGAGGGCCTGATGGACGCCGGGCCGGACGGCACGTACGTCGGCTGGGCCGACCGGTTCGCCGCGATGCTGGCGCGCGCGCACGGTCGGGTGGACTACGCGAACCTCGCGGTGCGCGGCCAGACCACCCGCGAGGTGCTCGACCTGCAGCTGGACCGGGCGCTGGCCCTCGAGCCCGACGTCGCGCTGCTCGTCGCGGGCGTGAACGACATCCTGCGACCGCGCATGGACCGGCTGGTGCTGCGAGCGAACCTGCTCACGGCCTACCGGCGACTGCACGAGTCCGGCGCCCGGGTGCTGACGTTCACGATGCCCGACATGCGACGCGTGGCCCCGCTGACCTTCGCCCTGCGCGGGCGCATCCACGCGCTGAACGCCGTGGTGCGGGAGGCGGGTGCGACGTACGGCACCACGGTGGTCGACTTCGCGGCCGAGCCGGTCGCCGGCCACCCCGCCCTGTGGGACGACGACCGGCTGCACGCCAACGCCGAGGGGCACCGGCGAATCGCGGCCGCGCTCGCCGAGGCGATGGGCCTCGAGACCGAGGACTGGCGCGGCGAGCCCGGTGTCGAGCACCCGCCCGGGACGGTGCGCCTGGTCGCCCGCGAGACGGCCTGGCTGGTCAGCCACGTGACGCCGTGGGTGTGGGGACGCGTGCGCGGGCACGAGTTCGCCACCGGAGGTGCCTGCAAGCGACCGGACCTGCTGCCCGTCGAGCCGGCCGGCCCGGAGCTGCCCGGCTAGGCCTCGGCGACCTCGTGGCGCAGGCGCAGTCCCAGCAGGGACGCGACGATGAGCGTCGAGCCGGCGGCCAGCAGCACGCCGGCCGGGCCGAGCGCGTTGTCGGTCCAGTCGAGCAGCGCCTCGGGGACGACCAGGGTGACGGCCGCGACGCCCGCCGCGAGGAACGGCCAGGACGGCCGGAGCACGTAGGCGCCGAAGGCCGCGGCGGCGACGAGCGTCAGCAGCAGGTAGCCGAGCCAGGCCCGGTCGTCGCCGTCGAAGACGGGCAGCTGGGCGCCGAGGACGGCCGCGCCGGCGCCGAGCACGCGGGCCGTCGCGACCTCGTGCCACAGGCTCGCCTCCGCCGCCGCGATCCACACGATCCCCAGCGCCAGCAGGCAGATCCCGGTGGCGAGGGCCGACGACGCGCCGAGCACGTCCACCAGCAACGGCAGCGCCGTCGAGACGCCGACCGCGACCGCGACCTGGCCCACGACCGTCGGCGCGACGACGTACCCGACCAGGGCGAGCAGTGCCAGCGTCGCGAACCCGGCGAGCGCAGGCACCGAGTCGTCGTGTACGTCGGAGAGCTGGACGCCGACCGCCGCGCCGGCGGCGGCCGCCGCACCGCTGAGGAGCACACCGCTCAGCCGGCGCCGCACCGCGTCCGCGCCCGAGCGCATCGCGGCCCGGCCGGCCGACACGACGACCGCCCCGCCGGCGACGGCGAGCACCACCGCGATCGCGAGGAGGACGGCGACCTGACCGCCGCGGCCGAGGTCCTCCCACTGCGAGGAGAGCAGGATCGCGGCGGCGGACACGACGAGGGCGCCGCCGACGTAGCCGGACAGCTCGGCGAACCGCCGCCGGATCGGGGCCGGCCCGGTGACCTGGCCGGCGAGGACGCGCTCGACGACGGTCACCGCCTCCTCGCGGCGGGCGGGCGGGACCAGCCCGGCGTCCACCAGAGCCGTCACCACGGGAGTGCTGCGCAGGTCGTTCACGGTCGTCATCGTCACTCACCTCGGAGGCTTGCCCGGGGCCACCGCGGCCCTCGGGACCATCGTCGTCGGCTGCCCGTAGCCGGTGCCAGAGCACGAGGACCCGAGGAGCCTGAGCCCGCGTACTCAGCCCGAACTCCGTGGCGGGCACCCCCGGGCCCGGTCTAGGGTGAGGCGTCCGGACGGCAGCGCCGGGACGCCCGTCCCCGAAGGCACGAGGTGGCCCATGCCCGATCCCGTCGTCTCCCTGCAGGCGGGCGCCGTGGCCGGCGCCGGCAGCAACACCCACCTGGCGTTCGGGCGTCTCGTCGGCACCGACCTGGCCGTCTTCGCGGTGCCCGAGGGCGTCGACCTCCCGGCGGACCGGCCCGTCCACGTGGTCGTGTCGCCCGCCGAGCCGGACCAGTCGTCGGTGGTGGAGCGCTTCCCCGCCTGGCACGTCGAGGTCGCCTCGCTGCAGGCCACGCCGGACGTGCGCGCCTGCGTCGTACGCCTCCTGCACCGCTCCCAGCACGCCACCGACGTCGTCGCGCTCGACCCGGACCGGCTGACCGCGGCGCTCGACGCGACCGGTGACGTCGTGCGCGGCCTCGCCGAGGCGGGACTGGCCCTGCCCGACCCGGCCGACGACGCGCTGGCCGGCGTCCTGGAGCGGGCGGTCGCCGTCGAGCTGGACAGGACGCAGCGGCCGCTGGCGATCGAGGTCGGCCAGCCGAGCACGTCGGTGGTCCGCTGCGTGATCAGCCCGAAGTGCCACCCCGAGCCCCCCGGCTCGTCCGGACCGCGGGCCTGGCTCGCGGGACGGCGCGGCCCCCGCCGTGGACCTCTCTAGCCGGCAGGGCCGGCTCCACCACCCGGCGGTGCGCGACGGCCTGCTGGCAGCCGCGCTCTGCGTGCTCGACCTGGCCGGGCAGTGGGAGCCCGCGTACGACTACAGCGTGCTGCACAGGGGCCCCGTCCCGGCCTGGCTCGTGGTCGCCTTCGCCGTTGCGGGGTATGCCGTCCTGGCGGTCCGGCGGCGCCGTCCGGTCCTCGTCCTCGCGGTGATGTGGCTGCACGCCGTCGCGGCGCTGCTGTGGCTGCCCGGCTACCGCCCGCTCCTGGGCCTGCTGCTCGCGCTGCTCACGGTGGCCCTCGTGCTCCCGCCCGCGCGGTCGTGGCCGGCCGTGCCCGCGACGCTGTCGACGTTCGCGCTGGCGATGGTCGACGAGACCCGGGGCCGCTGGGACGACCTGGGCGCCTGGCTGTCGGGCGTGGTGCTGTTCGGTGCGCTCGGCGTCGCCACCTGGGCGGTCGGCTGGTGGGCAGGCCGGAGCCGGCGGCAGCTGACGTCGCTCGAGCGGCGCCGCGAGGAGGACGCCCGCCTCGCGGTCGAGGTGGAGCGGGCCCGGATCGCCCGCGAGCTGCACGACATCGTCTCGCACTCGGTGACGATCATGGTGCTGCAGGCCTCCGGCGCCCAGCGGGTGCTCGCCACCGACGCGGCGATGGCCGGCGACGCGCTGCGCACGATCCAGGACGTCGGCACCCAGGCGATGGACGAGCTGCGGCGGATGCTGGGGCTGCTGCACGAGCCGCCGGTCCCCGGTCCGACCGGTGGTGCGGCGGACCCTCCGGTCCCGGGTTCCGCCGAGCACGGCCTCGACGAGCTCGAGGACCTGGTGGCCCGGTTCCGGGGCCTCGGCACGTCTGTCGAGGTGGTCGCCGAGGGCGACGCGCAGCGCCTCGACCCGAGCGTCGACCACACGGCGTACCGCATCGTCGCCGAGGCGCTCACCAACGCCACCAAGCACGCGGGCGCCGGCTGCCACGCCACCGTCGGGCTCGCGTGGGCCGGCTCCACGCTGACGGTGACGGTCGCGAACGGCCCCGGCGGCGAGCGGGCGGCGGTCGCGTCCGGGCTGTCGACGGGCCACGGCCTCGCCGGCCTGGCCGCTCGGGTCGCGGTCGTCGGCGGCCGGCTGGCGCACGCGCCCGACCCCGGGGGCCGGTACGTCGTCGAGGCGGTCCTGCCCACGGCGACCAGTGGCCCGGACCGGCTACTGACGCGCGAGTCAGCTCATCACCTAGGGTGACGACGTGATCCGGACGACGCCGTTCCACCCGCGCCTAAGCGAGCTGAACACGCAGGGCCTCTACACGCACTGGCAGGGCCACCTCTCCGCGCTGCGCTACACCCACGCCCCGAAGCACGAGTACTTCGCGGTCCGCAACTCGGTCGGGGTCTTCGACACCTCGCCGCTGTTCAAGTACCGCATCCACGGGCCCGACGCCGAGCGCTTCCTCGCGGGCGTGCTGACCCGCGACGTGCGCCGGTGCCGGCCGGGTCAGGCGCAGTACACCCTGTGGTGCGACGACGACGGCTTCGTCATGGAGGACGGCGTCGTCTTCCGGCACAGCGCCACCGACTTCGTGCTGACCGCCGCCCGCCCCAACCACGGCTGGTTCTCCGACCTCGTCGGGCGGCTGCGCGTCGAGATCGAGGACGTGTCCGACGACTACGGCATCCTCGCCGTGCAGGGCCCGCGCTCGCGCACGGTGCTGTCCGCGCTGATGCCCGAGGCCGCAGCGCTGCCCTTCTTCGCGATGACCCCCGCCAAGATCGGCGATGCCGCGGTCACCCTCTCGCGCACCGGCTACACCGGCGACCTCGGCTTCGAGATCACCGTCGAGAGGGCGCACGCGCTCGAGGTCCTCGACGCGGTCCTCGACGCCGGCCTCGACCACGGGCTGCGGCCGTTCGGCGAGGAGGCGCTGATGATGCTCCGCATCGAGGCCGGCCTGCCGCTGGTCGACGTCGAGTGGAGCAACAGCCGGCTCGCGTTCACCGACCACGAGCGGGTCACCCCGACCGAGCTCGGCATGGGCTGGATGCTGCGCGGCCCCGACGACGGCCGGGCCTTCGTCGGGGGCGCCGCGATCCGTCGCGAGCTGCGCGAGCGGTCCTCGCGCTGGGCGACCGTCGGCCTCGTCGTCGACTACGAGCACTGGGACCGGCTGCACCGCAAGGCCGGCCTGCTGCCCGCCAAGGACGAGCACCCGCTCCCCTACGAGTCGATGCTCTACGACGTGCCCGCGGGCGGGTCGCAGATCGGCTACGCCACCAGCCTGATGTACTCCCCCGTGCTCCAGCGCCACATCGGCATCGCCCGGG
Organism: uncultured Actinomycetota bacterium; assembly: GCA_963781745.1. Lineage (GTDB taxonomy): Bacteria > Actinomycetota > Actinomycetes > Propionibacteriales > Nocardioidaceae > Nocardioides_B. The sequence continues at coordinate 23,678 of CAWAHH010000006.1, read as the reverse complement.
TCCGCCCCGGGCTGGCGGCCCCCGGCACCGAGGTGCACCTCGAGACCACGCTGCACCACCGGACCACGACGGTGCTGGCCCGCACCGCACGGCTGCCCCTGTTCAACCCCGCGAGGAAGACGGCGACCCCATGACCAGCCCGGTGACGAGCAGCACGAGGACGTACGACGCGATCGTGGTCGGCGGCGGCCACAACGGCCTGGTGAACGCTGGCTACCTCGCCAAGGCCGGCCTGCGCACGCTCGTGCTCGAGCAGCGCCACCTCGTCGGCGGTGCCGCGATCACCGAGGAGCTCGTCCCGGGCTTCTCGTTCACCACGTTCTCCTACGCCCTCTCGCTGCTGCGCCCGGAGATCATCCACGAGCTCGACCTGGTCCGGCACGGCTTCCTGCCGCTGATGATGCCGAGCTCGTTCCACCCCACCGATGACGGCGGGCACCTGCTGCTCGGCGACGACCACACCCAGAACGTGCTGGAGATCCGGCGGCACTCGCGCCACGACGCGGACGCCTACGACCGCTACCACCACGACCTCGACCGGGTCGTGCAGGCGGTGCGGCCCCTGTTCGACAAGGCGCCGCCGAACGTCTTCGGCAAGGACCCGGAGGACCAGGCCGACGTCGCGTGGCTGCTGGACCACCTCGGCGGCGTCGAGCGCAAGGTCATGCACGACACCGTCCGGCTGCTCACCGGCAGCGCCGCCGACTGGCTCGAGGACTACTTCGAGCACCCTGCCGTGCAGGGCTACCACGCCTCCTCCAGCATCATCGGCACCAAGATCGGCCCGATGTCCCCGGGCTCCGGGCTGGTGCTGCTCTTTCACAAGCTCGGCGAGCACGACGGCCACCTCGGGTCCTGGGCGTTCCACAAGGGCGGCAACGGCGGCTTCACCCAGGTGCTCGCCCGCGCCGCCGAGGCGCTGGGCGCCGAGATCCGGCTCGGCGCGAGGGTCTCGTCGGTGCTGACGTCCGAGGGCCGCGCCGTCGGCGTCGCCCTCGAGGACGGCACCGAGCTGCGCGCGCCCGTCGTGGTCTCCGCGCTCGACCCGCGGCGCACCTTCCTCGACCTCGTCGACCCGCGCGAGCTGCCCTCCGACCTGGTCGACAACGTCGAGCGGATGCGCTTCCGCGGCGTCTCGGCAAAGGTCAACTTCGCCCTCGACGGCCTGCCGGTCTTTCCCGGGCTGCCCGATACCGTCGACCACTACGGCGGCTTCCTCAACATCGGCCCGACGATCGAGTACGTCGAGCGGGCCTTCGACGCCGCGAAGTACGGCTGGTACTCCGAGCGGCCGTTCATCGACGGGGCGATCCAGTCCGTCGTCGACCCGGACATGGCGCCCCCCGGCAAGCACGTCATGTCGTGCTTCGTGCAGTACGCGCCGTACGAGCTGCGCGGGTCGGACTGGGAGACCGAGCGGGAGCGCTTCGGCGACACCGCCCAGGCCGTCCTCGAGTCGCACTTCCCCGGCTTCGGCGACCTGGTCCTGCACCGTGAGGTGGTCACCCCTGTCGACATCGAGCGGGTCACCGGCCTGACCGAGGGCAACATCTTCGCCGGGGAGTTCCTCGGGCCGCAGATGTACTTCTTCCGCCCGGCGCCCGGCTGGAGCGACTACCGCACCCCGCTGGACGGCTACTACCAGTGCGGCTCCGGCACCCACCCCGGCGGCTGCGTCATCGGGGCGCCCGGCAAGCTCGCCAGCCAGCGGATCCTGAGGGACCTCGCCGCCCGCTGAGGTCCCGCCCTCCGCACCCCGCGGCGCGACCCGGCGCGGTCAGTCGGCCTGCTCGGTCGGCCGCACGAGGAGCTCGTTGACGGCGACGTGCCGCGGCCGGGTCACCATGAAGCCGATCGCCTCGGCGATGTCCTCGGCCTCCATCCGCTCCATGGACGCGAACCGCTGGCGCATGCCCTCGAGCACCTCCGGGCGGTTGTGGCCGGCCAGCTCGGTGGCCACCGCACCCGGCTCGACCAGGCCGACGCGCACGTGCCGCCGGGTCACCTCCTGCCGCAGCGAGTCGCTGAAGGCGCCGACCGCGTGCTTGGTCGCGTTGTAGACACCGCTCCCGTTGCGGACCACGCGGCCGGCCACCGAGGAGATGTTCACCAGGTCGGCCACGCCGCGCTCGCTGGACCCGGCGGCCTCGAGCAGGTGCGGCAGCGCCGCCTTCGCGCAGTAGAGCAGGCCCAGCACGTTGACCCGGACCATCTGCTCCCACTCGTCGACGGGCGCGTGCTCGATCGGGCCGAGCAGCATCACGCCGGCGTTGTTGACGAGCACGTCGAGGCGCCCGAGCTCGTCGACAGTGCGTCGTACGGCGTCCTCGGCGGCGGCGCGGTCGGTGACGTCGGCCTCGACGACGGCCGTGCGTCGACCCGCGCCACCGAGCTCCGCGCCGAGCGCCTCGATGCGGTCGCGGCGCCGGGCGACCAGTGCGACGTCGGCGCCGAGCCCGGCGAGGTGCCGCGCCGCGGCAGCGCCGATGCCGCTGGAGGCGCCCGTGACGAGCGCGACGGTTCCGGACAGGGGTGCGGGGTCGGTCATGCCCCGAGACTAGCGACGCGGATTCCATGCGCCCCACCCGCAGTTGTCACGAGGTGTTCACGCACGGCGGCCCCCGGTCCAGTCCACTGGGACAAGACTGTCGGTGCCCTCTGGAAAGTTCGCGGAAGCGGGAAGCAACCCCGGTCCCCACCGGTTGCAGACCGCGTCACCTCGCACCGCACCCGCACCGCACCAGGAGTCCCCGTGTCCGAGCCCGTCCTCACGTCCGCCTCGACGTCCCCCGACGTCGACGCCCCCGATCCGCGCCGGTGGTGGGCCCTGACGGTCCTCGCCGCCGCCCAGCTGATGATCGTCCTCGACGCGTCGATCGTGAACATCGCCCTGCCCTCGGCGCAGAACGACCTCGGCATCAGCAACGCCGACCGCCAGTGGGTGGTCACCGCCTACACGCTCGCCTTCGGCGCGCTGCTGCTGCTCGGCGGTCGCATCGCCGACTACACCGGCCGCAAGCGCACCTTCATCATCGGCCTGCTCGGGTTCGCCGGCGCCTCCGCGCTCGGCGGGCTCGCCGCCAACCAGGAGCTGCTCTTCGCCGCGCGCGGCCTCCAGGGCGCCTTCGCCGCGCTGATGGCCCCCGCGGCACTGTCCCTGGTCACCGTGACCTTCACCGAGCCGCGCGAGCGCGCCAAGGCGTTCGGTGTCTTCGGCGCGCTGTCCGGCGGCGGCGCGGCCATCGGCCTCATCGTGGGCGGCGTCCTGACCGAGTACACCTCCTGGCGCTGGTGCCTCGGCGTCAACGTGCCCGTCGCCATCATCGTCGCCCTCGCGGCGGTGGTGCTGGTGCACGAGAGCAAGGCGCACGGCGACACGCGGTACGACGTCCCGGGTGTGGTGCTCGCCACCGCCGGCCTGTTCTCACTCGTCTACGGCTTCACCGAGGCGGCCCGCGCCAAGAACCCGGAGGACCCGTCCTCGACGGCCGTGCTCGGCTGGGGCGACCCCTCGACCGTCACCTGGCTCGTGGCCGCCGTGGTGCTGCTCGTCGCCTTCGTCTGGTGGGAGAGCCGCAGCAAGAACCCCATGCTCCCGCTGCGGGTCGTGCTCGACCGCAACCGCGGTGGCTCCTACCTGATCTTCCTGCTCGTCGGTGCCGGCCTCTTCGCGATGTTCCTGTTCCTGACCTACTACTTCCAGGTCAACCTCGGCTACAGCCCGCTGCGGTCCGGCTTCGCGTTCCTGCCCTTCAGCGGCGGCATCATCCTGACCGCCGGGGTCGTGGCGCAGCTGCTCCCCCGGGTCGGTCCGAAGCCGCTGATGGTCACCGGCCTGCTGATGGCCGTGGCAGGCATGCTGCTGCTCACCCAGATCGACGCCGACACGGCCTACTGGTCGCACGTGCTGCCCGCCATGCTCCTGATGAGCATCGGGCTGGCCGGGGTCTTCATCCCCGCCTCGAGCACCGCCCTGTTCGGCGTCGGCGAGCACGACGCCGGCGTGGCGAGCGCGGTCCTCAACACCGCGCAGCAGATCGGCGGCTCCCTCGGGACGGCACTGCTCAACACGCTGTTCGCGGGTGCTGTCACCGGCTACCTCGCCGACAACCTCCGCAGCCCCGACGACGCCCAGCGGCTCGCCCCGCTGGCGTTCATCCACGGCTACCACGTCGCGTTCTTCTGGGGAGGGATGCTGCTCGCCGCCGGCTGGCTGGTCGCGGTGCTGGTCATCAACGCCCGCAAGAGCGACGTCCCGACGGACGGCCCGCCGGCCGTCGCCTGACCCGGTCCGACCGGCCGCGCCGCCGCGGCCGGTCGGGGGCTCAGCCCTCGACGACGGCGCGCAGGCGCCGGACCAGTGCCTCGTCGTTTGCCCAGCCCAGCGCCCCGGCGTGGCGGCACGACTCGCTGGCGACGGCGCAGGCGCGCTCGACCCACCGCTGCGCACCGACGCCCTCGCGGGCCACCAGGAGCGCGAGGGCGCCGTGCAGCACGTCCCCGGCGCCGAGGGTGTCGACGACCCGGCCGGGTGCCACCGCCGGCGGCTCCACGACTCGGCGGCCGACGTCGTCGAGCACCTCCACCGGGCCGGGACCGGCCGACTGCGCCACCACCCGGCAGCCCGCCCGGCGCAGCAGCGCCAGCACGTCGCCCCCCTCGGGTGGGGAGAAGTCGCTCGAGACGACGGCGACGTCGACCCACCCCAGCAGCTCGTCCGTGCCGGGCTTCCAGCTGCCACCGTCGAGCACCACCGGGATCCCGCGCGCTCGCGCCTGCCGGGCGAGCGCCGTCGCGGCGGCCATGTGGTGGCCGTCGAGCAGCAGCACCCGTGCGTCGTCGGCCAGCTCGTCCCCCCGGAGCCGGGGCTCGCGAGGCGCCGCACCCGCGTTGAGCGAGACCACGGCGCGCTGCCCCGTCGAGCCGGTCACCAGCACCGTCGAGACCGGCGGTGCACCCGGCTCGCCCTCCAGCAGGTCCCTCACCTCCACGCCGCGGCGGGTGAGCAGGCCGACGGCCATCGAGGCCAGCGAGCCGTCTCCCATCGCCGTGACCAGCCGCACGTCGCCCCCGAGCACCGCGGCGACGCGGGCGGCGTTCGCCGCGGGGCCGCCCACGTCGAGGGTGCTCGCCCGGGCCGTCACCTTCTCGTCGGGCCGGGGCACCCTGTCGACGACGTACGTCAGGTCGATGCTGGTCAGGCCCAGACAGACGACGGATGCCATGCGGCGCCTCCTCACCGGTGGTCCCGACCCGGACGGTGCAGCTCAGGGTTGTGGGCTGAACCTACTAACAACTCTCACGGTTAGTATGTTTGGTGCATTCTCTAGGAGGTTACGTGCTGCCCTTCACCGCGCTCGACCGGTCCCTGGGCTCGGTGCCGGCGGCGATCGTCGTCCGGCTCCGCCGCATCGACACCGGTCGGGGCCGGGAGGAGCTCTTCCGCCATCAGCTCCCTGCACTCCTCACCGAGCTCGCGCACCGCGCCCGCGTCTCCAGCATCACGGCCTCGTCCGCTCTGGAGGGAGTGGTCGTGCCGGACCCCACCCGAGCGGCCCGGATCATCGAGGGCAGGGTCCCGGTCCTTCGGAACCGGAGCGAGCAGGAGTTCGCCGGCTACCGGTCGGCGCTCGACTACCTCTTCACCGAGGACTGGCGCCCGCTGAACGTCGGCCTCCTCCTCCATCTCCACCGACTGCTGTTCGCGGAGACCCCGGGAGCCGGCGGACGGTTCAAGGACAGCGACAACCTGGTCGTGGACCGGTCACCCGACGGGACGGTCGAGGTGCGGTTCGTGCCGGTGCCGGCCGCCGACACCGAGACGTACGTCGTCGAGCTCGTCGACCGCTTCGGCGAGGAGCTGGTGCGCGAGCACCACCACCCCCTCCTGCTGATCGGCCTGCTCGCCCTCGACCTGCTCACCATCCATCCGTTCGAGGACGGGAACGGTCGCGTGGTGCGGGTGCTCACCAACGCGCTGCTGGCCGACGTCGGGTACGGCGTCGGGCGCTACGTGTCGGTCGAGCAGCTCATCGCCCGCGACGCGGACGCCTACTACGCGTCCCTGCTGGCCTCGACGCACGGCTGGCACGAGGGGGGGAACGACCCGTGGCCGTGGCTGTCCTACTTCGTGTCCGTGCTCGCCTCGGCCTACGACGCGTTCGAGCACCGAGCCGCCACCGACCGGTCCGGCGGCACCAAGCAGGACCGGGTACGCGACTTCGTGCTGCACCAGGCCCCGTCGATCTTCCGCATCGCCGACGTGCGCGCGGCGCTGCCGGGTGTCAGCGACCAGACCATCCGCCTGGCGCTGGACCGGCTCAAGCAGGACCGGATCGTCGCGCCGGAGGGCCTGGGACGAGGCGCGGTGTGGCGACGCAGCCCATCCTGATGCCGCCGGCCCTCACGAGCCGAGGAACTCCTCCAGCCACGTGGTCGTCACCGGGCCGTCCTTGACCGCCGACTCCCGCAGCAGCCGCAGGTGCACGTCCCGCGTCGTCGTGACCCCCTCCACGACCAGGGCGTCCAGCGCCCGCACGGACCGCTCGATGGCCTCGGCGCGGTCGCTCCCGTGCACGACCACCTTGGCCAGCAGGGAGTCGTAGTACGGCGGCACGGTGTCGCCCACGACGTAGCCGGACTCGACCCGCACGCCGGGACCCTCCGGGAGGTCGAAGCGCCTCAGCTCGCCGGGCGAGGGGAAGAAGCCGTTCTCCGGGTCCTCGGCGTTGATCCGGAACTCGAATGCCACCCCGTCCGGCGTGGCGGAGTCACCGTCGATGCCGAGCCGCTCCCCCGCCGCGACCCGCAGCTGCTCGGCGACGAGGTCGAAGCCGGTGATCTCCTCGGAGACGGGGTGCTCCACCTGGATGCGGGTGTTCATCTCGATGAAGTAGAAGCCGTCGTCGTCCAGGAGGTACTCGATCGTGCCCGCGCCGACGTACCCGATCTCCCGGGCCAGCCGCACGCTGGCGGCCAGCATCTCGGCGCGCACCTCCTCGTCGAGTCCCGGCGCCGGCGCCTCCTCGAGCAGCTTCTGCCGCCGTCGCTGCACCGAGCAGTCCCGCTCGAACGCGTGCGAGACGCCGCCGTGCTGGTCGGCCACCACCTGCACCTCGATGTGGCGCGCGGACACGATGACCTTCTCGACGTAGATCGCGTCGTCGCCGAACGCCGAGCGGGCCTCGTTCTGGGCCTCCGAGACGGCGGCCGGCATCTCGGCAGCGGAGTCGACGCGGCGGATCCCCCGGCCCCCGCCGCCGGCGGACGCCTTGACCAGCACGGGGAACCCGAGCTCCTCGGCCAGCCGCACGGCCTCGTCGGGGTCCGTGACGACGTCCGAGCCGGGGACGACGGGCACACCGGACTCCCGCGCCGTGCGCCGGGCCGTCGCCTTGTCGCCCATCCGGTCGATCAGGTCCGCGGACGGACCCACGAACACCAGGCCGGCGTCGACGACGGCCTGGGCGAAGGACGCCCGCTCGGAGAGGAAGCCGTAGCCGGGGTGGACGAGGTCGCACCCGGTGGACCGGGCGGCGTCCACCAGCAGCTCCGGGACGAGGTAGGACTTGCTCGCCGGGGACGGCCCGAGCCGGACCGCGTCGTCGGCCAGCCGCACCCACTGGGACCCGGCGTCGGCGTCCGAGTGCACCGCGACGGCCTCCCATCCCAGATCGTGCGCGGCCCGCACCACCCGGACCGCGATCTCCCCGCGGTTGGCGACCAGGACGCGGTGCGGGGCGCTCACTCGATGACCGCGACGTCCTGGCCGACCGACACCTCGTCGGAGTCCTCGACCAGGAACTCCTTGATCGTGCCGGCGGCGGTGGCCTTGAGCTCCGAGAAGCTCTTCATCACCTCGATGAGACCGATCACCTGGCCCTCGGCGACCTCGTCGCCGGGCTGGACGAACTCGTCCTTGTCGGGTGCGGGTCGCCGGTAGAACACACCGGGCAGGGGGGTCGCGACGTTCGGCATCAGGCGTCCTTTCCTAGGGTGGCGCGCACGCGCCGGAGCTGGTCGGCCCGCTCGGCGCGAGCCGCGAGGGCCTCGTCGAGGTCGACGGAGCGGAAGTGCACGGTGTCGCCGGTCTTGGCCTGCCCGAAGCGGTCCCGGTCGACCGACACCACCGTCCCGATCGTGGCGTAGCCGCCGCCGGTGACGGCGTCGCCGAGCAGCACGATCGGCTCGTCGCCGCCGGGCACCTGGACGGACCCGACCGGGTAGCCGAGGTCGACGACGTTGGCGGGGTCGCTGCCGGCACCGAACGGCTGCTCCCGATCGACGAAGTCGAGGCTGCCGCCGCGCAGCCGGTAGCCGACCCGGTCCGCGTCCTTGGTGACCTTCCACGGTGTCGAGAGGAACGAGTCCAGGGCGTCACGGGTCAGCCGGTAGGAGCACAGGCCCACGACGGTGCGCACCTCGACGTCGGGGCCGAGGTCGGGCAGGAGGTCGTCGGGGACCCGCACGCCGGCACGCCCGCGGCCGGTCGGCTCGCCCAGGGCCAGCTCGTCGCCCTCCGCGAGCGTGCGCCCCTCGAAGCCGCCCAGCCCGATGAGGGTGTACGTCGACCGGGAGCCGAGGTAGGGCGCGACGTCGACGCCGCCGGAGACCGCGACGTAGGGGCGCGCGCCCGAGGTGATCATCCCGAACGACAGCACGTCGTCGGCGGTGACCGCGACCGCCTCCCAGGTCGGCACCTCCTCCCCGTTGAGGCGGACGCTGGCGTCGCCGCCGGTGACGGCCACGAGCCGGTCGTCGCCGAAGCGCAGCTCGGGCCCGACGTACGTCGCCTCCAGCGCGGCCGCGGCCTCGTCGTTGCCCACCAGGGCGTTGCCGACGCGTAGGGAGTACTGGTCCATCGCACCCGAGGGCGGCATCCCGATCGCGTAGCGCCCGGGCCGGCCGAGGTCCTGGACCGTGGTGGACAGGCCACCGGACAGCACGGTGATCGTGGCGGTCATCGGTAGAGCACCTCCAGCAGCGAGTCGTTGACCGCCTGCGGGTCCGCGAGGAACGCCGAGGGGGAGAACTCGACGTCGCGCTGCCGGTAGCGGAACTCGCCGCTCTCGACCTGCGCCCGCGTCGCGTCGAACTCCGACCGGTCGATGGACCGGTAGCGCCAGATGTCCCCGGCCCGGGGGAAGACGATCGAGTCGGCGAAGTCGGGGTGCTCCTGCCGCACGTCGAGCACCGGCGCCGGCGAGATGCCGTAGAGCTGGTAGCCGCCGGCGCCCTGGACGGGGTAGATGACCGAGAAGGCGCCGCCGATCCCGAACGCCCGCTCGGGGGTGAACGTGCGCGGGCGGACGTACTTCGGGACCTGCACCTGCCGCTCGCGCGGCTCGAGCTGGTAGCAGAACGGCAGGCCCGGCACGAAGCCGAGCATCGTCACGATCCACGGGTTGCCGGCGAGGTGGTCGACGAACGCCTGCACGCTGTCGAAGCCGTTGGTGCGGGCGCCGTACTCGAGGTCGGTCGACTCCGGGTCCTGGTGCCGGTCCCGGAAGCGCATCAGCGCCTCGTGGGTCCACGGGTCGTCGTAGAGCACCGGGACGTCGACGACCCGGGTCTCGAGCACGAAGTCGTCGGGTACGTCGCCGAACTCGGCGTCCAGCTCGCGCAGCAGCGCCACCAGCTCGCGGGGCGGCAGGACGTCGGGGTCGAGCCGGATCATGTAGGACGCGTTGGACGGGCAGATGTCGACGATGCCGTCGAGCTCGCGGGCGGCGAGGGCGTTGGTCACCATCATCGCCTTGAGGTTGGCCTCCATGCTCATCTGCTCGTCGATCTCGACGAAGACGAACTCGTCGCCACCGAAGTCGTAGCGCGCCGGCGGCAGCGCGGTCGAGGGGCGGCTCACCGGGTCACCCGCGCGATCTCGAAGCCCTCGGCGCGGACCCTTTCGACGATCGCGCGGGCGTTCTCGACCGCGCCCGGCCGGTCCCCGTGCAGGCACACGGACTCCGCACGCACCGCGACCTCCGCACCGCCGGTCGAGGTGACGGTGCCGTGCAGGACCTGTGCCGTGCGGTCGGCGCACCACTGCGGCTCACGGCGACGGTTCTCGGGGTCGACCACGATGTGTCCCTCGTCGGTGTAGTCGAGGTCGGCGAACGCCTCGGCGACGACACGGTGCCCGCGCTCCCGCTGCCGGTCGGCCGCGTGGCCCGCCTCGGCGATGATCAGCAGCTCCGGGTCGACGGCCGCGACCGCGTCGCTGACCGCGTCGGCGACGTCGTCGTCGCGGACGAACAGGCCGTAGAGCGATCCGTGCGGCTTCACGTGCGTGACCGGCACGCCCTGCGCGTCGGCGATCGCGCGCAGGGCGCCGTACTGGTAGAGCACCGCCTGCGCCGCCTCCTGGGGCGAGAACGCGATCATCCGGCGACCGAAGCCCACCAGGTCCGGGAACCCGGGGTGGGCGCCGAGCGCGAGGCCGTGCTCCTTGGCCAGTGCCACCGACGCGGCCATCGTGCCGGGGTCGCCGGCGTGCCACCCGCACGCCACGTTGACGGAGGAGACCAGGGTGGCCAGCTCCTCGTCGGCGCCCAGCCGCCACCGGCCGAAGCTCTCGCCGGCGTCGGCGTTGATGTCGATCGTGCGGGGTGTGGGTCCGTCCACGGTCGCGGGTCCTCCTCGAGCTGACAGGAACCTGATCTCGGTTTCGTTCCCCGCCCGGCGTCGTCTCAACCCAGGTCGGGCTCGCGGCGCGCCCCGACGGCCCGCTCCACCGCGTGGGCGAGGCCGAGCAGGCGTGCCTCGTCGAACGGCACCCCCATCAGCTCGAGGCCGACCGGCAGGCCGCCGTCGGTGAATCCCGCCGGGACGCTGACCGCGGGGAAGAGCAGCTGGGAGGCGATCACGGTGTTGGTCGGGAAGGTCAGGCAGGTCCAGCGGTAGCCCATCACGTCCTCGTGCGTCGGCGCCGCGACGGTCACGTCCGGGAAGCAGACCGCGTCGAGCCCTGAGGCAGCCATCAGCGAGATCACCTCGCGCTGGAAGGCCTGCTGGGCGAGCAGCCGGTCGACGTACGACGGGTCGTCGCGCGGGTCCACGGGGCTGTCCGCGATCGCCTCGAAGAGGTCGAGCCGGTCGTGGTAGTCCTTCGCGTCCCGGACCGCGGCGACGGACTCGACCGGCAGGGCGGGCCGGCTCGCGAAGAAGGCGTCCATGTCCTGGTGCGAGCGGGTCGTGTAGACCGAGGTGAACGCGACCTTGTCGGAGAGGTCGGGGATCTCCACGTCGACGAGCGTGGCGCCTGCCGCCGCGACCTCCGCGAGCGCGGCCTCGACGGTCACGTTGACCGCCGCGGACTCCGCCTCCTCCTGGGGCCCGAACGCCTGCCGGAGGACGCCGATCCGCGCCCCGGCGAGGGTGCTGTCGGCGAGGTGCTGGGCGAAGCTGCCGCCCGGGCGCCCGGTCGCGAAGGCGGCCGTGAACTCGTCGCGGGGGTCGAAGCCGGCCAGCACGTCGAGCATCAGCGCGGCGTCCGCGACGGTGCGGGTCATCGGGCCCGCGGTGTCCTGCGTCGCCACGAGCGGGGACATCCCGTCGCGACTGACGAGCCCGGGCGTCACCCGGACCCCGACCAGGTTGCAGAAGGACGCCGGCAGCCGGATCGAGCCGCCGGTGTCCTCCCCGACCCCGAGCAGGGCGAGGTTCGCGGCGACCGCGGCGGCGGTGCCGCTGCTGGAGCCACCGGGGTCGCGGTCGAGGGCGTAGGGGTTGCGGGTCAGCCCGCTGACCGAGCTGGTGGAGAACCACGAGGTCGCGAAGTCGGGCATGGTCGTCTTCGCGAGGACGATCGCGCCCGCCTCCTTCAGCCGGGTGACCGCGGTGGCGTCGCGGTCCGGCACGTAGTCGGCCGCCAGCCGGTTGCCGAAGGTCGTGGTCAGCCCGGCGGTCTCGACCTGGTCCTTGACCACGACCGGGATGCCGTGCAGCGGCCCGGCGAGTCCGCCGGTCCGGGCGAGGTGCGCGTCGAGGGCGTCAGCCTCCTCGCGCGCGGTGCCCGAGACCGCGAGCACGGAGTTCAGCCGGGGCCCGCCGCGGTCGAGCGCCTCGATCCGGTCGAGGTAGTGCTCGACAAGGGTGCGGGCGGTCAGGGAGCCGTCGAGGAAGGCGGCGTGCGCCGCGCTGACGGTCAGCTCGTTGAGGGGACGGGCATCGGACATGGGCGCTCCCGAGAGGTGGAGGGGTCGGTCCGGGCCACGCTACGGCGCCGTCCGGACGGGCCGCGCGAGACCACCCCGTTCTAGACACCCGCTCGCTGCGGTATCAAAAGCTGCACCCCTGGCTTCCTCTGTCCATTGCGTCCACCCCAGCGGACGGAACAACCAGGAGGAGAAGCCCATGAGGAAGTCGATGAGGACCGCCGCGATCGGTGCCGCCGTCGTCGCAGCCGTCGTCGGGATGGCGGGTACGGCGGGCGCCGCGGGCCCCGCGGGGACCGCCGAGCGCAAGCCGCCGCTCCCGATCAAGGCCGTCGCACCCGAGGGTGACCCGGTGGCGGCGGCAGCCCGCGCCTACCGCACGGTCTACCCGCAGATGTCCGCGTCCGCCGCCCGCACCGCGGCCCGGCAGCAGGACGACCGCAAGGCGCTCCAGACCGAGCTCGTCGCCGGCGCCAACGCCGCGACCTTCGGCGGCGCGTGGTACGACCCGCCGACCGGCACGGTGCACGTCGCCGCCACCACGGCCGCGGCCGGCCGGCGCGCCGTACTCCTCGGGGACCGCCTCGGCCTCACGGTCACCACGCACCGGGTGGCGCGCTCCTTCTCCCAGCTCGAGGCCCAGGCCGACACCCTGCGCACCGGCACGGGCACCCTCGCGAAGGCGGCCACCGGCGTCGGCATCGACGTGAAGACCAACTCGGTGGTGGTCGACGTCGCACCCGCCGCGATGGCGCGCCTGAAGTCGTCGGCCGAGGGCGGCCTGCGGGTCGGTGCCCGCAGCGCCGGCACGCCCGTGGAGGACGCCGGGTGCACCGCCCGCAACGCCTGTGACTACACGATCCGCGCCGGCTCGATGATCTGGCGCACCTCGGTCGGCAACAACCAGTGCTCGGTCGGCTTCACCGGCCGCCAGACCAACAACCAGCGGTGGGTCTACACGGCCGGCCACTGCTCGAACGGCAACGGCGTCCTGTGGGGCACCGGCGCGCAGAGCATCGGCCCGATGTACGCCTCGGTGAACACCGGACCGTACGACGTGTCGATCATCCAGGTCACGAACCCCTGGTTCGCGAGCGACGCGGGCGGCGAGATCTACCAGACCGCCCTGGTCAACGGCGTGGCGCCGACCCTGTCCTACATCTGGCCCGGCGACAGCGTCTGCCTCTCGGCGAACTTCACCGTGCCGACCGGCGGCAACTTCTGCGGCGTCGTCAACACCAACAGCGACGCCGCCGTCCGCGGCATGGTCCGTGTCGACGGGCTGGACGCGTGCCCCGGCGACAGCGGCGGCGGGTGGTACTGGCTGACCTCCACCGGTCGTCGGATCGCCTACGGCGTGCACAGCCAGAGCGACCTCGGCTGCCACGGCGACGGCGGCGGCTCCCACTCGTGGTTCAGCCCGCTGCCGACCATCAAGGCCGGCTGGACCCCGTGGCTCAACGTGGAGACCCGTCCCTGACCCGACGGCCGACGCACCACCCGGTGGCCCGCAGGCACTCGCCTGCGGGCCACTCCGCTTGTGGCCGAGGTCCCAGGGCCGCTAGTAGGCGACACCGAGCCACCTCGAGGCGCAGGCCATGCACACGTCCGGCTCGAAGCGCTGCTCGGGCGGCGTGAGGTCGCGGCAGTAGCGGCAGTAGCGGAACCCCGCACGGCGCCGGCGCAGCAACCGGGTCACCGCCGCCACGACGACCTCCTCGTCGGCGGCGCGCACGTCGACCGTCTCGATCTCGTGGGGCAGCCACACCAGCCCGTGGGTGCCGTGCTCCCAGACGCCGGCCGGGATCGCCACCTCGACGATCCCCTGCCCGGCCCGGAGCATCAGCTGGACCGGCGCCCCGCTGAGGCACCACGGGGTCGTCGTACGGTCCGGGGACCACGGCAGCAGTCCCGTCAGGGGCGCGGCCCGCCACCCGGCCCCGAACCAGCGTGAGAAGTCCGCCGGCGCCATCGCGGCCTCCTCGGCGAGGACCGTGTCCCACGGCTCCTCCGCAGCGTCCCCCACGTCGTCGCGCACGGCGCCCCCGTCCCGTGTCCCCTGTCCCCCGGCCCACGCGAGGCCCGTTCAGGCGAGCGTAGGGCGGGCCACCGACAGGATCAGTACGGCGTGGTCTTGGCCAGGTAGAGCGCGCGCGTCATCAAGAACGGGTCGGCCTGCATGTAGAGCCACGGCCGCCCGAACCACAGGTACGCGTCGACGTACCTCTCGGCCAGCGCGTCGTCCGACGCCGCCAGCCCCCACCGCGGGGCGGAGACGTCGAGGGTCGGCGGGATGCCGAGCGTGACGCAGCGGGTCTGCGTGGTGGTCTTGCAGACGCGGGCGTTGTCGAAGTTCGAGCCCTTGTAGCTGTAGCCCGGGAACGGGCGGCCGTTCGACGAGGTGTTGATCACGAACCGCTTGCCGGGGATGCCGCGCCGCTCGAGCTCCTCGACGATGCTCGCGCCGAAGCGGATCTCGCGTCGCGTGGAGACGTAATGGGTGGAGTTCAGCGCGAAGCCGCGCACGCCGGAGACACCGGCCGGCACCAGGATCTCGGCGGCCTTGGCGGGGTCGTCGCGCAGCCAGTCGCCCGCGCCGGCGTCGATGTAGACAGACGTGTTCGGCAGCGCGCCGAAGACCTCGCGCCGAGTAGCGGATCACGTGCGAGGGCTGCTTGGACCCGCCCGGCGCGCACAGCGCGAACGGGCCGTCGGGCTGCAGGATGAGAGCCACGTGGGCGTCGCCGATCGCGGCGGCGAAGTTGCGCGTCCACAGCTTGTAGCTGGCGACCTGCTCTGCCGTCGGCAGCGACGTGCAGGCGGCGTGCTCCCACGGCTTCATCCGGAACACCGTCATCTGCACGAGCACGTCCGGGTCGCCGCCGGTCGCGTTGTCGATGTAGGCGCGGACCTTCTTGCCGATCTCGGCCTCCGGGATCCAGGCGCCGAACCACTTCGCCTTCGGCCGCAGCGCGATCTTGGCGAGCAGGTCGCGGTCGGGTCCCGGTCGAGGTGGCGTAGGGCTCCCACGCCTGGTCGGCCTTGCCCTTGTAGACCCCCCACGGGTGCCCCGCGAGCGGGTTGTCCGCCGACGGCGTACGCCGGGCCGCGCGCGCCGTACCCATCGGCGACGCGGCTGTCGACGGCGCGGGCCGGACGCCGTCGACCGCGGAGGTCGCGGGCGCGGCGGACGCCGACGACAGGCCGGCCGGCAGCGCGGCCGAGGTGGCCGCGACGGCCAGCGCGGCGGTGAGGGCTCCCACGACCGTGGCGGCCGTCCGGACGGTTCGACGGGCGGTCCCGTGACGCATGCAGCACTCCCCAGAGCTCGACGTGCCCGCCCTCGGGTCTCCGGCCGGCACCTCGATGATCGGTCGGTCGGGGTGCCCGATGAAGGGCTCCCACCCGCGAACCTCCCCTCCGGCGGGCCGGGGCGACCCCGTAGGTTGGAGTCCATGCACGACTGGACCCGAGTACGACGAGAGCACGTGACCGCCGCCATCGCGGAGTGCGACCGCCTGGGGTCGCGCGAGTTCCAGCAGAGGTACCGCTTCGGCCACACCGCTGCGCACTCGATCTGGTCCGGCGGGCAGGAGTACGACATCGCCTCCGTGGTCGGCGTGGCCTACCTGCGCGCCACCGGCGACGTCGTGCCCGGCCGCGACGTCGTGGACGAGATGGAGAGCGCCGCCCGGGTGCTGTCGAACCTCGGCTTCGAGGTCGCCGTCGACCAGGAGGAGCTCGCCGCCCTGACCCTGGCGCGCAAGGCGGCCCCGCCGCCCCCTCCCGAGCCCGACCCGGCCCCGGCCAGCGCTCCCCGCGCGGCTGCCACGCCCCGCAAGGCCGCGGCGCCGCGCAAGGTCGCCGCCGCGAAGCCGCCCGTGAGGAAGACCATCAAGAAGGTCGGCCGCCCCACCACCGAGCCCGAGGCCACGATCTGCCCCACCTGCTTCATGGCCCTCCCCGCCACCGGGATCTGCGACAACTGCGACTGACCCGGCCCGGGTCAGCAGGCCTTCACCCACGAGCACTCCACGTCCGCCGGCCCGGCGCCCGTGGACCGCTGGAGCGTCCGGGGTGCCACCCGCGGGATCTCGGCTCCGGTCGCCTCGCTCCACTCGGCCAGCGTCACGCCGACGGCGTCCTCGGCGCTGCGCGGCGAGTCGAGGTAGTCGTTGGAGATCATCGAGAACACCAGCGGCCGCCCGTCGGCGTTGTCGACGTAGCCCGACAGCGCGGAGACCGACGTCATCGACCCGGTCTTCGCGTGCAGGTTGTCGGCCGCGGCCGTCCCGGCCATCCGGCTGCGGAGCGTGCCGCCGGTGAAGCGGTCCGGGTTGCCGGCGATCGGCAGGGCGTCGTACCAGTCCTGGAACCACGGCTCGGACCGCACCGCGACGAGCAGGTCGGCGAGGCTGTCGGTGGTGAGCAGGTCGAAGCGCGAGAGCCCGGAGCCGTCGGACATCCGCAGCGTCGAGGTGTCCACACCGAGCCGTTCGGCGTTGGCCTCGACCACCGCCAGGCCGTCGCTCCAGCTGCCGGTGCCGGTGGCCTCGTGGCCCATCGTCTTGACGAGCGCCTCGGCGTGCATGTTGTTCGACAGCTTCAGGAAGGGCGTCAGGAGGTCGGTCAGCGTCATCGAGTCGTGCGTCGCGAGGACCCGCGCCCCGCTCGGCGTACGGCCCTCCCGGACGTCGCCGTCGACGCGGATGCCCTCGGCGCGCAGCGCGCGCTCCAGCACGTCCGAGGCGTACGTCGTCGGGTCGGGCACGGTCACCCACTCCTCGGAGGTGTCGGCGTCCGCGGCGATGCTCCCCGTGACCACCACCCGCCGGCTCGCGTGCTGGCGCTCGACGGTCAGGCTGGTGTCCGAGCCGGCCGCTCCGGTGGTCGCCCTGTTCACGACCCGGACCACGCCGGTCCGCGGCTGCAGCGCGACGGCGGGACGGGCGCCCACGGCGCCCGGCGACGTCCTCACGATGACGTTGCCGGAGTCGTAGTCGGTGTCCGGCGCGACGGTCAGCGCCGAGGTGACGGCGCTGTAGTAGAACGGCTCGTCGTCCCAGCTCCACGCCGCGCCGAGCGGCACGTCGTCGAAGAACGAGTCGTCGGCGACGAGGTCGCCGCGCACCCGCCGCACCCCTGCCTCACGCAGCCCCTGGGCGAGCTCGCGGTAGTCCGAGTCCAGCATCGTCGGGTCGCCGCCGCCGCGCAGGAACAGGTCCGAGCGCAGCGCGCCGCCGCGGAGCCGGCCGCTGCCGAGCAGGTCGGTGGTGAAGCGGTAGTCCGGCCCGAGCGCGTGCATCGCCGCCGCCGAGGTGAACAGCTTCATGTTCGAGGCAGGGTTGAGGCGCTGCCCGGTGCTGCGCTCGTAGAGCGCCTCGCCCGTGGTCGCGTCGCGCACCGCCACCGAGACCATGGAGCCGTCGAAGCGCGGGTCCGCGAGGATCGTGTCGAGCGCTGAGGACAGCGCGGGATCGGCGGCTGCGACCCGGGCGGTCGTGCCGGCGGTCCTGTCGACGGTCGTGGTGGCGGCGAGGACCCCGCCGGTCAGCGTCAGGGCCGTGCTGGTCAGCCCGATGACGACGTTGCTGAGTCTGGACAAGGCGTTCTCCGAACAGGTTGGTCCGGGCCGAGATACCCGAGGTCCCCCATCCTGGCGACAATCCGCCCGGCGCGCACCCACCCGCGCCGGACCTCAGCGCTCGGAGAACCTCCGGCGCTGCAGCTCACGGATCTCCTCCACGAGCTCCGGGACCGGCCCGTCCACGTGTGCGCCGGGCACCACCTCGGTCACGGGGAGGACGGCGACCGGGCCGGCCGGCACGCCCCACTCGTGCAGCCAGGACGCCAGCTGCGCCGACGACGCGACGTACACGATCCGCCCGAGCCCCACCCACCCGTGCGCCGCCGAGCACATCGGGCAGTGCTCACCGGAGGTGTAGACCGTGGCCTGCGCACGCTCCTCCGGTGTCAGGTGCCGGGCGGCCCAGCGGGCGATCTCGAACTCGGGGTGCCGGGTCTCGTCGCCGTCCTTGACCCTGTTCCGGTCCTCGAACCGCACGGCGCCCGTCGCGTCCACGAGCGCGGACCCGAACGGCTCGTCGCCGTCGTCGATCGCCTCGCGCGCCAGCGCCACGCACCGTCGAAGGTGCCTCATGTCGTCGTCGGTGAGCTCCACGCCTCAGAACACGCTGTCCGGGTCGTAGTACTCGTCCACGTTCTTGCAGCCGATCCCGACGGCCTTCGTGAACGACTCGGGCGGGTAGTCGGCCGGCTTCTTCTTGCCGGTCGCGATGTCCACGGCGATCTTCAGCGCACCCTCGGCGGCCAGGGAGGGCGAGTTGAGCCCGGTCGAGATGTACTTGCCGTCGCAGCCGCCCGACTTGATCAGGGCGAGGCCCTCCTTCTGGCCGTCGGCGGCGGCGGCGAGGTAGACGTTCTTGTAGCGCTGCTTGCCGTTGACGACGTTGTAGGCGCCGAGCACCATCGAGTCGTTCAGGCCCACCACGAGGTCGACGTCGGGGTTGCCGGCGAGCATGTTCTCGGCCGCGACCTGGCCCTTGTCCTGGGCGTAGTCACCGGGCTGCTCGGCCTTGATCTGGTAGGTCACGCCGCCCTTCTTGAGGCCGTCGAGGAACCCCTTGCGGCGGGCCGGGCCGACGAACTCGTCCGTCGCCGGGCCGGTGAGGATCACCAGCTTGATGCTCTTCTTGCCCATGTCGAGGAACCGCTGGGCGGTGATCTTCCCGGACTCGCGGCCGATGGTGAGGTTGTCGGACTGGACGGCGGTGGTGCCGGTGCCGGGCACGCTGGTGTCGATGTAGACGACGGGGATCTTGGACGCGATCTGCGTCATCATCTCCTTCTGGCCCTTCACGCTCGTCGCGTTCACCACGAGCACGTTGGCACCCTGCGCCATCATCGCCTGCATCTGGTTCATCTGGATGACGGGATCCTTGTTCGCCGCCTGGAACAGCAGCGTGAAGCCCTGCTTCTTCGCGATGTCCTGCGCCTGCACCTCCATGGCTGCGAAGTACGGCGCCTGGAGCTGCTGCTGGGCGAAGCCGACGACGACGTTCTTCACGCCGTCCTGCACGCCGCCTGCCGGAGCCGACGCCGGGGTGGTCGACGGGTAGATCTCGCCGCAGGCGCTCAGCACGACCAGCGCGGTCGCGGCGACGCCGACGGCCAGTCCGCGGCGGCGACGCCGGGTGTTCCCGAGTCTGTTCATGGTGGTTCTCCCTCGCGTGCCGAGTCGGGTGGCGTGCATGCCTGACGTCGCCCTACTTCGTGGCCGGCTGCGTCGAGTCGACCTTCTTCTTGCGGGTGAACTGCACGGTGGCCAGGGTGACCGCGACCAGGATCAGTGCGCCGCGGAAGGCGTCCTGCAGGAACGTGGACACGTTGAGCAGCGAGAGCAGGTTGGCGATCACGGCGAAGATGATCGTGCCGACGACAGCCCCGAACACCTTGCCGTAGCCACCGGAGAGCCGCGCGCCACCGATCACGACCGCGGCGATGGCCTCGAGCTCGAGCAGGTTGCCCGCCGTCGACGTACCGCTGGCGAAGCGGGCCAGGAACATCCAGCCGCCGAGCCCGACCAGCAGACCGGCCAGGATGTAGACCGACCACAGCGTCGTACGCACCGGGATGCCGGAGCTCTGTGCGGCCTCCTTGTTGGAGCCGATCGCGTAGACCCGGCGGCCCCACACGGTGCGGTTGAGCAGGAAGCTGACCAGCGCCACCATCAGCAGCCAGATGACCGCGAGCATCGGGATGCCGACGAGCGTGGACTGGCCGAGCGAGGCGAACGACGAGGCGGCGTCGGGGTTGATCGGGATGCCGTTGCCGTAGGCGTAGACCAAGCCCCGGGCGAGCGCGAGCATCCCCAGGGTCACGATGAACGGCTCGAGGCCGCGGAAGGACACCAGGAAGCCGTTCACCGCGCCGACGATGCCGCCGATGACCAGGGCGATCCCGAGCGCGAGCAGCACCGAGGGGCCTCCGAAGAGGCCGGCGGAGATGACGGCTGCCAGGCCGAGCGCCGAGCCGACGCTGATGTCGATGCCTCCGGTGAGCACCACGATCAGCTCCGCCAGCGTGACGACGCCGATGATCGACATCTGCAGGAGCAGGTTGGTGATGTTGGTGCCGCCCCAGAACACGCCGCCCTTGGTGACGGTCGCGACGAGCAGGATCGCCACCAGGATGTAGAGGGCGTACTGCCCCTTCAGCCAGACCACCAGCGCCTGGCCGCGCGAGTAGTCCTCCTCCTCGTGATGGTGGACGGGGGGCAACGAGGTGTCGCTCGCGGTCATCGGCCTGGCTCCTTCTGCTGGACGGTACGGCGAGGGTGCGGGTCAGTCCTCGTGGGAGAGCGCGGTGCGGATCAGGTCGTCGGTGTCGGCCTCCTCCGGATCGAACTCGCCGACGACCTCGCCGTTGCGGACGACGAGGATCCGGTGGCACAGCGACAGGAGCTCCTCGGCCTCGCTCGAGACGACCAGGACCCCCTTCCCGCGGGCGGCGACGCGGTGGATGATCTCGTAGATGTTGGCGCGGGCGCCGACGTCGATGCCCTTGGTGGGCTCGTCGAGCACGACGAAGTCGGGGTCGGTCTCCATCCACTTGGCCACGACGACCTTCTGCTGGTTGCCGCCGCTCAACGTGCGCGTGTAGGTCTTCGTGCCGCCCTTGACCTGGTACTCCCCGATCAGCTCGCGGACCCGCTTCTTCTCCACGGCCGCGTTGACCACGCCGCTCTTGGCCATCGTGGGCAGCACGACCAGGCTCATGTTCTCGCCGTTGTCGAAGTCCTTGACGAAGCCCTCGAGCCGCCGGTCCTCGGTCAGGTAGGCGATCCGCTTGTTCACCGCGGCGCGCGGGCTCGGCAGGGACACCTCCTCGCCGTGCAGCTTGATCGAGCCGCTCACGGCGGGGCGCTGCCCGGTGATCGTGCGGGCCACCGAGGAGCGTCCACTCCCGACCAGGCCGTAGAGGCCGAGGATCTCGCCCTGGCGTACGTCGAACGAGATGCCCTTCGCCGTGCCCCCGTAGAGGTCGCGCACCGACATCACCGGCACCTGGTCGGGCTCGGTGCTCAGCGGCGCCGGCCGGTCCAGCGCCTTGAGGGCCTGGCCGATCATCAGGGTGGTGATCTCGTCCGCGTCGGTCTCGGACGCCTCGAGCACGTCGACGAGCTTGCCGTTGCGGAGCACGGCGATGCGGTCGCACATCGCGAAGACCTCGTTGAGCCGGTGCGACACGAAGATGATCGAGGTGCCCGCGGCCTTCTCGCGCTCGACGAGCTCGAGGATGTCGTTGAAGTGCTCCTCGCTGGTGGAGGCGGTGGTCTCGTCGAGGATCATGATCTGGTGGTTCGTGGTGGCGGCCCGGCTCAAGGACAGCATCTGCCGCTGGCCCGGCCCGAGGTCGCGGGCCAGGTCCCGCGTCGAGAGGTGGCCGAGCCCGACGTCCTGGAGGACCTTGCGGGTCTCGGCGTTGTTGGTGTCGACCTTCTGCGCCCACGGGCGGATGTCGCGCCCGGCGCGCAGCTTGTAGAGCCAGACGTTCTCCCCGACGGTGAAGTCGTCGATGATCAACGGCTCCTGGTGCATCATCAGCACACCGGCCTGCTCCGCCTCGGCGGCGTTGCGCACCGGGTGCGGGAAGCCGGCGATGGTGATCTCGCCGTCGGTGAGGGTGTCCACCCCGGCGAGCAGCTTCGCGAAGGTCGACTTGCCCGCGCCGTTGGCCCCGCACACGCCGAGCACGCTGCCGGCGTACCCCTCGAGGTCGACCCCGTCGAGCGCCTTGACGCCCGGGTAGTGCTTCTTGACGCCGACGGCCTTGAAGGCCACCGTCCGCTCGGCGCCAGGGTCCTGGCGGGCCGCCGCGGACGCGCCGTCGTCGGGGTGCTGTCGTTCGCCGGCCACGAGGACCTCCGTGTCTTCCCGAGTAGAACGAGGTTCCGCGAGCCCGGCGCCGTCGGCCCGGATCCGCCTCAGGCACGACGTGGCACCTGGTGCCTCGCAGTCTCATCCGCCACAACCGGATCGTCAACCACTCCTGCCCACATGGGCGCAGACAGTGGGAAACCGTTCGCGATCGTGCCCGGACGGGCAGCGACGATCCTCGGCCACCGACGGCCGCGGTGGCGGAGCACCCGGGGGGGCGCGGAGACGACGCATGGCCCGACCCCGTGAGGAGTCGGGCCATGCATGTCACCCCGTCCGGTGACCGCGCTCGCGCGGCCACCGGGCAGCATCAGCTGCAGCCGCTGGTGCTTCCGCAGCCCTCGCAGACGTAGCAGCTGCCGGCCGGTCGCATCTTCGTGCCGCAGGTGAAGCAGAGCGGGCTGTCGACAGCGGTGCCGGTGATGGCCTCCATCAGCTCGGCGGAGGTGTGCGCCCCCTGGGGGGCCTCCTTCGCCGCCGGCGCCTCGACCTTCGGGGTCTCGGCCGGCGGTGCCTCGACCTCGACCGTGCCCTGGTCGACGACCTCGTCCTCGACGGGCTCGTAGGAGCCGGTCTCGAGCTGGCGCTGGCGCTCCTCGGCGGTGTAGATGCCCATCGCGGAGCGGGTCTCGAAGGGGAGGTAGTCCAGCGCCAGGCGGCGGAAGATGTAGTCCATGATCGACTGGCTCATCCGCACGTCCGGGTCGTCGGTCAGGCCGGCCGGCTCGAACTTCATGTTGGTGAACTTCGAGACATAGGTCTCCAGTGGGACGCCGTACTGCAGGCTGATCGAGATCGCCATCGAGAAGGCGTCCATCACCCCGGCCAGGGTCGAGCCCTGCTTGCCCAGCTTGAGGAACACCTCGCCGAGGCCGTCGTCGGGGTAGGAGCCGGCCGTCATGTAGCCCTCGGCGCCGCCGACGGTGAACGACGTCGTGCGCGAGGGGCGCGACTTCGGCAGGCGCTTGCGGATCGGGCGCTCGACCACGACCGGCTGCGGCGCGGTGCTCTCGACGGCGACGGGGGCCGACGCGTCGAACGCCTTGTCGCCGCCCTCCTTCTTGCCGTCGGACAGCGGCTGGCCGACCTTGCAGTTGTCGCGGTAGATCGCGGTGGCCTTGAGGCCGAGCTTCCACGACTGCAGGTAGACGTCCTCGATCTCCTCGACCGTCGCCGACTCGGGCAGGTTGACGGTCTTGCTGATCGCGCCGGACAGGAACGGCTGCGCGGCGGCCATCATCCGCACGTGGCCCATCGGGGCGAGCGAGCGGGCGCCCATCGCGGTGTCGAAGACCTCGTAGTGCTCGAGCTTGAGGCCGGGCGCGTCGATGACGTGGCCGTTCTCGCCGATGAACTCGACGATCGCCTCGACCTGCTCCTGCTGGTAGCCGAGGTTCCTCAGCGCCCGAGGGATGGTCTGGTTGACGATCTGCATCGAGCCGCCGCCGACGAGCTTCTTGAACTTCACCAGCGAGAAGTCGGGCTCGATGCCGGTGGTGTCGCAGTCCATCATGAAGCCGATGGTCCCGGTCGGCGCGAGCACGGAGGCCTGCGCGTTGCGGAA
>CAWAHH010000005.1:0-489878 GCA_963781745.1 uncultured Actinomycetota bacterium | reverse complement strand
ATGCACACCCACGAGCGGGAGGAACGCAGCATGGGCTACACGCCTCGGTCACGCGACAGGTACAAGGCGGTCGTCGCCCTGGTCACCGGGCTGGCGGCTTTCGGGTCCGTCGCGGCCACCGGCGCCGTCACGGGCGTCGCCGCCCGGCACACGGCCGAGCGCGACGCCGCGCGACGCGCTGCGGACGCCGAGACGCAGGCGCTCGCCCAGGCGGCGTACCGGCGGTCGGTCCAGGCCACGCGCTCCTCCCGAGTGGAGGTCGTCGTGAGGCGACGGCCGTCCCGCACGGTCGTGCGCACCCACGTGCTGCACCGCGTGAGCGCCGCGGTGGCGCAGCCGTCCTCGGGCGGCACCGTCAGCGCCCCGTCGTCCGCCCCGGTCGCACCCGCGGCACCATCGGTCAGCACCGCCTCGCACACCTCGTCGGGCGGCTCGTCGGGCCCCTCGCACTCGTCCGGGTCGGGAGGCTCGGCCCCGCCGCCCGCGCCGACGCCCCCGCCCCCTCCCGCCCCCAGCACCGGCTCGTAGGCGTGCCGGCTCCCCCTCTCGCCGCGACGCCGGTCCGCACCGACGGGCCGACCGCCCGGTGGCACGCCCTGGGCACCTACGCGCACCTCGCGCTCGAGGACGCCGGCGCCCTGGACGCGGCGGTCGCCGTAGCGCAGGCGGTCCTCGCCGGGGTCGACCGCGCCTGCAGCCGCTTCCGCGACGACTCGGACCTGGTCCGGGCCAACCGTCACCACGGCTCCTGGGTCGACGTGGACCCGCTGCTCGCGGCGGCCACCTCGGTCGCCGTGGAGGCGGCCCGCGCCACCGACGGTCTGGTCGACCCGCTGCTCGGGCGCACGCTCGTCCGGCTCGGGTACGACGCCGACCTCGACGTCGTCCGCCGGCGCGAGGCGTCGTACGCCGTCGTGCCGCTGCCCCCCGCCGACCGTCACGGCGCCTGGACCGAGCTGCTCGTCGACCCGGCCGGCGCGGTCCGCGTCCCCGCCGGGACCGCGCTCGACCTCGGGGCCACCGCCAAGGCGTGGGCGGCCGACCTGGTGGCGGCCAGTGTCGTCGACCGGCTCGGCGGACGCGTGCTGGTCAGCCTCGGCGGCGACCTGCGCGTCGACGGACCCGGCGTCGCCAAACCGTGGCCGGTGCTGGTCGCCGAGCGCCCGGACGAGGAGGTCGGCGCCCTGGTCGGGCTGGACAGCGGCGGCCTGGCCACCTCGAGCACCCTCGCCCGACGCTGGCGCACCGGCGCCGGCGAGCGGCACCACGTCGTCGACCCACGCACCGGCGTGCCCGCCGTCGAGGTGTGGCGCACCGTGTCGGCGACCGGGCCCACCTGCGTCGCCGCGAACGTCGCCACCACCGCGGCCCTGGTCCTCGGCCGCGACGCGGTGCCGTGGCTCGCCGCCAGGGGCGTCAGCGCGCGCCTCGTCGCCGCGGACGGCACCCTCATCCGGGTCGGCGACTGGCCGCCCGACGTCCCCTCCCCCCTCCCCAGGAGAACGTGATGCCCGAAGGTCCCCTGCTCTGGTTCGCGAACCGTGGCACCGGCCTCGTCCTGCTGGTGCTGCTCACCGTGACCGTCGTGCTCGGGGTGCTCTCCACACGGGGCCCGGCACGCCGCGGCCTGCCTCGCTTCCTGACCCACGCTGTGCACCGCAACGTCGCCCTGCTCGCGGTCACGCTGCTGGTCGTGCACGTCGCGACCGCCGTCGTGGACGAGTACGTCGACATCCGCTGGTGGCAGGCGCTCGTGCCGGTCGGGGCGACGTACCAGCCGCTCTGGCTCGGCCTCGGCACTGTCGCGCTCGACCTCCTCGTCGCGGTCACCGTCACCAGCCTGCTGCGCCACCGGATGGGGCACCGACCCTGGCGGGTCCTGCACCTGACGACGTACGTCGCCTGGGCAGCCGCCCTGGTGCACGGCCTGCGGATCGGCACCGACTCCGGCGAGCCCTTCGCCTCCTGGACGTACGTCGGTTGCGCCGGTGCGCTCGGCGCCGCGGCGCTGGTCCGGCTCGGGCGGCTCCTCGTGGCCCGGGTGCGGCGCCGTCCGGCCGTGACCGCGCTGCCCGCGGGGGTCGCCCGATGACGGGATCGGTGCTGCTGCGTCCGAGCGGCCGACGACGGGCCGGCGGTCGAGGTGCTCGCTGGTCCCCGGCTGCTGCTCGGGCTGGCCGACGGGCCGTCCCTGCCGACGCACCGCGCGCACCACCCGTGCCCTCCGCACCTCGACGCCGCCGCCCTGGGTGACCTGGCCCGGCGCGCCGCGCTGCTGGGGCGTGGCGGCGCGGGCTTCCCGTTCGCGACCAAGCTGGCTGCCGCTGCCGGCGCGCGGGGCCGCGCGACAGTCGTGGTCAACCTCGCCGAGGGCGAGCCGGCCTCGTCCAAGGACGCCGCCCTCGCGATGACGCGCCCGCACCTCGTCCTCGACGGCGCGGTGACGACGGCTCGTGCCCTCGGCTCGCGCGAGGTGCACGTCGTCCTGCCGGGCGACCGGCCCGGGGTCGGGGACCGCGTCCGGCAGGCCCTGGAGGAGCGCCGGCACGAGGACCCGAGGCTGCGGTGGCGCCTGCACTGCGCCGCGCCGCGGTTCGTCTCCGGCCAGGCGCGCGCGGTCCTCGAGCTGCTGTCGGGGCGCGAGAACCTCCCGGTGACGGCGTGGCGGCCCGAGGCGGTCGAGGGTCACCGCGGCCGCCCGACCCTGCTCTGCAACGGCGAGACCTTCGCCCAGGTCGCGACGCTGGTGGCCCTGGGACCGCAGCGCTACGCCGCGCTCGGCCGGGGCGCGGACCCGGGCACGTGCCTGCTGACGATCGCCGGGGACGGGCCCCGCCCGGTCGTCGTCGAGGTCGCGCACGGCACCCCGTGGGGCGAGGTGCTGGCACCGGAGGTGCTGGGCGCCGGTGCGCTCGTCGGCGGCTACCACGGCACCTGGGCGCGGGCCGACACGCTCCTGGCCACGACGGTCTCTCGCCCGGCGATGCTCGAGGCCGGACTCACCCTCGGAGCCGGGGTCGTGCTGCCCCTGGCGTCCGGCGAGTGCCCGGTCCGGCGTACCGCACGGGTGGTGGACTACCTCGCCGCCCAGTCCGCGCGCCGCTGCGGACCCTGCCTCAACGGGCTCCCCGCGCTGGCGGCCGCGGTCCGCGCCGTCGACGAGGGGACGGCGACCACCGAGCGTGCCGAGGCGCTGGCGCGC
Source organism: uncultured Actinomycetota bacterium (assembly GCA_963781745.1). Lineage (GTDB taxonomy): Bacteria > Actinomycetota > Actinomycetes > Propionibacteriales > Nocardioidaceae > Nocardioides_B. The sequence goes on along the minus strand of CAWAHH010000005.1, from coordinate 486,676 downwards.
ACGGTCACCGGTCGCGGCGCCTGCGCGCACCCCGACGGCACGGCCCGCCTGGTGTCCTCGATGCTCTCGACGTGGTGGCCCGAGGTGCGCAGCCATGCCGGCGGTCGCTGCACCTTCGCGGGCACCCCAGTCGGCCAGGACCTCGTGGCGGTGGCGCGGTGAGCCGGCTCCGGGTCGACTGGCCCGCCTGCAGGGCCCGTGGGCTGTGCTTCGAGCTGCTGCCCGAGGCGGTGCAGCCCGACGAGTGGGGCTACCCCGTCGTCGGCGAGGTCACCGACGACCTGCTCGACCACGCGCGGGAGGCGGTGCGGGCCTGCCCGACCCTGGCCCTGCGGCTGGTCGCCTCCCCCTGATCACCAGCACGGCGGCGTGCGGTCGATCCACGGCGCCGCCTCCTCGAGCTGAGCGGACAGCGCCAGGAGCAGCGACTCCTCGGCCGGCCTCGCGGCCAGCATCACGCCCACCGGCAGCCCGCTCGGGTGTGCTGTGCAGCGGCAGGGAGACCGCGGGCATCCCGGTGAGGTTCCACGCCGACGTCCAGGGCGTGAACGCCTTCTGGCTCTCGAAGTCGCGGGCCGGGTCGGCGTCGTCGCGGATCTCCCCGATGCGCAGGGGCGGCTGGGCGAGCGTCGGGGTCAGCACGACGTCGTACGGCGCGAGCGCGGTCAGCGCGCGGGCCGCGATGCGCCGGAGCTCGCCGACCGCGAGGCCGAAGTCCGGACCGCTCACCGCGCGACCCCGCTCGGAGAGCCAGCGGGTCAGCGGACGGAGCAGGTGCTCGGTGCCGGGCGGCGGGACGGACAGCGCGGTGAGCACGGCCCAGCAGGTCTCGAACGTCGCGACCGCCTCCGGCGGCACGGGTACGTCGACCTCCTCGACGTCGTGCCCGAGGCGGGTGAGCAGGGCGGCCGCGTCGTCGTACGCGCGGGAGCACTCGGGGTGCACCTCCGCGTCGGCGATCACCGGCACCGCGAACCGCGCGACCCGGAGCCGTCCCGGGGGCCGGTCGCACGCGTCGAGGAACGATCGCTCGGGCGCGGGCGCCCAGGTCGGGTCGCCCACGGCCCGGCCGGACATCGCGTCGAGCATCGCGGCGGCGTCGCGCACGGTCCGGGCCAGCGGGCCGGCGATGCCCAGGCCCACCGGGTCGCCGTACATCGGCGCGCCGCTGACCCGGCCCCGGCTCGGCTTGAGACCGACCAGGCCGCAGCAGCTCGCCGGGATCCGGATCGAGCCGCCGCCGTCCGAGCCCTGCGCGACCGGCACCAGCCCGGCCGCCACCGCGGCGCCCGCTCCGCCGCTGGACCCGCCGGCCATCCGCTCGAGGTCCCACGGGGTGCGCGCGGGCGGTGCGACGTCCGGCTCGGTGTAGCAGGGCGACCCGAACTCCGGGGTGTTCGTCTTGCCCAGGCTGACCATGCCGGCCGCCTCGATGCGCAGCACCACCTCGTCGGAGACCTCCGGCACGAAGCCCGCCATGGTGGCCGACCCGAACAGGGTCGGCACGCCAGCTGTGGCGTTGAGGTCCTTGATCGCCGTCGGGACGCCGTACAACGGGGACGTGTCGTCGCCGACGTGCGCCTCGGCGAGCCGGGCCTGCCGCCGCGCGAGGTCGCCGGTGACGGTGACGAAGGCGCCGACGTCGTCGGAGAGCCGGGCGATCCGCTCGAGGTAGTGCTCGACGAGCTCGACCGGCGACACCTCCCGGGCACGGACCGCCGCACCCTGCTCGAGAGCGGTCAGGTCGTGCAGCTGGGCCATGCTCCCGAACCTAGCCGCCCGGTCGGGCCCCCGCTGGTCGAGTCGAGCACCTCGCCGGCCCGGGCGGAGGAGGTAGATGCGCTGGCACACGTGCCGCAACGGCCTCGCCACGCGGGTCGTCGACCCGGTTGTGCCAGCCCGTCTCCGACAGGGACGCCGGGGCTCAGCCCGCTCGGCGCATCGTCGCAACGATCGCCAAGGTGACCAGGAGCAGGCCGGCCGCCACCAGGAAGGCGGTGTCCGCCCCCGCCACGAACACCCGGTCGGCGGCGTCGGCGGGCGAGAGCCCCGCCGGCAGGCGGCCGGCCTCGGAGCGGCTGGCGGTCCCGAAGACCGTCACCAGCACGGCGAGCCCGAGCGAGGCGCCGACCTGCTGCATGACGTTCACCAGTCCCGACGCGGCACCGGCGTGGTGCGGCTGCACACCCTGCAGGGACACCGAGGTCAGCGGCACCATGACCGACCCGTTGCCCAGGCCGACGAGCAGCAGAGGGACCAGCACGGACGGGTACGAGCTGTCCTGCGACACCCTCGTCAGCAGCAGCATCCCGGCCAGGGACAGGGTGATCCCCGTCGTCATCACCACCCGGGTGCCGAACCGCTCGACGAGCACCCGTGCGCTCGCCTGCGACGCCAGGAACAGGGCGGCCGTCAGCGGCAGGAACGCGAACCCGGTCGCCAGCGCGGAGAAGGCCAGGACGTCCTGGAGGAAGAGCGTGAGGAAGAAGAACATCCCCGACATCGCCGCGATGAGCAGCATCCGGGCGACATACGAGCCGCTGCGCGTGAGGTCGGCGAACAGCTCGAGCGGGGTGATCGGCGCGGCCGCCCGCCGCTCGACCGCGACGAAGGCAGCCATCAGGGCGACCCCGACGAGGAACGCAGCCGCGGTCTCCGGGTCGGACCAGCCGTGCGAGGCGGCGTTGACGAAGCCGAAGACGAGGGCCGTCATGCCGCCGGTCGAGGTCAGCGCACCGAGCAGGTCGAACCGGCCGCGCAGCCGCGGGGTCTCCTCGACGAAGAGCGCCGTGGCGACGACGAGCGCGATGCCGATCGGGACGTTGACGAACATCACGGCCCGCCAGGACAGCCACGAGGTGAGGATGCCGCCGAGGACGAGGCCGACCGATGCCCCGCCCACCGAGACGGCGGCGTAGAGCCCGAGCGCGCGGGTGCGGTCGCGGGCCTCCGGGAACATCGACGACAGGAGGGCGAGCGTCGCGGGGGCGATCAGCGCGCCGCCGATCCCCTGGGCGGTGCGGGCGGCGAGCAGCAGGCCCGGCGAGGCCGCCGCCCCGCCGAGCAGGGAGGCGACGGTGAAGAGGGCGACGCCGGCGAGGAAGCTGCGGCGGCGACCCATCAGGTCGCCGGCCCGGGCACCGAGGAGGAGCAGGCCGCCGAGGGCGAGGGTGTAGGCGTTGAGCACCCAGGACAGGCCCGAGGCGGTGAACCCCAACCCGCTCTGGATCTGCGGCAGGGCCACGTTGACGATGCTCATGTCCAGCATCACCATCAGCTGGGCGACCAGGATGACGGCGAGTACGACGGGTGGGTGACCGCGCCGGGACGACCGGTGCGAGGTCGACGTGTGCGCCGGCACGGCGGGCGCGGAGGTGCGGGTGGTCACGAGACGTGTCCTCTCGGGGGGGTACAGTGGAGGTGAAACGGAAGGGCCCTCCGGATACGTTACGGAGGCGCCCTCCGGTTATCAAGGGAATGCGGAGACCACCTCCGTCTCTTTCCCCGGCACGGCTCGGCTGATGGAGGTGACGGTCCGGTGACGGAGACCAAGGCGGCGCGGCGCCCGCAGCGCGCCGACGCGCGGCGCAACTACGACCTGCTCGTCGAGGCGGCGCGCGCCACCTTCCACGAGCACGACACCGACTCCTCGCTCGAGCAGATCGCCCGCCGGGCGGGGGTCGGCATCGGGACGCTCTACCGCCACTTCCCCACGCGCCTCGCGCTGCTCGAGGCGGTCTACCGCGACGAGGTCGACGACCTCGCCGACCGGTCCGCCGAGCTGCTCGAGGACGCCGACCCCTGGGACGGCCTGCGCGCCTGGCTCGAGCTGTTCCTGGGCTACGCCGCGACCAAGCGCGCGCTCTTCCACGAGGTGATCGAGAAGGTCGGCAAGGACTCCGAGCTGCTCACCCACTCCCGGGCCGTGATCACCGAGAGCGGCGCCGCCGCCCTGGGCCGGGCCCAGGACGCCGGCGTGGCCCGCGCCGACATCGAGGTCTCCGACCTCGTCCGCCTGGTGGGCGGCTGCACGATGATGCCCGGCTCCACCGACGAGCAGCAGAAGCGGATGCTCGCCGTGGTCGTCGACGGCATCCGCGCCTAGCCGCGCGGCGGGCCGCTCAGGCGAGCTGCGGCAGCCGCGACAGGGCGTCCTGGACGGCGGCCTGGTTGTCGGCGTCGGTCCACTCGTGGTCGACGACGCGACCGGAGAGGTAGGCCTCGTAGGCCGGCAGGTCGAGGTGGCCGTGCCCGCACAGTGCGGTCAGGATCACCTTCTCCTCGCCGGTCTCCTTGCAGCGCAGCGCCTCCTCGACGGCCGCGGCGAGCGCGTGGGTCGGCTCCGGCGCCGGCACGATGCCCTCGGTGCGGGCGAACAGCACGCCCGCGGAGAAGCACTCCGACTGCGGCTTCGCGACGGCCTCGATCTCGCCGGTCTCGTAGAGGTGGCTGATCAGCGGGCTCATGCCGTGGTAGCGCAGCCCGCCGGCGTGGATCGGGTCGGGCACGAAGTCGTGGCCGAGCGTGTGCATCTTCATCAGCGGCGTGAGCCCAGCGGTGTCGCCGAAGTCGTAGGCGTAGGTGCCCTGGGTCAGGGACGGGCACGCCGTCGGCTCGACCGCGCGCACGGTCGGCGCCATCCGGCCGGCCCACCGCTCCCGCAGGAACGGGAACATCAGCCCGCCGAAGTTCGACCCGCCGCCCGTGCAGCCGACCAGCAGGTCCGGCGTCTCGCCGACCTTCGCGAGCTGCAGCAGCGCCTCCTCGCCGATCACGGTCTGGTGCATGAGCACGTGGTTGAGCACGCTGCCGAGCGCGTAGTTCGTGGCCGGGTCCTGCGCGGCCATCTCGACCGCCTCGCTGATCGCGATGCCCAGCGAGCCGGTGGAGTCGGGGTGCTCGGCGAGGATCCGCCGGCCCGCCTCGGTGAGCTCCGACGGGCTCGGGTGCACGGTGCCGCCGAAGGTCTCGATCATCATCCGGCGGTACGGCTTCTGGTCGTACGACGCCCGCACCTGCCACACCTCGCACTCGAGGCCGTACTGCGCGCACGCGAACGCGAGCGCCGTACCCCACTGGCCGGCACCGGTCTCCGTGGTGAGCTTGGTGATCCCGGCCTTGGCGTTGTAGAACGCCTGCGGCACCGACGTGTTCGGCTTGTGCGAGCCCGCCGGGCTGACGCCCTCGTACTTGTAGTAGATCCGCGCCGGCGTGCCGAGCGCCTTCTCGAGGCGGTGCGCGCGGAACAGCGGGCTGGGCCGCCACAGCCGGTAGACGTCGAGCACCTCCTCGGGGATGTCGACGTACTGCTCGGTCGAGACCTCCTGGATGATCAGGTCCATCGGGAACAGCGGCGCGAGGTCCTCGGGCCCGACCGGCTGGCCGGTCCCCGGGTGCAGCACGGGCGGCGGGGGCGTCGGCAGGTCGTGGAGCACGTTGTACCAGCGGGTCGGCATCTCGCTCTCGTCGAGCAGGATCTTGTGCTGCCTCACGTCCGTCATGGATGCTCCGTCGCTCTGCTCGGCCGGTCCCCGCCGGTCAGCACCCTAGACTCCCGGGCGTGCGCTGGCGATGGCTCGTCTCGGGACCGCTGCGGGGCCTGCGGGGACTCTCCGGTGTGCTGGTCTGCTGGCTCGCCGTCGCGGGGTGTACGCCGGCCCGCGACCGGACCGCGCCGGCGCCCACGGAGTCCGCGGCACCGACGGCCCGCCCCACCCCGGCTCCGGCGGGGCCGTCCGGCCCGAGCCGCACGCCGAGCCCGAGCGCGACCCGGAGCGCGAGCGCGACCGCGACCGCGAGACCGACGGCCGCTCCGCGCCGCGAGCGCGCCGACCCCCGCTGGCGCTTCTACGTCGCCGACCGCGCCCGCCGCACCAGCCCGTGGTTCGCGGGGGCGCACCGGGTCATGATCGGCTTCGGCTGCACCCGCGCCCCCTACTACTCCCCCGACCCGCGGTGCCCCGGCCGCCAGGGCTTCCACCACGGCATCGACGTCGCGATGCCGTGCGGCACCCCGTTGACCTCCGCCGTGCGCGGGACCGTCGTCGACCCGTCCTCGCCCGGCGCGCCCGGCCCGGCGTACGGCCCCCATGCGTTCCGGATCCGCACGGGCGATGTGGACGTGCTCGTCGGGCACGTCCTGAGGGTGTACGTCGGACCGGGCGACGCCGTGCGGCCCGGCCGGCTGGTCGCCCGCGCGAACGACCAGGGCGCCCCGGACGGCTGCCACCTGCACTTCGAGGTGCGCCGGGCGGGCGGCGGCCTCGGCGCGGCGGTCGACCCGGCGCCGTACCTCCGCCTCCGATAGTCAGTGACAGATGGGCCCCTGGACGGCGCGTCCACAGGCCCGAACGTCACTGACTGCGGGCGATGACGCACCAGGCGGACGCGGACACCGTGAACGGCGCGGGGGGCAGCAGCGAGGCGCAGTGGTCGCGCAGGGCGTCGCGCTCGTCGGGGGCCAGCCCGGAGACGTGGTCGCCGGCGGGGCCGACGGCCAGCGTGTAGGGCTGCCACCACTCCTCGAACGTCTCGTAGCCGACCTCGACGTCCAGCGTCGACTCGCGTACGTCGACCCAGCCGGCGTCGCGCGCCAGGGAGGCGAGGTGGCCCGCTCGGGCGCCGGCGAGGCCGGACTCGTCGCGGGCCCCGGGGGTGAGCTCGTTGACGGCGCGCCAGAACAACGACAGCGGACCGTGCCCGCCGCCGTGGTCCCACACGGTCGCGCCCAGCGCGCCGCCCGGGCGGGTCACCCGGGACATCTCCCCCAGGCCGGCGACGGGGTCCCTCATGAAGTGCACGACGAGCGACGCCAGCGCCGCGTCGAAGGAGGAGTCGTCGAACGGCAGGTCCTCGGCCGCGGCGGAGCGCACGTCGACGCCCGGGTGACGGGCGCGCGCCGCCTCGACGAAGGGCGCCGACGGGTCCACGGCGGCGACCCGGTCGGGGCCCAGCCGCTCGACCAGCGCGCCGATCAGGGCTCCCGGGCCACAGCCGACGTCGAGCGCTCGGGCACCCTCTCGCGGCCCGGCCCGCTCCACCAGCAGCCCGGCGAGCGGGGTCGAGTAGCGACCCATGAAGAGGTCGTAGGAGGTCGCGGCGACGTCGAAGGCCACGGCTGCGACCCTACGCCGGGCGCTGCCCGTTGCGCCGCAGGCCGAAGGTCACCGCGTCGACCAGGGCGCCCCAGGATGCCTCGATCACGTTGTGGCCGACGCCGACGGTCACCCACGAGCGCACGCCGTCGGTGGTCTCGATGAGCACCCGGGTGACCGCGTCGGTGCCGTGCCCCTGGTCGAGGATCCGGACCTTGTAGTCGATCAGCTCGAACTTCGCGACCTCTGGGTAGGCCTGCCCGATCGCCTCGCGCAGCGACTGGTCCAGAGCGTTGACCGGGCCGTTGCCCTCGCCGGTGGTGATGATCCGGGCGCCCCCGGCGAGCAGCTTGATCGTCGCCTCGCTGACCGCCTCCTCGCCGGGCTTGGAGTCGGTGATGACGCGCCACGACTCGACCTCGAAGTACGACGGGCGGGCGCCCTCGACCTCCTCGACGAGCAGCAGCTCGAAGGAGGCGTCGGCCGCCTCGAAGGTGTAGCCCTGCGACTCGAGGTGCTTGACCCGGTCGGTGATCCGGGTGACCAGGGCGCGGTCGTCGCTCAGGTCGAACCCGAGCTCGGCGCCCTTGAGCTCGATGCTGGCCCGGCCGGCCATGTCGGACACGAGCAGCCGCATGTCGTTGCCGACGCCCAGCGGGTCCATGTGCTGGTAGAGGCTCGGGTCGACCTTGATCGCGCTCGCGTGCAGCCCGGCCTTGTGGGCGAACGCCGACGTGCCGACGTACGGCTGCCGGCTCGCGGGCGGCACGTTGGTCACGTCGGCGACCGCGTGCGCGATCCGGGTGGCCTCCTGGAGGCGGCCGGCCGGGAGCACCTCGCGGTCGAGCTTGAGCTGGAGGTTCGCGACGACCGAGACGAGGTCGGCGTTGCCGGTGCGCTCGCCGTAGCCGTTCAGCGTGCCCTGCACGTGCGTGGCGCCGGCCTCGACGGCGGCCAGGGTGTTGGCCACCGCGCAGCCGGTGTCGTTGTGGCAGTGGATGCCGACGCGGCCGCCGCCGGTGGACTGGTGCACGTCGTCGACGACGTCGGCCACCCAGGCGGGCAGCATCCCGCCGTTGGTGTCGCACAGCGCGACGACCTCGGCACCGGCCTCGTAGGCCGTGCGCAGCACCTCGAGCGCGTAGTCGCGGTTGGCGCGGTAGCCGTCGAAGAAGTGCTCCGCGTCGAGGAACACCCGCTGGCCCTCGGCGCGCAGGTGCGCGACGGTGTCGCGCACCATCGCGATGTTCTCCTCCAGGGTGGTCCGCAGCGCCAGCTCGACGTGCCGGTCGTGGGACTTCGCGACCAGGGTGACGACCGGCGCGCCGCTGTCGCGCAGCGCCGCCACGAGCGGGTCGTCGGCGGCGCGCACGCCGGCCCGCCGAGTGGCGCCGAACGCGGCCAGCGTGGCGTGGCGAAGGTCGAGCTCGGTCGCGGCCCGGCGGAAGAACTCGGTGTCCTTGGGGTTCGAGCCCGGCCAGCCGCCCTCGATGAAGCCGACGCCGAGATCGTCGAGCTGGCGCGCGATCGTCAGCTTGTCGGCCACGGAGAGGTTGAGCCCCTCCTGCTGCGCGCCGTCGCGCAGGGTCGTGTCGTAGACGTGGAACGTCTCGGGCGACCCGGCGGGGCCGGTCGTGGTGCTCATCTTCTCGATCATCCCTGCTGTCGGCGGTGTCGGCGGTGTCGGGGCAAGAAAAAACCTCCCGTGGAGACGAGAGGTGGGCGCGCCGCGGAGGTCGTGGCGCGCTAGACGATGATCCCGGGGTGGTGCACGCTGTCCACCCTGCCACCGACGTCCACCGGACGGAACCGGATCTCGCGATCCGGTCAGCGCCCGGACAGGGCCACGGCCACGCACGTCACGTCGTCGCGGCGTACGTCGGCGGCGAACTGGCGCACCGCCTCGCTGCACTCCGCCACCGCCTCCTCGGGCGACCAGCGGCGCAGCCGGCGGACCACGTCGAGCACGCCGTGGTTGCCGAACTCCTCGCCGCGGTGGTTGCGCGCCTCGAGCACGCCGTCGGTGCACACCAGCAGCATGTCCTCGGCGCCGATCGGCGCGCTGTCGACCGTCCAGCCGCTGGTGACCGAGCTGATCAGCGGGCCGGTGGGCTCGAGCTCGACGACGGTGGCCGCGTCGTCGCGCCTGACCAGCAGCGCGGGCGGGTGGCCGGCGTTGATCCACGACACCCGGCCCGCCTCGGGGTCGACCACGACCAGCAGGCAGGACAGGAAGCGCTCGACGTCCTCGTCCCCGCGGTGCGTCGCCACCTCGAACGCCGTGGCCAGGTCGAGGTCGGTGTCGAGGAGCGCGGTGATCCGCTGCTTGAAGCGCAGCGCCACCAGGCCGGCCTCGGCGCCGTGACCGGAGACGTCGGCGACGATGAGCGCCGTGCTGCCGTCGGGACGCTGGACGGCCTCCCACCAGTCGCCGGCGAGCACGCCCTCGGCCGAGAGCATCACGCCCGCCACGTCGAGCCCGGTGGACGCCGGCGGGCGTCCCGAGGACAGCTCGCGCCGCAGGCCCGCGACGACCGGGCTGTGTTGGGTCAGTGCCTCGGTGGCCGCCTGCGCCGCGGCGAGCTCGGCCACGATCCGGCGGCGCATGCTCTCGGCGTCGCGGCCGATGGCGGCCACCTCGGGCGGCCCGTCGACGAGTACCTCCTCGTCGATGCGACCAGCGGCCACCTCGCGCATCCGTCCGCGCAGGGCGGCCACCGGCACCAGCAGCCAGCGGCGCAGCAGCACGGCGATCACCACGATGAACACCAGGGTGACCAGCCGGCTGGCCAGGATCGAGAGCCGCAGCAGCCGGAGGGCGCGGTCGTCGGCCCGGCGGGCGGCGTTGGTCCTGCGGTCGACGAGCCGCTGGAGGTCGGCGACGCTGGCCCGGACCTGGTCGAACGCGCGCTTGCCGGTGCCCCGGCGCACCAGCAGTGCGGCAGCGCCGACGCCACTGCGCTGCCGGGCGGCGATCTCGGGACGGGCGCCGACGCGTCGCCACTGCATCGCGGCGTCGTCGACCTCCTGGATCGCGGCCGTCATCGTGGCGTCGCCCCGGAAGTCGGCGCGCAGGTCGTCGAGCCGCTGGCGGAAGTCGCGGTAGCCGTCCTGGTAGGGCAGCAGGAAGTCGCGGTCCCCGGTCAGCACGAACCCGCGCTGGCCGGTCTCCTGGTCGACCACGGAGACCAGCAGCGCACGGGTCTGCAGCCCGGCGGGCTCGAGCAGGTCGCTGACCAGGGTGCGGTTGGACTCGACGCGGTGCAGCGCGACGGTGACGACGACCGCTGCCCCCAGGACGACCGCCGCCAACGCCGACACGAGCAGCAGGAGTCGCAGGCGGAGCGGCACGGGCTCACCGTAGTCCGCGCGGGCTCCGCGGCGAGGACGAACCCGCGGTCAGCGGACGAAGGTCAAGAACACGTCCCGCTCGGGCAGCGGCACGGGCCGGCGGTCGAGCCGGTGCGCGCCGACGCAGTAGGTCGCGTCGGCGGGCGCGTCGAACGACACCTCCGCGAAGCCCTCCTCGGCGAACCACGCTCGGATCTCCGGTGTCAGGTCGCCGGAGGAGAAGCGTCCTCGGGTCCACACCACCGTCGCACCGTGAGCGCACAGCGACGGCAGCGCGGCGACCGTGCCCCGGACGTCCTCGTCGGTGACGTTGCCGAAGACCCCGCACATGAGGACCAGATCGGCCGGCACCGCTCCGCCGTACGACGCGGTCGTGCCGGCGTCGGCGCGCACCACCTCGACGCGGTCCAGGCCGTGGCGCGCGACGTGCTGCTCGGCGCGGGCGGCGAGCCGGGGGTCGAGCTCCAGCAGGCGTACGGCGGCCCGGCCGGCGTCCTCCCGGCGGGCGAGCACCTCGATCAGGTCGAGCCCGTCGCCGCTGCACGCGCTGACCACCCGGAGGTCCGCCTCGGTGCGGGCGTCCCACCACGCGTCGATGCACGACTGCACCGAGCGACGGCGGCGCGACAGGTCGGAGCCCGGCTCGTCGTACCCCCGGTGCCACGCCTCCCAGTCGGTGCTCACAGCCACCGGACCAGGTCGCCCAGCACCGTGCCCGCCCGCCACGGCGGCCCCGGCGCGGGCTCCCAGACCACGCCGCCGGACGACAGGAACCACGCGCCCACGACCGCGGCGCCGGCCAGCACCAGCACCCCCGCCCAGCCGACCCAAGCCGTGCGCGTGGTCAGCAGCACGAGGCGGCGGGTCGGGCTGCGCAGCCGGCGCGAGCCGGGACCCCACCACAGCGAGCCGGCCAGGGCGGCCCCCATCAGCAGCAGGCCGGGCACCAGCGGGAGGCCGAGGATGACGTAGGCGAAGCCGACCACGAAGGCCACGAGGGCCGACCACACCAGCAGCATCAGCGTGCCGGCGGTCGCGACGACGAGGTACCACGGCGCGGTCAGCACGGTCAGCGGCGGCGTCGTACCACCGCCTCCGGCCGCGCAGGTGCTGCCGCTCGCGCGCGGACTCCGTCGTCCAGGAGACCGTCCGGACCAGCAGGGCGAGCACGGACAGCACCAGCAGGCAGAGGTACGGCGCCCGCGCGAAGCCGATCGCGACGGTGGCGAGGAGGCCGAGCAGCAGCCCGCCGCGCTGCACCTTGGGCAGCCCCGAGGGCGGCGGCCGCCAGCCGTGCTCGGGCACCAGCCGGGGACGCTGCTGCCGGTCGCGGGTCTCCTGCGGCGAGGTGCGGGGAGCCGGGGGCTGCATGTAGGGCGCCCGGGCGGGCGCCATCACCGGTGCCGTGACGGGTGCCGGCATCGGAGCGGTGAACGAGGCGGTGAGCGGGGTGGTGCGGGGCGCCGCCGCGGGCAGCGCCGTCGTCGCGGGAGGCAGCGTGGTCGTCGCCGGGCCGGTGGCGAGCACGTCCGTGCGGTCGTCGTCGACGGCCGCGGCGACCGCGTAGGGGGCCGTCGGCTCGGGCTGCGCAGCCGGCTCCGGCGCGGGCCGCGGGAGGGGCGCGCTCCGGCGCGGGCCGGTCAGCTCGGTGAGCAGCTCGGCGGTGGTCGGCCGGTCGGCGGGCTCGGGGGCCAGGCACGAGGTCAGCAGGGGCAGCAGGTGGGCCGGGACGGCGGAGAGGTCGTGCTCGCCGCGGCGGACGCGGTCCATGATCGCCATCGCCGGGCCGGTGCCGAAGGGTGGCGTGCCGGTGGCGGCGAAGACCACGGTGGCGGCCCACGAGTGCACGTCGGAGGCGGTGGTGGCGTCGTCGCCGTAGAGGATCTCCGGGCGCGAGGTAGCCGGGCGTGCCCAGCAGCCAGCCGGTCTGGGTCAGCCGCGGGTCCTCGGCGAGCCGGGCCAGGCCGAAGTCGATGAGCACCGGGGCGCGGCCCTCGAGGAGCACGTTGGACGGCTTGATGTCGCGGTGCAGGACGCCCACGGCGTGCACCGCGGAGACCGCTTCCACGAGGCCGGTCGCGAGGTAGGTCAGGTCCCCGCCGGTCACCGGTCCCTCCTGGCGCAGGTGCTCGTGGAGCGTGAGGCCGGGGACGTAGCGGGTGGCGACGTACGGCATCGCGCCCCAGGGGTCGGCGTCGATGATCTGCGCGACGCGGGGGCTGCGGACCCGGCTGAGCGAGGCGACCTCGCGGGCCAGCCGCTCGCGCGACTCGTCGTCGCCGACGACGTGCGGGCGCAGCACCTTGAGCGCGACACGCGACCCGTCGGGGCGCTGGGCCAGGTGCACGACGCCCATGCCGCCCTCGCCGATGCGAGCGAGCAGACGGTAGTCCCCCACCCGGGCGCTCCCCGCGGGAGGGCTCGCCGGCTGCCGATTCACCACCGCACCACGGTAGCCGAGGGGTGTCACGGGTCCGGTCAGACCACGCGGTGCATCCAGCCGAAGGCGTCCTCGGCGCGGCCGTACTGGATGTCGACCAGCGCCTGGCGCACCTGCTGGGTGACCGGGCCGGTGACGGCGTCCTCGCCGGTCGCGCCGACGTGGCCGCCGCGCCAGTGCAGCGACCCCACCGGCGTGACGACGGCGGCCGTGCCGCAGGCGAACACCTCGGTGATGCGGCCGGAGGCGACGCCGTCGCGCCACTCGTCGACGCTGAAGCGCCGCTCCTCGACGGCGTGGCCGAGCTTGCCGCACAGCTCCACGATCGACGACCGGGTGATGCCCTCGAGGATCGTGCCGGACAGCTCGGGGGTGACGATGGTGCCGTCGTCGTGCACGAAGTAGAGGTTCATGCCGCCGAGCTCCTCGACGTACCGTCCCTCACCCGCGTCGAGGAAGGCGACCTGGTCGCAGCCCTGCTCGATGGCCTCCTGCTGCGCGACCAGCGAGCTGGCGTAGTTGCCGCCGGTCTTGGCGGCGCCCATGCCTCCGCGGCCGGCACGGGTGTACTCCTCGCTCAGCCAGATCGAGACCGGCTTGACGCCCTTGGCGAAGTACGCGCCCGCGGGCGACGCGATGACCATGAAGGTGACGTGCTGGCTGGGCCGCACGCCGAGGAAGACCTCGGAGGCGAACATGAACGGCCGCACGTAGAGGCTCTTCTCCCCCGCCGGCTCCGGCACCCAGCGCTCGTCGGCGCGCACCAGCGCGTCGACGGCCGCGACGAAGTCCTCGACCGGCAGCTCGGGCAGGGCGAGCCGCTTCGACGAGCGCAGCATCCGGGCGGCGTTCTCCTCGGGGCGGAACGTCCAGATCGAGCCGTCCTCGTGGCGGTAGGCCTTCATGCCCTCGAAGATCTCCTGCGCGTAGTGCAGGACGGCGGTGGCCGGGTCGAGCGAGAGCGGGGCGTACGGCGTCACGCGCGCGTCGTGCCATCCGGCGGCCGGGGTCCACTCCACGACGTACATGTGGTCGGTGAAGTACTGCCCGAACCCGGGCGCGGCGAGGATCTCCGTCAACCGCTCCGGCGACACCGGGGAGGTCGTGGGGGTGACGGTGATCGGGAGGGCGCTGTCCATGTTCTGCACGGTATCCGACCTCTCAGGGCGGGCGTAGGGGTGGCTGTTTACCAGGTGATGCAGGTTTTCTGCCGCTTCCCGTGGTGAGTTCTCCATGGGGAGCGGCCGTTTTCCTGCATCACCTGGTAAACGGCCCAGGGGGTCAGCCGGCGACCCGCGCAGCCACGGCGTCGCCGATCTCGGAGGTACGACGGGTGCTGCCCGGTGTCCGGGCGGCGAGGTCGGCCACGACGGCCGTCTCGACCGCGCGGGCGGCGTCCTCGAGTCCGAGGTGGTCCAGGAGCAGCGCCGCGGACAGGATCGCCGCGGTGGGGTCGGCCATCTGCTGGCCGGCGATGTCGGGCGCCGAGCCGTGCACGGGCTCGAACATGCTGGGCGCGGTGCGGTCGGGGTTGACGTTGCCGCTCGCGGCCAGGCCGATGCCCCCGGTGACGGCGGCGGCCAGGTCGGTGAGGATGTCGCCGAACAGGTTGTCGGTCACGACGACGTCGAAGCGTGCCGGGTCGGTGGCCAGGAAGATCGTCGCGGCGTCCACGTGAAGGTAGTCCACGCTGACGTCGGGGAACTCCGCGCCCACCGCGGCCACCAGCCGCGACCACACGGCCCCGGCGTGCACCAGCACGTTGGTCTTGTGGACCAGGGTGAGCCGGCGCCGCGGCCGGCGCTGCGCCCGCGCGAAGGCGTCGCGCACGACCCGCTCGACGCCGTACGCCGTGTTGATGCTGACCTCAGTGGCGATCTCGTGCGGGGTGCCCACGCGCAGCGCGCCACCGTTGCCGACGTACGGACCCTCGGTGCCCTCGCGGACCACGACGAAGTCCACGTCGCCGGGCCCTGTCACCTCGGGGCGCAGCGGCGAGACGGCGCCGGGGTAGATCCGCGACGGACGCAGGTTGACGTAGTGGTCGAGCTCGAAGCGCAGCCGCAGGAGGAGCCCGCGCTCGAGGATGCCCGGCGGCAGGTTCGGGTCGCCGGGCCGCCCGCCGACCGCCCCGAGCAGGATCGCGTCGTGCTGCCGGATCTCGGCGAGCACGCTGTCGGGCAGCACCTCCCCGGTGGCGAGGTACCGCTCGGCGCCCAGGTCGTAGGCGGTCGGCTCGAACCTCACCCCCGCTCGTCCCGCGGCCGCCTCGAGGACCTTGACGGCCTCGGCGGTGACCTCGGGCCCGATGCCGTCGCCGCCGATGACGGCGAGGCGATGGGTGGGCGCGGTCGGGGTGGTGTCGGTCTGGCTCACCCGGCGGACTCTAGTTGTCGTCGGGGCGCTGCCCGCCGTTGTCTCGCAGGTCGAGTCCCACCTGGACGCCCGCCAGCGCGGAGCCGTCGCCCGGGCCGTAGCCCTGGCTGCTGCCCTGCTCGTCGCGGTGCCGGCTCGGTCCCCACTCGGGGTACATGTCGTACATCGGAAGCATCTCCATCGAAGGCTCGTGTCGGTCTGTGCTGGTCGGGGACGCGAGCGGCGCGATGCGGGGTGTGCGGTGCGGCCGGAACACGTCGGCTCCGCGGCCAGCGATGGAGGTCACGGCCCGGACGCGGGTTGCGCGATGCACGGGACGGAGCTCGGAAGGGGACCAGGTGCGGTGCTTCACTCGCTGCGGAGGATCTTCGTAAGACCGGGAGCAGTGCACGCACTGCCGACCACCGCGGCGAGGTGGCCTTACTGAGAGGCCTCGCCGCGGCGCTCGATAAGTACGAAGAACGTCCGCATGGTCTGGCCACCATAGACGACGGGTTCCGCGGTGCGCCCGCGCTTTCACGAAGGATTCCGCCATCTGAGACGGAGTCTCGCTCCGCGGATCGGGCCGGGAGGTTTGGCACACTCGCCCCCATGAGCGCGCCCCCGGACCTCCCCGACGTCGTACGCCGGGCCTTCGACGTGTCCCGACGGGCGGGCTACGTATCGTTCTGCCGCAACGAGACCGGCCGTCTCCTGGCGTCGCTGGCCGCGACGAGGGCCGGCACGCTCGCGGAGTTCGGCACCGGCTGCGGGGTCGGCACGGCATGGCTGCGCAGCGGGATCCGCGACGGCAGCCGGATCCTCACCGCCGAGCTCGACCCCCGGCTCGCCAAGGCCGCCGCGGCCATCTTCACCGACGACGACCGGGTCGAGGTGCTCGCCGCGGACTGGTCGACGCTGCGCGACAAGGGCCCCTTCTCGCTGCTGTTCCTCGACGCCCGCGAGCCCAAGGACAGCGGTGCCGACACGATCATCGACCTCGTCGAGCCCGGCGGCGTGGTGGTCCTCGACGACTTCACGCCGTGCTCGTCCTGGCCGCCGGTCTTCGAGGGCCGCGTCGACGTGCTGCGCGAGCAGTGGCTGACCGACGAGCGGTTCACGACCGCCGAGGTGATGGTGGCCCCCGACGCCTCGGTGCTGATCGCCACCAAGAGGTAGCCGCCGGGGCTTGACCCTACCGCGACGTCGGCCTGCACGCTGGTGCCGAACGCGGGCAGCGGGAGGTCGAGGGGTGGCGCAGACGGACGGACCGGTCCGGACGGTCGGCGAGGTCGCCGACGCGGTCGGGGTGACCGTGCGCACGCTCCACCACTACGACGCCCTCGGGCTCGTCGTGCCCAGCGCCCGCAGCGGTGCCGGCTACCGCCTCTACACCGCGGGCGACCTCGCCCGGCTGCGGCAGGTGGTGGTCTACCGGGGGCTGGGGTTCTCCCTCGACGAGATCGCCGCCCTGCTCGCCGACGGCTGCGACGTCGTGACCCACCTCCGCCGGCAGCGCGAGGCCGTCCTCACCCGGCTCGACGAGCTGGGCGGCCTCGTCCGAGCCATCGACACAGCACTGGAGAACGAGATGAACGACCGACCCGTCACCGACGCCGACATGCGCGAGCTGTTCGGGGAGGGCTTCGACGACGCCCACGCCGAGGCCGAGCAGCGCTGGGGCGACACCGACGCCTGGCGCGAGTCCGCGCGGCGCACCGCGAGCTTCACCAAGGCCGACTGGGAGGAGGTCAAGGCGGAGGCCGACGCGGTCCACGAGACGTTCCTGGCCGCGTTCAGGTCGGGGCTCCCGGCGTCCTCCCCGGAGGCGATGGCCGCCGCCGAGCAGCACCGCCGCCACATCGACGCGCGCTTCTACGACTGTCCCCCGCCGGCCCATCGCGGGCTCGGCGACCTCTACGTCTCCGACCCGCGCTACACCGCGACGTACGACGAGTCGCTGGACGCCCCGGGGCTGTCGTCCTCCGTCCGCGACGCGATCCACGCCAACGCGGACCGCCTGGAGCAGCGCGGGTCCTGAGCCTCCCGGCCGGACCTACTCGGTCAGGTCGACCGCGCGCACCGAGACCGCGTCGATCGCCTGCGAGATCTCCTCGAGGACCTCCGGGGTGATCGCGGTGTCCACCGAGAGCGCGACCAGCGCGTGGCCGCCCTTGCCCTCGCGGGCCACCTGCATGCCGCCGATGTTGACCTGGGCGCGGCCGAGGATGCCGCCGACGGTGCCGACCATGCCGGGCCGGTCGACGTAGCGCAGGAACGCGAGGTGCTCGGTCGGCTCGATGTCGACGTCGTAGCCGTCCACCTCGACGAGCCGCTCGCGCTGGGAGATCCCGACCAGGGTGCCCGACACCGACACCTGCGACCCGTCGGCGAGCGTGCCGCGCAGGGTGATCAGGTTGCGGTGGTCCGGGCTCTCGCCCTCGGTGACCAGGCGTACGGCGAGGCCGCGCTCGGCCGCGAGGAGGGGGGCGTTGACGTAGGACACCTGGTCCTCGACCACGTCGGAGAACACGCCCTTGAGCGCGGCGAGCTCGAGCACCTTGACGTCGTACTGGGTGATCTCGCCGCGCACCTCGACGTCGAGCTGCTGGGCGACCTCCCCGGCGAGCGCGGTGAAGATCCGGCCGAGCTTCTCGGTCAGCGGCAGG
The DNA here is from genome assembly GCA_963781745.1 of uncultured Actinomycetota bacterium. Taxonomy (GTDB): domain Bacteria; phylum Actinomycetota; class Actinomycetes; order Propionibacteriales; family Nocardioidaceae; genus Nocardioides_B. The sequence goes on along the minus strand of CAWAHH010000005.1, from coordinate 468,767 downwards.
CCGGGGCGGACGTCCTCGGCGATCACGCCGCCCTGGACGTTGACCGCGTCGGGGACGAGCTCGCCGGACAGCGCGAGGCGCACCGACTTCGCGACGGCGATGCCGGCCTTCTCCTGCGCCTCGTCGGTGGACGCGCCGAGGTGCGGCGTGGCGACGACGTTCTCGAGCTCGAAGAGCGGGCTGTCGGTGCACGGCTCGCTGGCGAACACGTCGAGCCCGGCGGCCGCGACGCGACCCTCCTTCAGCGCGACGTACAGCGCGTGCTCGTCGACGATGCCACCGCGGGCGGCGTTGACCAGCACGAGGTGCGAGCGCACCCGGGCGAGCTGCTCCTCGCCGATGAGCCCGACGGTCTCGGGGGTCTTGGGGAGGTGCACGGACATGAAGTCGGACTGCTCGAGGAGCTCGTCGAGGCTGACCAGCCGCACGCCCATCTGCGCGGCGCGGCCGGCCTGCACGTAGGGGTCGTAGGCGATGACCTTCATGCCGAACGCGCTCAGCCGCTGGGCGACGAGCACGCCGATGCGGCCGAGCCCGACGATGCCGACCGTCTTCTCGTAGAGCTCGATGCCGGTGTAGCGACTGCGCTTCCACTCGCCGTTCTTGAGCGCGGCGTTGGCGGGCGCGACGTGCCGGGCGGCCGCGAGCATCAGCGCGACGGCGAGCTCCGCGGCCGAGACGATGTTGGAGGTCGGCGCGTTCACGACCATCACGCCGCTCTGGGTGGCGGCCTTGACGTCGACGTTGTCGAGGCCGACGCCTGCCCGGGCCACGACCTTCAGCCGGCCGGCCGCCGCGAGCGCCTCGCCGTCGACCTTCGTGGCGCTGCGGACCAGCAGGGCGTCGACGCCGCCCAGCGCGGCCAGCAGCTCGGCGCGGTCGGCGCCGTTGCACTGCCGGATCTCGAAGTCGGGTCCGAGCGCCTCGACGGTGGCGGGGCTGAGCTCTTCGGCGATGAGTACGACGGGCTTGCTCACGTGTGAGGTCCTCGAGAGGTCGATGTCGGCTGTGGTGGCCCGCCCCCGTCCGGTGTCACCGACGGGGAGGCCGTGCACGACGCTGTGCCCGCGACCGACCCTACCCGAACCGGTGGGAGCGTCTCAGGAGGCGGGCTCGCGGGGAAGGTAGGCCGTCATCCGGGCGCCCAGGGTCGCTGCCGTACGGCGCAGCAGGTCGGCCGTGCCGGGCCCCAGGGGGTCGACCGTGAGCTCGCCGACGACGTCGCCGCGACGCTGGAAGACGGTCTCCGCGCGGTGCGTGTGGCCCGCGGCGTCGGAGACCGTGCTGACGACCGCGACGGCGTCGCGCTGCCAGGCCGCCTCGCGCGGCACCACGGTGTAGCGGCGGGTCAGCGAGAGCACGCCGCCCAGCCGGTGGGGCGCGGGTCCCCGCGGGCAGACGACCGCCGCGACCCGGGTCTGGTGCATCGCCTCCACCGCCCGGCGCGGGCCGTAGGCGAGCACCTGGTGGGTGAGGGTGACCCCGCTCGCGACCCAGCGGGTGACCCGGCGCGCCACCAGGAACTCGTCCGCGGCGAACGGGGTGCCGCACAGGTCGAGGTGCGCCGGGTCCGCCAGGGCACCGTCGGGACCCGGGCCACCGCCCGTGCGGGCGGGCAGCGCGTCGAACCCGCCCGGCAGGTCCGCCGCGCGCAGCAGCACCGTGGCGACCGCCTCGTCGGCGGCGTGCGCGTCCGGGACGGGCTCGCGGGTCGGGGAGACCGACGGCGTGGACGGGCCGTCGGCCGGTCGCGCCGGCGCGTCGCTGCCCCAGCCCGCGGTCAGCACGGCGACGGCGACGAGCACCCCGAGGACCAGCCAGCCCAGCGCGTCGCGTCGCACGCTGACGACGGTACGTCGTCCGGCGCCCGGCGGCTCAGATCGCGCAGCCGTCGGGTCCGCAGGCCTCGGCCGCGGGGCCCTTCCCGTCGACCATCTCCAGCACCGGGTGCGACGCGGTCCAGGCCTGGTCGAGCACCTGCGCGAACACCTCGACCGGCTGGGCGCCGGAGACGCCGTAGGCACGGTCGACCACGAAGAACGGCACGCCGCCGGCCCCGTAGGCCCGCGCCTGCGCGATGTCGGCCTGCACCCGGTCGACGTACTCCCGGGAGGAGAGGACCTCGCGCACCCGCGCCTCGTCGAGGCCCGCCTCGCGCGCGGCCGCGGCCAGGACGGCGTGGTCGCCCATCGACTCGCCGCGGGTGAAGTACGCCGCGAGGAGGGCCTCCTTGAGCCGGCGCTGCTGGGTCGGGCCGCCCTCGTCGAGGGCGAGGTGCAGCAGTCGGTGCGCGTCGACCGTGCGCACGTGCGTGGCGTGCGCGTAGTCGAAGGCCAGCCCCTCCTCGGCAGCCACGCCGGCGACCCGCGCCATCATCTGCGCGCCGGCACCGGGCCCGCCGCCGTACTTCTGCTCGAGGGCCTGCTCGATGCTCTGGTGCCCGACCTCGGGGGCGGACGGGTCGAGCTCGAAGGAGCGGTAGACGACCTCGACGTCGTCGGCGTGCGGGAAGTCCGCGAGCGCGCGCTCGAGGCGGCGCTTGCCGATGTAGCACCACGGGCACACGACGTCGGACCAGATCTCGATCTGCATGCCTGGCTAACCCGGCAGCGCACCCGGTTTGTTCCCGCCCCGGAGCGACCCGACCCTGAGGGTCGACCCCGGGACGCCCACGCCGTGCGCCGGGGCCGGGCCGGGGTCGGGAGGGGGCGGGCCCCGGGGTGGCAGGGTGGCTTCCCCGATGCGGCGGCGCGGCCCGGCGGGCGAGGGTGAGGCCCATGATCAAGGTCGAAGCACTCACCAAGAGGTACGGCACCTTCACCGCCGTCGACGACGTCACCTTCACCGCTCGGTCGGGCCGGGTCACCGGCTTCCTCGGACCGAACGGCGCCGGCAAGTCGACCACCATGCGCATCCTGGTCGGTCTGACCCCTGCCACGTCCGGCACCACCACCGTCTCGGGTCGGCACTTCGCCGACCTGACCAACCCCGGCCTCGAGGTCGGCGTGCTGCTCGACGCCTCGGCGCAGCACGCCGGCCGCACCGGCCGCGAGATCCTCCGGATCGCCCAGCGCACCATGCGCCTGCCCGGCTCGCGGGTCGAGGAGATGCTCGACCTGGTCAGCCTCACCCCCACCGAGGCCGACCGGCGGGTGCGGCACTACTCGCTCGGCATGCGGCAGCGGCTCGGCATCGCCACCGCCCTCATCGGCGACCCCGAGGTGCTGATCCTCGACGAGCCCGCCAACGGCCTCGACCCGGCGGGCATCCGCTGGATGCGTGACCTGCTGCGGGGGTACGCCGACCGCGGCGGGACCGTCCTGCTGTCCTCCCACCTGCTGCACGAGATCGAGGCGATCGCCGACGACCTCGTCGTGATCGGGAACGGCCGGGTGGTCGCCCAGGGCACCAAGGCCGAGCTGCTCTCCACGGCCGGGACCCTCGTGCGCTCCCCCGCCCCCCAGACCCTCGCGGCCGCCCTCACCGCGGCCGGGATCGCGTCCTCGCCCGCCGGGCGCGGGGCCCTGCACGCCGACGCCGACCCCGACCGGGTCGGCACCCTCGCCTTCGCGGCGGGGGTCCCCGTCCTCGAGCTGCGCGCCGCCGACGGCGCCGGCCTGGAGGAGATCTTCCTCGAGCTCACCGCCGCCACCCAACGAGAAGGAGCAGTGGCATGACCGCCCTCACCCTCGAGCGCCCGACCACCGTCGCGACCGCCCAGCGCCCGGCCGTGCTCGGCATCGAGCTGCGCAAGATGTTCGACACCCGGTCGGGGTTCTGGCTCATGGCCAGCATCGCGATCACTGCCCTGCTCGCCACCGCCGCCGTGATCCTCTTCGCTCCGGACTCCGAGCTGACCTACAGCACGTTCGCCGCCGCGATCGGCTTCCCGATGGCGGTGATCCTGCCGATGGTGGCGATCCTGTCGGTGACCAGCGAGTGGAGCCAGCGCAGCGGCCTGACCACCTTCACGCTCGTGCCGAGCCGCAGCCGGGTGATCGCGGCCAAGGCCGCCGTGGCCGTGGTCGTCGGCGTGGTGTCGATGTTCCTCGCGATGGCGATCGGCGCCGTCGGCACGATCGTGGGTACGGCGATCGCCGGCACCGACCCCGTCTGGGACGCCTCGGTCACCGACCTGTCGCTGATCGTGCTCGGCAACGTCCTCGGCCTGCTCGTCGGCTTCATGCTCGGCGTGCTGGTCCGCAACTCGGCCGGCGCGATCGTGGCGTACTTCGTCTACTCGTTCCTGCTGCCGACGCTCTCCATGCTGCTGGCCACCTCGCAGGACTGGTTCCGCGACCTGCAGCCCTGGGTGGACGCGAACTACGCCCAGAGCGCGCTGTTCAACGGCGCCCTGAGCAGCGAGCAGTGGGCCCAGCTCGGCGTCACGTCGCTGGTCTGGCTGGTCGTCCCGACGGCCGTCGGCGTGTGGCTGGTGCTGCGCTCCGAGGTGAAGTAGCAGTGAGCCGGCCGCCGCGCACCGGCGGCCGGCTCACGTCGACGCGTCGTACGCCGGAGTCAGGCGAGGGCGTCCTCGAGCGCCTTGACGAAGGCGGGGAGGTCGTCGGGGTCGCGGCTGGTGATCAGGTTGCCGTCCACGACGACCTCCTCGTCCACCCACTCGCCACCGGCGTTGCGGACGTCGTCGGCGAGGCTGGCGTAGCTCGTGAGACGGCGGCCCTTCGCCAGCCCGGCCGAGACCAGGAGCCACGGACCGTGGCAGATCACGGCCAGCGGCTTGCCGGCCGCGTCGGCGGCCCGGACGATCGCGCGGGCGGTCTCGTCGGTGCGGATCGTGTCGGCGTTGATCGTCCCGCCGGGGACCACGACCGCGTCGACGGTCGCGACGTCGAGGTCGGCGAAGGTGCCGTCCACCTCGACCTTCCCGGTCTTCTCGGTGTCGCCCTCGACGGCCTGGATGGGGTCGGTGCCGCTGGAGTAGACGCGCACCTCGGCGCCGGCCTCGCGCAGGGCGTCACGCGGGGTGACGAGCTCGGACTCCTCGAAGAAGTCGGTGGCGATGACGGCGACGGTGCGGCCGGTCAGGTCTGACATGCAGGTGTCCTCCTCGACGCCGGGACGGTCCCGGCGCCGAGGAGATACCCGTTCGTGCGAGTGGGATGCCCTCAGCGGGTGGCGGTGCCCTCGACGTAGTCGGAGTCGTCGGTCTTGACCCAGGCCATCAGCTTGCGCAGGTCGCGGCCCGTGGCCTCGATCGGGTGCTTCTCGCCCTTCGCCCGCAGCTCCTTGAACTCGGGGGCGCCGGCGTCCTGGTCGTCGATGAAGCGCTGCGCGAACTTCCCGCTGGTGATGTCGGCCAGGACCTCCTGCATCCGCGTCTTGACCGAGTCGTCGACGATCCGCGGCCCGGAGACGTAGTCGCCGTACTCGGCGGTGTCGGAGACCGACCAGCGCTGCTTGGCGATGCCGCCCTCGTACATCAGGTCGACGATCAGCTTGAGCTCGTGCAGGCACTCGAAGTAGGCGACCTCGGGCTGGTAGCCGGCCTCGGTCAGCACCTCGAACCCCTTCATCACCAGCTCGGACATGCCGCCGCACAGGACGGCCTGCTCGCCGAAGAGGTCGGTCTCGGTCTCCTCGGTGAAGGTCGTCTTGATGCCGCCCGCGCGCAGGCCGCCGATGCCCTTGGCGTAGGCGAGCGCGAGCTCCCAGGCCTTGCCGGTGGCGTCGTTCTCGACGGCGACCAGCACCGGCACCCCGCGACCGGCGGAGAACTCGCGGCGGACCAGGTGGCCCGGCCCCTTGGGGGCCACCATCGCGACGTCGACGCCGGCCGGCGGCTTGATGTAGCCGAAGCGGATGTTGAAGCCGTGGCCGAAGAAGAGGGCGTCGCCGTCGACGAGGTTCGGCTCGACGGACTCGGCGTAGAGCTTCCGCTGGACGTGGTCGGGCGCGAGGATCACGATCAGGTCGGCCTCCTCGCAGGCCTCGGACGGCGTCAGCACGCGCAGGCCCTCGGCCTCGGCCTTGGCGCGGCTCTTGGAGCCCTCGGGCAGTCCGACGCGCACGTCGACGCCGGAGTCGCGCAGGGACAGCGCGTGCGCGTGTCCCTGGCTGCCGTAGCCCAGCACCGCGACGTTGCGGCCCTGGATCACGGACAGGTCGGCGTCGTCGTCGTAGAACATCTCAGCCACGGTGGGCTCTCCTTCAACAGTTGGTCGAGCGGTCAGGCTCGGGTGGGGACTCGGGTGGGTCGGGGCGGACGGGACCGTCGGCGGGCCGGGTCAGCCGGCCGCGGGCGGGGCCGGCACGGGGACGGGCCGCAGGGAGCGCTCGGAGATCGACCGGCCGCCGCGACCGATCGCGACGACACCGGACTGGACGAGCTCGCGGACCCCGAAGGGCTCGACGATCCGCAGGAAGTCCTCGAGCTTGTCGGCGTTGCCGACGACCTGCACGGTGATCGCGTCGGTGGCGACGTCGACGACCTTCGCCTTGAAGAGCTGGACGATCTCGAGCACCTGGCCGCGCGAGCCGGCGTCGGCGCGCACCTTGACCAGCAGCAGCTCGCGGGAGACCGAGGCGGGGCCGTCGAGCTCGACGATCTTGATCACCTCGACGAGCTTGTTGAGCTGCTTGGTGACCTGCTCGAGCGGCGACTCCTCGACGTTGACCACGATGGTCATCCGGGAGACCTCCGGGTGCTCGGTCGGGCCGACCGCCAGGGAGTCGATGTTGAAGCCGCGCCGGCTGAACAGGCCGGCGATGCGGGCCAGCACGCCGGGCTTGTTCTCCACCAGGACCGACAGGGTGTGCCGGCTCACGTCAGTGCTGCCCGCCTTCCAGGTCGTCGTCCTCGAACTCGGGGGCCATGTCGCGGGCGAACTTGATGTCGTCGTTGCTGGTGCCGGCGGCGACCATCGGCCACACCATCGCGTCGCGGTGCACCCGGAAGTCCACGACCACCGGCACGTCGTCGATCTCCATGGCCTTGGTGATGGTGGCGTCCACGTCGCTCGGCCGCGTCGCAGGACAGCCCGACGCAGCCGTAGGCGTCGGCGAGCTTGACGAAGTCGGGGACCCGCTTGGACTGGAGGTCGGTGTTGCAGTAGCGCTGGTTGTAGAACAGCGTCTGCCACTGCCGGACCATGCCGAGCGACTCGTTGTTGATGATCGCGACCTTGATCGGGATGCCCTCGATCGCGCAGGTGGCGAGCTCCTGGTTGGTCATCTGGAAGCAGCCGTCGCCGTCGATGGACCAGACGGTCGCGTCGGGGCGGCCGACCTTGGCGCCCATCGCGGCCGGCACCGAGAAGCCCATCGTGCCGAGGCCGCCGGAGTTGATCCAGGTGCGGGGGTTCTCGTAGCCGACGAAGTGCGCGGCCCACATCTGGTGCTGGCCGACGCCGGAGACAGTAGATCGCGTCGGGCCCGGCGATCTGGCCGAGCCGCTCGATGACGTACTGCGGGGAGAGCGACCCGTCCGTCGGGGTCGTCGTAGCCGAGCGGGTACTTCTTCTTCACGCCGGCCAGGAACTCCACCCAGGCCTCGTAGTCGCCCTGGTGGCCGGCGTCGGACTCGGCGCAGCAGGGCGACCACCAGGTCGGCGATGACCTCGCGGGCAGTCGCCGACGATCGGCACGTCGGCGTGCCGGTTCTTGCCGATCTCGGCCGGGTCGATGTCGGCGTGGATGACCTTCGCGTGCGGCGCGAACGAGTCGAGGTTGCCGGTCACCCGGTCGTCGAAGCGGGCGCCGAGGCTGATGATGAGGTCGCTGCGCTGCAGGGCCGCGACCGCGGCCACGGTGCCGTGCATGCCGGGCATGCCGAGGTGCTGCGCGTGGCTGTCGGGGAAGGCCCCGCGCGCCATCAGGGTGGTGACGACGGGCATGCCGGTCAGCTCGGCCAGGGCCCGCAGCTCGGCGCGAGGCGCCGGCGCGGATGACGCCGCCGCCGACGTACAGCACCGGCCGCCGCGCCTCGAGGATCAGCCGGGCGGCCTCGCGGACCTGCTTGGCGTGCGGCCGGGTCACCGGGCGGTAGCCCGGCAGGCACGAGCTCGGTCGGCCAGGTGAAGGTGGTGCGCGCCTGCATCGCGTCCTTGGCGACGTCGACGAGCACCGGGCCGGGCCGGCCGGTGGAGGCGATGTAGAACGCCTCCGCGACCGTGCGCGGGATCTCGGCGGGGTCGGTGACCAGGAAGTTGTGCTTGGTGATCGGCATCGTGATGCCGCGGATGTCGGCCTCCTGGAAGGCGTCCGTGCCGATCGCGGAGCTGGCCACCTGGCCGGTCACCGCGACCATCGGCACCGAGTCCATGTAGGCGTCGGCGATGGGGGTGACCAGGTTGGTGGCGCCCGGGCCGCTGGTCGCCATGCACACGCCGACCCGGCCGGTGGCGGTGGCGTAGCCCTGCGGCGGCGTGGCCGGCGCCCTGCTCGTGGCGCACCAGGATGTGCCGGAGCTTGACGGAGTCGAAGAGCGGGTCGTACGCCGGGAGGATCGCGCCGCCCGGGATGCCGAAGACGTTCGTCCGCCCCCGCGCACTCCAGCGACCTGATCAGGCTCTGCGCGCCGCTCATCGACTGGCCCGGCTTCCGCTCATGATGGCCTTCCTCTGCTCCCGCTCGCCGTGCTGCCCGTCCCGACCCCATGCCGTCCGACCCGTCCGTCCTACCCGATCGTGCCCGCACTGCCCAACAAAAAGCCCCTCGGCCCGATGGGCAGGCGAGGGGCGACGCGTGTGCGTGGAGGCGGGAGACCTCAGCAGACGCGCCCATGACGTACGACAATCTCGAAACGCATGGCCCACCGTCCCCGGTGCCCTTCACCCCCGTCAAGCAAGTGTGACAGTCGTCTCGACCCGTGAGAACGCGGTCCCACATCGTGTCAGAGCGCGCCTGCGAGGGCCTCGGCGGTGAGGTCCGGACAGCGACCGGCGCTGGCCCAGCCCGCGCTCCGGGTCGGCGAAGCAGCCGGGGTCCAGCCAGGCGTCGTACGCCGGCGCGAGGAGCGCCCAGTCGCCGTCGGTCATGGCGAACCACGCGGTGTCACGGCTGCGGCCCTTGCACACGACCGCCTGGCGGAACGTGCCCTCGTAGCGGAACCCGAGGCGGGTCGCGGCGGCACGCGAGGGGGCGTTGAGGGCGTCGCACTTCCACTCGTAGCGGCGGTACCCGAGGGCGAAGACGTGCCGGGCCATCAGCCACATCGCCTCGGTGGCCGCGGTGGTCCGCTGCAGCGCGGGGCCGAGCACGATCCCGCCGACCTCCACCGAGCCGTTGGCGGCGTCGAGGCGCAACCAGCTCGCGAGGCCGGCGGTGCGGCCCGCGGCGCGACCGGTGGTGGGGACGACGGCGAGCGTGGACAGCCCCGCGCGGGCAGCCCGCCCGGCGACGTACGCCTCGGTGTCGGCGCGGGTGAGCGGCGGCTCGTCGAACAGGTACGTCCACAGCGCGGCGTGCTCCGGGCCGCAGGCCTCCTCGTGGAAGGCGGCGGCGTGGGCGGGGCCGAGCCGCTCGAGGCGCACCCAGCGGCCCTCGAGGCGGGCGACGGCCGGGTCGGGGCGCGCCGTCCAGTCCGGGACCGGCGGCCCCACGGGCTGGTCGGTCACGGGAGGGGGTCGTGGTCGAAGGCCGGCAGCCCGTCGATGCTGGTGCGGTTCTTGAGGCGGCGGTAGTCGACGAGGCCGTCGGCGCCCTTGCGCTCCATGTGCTCGGGGAGCAGGTGCCGCTCGCCGGCGTACTCCATCAGCGGCACGCCGTAGCCGCACGAGTCGGAGACCCGCTCGACGTCGACGACCACCACGGCGCGCGCCCCGCGGGTCTCGCCGAAGCGGGCGGCCCAGGCGTCGAAGTCGTCGTCGTAGACGGTGACGACGCGGCCGGTGCCGTGCAGGCGTACGACGTCGGGCGAGCGGTCGAAGGAGCAGAACATCAGCGTGATGCGGCCGTTCTCGCGCAGGTGCGCGATGGTCTCGGCACCGCTCGCGGTGATGTCGAGGTAGGCGACGGTGCGCTCGTCGAGGACCAGGAAGGTGCCGCCGATGCCCTTGGGCGAGACGTTGACGTGCCCGCCCGCGAGCGGGGCGGTGGCGACGAAGAAGACGTGCTGGGCCTCGATGAACGCGCGCAGGCGCCCGTCGATCGCCTCGTGGACCGTGCTCATGCGCCCAGCCTAGGACGCCCCGGGGGCCGGGATCCGAGCATCATGGGGCCCATGGACCACGATGACCCATCGGACCGCTCCGACCGCGCTGCCGCGCTCGACCACGCCCATGCGCACGCCACCGGCTGGCTCGACAGCCTCTCCGACCGTCCGGTGCCGGCGCGGGCCGGCGCCGACGAGGTGGCCGACGCGCTCGGCCGGGTGCTGCCGGAGGGCCCGTCCGCGGCCGCCGACGTGGTCGACCTGCTGGCCGGCGCCGTCGAGCCCGGCCTCGTGGCGATGCCGTCGGGGCGCTTCTTCGGTTTCGTGATCGGTGGCAGCCACCCGGCGGCGCTGGCGGCCGACTGGCTGGTCGCCGCCTGGGACCAGAACACGGTGCTGCGGGCGGTCACGCCGGGCGTGGCGGCGGCCGAGGAGGTGGCCGCCGCGTGGGTGCTCGACCTGCTCGGGCTGCCGGCGTCGAGCGGCGTCGGCTTCACCACCAGCGCCACCACCGCGAACTTCACCGGCCTGCTCGCCGGGCGCGACGAGCTGCTCCGGCGGGAAGGGTGGCCGGTCACGCGCGGGGGCTGGCCGGCGGCCCGGCGATCCGGGTGCTCGCTGGGCGGGAGCGGCACGACTCGGTGGACCTCGCGCTTCGCTACACCGGCCTGCCGGAGCCCGAGCTGCTCGACGTCGACGAGCAGGGGCGGGTGCTGCCCGAGGCCCTGGCCGCGGCGCTGGCGGCCGGGGCGGGTCGGCCCACGCTGCTCGCGCTGCAGGCGGGCAACCTGCACTCCGGAGCCTGCGACCCGTTCGACGAGCTCGTCCCGCTGGCCCACGAGCACGACGCCTGGGTGCACGTCGACGGCGCCTTCGGCCTGTGGGCGGCGGCCTCGCCGTCGTACGCGCACCTGACGGCGGGCGTCGGGCTCGCCGACTCGTGGGCGACCGACGCGCACAAGACGCTCAACGTGCCCTACGACTGCGGGGTGGTCGCGGTGCGGGACGGGAGCGCGCTGACGGCCGCGATGACCGTGCAGGGCGACTACCTCATCCAGGGCGCGGACGACCCGTTCGACCGGGTGCCCGAGCTGTCCCGGCGCGCCCGTGGTGTGCCGGTGTGGGCCGTGCTGCGGGCGATCGGGAGGTCCGGCGTCGCCGCGATGGTCGACCGGATGGCCCGGCACGCGGCCGCGTTCGCCGAGGCGATCGGCGGCATCGAGGGCGCGAGCGTGGTCAACGACGTCGTGTTCACCCAGGTGTGCGCGACCTTCGGCGACGACGCCGGGACCCGCCGGGTGGTCGACGCGATGCTGGCCGACGGCACCGCCTGGACGAGTGGCTCGCGGTGGCACGACCGGGCCGTGCTGCGCATCTCGGTGAGCAACGCCGGCACGACCGAGGACGACGTCGCGCGGACGGTGGACGCGCTGCGCCGCGCTGCCGCTGGGTCGTAGGGCCGGGGGCGCGTCACACGATTACCAGGGTCCCCTGGTGAACATGCGCCTCCCCGGGCTTGCCTGCCTGGGGAGGTGCACGATTACCAGGGGACCCTGGTGATCGTCTGACGGGTGGGACAGGTGGGACGGGCGAGGGGGTATGGCGTGGCGCCCGGGCCTCAGCCGCAGACGGCGCCGTGGGCGGCGGACTGGACGACCTTGGCGTACTTGCCGAGGACGCCCTTGGTGTACTTCGGCGTCAGGGGGGTCCATCCGTCGCGGCGGGAGGCGAGCTCGGCGGCGTCGACGTGCACGTCGAGCGCCTTGTTGGCCACGTCGAGGGTGATCCGGTCGCCGTCGCGGACGAAGGCGATCGGGCCGCCGTCGACGGCCTCGGGGGCGACGTGGCCCACGCACAGGCCGGTCGTGCCGCCGGAGAAGCGGCCGTCGGTCATCAGCAGCACGTCCTTGCCGAGGCCGGCGCCCTTGATGGCGCCGGTGATGGCGAGCATCTCGCGCATGCCGGGACCGCCCTTGGGGCCCTCGTAGCGGATCACCACGACGTCGCCGGCGACGACCTGCCCGGCCTCGAGCGCGTCCATCGCGGCGCGCTCGCCGTCGAAGACCCGGGCGGTGCCCTCGAAGACCGACTCGTCGAAGCCGGCCGACTTCACGACCGCACCCTCGGGGGCCAGCGACCCCTTGAGGATGGTGATGCCGCCGGTGGCGTGGATGGGGCGGGACGAGCTCGCGGATGATGCTGCCGTCGACGTCCGGCGGGGCGATGTCGGCGAGGTTCTCGGCCATCGTGCGGCCGGTGACGGTGAGGCAGTCGCCGTGCAGGAGGCCGGCGTCGAGCAGCGCCTTCATCACGACGGGGATGCCGCCGATCTTGTCGACGTCGTTCATGACGTAGCGGCCGAAGGGCTTGAGGTCGCCGAGGTGCGGGACCCGGTCGCCGATGCGCGTGAAGTCGTCGAGGGTCAGGTCGACCTCGGCCTCGCGGGCGATCGCGAGCAGGTGCAGCACGGCGTTGGTGGAGCCGCCGAGCGCCATCACCACGGCGATGGCGTTCTCGAACGCCTCGAGGGTGAGGATCTGCCGGGCGGTGATGCCCGCGCGGAGCATGCCGACGACGGCCTCGCCGGAGCGGTGCGCGAACCCGTCGCGGCGGCGGTCGACGGCGGGCGGCGCGGCCGAGCCGGGAAGCGACATGCCGAGCGCCTCGCCGACGGCGGCCATCGTGTTGGCGGTGTACATGCCGCCGCAGGCGCCCTCCCCCGGGCAGATCGCCCGCTCGATGCGGTCGACCTCCTCGCGCGTGATCCGGCCGGCCAGGCAGGCGCCGACCGCCTCGAAGGCGTCGATGATCGTGACGTCCTGCCCGTCGACCTGCCCGGGCATGATCGAGCCGGCGTAGAGGAAGACCGAGGCGAGGTCGAGCCGGGCCGCGGCCATGAGCATGCCGGGCAGGGACTTGTCGCAACCGGCGAGCAGCACCGAGCCGTCGAGGCGCTCGGCCATCATCACGGTCTCGACGCTGTCGGCGATGACCTCGCGCGAGACGAGCGAGAAGTGCATGCCCTCGTGGCCCATCGAGATGCCGTCGGAGACCGAGATGGTGCCGAACTCGAGCGGGTAGCCGCCGGCGGCGTGCACACCGTTCTTGACGGCCTTGGCGAGGCGGTCCAGCGACAGGTTGCAGGGGGTGATCTCGTTCCAGGACGAGGCCACGCCGATCTGCGGCTTCTCCCAGTCGGCATCGCCCATGCCGACCGCGCGGAGCATGCCGCGCGCGGCCGTCTTCTCCAGGCCGTCGGTGACGTCGCGGGAGCGGGGCTTGAGGTCGGGCGTCGAGGGCGCGTCAGGCATGGGTCGGAGCCTACGCCGCGGGGTACGCCGGACCGTGGCACGTCTCAACGGAGGGCCGGGCCGGCGCGCACGGCATCAGACGACGGCGGCCCGCACGACCATCACGTCCGGCAGGTCGCGGGCGAGCTCCCGCCAGGTCACGCCGTCGTCGAAGGACGCCCAGACGCTGCCGTTGCGTCCACCGAACCAGTAGCCCGGCTGCGCGTGGTCGTCGAGCGACATCGCGTCGCGCATCACCCCGACGAAGAAGCCGTCGGGGAGCCCGCCCTCGCCGAGGGCCTCCCACGACGAGCCCGCGTCGTGGGAGCGCCAGACCCGGGCGTGACCCTCGGGCGGGTAGCGGCCGCCGGCCCCGGCGAGCGGGAACACCGAGACGGTGTCGGGGTCGCGCGGGTCGACCACGATCGGGAAGCCGAACTCCGACGGCAGGCCGTCGGCGATCGACTGCCAGGAGCCGCCCTCGTCGTCGGAGCGGTAGACCCCGCCGTGGTTCTGGGCGAACAGCTGCTCGGGGCGGTCGGGGTGCCGGGCGACCTTGTGCACGCACTGGCCGAACTCGGGGTAGCGCCGCTCGTCGGGGAAGAACTCGGCCTTGATGCCCTGGTTGCGCGGCTCCCAGGACTCGCCGCCGTCGGTGGTGCGGTAGACGCCGCCGGTGGAGATCGCCGCCAGCAGCGAGTCCGGCTCGGTCGGGTGCGGCAGCAGGGTGTGGAAGGCCTGGCCGCCGAAGCCGGCGCCCCACTCGGCCCGGTGCGGGTGCTCCCAGAGGCCGCGGACCAGCGAGAACGTCTCGCCGCGGTCCTCGGAGCGGAAGACCGCCCCCGGCTCGGTGCCGGCCCAGACCACGCCGTCCTCGACACCCGGCTGGAGCTGCCAGACCCGCTCGAGGGAGGCGCCCGCGCCCTCCGGGAAGCGGATCCCGCCGTCGGGTCCGGACGTCCAGGTCGCGCCCAGGTCGTCGCTGAACGCGACCTGGGGACCCACCCAGCTCGACGACACCCCGGCCATCAGCCGGGTCGAGCCGCCGCGGGTGTCGAGCAGGACGGAGTAGACCTCCTGCATGTCGAAGACCGGCCCCTCCCAGGTCCAGTCCTCGCGGGTCTCGTCCGAGCGCCCGATCCAGAGACCCTTGCGGGTCCCGACCAGGGCGATCATGTGTGTGCTGTCCGTCTGCGCCACCGCGCACCTCCTCGATCGCTTCCGACCCTTCCGCGAAAGGTAGACCCGACCGGGGACAGGAAGTCATCGGGCGGTCTAGTACTCCCCCGTCATCACGTTCGCGAGGTCCTCGCCCGCGGCGAACCGGGCCAGCTGCTCGCGGACCAGCCGGTAGGCGCGCGGCCACATCGCGGGGGTGCTCCCGCCGACGTGCGGGGTCAGCAGCAGGTGCGGCGCGCTCCAGAGCGGGTGTCCGGGCGGCAGCGGCTCGGGGTCGGTGACGTCGAGGGCGGCGTGCACGGTGCCCGCCTCCAGCGCAGCGACCAGGGCGTCGGTGTCGACGACGGTCCCGCGGGCCACGTTGACCAGCAGCGCCCCCTGCCTCATCCGGCCCAGGAAGCCGGCGTCCACCATGCCGCGGGTCTGCGACGTGCCGGGGACGATCAGCACCACGACGTCGGCGCGCGGCAGCAGGTCCGGCAGGTCCTCGAAGCCGTGCACGCCGTCACGAGCGGTGCGGGCCACCCGCAGCACGTCGACCTCGAAGGGCAGCAGCCGCCGCTCGAGGTCGCGGCCGATGTCGCCGTACCCGACGATCAGGACGGTGCTGTCGGCCAGGGCGGTGCGCCAGCCCTGCGTCCAGCGCTGCTCGTGCTGGGCGTCGACGAAGCCGGGGATGCCGCGCAGCGAGGCCAGCATCAGCGTGACGGCGAGCTCGGCGGTCGAGGCGTTGTGGATGCCCTTGCCGTTGCAGAGCAGGACGCCCTCGGGCATCTGGTCGCGGATGTGGTCCACGCCCGCGGTCAGGGTCTGCACGACCCGCAGCCGCGGCATCCGGGAGAGCACCGGTCCGTGGCCGCTGCCGAGGTTGTACGCCGGCACGTAGAACTCGACCTCGTCGGCCCCGGCGGGCATCTCCTCCTCGGGCGAGGGCCGGACGGTCTCGTAGCGCAGCCCCTCGGGCGGCTCGCCGAGCTCGGCCGGGTCGAACGGCAGCCAGACCAGCGGTCGCGTGTCTCCCATGGCGGCCAGCCTAGGAGACCCGCGCCCGCCGGCCCGGCGGTGGTGCGGGTGACGTCAGCCCAGCCGGCGTCGCCGGACCAACACGAGGCCCGCCAGCACGGCCGCCGCACCGGCGGCGCCCATGGGCAGCAGCCACGGCGAGGCGCCGGTGTCGGCCAGGCTCGACGCGTCCTCGACGGTCATGCCGCCACCGGTCGTCCCGCTGCCGTCGTCGGAGCCGTTGCCGTTCCCGCTGCCGCCCGTCGGGGCCTGCGTGTAGTGCACGACCAGCCGTCCGCGCACCGGGGTGCCGTCGGACTTCTGGCCCACGTAGCGGACGGGCGTCGGGTCGCCGGTGAAGCCCGGCTCCGGGGTGAAGGTGACCTTGCCGGTGACCGGGTCGACCACCCACGTGCCCTCGCCCGGGACCACGAGCTCGAGCACGCGGTCCCCGTCGGGCGTGAGCAGGCGGACGCTGCCCGGGACCAGCCCCGGCACGTCGGACACCGGGTCGAGGGTGACGGGGCTGCCCACCGGCGCGGTCTCGGTGACCGAGCCGACCAGCTCGGTGGCCGGCCGCACGGTCGGGGTGTACGTCGACGTGGCCGTCGTACCGTTCGCGTCCGCGATCCGGTAGCCGACCGGCGTGGCCTCGCCGGTGAAGCCGCGCACCGGCGTGAAGACGATCCGGCGCCCGCTGACGGTGTAGGTGCCCTCGCCGGGCACGGTCACCGAGGTGACCGCGTCGCCGTCGGAGTCGAGCAGGGTCAGCGAGTCGAGGTCGAGCGGCGTGTCCGCGTCACCCGCGTCGTCGTTGGCGAACGGGTCCACCGACTGCGGCTCGTCGATCGGGCCCGACGTGGTGTCCGGCCGGGCGACGGGGACGACCCCGGTCACGGTCGGGGTGTAGGTCGACGTGGTCGTCGTGCCGTTCGTGTCCGCGACGCGGTAGTCGACCGGCGTGGCCTCGCCGACGAACGTCGGCAGCGGGGTGAAGACGATCCGGCCCGCCCCGTTGATCGTGTAGGTGCCCTCGCCGTCCACGGTCACCGACGTCGCCGGGTCGCCGTTGCCGTCGAGCAGCGTCAGCGTCTCCGCGTCCAGCGGCACGTCGGGGTTGCCGGGGGTGTCGTTGGCGAGCGGGTCCACCGACTGCGAGCGGCCCTGCGGCCCGCTGCTGGTGTCGGGGGTCGCCTCGGGCGTCACCGCCGTCACCGTCGGGGTGTACGTCGAGATGGTGGGCGTGCCGTTCGCGTCGGCCACCCGGTAGCCGACCGGCGTGGCCTCGCCGACGAAGGTCGGCAGCGGGACGAACACGATCCGCCCCGCGCCGTTGATCGTGTAGGTGCCCTCGCCGTCCACGGTCACCGACGTCGCCGGGTCGCCGTTGCCGTCGAGCAGCGTCAGCGTGTCCGGGTCGAGCGGCACGCCGTCGTCGCCGGGCAGGTCGTTCGTGAGCGGGTCGACCGACTGCGACAGCCCCTGCGGACCGCTGGAGACGTCGGGGTTCGCACCCGGGTCCACCGGCGTGACGGTCGGCGTGTAGGTCGACCCGACGGTGTTGCCGTCCGCGTCGTCGGCGAGGTAGGACACCGCCGTCGCGACGCCCGTGAAGCCGGGCAGCGGCGTGAACACGAGGTCGCCGCCGTCGACGGTGTAGGTGCCCTGGCCGTCGACGGTCACGGTGTCGACCGGGTCGCCCGTCACCGGGTCCACGAGCCGCAGCGTGTCCGGGTCGAGCACCACGTCGGCGTCGGCGTCGTCGTTGGCCAGGGGGTCCACCCGCTGGGCGATGCCCTGGGGCCCGGTCGTCGTGTCGGGGGCGGCCACCGGCGTCACCGTCGGGGTGTACGTCGAGCTCGTCGTCGTACCGTTCTCGTCGGCGACGCGGTAGTCCACGGGGGTCGCCTCGCCGACGAAGTCCGGCACCGGCTGGAAGGTGATCCGGCCCGCGGCGAGGGTGTAGGTGCCCTCGCCCGGCACGGTCAGCGTGGTGACCGGGTCGCCGTCGCCGTCGAGCAGCGTCAGCGTCGCCGGGTCGAGCGGCACGCCGTCGTCGCCGGCCTCGTCGTTGTCGAGCGGGTCGGCCGACTGCGGCGCGCCCTGCGCCCCGCTGGAGGAGTCCGGCACCGCGCCCGGGGTGACCGCGGTCAGGGTCGGGGTGTAGGTCGAGGTGGCGGTCAGGCCGTCCTGGTCCGCGACCCGGTAGTCGACGGGCGTCGCCTCGCCGACGAACGACCGCAGCGGGGTGAACACGATCCGCCCGTCGCCGTCGATCGTGTAGGTGCCCTGGCCGTCCACGGTCACCGAGGTGGCCGGGTCGCCGTTGCCGTCGAGCAGGGTCAGGGTCGAGGGGTCGATCGGGGAGCTCGGGTCGCCCGCGTCGTCGTTGGCCAGCGGGTCGATCGACTGCGGGAGGCCCTGCGGCCCGCTCGTCCTGTCCGGGTTGGCGGTCGGCGGCGGCGGCGTGAAGGTGTACGTCGCCGTGGCGGAGTCGTTCGAGTCCCCGGTCGTGCGGTCGTCGACCGTCGCCGTGTTGGTCATCGTCGAGCCCACCGCGCCGGAGACCTGCTGGGTGTAGGTCACGGTGAGCGTCTCGTTCACGTCGAGGCCGCGGTCGCCACCCGTCGGGGCGTCCCCGGCGCCGGGCGCGGAGTAGTCGCGCGAGCAGGTGAGCGTGCCCGGCATCGGGTCGCCCACGGCCGCCGTGCAGGTGACCTCGCCGGCCGGGAGGAGGGCCGGCGCGAAGGCCGGGGAGGGCTTGAAGGTGCTGATCGAGGTGATCTCGGTGGTGCCGCCGCCCGGCAGGGTGTCGGTCAGGGTGACGAGGTCGCCGCGCGTCATCGGGTCGGGGCCGGTGTTGGTGACCCGGACGGTCCAGGTGACCCGGGTGCCGGTCGGGCCGGTCTCGGGGGTGACGGTCTTGACGACGGAGAGGTCGTAGCGGCACGGCACCCAGGTGAGGGTGACCGAGCCGTCGGCGCCGTTGCCGGTGCCCGCGAGCTTGGGCCCGGCCGCGGAGGAGACGTCCTCCACGGGGGTGCTGTCGCCGTCGGCGGCCGTCGCGGCCACGAAGCTGGCGCCGCCGCCGCCGCCACCGCCGCCGACGCCTCCGGGCACGGGGGTGCCGCTGCCGTTGCCGGTGGTCGAGGCGCCGCCGCCGCCGCCGAACCAGCCGCCTCCGCCGCCCGCGCCGGTGTCCACGTTCGGGTCCGCACCGCCGTTGCCGCCGGTGCGGCCGCTGCCCGCGCTGCCGTCGAGCGCCGCAGTGGTCGAGTGCGCGCCGCCGGCACCGGGTCCGGCGGCCTGGCCGCCCTGCCCACCGCCCGGGGACGCCGCGGGGCTGTCGAAGCCGGCGGTCCCGTCGCTGCCGGGGGTCACGCCCGCGCCGGTCGCCAGTCCGCCGTCGCCGCCGTCGCCGCCGTCGGTGGCGTGGCCGCCGCTGGCGCCGCCGCCGCCGCCCGCGACCACGACCGTCCGGCCGCCGAGGTCGAGCTGCGACCATCCGCCGCCGCCGGCACCCGGGTGGTAGATCGAGCCGATGCCGACGGCCGTGCCGCCCGCGCCACCGCCGTTCAGCCCGCCGGCACCCTGCCCGTTGGCCTGGTTGCGGCCCTGCTGGCCGCCGCCGCCGACCGAGCCGGCATAGGTCTGGCCGGGCACCACTGCGTAGGTCGCGCTGATCCGCGCGCCGCTGCCGTTGGAGTCCTCGTTGTTGAGCGAGCTGCCGCCGGCACCGCCGAGCACCTCGGCCTGCACGGCGCAGACGCCGTCGGGGACGGTGCCGGAGAACGCGCCGGTGGCGGTCACGCTGACCGGTCCCGGGACGGTCGCGGGGCTGGCGCCCGCGGGAGCGGCCGGGAGCCAGGCGAGCGACGTCGCGCCGATCGCGAGGCCGAGGCCGGCTCGAGCCACGGCGCGGTGCGGGCGCAGGGTCCTCCGGGCGTGCTGCGGGGAGGTCGCGTGGGGGGTGCGGGGCATGGGCTGCCTTACTGTCCGGCACCCGGGGGGACGGTGGGACGGGTGCGCCACTTGAGACAGCAAGCGATACTAGGTCATCCGGGTGGCGGTCCGTGGCCGTTCGGCCGATCCCGTCCCGCGGTGCCGTCGGGCGGTGGCAGGTCCACCGCGTTCACCGGTTCGTCACACGGCGTTGACCGGGCGGACTCGGGGCCGCCCTACGGTCGAGGCATCGGCTCGACCGCTCGCGATCCCCGGGAGGCAGCATGAGGCTCCAGACCACTCCGTGGCGGCTCCTCGGGGCGGCCGCCACCTGGCCGGTCAGCAGCCAGCAGCACGCCCGCCGCAACGCCCTGGTCGCCAGCACCACGCTGACCGCACGCCGCCGCGAGCTGCGCGACGTCGAGGACTTCCTCGCCGAGCATGCCGCCCGGCGCGGCCCGCACGCGACCGCGTCGCGCAGCGCCTGAGCGCGTCACCCGCGGCAGCACCGCGCCGCCCCGGGGGTGGCCCCGTAGCCTGGACGGGGTGAGCCCGTCCCGCCGCCGCCCGAGCCTCGTCGGGGCCGGCGTGCTCGCCATCACCGGACTCCTCGCCGCAGCGTGCTCCTCGGCCGACGACGGCTCCGGTCCGTCGACGGTCACCGCCCGGCCCTCCGACGGGTCGGGCGGGTCGTCGGGTGGCTCCCCCGGGCCTCCGGACGCGTCGCCGGGTCGACCCCGGGTCGTCGACACCGTCGCGAGCGGGCTGGAGACCCCGTGGGGCCTCGCGTTCCTGCCCGACGGCACCGCCCTGGTCGGCGAGCGCGACTCGACCCGGGTGCTCGCGATCGACCCCGGGGCCGCGCGCGACAGCCGGGTCCGCGAGGTCGGCCGGGTCGACGGCGTCACGCCGCGCGGCGAGGCCGGGCTGCTCGGGCTCGCCACCTCGCCGTCGTACGACACGGACAAGCGGGTCTTCGCCTACCTCAGCACCGCGCAGGACAACCGCGTCGTGTCGATGACGTACGACGGCCGGCGACTCGGCCCGGCGCGGCCCGTGCTCACTGGCATCCCCAACGGGTTCGTGCACGACGGGGGGCGGCTGCTCTTCGCTCCGGACGGCACCCTGTTCGTGTCGACCGGGGAGACGGGCGAGGACGGACTGGCCCAGGAGCGCGACTCGCTGGCGGGCAAGATCCTGCACGTCACGGCCGACGGCGAGCCGGCGCCGGGGAACCCGTTCGACGGGTCGCCGGTGTGGACGACCGGGCACCGCAACGTGCAGGGCCTCGCCCTCGACGGCGACGGTCGGCTGTGGGCCACGGAGTTCGGCTGGAACACCTGGGACGAGCTCAACCGGATCGAGGCGGGGACCAACTACGGCTGGCCGGTTGTCGAGGGCCGCGGCGACACCCAGGACGGCACCTACCGCAACCCCTTCGTGCAGTGGCGCACGTCCGAGGCGTCGCCCTCCGGACTGGCCTACCTCGACGGCGCGCTCTGGGCGGCATCGCTGCGCGGCGAGCGGCTGTGGCGGGTGCCGGTGGCCGACGGCGAGGTCGGCACCCCCGAGGACTTCTTCGTCGGCGACCACGGCCGGATGCGCACGGTGGCCGCCGCGCCCGACGGCACCCTATGGGTCACCACCAGCAACCGCGACGGCCGGGGCGACCCCGGGCCCGACGACGACCGGATCCTGCGGGTCGCCCTGGACTGAGCCGGCCTGATCGGACATCCAACTCAAGCCAGGACATCCCGGACCCGATGCTGAGGGCATGACCCCCGGTGCGCCCTCCCGTCGCCACCTGCTCGCCGGAGGCGCCGCCCTCACCACAATCACCGCCGCCCAGGCGGTCGGCGCCGGTCCCGCCGCCGCGGCCGGCTACCCGGTCCGGGCCTGGTCGGCCACCACCGTTCCGACCGCCCGGCAGCTGCACTACCTGAACCGGCTCGGGTGCGGGTTCAACCGCAGCATGCTCGCGCAGGTCCGCGCGGCCGGCAGCGCCTCGAAGTGGCTCGACCTCCAGCTCACCCCGACGAAGGTCAGCCTCGGTGCCACGGCCAAGGCCCTGCCGTCGTGGTACCCCGACCTCAGCGAGTCCCCGGCGGTCAAGTGGGGCCGGCAGACCAGCGGCTCCAAGGGCGGCTGGGAGTACGCCCGCGACCTCGCCAACCTGTCGATGATGCGGCAGATCTACTCGCGCCGGACCGTGTTCGAGTCCCTCGTGGGCTTCTGGTCGAACCACCTGCACGTGCACGCAGACAGCGACCTCGCATGGGTGCACCGGGCGTCGTACGACGCGGTGATCCGCCGTCACGCACTCGGGCGTTTCGAGGACATGCTCGTCGAGGCGGCCCTGCACCCGGCGATGCTGCTCTACCTCGACAACTGGCGATCCGTGCGCAACGCCCCGAACGAGAACCAGGGCCGCGAGCTCCTCGAGCTGCACACCGTCGGCCGGGCCTCGGGCTACACCGAGCAGATGGTCAAGGACTCCGCCAAGATCCTCTCCGGCTTCACGGTGGACGCCTTCGCGACCTGGGACGGCTACTACGAGCCGCGCAAGCACACCACCGGCCCGGTGCAGGTGCTCGGCTTCACCTCCGCCAACGCCGACGCCGACGGGCAGCAGGTCACCCGGGACTACCTGCGCTACCTCGCCAACCACCCGGCGACCGCGCTCACCATCGCCCGCAAGCTGTGCCGGCACTACGTCGCCGACGATCCCGGCACCGACCTGGTCAACGCCGTCGCGCGGACCTTCCGCACCTCGGGGACGGACATCAGGGCGACCCTGCGCACGCTGGTGGCGCACCCGGACTTCCTGGCCTCGCGCGGGCGGCTGGTGCGCACGCCGATCGAGGACTTCGTGGCGACCTGCCGGGTGCTCGGCGTGGTCGCCGCCGCCCCGCGCAGCGAGGACTCGTTCGCGAACGCGGCGGTGTGGCTGCCGCACTCGACGCTGCTGCACCAGTGGCCGCGCCCCGACGGCTTCCCCTACGGAGATGCGCCGTGGTCGTCGGCGACCCGGATGCTCAGCTCCTTCGAGATGCACTGGGACCTGCTCGGCGGCTGGTGGCCCACCCAGGAGGCGACGTACCGTCCCTCGACCGCCTGGCTGCCGGCCCGGAGCCTGCGGCTCGACGAGCTCGTCGACCACCTCTGCCGGGTGCTGCTCGGGCGGCACTCGACCTCGCGGATCCTGCACTCCTGCGTGACCGCGGTCGGCTACCCCGCCCGCACGGTCGTCACCAAGGACCACGCCGTGGCCCGCTGGCTGTTCGTGCGCCTGGCCGCGGTGCTCCTCGACTCCCCCGAGCACCTGCGCCGCTGAGAGGCCTGCCATGACCCTTCCACCCCCGTCCGGACCCGCATCTGAGCCCCCGTCTGAGCCCCCGACTGGGCCCCCGTCTGGGCCCCCGACTGGGCCCCCGACTGGGCGACCCGACTGCTGCCGGGAGTACGACGCCGCCGACCGCCGCACCCGGCTGACCCGGCGCCGGCTGCTCCAGGGCGCCGGCGCGACCGCGCTCGCCGCGACCACCTTCGGCGGGGCGTTCCGCCAGACCAGCTTCGCGGCGACCACCGGCGGCAACGTGCTGGTCGTGCTCAGCCTGCGCGGCGGCGTCGACGGGATGGGGGTCGTGGTCCCGCACGGCGACCCTGGCTACTACGCCGCCCGTCCCGCGCTCGCCGTGCCGCGCGAGGCGCTGATCGCACGCGACGACATGTTCGGCCTGCACCCGTCGATGGCCCCGCTGCAGTGGGCGTGGGACGGCGGCGAGCTGGCGGCCGTGCACGCCGTCGGCACGCCCGCGCCGAACCGCTCGCACTTCTCGGCCATGGAGGAGGTCGAGGACGCCGACCCCGGGTCCAGCGTCCGGCGCGGGTGGGTCAACCGGATGGTCGGCCTGACCTCGCGCACCGACCCGACCGAGGCGGTGCACCTGTCCTCGGCGATCGTGCCCACCCTGCTCAGCGGCCCGGCCCCGGTGCTCGCCGCCGACGCCGTCACCGACATCTCCCTGGTCGGGGCCGGGCCCGACGACGAGGAGTTCGCCGAGCGCCGCCGCGCCCAGCTCGACCTCATGTGGGGCGGCGGCGAGGGCGTGCCGATCTTCGACGCCTACCGCTCCGCGCGCCGCACCGTCGACGCGATGGCGCCGGTGGCCTCGCAGCCCTACACACCCGCTGACGGCGTGACCTACCCCGACGCCTGGCCGGCGAGCGACCTCGCCGCCGCCCTGCGCGACACCGCGCACCTGATCAAGGCCGACGTCGGCACCGAGGTGGTCTCGATCGACTACGGGTCGTGGGACATGCACAGCGACTACGGCACCACCGAGTGGGGCGAGATGCAGAGCATGCTCGGCGGGCTCGCCGCGGTGCTCAGCGCGTTCCTGCGCGACCTCGGCCCGGACCTGCGCAGCCGGGTCACGGTCGTCACGATCAGCGAGTTCGGCCGGCGGCTGATGGAGAACGGCAACCGCGGCCTCGACCACGGCTGGGGCTCGATGATGCTGCTCGCCGGCGGCGGCGTCGCGGGCGGCCGCTACCACGCCCGCTGGCCCGGGCTGGGCGACGGCCGGCAGGGCGACGCCGACCTCGCCGTGACCACCGACTACCGCGACGTGCTCGGCGAGATCGTCGCCGGACGGTTCCCGACCGGTCGGTCGCGGACGTCTTCCCGGGGCTCTCCCCGGCACCCCTCGGGGTGCTCCGTGGGTGAGTCCCGCAGGCCCGCGGCCGGGCCGTCGCATCGTTCGTGCAGACCTCCTAGTCCACCCGGGTCATATCGGTACTTGTACCCTGGACACAGGCCTTATATCGGTCATTCTGGACACATGAGCCCCGCCCCCACCCGTCGCCGCCTGATGGCCGGGAGTGCCGCCGTCACCGCCACCGTCGCGGTCTCCGGCCTGCTGGAGTCGCCCGCGTCCGCCGCGACCACCTCCACCGCCGCCACCACCGCCGCCACCCGGCCGCCACCACGGCCGCCACCGCGCCGTCGTACCCGGTCAACCCGTTCACCGCCACCGCGGTGCCGACCGCGACCGAGCTGCACTACCTCAACCGCCTCGGCTGCGGCTTCTCGCGCGCCACGTTCGCCGACCTGCGCGCGGCCGGCGGGGCGAAGGGCTGGTTCGAGCAGCAGCTCGCCCCCGAGTCCCTGACCGAGAGCGCGCAGGCCGCCGGTCTCGACGCGTGGTTCCCCGACCTCACCGAGCCGATGACCGCCAAGATCGCGAAGAACACCGCCGGCACCAAGAAGGCCTGGGACTACGCCGCGCGACCTGGCCAACCTGTCGATGCTCAAGCGCACCTACTCCACGCCGCCAGGTCCTCGAGTCGATGGTCGACTTCTGGTCCAACCACCTGCACGTCAACGCCGACCTCGACCTAGCCTGGGTGCTACCGCGCGCGACTACGACGCGCTCATCCGCACGCACGCGCTGGGCCGGTTCGAGGACATGCTGCGTCGAGGCCTCGCTGCACCCGGCGATGCTGCTCTACCTCGACAACTGGCGCTCGGTGAAGCAACGCCGCCAACGAGAACCAGGGCCGCGAGCTCCTCGAGCTGCACACCGTCGGCCGCGCGTCGGGCTACACCGAGGCGATGGTCAAGGACTCCGCCAAGATCCTGTCGGCTACACCGTCGACGCCTTCAAGACCTGGGACGGCTTCTACGACCCGGCCAAGCACACCACCGGCGCCGGTCCAGGTGCTGGGGTTCACCGCCGCCAACGCGTCCGCCGACGGCCGGGCGCTGACCCGGACTACCTGCGCTACCTCGCCCACCACCCGGCGACGGCGCGCACGATCGCCCGCAAGCTCGCGCGCCACTACGTCGTCCGACAGCCCGTGCACCGGGCTGGTCGACGCCCTGGCCAAGGTGTTCCGCGACTCCGGCACCGACATCAAGGCCACGCTGCGCGCGCTGGTCGCCCACCCCGACTTCCTGGCCTCGCGCGGCCGGTGCTGCCGCAGCCCGATCGAGGACTTCGTCGCCACCTGCCGCGTGCTCGGGTCACCGCGCAACGCCCCGACCGGACCTGCACGTCCTTCGCGCGCTCGATGGTCTGGATGCCGCGTCTCGACGCTGCTCTACCAGTGGCCGCGGCCCGACGGCTCGCCGTACGGCGACGCGGCCTGGGCCTCGGCGACGCGGATGCTGCAGCTCGTTCCGGATGCACTGGAACCTCGCCGCCGGCTGGTGGCCGACCGCCGACGTCGACGCTACCGCCCGCCCGCGTCCTGGCTGCCGCAGCCCAGATCCGGCTCGACCAGTACGTCGACCACCTGAGCCGGATGCTGCTGGGCCGGCCGTCGACGACCCGCGTCGCTCGGCTGCCGTCGTCGCCGCCTCCGGCTACCCCGCCGAGCACGATCGATCACCAAGACCACCCGATCAGCCGCTGGCTGTTCGTCCGGCTGGTCGGCGGTCCTGCTCGACTCCCCCGACCACATGCGCCGCTGAAGGGCACGACGATGACCACCCGACCGAGCAGCCGACTGCTGCCGCGAGTACGAGACGACCGCACGCGGCTGAGCCGGCGCCGGTTCCTGCCGGGATGGCCGCGACCTGCCGGCGCCGCGGTCGCCGCCACGATGTTCGGCGACGCGTTCCGGCAGACCGCCTTCGCGGCGACCACCGGGCGGCAACGTGCTGGTGGTGATCAGCCTGCGCGGCGGCATCGACGGCCTCGGCATGGTCGTCCCGCACGGCGACCCGGCCTACTACACGGCCCGGCCCGACGCATCGCCGTGCCCGCGCGCGTCGCTGCTGGCCCAGCGACGACGATGTTCGGGCTGCACCCGCAGATGGCCGCCGCTGGAGTGGGCTGTGCAACAGCGGCGAGCTCGCGGCCGTGCACGCCGTCGGCCTGCCGTCCCGAACCGCTCGCACTTCTCGGCGATGGAGGAGATCGAGGACGCCGACCCCGGCTCCACGGCTCGGCGCGGCTGGGTGAACCGGATGATCGGGCTCGACAACAGCACCGACCCCATCGAGGCGATCCACCTGCGCTCCGATCATCGCGCCGACGCTGCTCGCGGGCCCCGCGCCGACGCTCGCGGCCGGCCGGGTCAGCGACATCTCCCTCGTCGGCGCCGACCAGCGACGACGAGTGGGCCAGCCGCCGGCGCACGTCGCTCGACCTGATGTGGAGCGGCGGCGACCGGCGTCGCCGCTCTACGACGCCTACCGCTCGGCGCGCCGCACCGTCGACACGCTGGCGCCGGTCGCGTCGAAGTACCTACACGCCCAGCGTCACCTACCCGCGCACCTGGCCCGCGACGGACCTCTCCGACGCGCTGAAGGACACCGCCCAGCTGATCAAGGCCGAACGTCGGCACCGAGGTGGTCTCCATCGACTACGGGTCCTGGGACATGCACAGCGACTACGGCACGTCGGGTGGGGCGAGCATGCAGGCCATGACCGGCGGCTTCGCCGCGGTGCTCGACGCGTTCCTGCGCGACCTCGGCCCGACCCTGCGCAGCCGGGTCACCGTGGTGACGATCAGCGAGTTCGGCCGCCGCATCAAGGAGAACGGCAACCGCGGCCTCGACCACGGCTGGGGCAACATGATGCTCGTCGCCGGCGGCGGGGTGAAGGGCGGCGCGTACTACGGCCGCTGGCCCGGTCTCGGCGACGGCAAGCAGATCGACGTCGACCTCGCGGTCACCACCGACTACCGCAACGTCCTCGGCGAGATCGTCGTCCGCGCGCTTCCCGGGCCGCTCGGTGTCCGCGGTCTTCCCCGGCCTGTCGTACTCCCCGCTCGGCCTGATGCGGGCCGCCTGACCCCGGTTCCAGGGTCGCTGCGTCAGGACAGCTTGGCCAGGACGAGCTCGCGGACCCGGCCGGCGTCGGCCTGGCCGCGCATCTCCTTCATCACCGCGCCGATCAGCGCGCCGGCAGCGGCGACCTTGCCGTCGCGGATCTTCGTCGGCGACGTCGGGGTTCGCCGCGATGGCCCGGTCGACGGCCGCGGAGAGCGCGCCCTCGTCGGAGACCACCGCGAGCCCGCGCGACTCGCGACCACCTCGTCGGGGCTGCCCTCGCCGGCGAGCACGCCGTCGAGGACCTGCCGGGCCAGCTTGTCGTTGACCTTGCCCTCGTCGACCAGCGCCTGCACCCGGGCCACGTCGGCCGG
Organism: uncultured Actinomycetota bacterium; assembly: GCA_963781745.1. Taxonomy (GTDB): domain Bacteria; phylum Actinomycetota; class Actinomycetes; order Propionibacteriales; family Nocardioidaceae; genus Nocardioides_B. The sequence goes on along the minus strand of CAWAHH010000005.1, from coordinate 441,086 downwards.
GGTGACCGGCAGCGCGGCGAGGTCGACGCCCTGCTCGTTGGCGCGGCGGGCCAGCTCGGAGAGCCACCACTTGCGGGCCGCTGCCGGGGAGGCGCCGGCGGCGATGGTCTCGCTCGACCAGCCCCAGCGCACCGGCGCCGACGGTGTCGCGCATCTCCAGGTCGCTGAAGCCCCACTCCTGCTGCAGCCGGGCCCGGCGCTCGGCGCGGCGGCTCGGGCAGCGACGGCCCGCAGCTCCTCGACCCACGTCCGCGCGACGGCGCGACCGGCACCAGGTCGGGCTCGGGGAAGTAGCGGTAGTCCTCGGCGTCGGACTTCTCGCGGCCCGAGCGTGGTGACGCCGGTGTCCTCGTGCCAGTGCCGGGTCTCCTGGATGATCGACCCGCCGCCAGCGAGCATGGCCGCCTGCCGGCCGATCTCGTAGCGCACCGCCCGCTCCACCGAGCGCAGCGAGTTGACGTTCTTGGTCTCGGTGCGGGTGCCGAGCGAGCCGCGATCCCGGCGGGCGCGAGCGACAGGTTGACGTCGCAGCGCAGCGACCCCTGCTCCATGCGTACGTCGGACACGCCGAGGCCGAGCAGCAGGTCGCGCAGGTGGGCGACGTACGCCCGGGCGACCGCGGGCGCCTGCTCGCGGGTGCCGGTGATCGGCTTGGTGACGATCTCGATCAGCGGGATGCCGGCGCGGTTGTAGTCGACCAGCGAGTGGTCGGCGCCGTGGATGCGCCCGGTGGCGCCGCCGACGTGCAGCGACTTGCCGGTGTCCTCCTCCATGTGCGCGCGCTCGATCTCGACGCGGAACGTCTCGCCGTCGACGTCGACGTCGGTCCAGCCGTCGAACGCGATCGGCTCGTCGTACTGCGAGGTCTGGAAGTTCTTCGGCATGTCGGGGTAGAAGTAGTTCTTCCGGGCGAACCGGCACCACTCGGCGATCGCGCAGTTCAGCGCCAGCCCGATCCGGATCGCGGACTCGACGGCGACCCGCGTTCACCACCGGCATCGCGCCCGGGCAGCCCCAGGCACACCGGGCAGACCTGGGTGTTGGGGTCGGCGCCGAACCCGGTCGCGCAGGAGCAGAACATCTTCGAGGCGGTGTTGAGCTCGACGTGGACCTCGAGGCCCATCGTCGGGTCGAACGCGGCCAGCGCGTCCTCGAAGGACAGCAGGGTGTCGGGCTCATGCCGGCACTCCCTTCAGCTCGGGGGCCCGGTCGAGCAGCGGCGCCGCCCCAGCGCTCGGTCAGCAGCGCCTCGAGCGCGGCGCCGACCCGGTAGACGCGGTCGTCGGCGGTCGCCGGGGCGAGCACCTGGATGCCGGCCGGCAGGCCGTCCTCGTCGGCCAGGCCGCTGGGCACCGAGATGCCGGGGACGCCGGCGAGGTTGGCGGGGATGGTGGCCAGGTCGTTGAGGTACATCGCGACCGGGTCGTCGAGCTTCTCCCCCAGCTTGAACGCCGTGGTGGGCGCGGTCGGCGAGAGCAGCACGTCGGCCCTGCTCGAACGCGGCCGCGAAGTCGCGGCTGATCAGCGTGCGCACCTTCTGCGCCTGGCCGTAGTAGGCGTCGTAGTAGCCGCTGGACAGCGCGTAGGTGCCGAGGATGATGCGCCGCTTGACCTCGTCGCCGAAGCCGCGGTCGCGGGTGGCCCGCATCACCTCCTCGGCGCTCGGTGCCTCGACGCCGTCGGGCAGCACCCGCAGGCCGTAGCGCATCGCGTCGAACTTCGCGAGGTTGGAGGAGGCCTCGGCCGGCAGGATCAGGTAGTACGTCGCGAGCGCGTGCACGAACGTCGGGCACGAGACCTCGACCACCTCGGCGCCGGCCTCGACCAGCAGCTGCGACCGCCTCGTCGAAGCGCTGCTGCACGCCCGGCCTGGTAGCCCTCGCCGGCGAGCTCCCTGACCACGCCGACCCGCAGCCCGCGCACGTCGCCGGCCGCGCCGCTGCCGGGCCGCCGCCACGACGTCGGGGACCGGCTGCGTCGATGGAGGTCGAGTCGCGCGGGTCGTGGCCGCCGATCAGCTCGTGCAGGAGGGCCGCGTCGAGGACCGTGCGGGTGACCGGGCCGGCCTGGTCGAGCGAGTTGGCCAGCGCCACGAGGCCGTAGCGGGAGACCGCCGCCGTACGTCGGCTTGACCCCGACCGTGCCGGTGACGGCAGCCGGGCTGGCGGATCGAGCCGCCGGTGTCGGTGCCGATGGCCAGCGGCGCCTCGAAGGCGCGACCGCCGCGGCGGACCCGCCCCCCGAGCCGCCGGGGATGCGGTCGAGGTCCCACGGGTTGTGGGTCGGGCCGTAGGCCGAGTGCTCGGTGGACGAGCCCATCGCGAACTCGTCCATGTTGGTCTTGCCGAGGATCGGCAGGCCCGCGGCGCGCAGCCGCTCGACCACGGTGGCGTCGTACGGCGGCACCCAGCCCTCGAGGATCCGGGAGCCGCACGTGGTCGGCAGGCCCTTCGTGGCCAGCACGTCCTTGACCGCGATCGGCACGCCGTCCAGCCGCGAGGCGGGGCTGCCGGCCGCGCGCCGCGCGTCGGAGGCCTCGGCCTGGGCGAGCGCGCCCTCGGCGTCGACGTGCAGGAACGCGTGCACGTCGCCGTCGACCGGCTCGTTGCCGTCGCAGGTGGGCGCGGGTCAGCTCGACCGAGGTCGTCTCGCCCGCCGCCAGCGCGTCGGCCAGCTCGGCGGCGGTGCTGCGGGTCCAGCGGGTCACGGCGGTCACTGCCTCCTCCCCCAGGATCCGCGGCACGCTGAAGCGCTGCTGCTCGACCTCGGGGGCGCCGGAGAGCGCCTCGCTCGGCCGTCAGGCCCGGGAGCGCGACGTCGTCGCGGAAGACGTTGGTCAGCGGCAGCGCGTGCGAGGTGGGCGGCACGTCGTCGGCGGCCACGTCGCTGATCGAGGCGACCGACTCCAGGATCACCGAGAGCTGCGGGGCGAGGTGGTCGAGCTCGGCGTCGGACAGGTCGATCCGCGCGAGGTCGGCGAGGTGCGCCACCTCGTCGCGGGTGATGTCGGGCATGGACGCGTGCTCCTCGCTGACGGGGGGCTGGACGGTTCTGACGGGGTTCGCCGGGCATGCCGGGGGCGCCCTCGCTCATCCTAGGGAACGCCGCGGCCGGTGCCGTCCCGGGTGCGGCACGCCCGGGAGCAGGCGGCACGCCCCGGGAGCGGACGGGTGCTCCGGGGGTGGCGCGGGTTATCGTGCCTGGAGCGGGCCGGCACCGGGGCCGGAGCCGCGGGAGGAGGACGGGTTGAGCGAGCTCACCCAGGTGTCGTCGGTCGGGCTGCTGACGGACCAGCGCGCCAGCGCCCCCGAGGTGCGGCTGCGGCAGGCCTCCGACCGCGCCGGCTACCTCTCCGGGGTCGCCCGCGAGCTCTCCGGCGCCCTGCACACCGAGCGGGCCGTCGACCTCGTCCTGGAGATGCTCGTCGGCCCCGTCGTCGACTGGGCGCAGGTCACGCTCACCGACCGCCGCGCCTACCGCTTCCGGGCCCGCCTCGCCGACGGCAGCCGGGTCCGCGCCGAGCTGCCGCCCAGCGCCGTCGACCCCTCCTCCAGCCTGGCCCGGGTGCTGCTGACCGGTGCCAGCGACCTGGTCCTCGTGCCCGACGGTGAGGACGCCGAGAGCCCGGCGCTCGCGTCGGCGGTGCCGGCGCCGGCGCTGCGCAGCGGGCTCTCCGCGATCCGGCCGATGGACATGCTGACGATCGCGTTCGCCGCCCGCGGGGACGACCTACGGCGCCCTGACGATCGCGCTGCGCGGCGGCACCGGCTTCGACGAGGGCGCGGTGGCGTTCCTCGAGGACTTCGCGCACCGGGTCGCCGTCACCCTCGACACCACCCGGGCGCTGGGCGAGTCGCGCCGGGTGGCCTCCGTGCTCTCCCGTGACCTCAACCCGCCCGGCCTCCCGACGCTGGGCGGGGTCGACTTCGCCTCCTACTACCGCGTGGCCTTCGAGGCCGACGCCCTCGGCGGCGACTTCTACGACGTGCACGGCACCGACGACGACTGGACGGCGGTGCTCGGCGACGTGTGCGGCAAGGGCGTCGAGGCGTCGGTGCGCACCGGCAAGGTCCGCCAGACCGTCCGCACGGCCGCCGTCGTCGACAGGGACCCGGCCCGGATCCTGGAGCTGACCAACACGGTCCTGCTCAGCGACACCGACGAGGCCTTCGTGACGGCTCTGTGCGTACGTGGCCGTCGCGAGGGCGACGTGCTGCACCTCGACGTGGCCGCGGCCGGCCACCCCGAGCCCTTCGTCGTACGCCGCAACGGGTGGGTGGAGCAGGTGCCGGTGTCCGGCACGGTGCTCGGCCTGCTCGACGGGACGCGCTACACCTCGGTCCGGGTCGACCTCGCACCCGGGGAGACGTGCGTCTGCTACACCGACGGGGTGCCGGAGGCTCCCGGCCGGCGGGCCCGCTTCGGCGAGGAGCGGCTGCGACGGGTGCTGGAGGAGACCGGGTCCTGCGCCGCGTCGGCCCAGGTCGAGGCGGTCGCGGTGGCGCTCTCGTCGCACCTGCGCGACCGGGCCCACGACGACATCGCGATCCTGGCCATCCAGCCGGGCGACGGGCCGTGAGCCGCGGGGCCCACTGGACGCAGGAGATCGAGGAGTACCTCGCGGCGCTGGGCCGGGGCGACCGCCCGGCCGCGGTCGGCCAGGTCCGCCGGCTCCGCGACGACGGGCACGACGTGGTGACCCTGGTCAGCGAGCTGCTCGCCCCGGCTCAGCTGCGGGTCGGCGAGCTCTGGGTCGCCGACACCTGGAGCGTGGCCCGCGAGCACGCCGCGACGGCGATCAGCGAGTCGGTGCTGACGATGCTCGCCCTGGAGCGCGAGACGACGGCCGCCGTCCCCGCGGACGCCCCGGCGGTCATCGTGTCCTGCGTCGAGCAGGAGTGGCACGCGCTGCCGGCCCTGATGGTGGCCGAGCACCTGCGCGCGGACGGCTACGCCGTGACCTTCCTCGGCGCGAACTCCTCGGCGCAGGTCCTGGTCCGGCACGTGCACGACCTCGGCCCGGTGGCCGCGCTGCTCAGCTGCTCGCTGAGCGGGTTCCTGCCGCTGGCACGTCGCCAGGTCGAGGCGGTGCGCGAGACCGGCACCCCCGTGGTCGTGGGCGGCGCGGCCTTCGACGCCGACGGCCGGCGGGCCCGCACGCTCGGCGCCACGGCGTTCGCCCGCAGCGCCGCCGGCGTGGGCGACCTGGTCGGCTCGCTGCCCGCGGCGGTGCCGCCCGTGCCCCCGCTGACCCACCCGGGCGCGGAGGAGGCGTTCGTCGTCTTCGGCGACCGCGAGCAGCTCGCCGACGACGTGCACCAGCGGCTGCTGCGGTCGCTGCCCTGCGACACCACCGAACCGCCGCGGCGAGCGGGTCCAGTGGCTGCAGGTGCTCGAGGACCAGCTCCCGCACGTGGTCGGCAGCGTGGCCGGCGCGCTGGTCGCCGACGACCCGCGGGTGCTGGCGGACACCCTGGGCTGGACCGAGGTCGTGCTCAGGCACCGTCACGCCCCCGAGAGCACGTCCGGGCTGCTCACGACCGCACTCGCCGAGGCACTGGGCGGGCTTCCCGTCGCGAGCCGTCTGCTGGCCGCGGTCGCCTAGCCCCGCCCGGTCCTGCTTCGCCGACGGCTGTGCCCGGTTGTGGCCCCTGGCTGCAGGTAGGCCCGGTTGTGGCCGCTGGCTGCATGCCGGCCGCCCTGATCACTGCGGGCATGGGCCACTTCCCGGCCCGCCCCGCACCCAAGTGGCCGCTGGCTGCACGCCCGCAGCCCTGATCACTGCGGGTATGGGCCACTCCCGGGCGCGCTGGCACCGAAGTGGCCCCGGGCTGCACGTCGTCGGCCGGCCGCACTGCGGGCATGGGCCACGTTCGGACGTGCGGCGGCGGCCTATGGCTCGTCGGACGACGTCTCCGGCAGCGCGGACGAGGCAGCGCCCTCGTCCGCGTCCTCCCCCACCTGGGCGAGGGCGCGGGCCGCATCCGGCCCCTCACCCAGGAGCACCCGGAAGCCGTCCTCGTCGAGGACGGGCACCTTGAGCGAGACGGCCTTGTCGTACTTCGAGCCCGGCGAGTCCCCGACCACCACGAAGTCGGTCTTCTTCGAGACCGAGGACACCGCCTTGCCGCCACGAACCAGGATCGCCTCCTTGGCCTGGTCGCGGCTGAACTCGACCAGCGAGCCGGTCACGACGATGCTCATCGCCTCGAGCGTGCGCGGCGTCGACTCGTCGCGCTCGTCGGCCATGGTCACCCCGGCCGCGGCCCACTTGTCGACGATCGCCCGGTGCCACTCGGCATCGGGACCGTCGAACCACTGCCGGACCGACTCGGCGATCGTCGGGCCGACCCCCTCGGCGGCGGCGAGGCGCTCGACATCGGCACCGCGGATCTCGTCCATCGAGCCGAACTCGGCGGCCAGCGCCCGGGCGGCCGTCGGCCCGACGTGGCGGATCGAGAGCCCCACGACGGCCCGCCACAGCGGCCGGTCCTTGGCGGCCCCGAGGTTGTCGAGCAGCCGCTGGCCGTTGGCGGAGAGAACGGGCTCGTCACCCTCGCCCTTCTTGGGAGCGCGGGTGAACAGCGGCGCCTGCTTGAGCTTGGCCTCGTCGAGGTCGAAGATGTCGCCCTCGTCGACGAGGACCCCGGCCTGCAGCAGCGCGTAGGCGGCCTCCGAGCCGAGCCCCTCGATGTCGAAGGAGCCCCGGCCGGCGACGTGGAAGACCCGGTCCACGAGCTGGGAGGGGCAGGTCCGGTGGTTGGGGCAGCGCAGGTCCTTGTCGCCCTCCTTCTCCTCGACCAGGGTGGTCCCGCAGGAGCGGCACTCGGTCGGCATCACCCACTCGGCGAGACCCTCGGGGCGCAGGCCCAGCACCGGGCCGACGATCTCGGGGATCACGTCGCCCGCCTTGCGCAGGATCACGGTGTCGCCGGGGCGGACGTCCTTGCGGCGCACCTCGTGGGCGTTGTGCAGGGTCGCGCGCTCGACCGTCGAGCCGGCGACCCGGGTCGGCTCCATCAGCCCGAACGGCGTGACCCGGCCGGTCCGGCCGGTGTTGGTCTCGATGGAGAGGAGCTTGGCGTTGACCTCCTCGGGGGGGTACTTGAAGGCGATGGCCCAGCGTGGTGCCCGGCTCGTGGACCCCAGGCGTCGCTGCAGCGTGACGTCGTCGACCTTCACCACGACGCCGTCGATCTCGTAGGGCACGATCGTGTGCCGGTGCTCGCCGGCGTGGGAGATGTAGCCCTCGACCTCGGCGAGCGTGGCGAGCACCCTGACCTGGTCGGACACGGGCAGGCCCCAGGCGGCGAGTGCGTCGTACGCGTGGGACTGCGCGGTGGGGGTGAAGCCCTCGCGGGCCCCGATGCCGTGGCAGACCATCCCGAGGTCGCGCGTCGCGGTGACGCGGGGGTCCTTCTGGCGCAGCGAGCCGGCCGCCGCGTTGCGGGGGTTGGCGAACGCCGGCTTGCCGGCGTCCTGCATGGAGGCGTTGAGCCGCTCGAACGCCTCGACGGGCAGGAACACCTCGCCGCGCACCTCGAGCCGCGCCGGCACGGGGTAGTCGTCGCTGGCGGCGAGCCGGTGCGGGACGGAGGCGATCGTGCGGACGTTGGGCGTGACGTCCTCGCCGGTGCGGCCGTCCCCGCGGGTCGCGGCACGGACCAGCCGGCCGTCCTCGTAGAGCAGGTTGATGGCGAGACCGTCGACCTTGAGCTCGCAGAGCAGTGCCGGGTCCTCGACGCCGTCGCGGGCGAGCCGGGCCCTCCAGGTCTCGAGCTCCTCCAGGGAGAACGCGTTGTCCAGGCTCATCATCGGCTCGAGGTGGTCGACCGCCGTGAACTCGGTGGAGACCGCTCCGCCGACCTTCTGGGTGGGGCTGTCGGGGGTGCGCAGCTCGGGGTAGGCCTCCTCGAGCTCCTCGAGCCGGCGCATCCGCTGGTCGAAGTCGGCGTCGGACAGCGTCGGGTCGTCGAGGACGTAGTAGCGCCAGCGCGCGTCCTCGACCTGCTCCGCGACGTCGCGGTGCTCCTCCCGGGCCTCTGGTGGGGCCGCCTGCACGGTCGGAACCGCCGCCTCGCTCTGCTCCTGCGCCATGAGGACATCTTGCCGTCCGCCGCCGACAGTGCGACGCAGGCCCACGCACGCGCACACGGGCCCGCGTCGGTCACCGGCGACCGTCCACAGGCCATCCGGGCGACCGCCCGCGACGAACCCCCCGCGACGCAGGTCCCGCTCACCACTCCCCTGGGAGGATCGACGCATGCCCGAGGCCGCTGCCCCCACCCTGACCCGGCGGGACGTCCCCGGACGCCCGCGCGGCCTGGTGCTGATGCTGCACGGCGGCCGCGCCGACGGCCTGACCCCCGTCGACGATCGCAGCGCGTCGTGGCGCCGGGCGCACTGGATGATGCAGCACGTCACGGGCCGCCTGCACCGCCAGGACACGTCCGTCTGGCTGCTGAGGTACGGCGTGCGCGGCTGGAACGCCCGGGTGGCCTCGCCACCCTCGCCGGTGCCCGACGCCCGCTGGGCGCTCGACCGGGTCCGCGCCGAGCTCGGCGACGTACCCGTCGTGCTGCTCGGGCACTCGATGGGCGCGCGCACGGCCGTCGCGGTGGCCGACGACCCCCTCGTCACGGGGGTGGTCGCGCTCGCGCCGTGGCTGCCCGCCGGCGAGCCCGACGACGCCCTGGCAGGCCGTCACCTCGCAGCGGCGCAGGGCCGCAGCGACAAGATCACGTCCTTCCGGCAGACCCGTGCGTTCTGCACGCGGGCCGAGGCCGTGGCCGCGTCGGTCGAGTTCCACGACATGGGGCGGGTGGGGCACTACATGTTCCGCGACATCCCGGCCTGGAACCGCTTCGCGGTGGACCGCTCGCTGGCGATGCTGGCCGCCCACCGCGGCTGCGAACCCGCCGAGGACCCTGCCTGACGACCCGGTCCGGACCAGTCCGGAAAAACTGCGTGCATGCAGCATGCATCTGGTGCTAGTGTCTCCGATGGAACGAAACAGTTTCGTTTCATCCGTGGGAACAGCATCGTCAGCGAGGTCGTCGTGGAAGCAGCAGCCCGGCAGCCGGGCAGCACCCGCCCGCGCGTGGAGGGCGAGCGCGAGGAGCAGATCCTCGACGCGGCGCTCTCCCTGCTCGAGCGGGTCGGCTACGACAAGCTCACGATGGACGGCGTCGCCGCGGAGGCCAAGGCCGGCAAGGCCACCCTCTACCGGCGCTGGTCGACCAAGTCCTCCCTGGTGGTGGACGCGATCCTGCGCAGCAAGCAGGCCCTGCAGGCTCCCCGAGGTCGACACCGGGACCCTGCGCGGCGACCTGCTCGCGCTCTCCTGCTGCGACGGCGGGCTGACCGACGACCGGTCGACCCACCTGATGGCCGGCGTGGTGACCGCGCTGCACCACGACCCCGAGTTCGCCGAGGAGTTCCGCACCCGCGTCCTCGGCCCCAAGATCGAGGTCACGCGCGAGGTCTTCGCGCGGGCCCGGGAACGCGGCGAGATCACCGCGGACCTCGACCTCGACCTGCTCTCGCCGGCGCTCGCCGGGATCGTCCTGCACCGCAGCTTCGTCCTCGGCCAGCCGGCCGACGAGAAGACCGTGGCCCAGGTGGTCGACGAGATCATCCTGCCCGCGGCGACCCGGCGCGCACCGGGCCCCGCCTGACCCAGCACTCCCCGGGGACGCCCCGGGGTCACCCCTTCTCGGTCCCACCGGCCGTCGACGACCCGCCGACGGCGTACTCCAGCCTGTGAGGAACGCTCCATGACCACCACCCACCCGGCGACGACGCCTGCCCCCGAACCGGCAGCCGACGCCCCGAGCCACGGCCACCGCCACCTCGGCTGGGCCCTGGTGCTCATCACCGTGGCCCAGCTGATGGTGGTGCTCGACGCCACCATCGCCAACATCGCCCTGCCCTACATCGGGCGGGACCTGAACATCTCCCAGGCCAACCTGTCCTGGGTGGTCACCGGCTACGCGCTCGCGTTCGGCGGCCTGCTGCTGCTCGGCGGCCGCCTCGGCGACCTCTACGGACGCCGGCGGCTGTTCGTGGTCGGCCTGACGATCTTCGCGGTGGCCTCGCTGCTCGGCGGCCTCGCCCAGAACGAGGTCATGCTGCTCGGCGCCCGGGGCCTGCAGGGCCTCGGCGCCGCGATCGCCTCGCCCACCGCGCTCGCGCTGATCACCACGACGTTCCCGTCCGGCCCGCAGCGCAACCGGGCGTTCTCGGTGTACGCCGCGATGTCGGGCGTCGGCGCCGCCATCGGACTGATCCTCGGCGGCTGGCTCACCGGTCTCGAGCCGACCATCCTCGGCACCGCCGTGGACGGCTGGCGGCTGACCTTCCTGATCAACGTCCCGATCGGCCTCGCCGCAGCGTTCGCCGCTCCGCGGATGCTCGCCGAGAGCGAGTCGCACCCCGGCGAGCTCGACCTGCCGGGCGCGCTGTCGGCGACCCTCGGCCTCGTCGGCGTGGTCTACGGCCTGACCCGTGCGGGCGACCAGCGCTACGGCTGGGGCGACACCGGCACGATCGCGTCGCTCGCGGCCGGCGTGCTGCTGCTCGCGGTGTTCGTGCTCGTCGAGCGTCGCGTGGAGCACCCGCTGCTCCCGTTCCGGATCGTCGCCAACCGCTCGCGCGCCACCAGCTTCGCGGTGATGATGCTGGTGCCCGCGGCGATGTTCGCGATGTTCTTCTTCCTGAGCCTGTTCGTGCAGAACGTCATGGGCTACTCGCCGCTCAAGACCGGTGTCGCGTTCCTGCCGTTCAGCGTCGCGATGGTCGTCTCGGCGACGATCGCCTCCAAGCTGGTCACGCACGTCGACGCCCGCTGGCTCGCCGCCCTCGGCACCCTGATGGCCGGCACCGCCCTGTTCGGCTTCTCGCGGATCCCGTACGACGACCGGATCGGCCACCTCTCGGTGGACGCGCACTACGCCTCGGACATCCTGCCCTTCGTCGTACTGATGGCCCTCGGGATGGGCATGGTCTTCGTGCCGCTGACCCTGACCGCCGTGCACGGCGTGAGCTCGCGGGACTCCGGCATCGGCTCGGGCGTGCTGAACACCATGCAGCAGGTCGGCGGCGCCCTCGGCCTGGCCACCCTGAGCACGGTGTCGGTGCACTTCCTGCAGGACAAGGCCGCCTCGCTCGGCGCCGCGGCCCAGTCGGCCGCCGCCCAGGCCGGGACGGCACCCGACCCGGAGCAGATGAAGGCACTCGAGGCCCTGATCGGCAAGGTGGCCTTCACCGAGGGCGCGACCCACGCGTTCCTCGCCGGTGCGGCGATGATCTGGCTCGGCACCCTGATCGCGCTGGCGTTCCTCAACGTGCACCACGACGACCTCGCCACCGACGGCGAGGAGCCGGTGATCGTGCACTGACCCCGGCAGTGGCGGCGGCGGCCTGGTCGGGCCGTCGCTGCCGGGTCAGGCCGTCGGTGACGTGGGCGCGCCGTTCTGCTCCGCGACCGCGACCGGGGGCGCCGCCGGGACGCCGGGGGGCGTCGCGCCGGAGCGGATCGAGGTCATCAGCTGCTGGGCCAGGCCGAGGCCGGCGCCGCCCATGGTCAGCGCCTTGCCGAGCATGTCCTCCATGCCCTCGGCGCCGTTGAGCACGACGAGGTTGTCGATGTTGCCCAGGGCCGAGGCGCCGGCGCGGACGATCTCGGGGTACTGCTCGGCGATGGTCTGCGCGATCACGGCGTCCTGGTTCTCGGCCAGGCGGCCGCGCGGGCCTTGATGCCGGCCGCCTCGGCCAGCGCCTTCGCCTCGATCGCCTTCGCCTCGGCGGCACCGGTGGCCTCGGTGGCCTTCGGCCTGCGCCAGTCACCGCGCCAGCTCGGCCTCGCTGGGCCTCGGCCTCGGCGCGCGGCGATCGCCGCCTCGCGCTCGGCGTTGGCCAGGGTGACCTGACGGTAGGCCTCCGCGTCGGCGGGCTTGCGGACCTCCGTCTCGAGCATCTTCTCCTGGCGGCTGGCGTCGAGCTCGGCGGCCTCGGTCTCCGCGCGGACGACCTCCTGGCGGGCCGGGCCTCGGCGAGCGGCCCGGACTGGGCGGCCTCGGCCTTCGCCCGGTCGACCTCGGCCTGGTAGCCCGCCTGCTCGATCGAGGACTCGCGGACCGCCGCGGCCTTCGCGGCGTCGGCGACCTGCTCGGCCTCGGTGGCCTCCTGGTCGCGCTGGGCCGCGGCGATGCGGGCCTTGGACTCGATGGCCGCGGCCTGCGGCTTGCCGAGGTTGGCGATGTAGCCGGACTCGTCGTCGATCTCCTGGATCTGCAGCGAGTCCACGACCAGGCCGAGCTTGCCGAGGTCGTCGGCCAGCGACGAGCGGATGTTGGCGGTCAGCTCCTCGCGGTTGTGCAGCATGTCCTCGACGCTCATCCCGCCGACGATCGCGCGCAGGTGGCCGGCGAACAGCTCGTGGATGGTGGACGAGCATCAGCTCGTCCTTCTGCTCCAGGAACCGCCGCGCGGCGTTGCGGATGCGACCCCTGGTCGTCGCCCACCTTGAAGGCCACGATGCCCTTCACGGTCAGCGGGATCGACTGGTTGGAGACGGCGTTGACGATCAGGCCGGTGGACTTCGTGCCGAGCGGCAGCCGGCGTACGGTCTGGAAGCCGGGGATGCACGGCGGTGCCGCGCCCGACGACGATCTTGAAGCCGCGCGGCTGTCGTCCGAGCTGGCCTCGCCGTGGGCGCCGAGACCGGAGATGATCAGCGCCTCGTTGGGCTCGGCGACCCGCCAGACGGTGCGGAAGGCGATGACGAGCACGAGCACGCGCGACGACGGCCGCGACGACGATGTAGAGCATGGTGTGGTGCTCCCTCTGGAGGTCCGTGCGTACGACGGTCAGCGGCGGGCCGGCGAGACGTAGACGGTGCGCGGCTCGTGGTGCTCCATGACCACGACGAGCTCGCCGACGGCGATCTCCTCGTCCGAGGTACGGGTAGGCGTTGAACGCCTCGCTGCCGCCGCGGATCGCGATCATGACCTCGCCGACGCGTCCGGGACCCACCTTGCCGGTGACCCGTCCTGTCCTGCCGATCATGGCCCTGCGTCCCCCCGGTCCCGGCGCGCTGCGCCGCCCGGGCGTCCGCCCGGGCGAGCATCCTCTCACCCGCCGCTGCGCTCGCGCAGGCGGATCGAGCGACGTCAGCCGGCGTTGTCGACGGCGGTCGCGGCGGCCGCGAGCAGCCGCAGCACCTCGCGCGCCCGCGCCGGCTCGGAGCCGGCCAGCCCGCAGGCGGGCGTGAGCACCAGCGACGACGCGGTCACCGGGTCGAGCCCCAGCATGTCGAGGAACCTCAGCACCCGCTCGGTCACGGCCGTGTCGCTGGGCACGGGCGCGTCCGAGCCGACCACCCCGAGGTGCACCGGCCGGCCCGCCTCGAGCAGGGCGGCCAGGTCGTCGTACCGCGCCGGGTCGAGGACGTCGAGGTCGACCGAGACCCCGGCGGCACCCGCCCCGGTCAGCAGGCTCACCGGCACGTCGCGCGCGCAGCAGTGCACGACGGCCGTCGCGCCCGCGTCGGCGGCCGCCGCCAGCACCCACTCCAGCGGCGGGCTGGCGCGCGGCGGGTCGACCGAGCGGTGCCGGTGGAACCCGGACGCGGTCGGCACCTGTCCGGCCAGCACGGCCGGGAGGGCAGGCTCGTCGACCTGCACCACGACCTCGGCGCCCGAGAGCCGCCGTCGTACGTCGGACACGTGGTCGGCCACGGCGACGGCGAGCGCCTCGGCGAGCTCGCGTCGCGCGCCGTGGTCGGAGAGCACCCGGTCGCCGCGCGGCTTCTCGACCGTCGCGGCCAGCGTCCACGGGCCGACGACCTGCACCTTGAGGCGCCCGGTCCACCCCTGGGCGTGCTCCTCGAGGGCGTCGAGGTCCTGGGCGATCAGCGACCTGGCGCGGCGCTGGTCGACGCCGGAGGCGCCCGGGCCACCGGTCAGCCGCCACCCCGCCGGCTGGAGGTCCGCCCCGAGGTCGGCCAGCAGCGCGAGGGTGCGCCCGGTCATCTGGGCCGCGGCGCCGCGACCGGGGAGCTCGGGGAGGTGCGGGAGGTCGGGCAGCAGGCCGAGGACCGTGCGCACCGCCTCGCCGAAGGCGTCGGCGTCCGTGCCGGGCATCGACCCCACGCCGGTTGCCGCGGTCATCGGGCCCGCGCGGAGCTGATCGTGCAGGAGCCCACGACGCGGCTGCCGTCGTAGAGCACCGCGGCCTGGCCCGGGGCGATGCCCTCGGCCGGGTCGAGCAGGTCGACCAGGACCGTCCCCGACGACCCACCGGGCCCGCCGGGCTCGCTCACCGACACCACGGCGCGGTGCTCGGCGCCGTGCGCGCGCAGCTGCACGGTGCCCTCGATCCGGCCGGTCGGGGCCGCGCCGCACCAGCGCGGCCGCAGGCCCTCCACCACGTCGACCCGCAGCCGTTCGCGCGCGCCGACCGTGACCGTGCCGGAGACGGGCTCGATGTCGAGCACGTAGCGCGGCCGCCCGTCGGCGGCCGGCGTGCCGAGCCGCAGCCCGCGTCGCTGGCCGACCGTGAAGCCGAAGGCGCCGGTGTGGCTCCCGACGACCTCGCCCGAGGCGTCGTCGACGAAGCTGCCGGACCCGTCGCCCAGCCGCTCGTGCAGCCAGCCCGACGTGTCGCCGTCGGCGATGAAGCAGATGTCGTGGCTGTCGGGCTTCTCGGCGACGGCCAGGCCGCGCCGGGCGGCCTCGGCCCGCACCTCGTCCTTGCGCGAGCCGCCGAGTGGGAACAGCGAGTGCGCGAGCTGCTCCTGGGTGAGCACGCCGAGCACGTAGGACTGGTCCTTGCCGGGGTCGACCGCCCGGTGCAGCTCGACGGACCCGTCCGGGCCGGTGGCCAGCCGCGCGTAGTGCCCGGTCGCGACGGCGTCGAACCCGAGCGCCAGCGCCCGGTCGAGGACCGCTGCGAACTTGATCCGCTCGTTGCAGCGCAGGCAGGGGTTCGGCGTGCGCCCGGCGGCGTACTCCGCTACGAAGTCCTCGACCACGTCCTCGTGGAAGCGCTCGCTCAGGTCCCAGACGTAGAAGGGGATGCCGATCACGTCCGCGGCCCGCCGCGCGTCGTTGGCGTCCTCGATCGTGCAGCAGCCGCGGGCGCCGGTGCGGTAGGACCGGGGGTTGCGCGAGAGGGCGAGGTGGACGCCGGTCACGTCGTGGCCGGCCTCGGCGGCACGGGCGGCGGCGACGGCGGAGTCGACGCCGCCGGACATCGCGGCGAGGACGCGCATCAGCCGGCGACCCGCGTGGAGAGCCCGGAGACCGCGCCGGCGGCCCGGGCCCGGGCCACCACGGGCCCGATCGCGCCGACCAGGGCGTCGACGTCGGCGGCCGTGCTGGTGTGGCCGAGCGTGATCCGCAGCGAGCTGCGGGCCTGCTCGTCGGAGCGGCCCATCGCGAGCAGCACGTGGCTGGCCTGCGGCACGCCCGCCGAGCACGCCGAGCCGGTGGAGGTCGCGATGCCGCGCGCGTCGAGCAGCATGAGCAGCGAGTCCCCCTCGCAGCCGGGGAAGGTCAGGTGGGCGTTGCCGGGCAGCCGGTGCACCGGGTCGCCGTTGAGGCGGGCGTCGGGCACCTCGGCCTGCACCCGGCGGACGAGGTCGTCGCGCAGGGCGGCCACCGTCGCGGCGTGCTCGGCGCGGCGCGCGACCGCGATCTCGACGGCCGCCCCGAAGCCGGCGACGGCGGGGGTGTCCGGGGTGCCCGAGCGGACGTCGCGCTCCTGGCCGCCGCCGTGCAGCTGCGGGGTCACCTCCACCTCCCGTCGTACGACGAGGGCGCCGACGCCGTAGGGTCCCCCGACCTTGTGGGCCGTCAGCGTCATCGCGTCGACCCCGGACGCCGCGAAGTCGACGGGCACCTGGCCGACCGCCTGCACGGCGTCGGTGTGCACGGGGATGCCGTGCCTGTGGGCGATCGCGACGACCTCCTCGACGGGCTGGAGGGTGCCGACCTCGTTGTTGGCCCACATCACCGACACCAGCGCGACACTGGCGGGGTCGCGCTCGACCGTGGCCCGCAGCGCGTCGAGGTCGAGGCGGCCGAGGTCGTCGACGGGCAGCAGCTCGACGTCGGCGCCCTCGTGCTCGGCGAGCCAGGCGACCGCGTCGAGCACGGCGTGGTGCTCGACCGCCGAGGTGAGCACGCGGGTCCGGCGCGGGTCGCCCGCGCGCCGGGACCAGAACAGGCCCTTGACCGCGAGGTTGTCCGACTCGGTCCCGCCCGACGTGAGCACGACCTCGCCGGGACGGCAGCCGAGCGCCTGCGCGATCGTCTCGCGCGACTCCTCCAGGACCCGGCGCGCGGCGCGTCCGGAGGCGTGCAGGGACGAGGGGTTGCCCAGGTGCGTGAGCCGCTCCGTCATGGCCGCCACGGCCTCGGCGTACATCGGCGTCGACGCGGCGTGGTCGAGGTAGACGGGGTCCCCGGGGACGGGGCGGCTGGGCTGGCTCATCGCACCGACCAGGGTACGGCGTCGGGCCGGCCGGCCGTCGGCTACCCGCGCCGGTCGGGGCCGGCCCGCTCCGGCGTGACCCGGATGATGACCCGGCGCTCGCGCTCCATCCCCTCGCGGTAGGCGTCCCAGTCGTCGGCCTCCCCGGAGATGCCGCGGTAGTACTCCACGAGCGGCTCCATCGCGTCGGGCAGCGAGAGCACCTCGGCGCTGCCCTCGACGTACACCCACTCGCCGAAGAACGCGTCGGGCAGCACGCACAGCTGCGCCCACGGGTCCTCGCGCAGGTGCCGCGTCTTGTAGGCGGTCTCGCGGCTGCTCACCGTGAGCCGGCCGGCGTCGTCGACGCCGACAAGCACCGGGCTCTGCTGGATGCCGCGCGGGGTGCGGGTCGCGAGCACCGCGCGGTGGTTGCCGCGCACGAAGTCGCGTGCCTGGTCGAGGTCCATGCCGCCAGTCTCGCCGGGTCGCGCTCAGCCGTCGAGGAACGCCTGCCACGCGTGGTCGGGCTCGGTACGTCGCACGGCGTCGGCGAGCCACGCGCGGGCCGCGTCGTCCATCAGGGGCCAGGCGTTCTCGAGGTCCAGGCGGTCCTTGACCCGGGCCTGGCGCGCCTTGAAGTGCAGCACGACCTCGGGGGCGAGGTAGCGCAGCCCGTCGGCCGCGACCCAGGTGACGTCCTCGAGGTCGGCGACGTGGGTGTCGTCGCGCTTGGAGACCCAGCGACCGTCCCGGCCGGGGTTGACCGGGCAGTCGACCCGCCACGGCGAGCGCGCGTCCACTCGCATCCACACCTGCGCGAGCGGGTGCAGCGGCTCGGGGTGCTCGTCGTCGAGGACCCGGAAGGTCCCGCCGTGGTTGCTCCACAGGTGGAAGACGCCGCGCAGCTGCTCGCGCAGGACGGCCAGGTCGTCGGCGAACACGACGAGGTCGATGTCCTCGTGGAACCTCGCCACCCCCGTGAACGCCTCGATCGCGTGGCCGCCGACGATCCACCACGGCCGCGGGAACCCGTCCATCACGTGCGCGAGCTCTGCCGGGGTGAGCGGGTCCCAGTCGCCGTACACGTCGCAGAAGGCCACGTCCTCCGCGGTCGGCTCCCACGCGAGCGGCGGGCCGGCGGCCCCGGGTCCGGTCGGCCCGCTCACAGCGACAGCACCGCCAGCAGCGCCCGGTGGTCGGACCCGTCCACGGTCACCGACTCGGTGCGCGTCGCGCGCGGGCCGCCGCGGGTCAGCACGTGGTCGATGGCGAACAGCGACGGCAGCTCGACGCCGAAGCGCGTCACCACGCCGTCGGCCGGCCAGGTCGGCTGCCACCCCGACCGCGCGGAGGTGGCGGCGTCGGCCCAGCCGTCGCCGAGGAGCGCGCGCACCGGTCGGTGGTCGGTGGTCGCGTTGAGGTCACCGACGACGAGGGACGGCCCGTCCAGGGCGCTCGCGGCGCGACGCACGACCTCGTGATCGGTGCGCCAGCCGTCGACGTCGCCCGTCGGCGGGCGGGGGTGCACGGCGAGCAGGTGCAGCGTCCCGGTGGGCAGCCGCACGTCCACGCGGTAGC
Source organism: uncultured Actinomycetota bacterium (assembly GCA_963781745.1). GTDB lineage: Bacteria > Actinomycetota > Actinomycetes > Propionibacteriales > Nocardioidaceae > Nocardioides_B. The sequence continues at coordinate 423,029 of CAWAHH010000005.1, read as the reverse complement.
TCCCGAACGGCGTGGACAGCCGGTCGGCCGCTCCGAGCGGGTGGAGGAGAGCACCATCGTGCCGTCGGTCCCCGGGCCGGCCGCTCCGGCCGAGTGCGGCAGAACCCGGTCGAGGCCGGCGTCCCGGAGACCCGCGAGCGCCTGCGGGGAGACCTCCTCGAGCACCAGCACGTCGACGCGGTCGTCGAGCACGACCTGCACGAGGCGCGAGGTGTCGGCCAGGCCGAGCCGCAGGTTGGAGGTCATCACCCGCAGCGTCGGCGACCCCTCCGCGGCGTCGGCCGGCGAGCCGACGAACGCGTCCGAGGCCCACCACACGTGCACGCCGGCGCCGACAAGTGCCAGGAGGGCGAGCGTGCGCGGCAGCACCCGCCAGGCCCGGCGCGCCCGGAGCCAGGCCAGCAGCAGGAGCACGAGCGCGACGACGTACAGCCCGACGGCGTACGGCGTGAACGAGACGAGCCGCACCCACGTGCCCCCGGCCGGCTGCAGCACCCGGGCGGCCGTCAGCAGCGCCGCGGGCACGAGCAGCACCGTGACCAGCAGCCCCAGGACGAGCCAGCGCAGCTTCATGCGACCACGCTAGCCAGGATCAGCACCGCCAAACCGTTTGCCGCTCCCGCGCGGGTCCGTCAGACTGGGCGGACCATGAAGATCTGACACCGGTCCCCCGTCCGCGCCGCGGCCCTGTCGAGCGACAGTCCGGCCCCGCCGACGACCTCCTCGTCCAGATCGGTGTCCCCGCATGCCCCTCCCTACCTCCCTGGTGGCCCGCGACGTCGTCAAGGCGTACGCCGGCCGCGTCGTCCTCGACGGCGTCGAGCTCCTCGCCCATCCCGGCGTGCCCCTCGGGCTCGTCGGCGAGAACGGCGCAGGCAAGTCCACGCTGCTGCGCCTGCTGGCCGGGATCGAGCCGCCCGACTCCGGCAGCGTGCAGGTGCCCGACGAGCTCGGCTACCTCGGCCAGGAGCCGGACTTCCCCGCCGGCGCCAGCGTCGGGGACGTGCTCGACACCGCGCTGGCCCCGCTCCACGACGCGGTCGCCCGCCTCGAGCGCCTCGCGGCGGGCTTGGGCACCAGCGGGTCCGGGTCGGCCGACGAGTACGACGCCGTGCTGAGCTGGGCCACCGCTCACGACGCGTGGGACGCGGACAGCCGGGCCGCCGCGGCGGCCGCGCGTCTCGGGCTCGGCACGCTGGACCGGGACCGGCCCGCCGCGGCGCTCTCGGGCGGGCAGCGCAGCCGCCTCGCGCTGGCGGCACTGGTCACCCGGCGGCCCGAGTGCGTGCTGCTCGACGAGCCCACCAACCACCTCGACGACGCGGCGGTCGGCTACCTCGAGGAGCTCCTTGTCGCGCTGCCCGGCGTGGTCGTGGTCGCCTCCCACGACCGCGCCTTCCTGGAGGCGGTCTGCGCGGTGACCGTCGACCTCGACCCGGCGCGCGGCGGCACGAGGTTCTCCGGCGGGTACGGCGACTACCTGCTCGCCAAGCGGGCCGCCCGCGAGCAGTGGCAGCGCGCCTTCGAGGACCAGCAGGACGAGCTCGACGGCCTGCGCGCGGCGGCCCGCACGACGGCGCGCCAGGTCGCGCACAACCGGCCGCCGCGCGACAACGACCGGTTCATCCACCACTTCAAGGGCCAGAACGTCGCCCGCACGGTCAGCCGGCGGGTGCGCGTCACCGAGCGCCGCATCGAGGTGATCGAGCGCGAACGGGTCCCCAAGCCCCCGGCGCCGCTCACCTTCCGCGGGACGCTGGCGCCGGCGCGCGCCGTCGCCGTGACGGTCCGCGACCTGCGGGTCGGGCGGCGGGTCGACGTACCCCGCCTCGACGTGGTGCCCGGCGGGCGGGTGCTCGTGACGGGCGCGAACGGGTCGGGGAAGTCCACGCTGCTGCGCGTGCTGGCCGGCGAGCTCGCGCCCACCTCGGGCACCGCGGAGGTCTCGTCCGGCCGCGTCGGGCACCTGCCGCAGGACGTGACCTTCAGCCGTCCCGACCTCACCCCGCTCCAGGTGTACGACGCCGCGACGGCGTCGCCGGTGCCGCTGGCCGACCTCGGGCTGATCCACCCGCGCGACCTGACCCGGCCCGTGGGCGAGCTCAGCCTGGGGCAGCAGCGGCGCCTCGGGCTGGCCGTCGTGGTGGCCCGGCGGCCCGGGCTGCTGCTGCTCGACGAGCCGACGAACCACCTCTCCCTCGCGCTGGCCGACGAGCTCGAGGACGCGCTCCAGCAGGCCGCCGCGACGGTGGTCGTGGCCAGCCACGACCGGTGGCTGCGGGGCCGCTGGACCGAGGACCTGCTCGCGCTGCGGGCCGCCGACCCCGACCCGGGCTGCGGGCCGCGTGGGTCGACTGGTCGGTCGGCGCACCGGGCCGGCCGGGTCAGCCCTTCCGCTCGGTGATCTTCTCGGTGGCGGCGGGCAGCACCGCGTGCAGGTCGCCGACGACGCCGAAGTCGACGAGCTCGAAGATCGGGGCCTCGGCGTCCTTGTTGACCGCGACGATGGTCTTCGAGGTCTGCATCCCGGCCCGGTGCTGGATCGCACCGGAGATCCCGTTGGCGACGTAGAGCTGCGGGGAGACCGTCTTGCCGGTCTGCCCGACCTGGAACGCGTGCGGCATCCAGCCCGAGTCCACCGCGGCGCGCGAGGCGCCGACCGCTGCGCCGAGGGAGTCGGCGAACCCCTCGACCTCGGAGAAGTCGCCGCCCGTGCCACGGCCGCCGGAGACCACGATCGCGGCCTCGGTCAGGTCCGGGCGACCCGAGGCCGCACGCGGCTCGGACTTCACGATCCGGGCGGTCCTGGCCGCCTCGGAGATCGCGACCGAGACCTGCTCCTCGGCTGCGGCACCCTCGGCCTGCTCCGGGGTGGCGGAGTTCGGCTTGACCGTGATGATCGGGACACCCCTGGTGACGCGGGCCTGCACCGCGTAGTTGCCCGCGAACACCGACTGTGTCGTCACCGCGCCACCGTCCTCGCCGGCCTGCACGTCGACCGCGTCGGTGATCAGCCCCGACCCGGTCTTGACCGCCAGGCGGCCCGCGACCTCCTTGCCTTCGCCACCCGAGGCGATCAGCACCGCTGCCACGCCGTCACCACCGGACGCCTGCTCCACGAGCTGGGCGAGCACCTCCGCCTTCGGCGCCACGAGGTACCCCGCGACGTCGGAGTCGTCGACGAGGTAGACCTTCTCGGCGCCGTACGCCTTCAACGGAGCCGTCTCGACCGAGCCGATCACCACCGCTGACGGCTCGCCGAGCCGCCGCGCGATCGTCAGCAGCTCCAAGGTGGGCTTGGAGACCTTCCCGTCGACGGCGTCGACCAGGACGAGTACCTCAGACATAGACCCAGCCCTCTCAGATGAACTTCTTCGACGCCAGGAACTCCACCAGCGCGGTGGCCCCCGAACCGTCCTCGTCGGTCACGATCTCCCCCGCGCTGCGCGGCGGACGAGCCGTCGCGTCGGACACCGCGCTCCACGCGGCCGACAGCCCGACCAGCTCCGCGTCCACGCCCAGGTCGCCCAGCGACCACGTCGTCATCGGCTTCTTCTTCGCCGCCATGATCCCCTTGAACGAGGGGTAGCGCGCCTCACCGGACTGGTCGGTCACGGACAACACCAGCGGCAGCGACCCCTCGATCGTCTCGGTCGCGGTGTCCCCGTCGCGGCGGATCGTCACCGTGCCACCGTCGCCCTCTGCCGACACGGTGATCTCCGAGCCCAGCGTCACCCCGGGCACCCCGAGCCGCTCGGCCAGCATCGCCGGCACCACGCCGCCCGAGCCGTCGGTCGAAGCCATCCCGCACACCACCAGGTCCCAGCCGCCCAGGTCGGTCCCGACCTTCTTCAACGCCTCGGCCAGCACCAGGGAGGTGGCCAGGTAGTCCGAGCCCGCGATCGCGTCGTCGAGGACGTGCACCCCGGAGTCCGCGCCCATCTGCAGCGCCTTGCGGATCGCGTCGGTGGCCTGCTCGGGCCCCACCGAGAGCACCGTCACCGTGCTGTCGTCGCCCAGCTTCTCCTTGACCTGCAACGCCTGCTCCACGGCATACTCGTCCAGCTCCGAGAGCAGGCCGTCCACCCCCACCCGGTCCACCGTCAGGTCGGACTCGAAGCGGCGGTCAGCGGTGGCGTCCGGCACGTACTTCACACACACGACAATGTTCATGGCGTTCCCGGCCCCGGGGGGCCCCTCCTGATGGTCGGTTGAATGCGAGGTTACCCGCGCGTAGCAATGCGTGGAACCGCGACGGCGGTGGGGTGGATCACATGCTAGGGCGCAGCACGCGGTCGAGCACCCTGCCCACCACGAGGTAGACGACGGCGGCGATCCCCCAGTTCGTCAGGGCCGCCTTGATCGCCGCGTCCCTGCCTCGGAACTCCTTGAGCTCGCCGAGGTCGAGGAGGCGCGCGCCATCGGTGACGAAGCGGACCAGGTCGTTGTCCTGGTTCATCCGCAGCGCCACCAGCAGCGCTCCCCCGGCGAGGAACAGCGCGCAGACGACGGCGGCCAGCCAGACGAGGGAGGCGGCCTTGGACCGGACCCGGCGCAGGCCGCCCGAGCGGGAGCGCGCCACGGCTAGCGGCCCTCGAAGCGCGCCTTGCCGGGGCCGCTCTCCATGAAGGAGCGCATCCCGGTGCCACGGTCCTCGGTGGCGAACAGCGCGGCGAACTGGACGCGCTCGAGCTCCAGGCCGGTGTCGAGGTCGACCTCGAGGCCGCGGTCGACGGCCTCCTTCGCGGCGCGAAGGGCGTACGACGCGGCGCCGGTGAAGCGACCCGCCCATGCCCGCGCCTCGGCGTACACCTGGTCGTCGGGGACCACCTTGTCGACCAAGCCGATCCTCAGCGCCTCGTCGGCGGGCACGAAGCGTCCGGTGAAGATGATGTCCTTGGCGCGGGACGGGCCGACGAGCCGGGAGAGCCGCTGGGTGCCGCCCGCTCCGGGGATGATGCCGAGCAGGATCTCGGGCTGCCCGAGGGTCGCGCCCTCCCCGGCGATCCGGATGTCGGCGCACAGCGCGAGCTCGCACCCGCCGCCGAGCGCGTAGCCGGTGACCGCTGCCACCACCGGCTTCGGGATCTTCGCGACCGCGGTGAACGCGGACTGCAGCGCGCCCGAGCGGGTGGCCATGTCCGTGTAGGACATGTCCGCCATCTCCTTGATGTCGGCGCCGGCCGCGAAGACCTTCTCGCCGCCGTAGACGATCACCGCGCGGACGTCGTCGCGCCCGGATGCCTCGACAGCGGCGGCGCGGATCTCCTCCTGCACCTGCACGTTGAGAGCGTTCATCTTCGGCCGGTCGATCCGCAGGGTGCCGATCCCGTCCTCGACCTCGAGCCGCACGAACTCGCCCACACCGTCTCCTCGCCTCGGCCGGGCCGGTGCCCGGGACTGGTCGCCGAGCCTAGCCAGCGCGGTCCGGCGACGGGTCGCGGGGAGCACCGGGCACCGGCGCGAGTGAGACATTCGGCACAATGGCCCGGTGACCTCGACCGCACCCGTCCCGGCCGGCTCGCCGGCGTGGCCCGGCAGCTACCAGCCGCTGGGTGCGACGTGGGGTGAGGAGAGCACCAACTTCGCGGTGTTCGCGCCCGAGGCGACGGCCGTCGACCTGTGCCTGTTCGACGAGGTGGACGGGGTCGACGTCGAGACCCGGCACACGCTGACCGAGCAGACGCTGGGCATCTGGCACGGCGCGGTCCCCGGTCTCGCACCCGGCCAGCGCTACGGCTTTCGTGCCGAGGGCCCGTGGCAGCCGCAGCGTGGACGACTGTTCAACCCGGCCAAGCTGCTGCTCGACCCCTATGCGCGTGCGATCAGCGGGTCGGTGGTCCCCGATGGCCCGATCTACGGCTACCACCACCCGCGACGGGCAGGGCTCGAGGAGCTGATGGCCGCCCAGCGCGGGCCTCGCGACGACACCGACTCGGCGCCGTACGTCTCGAAGTCGGTGGTCACCGTCGACGCCTTCGACTGGGGCGACGACGACCGCGTGCGTCCGCGGCACAGCTGGACCGACACGGTGATCTACGAGCTGCACGTCAAGGGCTTCACCCGATCGCACACCGAGGTGCCCGAGGACCTGCGCGGCACGTACGCCGGCCTGACCACCAACGCCGCGGTGCACTACCTCAAGGACCTCGGCGTCACCACCGTCGAGCTGATGCCGGTCCACCAGTTCGTGCCGGAGCCCGACCTCGCCGAGATGGGGCTGACCAACTACTGGGGCTACAACTCCATCGGGTTCTTCGCGCCCCACAACGCCTACGCCTCCACGGGCGACCGCGGCGAGCAGGTCGACGAGTTCAAGGCGATGGTCAAGGCGCTGCACGCCGCCGGGCTCGAGGTCATCCTCGACGTCGTCTACAACCACACCGCCGAGGGCAGCCCGCTCGGGCCGACCCTGAGCTTCCGCGGCCTCGACGACATCGGCTACTACAAGCACGTCGACTGGGTCAACGACGGCGCGACGTACTTCGACGTGACCGGCTGCGGCAACACCGTCGACGCGGCCTACCCGCACGCCCTCCGGCTGATCCTCGACTCGCTGCGCTACTGGGTCACCGAGATGCACGTCGACGGCTTCCGCTTCGACCTCACCCCGGCGCTGACGCGCACCGGCCACCGCGTCGACCTCGGCGGGCACTTCATCACCACGATCAGCCAGGACCCCGTGCTGCGGCACGTGAAGCTGATCGCCGAGCCGTGGGACGCGAGCATGGACGGCTACCAGGTCGGGCGCTTCCCGCCGCCGTGGTGCGAGTGGAACGACAGGTACCGGGACACCGTGCGCGACTTCTGGCGCCTCGACGCGGGCGGCATCCGGGACATCGCCTCCCGGCTGTCCGGGTCCAGCGACCTCTATGCCGACGACGGCCGCTCGCCGTACGCCTCGATCAACTTCGTGACCGCCCACGACGGCTTCACGCTGCGCGACCTGGTCTCCTACAACCACAAGCACAACGAGGCCAACGGGGAGCACAACCGCGACGGCACCGACAACAACCGCTCGTGGAACTGCGGCGCCGAGGGCGAGACCGACGACCCGCGCATCCTCGCGCTGCGGCGACGGCAGGCAGCCAACCTCCTGGCGACGCTCTGCCTGTCGGCGGGCGTGCCGATGATCACCGCCGGCGACGAGCGCGGCCGCACCCAGGGCGGCAACAACAACGCCTACGGCCAGGACAACGAGACGTCCTGGCTCGACTGGCGGCCCGACGACGCCTGGCTCGACGTGTACGACGTCGCGAAGACCGCCCTGCGGTTGCGGCGCGAGCACCCGGCTCTGCGCCAGCGGCACTACCTCGAGGGGCGCCCGACCGTCGAGGGCGGGCCGAAGGACCTCGCCTGGATCCACCCCGAGGGCCGCGAGATGACCGAGGCGGACTGGTTCGACGACCGCCTGCACACCTTCGGGATGTTCGTCTCGGGCGACCCGCTGCGGGCCCCCGGTCCTCGCGGTGAGCAGCTGCACGACGCCTCGTTCCTGCTGTGGTTCAACGCGCACTCCGAGCCGGGCAAGGCCAAGCAGCCGTTGAACCACTGGGTGTCCTCCGGCGAGGTGGTGCTCAGCACGGACTCCGCCCACCCCGTCGGCGAGCAGGTCACCGCCGGTGAGGTGCTGGTGCTGGAGCCGCGCTCCATGGTCGTGCTCCGCCAGGTCTGAGTGGCCCGCGTCAGACGGTGACGACCTCGACACGTCCGCGCAGGTCGCGCAGCTCGACGGCCCGCGCGCGCCGGTCCGTGACCACTGTCGATACGTCGGCGACGTCTGCGAAGCGGAAGGTGGAGTCGACACCGAGCTTGGAGGAGTCCACGAGCAGGTGGGCGGTCCGGCTCTGCTGCAGCACGAGCGACTTCAGCCCGGCGCCCGCCGCGTCGGGGCAGGTGAGACCGCGCCCGCACGACAGGCCGCTGGCACCGATGAACGCCACGTCGACGACGACGTTGCGCATCGTCTGCTTCGCCCAGTCGTCGGCCGTCGCCATGGTGTCCCTCCTCACGCGCCCGCCGAGCATGAGGACCTCGATGCCCTGCGCGCCGGTCAGGACGGTGAGGACGTGCACCGAGTTGGTGACGACCGTGAGGCCGGGGTGGGCGACGAGCTGCTCGGCCAGCGCCGTGCAGGTCGACCCGCCGTCGATGTAGACCGAGTCCGCGGCGTCGAGCAGGGACGCGGCGTGCTCGGCGATGCGTCGCTTCTCCACCTCGTGGACGGCGACTCGCTCGGCGATCCCGATCTCGAAGCCCACCCGTTCGATGGGGATCGCACCACCGTGGATCCGGCGTACGGCGCCCGACCCCTCCAGCAGGCTCAGGTCCCGGCGGATCGTCTCCTGGGCCACCTGGAGCTCGTCAGCGGCACGCGTCACGTCGATCCGCCCGTTGACGCGCGCGTGCTGGAGCAGCCACCGCCGCCGCTGCGCCGGGAACATGACGACCCGGCCCTGTCCGGCGACGCTCGTCACGTCCGCGACCTCGCCGAGGGTCCCTGGAGTACTCACCCGCGGAAGGCTAGACGCGTTGCAGCACCGGGACCGGGCCCTTGCGCAAGGCCTTGCGCACAGGTCTGCGGAGAGCAGATCGTGGCCGCATGGTCTCGATGTCCCGCCTCGCGCGCGAGGCGGGAGTGTCGCTCTCGACCGTCTCGCACCTGCTCAACGGCACCCGCCGGGTGAGCGACAGCGCGCGCACCGCCGTCCTGGCCGCCGTCGCTCGGACGGGGTTCGAGGACCCGCGGCTGGATCGTGCGTCACGCCGCACGCTGCTCGTCGGGGTCGTCGTACCCTCCATCGCGAGCCCCTACTTCGCCGAGCTGCTGGAGGGGATGAGCACGGAGGCCGTCCGGCAGGAGATCGGCCTGATGCTCATGACCAGCGGTGAGGACGCCCGGCTCGAGCACCGCGCCCTCGAGGTGCTCTGCACACGCAGGGTGGACGGGCTCGCCATCATCCCCACGCCCGGGTTCGACCAGACGTCGCGGTCGTTGATCCGGCGGGCCGACGTCCCGGTCGTGCTGGTGGACCGCCGGGCTGTCGGCGACCTCGACTACGTCGGCGGGGAGAACCGGGAGGCGTCGGAGAGCCTCACGCACCACCTCTTGACCCTGGGGCACAGCCGGATCGGGTTCATCCGGGGCCTGCGGGGACTCACGACGACCAGTGAGCGGGAGACCGGCTACCGGCAGGCGCACGAGCGTCTCGGGGTCGCGGTCGACGACTCGCTCGTGGTCGACGGGCACTCCACCGCGCAGGGTGGTCGCGCTGCCATGGAGCGCCTCGTGCACCTGCGCGACCGGCCGTCAGCGGTCTTCTGCGCGAACAACAACATGACGGTGGGTGCGCTGCCCGTGCTGCGCCGTCTCGGCACGGCCGTCCCCCGGGACATGGCTCTGGTGGCCTTCGACGACACCGAGTGGTCCGGCCTCGTGGGACCCGGCATCACGTGCATGGCGCAGCCCTTCCACGCGATGGGCGTCCGGGCGCTCACCACCCTGCTGTCCCGGATCGGCGATCCTCTGGCGGCGCCCGCACACGTGCGCCTGCCTCCGTCGTACGAGCACCGCGGGTCGTGCGGGTGTGTGGCGGCGACCTAGGTGCGCGTCCGCGGCGGGGGCGTCCACGAGGGGTCGCGGCCCAGGAAGGCCACCAGCCGGGTCTCGGGGTCGGCGTCGTCGGCCACCTCGACCCTCGGTCCGTACTGGCCGCTCTCGCGCAGCAGCCGGTCGATGGGCTCCATGCCGGCGAGGAGCCCTGCGCAGCGCTCCGGGTCGAGGGCCGGCACCTGACCGGTCGCGGTGGCCAGGTCCCACGTGTGGCTGAAGACGTCGGCCGTGAAGAACCTCGACGTCGCCTCGTCCAGGGGGATCCCGCCGAAGTTCGGGTTCGTGGGCACGAGCCGGGCGGACGCGGGGTCCTCGAGCAGGGCCTGGACCCCGCCGGCGAAGACCTGCCACGCGGCGGCAGGGTCGTCCTCGGCCGACGGGCCCGCGGGAAGGCTGACGTCGAGGTCGTGCACGAGGGCCGGGAACCACCCGACGAGGTGCCCGACCACGTCGCGCGCCCGCCACTCGGCCACCGGTGTGGGGTCGTCCCACTGCTCTGCGCGCACGCCGTCCACGACCTCGCCGAACCGGCCGGCGACCTCGCGGAACTCCTCAGCTGGACTCATGCACCTCTGACCGTCTCAGAGCCACCGACTCATCGGTGCGGCTCAGTGGGGCGCGAAGGTGATCCGGCCCAGCTCCGCCGGTGAGGCGAGGTGGCTGTTCCTCGGCAGGATCCGCACCGTGTAGCCGAACGGGCCGGTGGTCGCCAGCGCGACGGTGCCCTCGAAGCGGTGCCGGCCGGCCTCGTAGGTCTCGCCGAGGTCGAGCGAGGCGACCGTCGTGTCGACGAGGTCGTCCTCGTGGCGGATCCGGCCGTGCACGACCTGCACGTCGACGTCGTCGGGCGAGAGCTCGCCCAGCGAGACGAACGCGCGGACCTCGAGGGTCTCGCCGATCTCCGGGGCGTCGGTGACGCCGCTGGACTCGACGTGGTCGATGGCCACCGAGTGCCAGTCGGCGCGGACCTTCTGCTTCCAGTCGGCCAGGCTCTGCGCGCCGGCCCAGTCACCGTTGAGGGTGCGGGCGCTGCCGGTGGCCGGCATGTAGAGCCTCTGCACGTAGTCGCGCACCATCCGGTCGGCGAGCACCTTGGGGCCGAGCGACTTCAGGGTGTGCCGGACCATCTCGATCCAGCGCACCGGCACGCCCTCGGCGTCCTCGTCGTAGAAGCGCGGCGCGACCTCGTTCTCGATGAGGTCGTAGAGCGCCGTCGCCTCGATGTCGTCGCGGTGGTCCTGGTCGTCGATGCCGTCGGCCGACGGGATCGCCCAGCCGTTGTTGCCGTCGAACCACTCGTCCCACCACCCGTCGAGGATCGACAGGTTGAGGCCGCCGTTGAGGGCCGCCTTCATGCCGGACGTGCCGCAGGCCTCGTACGGCCGGAGCGGGTTGTTCAGCCAGACGTCGCAGCCGGGGTAGAGCGGCTGCGCCATCGCGATGTCGTAGTTGGGCAGGAACACGATGCGGTGCCGGACCTCCGGGTCGTCGGCGAAGCGCACCATCTCCTGGATGAGCTTCTTGCCGCCCTCGTCGGCCGGGTGCGACTTGCCGGCGATGACCAGCTGCACGGGGCGCTCCGGGTCGAGCAGCAGGCGCTTGAGCCGCTCGGGGTCGCGCAGCATCAGCGTGAGCCGCTTGTACGACGGGACGCGGCGCGCGAAGCCGATGGTGAGGACGTTGGCGTCGAGCGCCTTGTCGATCCACTTGAGCTCGGCCGGCGCGGCGCCGCGCTGCTTCCACGACTTGCGCATCCGCGAGCGGGCGTCGTCGACGAGCCGCTGGCGCAGCACCCGCTTGACGTCCCAGATCTCCTTGCCGGGGATCTTGTCGACGACGTCGAAGACCAGCGCGGGCCGGTCGGAGTCGGGGTCCGGACCGGGGCGGGCGCCGTGGCTGCGGGCCAGCTCGAAGATCTCGCGAGCCACCCAGGTGGGGGCGTGCACGCCGTTGGTGATCGAGGTGATCGGGCGCTCGTCGGCGTCGAACTGCGGCCAGAGACCGCCGAACATGTCCCGGCTGACCACGCCGTGCAGCTCTGAGACGCCGTTGGCGCGCTGCCCGAGCCGGAAGCCCATGACGGCCATGTTGAACATCGACGGGTCGCCCCCTCGTAGTCCTCCGAGCCGAGGGACAGGATCCGCTCGACCGGGACGCCGGGGCTGGCGTTGTCGCCGCCGAAGTACTGCTCGACCAGGTCCCGCGGGAACCTGTCGATGCCGGCCGGGACCGGGGTGTGGGTGGTGAAGACCGTGCTGGCGCGGGAGACCTCGAGGGCGGCGTCGAAGGAGAGGCCCTCGTTCTCGGTCAGCTCGCGGATCCGCTCGAGGCCCTGGAAGCCGGCGTGGCCCTCGTTGGTGTGGTAGACCTCCGGCACCGGCGCGCCGGCGAGGCGGGAGTAGGCGCGGATGGCGCGCACGCCGCCGATGCCGAGCAGCATCTCCTGGCGCAGGCGGTGCTCGGTGTTGCCGCCGTAGAGCCGGTCGGTGACGTCACGGAGGTACTCGGAGTTCTCCTCGACGTCGGAGTCCATCAGCAGCAGCGGCACGCGTCCGACCTGGGCGACCCAGATGCGCACGGTCAGGGACTGGCCGTCGGGCAGCCCGAGGGCGACCTTCGCGACGGAGTCGTCGGCCTCGCGCAGCAGCGAGAGCGGCAGGCCGTCGGGGTCGAGGACGGGGTAGGTCTCCTGCTGCCAGCCGTCGCGCGAGAGCGACTGCCGGAAGTAGCCGTGGCGGTAGAGCAGCCCGACGCCGATGATCGGGACGCCGAGGTCGCTCGCGGTCTTGAGGTGGTCGCCGGCCAGGATGCCGAGACCGCCGGAGTACTGCGGCAGCACCGCCGTGATGCCGAACTCCGGGGAGAAGTAGCCGATCGCGCGGGGCGCGGACTCCGCGGTGGTCGCCATCCGCTGGTACCACCGGTCGCCGGTGAGGTACTGCTCGAGGTTCGCGCGGGCCGCGGCCAGGCGCTCGAGGAACGCCGCGTCGGCGGCGAGCTCGTCGAGGCGGCCCTTGGGGACCGCGCCGAGCATCCGCACCGGGTCGTGGGCCGAGGAGGCCCAGGCCTTGGCGTCGACGGCGGCGAACAGGTCCTGTGTCTCCGGGTGCCACGACCAGCGGAGGTTGCCGGCCAGCTCTCCGAGCGCGGACAGGGCGGCGGGCAGCACGGGACGGACGGTGAATCGGCGAATGGCTCTCACGGACGAACCGTAACGCAGGAGGACTTGAACGATCCAATGTTTGCCGGACCTACCCGCGCGTAGCCATCGGCTAGGGTCCCGGACGACCATCGAGGCACCGTCCAGGGGGACACATGACGATCCGCCGCGTGCTCCGGGCACGCCCCACCGCCGCCCCGCGTCCCGTCCGCTCCCGGCCGTACGCCGTCCCGGCGGGCGCCCTGACGCTCGCGCTGGCCACCGTGCTCGCCGGGTGCTCGGGCACCGACAGGGGCGACGCCGGCGACACCAGCGACTCAGGCGACACGGGCAGCAGCAGCGCCGGCTCGACGACGTCGTCGTCCCCCACCCCCTCGTCGACCGGCACGCCGTCGCCCACCGGCACGACGTCGGGGTCCCCCTCCCCCACGAGCAGCCTGGCCCCCTCCTCCGACCTCGGCGAGCCCGCGGCCACCCGGACCGGCAGCGTCGACGGCCAGCCCACCTCGCTCGCGGTCTACCCCCTGCACCGCAACGGCCGCACGGCCACCCTCAACCTGGTGATGACCGTGGACCCGTCGGCGACCGACGGCGTCAGCCTCTACGACCGCTTCGGCGACAAGAACGACGCGGCGGCCAGCCGCCAGTCGGCCCAGTCCGTCGACGGCATCAAGCTCGTCGACGGCACCCGCGGCAAGCTCTACCTCGTCGCCAGCGACGGCGACGGCAACTGCCTGTGCACCGACAACTTCTTCGGGGTCGCCGCCAAGCCGGGCACCCAGGTCGCGATGACCGCGACGTTCGCGGCGCCGCCGTCGACCACCACGCAGGTCGACGTGATCGTCCCCCAGTACGGCACGGTCACCGGTGTCCCGGTCGAGTAGCCGCCCGGCACGCGGCGCCGCGGCAGCCGCGGTCCTGCTGGCCGCGAGCCTCGCCGCCCCCGCCGCCGGAGCGGCGCCCGACGGTCCCGCCGCGCCCGTGCTCGACATCGTCGCGCCGGTCCTCGACATCGACCTGAGCACCGGCGACCTCGCCGGCGCCGCCCGCGTCGACGAGCAGCCCCGCCGGGTGCGGGTCACCCTCAGCGCCGGCGTGCTCTTCGACCGCGACAGCGCTCGGCTGCGGCCGGTCGCCGACAGCCGGCTGCGCGACGTCGCGGCGACCCTGCGACGCCGTGGCCCGGGGTCCGTCCGAGTGGTGGGCTATACCGACGACCTCGGCTCGGCACGCCACGGGCTGGTGCTCTCCCGGGCTCGGGCGCGAGCGGTCGCCCGGGTCCTGCGACCCCTGCTTCCCTTGCCTGGCTACCGGTTCGACGTCCTCGGCAAGGGCGAGGCGGATCCCGCCGTACCCAACGTGTCGGAGGCGCAGCGACGCCTGAACAGGCGTGTCGAGCTGACCTACCGACCCCGCTGACCGGCCCCCGAACGCGGGCTGGTTTCCGCCGGCGGGCTTCACGGTATGTTCGCACCCATGGTCGGACGAATCCCCATCATGGACGTGTCACCGGTCATCGAAGGAGGTCGCTACCCCGCCAAGGCCTCGGTCGGTGAGCCCTTTCCCGTCAGTGCCCTGATCTTCCGCGAGGGCCACGACGCGCTCAACGCCGACGTGGTCCTGACCGGTCCCGACCGCGAGCGCCGGCAGCCCACCCGGATGCGCAAGGACGGCGAGAAGCCCGACCTCTGGCACGCCGAGGTCACGCCCGACGAGCCGGGTGCGTGGACGTTCGAGATCGAGGGCTGGAGCGACCCGGTCGCCACCTGGCGGCACAACGCCGAGATCAAGATCCCCGCCGGCATCGACGTCGAGCTGATGTTCACCGAGGGCGCGCTGCTGCTCGAGCGCCTCGCCGCCGAGCTGCCCAAGCGCTCGGCCGAGCGCGGCGAGGTCACCGACGCGGTCACCGCGGTGCGCGACACCAACCGGCCCGACGCGGCCCGCTACGCCGCGGCGGTCTCCCCCGCCGTCGACGACCTGCTCGCCGCCCACCCCCTGCGCGACCTGGTCACCACCGAGGGTCCCTACCCGTTCTTCGCCGACAGGTCCCTGGCCCTGTTCGGCTCGTGGTACGAGTTCTTCCCGCGCTCGGAGGGAGCGTACGTCGACGAGGCGACCGGCAAGGTCGTCTCCGGCACCCTGCGCACCGCGGCCCAGCGCCTCGACGCCGTGGCCGGCATGGGGTTCGACGTGATCTACCTCCCGCCGATCCACCCGATCGGGCGGCTCAACCGCAAGGGCGCGAACAACACGCTGCACCCGAGCGTCGACGACACCGGCTCGCCGTGGGCGATCGGCACCACCGAGGGCGGTCACGACGCGATCCACCCCGACCTCGGCGACTTCGACGACTTCGACGCGTTCGTGGCCCGGGCCCGCGAGCTCGGCCTCGAGGTCGCGCTGGACTTCGCGCTGCAGGCCGCGCCCGACCACCCCTGGGTGGAGACCCACCCCGAGTGGTTCACCACCCGCGCCGACGGCACGATCGCCTACGCGGAGAACCCGCCGAAGAAGTACCAGGACATCTATCCGATCAACTTCGACAACGACCGCGACGGCATCTACCACGAGTGCCTGCGGCTGCTTCGGCTCTGGATGTCGCACGGCGTGCGGATCTTCCGCGTCGACAACCCGCACACCAAGCCGGTGGAGTTCTGGGAGTGGATCCTCGGCGAGGTCCGGAAGACCGACCCCGACGTGATCTTCCTGTCCGAGGCGTTCACGAAGCCGGCGATGATGCGCGGCCTCGGCACGGTCGGCTTCCACCAGAGCTACACCTACTTCACCTGGCGCACCGCCAAGTGGGAGCTCGAGGAGTACTTCTCCGAGGTCTCCCACCAGACCAGCCACGTGCTGCGGCCGAACTTCTTCGTCAACACCCCCGACATCCTGCACGGCTTCCTGCAGTACGGCGGACCGGCGGCGTTCAAGATCCGGGCCGCGCTCGCCGCGACCGGGTCCCCCTCGTGGGGCGTGTACGCCGGCTTCGAGCTGTTCGAGCACGTCGCGGTCAAGCCGGGCAGCGAGGAGTACCTCGACTCGGAGAAGTACCAGATCCGGATCCGCGACTGGGACGCCGCCGACGCCGAGGGGCGCACCCTGGCGCCGTACCTCACCCGCCTCAACGAGATCCGCCGCGCGCACCCGGCCCTGCAGCTGCTGCGCAACCTGACCGTGCACGCCAGCGAGGACGAGAACATCCTGGTGTTCTCCAAGACCGCGGCCGCCGCCGACGGCGGCGAGGACGACACCGTCATCGTGGTCGTCAACGTCGACCCGCACGGCACCCGCGAGACGATGGTGCACCTGACGATGCCGGCCCTCGGCCTGGACTGGCAGGACCAGTTCGTGGTGCACGACGAGATCACCGGCGAGTCGTGGACGTGGGGTGAGCGCAACTACGTCCGGCTGGACCCCTACGTCGAGCCCGCCCACATCCTGACGGTCCGGAGGCCGCACCCGTGACCGAGCCCGTCGCGGAGACCGCCGACGGGCTGCCGGTCGACGAGCCGGACTGGTTCAAGACGGCGGTCTTCTACGAGGTGCTGGTCCGCTCGTTCAAGGACAGCAACGGCGACGGCGTCGGCGACTTCCGCGGCCTGACCGAGAAGCTCGACTACCTGCAGTGGCTGGGCGTCGACTGCCTGTGGGTGCCGCCGTTCTTCACCTCGCCGCTGCGCGACGGCGGCTACGACATCGCCGACTACAACGACATCCTCCCCGAGGCCGGCACGGTCGAGGACTTCCACACGTTCCTCGACGAGGCGCACTCGCGCGGCCTGCGGGTGATCATCGACTTCGTCATGAACCACACCTCGGACGCGCACCCGTGGTTCCAGGCCAGCCGCGAGGACCCCGACGGGCCCTACGGCGACTTCTACGTCTGGTCCGACACCGACGAGCTCTACGAGGACGCCCGGATCATCTTCGTCGACACCGAGCCGTCCAACTGGACCTGGGACCCGGTGCGCCAGCAGTACTTCTGGCACCGTTTCTACAGCCACCAGCCGGACCTGAACTTCGACAACCCCAAGGTCCACGAGGCGATGTTCGAGGCGCTGTCGTTCTGGCTCGACATGGGCATCGACGGGTTCCGGCTCGACGCGGTGCCCTACCTCTACGAGCGACCCGGCACCAACGGCGAGAACCTCGCGGAGACCCACGACTTCCTCAAGCAGGCACGGCGGTACGTCGACGAGCACTACCCCGACCGCATCCTGCTCGCCGAGGCCAACCAGTGGCCCGCCGATGTCGTGGACTACTTCGGGGACATGGACAGCGGCGGTGACGAGTGCCACATGTGCTTCCACTTCCCGGTGATGCCGCGCATCTTCATGGCGGTGCGCCGCGAGTCGCGCTTCCCGATCTCGGAGATCCTCGAGCAGACGCCGCCGATCCCGGCCAACTGCCAGTGGGGCATCTTCCTGCGCAACCACGACGAGCTGACCCTGGAGATGGTCGCCGACGAGGACCGCGACTACATGTGGGGCGAGTACGCCAAGGACCCGCGCATGAAGGCCAACATCGGCATCCGGCGCCGGCTCGCCCCCCTGCTGGACAACGACATCGACCAGATGGAGCTGTTCACCGCGCTGCTGATGTCCCTGCCCGGCTCGCCAGTGCTCTACTACGGCGACGAGATCGGGATGGGCGACAACATCTGGCTCGGCGACCGCGACGGCGTCCGCACCCCGATGCAGTGGACGCCGGACCGCAACGCCGGCTTCTCGGCCGCCAACCCCGGCCGCCTGCACCTGCCCCCGATTCAGGACCCGGTCTTCGGGTACCAGCGCGTGAATGTCGAGACGGAGCTGGAGAACGCGTCGTCCCTGCTGCACTGGACGCGCCGGATGATCCAGGCCCGCAAGAAGCACCCGGCCTTCGGGCTGGGCGCGTTCAGCGACCTGGGTGGCTCCAACCCCAGCGTGCTCAGCTATGTGCGCGAGTACGACGGACCCGATGGTCGGACCGACACGGTGCTGTGCGTGAACAACCTCTCGCGCTTCCCGCAGCCGGTCGAGCTGGACCTGCGCCGCTTCGAGGGCGTCGCGCCGATCGAGCTGCTCGGGGGGGTGCGCTTCCCGGAGATCGGCGAGCTGCCCTACCTGCTGACGCTCGGGGCGCACGGGTTCTACTGGTTCCGTCTCCCCCGACCCGAGGAGAGCGAGAACGCGTGAGCGACCCCGCCATCGTCATGTCAGCAGTCCAGGAGTACGTCGGTGCCGCCCGGTGGTTCGGCGGCAAGGGGCGTGACCTCACCGTGCGCGAGGTCCGCCGCGTCGGCGTGCTCGGTCCCGCGGACGCCGTACCCACCGAGGAGAGCCCGGTCGTCGGCGTCGAGCTGGTCACGCTGGAGCTCTCCAGCGCCGGTGGCGCCGTCGACGTCGAGGTCTACCAGGTCCCGCTGGCCTACTACGCCGGCGAGCAGGAGCGGCTCGCGCACGCGCTGGTCGGCGTCTGGGACGACGACGACCTCGGGAGCGTGCACGCCTACGACGCGATGCACGACCGGCTCGCCACCGCCCTGTGGCTGGAGGCGTTCGACGAGGCCCGCACCGTGCCGGGACCCGAGGGCGACCTCGTCTTCCACCGGCTGCCCGGCCACGAGCTCGACCTGACCACCCACTCCACGCTGTTCTCCGGCGAGCAGAGCAACTCCTCGGTGGCCTTCGGCGAGGACGCCCTGATGAAGGTGTTCCGCAAGGTCACGGCCGGCCGCAACCCCGACATCGTCATCCACGAGGCGCTGACCGTCCGCGAGAGCGAGCACGTCGCCTCGCTCTACGGCTGGCTCGAGCTCGTCGACCCCCACGACCCCGACGCGGAGCCCGTCCAGCTCGCGATGCTGCAGCAGTTCCTGCGCACGGCCAGCGACGGCTGGGACCTCGCCCTGGCGAGCGTGCGCGACCTGTTCGCCGAGGCCGACCTGCACGCGGACGAGGTGGGCGGCGACTTCGCGGCCGAAGCGGAGCGGCTCGGCCTCGCCACCGCGCAGGTGCACGACGTGCTCGCCGAGCAGTTCGACACCGAGAGCTGGGACGCCACCGGGCTCGAGCAGCTCTCCGGCGCGATGGTCGCCCGGCTCGAGGCCGCCCTCGCCGTGGTGCCCGAGCTCGCGCCGTACGCCGACGACCTGCGCGCCACCTTCGCCGGCGTCGCCGCCCTCGGCGCGTCCGGCGAGTCCGCCACCGCGCAGCGCGTGCACGGCGACTTCCACCTCGGCCAGACCCTGCGCACCGTCAAGGGCTGGAAGATCGTGGACTTCGAGGGCGAGCCCGTCAAGGCGCTCGCCGAGCGGGTCCGCCCCGACCTGGTCTGGCGAGACGTCGCCGGCATGCTGCGCTCGTTCGACTACGCCGCGCACGCCGTCGAGGCCGACGTCCAGGCCGACTCCGACGCGGCCCAGCAGATCGCCTTCCGGGCGACCGAGTGGGCCACCCGCAACCAGGACGCGTTCGTGCGCGGCTACGCCGACAACTCCGGCAAGACCCCCGGCGGCGGCCTGTCGGCGAGCCAGGACCTCATCCTGAGGGCCTACATCGCGGACAAGGCCGTCTACGAGGCCGTCTACGAGGCCCGCAACCGGCCCACCTGGCTGTCGATCCCGCTCGGGGCCATCGAACGGCTCACCCGCCCCCGACCCCTCGACCCCCATCCCGCCCAGCAGGAGGCGAACGACGCATGAAGAATCTCCTCCCCCTCGACACGGCGGTGCTCGACCAGGTCGTCGCGGGTCGCCACGGCGACCCGCACGGCGTGCTCGGCGCCCACCCCCACAAGGGCAAGGTCTCGGTGCGCGTCCTCAGGCCGCTCGCCGAGTCCGTCGTCGTGACGCACGGCACCACCAAGGTCCCCCTCGAGCACGAGCACGAGGGCATCTGGGCCGGCGTGCTCGACGTCGCCGACGTCCCCGACTACCGCCTCGAGGTCACCTACTCCGGGGGCCCGGCCCTGGTCACCGACGACGCCTACCGCTACCTGCCGACCCTCGGCGAGGTCGACCTGCACCTGATCAACGAGGGCCGCCACGAGCAGCTGTGGGACGTGCTCGGCTCGCACGTGCGCACCTACGACTCCCCGACGGGTCCGGTCAGCGGCACGTCGTTCGCCGTCTGGGCGCCGCACGCGAAGGGCGTGCGCCTCAAGGGCGACTTCAACAGCTGGGACGGGCGCGAGCACCCGATGCGCCAGCTCGGCGTCTCCGGCGTGTGGGAGCTGTTCGTCCCCGACGTCGGCTCCGGCGCGCACTACAAGTACATCGTCCTCGGCGCCGACGACCAGTGGCGCGAGAAGGCCGACCCGATGGCCTTCCACGCCGAGGTGCCCCCGGCCACGTCGTCGGTGGTGTTCGACTCGACGTACACCTGGGGCGACGACGCGTGGATGCAGCAGCGCTCGCAGGGAGGCGCGCACGAGCGGCCGATGTCGACCTACGAGGTGCACCTCGCCTCGTGGCGCCGCGGCCGCTCGTACGCCCAGATCGCCGAGGAGCTGACCGCCTACGTCAGCGAGACCGGCTTCACCCACGTCGAGCTGATGCCGGTGATGCAGCACCCGTTCGGCGGCTCGTGGGGCTACCACGTGACGTCGTACTTCGCCGCGGACTCGCGCTTCGGCGACCCCGACGGGCTGCGGCTGGTGATCGACAGGCTGCACCAGGCCGGCATCGGCGTGATCCTGGACTGGGTGCCCGGCCACTTCGCGACCGACGAGTGGGCGCTCGTGAGCTTCGACGGCACGCCGCTCTACGAGGACCCCAACCCCCAGCGCGGCTGGCACAAGGAGTGGGGCTCGCACATCTTCAACTTCGGCCGCAAGGAGGTGCGCAACTTCCTCTACGCGAACGCCGTGTTCTGGCTCGAGGAGTTCCACGCCGACGGCCTGCGCGTCGACGGCGTCGCCTCGATGCTCTACCTCGACTACTCCCGCGAGGAGGGCGAGTGGAGCCCCAACGTGTACGGCGGCCGGGAGAACCTCGAGGCGGTCGCGTTCCTGCAGGAGATGAACGCGACGGCGTACAAGCGGGTCCCCGGCGCGATCACGATCGCCGAGGAGTCGACGTCGTGGCCGGGGGTGACCCGGCCGACCCACCTGGGCGGACTCGGCTTCGGGTTCAAGTGGAACATGGGCTGGATGCACGACAGCCTCGGCTACGTGCAGAACGACCCGGTGCACCGGCAGTACCACCACGGCCAGATGACCTTCTCGATGGTCTACGCCTACTCCGAGAACTACATCCTGCCGATCAGCCACGACGAGGTCGTGCACGGCAAGGGCTCGCTGCTGCGCAAGATGCCGGGCGACCGGTGGCAGCAGCTGGCCAACCTGCGCACGTTCCTGGCCTACATGTGGGCGCACCCCGGCAAGCAGCTGCTGTTCATGGGCTCGGAGTTCGGCCAGGAGTCGGAGTGGGCCGAGGGCCGCGAGCTCGACTGGTGGCTGCTCGACAACGCCGACCACCGCGGCGTGCACACGCTGGTGCGCGACATGAACGCGATCTACAAGGAGACCTCGGCGCTGTGGTCGCTCGACACCGAGGGCTCGGGGTTCGCCTGGATCGACGCCAACGACTCGGGCAACAACACCTTCAGCTTCATCCGGCACCCGCGCGACCCCGGTGACGGCCCCCTGGTGTGCGTCGCGAACTTCTCCGCCGTACCCCATCACCACTACCGCCTCGGGCTGCCCCGCGACGGCGCTTGGACCGAGCTGCTCAACACCGACGCGGACGCCTACTCCGGGTCGGGCGTCGGCAACTTCGGGACGGTGCACGCCGACGGTGGGGAGCACCACGGCCAGCCCGCGTCGGCGGTGCTGACGGTGCCGCCGCTGGCGACGCTGTGGCTGCGGCCCCAGTAGCCGGTCCTCCGGCGGGCGGGGGTGCGCCTCACGATTACCAGGGTCCCCTGGTAATCGTGCACCTCCCCGGGCTTGCGTGCCTGGGGAAGCGCCAGAACACCAGGGGACCCTGGTAATCGTGGGGCCACCCGAGCTGCCGGGCGGCCGAAGCGGGGGCGACGCAGGCCGGCTGGCTAGGGTGGACGACGTGAGCGCGCCCCCACCTCAGCCGACCCTGACCGACGGCGTGGTGGTGCTGCGGCCCTGGCGGGACGAGGACGTCGAGGCGGCCGTGGCCGGGCACGACGAGGAGATCGCGCACTGGTTCGGCTGGGACGTCGACGACGTCACCGCCGACCGGCACCTCGCTGCGGTACGGCGGTGGCGGGCGGCCTACGACCAGGACCGCTCGGTCGTCGCGTTCGTGATCGAGGTCGACGGCGAGGTCGTCGGCAGCATCGACGTGCGCGACGTCGGCGAGGACACCGGGCTCGTGACGTGGGCGGTCTACGCCGGCCACCGCGGCAACGGCTACGCGACCCGCGCCGCGCGGCTCGTCGGCGACTACGCGTTCGCCGACCTCGGGCTGACCCGCGTCGAGGCGAAGGTCGAGCCCGGCAACCACCGCAGCATGCGGGTCGCGACGCGCGCCGGGATGCGGCGCGAGGGCGTGCGTCGGGTGAACCCGGGCAGCGGCGACCGGCCGGAGACCACCGAGTACGTCTCGGTGGCGCGGCTGCGCGACGACCCGCCGGTGGACCTGCCCGAGAGCTTCCGGGCGATGCTGAACTCGTTCCTGCCGCGCAAGCGGGCGATCGCGCAGATGCTCGTGCGGGACCCGGCCGGCCGGGTGCTGCTGTGCCGGCTGACCTACAAGCAGGACTGGGACCTGCCCGGCGGGGTCGTCGAGGTCGGCGAGTCGCCGCAGCTCGCGGTCTCCCGCGAGCTCGACGAGGAGCTCGGCCTCGCGGTCAAGGCCGGCCCGCTGCTGCTGACCGACTGGCTGCCGCCGTGGTCGGGCTGGGACGACGCGCTGTGCCTGGTCTTCGACGGCGGCGTGCGCGAGGCGTCGGTTCTCGACGAGGCGGTCTACCAGCCACGCGAGATCCGCTCGGCCCGCTTCTGCACGCCCGACGAGGTCCGCGAGCACTGCGCCGACTTCACGGCGCGGCGCATCGAGTCCGCCCTGCGGGCCCTCGACGGCGGCGGCGCGGCCTACACCGAGTCCGGCCGTCCCTGAGCGGGTCTCGGCGACCCCGAGCGACGCCTGCTCAGAAGAGCGCGGAGGCGAGGCCCTGGCGGCCCTTGAGCACCCGCGGGTCGTCGTTGCCGACTGCCGCGAACAGGCCGAGCAGGTGGGTGCGGGCGCGGTCCCGCTCGTCGCCCGAGGTACGCCGGACGAGCTCGACGAGCCGCACGAAGGCGTCCTCGACGTGCCCGCCGAGCAGGTCGAGGTCGGCGACCAGGGTCTGCGCGTCCACGTCGTCGCGCCGCTCGGCCGCGTCGGCGCGCGCGGCGGCGGCGTCGACGTCGCGGGTGCGCAGCAGCACCCGCGTCATGGCCAGCCCTCCGGCCGCCTCGGTGTCGGCGGGGTTGGCGTCGACGAGCTTCTGGTACTCCTCCACTGCGCCGTCGAGGTCACCGGCCGCCAGGGCGTCCTGCGCGGGGGCGTAGCGCGGGTCGACGTACTCCTCGCCCTCCTCGTCCCCGGCGGGCAGCCCCGCCGAGACCGGCTGGTGCCGGCCGGTCACGCCCTGCTGCGCCATCTGCTGGAGGACCTGGCCGAGCACGGTGCGGAGCTCGTCGATCGGGGGCGCGTCCTGCAGCAGCGGCATCATCCGGCCCTGCACCACGAGCGCGACCAGGGGCACGGACGGGATCTGCAGCGCCTGCGCGAGCTGGGGCGACACGTCCACGTCGACCTTGCCGAGCAGCAGCCGACCCTCGAGCTCGTCGGCGAGCTGCTCGAGGTCGCTGGCGAGCCGCGCGCTCTCCGGCGCCCGGCTGGGCGAGTAGACGACCAGCAGCACCGGGGCCGTCATCGACGCCTCGAGGTGCTCCTGGATGTTCTGCTCGTCGAGGTCGACCGAGTAGGCGCCGCGGGCTGCCCCCGGGCCACCTCCCTGTCCACCGGGTGCGCCGGGTCCCCCGGCGGGCGACGCGGGGCGCTTGAGGCCGGACAGGTCGATGGCGCCCGGACGCGAGAACGGCTGCTGGGTCATGGTCCTATCTTCGCCGATGGCGGGGCTCGTACGACGGGTGGGGTGATCCCCGCCCCCAGCGGGGTGTCCGTCCCAGGATCGGCCGGGACCCCCCCTCGGCCGATCCTGGGACGGAGGCTCACTCACCCCCCGTCGAGGCGAGTCCTGCGCCGCCTCACCTCCCCTTCCTCGTGGTGCACGGGACTGCTCCACGGGTGACCGGCACCCCCACGGCCGGTCCACCCCCTGGAGCGAGCACCGTTCCGGCACGGCCCGTCGGCATGTCCGCCTGCCTGGCTCACGCCAGGCTGACTCCCCTCAGCGGACGAACGGCGGCCGGTTCCCTCCCCGGAGCTCGCGAGGTGGTCAGGTGGGTCCCCTCCGGGCGGGGACGACGCGGGGTCGACCCGTCCGGACCCACGGCTGACCGCACCCGCGCAGGGGTCGACGGTCACGAGGGACCGGGACCTCCGGGGTCGGTGCATGGGCTTCTCCTTGACTTCCCGTCGGGGCGCGTCGCGAGAGCGCCCTCGGACATGAGGGACTGGCTGTCGAGGAGAGGTCAGCCGGGGCGGGTCTCGACGACCGCGGCACGGCTCGAGAGAGCCGCCGAGGCGCCGGTGGCGAGCTGGGCGAGGCCAGCGGCCAGGAGGAGCAGGAGGGCCGTCTGGGCGACGGCGAAGAACTGGCTCACGCCCGCCGTCACCTGGCCGCCCGAGGACCCACCGGGCGCCGGGTGCGGCGCCGGGGAGGAGGGCTCGGGATCGACCGGTGGGCGGGGTGCGTTGGGGATGGACCGGCTGCGGGTGGGCGCACGCGAGTCGGGGGACCCGGTGGTGCCCTGCGCGGTGGACCAGGTGCCCCAGCCCGACGACGTCGCGACGGTGCTGGAGGCCGGCAGCAGCAGCGTGACCGCGTGGTCCGCGGTCGCGGTGTCGGCGCCCGTGTGCAGGCTGTGCGCGCCGAGCGCGGCGTCCGCGGGCAGGCCGTCGCCGAGCACCGCCGGCGGGGTGGCCGGGTCGGTCAGCGGCGGGGTGACGACCGGGACGGTGCCGGGGTCGGTGACCGGCGGGTCCACGACCGGGTCCGTGACCGGCGGGTCGGTGACGGGCGGGTCGGTGACGGGGTCGGTGACCGGCGGGTCCACGACCGGGTCCGTCACGGGCGGGTCGGTGACCGGCGGGTCCACGACCGGGTCCGTCACGGGCGGGTCGGTGACCGGCGGGTCCGTCACGGGCGGGTCGGTGACCGGCGGGTCCGTCACGGGCGGGTCCACCACCGGCGGGTCCGTCACGGGCGGGTCGGTGACCGGCGGGTCCACGACCGGGTCCGTCGCAGGCGGCGGGTCCGTCGTCGGGTCCGTCGTCGGGTCGGTCCCAGTGGTCGGGTCGGTGGCCGGATCCGTGGCCGGGTCGCCGGTCGTGCCGGTCACCGTGGTGCCGGTCGGGTCCGTCGTCCCGGTCGCGTCGTCGGCCGACGCCGAGCCGGTGGCCAGCAGGAAGAAGCCGGTGCCGGCCGCCACGAGCAGGCCGCAGCGAACGAGCAGTCGTCGGGAACGACCACCGTCGGCAAGGCCCTGGGTCCGCGGCACGGGAACATCAAACGCCGAAGGACCCCCGCGTGCATAGGGTTCGCAAAGGATTCGGTGGCGGCTGCCCACGAATTGGTGCCCGGAACAACAGCGATCAGCGCTCTGCGACGACGACCTGGACACGTCTGGACACCCTTGACCACTGGCGTCCGCAATGTCGCGATGGACCCAACTTGCCTGGGTGCCGACTAGAAGCGGGCGGGCTCGCGGTACTCGCCCCACTCGGCCCGCAGCGCGTCGCAGATCTCCCCGAGCGTGGCCTCGGCACGGCACGCCTCGAGCATCACCGGGATCATGTTGTCCGACGTCCGGGCCACCTCGACGAGCCGGCGCAGCGCGTCGGTGACGGCGGCGTCGTCGCGCCGGGCACGCCGTGCCGCGAGGTCGCGCACCTGGTCGACCTCGACCTCGTGGGAGACCCGCAGGATCTCCAGGTCGTGGGTGACCGACTCCTCGTGGCAGTTGACGCCGACGATCCGCTTGTCGCCCTTCTCCAGGGCGGTCTGGTAGACGAAGGCCGCGTCGGCGATCTCCGACATGAACCAGCCCTCCTCGATGCCGTGCAGGATGCCGCGGGTCATCGGCCCGGCAGTTCCCTCGCCCCGGGCGGCGTCGGTGACCCCTGTGCGCACGGCCTCGGCCAGCCCGGCGTGGTCGGAGGCGCGCAGGTCGCTGCCGCCCATCGCGAGGATCCGGTCGAAGATCCGGTAGGCCTCGGCCTCGATCGCGTCGGTCAGCGCCTCGACGTAGTAGGAGCCGCCCAGGGGGTCGGCGACGTTGACCACGCCGGTCTCCTCCATGATCACCTGCTGGGTGCGCAGCGCGATCTCGGCGGCCTGCTCCGAGGGCAGCGCGAGGGTCTCGTCGAGGGCGTTGGTGTGCAGCGAGTTCGTGCCGCCGAGCACCGCGGCGAGCGCCTCGATGCCGGTGCGGACCACGTTGTTGTAGGGCTGCTGCGCGGTCAGCGAGACGCCGGCCGTCTGGGTGTGGAAGCGCAGCCACTGCGCCTTCTCGGTCCGCGCGCCGTAGACGTCGCGCAGCCAGGTGGCCCAGATCCGGCGGGCCGCCCGGAACTTCGCGATCTCCTCGAAGAAGTCCACGTGGCTGTCGAAGAAGAACGACAGCCCCGGCGCGAAGGCGTCCACGTCCAGACCGCGCGAGAGCCCCAGCTCGACGTACCCGAACCCGTCGGCGAGGGTGAACGCGAGCTCCTGCGCTGCCGTCGAGCCGGCCTCGCGGATGTGGTAGCCGGAGACCGAGAGCGGCTTGTACGCCGGGATGTGGGCGGCGCAGTGCTCCATCAGGTCGCCGATCAGGCGCAGGTGCGGCTCGGGGGCGAACAGCCACTCCTTCTGGGCGATGTACTCCTTGAAGATGTCGGTCTGCAGCGTGCCGTTGAGGGCGCCGGTGTCGCCGCCCTGCCGCTCGGCGGCGACCAGCATCATGCAGAAGACCGGCACGGCCGGGCCGGAGATCGTCATCGACGTGGTCACGTCGGCCAGCGGGATGCCGTCGAAGAGCAGGTCCATGTCGGCCGCGCTGTCGATCGCGACGCCGCAGTGGCCGACCTCGCCGAGGCTCTGCGGGTCGTCGGAGTCGCGCCCCATCAGCGTCGGCATGTCGAAGGCCACCGAGAGCCCGCCGCCGCCGCGGCCGAGGATCATCTTGTAGCGCTCGTTGGTCTGCACGGCGTTGCCGAAGCCGGCGAACTGCCGGATCGTCCACGTGCGGCCGCGGTAGCCGGTCGGGTAGAGGCCCCGGGTGAAGGGGAACTCCCCGGGCCACTCGCCGCCCCGCCCGGCACTGCCGTCGCTGCTGTCGGGTGGACCGTAGGCCGGCTGCACCTCGACCCCGGAGAGGGTGCTGAAGTCGGTCTCCCGGACGCGGGAGCGCGCGTAGCGCTGCTCCCACCGCTCGCGGGCGGTCTGCTCGTTGCTGGCCATACGAAGATAGTAGGACGTCCAACTAAATGCGTCGAATGCTCGGGCCGTCCCGCGCGCGGACGGCTCAGAAGTCGCCCGCGGACTCCCGCACGGGCCGCAGCAGCGCGGAGATCGCCCGGAGGTCCTCGGCCGGCACGTCGCCGAGGGCGAAGCCGGCACCCACCAGGTCGCGGGTGGCCGCCTCGACGACGGCCCGCCCGGCGGGGGTCAGCTCGGCGAGCACCGCCCGCCCGTCGTCGGGGTGCCGCCGGCGTACGACGTGCCCGGCCGCCTCGAGCCGGTCGACGATCGAGGTGACCGACGTGGGGTGGACCTGCAGGCGCTCGCCCATCTTGCCCAGCGGCAGCGACCCGCGCCGCGAGAAGGTGAGCAGCACCAGCGCCTCGTAGCGGGCGAAGGTGAGGCCGTGCGGGCGCAGCACCTCGTCGAGCTCCTGGAGCACGAGCTGCTGGACGCGCATCAGCGAGGTCACGGCGTGCATCTGGTCGACGGCGTCCCAGCGCAGGCCCCACTGGCGGGCCGCCTCGTCGATGGGGTCGAACGGCAGCCGCTTGCGGCCACCGCGGCCCTCCCTGGTCATGGGCGAGACCCTAGCCGTCCGGCGAGCGTCTAGACCGCCTGCCCGGAATCGGCGGCCGATGCACCGGATCCGGCGCACGAGGTATCTGGAACTCGGCCACCCCCTCCTGTGCTGTGTCAGGTGCATCGGCGACTCCCGGCCGAAGCCCAACACACGAAGGAGAAACTCGTGCACAAGCTCAAGAGCGCAGCAGGCGCCGCCGCCGTCGTCGCCCTCGGTCTCGGAGGCGCGCTCGTCGTCCCGACCACCGCCTCGGCCGTCGTACCCGCGCCCAGCAGCATCCAGTTCACCGCGGAGACGCCCGGCGCCAAGCCGAACGGCTACTTCAGCGCGGAGGCGCCCGGCGTGCGCTTCTTCGACACCGTCGGGTCCACCCTCCAGGTCAACGACTTCGGCGTGCAGTCGCACGGCCAGGCCCTCGGCGTGGTCGCTGGTGGCAACAACACCCTCGAGATCCGGCTCAGCGGCCCGACCAACGTCATCAGCATGGCGTTCGGCAACGACGA
Source organism: uncultured Actinomycetota bacterium (assembly GCA_963781745.1). Lineage (GTDB taxonomy): Bacteria > Actinomycetota > Actinomycetes > Propionibacteriales > Nocardioidaceae > Nocardioides_B. The sequence continues at coordinate 394,594 of CAWAHH010000005.1, read as the reverse complement.
CCCGTCCCTGTCCGACACCACCGACCAGGCCGTGCTCACGCTGTTCCGCGGCGCGACCCAGGTGGGCCGGGTCGACGTGAACTTCAACGCCAACGACGTGATGGACCAGACGATCGGCTACTCGGGCGGCGCGCTGTTCAACCGCGCCACGCTCGCCTACGTCACCGCCGGCGGCACGCCCAAGCCGATCGCCGAGATCGTCGACGACATCAAGGTCAACCCGATCTGCACGGTCGCGGGCGGCCCCGCCGGTGACAACCTCACGGGCACGCCGGGCAACGACGTGATCTGCGGTGACCTCGGCAACGACCAGATCCGCGGCCTCGGCGGTGACGACCTGATCGTGCCCGGACCGGGTCGCGACATCGTCAAGGCGGGCGCCGGCAACGACGTCGTGCTCGACAACCGCGGCGACGACAGCGTCAGCGGCGGCTCCGGCAGCGACGACCTGCGCACGGGCGTGGGCAAGGACATCGTGACCGGCGGCTCGGGCAACGACACCATCACCACCGGCGCCGGCAAGGACAAGCTCGCCGGCGGCAGCGGCTCGGACGTGCTCAAGGCCGGCTCGGCCAAGGACCGCTGCAACGGCGGCGCCGGGCACGACCTGTCCAGCGGCTGCGAGGTCAAGAAGCGCATCCCGTAAGGGGATTCCGCTCACCACGGTCACGGCGGGCGCCGGGAGGACGAACCTCCCGGCGCCCGCCGTCGTACGTCGGACCGGCGCCCGGCGCCCGGCGCACGCTCGTCCCACGATTACCAGGGTCCCCTGGTAAACGTGGGACCCGTGGGACGCGGCGAGCTCCGCGGGATCGCCGCGCGGGGCTCAGCCCTGCTCGGCCCAGCGCAGGGTCGAGGGCCGGCCCATCCGGACGACCCGTCGCGAGACGCCGAGCGCGATCAGCACGGCCAGCACGAACAGCCCGCCGCCGACCCCGAGCAGCAGCGGCCAGTGCGCCGCGTAGACGGGGTCGGGCTCGTGGACGCCGGCGGTGCCGAGGGAGAGGGAGGGCAGCACGAGGCGCAGCGACGCCTCGGCCGCGGCGAGCCCGAGCACCACCGCGAGGCCGAGCAGGACGACGTACTCCAGGACCGAGCCGCGCACCAGCGACCGCTGCGAGACGCCGACCACCCGCAGCGCGGCGACCTCGTAGGAGCGCCACCGCGACTGCAGCACGGCCGAGGCGAGCACGCCGAGCACCGCGAGCAGGAGGGTGGCCAGCCCGACGACGAGGAACAGCCGCAGGCCGAGGCTGAACGCGTCGCCGCGCAGGTCGCGCAGCGAGGCGTCGAGGCTGCGCGGGTCCGAGAGCCCGACCCGGTGGTCGCGGACCGCCGCGAGCACCGACGCGGGCGTGCCGGGCGCGACCCACAGCTCGGTGGTCACCAGCGCGCCGGCGGGCGGCTCGAACTCGACCAGCGAGGTCTCGAGGTCCGAGAGCGACCCCTCCGTGCCGACGAGCGGCAGCGCCGAGACCCGGTCGACCACCCGCATCGGCACCTGCTGGCCGTTGAGCGCCTGGCCGACCACCGTCGAGGCGGGGTAGGTCAGAGCGATGCCGGAGCCGGTGCGGGCCGCCGAGCGGGTCCGGGTCCCCGAGGCCACCAGCGCCGGCACCACCTCCGGGGTGGTCGCCGGCGTGACCCGCGCGATGCCCGCGACCTGCGCGTCCGGCCGGCCCGGTCCGGGCGGCAGGTGGCCCAGGAACAGCCGCAGGTGCAGTCCGTCGGGGCGGGCCCGTGCCAGCACGGGCGGGTCGACCAGCGAGACCGGGAACGGCCGGGCCGGGCGCCAGGCGTCGGGCCGGGTCAGCCCCCAGTCGACCTCCCGGCCGTCCAGGGCCACCGACGCGACCGTCAGCCGGCCGTCCACGTCGCTGACCGAGGCGCTGGTGCCGGTGACGGCGAGCTGCTCGACCAGGCAGCGACGCGCGCAGCCCGGCAGTCGCACCGTCAGGGTGCGGCCGGGGCCGTTCGGGATCCGGCCGACGACCTCGTCGTGCTGCTCGCCCGCCCCGTCGACGTACTGGAACGACAGCACGGACTCGGCTCCGGTCGCCGAGCGCAGCGCCACGTCGCGCACGCGCACGGTCAGCTCGCGGCCGGTGAACGAGATCCGCTCGTCCTCGGGCAGGGAGAGCCGGCGCGCAGCTCCGGGAGGGCGTACGTCGGACCAGGACGGGTCCCACGCGGCCACCCGGGCCAGGCGAGAGGTGTCCACGAACACCGCGCGCCCCATGTCGTCGCCGACGTCGTCGAGCACCGCCGCGGCGAGGTAGCGTCCCCGCGGGTCGACCTCGCGGGTGACCTCGAGCAGCCGGCCCGGCGACGCCGCGGCGAGGTAGGTCCGGGCCGCGCCGACCTCGGAGCGGGCCCGGCTCAGCCGCCAGTCGTCGGAGGTCGCCGTGGTGACCACCGCGACCGTGAGCACGGCGACCGCGAGCAGCAGCGGGACCATGAGGTTGGCGAGGTCGCGGCGACGACCGAGCCGGCGGGCGGCGAGGAAGGCGGCGGTCCCGCCGGAGGCCGCGGTGCGCCCGATCCAGGCCCGGGCGAGCAGCCGCAGCAGGGCGGCCCCGCCGACGGCGACCGCGAGGGCGAGCAGGGTCGGGGTGAGCAGGGCGAGCAGCTGGCTCGACTGGTCGCCCGAGGCGAGGAGGTTCCCGACGGCGGCGACCGCCACGGCCACGACGGCGCTGCGCAGGACCAGGGCCGAGCGCGACCCCGCGTCGCGCCGGCGCACCGCGACGGCCAGCGAGACCGACAGCGGCTCGCGGACGACGGCCAGCGCGGCCGCCCACGACGCGCCCAGCGCGGCCAGCACCACGGCGGCGAGCCCGAGCAGCGTCGTGGCGTCGAGCGCGACGGGGATGCCCGGGTGCAGCCAGGCGCGCGCCAGCAGCCGGGCGGTGAGCAGCGCGACGGCGACACCGAGAGGGGCGGCCACGAGCACGACCAGGAACGGCTCCCCCACGGCGAAGCGCAGCACCTGCCGGCTGCTCTGGCCGCGCAGCCGGGCCAGTGCGACCTGCGGGCGCCGTGCCTCGGCGGCCGAGGAGACCAGGGCGAACAGCAGCAGCAGGGCGAGCACGACCAGCGGCACGAGGGCGGCCACCAGGACCCGGCTGAGCAGCGCGCGCTCGGAGCGCACCTGCCCGAAGACGGAGGCGAGGTCGAGGTCGGGCAGCACCTCGACGTCGGAACCGGCGACCAGGCCGGCGGCCTCGGAGGCGGTCGTGCGGAAGCGCCGCGCGGTCGCCTCGGCGTCGCGCGTGGTGGCCACGTCGACGGCCGTCGTGTCGATCGGCCGGTCGACACCGGCCTCGACGCTCTGGAAGTCCAGGCTGGACGGGTCGACCAGCAGCGCCGGGGCGGTGCCCTCCGGGGGGCCCTGCCCCTGCGGCGGGAGGACGAGGTCCTCGGGCCCGGTGAACCGGGAGAGGTCGAACCAGGCCGGCGAGGACGGGTCGGGCACGGTGTAGGTGCCGACCAGCCGCCACGACACCGTCCGGCGGCGCTGGTCCTCCACCCCGTCGACGGTCGTCCCGGTGCGGCGCAGGAAGGACTCGGTGTAGGTGACGTCGAAGGTGTCGCCCGTCCCGAGACCCAGTGTCCGGGCCATCGTCGCCTGCATCAGCGCCTCGCCGCGCCCCGACGGGCAGGTGCCCTCGAGCCTGACCAGCCGGCACATCCCGGCCCGCCAGTAGGCCGGTGCCACGAAGGCGGCCTGGCCGTAGGTGAAGCGGCCACCGCGGTCGAGCGCCCACGGGGTCTCCACGGGCCAGAACGTCCGCACGCCCGGCGTGTCCTCGAACGGCGCCCGCGCGGCCTTCACCAGCGAGTCGACAGAGGGCGCGTCGTAGTCGGCCGGGTCGCCCGCAGGCACGTCGGCGACGTCGCGCGCGGCGACGGTGTAGGTCAGTCCCGTCGTGTACGGCGCCCGCTCGTCGAGCCGGGTATCGAGCAGGTGCTCGACCGCCGCGCCGCCGTACGTCGGGACCAGGACCGTCGCACAGACGGCGACGAGGGTGACGAGCAGGACGGCGGCGTTCATGCCGCGCCGGTCGAGCAGCCCGGCCAGGAGCAGCCTCACGACGGACCTCCCGGGTGGTCGCCGCGCTGGTCGACGTGGTGCTCGACCGGGTGCAGCAGGACTCCGTCGGGGGTCTCCTCGAAGCGGACCAGCGCGCCGGCAGGGAAGCGGTCGGCGAAGGTGTCGGGCATGTGCACGGCACCGTCCTTGTCGACCACCGCGAAGTCGGAACCGTGCCGGCCCTCCGACCCGACCCGGCCGTTGCGGATCGTCACCGTCCGCGGCATCCGGGCGGCGACCTCGGGGTCGTGGGTGACCAGCACGACGGTCGTGCCGAACTCTCTGTTCACCGCGTGCACCAGCCCGACGACGACGTCGCGGTCGTCGTGGCTGAGCTGGGAGGTGGGCTCGTCGGCGAGCAGCAGGCCGGCGCCCGAGGAGATCGCCGCCGCGAACGCGACCCGTTGGCGCTCGCCGCCGGAGAGGCCGGCCAGCGGCCGGTGCGCCAGGTGGCCGAGGTCGAGCCGCTCGAGCAGGTCCTCGGCGGGCAGCAGCCGGCGCCGGGCGGCCGCGTCGACCGCGCGCCGGGCGAACTCGACGTTCTGCACCGGGGTCGCGTAGGGCAGCAGGTTGCGGGTCGACCCCTGCAGCAGCGAGGTGACCGTCCCCGAGCGCAGCCGGCCGAGCTCGGCCTCACGGACCCGGGAGATGTCCTGGCCGTCGAGGACAACGGTGCCGGCCGACGGCCGCAGCACCCCGCCGAAGAGGCTGAGCAGCGTCGACTTCCCCGACCCGGACGGGCCGAGCAGCGCGACCATCTCCCCGGCCCGGATGTCGAGGTCGACCCCACGCAGCGCGACGACGTCGTCCCCGCCGGCGGTGGTGTAGATCTGCACGACGTTGGCGCAGTGCACGGCCACCCCGGCGTGCCGCGCCGGCGGGCCGCTCGGGCCGCTCATCTGGCCGGTCGTCGGGCCGGTCGTCGGGCCGGTCACGAGGGCCGCTTGAACAGGTCGTGCTCGTGGCCGGGGCCGAGGTCCGGCGCCGGCGCCGCGGGCCGAGCCACCTCGCCGTCGACGAGGTGCACCTCGTCGTCGCACAGCGCGGCCACCTCCGGGTCGTGGGTGGCCAGCACGACCGCCGCGCCGCGCTTGGCCTCCTCGCGCAGCTCGGCGACCACGAGGTCGCGGTGGTGCTCGTCGAGCTCGCTGGTCGGCTCGTCGGCGAGCAGCACATCGGGGACGACGGCCAGCGCGCGGGCCACGGCCACGCGCTGGAGCTGGCCGCCCGACAGCTCGGTGACCAGGCGCTCGGACAGGTTGCCGACGAGAACCCGGTCGAGAGCCTCGACGGCCAGCCGGCCGGCCTCGGCGGGCGCCCACCCGCGGGCGCGCAGGGCGACGACGACGTTCTCCGCGGCGGTCAGGCTCGGCACCAGGCCGTAGGTCTGCAGCACCAGCGCGGTCCCGGCGCGGGGCTCGCCCGCGGTGGTGCCGACGGGCCCGCGGTCGTACGTCGCGGTGCCGGCGTCGGGGGCCAGCAGGCCGCCCAGCACGGACAGCAGCGTGGTCTTGCCCGAGCCGCTCGAGCCGGTGACCGCGACCATCCGGCCGGGCGCGGCGTGCAGGGAGACGCCGGACAGCACGGACGCCTCCCGGCCGCGGACGCCGACGTCCTCGGCACGCAGGCCGTCGGCGTCGGACCGCACGTCCGGCTCCTCGTCCCGCATGCTCTCCCCCGACCTCACGACTTGAAGCGCGGCCCCCGCAGCCCGGAGCTCTGCACGAGCTCCTGGATCCGCTTGTCCCGGGCGAGCGGGCGCGAGACGAAGTGGATGTCGCGCAGGCCCTGCTCCTGGGCGGCCGACTCGAAGGTGAAGTGACCGTAGCGCAGCACCAGGCCGAGGAACGGCTGCTCGACGGTGATGTCGAGGATCCGGGCGAGCGGGGTGGTCGCGTGCTTGGCGGTGAGGACGCCGGTGACCCGGAAGACGCGCATGTTGGTGACCACGAAGACGTCCATGAACTGCACGAGCGCCCGCCAGGCGGCGTGCGCGACCAGGGCGACCACCAGCAGGTCGAGCAGGCCGTTGGCGTCGTTCACGGTCACGATCACGTAGACGGTCAGCGCCGCGAGCAGCAGCTCGAGGATCGACATGGAGTAGACGATCCAGTGGTGGTGCACCTCGTCGACGATGTCCTCGGGGGCCGGACCGTCACGCAGGAGGCGACGCCGCACCCGCCGGTCGCGGATCGCCCGCAGCCACCCGAGGCCGGGCATCAGCAGGTCCTCAGCGGAACAGCGCGTTCATGAAGTCGATGACGGCGTTGAACGCCTGGCCGACCACGTCGCCCGCACCGCGCACGGCGTCCGCCGCGGAGCGCGGCTCGGTCAGGAGGTAGAACACCGCGAAGGCAATCACGATGCCGCCCAGCAGCTTCTTCATCCTGCTCTCCGTCCGCTGTGTCGGATGTGTCCGGTGTCCTCGTATGGCCCTGTATGGCCCTGAGTGGCCCCGTGTGACCCGGTGTGACTCCGTGTCACTCTGGGCCGCCCTATTGGTACCAAAGACGGCACGAACCGTCGGGGAGGCGCGCGGTGACGCCCCTGCCACCCTTGCACCCGCGTGGCCCGCCCGCCAGAGGGTAGAGGCGATCATGACTTCCACGACTCCAGCGACGTCCACGCCGCAGCAGCCCGGTTCCGACGGGTCCGACGCCCCGAGCCCCGAGGAGAAGACGGTCGAGGCGGTGGGTGCCCTGACCGAGGCGCTCGAGACCACCGAGCGCGCCCGCGGGCACCTGTACTCCTTCCACCAGCTGACCGGCAGTGCCGACCTGCGGCTCGGCGAGGCCTGCGACCTGCTGCGCGAGGCCGGCCACGACGAGCTCGCCGACCGCGTCGAGCGCGACCTGGTCGGGCGCAACGTGGTGCAGGGGCGGTGGACCTTCCAGGTCGTCGAGGAGTACGACGACGGGTACTGGTCGCTGTTCCGCTCCTTCGAGCAGGAGGCCCGCGACACCCTGACCGGCGGCCGCCGCCACCTGCACGAGGCCGCCATGAAGGAGGACCGCCGCACCCACGGCCGGCCCGGCCACGAGGCCGAACCGGCCTGAGCCGGCCTGGGACGGGCTACCCTCCGGCCTCGGCCACCAGGAGCAGCGCCGTCGTCGGGTCGGTCACCAGCCGGTTGAAGAACCCGGCGCGTGCCCCGACCGTGATCCCGGCGACCTTGTCCGCGCCGACCGCGACGGCGATGCAGACAGGGATGTCGCTCAGCGTGTCCAGCGCCGTGGCGATCAGCCGCTCGCTGCCGGGGAAGGCAACCGGCCGGCCGTCACGGTCGTAGAGCCGCGAGCAGACGTCGCCGACGGCGGAGAGGACCGCCGAGGAGTCCTTCGGGATGAACGTCGGCATCGACTGCCGGGTGGCCGGTGGTGCTCCGATGCCCACGATCGCGCACGCCGCGATCCTCCAGAGCTCGAGCACGCGGCGCGTCGAGGGGTCGGTCTGCAGGCCGTCGTACAGCTCGGGACCGGGGAGCGCGGGGGCGTAGAGGAAGGTCGGCCGGCCGCCGATCTTGACCGCGAGCTCGCGGGTGATCTCGTTGGTCTGGTACCACGGCTGGGGGTCGTCCTGGCCGCCGACGGTCGGCACCACGACCACTCCCGGCAGCGACGGCAGCTCGAGCTTGGCGGCCTCGTAGACCGTGCGGCCCGACGAGACCAGCAGCACGTCGCCGGTCGAGAGGCCGACGGTGCGCAGCGCCCGCGACAGCGCGGGGGCGAGCGTCGCGCCGAGGTGCTCGCTGCCGGAGGTCGCCGAGAGGTAGACCGCGTCGAGGCCGAGCGCCCTCGCCGTCCGCTCCGCCAGCGCCGCGTCGGACCCCAGCTCGGGCAGCACCACCTCGATCCGCACGATGCCCGCCCGCCGGGCCTCCGAGAGCAGCCGGCTGACGGTGGGGCGGCTGACCTGGAGCTGCTCCGCCACGGCCGCCTGGTTCTTGTCCTCGACGTAGTAGAGCCGCGCCGCGGCGAACATCAGCTCGGCCGAGAAGCGTGCCGCCGGGCCGGGGGCCGGCTCCGTGGCGCCGGTGGGGAGGGTCACGCCGCCAGTGTGCCCGGTCGAGGACGGCGCGGTCATGCCACCACGCGCCCGCGCTCGACTACCGTGGCGGCGTGCCGCAGCCCGACGTCGACGCCCCCGGGACCGTGTGGGTGGGCACCAGCTGGAAGATGACCAAGACGCTCGCCGAGGCCCGGGAGTACGTCGACCGCCTGGCCGCGGCGACGCTCCCGCCGGGCGTGCGGGTGTTCGTGCTCCCCCCGCTGACAGCGCTCGCCGCGGTGCGGGACGCGCTGCCGGCCGGCTCGCCGGTGCTGCTCGGTGCCCAGAACGCGCACTGGGGCCCGGAGGGCGCGGGCACCGGGGAGGTGTCGATGCGGATGGTCGCCGACGCGGGCGCCACCCTCCTCGAGGTGGGCCACTCCGAGCGCCGCGAGCAGTTCGCCGAGACCGACGAGGCGGTCGCCCTCAAGGTCCGGGCCGCCCTCGACCAGGGGCTGGTTCCGCTGCTGTGCGTCGGCGAGCCCGCCGCCGTACGCGACTCCGGCGGGGCGCGGGGGTTCGTCACCGGTCAGCTCGCCGCCGCCCTGCACGGGCTCGCCGCCGAGCAGGTCGCGGCCACGGTCGTCGCCTACGAGCCGGTCTGGGCGATCGGCGAGCACGGCCGGGCGGCCTCCGCGGGCGAGGTCGGCCCGGTGATGGCCGACCTGCACACGGCGCTCGCCGAGCGCTCCGGCGGCGCCGGCGCCCGGGCCCTGCTGTACGGCGGGAGCGTCGACGCCGCGAACGCGGGCTCGTTCCTGGACGACCCGCACACCGACGGCGTGTTCGTCGGACGCGCCGCCTGGCAGGTGGACGGCCTGCTCCAGCTGGTCGAGGTCGCCGCGGCCCATCGCGCGCCCGGCTAGCGGTTCTCGTAGTCGGTGATGACCGCGACCTTCTCGTTCGACGGGCTCGACGCGTCGAAGGTGTAGCCCAGCCACTCCCGCGCGAGGCGTCTGGCCAGCTGCAGCCCGATCACCCGCTGCCCGAAGGTGAGGACCTGGCAGTCGTTGGACAGGATCGAGCGCTCGACGCTGAACGAGTCGTGCGCCACGGTGGCCCGGATGCCCTCGACCTTGTTGGCGGCGATCGCCACCCCGATGCCGGTGCCGCAGACCAGGATCGCGCGGTCGGCCTCCCCGGCCTTGATCCGGCGGCCCGCCTCGATGGCGACCTCGGGGTAGGACGCGGCGTCGAGCCCCTCGGGGTGCACGCCGAGGTCGACGACCTCGGCCACCCGCGGGTCCTCGCGCAGGTCGGCGAGGAGCGCGTCCTTGTAGTCGAAGCCCGCGCTGTCCGAGCCGACCAGCAGGCGTAGCCGTCCTGCACTGCGTGGTGACTGCTCTTGCGACATTGGGTCGTCCTTCTCTCTTCAGGAGGTGGGGCAGGTGGTCGCGGACAGGACGCCGCCGACGGCGGTGAGCACGAGGCCCATCGATGTCGCCCCGGCGTCGGGCGTGCCGACGCTGCGCTCGGCCAGCGGGCGGGCTCGCCCGATCCTCGGGGTCAGCGCGGCGGTGGCCTCGGCGGCCTTCACCGCCGTCTCGGCGGCGGCCGACCAGGCGTCCGCGAGGGCGCGGCCGTCGGCCAGGCCGGCGTCGAGGGCGTCCACGAACGGCAGCAGCGCGTCGAGCATCGTCTTGTCGCCGAGCTCGGCCTTGCCGAGGCGCTGGACGCGCTCGGCGCCCTGGCGCACCGCGCGGGCCAGCCGCTCTCCGGTGACCGGCTCGACCTCGCCGAGCGACGCGCCGATGGCCGAGAGGAAGATCCCCCACAGGATCCCGGAGGTGCCGCCGGCCTTGTCGCCGAAGGCGTCACCGGCGTCGGCGAGCACCGCGCCGATCCCGCCGTCGCTGCGCTCCACGGCCGCGCACGCGGCCCGGCTGCCGCGCGCCATGCCGACACCGTGGTCGCCGTCGCCGGCGACCGCGTCGATGCGGCCGAGCTCGGCCTCGTGCTCGAGCACGACGTCGCGCATCGCGACCAGCGCGTCCACCGCGACGGCACCGGCGCGCCGGGACACCTCGCTGGCCTCGGTCGCGTGCCGGCTGGCGGTCGCGCGCTCGGTCACCGCCGCCGCAGGCTCGTAGTCCGGCAGCTCGGCGACGGCCCCGCGCCGGAACGACGCGGTGTCGGTGGGCGTCGTCCAGAGCCGCTCGAGCTCGTCGTCGAGCCAGGTGACCGACAGGGAGCAGCCGGCCATGTCCAGGCTGGTCACGAGCTCGCCGACCTCCGGCAGCACGCTGCGCACCCCGGCCGCCTCGAGCAGGGCAGCGACGTGGCCGTAGAGCAGGAAGAGCTCCTCGTACTTCGTCCCGCCGAGCCCGTTGAGCAGCACGGCCGCGCGGCCGTCCGCGCCGTCGGGCCGCTCGGCGAGCACCGCGTCGACCAGGGCGGCCGCGAGGTCGCGGGCGGTCATCATCGGCGCGGTGCTGATGCCGGGCTCGCCGTGGATGCCGAGCCCGAGCTCGAGCTGGCCGGCCGGCACCTCGAAGAGCGGCTCGCTCTGGCCCGGGAACGTGCAGCCGGCGAACGCGACGCCGAACGACGACGTCACCTCGTTGGCCTTCCACATCACCCGCTCGACCGCGTCGAGGTCCTCGCCGAGGTCCGCCGCGGAGCCGCCGATCTTGTAGACGGTGAACGTCCCGGCGATCCCGCGCCGGTCCAGGCGGCGGTCGTGCGGCGCGGAGGCGATGTCGTCGGTGACGTAGACGATTCGGGTGTCGACACCCTCGTCGACGAGACGCTCCTGCGCGGCGGCGAAGTTGAGCCGGTCGCCGGCGTAGTTGCCGAAGGACAGGACCACGCCGCCGCCGCCGCTGGCCGCCCGGGCGATGCGGTAGACCTGCTCGGTCGAGGGCGAGGTGAACACGTCGCCCAGCACGCAGCCGTCGGCGAACCCGCGGCCCGTGACGCCGGAGTACGACGGGTAGTGGCCCGAGCCGCCCCCGACGACGAGGCTCACCTTCCCGGCCCGGGGACCGCCCTTGCGGACGAACCCGGAGGCGCCCGCGACCCGGTCGACGTACCGCTCGTAGGCGGTGGCGAAGCCGGCCACGACCTCCTCCTTGAAGTCGGCCGGGTCGTTGAAGATGCGCGTCATGGGACGGGTCCTTTCGCGAGCGCCGTGCGGCGCACAGGCGGGATCAGGCGGGGAGCAGGGTGACCTTGATCGAGGAGGTGCCGGCCGCGACCAGGTCGAGGCCCTCCTGGAACCGGTCGAGGGGCAGCTGGTGGGTGCAGATGTCGTCCATCGGCAGCCGCCCGGACTCGAGCATCCGGATCGCGGCGGGCCAGCAGTGCGGGCCGAGGTGCGCGCCCAGGACGTCGAGCTCCTTGTCGTCGCTGATGATGCTCCAGTCGACGGTGACGTCGGAGCCGAAGACGCTGTACTCGACGTAGCGGCCCAGCTTGCGCAGCAGGTTCAGGCCCTGGCCCACGGCGGACGGGTGGCCGGTGCCCTCGAGGTAGACGTCCGCGCCGTAGCCGTCGGTGAGGTCCTTGACGAGCTGGACCGGGTCCTGCTCGGCGATGTTGACCATGTGCGTTGCGCCGCACCGGCGGGCGAGCTCGAGCTTGGCCGGGGACATGTCGAGCGCGACCACCGCGGCGGGGTACTTCGCGACCGCACCGGCGATCATGCCCGAGCCCGATCGGCCCGCATCCGGCCACCACGACGACGTCCTCGAAGGTGATGCTGGCCCGCTCGACCGCGTGCAGGGCGCACGACAGCGGCTCGGTGAAGGCGGCGTGGGCCGGCGGCAGGTCCTTGCTGACCTTGTGCACGAGCGCCTCGCACCGGGAACACCATGTAGGACGCCATGCCGCCGGGGTTGCGGCGCTTGAAGCCGTACATGTCGTGCGGGCCGCACATCCAGTACTCCCCGCGCGCGCAGTAACGGCACTTCCAGCACGGGCACGATCTGCTCGGACACCACGCGGTCGCCCACCTCGACGCCCCAGCGGGCGGCCGCCTCCTCGTCGAGCTGGACGACCTCGCCGACGAACTCGTGGCCGGGAATCACGCTCGGTCTCGGCCCAGGCCGGCCGGTTCTCGTCGCCCCAGAACTTGGCCGCGCCGTGGTAGCACTTGAGGTCGCTCGCGCAGATGCCGACGGCCTCGACGCGCACCAGCGCCTCGCCGGGCCCGGGCTGCGGCACCGCGAGCTCCTCGAGCCGGTAGTCCTCGGGTCCGTGGCACACGACGGCCTGCATCGTCTCGGGCAGCCCGGTGGTCGCTGTCTCGCTCATGGTCGTTCCTCTCGCTGTCTCGCGCCCTGAGGCGCTCGGTCCTGGTGGGTGCGTCCCGGCCTCGGGCCTGCGGGCTCGCCGCCTACTGCGAGAGGGTGAACGGGCCGGTGAAGTCACCGGCGTTGGCCTTGGTGACGAGGATGCAGTCGAAGGCCTGCTTCTCGGCCGAGGCGCCGGTCTTGCCGTCCTTCAGGTAGGCGTCGGCCTCCTCTACTGCCTTCTTGGCGAAGGTTGCGACGGGCTGCAGCACGGTGTACTGCAGGTCGCCGCTCGTCACCGCGTCCACGGCGTCGGGCGACCCGTCGAAGCCGCCGACCTTCACCTGGTCGAGCTTCTTGGCCTCCTTGAGGGCGGCGATCGCGCCGAGGGCCATCTCGTCGTTGCCGGCGATCACACCGGTGATGTCGGGGTGGGCCTGCAGCAGCGACTGCATCTTGTCGTGGCCCTGGGTGCGGTCCCAGTTGGCGACCTCCTTGCCGACCTTCTTCAGCTTCGGGTACTGCGAGATCACCGTGGTGTAGCCGTTGGAGCGGGTCGCGGCGTTGTTGTCCGACGGGGCGCCGAACAGCTCGACGTACTGCCCCTTCTCGCCCATGTCCTTGACCCACTGCTGCGCGCCGACGGCGGCACCCTGGGCGTTGTTGGAGACAAGCTGGGCCTTGGCGAGCCCGGACTGGTTGATCTCCGCGTTGACCAGGAAGACCGGGATCTTCGCGGCGTTCGCCTTCTTCACCGCGCCGATGGAGCCGCTGGCGTTGGCGGGGTCGAGGATGATCGCGACCGACTTGTTGGTGATCGCGGTGTCGATCAGCGTCGACTCGGTGTTGGTGTCGCCCTTCGACGCGGCCACGTTGGCCTTGTAGCCGAGCTTCTTGGCCTCGGCGGCGGCCACGTCGCCCTCGGTCTGCCAGTAGGGGTTCGAAGGGTCGTTGACGATGATCGTGATCAGGCCACCCTTCGTGGACGAGCCCGACGCGGAGGAGCCGGAGGAGGAGTCGCTCCCCCCGCAGCCGGCCAGGGCGAGGGTGGCGCCCACCGTGAGGGCGACGACTGCAGTGCGCGTCTTCGACATGTCTGTTGTTCCTTCTAGTTGGAGGTGCTGGAGGTGGGAGCGGGCGTGGGGGCGTCGGCGGTGGCCGGTGGGGCCGTCGTGCCGCCGCCGGGGGGCGTGGCCTTCTTCTTGCGGCCCCGGTAGTCGATGGCGTTGAGGAGGACGGCGAGGATGATGACCGAGCCGGTGAAGACGGTCTGCCAGTAGGCCGAGACGCCCACGATGACCAGGCCGTCGGACAGAAAGCCGATGACGAAGGCCCCGAGAAGCGTGCCGCGCACGGTGCCGCGGCCGCCGGTGAGCGCCGCGCCCCCGATGACGACGGCGGCGATCGCGGTGAGCTCGTAGGAGTTGCCGGCCGTGGGGCTGGCCGAGGTCAGCTCCGAGGAGAGGATCAGCCCGGCGATCGAGGCGCAGACACCCGATGCGACGTACACCCAGACCTTCACGCGCCTGACGGGTACGCCGGAGAGCTCGGCGGCCCGCTCGTTGCCGCCCGAGGCGTAGAGCCAGCGACCGAAGACGGTCTGCCGCAGCACGATCCCGGCGACGACGGCGACCGCGACCATCACCAGCACGCCGATGGGGATGTTGAGGATCCGGTTGAAGCCCAGCCACGCGAAGCCGGTGTTGCCGAGGTCCTCGCGGCCGTCGAGGTTGTTGTAGGTCAGCCCGCCGGTCATCAGCAGGGCGATGCCGCGGACGACGTACAGCATGCCGAGGGTGGCCACGAACGGTGCGACCTTGAAGCGGGACACCAGGACGCCGTTGACCAGGCCGATCAGCGCACCGACCGCGCACGAGACGACCACGACCACCCAGACCTTGGGGTAGAGCGTGGACCCGAGGAAGCCGAGGTGCGCGCCGGTCATCAGGTAGCCGGCGATCGTGCCGGACAGGCCGAGGGTCGAGCCGACCGTCAGGTCGATGCCCCCGTTGAGGATCACCAGCAGCATGCCGATCGCGAGCAGCGCGTAGACCGCGACGTGCGAGGACATGGTCAGCAGGTTGTTGGTGGTCAGGTAGTTCGGCGAGAGCACCGAGAAGACGACGATGATGACGATCAGGGCGAGGAAGGCGCGGCCCTCGAGGAGGATCTTGCCGAGGTCCAGGCGGTCGATGGCTCGCGTGGGCGCCGTCTCCTGGCGCTCCTGCGTGGACGTGGTCATGGCGGTGGTCCGTTCCCTTAGAGGCCAGCGACCACGGCTTCGCCGGAGGCGGCCATGATCTCTTCCTTGGTGATGTCGGCTCCGAACTCGGCGGAGATCCTGCCGCGGCTCATCACGACGATGCGGTGGGCGATGCTGAGGCACTCGTTGACCTCGGAGGTGGAGTAGACGACCGCGAGACCGGCCTCGGCGCGCTCGGCCAGCAGCCGGAAGACCTCGGCCTTGGCGCCGACGTCGATGCCGCGGCTCGGCTCGTCGAGCAGGATCACGCTCGGGTCGGTGGCGAGCATCTTGCCGATGACGACCTTCTGCTGGTTGCCGCCCGACAGCGACCCGATCGGCGCTCCCCCGCCGGCCGTCTTCACGTGCACGGCCTCGATCGAGGACTGCACCTGCTGCTGCTCGACGGGCTTGGACAGGAACAGGCCGCGCACGAAGGAGCCGATGCTGGCCAGGCTCAGGTTGCGGCCCACGGTCATCGTCTGCACGAGCCCGTCGCGCTGCCGGTCCTCGGGGACCAGGCAGAGCCCTGCGCGGATGCGGTCGGCGATGCTCAGGCGGGACACGTCGCGACCGGCCAGCCGGACCGTGCCGGCGCTCGTCGGCACCCGGCCGGCGACCGCCTCGAGCAGCTCGGTGCGCCCGGCGCCCATCAGACCGTAGATGCAGACGATCTCCTTGGCGCGCACCTCGAGCGAGAGGTCGTCGACCACCGAGCGCTGGGGGTTCTCGACGTCGGCCACGCTGACGTGCTCGACGGCGAGGGCGGTCGGGCCGAACTCGTAGCCGGTCGGCGCCTCGCCGAGGCTGAAGTGCGCGCCGACCATGTGCCGCACGATCCACTCGAGGTCGATGTCGGCGCGGTCCGCCGTCGCGGTGATGCTGCCGTCGCGCAGGACCACCGCGAAGTCGGTGATCTGCAGCGCCTCCTCGAGGTGGTGGGAGATGTAGACGATCGAGACGCCCGAGGCGGTGAGGTCGTCGATGACCTTGAAGAGCACCTCCACCTCGGACGCGCTGAGCGCGGAGGTCGGCTCGTCCATGATCAGGATGCGGGCGTCCACCGAGAGCGCCCGCGCGATCTCCACGATCTGCTGCTGGCCCAGGCGCAGGTCCGCGACCAGCGTCGAGGGCGAGATGTCCTCCTCGAGCCGCTCCATGAGGGCGCGGGTCTGGCGCGCCTCCTCGGCGAAGTCGATGCCGCGCGAGGTCCGGATCTCCCGGCCCATGAAGATGTTGTCGCGGACGCTGAGGTTGGGGGCCAGGCTCAGCTCCTGGTGGATGATCGAGATCCCGCGGTCGCGCGCCTCGACGGTCGAGGCGAACGACACCGTCTCCCCGTGCAGGACGATCTCGCCCGAGGTGGGCCGCTCGACCCCGGAGAGGATCTTCATCAGCGTCGACTTGCCGGCGCCGTTCTCCCCGAAGAGGGTGGTCACCCGGCCGCGGTGGATGTCGAAGTTGACGCCCTTGAGCGCGCGCGTGCCGCCGTAGGTCTTGACGACGTCGTAGGCCGAGAGCACGACCTCGTCGGGGCCGGCGTGAGCGCGCGCCTGGCGGGTGGCGGTCACTGGACGCTCAGCTTCGCCGGGGTGACCAGCCAGGCGTCGGGGTTGATCAGCTGGAAGGCGCCGACCACGGTGACCTTCTTGCCGGTGAGGCTCGCCGTGTCGAGCGGAGCGAGCACCTGCTTCTTGAGCTGGTTGTTCAGCGCGGCAGCGGCGTTCTGGTAGTCGATCTGGTTGGTGAACTGGCCGAACTCGATCGTCCCGGGGGCGTCGCGCAGATCGGTGCCGTTGATCGCCGGCCCGGTCTGCACGCGGACCAGCAGCTTCTTCGGCAGTCCGGGTACGGCGACGGGGTAGATCCCCGAGTCACCCTTGCCGACCGTGCCCGAGAAGCGGACCGACACCTCGGAGCCGGTCGCACCCGCCACGCCGTACTTCGTCCCCGCGGCCTTGGGGTCCTTCGCGACCGCGGCGGCCAGGGTGGTCGCGTCGACCGCGCGCTTGTCGATGGCCTCCTGCACCTTGGGGAAGTTCTCCTTGCCCCACGCCGGCGCCGAGAAGCCCGCTGCAGCCGCGCCGTCCTTCGAGTCGTCCCCGACGACCTTGGTGCTCAGCGCCATCGCAGCGAGCAGGACGACGACGGCGCCCACCCGGACCGCCGTCCGGGCACCCGGCGTGAGCCCGCGCCGTGCCCCGCGAGGGGCGTCGTCGTGGTCGGACTGGGTCATCGCGTCGACCTCCGTGCTGGGCGTCCCGGCAGCGAGCTGTGCCGTCGCTCACACGCTAGGTGGGTCGCGAACTTTTGTCCAGCACTATTGTTCAGTGAACATCTGTTCAGGCGTAGCGGACCACCTGCCGACGCCGCTCGGACGTACGGCGTCGGTCCTCGCAGGGGCCGCTCAGCGTGACCGCGGTCGCGATGCGCGCCCCACGGCACGTCCGGCGGGCTCCGGACCCCGGGCTGGGGTCAGGCGCGGGCGAGCAGGGCGGCGACGGCGGCGGCGGTGGGCATCGCGGCGGCCGCGCCGCGACGGGTGGTAGCCAGCGCCCCTGCGGCGCAGGCGAAGCGGACCGCTGCGGCGGGGTCGTCGCCGTGGAGCAGGCGGTGCACGAGGGCGCCGACGAAGCAGTCGCCGGCACCGGTGGTGTCGACCACGTCGACACCGAACACGGGCTGGTGCACGGGCCGCTGGCCCGACGAGAGGTAGGCGCCACGACCGCCGAGCGTCACCACGACGGTGACCGGGCCGGCCCGGTGCAGCACGGAGACCGCCACGGCGACGTCGTCGTCGCCGCTGAGCTGGGCGGCCTCGCCCTCGTTGACGACGAGCACGTCGACGAGCGGGAGCAGGTCGCGGGCGCCGGGCCCGACCGGCGCCGCGTTGAGCACGGTGGTCAGCCCGGCGGACCGCGCCACGCGGAGGGTCTCGTGGACGACATCGAGAGGGGTCTCGAGCTGGCACAGCACCGCGCCGACGCCGTCGAGCTCGTCGGGCGAGGGCGGGCGCGCGTGCGCGTTGGCACCGGGCACGACCACGATGCGGTTCTCCCCCGACGGCTCGAGCAGCACGATCGCGCGTCCGGTCCCCTCCTCGACCACGCGCACACCGTCGACGCCGACACCGGACGAGCGCAGGTCGGCGAGCGCCCGGTCGCCGTCGGGCCCGACCGAGGCGACCAGCCCGGTGTCCTGCCCGAGGACGGCCGCTGCGACGGCCTGGTTGGCGCCCTTGCCGCCGAGGCCCTCCTGCATCGAGGCGGCCAGCACGGTCTCCCCCGCGCTCGGCGCGGCGGCGACGTCGAGCAACAGGTCGAGGTTCACGCTCCCGCACACGAGCAGTCGTCCGGCCACGGCTCAGGCCCCCGCCGTCTGACGGATCCCGACACCGGGCTCGGGAGCCGACTCCGTCTGCACGCGCGCCAGCCGGTGCACGGCCTCGCGGGTGGCCGGGTAGAGGTCGACGTACGTCGCGAACAGCTCGTCGTAGCGAGCCCGGGCGCGGGCGTCGGGCTCGATCGTGCGGTCCTCGACGGCCCAGTCCGTGGCGGGGTCGAGCAGGCCGGTGCCGATGCCGGCGAGCAGGGCGTCGCCGTAGCTCGCGCCGATCGTCTGACGGGGCACCACCTGCTCGCGCCCGCACACGTCGCTGACGATCTGGGTCCAGAGGCCGCCCTGGGTGCCGCCGCCCACCGCGACCAGCCTCCGCGTGGCGTCGACGTCCTGGTCGAGGAGGTCGACGATCTGGCGCAGCCCGAAGGCGATGCCCTCGTAGGCGGCCCGGAACAGGTGCCCGCGGGTGTGCCGCAGCGTCAGCCCGGCCACCACGCCGCGCGCGTCGGCGTCGAAGATCGGCGCCCGCTCGCCGGCGAAGTAGGGCAGCACGACCAGCCCCTCCGACCCGGCGGGGACGGCCGCCGCCTCGGCCATCAGCTGGCCGAACGAGACGCCGCCGACGAGGTCGCGCAGCCAGGCCAGGAGGCTGCCCGAGGTCGCCATCCCCGCAGCCAGGGTGTAGGTCCCCGGCTCGACGCCGTTGGTGGTCCACAGCATCGGCCGGGTGCGCAGCTCGGGCAGCTGCTGGACCAGGAACATCGTCGAGGCGTACATCAGCATCACGTCGCCCGGCCGTCGTACGCCGGCGCTGAAGGCCTCGGCCCACGCGTCGACGGTGCCGGCCGAGACCGGCGTGCCGACGGGCAGCCCGGTCTGCCCGGCCGCGTGCGCCCCCACGGTGCCGACGACGTCGCTGGGCCACGCCAGCCTCGGCAGCCGCAGGTCGCCGCAGACGTCGCGGGCCCACGCGCCGTTCCAGTCGCGGGCGCGCAGGTCGTAGAGGGGGTCGTACTGGCTGGCGGTGTGGTGGTCCAGGACGTACTCGCCGGTGAGCCGGGCGACCACGAACGAGCTCGAGGTGAAGCAGCGGGTCGCCCGCGCCCAGACGTCGGGCTCGTGACGGCGCACCCACGCCAGCTTGGGGCCGACCGCCTGCGCCGAGAGCGCCTTGCCGCCGTGCGCGACGATCTCCTCGGCGCCGTACCTGTCGGTCAGCTCCTCGATCTCGGCCCCGGCGCGGGTGTCGACGCCGTAGAGGATCGCCGGCCGCAGCGGCTCGAGGTCGTCGCCGGTCAGCACCAGGCACGGGCCGACGCCACTGACACAGACGCCGGCCACCCGGTCGCCGGGGCGTCGCGCGACGAGCTCGGCGATCAGGTCGACGCTCTCGCGCCACCACACGCGCACCGGGTCCACCTCGGCCCAGCCGGGGCGGGGCAGCGACATCGAGTGCTCGCGGACCGCGGACTCCAGCACGACCCCGTCGGGCGAGCAGAGCACGCCCTTGCTGCTGGAGGTGCCGAGGTCGACACCCAGCAGGAGCTCGCTCACACACACCGCCGTGGTCGGTCGAAGGATCGGTCCGGCCATCCTAGGGGCGCGACCGACGACGCCCGCCTCACCTGTCGGTGTAGGCCTCCAGCAGGGTGTCCGCCGCGGTGTAGGGGTCGGTGCGGCCGGCGGCGACCTCCTCCGCGAGGGCGTCGAGCTCGGTGCGCGCGTGCACGTCGCCCCACCGCTCGCGCAGCGCGGTCACCGCGATCGCCTCGATCTCGTCGCGGGCCCGCCGCACCCGCCGCCGCTCGAGCTCGCCGGAGGCCGTCATCCAGGCTCGGTGCTCCTCGATCCGCTCGACCACCTCGTCGACGCCCTCCCCGGTCTGGGCGACGGTCTGCACGATCGGCGGCCGCCAGCTCGTCGGCCTCGCTCGGCCAGGGCCAGCATGTTGCGCAGGTCGCGCCGCACCTGGTCGGCGCCGTCGCGGTCGGCCTTGTTGACCACGTAGACGTCGCCGATCTCGAGGATGCCTGCCTTGGCGGCCTGGATGCCGTCGCCCATCCCGGGCGCGAGCAGCACCAGCGTGGTGTCGGCGAGCCCGGCGATCTCGACCTCGCTCTGGCCCGACGCCGACGGTCTCGATGAGCACCACGTCGCAGCCGGCGGCGTCGAGCACCCGCAGCGCCTGCGGCGTCGACCAGGACAGCCCGCCGAGGTGGCCGCGGGAGGCCATCGAGCGGATGTAGACCGCCGGGTCGAGCGCGTGGTCCTGCATCCGCACCCGGTCGCCGAGCAGCGCGCCGCCCGAGAACGGCGAGGACGGGTCGACCGCGAGCACGCCGACCCGCTTGTCGGCCGCGCGCAGCGCCTTCACCAGCGCGTTGGTCGAGGTGGACTTGCCGACGCCCGGCGAGCCGGTGATGCCGACGATCTGGGCGTGCCCGGTGTACGGCGCGAGGCCGGCCATCACCTCGCGCAGCAGCGGCGAGGCGTCCTCGACCAGCGAGATCAGCCGCGCCACCGCCCGGGCCTCGCCGTCGCGGGCCCGCTCGACCAGGTCCGGGACGTCGGCCGGCTCCCGCGCCGCCGGCCGACCGGCGTCGTGGTCACGCGGGGACGTGCAGGATCAGGGCGTCGCCCTGGCCGCCACCGCCGCACAGCGCGGCCGCACCGGTGCCGCCGCCGCGGCGCTTGAGCTCGAGGGCGAGGTGCAGCGCGATCCGGGCGCCGGACATGCCGACCGGGTGGCCGAGCGCGATCGCGCCGCCGTTGACGTTGACCTTGTCCTCGTCGAGGCCGAGCTCGCGGGCCGACACGATGCCGACGGCCGCGAAGGCCTCGTTGATCTCGACCAGGTCGAGGTCGGCCGGCGTGATGCCCTCCTTGGCGCAGGCCTTCGCGATCGCGTTGGCGGGCTGCATCTGCAGGGTGGAGTCGGGGCCGGCGACCTGGCCGGACGCGCCGATCTCGGCGAGCCAGGTCAGCCCGAGCTCCTCGGCCTTGGCCTTGCTCATCACCACGACCGCGCAGGCGCCGTCGGAGATCTGGGAGGCCGAGCCGGCGGTGATGGTGCCGTCCTTGGCGAAGGCCGGGCGCAGCTTGGCCAGGCCTCGGTGGTGGTGTCGCCGCGGATGCCCTCGTCCTGGGAGACGACGACCGGGTCGCCCTTGCGCTGCGGGATCTCGACCGGGACGACCTCGTCGTCGAAGAGGCCGTTCTTCCAGGCCTCGGCGGCGCGCTGGTGGGAGCGGGCGGAGAACGCGTCCTGCTCCTCGCGGGTGAGCCGCGCGCCCGCGGCGTTGCACTGCTCGGTGAGGCTGCCCATCGCCTGGTCGGTGAGCTGGTCGTAGAGCGCGTCGTAGGCCATCGAGTCGACCAGCGCCACGTCGCCGTACTTGAAGCCCTCGCGGGACTTCGGCAGCAGGTGCGGGGCCTGGGTCATCGACTCCATGCCGCCGGCGACGACGATCTCGTGCTCGCCGGCGCGGATCAGCTGGTCGGCCATCGCGATCGCGTTGATGCCGGACAGGCACACCTTGTTGATGGTGATCGACGGCACGTCGAGCGGGATGCCGCCCTGGTACGCCGCCTGGCGGGCGGTGATCTGGCCGGCGCCGGCCTGGATGACCTGGCCCATGATCACGTAGTCGACCTGGTCGCCGGAGACGCCGGCCTTCTCCAGGGCGCCCTTGATGGCGACGCCGCCGAGGTCGGCGGCCGAGCTGGTCCTTGAGGCCGCCGAGCAGGCGGCCGATCGGGGTGCGAGCACCGGCGACGATGACGGATCCGGACATGACGCCTCCTGCGGGACGTCTGACGGGCGGTCGCGCGCTCGTTCCCGACCCTACCCAGCGCCGGTCCACGACGGGAGGCCGTGCAGCCCTGCGGCGTGAGGAACAGGTCACAGTCCCTCGCGAGCCGGCCGGACCGTCGTACGACGATGGGGGGATGAGCCTCGCCGTGCCCGAGCACCTCTTCGTCTGCATCGACCACGTCGGCATCGCCGTGCCCGACCTCGACGAGGCGATCGCGTTCTACGCGCGACGCGTTCGGCATGCAGGTCGTGCACCAGGAGACCAACGAGGAGCAGGGGGTCCGCGAGGCGATGGTCGCGGTCGGCGACTCCGGCTCAGTGCATCCAGCTGCTCGCGCCGGTCGACGAGACGTCCACGATCGCGAAGTTCCTGGACCGCTCGGGTCCCGGGCCTGCAGCAGCTCGCCTACCGGGTCACCGACGTCGAGGAGGTCTCCGCGGTGCTGCGCGAGCGCGGCCTGCGGCTGCTCTACGACGAGCCGCGCCGCGGTACGGCGGGCAGCCGGATCAACTTCGTGCACCCCAAGGACGCCGGCGGCGTGCTGGTCGAGCTCGTCGAGCCCGCCGCGGCGCACTGAGCGCTCACGGCACGAGGTAGTCGCTGTCCCGGGCGTCGGTGATCAGCATGTGCCCGGGCGCGTGCGCGATCGCCAGCGACGGGCGCGACTCCATCACGGCGCCTGCGGCGTCACCCCGCACGCCCAGAACACCGGCACCTCGCCGGGCCGGACCTCGACGGGTCGCCGTAGTCGGGGCGGTCGAGGTCGGCGATGCCCGAGCGCGGCCGGGTCGCCGACGTGCACCGGGCGCGCCGTGCACGGCCGGGTAGCGCGAGGTCACCCGCACCGCGTCCGCGACCTGCGCGGCCGGCACCGGCCGCATCGACACCACCAGCGGGCCCGAGATCGAGCCGGCCGGACGGCAGCGCCGGACGGTCCGGTACATCGGCACGTTGACGCCCTGCTCGACGTGCCGCACCGGCACGCCGGCCTCGGCAGCGCGGCCTCGAAGGTGAAGCTGCAGCCGATCAGGAAGGAGACGAGGTCGTCGCGCCACCACGGCGTCGCGTCGGCGGTCTCCTCGGCCAGCTCGCCGTCGACGTAGACGCGGTAGGCGGGGAGGTCGGTGCGGATGTCGCCGTCGAGCAGCGGGCCGGACGACCGCGCCGGCGTCGAGCACGTCGAGCACCGGGCACGGCTTCGGGTTGCGCTGGGCGAACAGCAGGAAGTCGAAGGCCAGGTCTCGCGGGGCAGCGCGATCAGGTTGGCCTGGGTCCAGCCGTCGCACCAGCCCGCCGTCGGCGTGACCAGCCCGGCGCGGAACCGCGTCGCGCCTCGGCGGGAGTGAGATCGCCACTCGGTCGGATCGCCCGTCACGACGTCGCTCCCGGTGCCGGCACCCACGCGAACCGGACGGCCTGCCCGGGCCGGACCTGCGCGGCCCGGTCGACGTCGGCGTCGACCACGACCGCGACCACCGGGTAGCCGCCGGTGACGGGGTGGTCGGCGAGGAACAGCACCGGCTCGCCGCCCGGCGGCACCTGGACCGCGCCGCGGTAGGCGCCCTCGCTGGGCAGCTGCCGGTCGCCGTCGACGGCGGCGACGGCGCCTCGCCGTCGAGCCGCATGCCGACCCGGTTGCTGCGGCTCGGACGCGGTCCACGCGGTCGTGACCAGGACGTCGGCGTCGGCGACCCAGTCGTCGCGCGGGCCGCGCACGGCGCGCAGCACGACCTCGTCGGGCCAGGCCGGCGGCGGCAGGCGCGTCGACGACCGGGGTGCGCGTCGGCGGGCCGGTCCGACCGGCAGCACGTCACCGCCTCCGAAGCGGCGCCGGGCCGAGCCCGGCCAGCACGTCGTGGCTGCGCGAGCCCAGCACCGGCTCGACGTCGATGCCGCCGCGCACGGCCAGGTAGCGCGCAGGCCGGCGCTCGGCGACGCCGAGGCGCAGCGACCGACCCGGCGGGCGCAGCGAACACGGTGTAGGGGCCGACGTCGCGGCCGTCGACGCGTCACCGGCACCGGGGCGCCCGGTCACGCAGAGCCAGGCCGGAGCCGCCGGCGACCTCGAGCTCGAGGCCGCCGAGCGTGACCTCGATCGCCGCCGCGCCCTCGGGGTTGGCCACGGCCCGGTTGGCCGCGCGCAGCGCCGGCCCGGTCGGCGGCCCCGGAGCGGCCCGACGCCGATGGCCGAGGCGCCGGGCCGGCCGAGGTCCTCGACCAGCGCCAGCGGGCCGGTCGCCGCGCACCGGTCAGCCGGGCGCGCTCACGAGCCCGCCTCGACGAACCGGACCCGCGCGCCGGGGACCAGCAGGGCCGGCGGGTCGCGGTCGAGGTCCCACATGGCAGGCTCGGTGCGTGCCGATCAGCTGCCAGCCGCCCGGGCGACTCGCGCGGGTAGACGCCGCTGAACTCGCCGGCCAGCCCGACCGCGCCGGCGGGCACGGTGGTGCGCGGGCTCGTCGCGGCGCGCCACGTGCAGCCGCGGGTCGCCGCCGACGAGGTAGCCGAAGCCGGGCGCGAAGCCGCCGAAGGCCACCCGCCACGGTCGCGGCCGGTGTGCGCCTCGACCACCTCGGCCTCGTCGAGCCCGGTCAGCCGGGCCGACGTCGGCGAGGTCGGGGCCGTCGTAGCGCACCGGGATCTCGACCGGCTCGCCCGCGCCGGCGTCGGCCGGCGAACGGCTCGGGACGGACCAGCTCCAGCGCCGCGCGGCGCGGCGTCCGAGGTCGGCTCGCCTCGGCGAGCCGACCAGCACGGTCTCGGCGGCCGGGCACGATGTCGGCGACCCCGGCGGGCGCGTCGGCCGCGCAGCGGCGTCGACGCAGGCGACGCACGGCGTCGGTGTCACCGAGCTCGACGAGCAGGGCGCGGTCGCCGTACGGCAGCACCCGCGGACCGTCCCCGGCGTTCAGGCACTCACGGCCGGTCCACGAACGCCCGCAGCGCGACGCCGGCCGCCGCGCAGCCCGGCGCGCACCGCCTCGGCCATCGCGACCGCGCCGGGCGAGTCGCCGTGCACGCACACCGATCGGCCTCGACCGCGACGTCGGTGCCGTCGACCGCGCACCAGGCCGCCCTCGGTGACCAGCCGCACGCACCCGCTCGGCCACCTCGGCGGGGTCGTGCAGCAGCGCGCCCGGCTCGCGCGCGGGACACCAGCGTGCCCTCGGGGGTGTAGCCGCGGTCGGCGAAGGCCTCCCGCACGGTGCGCAGCCCGGCGCGCCTCGGCCGGCCGCAGCAGCTCCGAGCCGGGCAGGCCGAGCAGCGGCAGGGCCGGGTCGTAGGCGCGCACGGCGTCGACGACGGCGCGGCGCCTGCGCCTCGTGGTGCACCGCGGTGTTGTAGAGCGCGCCGTGCGGCTTGACGTAGCGCGACCGGCGTGCCCGCGACCCGGGCCATCGCCGTCGAGCGCGCCGATCTGGTAGAGCACGTCGTCGGTCGAGCTCGGCCGGGTCCATGTCGATGAACCGCCGGCCGAAGCCGGCGAGGTCGCGGTAGCCGACCTGCGCGCCGACCACGACCCCGTTCGCGGGCGGCCGATCGCGCAGGTGCGCCGCAGCGTCGGTCGCGTCGCCGGCGTGGAAGCCGCAGGCGACGTTGGCGCTGGTGACCAGGCCGAGCATCGGCGTCGTCGTCGCCGAGCTGCCCAGCGGCCGAAGGACTCGCCGACGTCGCTGTTGAGGTCGACGTCGCGCCGGTGCGCGTCACAGGTCGCCCAGCGCCGGTGATCGCGTTGTAGCCCAGGTAGAGCGTCAGCAGCCAGGCCAGCACGCCGACGACGAGCAGCCAGGCCGGGTAGCGGTAGCCGCCGAGCAGGTCGCGGCGCCGCCAGGCGACCCAGAGCAGCACGCCGAAGCCGATCGGCAGGATCAGCCCGTTGAACGTGCCGGCGAAGACCAGCAGCGTCACCGGGGTCTGCCTCGACCACCACGAAGATCGCCGCGGTGAGCGCGATGAACGCGACGGTGAGCAGGTTGCGGGTGCGCTCGGAGGTGCGCGAGCGTGGTCATGAACGAGACCGAGGTGTACGCCGCGCCGATGACCGAGGTGAGCGCGGCGGCCCACAGGATCAGCCCGAAGACGCGCAGGCCGACCTCGCCGGCGGCGGCCTGGAAGGCGCTGGCCGCCGGGTCGTCGGTGGCCAGCGTGACCCCGCCGGCGACGACGCCGAGGACCGCCAGGAACAGCAGCACCCGCATCACGCCGGTGACCAGGATGCCGACGACCGAGCTGCGGGTGATCGTCCCGGACGTGCTCGACGCCGGTCTGGCCGGAGTCGAGCAGCCGGTGCGCGCCGGCGTAGGTGATGTAGCCGCCGACGGTGCCGCCGATGATGCGTGGTGACGGCGACGAAGTCGAAGGAGTCGGGGAGCACGACGTTGACGCAGCGCGTCGCCGACCGGCGGTGCCGAGCGCTGATCGCGATGACGAGCGTGGCCAGGATCATCACCAGCGCCGAGCACGACCACGACCCGGTCGAGGGCGACCCCGGCCCGCTTGCATCAGGAAGATCGCGATCGCCAGCGCCGCCGAGATCGCGCCGCCGATGCGCGGGTCGAGGCCGAGCATCGCGTTGGTGCCCAGGCCGCTGCCGGCGACGTTGCCGATGTTGAAGACGAACCCGCCGATGACCACGAGCGCCGCGAGCACGTAGCCGAGGCCGGGCAGCGACCTCGTTGCCGAGCTCGTGGGCGCGCCGGCCGGAGACGCCGATCACCCGCCACACGTTGAGCTGGACGGCGATGTCGACGAGCATCGAGAGCACGATCGCGCAGGCGAAGGCGGCGCCGAGGGCGAGGGTGAACGACGCCGGTCTGGGTGATGAAGCCGGGCCCGATGGCGCTGGTGGCCATCAGGAACATCGCGCCGATGAGCGCCGAGCGGGGTCCCTTCCCCGGGGTGGCCGGTGTCCCGGGCGTCCCGGCTGTCGCGTCGCCGGTGCCGGGACCGGTGTCCGACGGATCGGCTCCCGTGCTGGTGCTGGTGCTGCTGGTGCTGCTGGGTCGGGCTGGGTGGTCATGCCTGCTCCTCCGAGTGAGCGCGGGACGTACCGAGGTGTGTTCCCTGGGTCACACCACCGTACGAATTGTTCAACAATTCTGCAATACCTCGATCCAACACCTGGGACGGCTAGACTCACGACCATGACCGCAGCCGAGCCCGGCCTCGCCGGCGCTGATCGCGTCCCTGGACGCCGACCGCGTCCGCCGCCGCACGGTGATGAGCACGTCGGCCGACCGCGCCGCCCGGGTGCTGCGCGAGCAGGTCGTCGAGGGCCGCCTGCGCGCCGGCACCCGGCTCCCCGAGGAGCGGCTCGGCGCCGCGCTCGGCGTCTCCCGCAACACCCTGCGCGAGGCGCTGAGCCAGCTCGTCGCCGAGCGCATCCTGGTGCGCGAGCCGCACCGCGGCGTCGTGGTCGCGACCCCCGACCGCCGACGACGTCGCCGACGTCTACCGCGTCCGGCGCCTGCTCGAGCCCGCCGCCTGCCCGCGACGGCGCAGGCGCACACCGAGGCCCGGCTCGCCGCGTCCGCGGCCGCGGTGACCGAGGGCCGCGCGCCGCCCAGCGCCGGCGACTGGGCCGGGGTCGCCAGCGCCAACCAGCACTTCCACCGCGCGGTCGTGGCGCTGGCCGGCAGCCTCCGCCTCGACGCCCAGATGGACCTGCTGCTCGCCGAGATGCGGCTGTTCTTCCACGGGATGGGCCAGTCCCGAGGAGTTCCACCGGCCCTACCTCGACGAGAACGCCGCCATCGCCGAGCCCTCCTCGGCCGGGCGACCGCGACGAGGCCGCGGACCGCCTCGCGTCCTACCTCGGCGCGCCGAGGAGCAGCTGGTCGCCGCCTTCCGCGACGCCCCCGCGCGTCGGTCACCGGGCTAGTCCGGGGAAGCCACAGGGCGAGCACGGGCCGGCACGGCCGGCGACGGACCAGCGACAGCCGGCGCAGCCGAGCCAGATAGGTCACACCCGGCTGACATCGCGGCTACCCGGCGGTACGTTCCCAGCACCATCCGGGCCACCCGCAGGAGTCCACCGTGAAGCACATCCTCGATGCCATCCTCGCCGGCGACACCTCCGCCGAGGAGTACGCCGCGCTCGAGCTGCCGGAGTCCTACCGCGCCGTCACCGTGCACAAGGACGAGGTCGCGATGTTCGAGGGCCTGGCCACCCGCGACAAGGACCCGCGCAAGTCCCTGCACGTCGAGGACGTCGCGCTGCCCGAGCTCGGGCCGGGCGAGGCCTACGTCGCGGTGATGGCCTCCGCGATCAACTACAACACCGTGTGGACCTCGATCTTCGAGCCGGTCTCGACCTTCGGCTTCCTCGAGCGCTACGGCCGCACCTCGCCGCTGGCGAAGAGCCACGACCTGCCCTACCACGTGGTCGGCTCGGACCTCGCCGGCGTCGTGCTCGCCACCGGGCCGGGCGTGCACGCCTGGCAGCCCGGCCGCGAGGTCGTCGCGCACTGCCTCTCGGTCGAGCTCGAGAGCCCCGAGGGCCACAACGACACGATGCTCGACCCCGAGCAGCGGATCTGGGGCTTCGAGACCAACTTCGGCGGCCTCGCCCAGATCGCGCTCGTCAAGTCCAACCAGCTGATGCCCAAGCCGGCCCACCTCACCTGGGAGGAGGCCGCCAGCCCCGGCCTGGTCAACTCCACGGCGTACCGCCAGCTCGTCAGCCGCAACGGCGCCGGGATGAAGCAGGGCGACAACGTGCTGATCTGGGGCGCCAGCGGCGGCCTCGGCGGCTACGCCACGCAGTTCGCCCTCAACGGCGGCGCGACGCCGGTGTGCGTGGTCTCCAGCGACGAGAAGGCCGCGATCTGCCGCAGCATGGGCGCCGAGCTGATCATCGACCGGCGCGCCGAGGACTTCCGCTTCTGGAAGGACGAGACCACCCAGGACCCGTCGGAGTGGCGGCGCTTCGGCAAGCGCATCCGCGAGCTCACCGGCGGCGAGGACGTCGACATCGTGCTTCGAGCACCCCGGCCGCGAGACCTTCGGCGCCTCCGTGTACGCCGCCCGCAAGGGCGGCACGATCGTCACCTGCGCCTCGACCAGCGGCTACATGCACGAGTACGACAACCGCTACCTCTGGATGAACCTCAAGCGGATCATCGGCTCCCACTTCGCCAACTACCGCGAGGCCTGGGAGGCCAACCGGCTGATCGCCAAGGGCCAGATCCACCCGACCCTGTCCAGGGCCTACCCCATGGACGAGGTCGGCCAGGCGGCGTACGACGTCCACCAGAACCCCCACCAGGGCAAGGTCGGCGTGCTCTGCCTCGCGCCCGAGGAGGGGCTCGGCGTGCGCGACCCGAAGCTGCGCGCCACCCACCTCGACGCGATCAACCGGTTCCGCGGGGTCTGACCCGCTCCGCCCGCCGGGCGGCCCGCGAGATTTCTCCGCGCCACGGCCGTCCCACACCGGGGTGGCTGTCGTGTTTGCCGCGACCGGTCAGGGAGACTGTCCCCGACGCGGCAGCACAGCAGCAACGACGGAGGATGACCCCGATGAGTGAGCGAACCGGCCTGTCCATCTTCAACGACGGCTCCAACGACGGCTCCAACGACGGCTTCGACGACGCCGACGCCGGCGACGCGACGCAGGTGATCCCGACGGTCCCGGCCCCGGCATCGCCCGCTGCCACCGGCCGACCGTCCGGGTCGACCGGCGCCTCCCCCACCCCCGCCCAGCGTCCCGGCGGGCCGGCCGGACCGACCCCGGGGCGCCCCTCCTTCCCCGTCGTGCGACGCGGCTACGACA
The DNA here is from genome assembly GCA_963781745.1 of uncultured Actinomycetota bacterium. Lineage (GTDB taxonomy): Bacteria > Actinomycetota > Actinomycetes > Propionibacteriales > Nocardioidaceae > Nocardioides_B. The sequence goes on along the minus strand of CAWAHH010000005.1, from coordinate 365,055 downwards.
CCGCCGCCGTCGACCGCCAGCTGCAGGCGCTCGCGGGCGAGAAGGCCGGCCTGGCCGCCGGGCTCGAGGACGCCCACCGCCGCGCCACCGGGCTGGAGAAGGAGCTCGAGGCGGCCCGCACCACGATCGCGGAGAACCAGAACCCCACCTACGCCGGCCTCGGCGGCCGCGCCAGCGAGATGCTGCGGCTGGCCGAGGAGCAGGCCGACGAGGTGCTCGCCCAGGCCAAGGCCCAGGCCGACGACATCCGCCGCCGCGCCGCCAAGGACGCCGAGGTGCTCAAGTCGCAGGCTGCCCGCGACGCCGAGGACATGCGGATGGTCCAGCTCAAGGAGCTCGACGAGACCCGCGCCCGGGTCCTCGCCGACGTCGAGCAGGAGCGCACCATGCCACCGCCGAGGCCGACGACATCCTCGCCGCCGCCCGGCGCGAGAGCGAGCAGCTCCGGCTGGCCGCCCAGCAGGAGACCAACGCGATGCGCACCAGCGCCAAGCGCGAGGCCGAGCAGGCCCGGGCCGCCGCCGACCGCGAGGTCCACGAGGCCCGCCGCACCCTCGCGGTGGAGAAGGAGCGCCTCACCCGCGAGGCCGCCGAGCACCACAGCAACGCCACCCAGGAGACGGCCACCCTGGTCGCCGAGGCCGAGGACCGCGCCACCGCCGCCGAGAAGCGCGGCCGCGACGCCATCGCCGCCGCGACCGACCACCGCAAGCAGACCCAGGAGGAGGCCGAGCGGCTGCTCAGCCACGCCCGGCGCGAGGCCGAGCAGATCGTCTCCTCGGCGCAGACGCAGGCCTCGGCGTTCACCGCCGCCGGCCAGGCCGAGGCCGAGCGCGAGCTCGCGGCGCTCACCTCCGAGGTCGACCGCTACCAGAAGCGTCGCGACTCGATCGTCGCCCAGCTCGGAGCGCTGCGCGACGTGATCAGCGGCTTCGGCGAGGACGAGAAGGCGCCCGCGGACCGCCGACCCACCCAGTGAGTCGGCCGGCGCTCCGGCAGAGCCGGCTCACCCGGACGCTCAGCGGCCGGTTCGAGGCGGCCACGCGCCCGGGCGAGCTCATCCCGCTGCAGCGGCGCTCGCCGTTCGCCATCGGCTTCTTCGGGGCCATCGGGGCGCTGCTGGCCTTCTGGCTCGAGACCCGCATCCTGGCGATCGGCTCGGTGCTGATCCTGGTGCTGGTCGCCGGGTTCCTCGCGGTGGGCCTCAACCCGATCGTGGAGTGGCTCGAGCGACGCGGGCTGCGCCGCCCCTACGCCGTCCTCGTCGTCATCCTCGGTGTCCTCGCGGCCGTCGCGCTGTTCCTGGTCGCCCTCGTCCCGGTCATCAGCGACCAGGTGGCGGCCATCGTCAAGCAAGCCCCGGGCTGGGTCGACCAGCTCCAGTCGAACAAGACCATCCAGGACCTCGACGCGCGCTACGACATCCTCGACAAGGCCCAGAAGGCGATCTCCGGCAAGGGCTTCGGGTCCTCGCTGTTCGGCGGCGTGGTCGGCGTCGGGATCGCGATCTTCTCCTTCCTGGCCAACACGTTCATCGTCGTCGTGCTCGTGCTCTACTTCCTGGCCTCGCTGCCGCGCATCAAGCACTCCCTCTACCAGTACGCCCCGGCCAGCAGCCGCGAGCGCGTCACCGAGCTCGGCGACCGGATCCTCGAGAACGTCGGCGCGTACGTCAGCGGCGCCTTCGTGGTCGCGCTGGCGGCCGGGCTCAGCTCGCTGGTCTTCCTGTTCGTCGTCGGGCTCGGGGAGTACGCCGTCGCGCTGGCCGCCGTGGTGGCGCTGCTCGACGTGATCCCGATGATCGGCGCCACCCTCGGTGCCGTCATCGTCACGCTGATCGCGTTCGCGACCGACCCGGTCACCGGTCTCTACTGCGCGATCTTCTACGTCGCCTACCAGCAGTTCGAGAACTACGTCATCTACCCGCGGGTGATGTCGCGCTCGACGAACCTCCCCGGCTCGCTGATCGTGATCGCCGCGCTGGTCGGCGCCTCGCTGCTCGGCGTCATCGGCGCCCTGCTCGCGATCCCCACGGCCGCGGCGCTGATGCTGCTCGTGCGCGAGGTCGTGCTGCCGCGCCAGGAGGCCAAGTAGCCTCCCACCCGTGAGCGCGTCGCCCTTCCCCTTCGTCGACGCCGTCGTGTCCGGCCGCGACCTGCTGGTGACCGAGGTCGACCGGCACACCTGCCGGATCGAGCCGCGCCGCTCCGACCTCGCCTGGCACTGCGACCTCGACGACGGGACGCCGACCGGCGAGAACGACCCGGCGTCGTCGGTGCGGTGGGTGTGCCCGTCGCTGAGGACCCGCGGTCCTCGCGGCCGGGACGAGTCCGGCCTGCCGCCCCTCGTCGTACGCCGGACCGCCCCGGGCTCCGACCTCGGCCGGCTGTGGCGGCGACTGATCGGGCCGCGCGACGCCTCCGGGGCCGAGGAGACGTACGCCTGGACCGACCCGGCCGGGGTCCTCGACCCGGCCCTGCGCGAGCGCCTGGAGCACTGGCCCGCGGCGCCGCACGGGGACGGCGTCGTACGGCCCGCCGAGCTGTGGTCGATCGACCGCACCCGGGAGGGGCTGGTCGTGCTGTCGGTGTCGTGGTGGGACGGCGCGGACGCCCTCGACCACCAGATCGGTGTGGCCCTCGACGTCGCGCACCGGCTCGCCGCGGCCTGAGACCCGGCGCCACGACGCGACGGTGAGCGCGTCGGGCGCGCCCTCAGGCCTCGGGCAGGAGGGCCTCCACGCAGCGCTCCCCCAGCACCTCGCGGGCCACGGCGGCCCCGACCGCGCGCAGAGCGGCCAGCTCCGCAGGGGTCCGGCCCTCGATCAGCACCCGTCGTACCTCGGCGACGTGACCGGGGGCGGCCGCGACCACCGTCTCCCAGCCGGCCTCGGTGAGCCGGGCGACGGTGCCGCGCCGGTCGTCGGCGTGGGCGTGGCGGGTCACCCAGCCCCGGGCCTCCAGCCGGGCGACGACGTTGGACACGCGCGACGGGCTGGCGTTCGCCTGGGTGGCCAGGTCGCTCATCCGGCGCTGCCGGCCCTCGGACATCGACAGCGAGGAGAGCACGAAGTAGTCGAAGAGGTTCAGCCCGCTGTCGCGCTGGAGCTGGGCGTCGAGCGGCCCGGGCAGCAGCCACATCAAGGCGGTCACCCCGATCCACGCCTGCTGCTCCTCCGCGGACAGCCAGCGCGGCTCCGCCACCGTGCCCCCCACCGTGCCCCCCACCGTGCCCGTCGGGCCGTCCGTCATCCCTGGCCTCCTGCCGTGTCGTGCGCAGATCGTACCCAGCGAACGTATTTCAAGATTGAAGGATCACTGCTATCGTTTAATTCAACCTTGAAGCACCTAGGGAGGAGCACCCCGTCATGACCCTGTTCCGGCTCGACGCCAGCATCCGCGTGGAGGGCTCGCACAGCCGTGCCCTCGGTGACCGCGTGGAGGCCGAGTGGACCCGCGCCCACCCCGGCGACACGATCGTGCGGCGCCACCTCGGCACCGACCCGATCCCGTCCTCGGCCTGGGCCGACGCGGTCGGCGGTGCCTACGTCCCCGCGGAGGCCCGCACCCCCGGCCAGGCCGACGCCGTCGCCCTGGCCGCCTCGCTCGTCGACGAGCTCGTGGTCGCGGACGCGCTGCTGTTCGCCGTCCCCCTCTACAACTTCGGTGTCTCCCAGCACTTCAAGACCTACGTCGACCTGGTGGTCACCGACCCGCGGATGGCCTCGGGCGCCCCGTCCGCGATCGCCGGCCGGCCCGCGGTGCTCGCGACCGTGCGCGGCGGCGCCTACGGGGCCGGGACGCCCCGCGAGGGCTGGGACCACGCCACGCCCTGGATGCGCCGCATCCTCCAGGACGTGTGGGGCCTCGACGTGCGCGCGGTGGAGGAGGAGTTCGCCCTGGTCGGCGTCAACCCGGCACTCGACCAGTTCGCCGACGTCGCCGCCACGATGCGGGCCGACGCCGCCGCGCTGGCCACCGAGCACGGCCGATCGCTGGCGGCCGGGCGCCGGCGCGCGGCCTGACCCGGCCTAGCGCGGGACGTCCTTGAAGGCGGCGGTCGTCCGGTCGGCGTAGCCAGTCGTGTCGGCCGTCGTCATCGGGCCGTCCCACTCCCGCGGCAGGGGTACGTCGACCGCGGGGGCGACGCGCGCGACCACCAGGTCGAGCACCGTCTCGGCGTCGCCGACCCACAGGTGCTTGGCGCCGTCGACACCGACGACCTCGGCCTGCGGCACGGCGGCGAACCGCTGCCGGGCCTCGTCGGGGCGCAGGTAGTCGTCGTGCTCGGGGACCAGCGCGGTCAACGGCTTGCCCGAGTCCGCCCAGGCGTCGAGGTGCTCGGGCAGGCTGAACCGCAGCGGCGGGGAGAGCAGCACCGCCCCCGTGACCGCCGGGTCGTTGCCGTGCATGAGGGCCAGGTCGGTCCCGAAGGACCAGCCCAGCAGCCAGATGTCGGGCAGGTCGTGGAACTCGGCGTACTCCAGCGCCGCCGCGACGTCGTACCTCTCCCCCTCGGCCTGGTCGAAGGACCCTTCGCTGGTGCCCTGCAGGCTGGAGGTGCCGCGGGTGTTGAAGCGCAGCACGGCGAGCCCGGCGAGCGCCGGCAGCCGGAAGGACGCCTTGCGCAGCACGTGGCTGTCCATCATCCCGCCGTGCGTCGGCAGCGGGTGCAGGCACACGAGCGTGGCGACGGGGTCCCGGTCCTGAGGGACGGCGAGCTCGCCGACCAGCTCGAGGCCGTCGGCGGTGTGCAGGCTCAGCGCCTCGCGCCGGGCGGGCAGGACGGAGTTCGCGCGGATCGCAGCCATCGGGCCATTCTCACCGACGGGCGTCGCGCGCCGCCCAGCACCCGTTGTGCCAGTGCCGCCGCTCGTCGAGGCCGGTCGCCTCCGGGCCCGCGATCAGCGACGCCTCCACCGGCCACGCGACCGTGTGCGGGGTGGCCGGCCGGATCGTCTGGTGGCAGCCCGGGCAGCGGTAGGGCTTGGTCGCGGCCGACCCCGTCACCCGGCGCACCGTGTGCGGCTCGCCGCGGTAGGTCTCCTCGCGGTCGGGACTCACTCCGGGCCCACGACGGCGTCGGCCTGGTGCTCGCGCACGAAGCGCTCGACGCGACGGTCCGGCACCAGCCAGACCAGCGCCACGACCGTGTAGAGGGCCACGGCGACGGCCTCCGCACCGAGCGAGGCGACCACGATGCCAAGCACGTAGACGACCGGTGAGAGCTTGCCCTTGAGGTCCGAGCCGAGCGCCTCCTGGAGTCGTCGTCCCCCGGGAGAGCGGTAGATCACCAGCTGCATCCCGTAGTACGCCAGCGCCGCGGCGAGCAGGTTGAGCCCGTAGACCGTCGTCGGGACGGGCTCGAAGGACGACTCGTCCATCCAGCCGGTGCTGAACGGCAGCAGGGACAGCCAGAAGAGCAGGTGCAGGTTGGCCCACAGCACGCCGCCCGAGATCGACTCGACCACGGAGAACATGTGGTGGTGGTTGTTCCAGTAGATGCCGATGTAGACGAAGCTCAGCGCGTAGGTGAGGAAGCCGGTGGCCCCCTCGCCCAGCGCGTGCCAGGTCGGCTCCTTGGGAGCGTGCAGCTCGAGGACCATGATCGTGATGATGATGGCGAGCACGCCGTCGCTGAAGGCCTCGAGCCGACTCGTCCGCATGGCGCCCAGTCTGGCAGCCCGTCAGGCGGGGACGCGACGGCCGGCCGCGACCAGCCGCTCCCCCAGCGCCGCCAGCACCTCCCGGAGCTCGGGCGGCTCCAGCACCGTCACCTCGCCGCCGAGCAGGACCAGCCGCAGTGCGAGCGCGTCGAGGTCGTCCGAGCCGGCCGTGACCAGGGCGGTGCCGTCCGGACGCTCCTCGACGGCACCCGCGCGGGCGGGCACCCGCCGAGCGACCTCCTCGGCGGGAGCGTCGACCAGGACCCGGGCGGTCCAGTGGTAGGGCGCGGCGACCACGCTGCGCTGGACGTACGACGCCGGGTCGGGGTGCTCGCGGGGCGCGAACCGCCACGTCCCGGCCACCGGGTCGCCCTCGAGCCGGTCCAGCCGGAAGCTCCGCCAGTCCTCGCGGTCGAGGTCGTGGGCGAAGAGGTACCACCGTGCGCCGGCCGCCACGAGGCGGTAGGGCTCGACCCGCCTGCTGGTCGACGTACCGTCGGCGGAGCGGTAGCCGAACGTGACCCGCACCCGGTCGCGGCAGGCCCGGGCCAGCACCAGCAGCACGTCGCCGTCGACGAGCACTCCCACGGGAGACGGGGTCGCGATCGAGTCGCGCAGCGCCCGCACCTCCTCGCGCAGCCGCGCCGGCATCACCTGGTCGAGCTTGGCCAGCGTCCGCACCGCCGCCTCGCTCGCCCCGGCGACGGTGCCGCCCGCGGCCAGCCGCAGCGAGACGGCCACCGCGACGGCCTCCTCGTCGTCGAGCAGCAGCGGCGGCAGCGCCGTGCCCTGCGCCGAGCCGGTAGCCGCCGCTCGACGCCCTGCTCGGCGTGCACCGGGTAGCCGAGCTCGCGCAGCCGCTCGACGTCGCGCCGCACGCTGCGGGTGGTCACCCCGAGCCGGTCCGCGAGCTCCGGGCCGCCCCACACCGGCCGGGACTGCAGCAGCGCGAGCAGCCGGAAGGCTCGCTCGGTCGGGGTGCTCACGCGTGCCACTCTGCCACGCTCAGCGGACAGGATCTGTCCGCCTGGTGCGGCAGGGTAGGGGGCATGACCAGCACACAGCACCCCGCCGGCCCCGACTACCCCCGTCTCCTGCTCGACCAGGCCGACTGGCACTGGCAGCACCAGCTCCGGCCCCGCCTCGACGGCCTCACCGACGAGGAGTACCTCTGGGAGCCCGCACCCGGCTGGAACGTCCGGCCCCGCACCGAGGCGACCCCGGCGGACGCGCCCGGCTCGGGACCCTTCACGATCGAGTTCGCCTTCCCCGCCCCCGACCCCGAGCCGCTGACCACGATCGCCTGGCGGCTCGGGCACGTCATCGTCGGCGTGCTCGCGATGCGGTCCGCCTCGCACTTCGACGGCCCGCCGGCGACGTACCAGGACCTGGGAGTACGCCGGCACGGCGGACGCCGCGCTCGCCCAGCTCGACGAGGAGTACGCGCGCTGGACCGACGGCGTGCGCTCGCTGGGCCCCGAGGGGATGGCCCGGCCGTGCGGGCCCGCCGAGGGGCCCTACGCCGACGAGCCGATGGCCACGCTGGTGCTGCACATCAGCCGCGAGCTGATCCACCACGGCGCGGAGGTCGCGCTGCTGCGCGACCTCTGGACGCACACTCAGCGCACGGAGTAGTCCCGGAAGCCGCGCCGGGTCTTGCGACCGTGGTAGCCAGCGGTGACGAGGTGCTCGAGCAGCGGCGCCGGCGCGAAGCCGGGCTCGCGGAACTCGAGGTAGAGCTCGCGCTGGATCGCCAGCGAGACGTCGTTGCCGACCACGTCGAGCAGCTCGAACGGACCCATCGGGAGCGCGCACCCGAACTTCATCGCGGTGTCGATGTCGTCGGCGGTGGCGTAGTGCGCCTCGAGCATCTTCACGGCGTCGTTGAGGTAGGGGAACAGCAGCGCGTTGACGATGAAGCCGGCCCGGTCACCGCACGACACGGCCACCTTGTCGAGCAGGCCGCACAGCGCCCGCGCGGTGTCGGTGACGTCGTCGGCGGTGCTGACCGTGCTGACCACCTCGACCAGTCGCATCACCGGGGCCGGGTTGAAGAAGTGCAGCCCCACCACGTCCTGCGGCCGGTGGGTCACGGCGGCCAGCGAGATGACCGGCAGCGAGGACGTCGTGGTGGCCAGGATCGCGCCCGGGCGGCAGATCTCGTCGAGGTTCTCGAACAGGGCGGTCTTCACCGTCACGTCCTCGGCGACGGCCTCCACGACGAGGTCGACCCGCCCGAGGTCCTCCAGCGAGGTGGTGCCGGTGAGGCGGGCCAGCACCTCGTCGCGCGCCGACTCCTCGAGCTTGCCGCGCTGGATCGCCTTCTCCAGCGAGCGCTCGACGTTGGTACGCACGGCGTCGACCCGGTCCTGCGCCCGTCCGACGTACGTCACGGGGAAGCCGGCCTTGGCGAACACCTCGACGATGCCGGTGGCCATCGTGCCGGTCCCCACCACGCCGACCGTGCGGACCTCGCGCCGCATCCGCGGGGCGTCGGCCTGCCGACGGCGTCAGCGAGTCCGCGACCACGACCGGGCTGTCGGCGGCCTCGTAGGTGTAGAAGCCGCGGCCGGACTTGCGGCCGAGCAGGCCCGCGGTCGTCATCTGCTTGAGGATCGGCGCGGGCGCGTGCAGCCGGTCGCGGCCCTGCTTGTACATCGTGTCGAGGATCTCGTACGCCGTGTCGAGGCCGATCAGGTCCAGCAGCGCCAGCGGGCCCATCGGGTAGCCGCAGCCGAAGCGCATCGCGGCGTCGAGGTCCTCGCGGGTGGCGTAGTGCGCCTCGAACATCGAGGCCGCGTGGTTGAGGTAGCCGAACAGCAGCGCGTTGGCGATGAAGCCGGCCTTGTCGCCGACGATCACCGGGGTCTTGTCGAGCGAGCGGGCCAGCTCGGCGGCGTCCTCGACGACCTCGGGCTCGGTGACGACGGTCCGGATGATCTCGACGAGCTTCTGCACCGGCGCCGGATTGAAGAAGTGCACGCCGATCACCCGGCCCGGCTGGGAGCTCGCGGTGGAGATCTCGGTGACCGAGAGCGACGAGGTGTTGGTGGCCAGGATCGCGTCCGGGCGGACCACCTCGTCGAGGGCCCGGAAGATCTTCTGCTTGACCGGCAGCTGCTCGACGACGGCCTCGACGACCAGCCCGCAGTCCCGGACGTCCGCGACGTCGGTGGTGAACGTGATCCGCCCGACCAGCTCCTCCTGCTCCTGCTCGGACAGCTTGCCCCGCTTGACCGCGCGGCCGGTGGAGTGCTCGACGTGCTCGCGGCCGCGCTTGAGGCCCTCCTCGGACACCTCCACGCCGACGACCCGGTGGCCGTTGCGCGCGAAGACCTCGGCGATGCCGGCGCCCATCGTGCCGAGGCCGATGACCCCGACGGAGGAGAAGTCGCGTGTGCTGCTCGTCATGGGGCTGATCATGGCACGCAGCCTCGCCACCCGGGCCGTGAGGAACTTCACCACCGCCCTCCATGGTCAGTGACCATGGAGGGGGTGGGTGCGGGCGGGCTGTAGATTCCCTGCTCGTGAGACTCGTCGTCGCGCGCTGCCAGGTCGACTACGCCGGCCGGCTGACCGCGCACCTGCCGATGGCCACCCGGCTGCTGATGGTCAAGAACGACGGCTCCGTGCTCGTCCACTCCGACGGCGGCTCCTACAAGCCGCTCAACTGGATGTCCCCGCCGTGCAAGGTGCGTCGAGGGCGTCGACGAGGACGGGTACGCCGGAGTGGCTGGTGACCGGCAAGGACGACGACACGCTGCGCATCCTGCTCGAGGAGGTGCTGCACGACTCGCGCGCACGACCTCGGGGTCGACCCGGGCCTGCAGAAGGACGGCGTCGAGAAGCACCTGCAGGAGCTGCTCGCCGAGCACCCGGCGACGCTGGGCGAGGGGCTGACGCCTGGTCCGCCGGGAGTACCCCACCGCCATCGGGCCGGTGGACCTGATGTGCCGCGACGCGGCCGGGCCGGTCGGTCGCCGTGGAGATCAAGCGGCGCGGCGAGATCGACGGGGTCGAGCAGCTGACCCGCTACCTCGAGCTGCTCAACCGCGACCCGCTGCTCAGCCCGGTGCGCGGGATCTTCGCGGCCCAGGAGATCAAGCCGCAGGCGCGGGTGCTCGCCGCCGACCGCGGCATCGCCTGCGCGGTCGTCGACTACGACGCGCTGCGCGGCATGGACGACCCCACCGAGCGGCTCTTCTGAGCGGTCGCAGGCTCGAGCCGTCGACGAGCGCGGCGACCTCGTCGGCGCAGCCCCACGACAGCGTGACGCCGGCGCCGCCGTGCCCGTAGCAGTGCACCACCCGCGACGAGCCGGTCGTCTCGGCCTCCAGCCGCACGGTCGGCCGGGCCGGCCGCAGCCCCACCCGATGGCCGACGACGCGGGCGCGCGCGAGCGCGGGCACCAGCTCGACGGCCCGCTCGAGGATCCGCTTCGCGACATCGGGGTCGGGGCGGCGGTCCCACTCCCCCTCGTCGTCGGTGCCGCCCACGACGATGTCGTGCGAGCGCGGCACGACGTAGACCGGCGTCTCCCCGGGAGTCGAGCCACCACCGGTCGACGTCGACCCCGTCGACGTACACCACCTGACCGCGCACCGGCAGCAGCGACGGGTCGTCGGCCATCCGGCGGGCGCCCAGGCCGGTCGCGTCGACGACCACCTCGGCGCGGTCGGGCAGCGCCGAGAGCGCCATCCGGGTCAGCGTGCCGCCGAGCGCCTCGATCCGTGCGACCAGCCAGCGCAGGTAGACGGGCATCTCGACCACCGGCGCCACGAACGTCCAGCCGTCGGCGTACGGCGGCGCGGGCTCGGGCACCCGCGCGAGGTCGGGCACGGCGTCGCGCCACCAGGGGTCCGCGACGCGCGTGCGGTGCAGCTCGGTCCCGGCGAGCATCGCCACGCCCGCGCCGTCCTCGTCCGCGAGCCCGGCGAAGGCCTCGTAGGTCGTCCGCGACCAGGCGGTGACGCGCTCGAAGGGGTAGGCGCGGTAGGGGTACCACAGCGCGGCGGCCACGGCGGACGTCGTCTCCAGGGGCAGGTCGCGGGCCAGCACGTCCACGCGGTGCCCGGCCTCCAGCAGGCGTACGGCGCACGACAGACCGACGACACCCGCACCCACCACCACGACCCTGGCCACGACGAGGATTGTGCCGCACCCGGGCGCCGGGCGGGTCAGCCCGACCGGTCGAGCTCGCTGATCCGGACCGCACCGGCGCGCGTGGTGACCGTCGCGACGACGTAGCGGTCGCGCCCGGCCCGCCGCACGTGGCACACGACGCGGGCGCCGACCCGGGCCGGGTAGGCGCGCACCGGTCCGCAGTCGACGTCGGTCCAGCCCTGACCGGCCAGCGTCCGCTCCAGCGTGCGGGTCGCGACGAGGCCGTGCTCGAGCCACGCGTCGAAGCCGACCGCGCGGCCCTCGACGGCCGCCCGCAGCCGCACCTGCACGTGCGCGAGCAGGCCGTCGACGTAGGCCGTGCAGCGCATCCGGCTCGGCACGGTGCCGTCCCAGTGCGGGCAGTCGAGGTAGTCCAGGCTCAGCCCCTCGTCGGCGACCTCCCCCGCCAGCCGGGCGGCGACCGGCTTCTCCAGCAGGTCCATCGGGCGGTCCGGCACGGCGTGCTGCCTCGGGGTGGTCCCGCCCAGCGTCGGCGTGGCCCGCGCCGGGCTCGCGCCGGCCCCGGGGGTGTCGGCGTCCCCGGTGCAGCCGGTGGTCAGGCCCGCGAGCCCCAGGGCGAGCAGGGTGCCGGCCACCCGCAGCAGCCGGCGTCGAGCGCGCACCCCGCCTCCTCGCTCCGTGGGAACACCGTCTCGACCCTAGCCAGGCCCGCCCAGCGCCGGGTCCCGCTCGGCAGCAGGCGGCTCGGGTACCCGGAGGTCGGCCAGCAGCAGGGCGTGCCCGTGCCGCAGGTCCGCCTCGCGCACGGTCAGCTCGACGGTCACCTCGGAGCCGTCGCGGCGCAGCGCCGGGATCACGACGGGGCCGTCGAGCAGCGGCTTGCGGCCGACCAGGAGGTAGGCGGTGAACCCGGCGAGGTGGGCCTGGCGGTAGCGCTCCGGCACGATCGCGACGATCCGCTGCCCGACGAGCTCCGCCGGGTCGTCGTACCCCAGCATCGAGGCGGCGGAGCGGCTCACGGCGAGGATCCGGCTGCTCTGGTCGGCCGCGACCCGCGCGGTCGCGGCGTCGCGGACCTCGGCCGGGTCCCAGCCCTCCGGCAGCACCACGTCGGCGGTGTCGCCGGACGGCACCACCCACGGCTCGGGCGCGGCGCCGCCGGCCTGCGCGAGCACCTGGCCGCACAGCCAGCGGCGGAACGCCTGGACCTCCGGCTGGGTGGGCGGGGTCAGCACCAGCCCGGCCGCCGAGAGCTCCAGGGCGGCGTCGATCGCCCGGTCCAGGGTGCGGAAGTGCTCGACCGACGCCGCCGGGACGGGTACGTCGACCCGCTGGGCCGAGACCGCAGGCTCGACAGCGTCGGCGCGCACCTCGTCCGGCGCGAGCCGCACGCCGTGGGGGACGTGCTCCTCGAGCACGGCGATCGCGTCCGTCGCCTCGGCGTGCACCCGCACGGGGTCGTCGTCGGCGTCCTCGTGCTGGAGGACGGCGAGCAGGTACTCGCGCAACAGCGCCTCGGCGTGCTCCTGCCAGGCCGCGTGCAGCAGCAGCGGCATGTCGAGCAGCTGCACGAGCACGCTCCCGTCGGCGCCGTCGCGGGCGGTCCCGCGGAGGCGGCCGCGGGAGGGCTCGTGGGTGTCCTGGTCGTTGTCGGAGACCCGGAACCACACGGTCTTGCCGTCGTCGCGCCGGGTCACGCCCCACTCGTCGACCATGGACTCGACCATGAGCAGCCCGCGGCCGGTGCCGGCGGTCGCGGCGTAGCGGCGGCGGGCCGGCAGGTGGGTGCTGCCGTCGCCGACGGACACGTGCAGGCCGCCGCGGTCGAGACGGCCGGTGAGGTGGATGTCGGTGCCGGCGTGCAGCAGCGCGTTAGTGACCACCTCGCTCACGAGCAGCACGGCGGTCTCGACGAGGTCCTCGCGGCCGGCGTCCGCGAGCAGGGTGCGCAGCAGGGCCCGGGCCTCGGCCACGCTCGCGGGGTGCGGCGGCAGCCGCACGTCCACGAAGCCGCCGGGGCCGTCCATCCCCCGATTGTCGTCCGCGCGGGCCCGGGAGTCACGTCGCCCGGCCGCGGGCCGACCGCACGGGTCCGGCCGTGCCGTGACGCCATGCGGTCAGGCCGTGCGGTCAGACCAGACCGTGCGCCCGGCGGATCTCGGCCACGATGCCGCCCATGATCGCAGTGAGCCCGAAGTCCTTGGGCGTGAAGACGGCCGCCACCCCGAGCGCGCGGAGCCGCTCGGCGTCGCCGGCGGGCACGATCCCGCCCACCACGACCGGGACGTCCTCGACGCCGGCCTCGCGCAGGCCGTCGAGCACGGCCGGCACCAGCTCCATGTGCGAGCCGGACAGGATCGAGAGGCCGACGCAGTGCACGTCCTCGTCCACCGCGGCGGCGACGATCTGCTCCGGGGTCAGCCGGATGCCCTGGTAGACCACCTCGAACCCCGCGTCCCGGGCCCGGACCGCGACCTGCTCGGCGCCGTTGGAGTGACCGTCGAGACCGGGCTTGCCGACCAGCAGCCGCAGCCGGCTGCCGAGCTCCTCGCCGGTGGCCCGCACGCTCTCGCGCACGGCCGCCAGGTCCGCACCGGCCTCGGCCACGCCGACCGCGCCGGAGACCCCCGTCGGGGCGCGGAACTCGCCGAACACCTCGCGCAGCGTGCCGGCCCACTCGCCGGTGGTCGCGCCCGCGCGGGCGGCGACGAGGGTGGCCTCCATCAGGTTCGCGCCCGACTTCGCGGCCTCGAGCAGCGCGCGCAGCGCCTCCTCGACCTGGGCGGCGTCGCGCTGCTCACGCCAGGCGACGACCCCGGCCACGGCCGAGCGCTCGGCCTCCGGGTCCGCGGCCTGCACGGCGGTGTCGAGGTCGGCGGTCAGCGGCGAGGGCTCGGTGGTGGTGAAGCAGTTGACCCCGACCACCGTGTCCTCGCCGGACTCGATCCGGGCGCGGCGGGCGGCGTGCGAGGAGACCAGCGCCTGCTTCATGTAGCCGGACTCCACGGCGGCCACGGCCCCGCCCATCGCCTGGACGCGGTCCATCTCCGCGCGGGCGCCGGCCACCAGCCTCGCGACCTCCGCCTCGACGACGGTCGAGCCCTCGAAGAGGTCCTCGTGCTCGAGCAGGTCGGACTCGAAGGCCAGCACCTGCTGCAGCCGCAGCGACCACTGCTGGTCCCACCGCCTCGGCAGCCCGAGCGCCTCGTTCCACGCCGGCAGCTGGACGGCGCGGGCGCGGGCCCCCTTGGACAGCGTGACGCCGAGCATCTCCAGGACGATGCGCTGCACGTTGTTCTCCGGCTGCGCCTCGGTCAGCCCGAGGGAGTTGACCTGCACGCCGTAGCGGAAGCGCCGCATCGCCGGGTCCTCGACGCCGTACCGCTCCCGCGTGATCTCGTCCCAGAGCTGCACGAAGGCGCGCATCTTGCACATCTCCTCGACGAACCGCACGCCGGCGTTGACGAAGAACGACATCCGGCCGACGACCGTCGCGAAGTCCTCCGGGGCGACCTGCCCCGAGTCGCGCACGGTGTCCAGGACGGCGATCGCGGTGGTCAGCGCGTAGGCGAGCTCCTGGGTCGGCGTCGCGCCCGCCTCCTGCAGGTGGTAGCTGCAGATGTTGATCGGGTTCCACCGCGGGATGTGGTTGACCGTGTAGCAGATCAGGTCGCTGGTGAGCCGCAGCGAGGGCTCGGGCCCGAAGACGTAGGTCCCCCGGGAGAGGTACTCCTTGATGATGTCGTTCTGGGTGGTCCCGGCGAGCCCGCCGTGCACCTCCGCGAGACGCTCCGCACTGGTCGACGCGTCGACGCCGGCCTGCTCCTCGGCCACCACCTGGTAGAGCGCGAGCAGCCACATCGCCGTCGCGTTGATGGTCATCGAGGTGTTCATCGCGGCGAGCGGGATCTCCTCGAAGAGCCGCCGCATCTCCCCGACGTGGGGCACCGGCACGCCCACCTTCCCGACCTCGCCCCGCGCGAGCGGGTGGTCCGGGTCGTAGCCGGTCTGGGTCGGCAGGTCGAACGCCACCGAGAGCCCGGTCTGGCCCTTGGCCAGGTTGGCGCGGTAGAGCGCGTTCGACTCCGTCGCCGAGCTGTGCCCGGCGTAGGTCCGCATCACCCAGGGTCGGTCCCGTCGATCCACAGCCCTGCCCGCGTTGCTGGTCATGCGCCTGAGCGTACGGCGACCCGACCGGTCGGTAACCAGGTTGTGAACTACTCCACTCCGCCGACTGGATCACACCCGCGGGTGGTCCTGCGAGTGGCGATGGTGCGCGCCGGGAGACGGCGTGGCTACGCGCTCAGGGTGCTCCGCTCGAGGCTCACCAGGCGCCGCATCCGGGTGAAGGCGATCACCCGGCGCACCGATGGCGTGCAGCCGCGCAGCGTGAGGGAGTGGCCCTCGCGCTCCATGAGGGTGCTCGCGGCGGCCAGCAGGCGCAGCGCCGTCGCGTCGATCGAGACCACTCCGGACATGTCCACCACCACGTCGCCGTGCTCGGCGGCCTGCCGGCGGAGCGCGTCGCGCACCTGCCCCGTCGACCGCCCGTCGAGGCTGCCGACGAGAGACAGGGTCGCTCCGCTGGTGCTGACCTGCATGGGTGCTCCTCGTTGACTGGGGCGGCCCCCGTCGCCGTCCCTTCACCCACTATGACGCAGGTCACCCCCGAAAGGTTGCGTCTCGACGCGAAGCAATCGTGTGTCGGTTCCTTTACGGCCTCAGGTCGGGTACGTCGACCCGCTCGACGTCCGCGCCGAGCCCCCGCAGCGTCTCCACGAACGACGGGTAGCCCCGGTCGATGTGGTGCGACTCGGCCACAGTGGTGGTGCCCTGGGCGGCCAGCCCGGCCAGCACGAGCGCCGCCCCGGCCCGGATGTCGTGGGCGATCACCGGCGCGCCGGACAGCTCCGGGCGCCCCCGCACGACGGCGTGGTGGCCGTCGGTGCGCAGGTCGGCGCCGAGCCGGGCGAGCTCCTGGGCGAACATGAAGCGCGCCTCGAAGACGTTCTCGGTGACCATCGCGGTGCCGTCGCTGACCGCCGCGAGGGCCATCGCGAACGGCTGCAGGTCGGTCGGGAAGCCGGGATAGGGCAGCGTCACCACGTCGAAGGAGGAGAGCCGGTCCTCGACGTGCACGTGGAACCCGTCGTCGACCTCGCTGACCACCGCCCCGGCCGAGACGAGCTTGTCGACCACGATGTCGAGGTGGTGCGCGCGACCGCCGTGCACGGTGAGGTCGCCGCCGGCGATCGCCGCCGCGAAGGCCCAGGTGCCGGCGACGATCCGGTCCGAGACGGTGGCGTGCTGCACCGGCTCGAGGCGGTCCACGCCGCGGACGGTGAGCGTGGAGGTCGAGATGCCGTCGACGTCGGCGCCCATCTCCACGAGCATCTCGCAGAGGTCGATGATCTCGGGCTCGCGCGCGACGTTGTCGATGACCGTCGTACCCTGCGCCAGCACCGACGCCATCAGCAGGTTCTCGGTGGCGCCCACGCTGGGGAAGTCGAGCCAGAGGTTCGCGCCGCGCAGCCCGTCGGCGACCTCGGCGACCACGAAGCCGTGCTCGATCCGCATCGCGGCACCGAGCTCGGTCAGCCCGGTCAGGTGCATGTCCAGGCCCCGCGAGCCGATGTTGTCCCCGCCGGGGAGCGCGACCTTCGCCCGCCCGCAGCGCGCCACCAGCGGGCCGAGCACGCTGATCGAGGCGCGCAGCCTCCGGACCAGGTCGTACGGCGCCTCGTGGCCGAGGTCGTCGGGGACGTCGATGGTGGCGGTGCCGCCGGTGGCGTGCGCGCCGTGCTCGTGGTCCGTGACGACGGGGTGCTCGACCTTCACCGTGCAGCCGAGCTCCTCGAGCAGCCGGGCCATCACGTGCACGTCGAGGATGTCCGGGACGTTGGTGATCGTGGTGCGCCCCCGGGCCAGCAGTGAGGCGGCCATCAGCTTCAGGGCGCTGTTCTTCGCCCCGCCGACGTGGGTCGTCCCCTGCAGCGGGCGCGAGCGAGGCCCCTCGGACCGGACCTGGAATCCCTGCACCGGCCCGACTCTAGTGCCGGGGCCTCCGCCTAGGCTGGGGGGATGGTCAACCTCACCCGCATCTACACCCGCACCGGCGACGACGGGGAGACCCGGCTCGGCGACATGAGCACGACGACGAAGAACGACCCGCGCCTGCACGCCTACGCCGACGTCGACGAGGCCAACGCGCACCTGGGGGTGGCCCTGGCGACCGGTGGCCTCGAGCCCGACGTGGTGGACCTGCTGACCACGGTGCAGAACGACCTGTTCGACGTCGGCGCCGACCTGTGCACCCCGGTCGTCGAGGCGCCGGAGTTCCCGCCGCTGCGCATCGAGCAGGACTACGTCGACCGCCTCGAGGCGTGGTGCGACCTCTACAACGACGACCTGCCCAAGCTGCGCTCGTTCATCCTCAGCGGCGGCACGCCGGGCGCCGCTCACCTCCACGTCGCGCGGACGGTCGTACGCCGGGCCGAGCGCTCGGCCTGGCGCGCCTACGAGACGCACGCGGAGTCGATGAACCCGATCGCGCTGCACTACCTCAACCGGCTCTCGGACCTGCTGTTCATCCTGGCCAGGCACGCCAACCGGGCCAACGGCGACGTGCTGTGGAAGCCCGGCGGGGAGCGCTGAGCCAGGCCGCCCGCGGGGCCGCACAGTCGGTCCGTCCGCTCGGGGGCGCCTCAGCGGGCGCGCTGGCGCCGGCCCGGCGGGGCGGCCTCGAGCCACGCCAGGAAGCCGGTCAGCGCGTCCGGGCTCATCGCCACCTCGAGCGGTGCCCGACGGGGTCAGGCAGGACACCACGATGTGGCCGGAGTAGAGCGAGTACGCCTCCGACGCCGACCGGCGTCGCGCCGTCCGACGTACTCCAGCTCGGGGCGGTGGTAGACGAACCGCGGCCGTGGGCGCGAGCGAGAAGATCCGGAACCACTCGAGGTCGCCGCCGGAGTAGCGGCCGACCCCCAGAATCCAGCCGCGTCCGGCCCTGCCGGACCGGACGCGGACGCTGAACTCGAAGGTGCCCCCGTTGCGGGAGATCCACCGGCGGCGCACCACGAGCGCGACGCCGTAGAGCAGCAGGAGGAGCAGCAGGAAGCCGGCGGAGTCGACGAGCCACTCCCACCAGGGCATCTACGCTCCTCACTTCCACGGGCTGCGGGACGGGTGGGGCCTTCAGGATGCCCGCTCGGCTGCGCGGATGCGAGCCTCGGCCCACGCGGCCTGAGCCTTCTCGAAGGCCTCGTCGTCGCCGGCGCCCTCCTGGTGGCACCGCTCGAGGTCGGCGCGGGCCTTCTCGAGGTCGATGTCGTGGCTCATCTCGGCGTGCTCGGACAGGATCGAGATGCGGTTGTTGGCCACCGACAGGAAGCCGGCGTCGACCGCCGCGATCCAGGTCTCGCCGTCCGCCGTGGTCACGTCGACCAGGCCCGTGCACCATCAGCGACAGCACCGGGGCGTGGTTCGGCAGGATGCCGACGTCGCCCTCGGTGGTGCGCGCGATGACCATCTTGGCCTCGCCCGACCAGACCAGCCGGTCCGCGGCCACCAGCTCGACCTGCATCAGGTCGTCACTCACGGGTGCTCCTCTCCAGAAGCGTCATGCGGTGCGGAGGTCAGAGGCTCTTCTGGATCTCGTCCCACTTCTTCTCGACGTCGTCGAGGCCACCGCACATGAAGAACGCCTGCTCGGCCACGTGGTCGTAGTCGCCGTCCGCGATCTTGGTGAACGCCTCGATGGTGTCGCCGATCGGGACGGTCGAGCCCTCGATGCCGGTGAACTGCTTGGCGACGTAGGTGTTCTGCGACAGGAACCGCTGGATGCGACGGGCCCGGGAGACGATGATCTTGTCCTCCTCGGAGAGCTCGTCGACACCGAGGATCGCGATGATGTCCTGGAGCTCCTTGTTGCGCTGGAGGATCTGCTTGATCCGGACGGCCGTGCGGTAGTGCTCGTCGCCGATGTACTGCGGGTCGAGGATCCGTGAGGTCGACGTCAGCGGGTCCACCGCGGGGTAGATGCCGAGCGAGGCGATCTCGCGGGACAGCTCGGTGGTCGCGTCGAGGTGCGCGAAGGTCGTCGCCGGGGCCGGGTCGGTGTAGTCGTCGGCGGGCACGTAGATCGCCTGCATCGAGGTGATCGAGTGACCGCGCGTCGAGGTGATCCGCTCCTGGAGCACGCCCATCTCGTCGGCGAGGTTGGGCTGGTAGCCCACCGCGGAGGGCATCCGGCCCAGCAGGGTCGACACCTCCGAGCCCGCCTGGGTGAACCGGAAGATGTTGTCGATGAAGAGCAGCACGTCCTGGTTCTGCACGTCGCGGAAGTACTCCGCCATCGTCAGCGCCGACAGCGCGACCCGCAGGCGGGTGCCCGGCGGCTCGTCCATCTGGCCGAACACCAGGGCGGTCTGGCCGATGACGCCGGCCTCCTCCATCTCCGCGATGAGGTCGTTGCCCTCGCGGGTGCGCTCGCCGACGCCGGCGAACACCGACACGCCGCCGTGGTCCTTGGCGACGCGCGCGATCATCTCCTGGATCAGCACGGTCTTGCCGACACCGGCGCCGCCGAACAGGCCGATCTTGCCGCCCTCGACGTACGGCGTGAGCAGGTCGATCACCTTGATGCCGGTCTCGAACATCTTGGTCTTGGACTCGAGCTGGTCGAACGCGGGCGCCTTGCGGTGGATGCCCCAGCGCTCGGTGACCTCGTACTTCTCGTCGTCCTTGAGGTTGAGGCAGTCGCCGGTCGCGTTGAAGACGTGACCCTTGGTGATGTCGCCGACCGGGACGGTGATGGGGCCGCCGGTGTCGCGCACCTGCGCGCCGCGGACCAGGCCGTCGGTGGGCTGCAGCGAGAGCGCCCGGACCATGCCGTCACCGATGTGCAGGGCGACCTCGAGGGTCAGCGTGCGCTTCTCGCCCTCGAGCTCGAGGTCGGTCTTGAGCATGTTGTACATGTCCGGCATCGCGTCCGCGGGGAACTCGATGTCGACGACCGGGCCGATCACCCGGGCGATGCGGCCGACGCCGCCCTCGGCCTGGGTCTCGGTGGACTCGTCAATGGTGGCAGTCATCTCTCTCACTCACTCCCGGCAGTCGCATCGGCGAGCGCGTTCACGCCACCGACGATCTCGCTGATTTCCTGTGTGATCCCGGCCTGTCGGGCCTGGTTGGCAATGCGGGTGTACTTCTTGATGAGCTCCTCGGCGTTGTCCGTCGCCGACTTCATCGCCCGCTGGCGGGCGGCGAGCTCGGAGGCGGCCGCCTGCAGGAGCGCGAAGTAGATCCGGCTCTGGACGTAGCGCGGCAGCAGTGCGTCGAGCACCTCCGCGGGGGACGGCTCGAACTCGTAGAGCGGCAGCGCCTCGTCGTCGGCCGGCTTCTCCTCGCCCTCGACGATCTCGAGCGGGAGCAGCCGGGTCGCCGTGGGCTCCTGGACGAGCATCGACCGGAAGCGCGTGTAGACCACGTGCACCTCGTCGACGTCGCTGGCGCCGTCGGGCAGCTCGATGTCGGGACGGTCCTCACCGGCCAGGAAGGCCGTGATCAGCGCGTCTCCGATCTCGCTCGCCACGTCGTACGTCGGCTGGTCGGAGAACCCCGTCCAGCTCTGCACCACAGGGCGTCGCCGGAACCCGAAGTAGGCCACGCCCTTGCGCCCGGAGATGTAGGTCGAGACGTCCTTGCCCTCCGAGCGGAGCTTCTCGGCGAGCCGCTCGGCCTCCTTGAGCACCGAGGAGGAGTAGGCGCCGGCCAGGCCACGGTCACTCGTGACGACGAGGATCGCGGCCCGCTTCGGGTCCTCGGGCTCGGTGGTCAGCGCGTGCTCGACGTTGGAGAACGTCGCCACTGCCGACACCGCTCGGGTCAGCTCGCGGGCGTACGGCGCTGCCGCCTGGGCCCGCTGCTGCGCCTTGATGATCCGGGACGCAGCGATGAGCTCCATGGCGCGGGTGATCTTCTTCATCGACTCCGTCGACTTGATCCGCGCTCTGTACTCACGCAGCGATACGGCCATGTCGTCAGCCCCGCTTCTGCTTGACGATCTGCTCCTGCTCGACGTCCTCGTCGCCGAGGGCCTCGTGCGTCTCCTTGCCCGGCTTGATCGACGCGCCCTCGGAGGTCTCGAACTGGTCGAGGAAGGAGTTGTAGGCGTCCTCCATCGCGGAGGCGGTGTCGTCGGTGAAGTTCTGCGACTCCCGGATCCCGGCGAGGATGCCCTCGTGCGAGCGCCGGAGGTAGTCGAGGAACTCCGACTCGAAGCGCAGCACGTCGTCGACGGGCACCCGGTCGAGGCGACCGGTCGTGCCGGTCCACAGCGACGCCGCCATCTCCTCCACCGGGTACGGCGAGTACTGCGGCTGCCGCAGCAGCGCCATCAGCCGCTGGCCGCGGTCGAGCTGCTGGCGCGAGGCCGCGTCGAGGTCGGAGGCGAACATCGCGAACGCCTCCATCGCGCGGAACTGGGCCAGGTCGACCTTGAGCGAGCCGGTGACCGTCTTCATGGCCTTGGTCATCGCCGCGCCGCCGACCCGCGAGACCGACACGCCGACGTCGATCGCCGGGCGCTGGTTGGACGCGAAGAGGTCGGACTGGAGGAAGATCTGGCCGTCGGTGATCGAGATGACGTTGGTCGGGATGTAGGCCGACACGTCGTTGGCCTTGGTCTCGATGATCGGCAGGCCGGTCATCGACCCGTGGCCGAGGTCGTCGGAGAGCTTCGCGCAGCGCTCGAGCAGCCGGCTGTGCAGGTAGAACACGTCGCCGGGGTAGGCCTCGCGGCCCGGGGGGCGGCGCAGCAGCAGCGACACGGCGCGGTAGGCCTCGGCCTGCTTGGTCAGGTCGTCGAAGACGATCAGGACGTGCTTGCCGTCGTACATCCAGTGCTGGCCGATGGCCGATCCGGCGTACGGCGCGAGGTACTTGAACCCGGCCGAGTCCGACGCGGGCGAGGCCACGATGGTGGTGTACTCCAGCGCGCCGGCCTCCTCGAGGGCACCGCGCACCGAGGCGATGGTGGAGCCCTTCTGACCGATCGCGACGTAGATGCAGCGGACCTGCTTGTCCGGGTCGCCGGTGTCCCAGTACTGCTTCTGGTTGATGATCGTGTCGATCGCGATCGTGGTCTTGCCGGTGGAGCGGTCGCCGATGATCAGCTGGCGCTGGCCGCGACCGATGGGGGTCATCGAGTCGATCGCCTTGATGCCGGTGGCGAGCGGCTCGTGCACCGACTTGCGGGCCATCACGCCGGGCGCCTGGAGCTCGAGGGCACGGCGCTCGCTGCTCTCGATCTCGCCGAGACCGTCGATCGGGGTGCCGAGCGGGTCGACCACGCGGCCCATGAAGCCGTCGCCCACGGGGACCGACAGGATCTCGCCGGTGCGGCGGACCGTCTGGCCCTCCTCGATCTTGTCGAAGTCACCGAGGACGACGACGCCGATCTCGCGGGTGTCGAGGTTCAGCGCGATGCCGAGCGTGCCGTCCTCGAACTCCAGGAGCTCGTTGGCCATCGCCGAGGGCAGGCCGGAGACCCGGGCGATGCCGTCGCCGGCCTCCGCGACCAGCCCGACCTCTTCGCGGCTCGCCGTCTCGGGCTGGTAGTCCGACACGAAGCGCTGGAGTGCGTCCCGGATCTCCTCCGGACGGATCGAAAGCTCCGTCATGTGCTCTTCCCTGCTCTCTTGGCTCTCATGGACTATCTGGTGGTTCAGTCTCTGGTCTGGTGCGTCGTTCGGGTGCTGGTGCGTCAGCCGGCGAGCCGGCGGCGCGCCTCGTCGAGGCGGGTGGCCACGGTGCCGTCGATGACGTCGTCACCGATCGCCACCCGGATGCCGCCGATCACCTCGGGGTCGACGACGACGTTGAGGTGCACCGGGCGGCCGTACTGCCCGGCCAGCGCACCCTGGAGCCGGTCGGCGTCCGCGTCGCTGAGGTCGCGTGCGACCCGGACCGTCGCGACCAGGCGGTTGCGGTGCTGGGCCGCGACCTTCTGGTACTCCGCGAGGGCCACCGCCACCGTGCGGTGGGTGCCGGCGACGGACTGCTCGGCGAGCCGGATGGTGGCGGCGCTGGCCCGGCCGTCGAGGAGCCCGCGCAGCAGCGCCCGCTTGTCGTCGATGCTGCGGGCCGGGTCGGAGAGCGCGTCGCGCAGGTCGGGGTTCTCGGAGACCAGCTGCTCGAAGCCGAACAGGTCGTCCTCGAGCCGGTCCGCCTCCCCGGCGGCGTCGGCACTGCGGACCACCGCGACGACCCCGAGGTGCTCGAGGGTGTCGCCGAGGTCCCGGGTGGCCGCCCAGCGGCGCGAGGCCGCGTCGGCGACCAGGTCCGCGGAGGCCGGGTCGACCTGCTCGGCGAAGATCCCGCGCACGAGGTCGGCCTTGGCCCGGCCGGCGACCGACACGTCGGTCGCGACCCGCCGCAGCCCCGGCTCGCGCCGGAGCACCGCGGCGACCCCGAAGAGGTCGTCTGCGATGCGGGCGGCGTCGGCCCCGCCGTCGACCGCCGCCGCGAGGGCGTCGGTCAGCGCGGCGAGGGAGTCCGCGGAGGCGCCTCGCATCAGCTCGCCCCGCCCGCCGAGCTCGAGGCACCGTTGGACGAGCTCTCGAGGTCGGCCAGGAAGCGTTCGACCACGCGGCTCTGACGGGCCTCGTCGTCGAGGGACTCGCCCACGATGCGGCCGGCGAGGGACGTCGCGAGGGCGCCCACCTCCGCCCGCAGGGAGGTGACCGCCTGCTGGCGCTCGGCCTCGATCTGCGTGTGCGCGTGCTCGACGATGCGCGAGGACTCGGCCTGGGCCTGCTCCCGCATCTCAGCGACGATCGCGGCACCCTGCTCGCGCGCCTCCTCGCGGATGCGCGCGGCCTCGTGCCGGGCGTCGCCGAGCTGCTTCTCGAGCTCGGCCAGCTTGGCGTCGGCCTCGGCCTGCTTGGTCTCGGCCGCCTGCAGCCCGCCCTCGATCGCGGCGGTCCGCTCGGCGAACGTCTTCTCGAAGCTGGGGACGACCCACTTCTTGACGGCGAGGTAGAGCAGCCCGAAGACGACCAGCGCCAGGATGACCTCAACCCACTCGACGGCGAGGGGGCTGGGCTCCTCCGCAGCGAGGACAATCGTGTTCATCATGATGACCCTGTCTTCTTCTTCCGGCGCCTAGCGGATCAGGTGTTCGAGGCCTTGAGCACGAACGCGAGCGCGATGCCGATGATCGCGAGCGCCTCGGCGAGCGCGAAGCCGAGGATCGCGATCGACTGCAGCCGGCTCTGCGCCTCGGGCTGACGGGCGACGCCGTTGATGTACGCGGCGAAGATCAGACCGATGCCGATGCCCGGGCCGATGGCAGCCAGGCCGTAGCCGATCATGTTGAGCGAGCCACCCATGACTAACTTTCCTTTCGGTTGTCCTGCAAGAGGTACGAGGTTGGAGCGGGGGTTCTAGCTGGTGGGACAGTCTGTGGTTGCCGGTGGTGCGGGTCAGTGCTCGTCGGCGAGTGCACCGGAGATGTACATCGCGTTGAGCAGCGTGAAGACGTAGGCCTGCAGGAACTGCACCAGGAGCTCGAGGAACGCGATGGCGATCGCGAGCACCCAGGCGATGATGCCGACGGGCTTGATGGCCGTGGCGGCGTGCAGGAGGAGGAACTCGCCGCCGGTCGCGAACAGCAGTGCCAGGATGTGGCCGGCGAACATGTTGGCGAACAGACGCAGGGAGAGCGTGATCGGCCGGATGACCAGGTTGGAGAGGAACTCCAGCGGGATCAGCAGCCCGAGGATCGGGCCGCTCACGCCGCCCGGCACGCACTGGAGCTTGAGGTAGCCGCCGAGGCCGTGGCGGCGGATGCCGACGGCGTTGTAGATGATCCAGCTCAGCCCGGCCAGCGCGTAGGCCATGCTGACCCGGCTGAAGGTCGGGAACTGGATGAACGGGATCGAGCCGAACCAGTTGCTGATCAGGATGAAGAAGAAGATCGAGACGAGGTACGGCACGAAGGGCATGAAGTCCTTGCTGCCGATGATGTCGCGGCCGAGGCCGTTGCGCACCGAGGAGTACATGCTCTCCCCCGCGAACTGCAGCCGGCCGGGGACCATCGCGCCCTTGCGGGCCGCGGCGAAGAAGAACGCGAAGACCACGATCGCGCCGACGAGCAGGAGCAGCATCGGCTTGGTCACGTCGACCCCGCCGATGCTGAAGACCGGCGGCAGGTCGAAGCTGGCCGGGCCGGGAGCGACGTACTCCTCGGCACTGACGAGACTTCCCGCGAAGATCACCTGAGTACTCCTACTTCTTCTGTTCCTGCCGGAGCGGCAGTGCGTCGAACCGAGCGACTGTCGTCACGGTGTGAGGGCGTGCGGCGAGCAGGATCTGGAAGGGTGCGGGAGACGGCAGAGACGGCCGAGTCCACGCAGCCCGGACAATAGCAGTGGTGCACCCTCATCGCGCACCTGCGTCCGAGGCGTCCGGGGCCTGCTCGACGGGGCGCGGAGGCAGGTCGTAGAGCAGCTGGCGCGAGCGGGTCGCCGTCACCAGGTGCACCAGCAGCCACGCCACGGTCGCCACCACGACGGACATCCCGGCCCAGGTGGCGTCGACGGTCGTGCCCAGTGCGCCGGAGGCGTTCAGGGCCGAGAACACGACCGCCACGAGGACCACCTCGAGGGTGTAGGTCAGCAGCGCGACCAGCAGCGACGCGCTCGGCGAGACCGCGGCGACGGCGTTGACCACGAGGGTGCCGAGCCCGAAGAAGACAACGACCATCGCCGTCCCGACCCCGACGCCGGCGACCGCGGGGGCGCCGACCACGAGGGCGCCCGCGACGGCCAGGAGGACCGCGACGCCGACCGTGACCACGAGAGCCGGGCGCACCTCGCCGCCGACCAGGACAGGCCTCGTCGAGGGACCGGCGGGCTTCTCTGCGGTCGTCATGTCGGCGGCCGTTTCTGTCCAGGGATGGTCAGGAATGGTGCGGTGGCGAGCTGTCCGGAGCGGTCGGCGTGTGCGTCGCCCGCCGGTCTGCTCAGACTGGGTGCGGGCGTTCACCTGATCGCTTGTGAAAACTAGCACAAAGTCTGACCGGCACGAAAGTCGACGCCGACCCCCTCACCGTCTCCCGCCCGTGTGACGGCGGTCAACCTCCTCCGGCCGGTGGTCCACGGCGTCTCACGCACCGATATCGAGCGGGGGGCCGGGGTACGCCGCGGGTCGTCGCTCAGACGCGCGGGCGCTGCACGCGCGGCACAACGAACGTCAGCGCCACCGTGAGCACGACCCACACCGCGAGGACCAGCGTGGTCACGCGTCCGGCGTACAGGCTGGCGAGCACTCCCCCGAAGGCGATCAGGCCGGCCCACAGCCACATGATCAGCACCGCGCGGCGGTGCGAGTGCCCGATCTCGAGGAGCCGGTGGTGCAGGTGCTGCTTGTCGGGGGCGAACGGCGAGCGGCCGGCGCGGGTGCGCCGGATCACCGCGAGCACGAGGTCGGCGAACGGCACGACCAGGATCGCGATCGGCAGGATGATCGGGAGCAGCGTCGGCAGCAGGCTCGCCTGCGCTCCGCCCGCGCCGCGGCTCATGTCCACGGTCGCGAACTGCCCGGTCAGGGTCAGCGCCGACCCGGCGAGCACCAGCCCGATCAGCATCGAGCCGGAGTCGCCCATGAAGATCCGGGCCGGGAAGAAGTTGTGCGGCAGGAAGCCGACGCAGGCGCCGCCGAGCGCGGCGCACAGGAGCGCTGCGGTGATCGCGAGGGTCTCCTCGTTGGCGTCGGCGAGCTGGTAGGCGAAGGCGAAGAACGCGACGGCGCCGATCCCGACCACGCCGGCGGCGAGGCCGTCGAGGCCGTCGACGAAGTTGACCGCGTTGACGGTCGCCACCACGACCACGACGCTGACCAGCGCCGACTGGGTCGGGTCGGGGATGAACTGGCCGCGTCCGGGCAGCTGGAACGCGAAGTACTGCACCTGGTTGAGCACCAGGAAGCCGGCCGCCACCACCTGGCCGCCGAGCTTGGTCAGCGCGTCGAGCTCGAAGAGGTCGTCGAGGACGCCGAGCACGCAGATCATCGCGCCGCCGCCGAGCACGACCGACGCGTCGTGGAACATCCGCGCGTCCGAGAGCGACAGGAACGGCAGCCGGTGCGCGACGAGGTACGCCGCCCACAGACCGCCCAGCATCGCCACCCCGCCGAAGTACGGGATCGGCACGGCGTGCACGTCGCGGTCGCGCACGGCCGCGACGGCGCCGGTGCGCAGCGCGACCTCGCGGGCGACCACGCCGAGGAGGTAGGTGACGACCGCCGCGACGAGGAAGACGGTGAGGTACTCGCGCACGGCCGGCGGCTAACCCAGGTCCACGATCTCGGCCCCGAGGGGCGAGACGATCGCGGTGAGCCGCTCGAGGGACACCGCGCCCGTGCGCAGCACCCGGCCCTTCGGCCCGGTCACGTCGACGATGGTCGACGGCTCGGGACCGGCGGTCGGCCCGGCGTCGAGGATCACCTCGACCCGACCGCCGAGCATCTCCTCCGCGGCGTCCGCGTCGAGCGCCGCCGGGCGCCCGGTGCGGTTGGCGCTGCTGACGGCGAGCGGGCCCGTGCGCGAGAGCAGCTCGATCGCCACCTCGTGGTCGGGCATCCGCACCGCGACGGTGCCGCGGGTGTCGCCGAGGTCCCAGTGCAGCGACGGCTGCTGGCGGCACACGATGGTCAGCGGGCCGGGCCAGAGCTCCTCGATCAAGGCGCGGGCGTACGACGGGACGCCGACCGCGAGCGCGTCGAGGGTCGTCGCGGCCGACACCAGCACCGGCGGCGGCATGTCCCGTCCACGACCCTTGGCGGCCAGCAGCCGACGCACGGCCTCCGGGTCGAACGCGTCCGCCCCGACGCCGTACACCGTGTCGGTGGGGAGCACGACCAGCTGGCCGCGCTGCACCGCCAGCGCCGCGGTGGCCACGCCGGCCTCGCGCTCGGTCGGGTCCTCGGTGCGGAACCGCTGCGTCGGCGACGCGTCCTCCGCTCCGGTCTCTCCGGTCTCGCCGGTGTCGCCGGTGTCGCCGGTGTCGTCGTTCACGTCGCTCATCGTGCCAGCCGGGCGGTGAGGAAGCGGGAGCGACCTGCCAGGTCCACGTGGTCGCGTACGTCGGACCAGCGGCCCGACGAGGAGAAGACGCCCGGCGCCGACTCGCCCTGCACGTCCGCGTGCTCCGCGCCGACCACGCCCTGCGGCCGCAGCAGCCGGGCCGCGACCGTCTCGAGGACCCGCAGCGCGACCAGCCCGTCGTCGCCGGAGAACAGCGCCAGGTCGGGGTCGTGGTCACGGGCCTCGGGCGCCACCGACTCGTAGGCGTCGAGGGGGATGTAGGGCGGGTTGCACAGCACGACGTCGACGGTGCCGTCGAGGTCGGCGAACGCGTCGGCCATGTCGCCGTGGCGCAGGTCGACGCCCGTGCCGGCCAGGTTGCGGGCCGCCCACTCCACGGCCGGCTCCCCCAGCTCGACGGCGTGCACCTGTGCCGAGGGCACCTCGGTCGCCAGCGACAGGGCGATGGCTCCCGAGCCGGTGCAGAGGTCGACGACCACGGGCGCGCGGCCGCTCGCCGCCACTGCCGCCGCGCGCTCGACGCCCCACCCGGCGAGCAGCTCGGTCTCGGGTCGCGGCACGAACACCCCGGGCCCGACGGCCAGCTCGACGTAGCGGAACGCGGCCGTGCCGGTGAGGTGCTGCAACGGCTCGCGCCGCGCGCGGCGCGCCACCAGGGCGTCGTACCTGCGAGCCGCGGCCGCATCGACAGGGTCGACAGGGTCAACGGGACCGACAGGGTCACCAGGGCCGGCCGGGTCGAGCAGCGCCAGCCCGGGACGGGTGGTGCCGAGCACGTGCGCGAGCAGCTCGGCGGCGTCGAAGTCCGGGCTCGCGACGCCGGCCTCGGCCAGCCGCGCCGCGGCCTGCGCCAGGCGCTCGCGCACGGTCACTGCTCGAGGGCCTCGAGCCGGGCCGCGAGGTCGGCCTCGACGCACGAGGCCACGACGGGCTCGAGGTCGCCGTCGAGGACGTGGTCGAGGTTGTAGGCCTTGTAGCCCGTGCGGTGGTCGGAGATGCGGTTCTCGGGGAAGTTGTAGGTGCGGATCCGCTCGGAGCGGTCGACGGTGCGCACCTGCGAGCGGCGGGCCGTCGACGCCTCGGCCTCGGCGGTGTCCTGGGCCGCCTGCAGGAGCCGGGCGCGCAGGATCCGCAGCGCCTGCTCGCGGTTCTGCAGCTGGCTCTTCTCGTTCTGGCAGGAGACCACGATGCCGGTGGGCAGGTGCGTGATCCGGACCGCGGAGTCGGTCGTGTTGACCGACTGGCCGCCCGGCCCCGAGGAGCGGAACACGTCGATCCGCAGGTCCTTCTCGTCCACCGTCACGTCGACGGCCTCCGCCTCCGGCATGACCAGCACGCCGGCCGCCGAGGTGTGCACCCGGCCCTGGCTCTCGGTGACGGGCACCCGCTGCACCCGGTGCACGCCGCCCTCGAACTTCAGCAGGGCGTACGGCGTCTCCCCGGGCTCGGAGGTGCCGCGCGCCTTGACCGCGACCGTGACCGACTTGAAGCCGCCCAGGTCGGACTCCGTGGCGTCGAGCTGCTCGGTGCTCCAGCCGCGCCGCTCGGCGTAGCGGGTGTACATCCGCAGCAGGTCGCCCGCGAACAGCGCCGACTCCTCGCCGCCCTCGCCGGACTTGATCTCGAGGAGCGCGTCCTTGGAGTCGGCCGGGTCGCGCGGGACGAGCAGGTGCCGCAGCCGCTCCTCGGCGGTCGCCCGCCGGCGTACGAGCGACTCGGCCTCGTCGGCGAACGACGGGTCCTCGGTGGCGAGCTCGTGCGCGGCCTCGACGTCGTCGCCGAGCCGCCGCCACTCGTCGTAGGCCCGGATGATCGCCGACAGCTCGGCGTAGCGCTGGTTGACCCGCTTGGCCAGACCCTGGTCGGAGTGGATGCCCGGGTCGGCGAGCCGCTGCTCGAGCTCGGCGTGCTCGGCGACGAGCGTGTCGACGGCCTCGAACATCTCTGGTCGGCTCCTCGGGTCGGTCGCAGGTGGCGGTGGCTGCACATGCGCGAGGCGCCGGCCGCGCACGCTGGGTGCGGGACCGACGCCTCGTCGGAGCTACTTGTCGGCCGTCTTCTGCCCGGCGGCCTTCTGGGCGGCGGCGTAGCGCTTCTCGAACCGGGCCACGCGGCCACCGGTGTCGAGGATCTTCTGCTTGCCGGTGTAGAAGGGGTGGCACTGCGAGCAGACGTCGGAGTGGATGACCCCGCTGCCGACGGTGCTGCGCGTGGTGAACGTCGCGCCGCAGGTGCAGGTCACCGCGGTGTCGACGTAGGTCGGGTGGATGTCCTTCTTCATGATGTTCCTCTCGGGGTTCGGTCGCCGGGTCGTCAGGAGGACGTGAACCGGAACCAGCCATCTAGTCTGCCAGGCAGGACGACGTGCGCGCCAATCGGGTCGCGCACGGCTCGAGCTGCCGGCATGGTGCTCAACCGCGCCGGCGCGCGCGTTGTTCCCGGCTCAGTCGTCGCGGCCGCTGGCGATCGGCGTGGTCTTCTGCACCTGCATCAGGAACTCGATGTTGCTGTGCGTCTTCTTCAGCCGCTCCAGGAGCAGCTCGAGCGCCTGCTGGCCGTCGAGGCCGGACAGCACCCGGCGCAGCTTCCAGACGATCGAGAGCTCCTCCTTGCTCATCAGGAGCTCCTCGCGGCGGGTGCCGGACTGCACGGCGTCGATGGCGGGGAAGATCCGCTTGTCGGCGAAGTCGCGGCGCAATCGGATCTCCATGTTGCCGGTGCCCTTGAACTCCTCGAAGATCACCTCGTCCATCTTCGAGCCGCTCTCGATCAGCGCGGTGGCCAGGATCGTCAGCGAGCCCCCGTCCTCGATGTTGCGGGCCGCCCCGAAGAACCGCTTGGGCGGGTAGAGCGCCGCCGAGTCCACGCCGCCGGACAGGATCCGGCCGCTGGCCGGTGCCGCGAGGTTGTACGCGCGACCGAGGCGGGTGATGCCGTCGAGGAGGACGACCACGTCGTGGCCGAGCTCGACGAGCCGCTTGGCCCGCTCGATCGCGAGCTCGGCGACGGCGGTGTGGTCGCTGGCGGGCCGGTCGAACGTCGAGGAGATGACCTCCCCCTTGACCGAGCGCTCGAAGTCGGTGACCTCCTCCGGCCGCTCGTCCACGAGCACCACCATCAGGTGGCACTCCGGGTTGTTGGTCGTGATGGAGTTCGCGATCGACTGCATGATCATCGTCTTGCCGGCCTTGGACGGCGACACGATCAGGCCGCGCTGGCCCTTGCCGATCGGCGCCGCGATGTCGATGACCCGGCCGATGAGGTTGGTCGACTCGGTCTCGAGACGCAGCCGCTCGGACGCGTAGAGCGGGGTGAGCTTCTGGAACTCGACCCGGCTCCTGGCCGTCTCGGGGTCGGCACCGTTGATGGTGTCGATGCGGACCATCGGGTTGAACTTCTCCTTGCGGTCCCCCTCACGCGGCTGACGGACCTGGCCGGTCACGGCGTCGCCGCGGCGCAGACCGAACTTGCGCACCATCGACAGCGAGACGTAGACGTCGTCGGAGCCGGGCAGGTAGCCGCTGGTCCGCACGAACGCGTAGTTGTCGAGGACGTCGAGGATGCCGGCCGCCGGCACGAGCACGTCGTCCTCGAGGATCTGGGTGTCCGGCTCGTTGCGCGACCCGCGGGTGCCGCGGTTGTCGGGCCGGTCGCTCCGGTCCGACCTGTCGCTCCGGTCCGCCCTGTCGCTCCGGTCCGCCCTGTCGGTGCGGTCCGACCTGTCGATGCGGTCCGTGCGCTCGGTGCGGTCCCCCCGGTCGCGGCCGCGCCGGCGCCGGTTGCGGCGCCCGCCCGGCTCGTCGGTGTCGGACCTCGAGTCCTGCCGGTTGTCGGGGCGCGTGTCCTGCGGTTGTCCGGGCGCGTGTCCTGCCGGTTGTCCGGGCGCGTGTCCTGCCGGTTGTCCGGGCGCGGGTCCTGTCGGGCGCCGTCCTGCTGCCTGTCCGAGCGGGCGTCCTGTCGACTGTCCTGACGGCTGTCGGACCGGCCGTCCTGGCGGCCGTCGGACCGGGAGTCCTGCCCGGTCTCGCCGCGGGCGCCCTGGTCCTGCCGGGCACCCTGGTCCTGATGGCTCGCGGCAGCCGCTCGCTGGTCGCCCTCGCTGCGCTGGCCCTGCTCGGCGCCCTGGCCGGGACCGCCGCGCTGGTCGCGCTGGTCGCGCTGGTCGCGCTCAGCGCCCTGGGCCGCCTCGCTGCGCTGCTCGCGCTCGGCGCGCTGCTGGTCGCGCTCGCGGCGCGTGGGGCGGCCCGCAGCGTCCGCGCGACGGCCCTGCTGGTCCGCCTCGCCGGCACCCGTCGCTCCGGGTGCGGAGGCAGTCCCGGAGTCACGGGACTGGCCGGACTCACCGGACCGACTCGCCTTCTGCTCGGGCGCGCCGCCGGAGGCCGCCGGCTTCACACCCTCCTGGGCGGCCTTGATCGCGTCGATCAGCTGGCTCTTGCGCATCCCGCCGGCGCCCTTGATGCCCAGGCCACCCGCCATCTGCTTGAGCTCGGGGAGCAGCATCGCGGCGAGACCCGTGCCGCGGCGACGGGCGCCGGCGGCGGACTGGGTCGTCGGCGCGGCCGACTCCGACTCCGAGGTGCCCGAGGGGCCCGAAGGAGTGGTGGTGGTGTCGCTCACGTGAGGTCCTTCCCACGTTGTCGGGCCGGACCGGATGTCCCGGCGGCCTCGTTCCGTGTGGTTCCGCACCTCGAACCGGACACGTCGCAGAGAAGTCTCGACGCGTCGTGGCAGAGGGTGCGAGAGAGAGGTGCGCGGTGGAGTCGTAGGCATTCGATGCGTCAAGGCATCACGATCACCGGCACTTCGAGCCTAGCACTAGATCGTGGCGTGGGTCTCACCGACAGGTGATTCCCCGCTGGCCCGCCCCGTGCGGCCGGTCGCGCCGTCAGCCGCCGGGGACCTCGGCCGGCAGGTCCACCCGCGCGCCGTCGAGGTCCACCCGCAGTGGCAGCGCGCTCCACCCCTCCGGCACCCGGCCGGTGAGGGCGTCGCGCCCTGCGGCGTCGGTGAACGCGAGGACGGTCGGCCCGGCGCCCGAGACGATCGCGGGCACGCCGTCGGCGCGCAGGGCGTGCACGAGGGCGAGGGAGCCGGGCATCGCGGGGGCGCGGTACTCCTGGTGGAGGCGGTCCTCCGTGGCGGCGAGGAGGAGCTCCGGCTGGTGGCCGAGCGCCGCGACGAGCAGCGCTGCGCGACCTGCGTTGGCGGCCGCGTCCCGGTGGCTGACGGTCGCCGGGAGCAGCCCGCGCGCCACCGAGGTCTCGACGCCGGTCGGCGGCACGAACACGACGACCTCGACGCGGGGGTCGACGTCGACGCGGGCCGCCCGGAAGCGACCGCCGTCGCGGTAGGCCACCGTGAACCCGCCGTACATCGCGGGTGCCACGTTGTCGGGATGACCCTCGAGGTCGGCGGCGAGCGAGAAGGCAGCGTCGTCGTCCATCAGCAGCGAGCCGCCGGCGACGAGGCCGCGGGCCGCGCAGACACCGGCGACGATGGCCGCGGAGGAGGAGCCGAGGCCGCGCGCGTGGGGCACGACGTTGGCGCACTCCAGCCGGACCCGCGGGACCCGCGCGCCCATGTGCTCGAGACCGGCGACCAGGGAGCGGTGCACGAGGTGGCGCGCGTCGAGCGGCACGTCGCCCTCCCCCGGCCCGGTCACCACGATCTCGGGGTCGCCGTCGCCGGGCAGCACCTGCACGCCCACCCGGTCGCGGTGGTCGAGGGCGAGTCCGAGCGCGTCGAAGCCGGGACCGAGGTTGGCGCTGGTCGCCGGGACGCTGACGACGACCCGGCCGGACAGGAACGTGGTCACCGCAGCCCGGCGGCCCCGGCCGCTGCGTCGACGTCGGCGTCCACGACCGTGTCGACGAGGTCGGTGAAGGTCGACAGCGCGGTGTCGATGTCCTTGAGGCCGTGACCGGTGACCGTGACGACGAGTCGCTTGCCGGCGTACGACGTCCCCTCGGCCGCCTCCTTGAGCAGCCCGGCGACGCCGGCGGCCGAGGCAGGCTCGACGAACACGCCGTCGGCGGCCGCGAGCTCGCGCTGGGCGGCCAGGATCTCCTCGTCGGTGACCGACCGGAACCGGCCACCCGACTGCTCCTGGGCCGCGACCGCGAGGTGCCACGAGGCGGGGTTGCCGATCCGGATCGCCGAGGCGACGGTCTCGGGGGCCGTGACCGGCGCACCGGACACGAGCGGCGCGGCACCGGCGGCCTGCCAGCCGAGCATCTGCGGCGTCCGCGTGGCCCGGCCGGCCTTCTCGTACTCCAGGTAGCCCTTCCAGTACGCCGAGATGTTGCCGGCGTTGCCGACCGGCAGGACGTGCACGTCGGGGGCGTCGCCGAGGAAGTCCACGATCTCGAACGACCCGGTCTTCTGGCCCTCGAGCCGCATCGGGTTCACCGAGTTGACCAGCGCGACCGGGTAGCTCTCCGCGAGGCCGCGAGACAGCCGCAGGCAGTCGTCGAAGTTGCCGCGGACCATGATCACCTGCGCGCCGTGCACGATCGCCTGGGCGAGCTTGCCCGCGGCGATCTTGCCCTGCGGCACCAGCACCAGCGGCTTCACGCGCGCCCGTGCGGCGTACGCCGCCATCGACGCGGAGGTGTTGCCGGTGGACGCGCAGACCACGGCCTCGGCGCCCTGGCCCACCGCGACCGAGAGCGCGACCGTCATGCCCCGGTCCTTGAACGACCCGGTGGGGTTGTCGCCCTCGACCTTCAGCCAGACGTCGCCGCCGGTGACCTCGGAGAGCCAGGGGCTGTCCACGAGCGGCGTGCCGCCCTCGCGCAGGGTGATGGTGGGCGTGCCGGCGGGGAGGTCGAGCCAGGAGCGGTACTCCTCGATGACCCCACGCCACTGGTGGGCCGACCGGTGGGCCGACTGGTGCGCGGCCGGCGCGCTCACTCCGCGTCCCCCTCGACCCGCATCACCGAGGAGACGTCGTGCACGAAGTCCATCGTGCGCAGGGCCTCGACGGTCGCGGCGAGCGCGGCGTCGGTCGCGCGGTGGGAGACGACCACGAGCTGGGCGTCGTCGCCGCGGCCCTCCTGGCGGACGGTCTGGATCGAGACGCCGTGCTCGGCGAACGCCTGCGCGACGGCGGCGAGCACGCCCGCGCGGTCGTCGACGTCGAGGGCCACGTGGTAGCGCGTCCGGGTCTCCCCCATCGGCAGCACCTCGCACTGCGCGTAGGCCGACTCGCCCGCGCCGCGGACGTCGTTGAGGCGGTTGCGGGCCACGGTGACCAGGTCGCCCAGCACCGCGCTCGCCGTCGGCGAGCCGCCCGCCCCGGGGCCGTAGAACATCAGCTGACCGGCGGCGTCGCTCTCCACGAACACCGCGTTGAACGCCTCGCGGACGCTGGCGAGCGGGTGCGTGCGCGGGATCATCGCCGGGTGCACGCGGGCCGAGACCGCCGGGCCGTTGGCGCCTTCGCGGAGCTCGCAGATGGCGAGCAGCTTGACCACCGAGCCCATCTCCCTGGCCGAGACGATGTCGGCGGCGCTCACCTCGGAGATGCCCTCGCGGTAGACGTCGGCGGCGGTCACGCGGGTGTGGAACGCGAGGCTGGCCAGGATCGCGGCTTTCGCCGCCGCGTCGTACCCCTCCACGTCGGCGGTCGGGTCGGCCTCGGCGTAGCCGAGCGCCTGGGCCTCCTCGAGGACCTCGGCGAAGCCGCTGCCGTGGGAGTCCATCTTGTCGAGGATGAAGTTGGTGGTGCCGTTGACGATGCCCAGCACGCGCCGGACCCGGTCGCCGGCCAGCGACTCGCGCAGCGGCCGCAGGATGGGTATGGCGCCCGCCACCGCCGCCTCGAAGTAGAGGTCGCGCTGCGCCTTCTCGGCGGCCGCGTAGAGCGTGCTGCCGTCCTCGGCCAGCAGCGCCTTGTTGGCGGTGACCACCGACGCGCCGCTCTCGAGGGCGGACAGGATCAGCGAGCGGGCCGGCTCGATCCCGCCGATGACCTCCACCACCAGGTCGAGGTCGCCGCGGGTGACCAGGCCCTCGGCGTCGGTCGTCAGCAGCTCGCGCGGGACCTCGGCGTCGCGCTGCAGCTCGGGGCGCCGCACGGCCACCCCCACCAGCTCGATCGGGGCGCCGACGCGCGCGGTGAGGTCGGCGGACTGCTCGCGCAGCAGCCGGACCACCTGGCTGCCGACCGACCCGCACCCGAGCAGCGCGAGCCTCAGCGGCCTGTTCGCGGGCCTGTCCACTCTGATCGTCCTCTCCGGTGTGACCTTCTCGTCCACATCTTGATCCATCGCGCCGCGCGGCGCAGGAAAGTCGAGGGTTGTCCGCGGCCTGAGATGTGCCGGGCCCAGCATCTGCCCCGCGGGTGGCCGGTGTCGACTCAGGCCCCGACGTCGGTGCGCAGGAGGTCCTCCTCGGTCTCCCTGCGCACCAGGACGGTCGCCGTGCCGTCCGCCACGGCGACGACCGGCGGGCGCAGCGCGTGGTTGTAGTTGCTGGCCATCGACCGGCAGTAGGCGCCCGTCCCGGGCACCGCGAGCAGGTCGCCGGGGGCCAGGTCGCCGGGCACGAACTCGTCCTTGACGACGATGTCGCCGGCCTCGCAGTGCTTGCCCACCACGCGGCCGATGACCGGGGTGGCGGTCGACCCGCGCGAGGCGATCGTGCAGGAGTAGTCGGCGTCGTAGAGCGCCGTGCGGATGTTGTCGCTCATGCCGCCGTCGACGGAGACGTAGGTGCGGACCACGCCGGCGTCGAGGCCGACCCGCTTGACCGTGCCGACCTCGTAGACCGTGCAGACCGCCGGGCCGACGATCGCCCGGCCGGGCTCGACGGAGAGCAGCGGGACGGGCACGTCGAAGGCGTGGCACTCGTGCTCGACGATCTTGGTCAGCTCGGTCGCGAGCTGCGCCGGGTCCGAGGGGTCGTCCTGGGTCGTGTAGGCGATGCCGAACCCGCCGCCGAGGTCCATCTCCGGCATGGTCACGCCGAGCTCGGTCGACACCTGCGCGTGCAGGGTGAGCACCCGCCGGGCGGCCACCTCGAAGCCGGAGGTGTCGAAGATCTGCGACCCGATGTGCGAGTGCAGGCCGAGCAGGTCCAGGCCCGGGACCTCCTGCACGCGTCGTACGGCCTCCAGCGCGTCGCCGGAGGAGATGGAGAAGCCGAACTTCTGGTCCTCGTGGGCCGTGGCGATGTACTCGTGGGTGTGCGCCTCGACGCCGGCGGTGACCCGCACCATCACCGCGGCCCGCCGGCCCGTCTCGGCGGTGACCGCCTCGAGCCGGTCGATCTCGTGGAAGGAGTCGACGACGATGCGCCCGACGCCGACCTCGACGGCCCGCCGCAGCTCGCCGGTCGTCTTGTTGTTGCCGTGGTAGCCGATCCGCGCCGGGTCGAAGCCGGCCCGCAGCGCGACCGTCAGCTCGCCGGCGGAGCACACGTCGAGGCAGAGCCCCTCCTCGGCCACCCACCGCGCCACCGTCGTGCAGAGGAACGCCTTGCCTGCGTAGAAGACGTCGTAGCCGTCGAAGGCGACGCGGAACGCCCGGGCCCGGGCCCGGAAGTCCGCCTCGTCCAGGACGTACGCCGGCGAGCCGTGCGTCGCGACCAGCTCGCGGACGTCCACGCCACCGACCTCCAGCGCGCCGTCGGCGTTCTTGCGGGCCGTGGACGACCACAGCAGCGGGACGAGCTCGTTGACGTCGTCGGGCTGGCGCAGCCACGCGGGACCGCGCAGCGCGCCGTCCGCGTGGGCCCAGCCGGCCTCGTGAGTCGTCATCGTGCTACCTCTCCCTGTCGCGTTCGGGGTCCCCGCGGAAGCGTGAGCGAAGCGAGCGGTTTGGTGGGGTGGACTACATCCGCTCGGGGGCGGAGACGCCGAGCAGGCCGAGGCCGTTGGCGAGGACCGTGCGGGTGGCCTCGACCAGCAGCAGCCGCGCGGCGTGGATCGGTGCGGGGTCCTCGTCACCCATCGGGAGCACCCGGCAGGAGTCGTAGAACTTGTGGAACGAGGACGCCGTGTCCTCGAGGTAGCGCGCGACCCGGTGCGGCTCGCGCAGCTGCGCGGCCGCGGCGACGACCCGGGGGAACTCCGCGAGGGCGCGCAGCAGGTCGCCCTCCTTCTCGTGCGAGAGCAGCGCCGGGTCGAACGGCGCGGCGTCGGGGTGACCGGCCGGCGCGAGCCCGAGGTCGCCGGCGTTGCGCAGGATCGCCGACAGCCGCGCGTGGGCGTACTGCACGTAGAACACCGGGTTGTCGCTGGTCTGGCGGGCCCACAGGTCCAGGTCGATGTCGATGTTGGTGTCGGTGGTGAACCGCGCCAGGGCGTAGCGCGCGGCGTCGACGCCGACCGCGTCCACCAGGTCGATGAGCGTGATGACCGTGCCGGCCCGCTTCGACATCCGCAGCGGCCTGCCGTCCCGGAGCAGGTTGACCATCTGCCCGATGAGGATCTCGAGGTTCTTGCCGGGCTCGTCGCCGAACGCCGCGCACATCGCCTCGAGCCGTCCGACGTACCCGTGGTGGTCGGCGCCGAGCAGGATCAGGCACCGGTCGAAGCCGCGCTCCCTCTTGTCGAGGTAGTAGGCCAGGTCGCCGGAGATGTAGGCGCCCTCGCCGTCGGACTTGATGATCACCCGGTCCTTGTCGTCGCCGTACTTCTCGGTGCGCAGCCAGAGCGCGCCGTCCTTCTCGTAGGTGTTGCCCATCTCGGTGAGCCGCTTGATCGCGCGCTCGACGGCACCGGACTCGTGCAGGTTGTTCTCGTGGAAGTAGACGTCGAAGTCGACGCCGAAGTCGGCCAGCGTCCGCTTGATCTCGGTGAACATCAGCTCGACGCCCTCGGCGCGGAACACCTCCTGGCCCTCCGCCTCGGGCAGGTCGAGCACGCCCGGGTGGGCGGCGACGACGGTCTGCGCGATCTCGTCGAGGTACTGGCCGGCGTAGCCGTCCTCGGGCGGCTCCTGGCCCCGGGCCCGGGCGACCAGCGAGCGGGAGAACCTGTCGATCTGGGCGCCGTGGTCGTTGAAGTAGTACTCCCGGGCGACGTCGGCCCCCGCGAACTGCAGGATCCGCGCGATGGCGTCGCCGACGGCCGCCCAGCGCGCCGAGGCCAGCGTCACCGGGCCGGTGGGGTTGGCCGAGACGAACTCGACGTTGACCCGCTCGCCCGAGAACTGGTCGACCGAGCCGTACGTCGCACCCGCTGCGACGACCTGCGCGGCGACCGCGCCCTGGGCGGCCGCCTCGACGCGGATGTTGAGGAACCCGGGGCCGGCGATCTCGACCGAGGCGATCCCGTCCGCGCCGCCGAGCCGCTCGGCGAGCAGCGCGGCGAAGTCGCGGGGCGGCATACCGGCCTTCTTGGCGAGCTGGAGCGCGACGTTGGTGGCGTAGTCGCCGTGGTCGCGGCTCTTCGGGCGCTCCACCACGACCGAGGCCGGCGGGCCGTCGGGCAGCGTCACGGCACCCTCGTCGGCGAGGGTGCCCAGGGCGTGGGCGATGGTCGTGGAGAGCTCTTCCGGTGTCACCGACCCAGCCTATCGTCGGGCTAGCGGGGCGCCGTCCCGCGTCCGTGCCGGGCCAGCCGGCCGACGACCGCGACCAGCTCGGCCGGCTCGAACGGCTTGCTGAGGTAGCCGTCGGCGCCGAGCGCCTCGCCGCGGTCGCGGTCCGCGCCCTGGCCCCGGCCGGTCACCAGCACCACCGGCAGGTCGGCCGTCGACGGGTCCGCGCGCAGCCGCTCGAGCGCCCCGAACCCGTCGAGGCGCGGCATCACCACGTCGAGGGTGACGACGTCGGGCTGCCAGGCGGCGACCTGCTCGAGTCCCTCGAGGCCGTCCGCGGCGGTGTGCACCTCGAAGCCCTCGAGCTCCAGGTTGACCGCGATCAGGTCGCGGACGACGGCCGAGTCGTCGACCACCAGGACCCGGTGACGAGGGGTCTCGCTCACAGCCTCCGCCCTCCGTCGGCCCCCGGTCGGAGGGCGCAGCACGTCATGTACGCTCGTCGCGCACCCGAGAGCCCCCGTAGCTCAGGGGATAGAGCACCGCCCTCCGGAGGCGGGAGCGTAGGTTCGAATCCTACCGGGGGCGCCACCCCGTTTCGTCCCTTTCCGGCCTTCCCGCCGATCGCCTTCTCCTCGCGCCCCCGCTCGGGCACGGCCGAGCCGCCCGCCGCGACCCGGGCCGCGGCGGACGGCCTGATGTTGCGGACCCTCAGCCGCCCGGCTGCAGCGTCCCGTTGACGGTCAGCGCGTACGGCGCGTACTGCCGCACCAGCTCGGTCGGGTCGTCGGTGGCGACGATGGCCACCACCTGGTCGAACGGCCGCGCGACCACCAGCGCACGCTGGTCGAGCCGGACCTGCGAGCGGCCGTTGAACTCCACCTGCAGCGCCACCGGGGCGCGGCCGCCCTTGAGCCCGACGAGCTTGAGGTCCCAGTTGGCGACAGGCGTCGGCGAGACCTCGGTCGGCGAGCGGAACGGCGTGAGGCTGGAGCCGTCGCTGACCGACGTCGCCTCCGACCGTGACGTCGTCGACGAGCAGGCCGCCCTCGTTGACGCCGCCGTCGCTGACGTAGCGGAGGCTCAGCAGCACGGTCTGCCCGGCGTAGGCGGACAGGTCGTAGGTGTGCGGCTCGAACCCGGCCGTCGTGCCGTTGAGCGCCGGCGCCGAGCGGGCCGGCGACGGTCCGGTCACCCGGGATCGAGGTGTAGGTCTGCCCGCCGTCGGTCGAGACCTGGACGTAGCCGTAGTCGAAGCCGAACTCGGCGCCGTACTTCGCGCGGAAGCGCAGCGTCGGGTCAGCCGTCGGCACGGTGACCTGCGGCGACCGCTGCGGCGTCCAGTGTTGTTGGCGTTGCCGGAGAACAGCACCGGGTTGCCCGGGCGGTCCGGGTCGTTGGTCACGACCGTCCAGAGCAGCGGCTGCGTCGGCAGGGTCGCGGCGCCGTCGAAGCGCAACGACCGCAGGTCGCTGCCCCGCAGGGTCTGCCCGGTCGGCGCCGCGCAGCGCGCACGTAGTCGGCGCCGTTGGGCGCGGCACCGGGCGTGGTCGTAGGACGCCGGGTTGGCGAGGTTGACCGTCGAGCGCAGGCTCGGCGCGGTCACCAGGCCTCGTGGTCGTGCCGAGCACCGTGGACCGCGTCGAGTCGCCGACGAGCTTGTCGAGCAGGACCATCGACTGGAACTCGTGGAGGACGCGTGTACAGGTTGGCGACGCCCTCGCGCGAGCTGCGGTCGCGAGGCTCGTCGATGCCCTGCTGCGCGCCGTCGCGGTGCAGCGCGCGACATGAAGGCGGCGCCGAACCGGTCGTAGAGGTAGAGCATCAACGAGTAGGCGTTGCCGTAGTCGGCCAGGACCGCGTTGCGGGTTGCGGCCCTCGCCCCACAGGTTCAGCGAGTTCTGCGGGCCGCCGCAGTCGCGCGGGTTGGGGTTGAACGGCGTCTGCACGGTGCCGAAGCCCTGGAAGCAGTAGAGGTGGCTGTCGGCGCCGGGGTCGAAGACCGTCTCGGTGCGCGTCGACGTACCCGGTCAGCGTCTGCGCGAAGTCGGAGAGGCCCTCGTTGACCCAGATCGTCTCGTCCGGGTCGGTGTAGTACTGCAGCAGGTGCTGCCACTCGTGGGCGAAGGTGCCCTCGTAGAGTCCGGGGCCGCGCCGGCCGGCTGGTGCACAGGTCGGCGGTCGGCTCGTCCGGCGGGTTGGCGCCGGTGCGGTGCGCCCAGTCGAACGCGTCGATCGTCATGACGTTGCGGTCGAGCAGCTCGTTGAACTGCGAGGAGAAGAAGCCCGGCGATGTAGGTCGGGCGCGGCCGGGAAGTGTAGTAGTTGTCGTCGCGGACGTTGTCGACCAGCGTGACGGTCTTGTCGCCGTCGCCGGTGTAGTCGCCGCCGTTGCCGTTGGCGTCCGGGCCGAGTCGGCGTTGGTGCCGTCGCGGTCGGGCGGCGTGCTGAAGGCGGCCGTCTCCTTCGGGTACATGTTGGTGTCGAACTCGTTGACCAGGCGCGTCGACCTGGGCGTCGGTGACCTCCGTCGAGTGCGGGACCTGGCTGCGGCAGTCGCCGGCCGGGAAGGCGTGTCGTTGGCGACCCACACCTCGATGTGGTCGCCGACGCCGCGCAGCGTGTAGTCCTTGCGGTAGAGGATGCCCTGGACGTCGTCGAGGCCGAGCCACTGCCGGACGGTGCCGACCGGCGGGGTCACCCCGGCCGCCAGGGCCCGGGGGGCGAGGCCCCGCTGCTGGGCGGAGGACAGTCCGAGGCCGCGTGTCGAGACCTTCGAGTCGGGCGGCAGCTCCCGCACGTCGCTCGGCGGCGGCGCGGGGACGGACGGCGCCGCCGCCGGCGGGCCCGCTGCGGACGCGGGCAGGGCGGTGGCGGGGACGAGCAGGCCGGCCGCGCACGTGGCGACGGCGAGCCCGGCGGAGAGAAGCGGCTTCTTCACGGGTGCTCCTGACGTGCGGCGCCTGCGGGATTGCATGGTCCGCGGAGCGGACGGTCGGCGCCCCTGGCTCGCTTCACTCGACCGTCACCGGCCAGGACTGTCAAGACCGTAAAGGGAGCGGTCTAGCAGCCCCGGTCGAGCGTGCCGTCGCTGCGGGCGTCGTCGCCGATCCGGCGGGCCTGGGCCACGTCCGGGAACACCACGCTCGCCCCGCCGACCGTAGCCGGTGCCGCCCTGCACGACGCACCCGCGCAGCTTGCCCGGCTCGCACGGCGGTCACCGCCTGGGCGAGACGGTAGAGCTCGGAGGGCCGCAGGTTCGGTGTCCATGTTCGTCGACCGACGCCAGCACGCCGCGCTCCATGAAGCCGGGCTCGCTCGCGGTGCGCGCGCACCGTGCGCAGGATGCCGCGCAGCAGCTCCTGCTGGTTGGCCGACCGGTCGAAGTCGCCGCGGGGCAGCGGGTGCCGGACCCGGCCGAAGATCAGCGCCTGGAACGGGTTCAGCCGGTTCCTGCCCACCCGGTAGCCCTGGGGCCGCACCGGGTCGGAGAAGGCGAACCTCGACTGGACGGTGACCCCGCCGATGGCCCGCACCATCGCCCGGAAGCCGAGGAAGCCGGTCGTGAACACGTAGTCGGGCCGCACGCCCACCAGGCGGGCCACCGAGTCGGCCATCAGCTGCGGGCCGCCGAAGAACATCGACGCGTTGATCTTGTCGCGGCCGTGGCCGGGGATGTCGACGTAGGAGTCGCGCGGGATGCCGATCATCGTCCCGTGGCCGGTCTCGAGATTGAGCCCGACCAGCTGGATCGCGTCGGCCCGGGTGCCGGTGAGCCGCTGGCCGGGGCGCGCGTCGGAGCCGAGGCAGAGGACCCAGACCACCTCGCGCGGGTGGTCGACGGCCTCGGCGGTGCGGACCCGACCAGCGAGACGGCGTTCTCGTGCACGCCGGCGTCGGGGACGACGAGCCCGGTGAGCGCGAGCACGACGCGCGAGCACGCCGGAGCCGGCGCAGCGGGAGCCAGCCGCGCGAGGCCCCTCACGAGGCACCTCCGGCCGCGGTGTCGCGAGCGGGCCAGGTCGTAGCCGAAGACCGACCAGCCGCCGGAGTCGTCCCGGGTCAGCAGCAGCCGGCCGGTCAGCCGGACCCGCCGCGCCGGCCGCTCGCCGCGGTCGACGCGCATCGCGACGTCGACCCTCGCGCGTCACCCCGGCGGCGACCTTGCCGGGCGCGAGCACCGAGAGGTACGCCGTACGCCGGACCGCTCGGACGGACTGCGTGGTCGGGCCGAGCGTGGCGTTCGTGAGCAGCCGGAGGTCGCCACGGGCGCGCCTCGCCGCTCCGGGCGTGAAGGTCGCGAAGGCGTCGCCGAAGTCCGAGCGGGGGTAGGTGCCGCCCAGGAACGCGTCGTCGAGGTAGCCCGACACCGTCCGGCGGACCTTGGCCTCCAGTGCCGGCCGGGCCTTCTGGGGCAGCCGACCCGACACCCGGGTGACGACCACCTTCCAGGGTGCGGACGGGGCCGGCGCGGCCGTCGGGGTGGCGCTCGCGCTGGGGCTCGCGGACGGCTTCGCGGCGGGCTCGCCGCCACCGGTGCAGGCAGTCGCCCCGGCGGACAGACCGACGGCCAGCAGCACCGTCGAGCAGGTCCGGGCGGCCGGGGTGGCGCGACCTCTCACGCTGGTCGTCCCTTCGTCGTGGTGCGGGGGGCGGCGGGCGCCCCGGGCGGGCGGGGCGAGGGGGTGTGGCAGGCTTCTCCGGGGCGCTCGCGACACGGCGATCGGGAGCGCGGTCCCGGCTGCGCCGAGTTGTCCAGGAGGTCTAGCCTGGGAGCCGTCCCCACCCTAGAGAACCATCACAGGATTTGAAGCGGAAGAGGCGAACCGGGCCGTGGCCGAGTCTTCGAAAGGCGACCCCACCGCAGTCGACAACCCGCTCGCGGAGTTCGGCGCCAACGAGTGGCTCGTCGACGAGATGTACGAGCGCTACCAGCACGACCCGGCGAGCGTCGACAAGGCGTGGTGGACGTTCTTCGAGAAGCACGCGCCGGACACCGCTGCTGCGGGTGCCGCCACCACCGGGTCCTCGTCCAACGGGTCGACCTCCGGGGCGACCACGAAGGCCCCGGCGAAGGCACCCGCGCCCGCCCCGGCGAAGGCCCCGGCGAAGGCCCCGGCGAAGGCACCGGCGGCCGGACCCGCGAAGGCGCCGGCCACGGCCACCGAGCGCCTCCCGCCAAGGCCGCGCCGGCCTCCGACACCGCCCCGCGCGCCGACGCGCCGCCGCCGCAGCCGACCACCACCTCCCCCGTGCCCAAGGAGCCCGCTGCCGCTCCCCGCGCCGAGGCCACCGACGAGCCGACGCTGACCGTGCTGCGCGGCGCCCCCGCGCGCACCGTCGCCAACATGGACGCCAGCCTCACCGTGCCGACGGCCACCAGCGTCCGCTCGGTCCCGGTCAAGCTGCTCATCGACAACCGCATCGTGATCAACAACCACC
This sequence comes from uncultured Actinomycetota bacterium, assembly GCA_963781745.1. Classification (GTDB taxonomy): domain Bacteria; phylum Actinomycetota; class Actinomycetes; order Propionibacteriales; family Nocardioidaceae; genus Nocardioides_B. The sequence continues at coordinate 320,228 of CAWAHH010000005.1, read as the reverse complement.
TCGCCCGCGCCCGCGGCGGCAAGGTCTCCTTCACCCACCTCATCGGCTACGCGCTGGTCAAGGCGCTCGATCGCGATGCCGGAGATGAACAACGGCTTCGACGTCGTCGACGGCAAGCCCACCCTGATCACGCCGGCGCACATCAACCTCGGCCTCGCGATCGACCTGCCCAAGCCCGACGGCACCCGCCAGCTGCTGGTGCCCTCGATCAAGGCCGCCGAGGCGATGAACTTCGCCGGCTTCTGGACCGCCTACGAGGACCTCGTCCGCAAGGCCCGCGACAACAAGCTCGCGGTCACCGACTTCCAGGGCACCACGATCAGCCTCACCAACCCGGGCACGATCGGCACCAACCACTCGGTGCCGCGGCTGATGAAGGGCCAGGGCGCGATCCTCGGCGTCGGCTCGATGGACTACCCGCCGGAGTACCAGGGCGCGTCCGAGGAGACGCTCACGCGCAACGCGGTCAGCAAGGTCATGACCCTCACCTCGACCTACGACCACCGCGTCATCCAGGGCGCCCAGTCCGGCGAGTTCCTCAAGCGGCTGCACGCCCTGCTGCTCGGCGAGGACGACTTCTACGACGAGATCTTCCGGGCGCTGCGGATCCCCTACGAGCCGATCCGCTGGGCCAAGGACATCTCGACCAGCCACGACGACGAGATCAGCAAGCAGGCCCGGATCCTCGAGCTGATCCACGCCTACCGCGTGCGCGGCCACATCATGGCCGACACCGACCCGCTCGAGTACCAGCAGCGCAGCCACCCCGACCTCGAGGTCGAGACGCACGGCCTGACGCTGTGGGACCTCGACCGCGAGTTCGCCACCGGCTCGTTCGGCGGCGAGGGCCGCCGGTTCATGAAGCTGCGCAACATCCTCGGCATCCTGCGCGACTCCTACTGCCGCACCGTCGGCATCGAGTACATGCACATCCAGGACCCCGAGCAGCGCCGCTGGATCCAGCAGCGCGTCGAGCAGCCGCACGTGAAGCCGCCCCGCGAGGAGCAGCTGCGGATCCTGCTCAAGCTCAACCAGGCCGAGGCGTTCGAGACCTTCCTGCAGACCAAGTTCGTCGGCCAGAAGCGCTTCAGCCTCGAGGGCGGCGAGACCACCATCCCGCTGATCGACGAGATCTGCGAGGCGGCCGCCGAGGGCGGGCTCGACGAGGTCTCCATCGGGATGGCGCACCGCGGCCGGCTCAACGTGCTCGCCAACATCGTCGGCAAGAAGTACAGCCAGATCTTCCGCGAGTTCGAGGGCAACATCGACCCGCGCACGGTGCAGGGCTCCGGCGACGTGAAGTACCACCTCGGCGCCGAGGGCGAGTTCACCGCCGGCACGGGCGACCACGATCAAGGTCTCCGTCGCGGCGAACCCCTCCCACCTCGAGGCGGTCGACCCGGTGCTCGAGGGCATCGCCCGCGCCAAGCAGGACGTGCTCAACAAGGGCGCCGAGTTCCCGGTGCTGCCGCTGCTCGTGCACGGCGACGCCGCGTTCGCCGGCCAGGGCGTGGTCGCCGAGACGCTGAACCTCTCCCAGCTGCGCGGCTACCGCACCGGCGGCACGATCCACGTGGTCGTCAACAACCAGGTCGGCTTCACCACCTCGCCGGCGTCGTCGCGCTCGTCGCTCTACTGCACCGACGTGGCGCGGATGGTGCAGGCGCCGATCTTCCACGTCAACGGCGACGACCCCGAGGCGTGCATCCGGGTGGCCCGGCTCGCGTTCGAGTACCGCCAGGCGTTCAAGAAGGACGTCGTCATCGACCTGGTCTGCTACCGCCGCCGCGGCCACAACGAGGGTGACGACCCGTCGTACACCCAGCCGCTGATGTACGACCTGATCGAGCAGAAGCGCTCGGTCCGCAAGCTCTACACCGAGTCGCTGATCGGCCGTGGCGACATCACGATCGAGGAGGCCGAGCAGGTCCTGCGCGACTACCAGCAGCAGCTCGAGCGGGTCTTCACCGAGGTGCGCGAGGCCAGCCAGACGCCGAAGGAGTGGACGACCGTCCCGGACTACCCCGAGAAGATCGGGGCCGAGCTCACCACGGCGGTCACCCCCGAGGTGCTCAAGCGCATCTCCGACGCGCACGTCAACGCCCCCGAGGGCTTCACCGTGCACCCCAAGGTGCTGCCGCAGCTGCAGCGTCGCGCCGCCGCGATCACCGACGGCCCGATCGACTGGGGCACCGGCGAGATCCTCGCCTTCGGCTCGCTGCTGATGGACGGCCGCCCGGTGCGGCTGGCCGGCCAGGACTCGCGGCGCGGCACGTTCGTGTCCCGCTTCGCGACGATCATCGACCGGCAGAACGCCGACGAGTGGACGCCGCTGGCCAACCTCACCGAGGACCAGGCGCAGTTCTACGTCTACGACTCGCTGCTCTCGGAGTACGCCGCGATGGGCTTCGAGTACGGCTACTCCGTGGCCCGTCCCGAGGCGCTCGTGCTGTGGGAGGCGCAGTTCGGCGACTTCGTCAACGGCGCCCAGACCGTGATCGACGAGTTCATCACGTCCAGCCACACCAAGTGGCGCCAGCAGTCCGGCGTCGTCCTGCTGCTGCCGCACGGCTACGAGGGCCAGGGTCCCGACCACTCCTCCGCCCGCATCGAGCGGTTCCTGACGATGGCGGCCGACGAGGCGTTCGTGGTCGCGCAGCCGTCGACCCCGGCGAGCTACTTCCACCTCCTGCGCAAGCACTCCCTCGGCGAGGAGCACCGTCCGCTGATCGTGTTCACGCCGAAGTCGATGCTCAAGCGCAAGGAGGCCGCGTCGCAGCCCGAGGACTTCATCGCCGGCACCACCTTCCGCCCGGTCATCGGCGACTCCGCGGTCGACCCGACGGCGGTCCGCAAGGTGCTGCTCTGCAGCGGCCGGATCACCTGGGACCTCATGGTGGAGCGCAAGAAGCTCGAGGGCGACGACCCGCGCACCGCGATCGTCCGGGTCGAGCAGCTCTACCCGCGCCCGGTGGCCGAGCTCAAGGCCGAGCTGGCCCGCTACCCCCACCTCGAGGACATCCGCTGGGTGCAGGACGAGCCGGCGAACATGGGGCCCTGGCCGCACATGGCGCTCAACCTCACCCCCGAGCTGGACGTGCCCCTGCGCCGGGTGTCGCGCCCGGAGTCGTCCTCGCCGTCGGTCGGCCAGCACAAGCGGCACGTCGAGGAGCAGAAGGACCTGGTCGCCGAGGCGTTCGGCTGAGCCGTGTACTTCACCGACCGCGGGATCGAGGAGCTCGAGCAGCGGCGCGGCGACGAGGAGGTCACCCTGGCCTGGGTGGCCGACCGGCTCCAGGAGTTCGTCGACCTCCACCCGGAGTTCGAGACGCCCGTCGAGCGGCTGGCCACCTGGCTGGCCCGTCTCGACGACCCCGACGACGAGTGAGGCCGGGCCGGGCGACCCGGCTCGACGTCCGCCTCGCCGCGGTCAGCGGGTGAAGACGACCTTGCCGAACAGCTCGCCCTCGGCCATCGCCGCGAAGCCGTCGCGGGCCTGGTCCATCGGCAGCACCCGGTCGATGACGGGGCGTACGCCGGACACGTCGAGCAGCTCGGCGAGGTCGGCGAGCTCGCTGCGGGTGCCCATCGTGGAGCCGATCACCCGCAGCTGCAGGAAGAACACCCGCGTCAGCTCGGCGTTGTCCGGGTTCGGGCCGCTCGTCGTACCCGAGATCACGAGCGTGCCGCCGGGTCGCAGGGACTTCACCGAGTGCGACCACGTGGCGCGCCCGACCGTCTCCATGACCGCGTCGACCCGGACCGGCAGGCGCGCCCCCGACTCGAGGGCCTCGTGCGCGCCGAGGTCGAGGGCCCGCTGCCGCTTCGCCTCGTCACGAGACGTCGCGTAGACCCGCAGGCCGGCCGCGCGCCCGAGCGCGATCAGGGCGGTGGCGACGCCGCCGCCGGCGCCCTGCACGAGCACCGACTGGCCGGGCTTGAGCCCGCCCTGGGTGAACAGCATCCGGTAGGCGGTCAGCCACGCCGTCGGCAGGCAGGCCGCCTCCTCGAAGCTCAGCGAGGCCGGCTTGGGCACGACGTTGCCCCGCGGCACCACGACCTTGTCCGCGAACGTGCCCTGGTGGCGCTCGCTGAGCAGCGACCGCTTCGGGTCGAGCGTCTCGTCGCCGCTCCACGACGGGTCGCTGACCACCGCGTGCACGACCACCTCGTTGCCGTCCTCGTCGAGGCCCGCGGCGTCGCAGCCGAGGATCATCGGCAGCGCCTCCTCGCGCAGCCCCACCCCGCGCAGCGACCACAGGTCGTGGTGGTTGAGCGCCGCGGCCTTCACCTCGACGGTCGTCCACCCCGCCTCGGCGACCGGGTCCGGGCGCTCGCCGACCACGAGGCCGGACAGCGGGTCGTGCGAAGAGAGGCCTTCGGCATACACAGCGAACATGCCACCGACCCTAGTGGCGCCCCCAACTCCCGGCCCGCCGCCCCCGGGCGGGGCGGTGCGCTCTGCTCGATTACCAGGGTCCCCTGGTAATCGAGCAGCTCCCCTGGCTTGCATGCCTGGGGAAGTGCACGAACACCAGGGGACCCTGGTAATCGTGTGACGGGAGGGCGTGCTGGGGGGCGGCCGGCCGCCCTCGGACGGCGGTCAGCGGCGGGCGACGCCGTCGGCGCGGGCGGCGGCGGCCACGGCGGCGGAGACGGCGGGGCCGACGCGGGGGTCGAAGGGCGAGGGGACGATGTAGTCCTCGCGGACGTCGTCGCCGACCAGGCCGGACAGGGCGTTCGCGGCGGCCAGCTTCATGCCCTCGGTGATGGCGCTGGCGCGGACGTCGAAGGCGCCGCGGAAGATGCCCGGGAACGCGAGCACGTTGTTGATCTGGTTCGGGTAGTCCGAGCGGCCGGTTGCCACCACCCGGGCGTGCCGGTGCGCCACGTCGGGGTGGACCTCGGGGGTGGGGTTGGCCAGCCCGAAGACGACGGCCTCGTCGGCCATCCTCGCGACGTGCTCCTCGGGGACGGTGCCGCCGGAGACACCGATGTAGACGTGGGCCCCGTCGAGGACGTCGGCGAGCTGCCCGGTGCGCCCGGTGCGGTCGGCGGTGTCGCGGGCGAGTGACTGCTTGACGGGCGTCAGGTCGCCGCGCCCGGAGTGCAGCACGCCGCGGCGGTCGGTCACGGCGAGGTCGGTGACGCCGGCCGCGAGCAGGATCCGGGCGACCGCGACGCCGGCCGCCCCGGCGCCGGAGATGACCACGCGGACGTCGCCCATCGCCCGGCCGGTGATCCGCAGGGCGCTCTCGAGCGCGGCGAGCGCCACCACCGCCGTACCGTGCTGGTCGTCGTGGAAGACGGGTATGTCGAGCAGCGACTTCAGGCGCGCCTCGATCTCGAAGCAGCGCGGCGCCGAGATGTCCTCGAGGTTGATGCCGCCGAAGCTCGGGGCGAGCCGGACGACCGTCTCGACGATCTCGTCGGCGTCGGTGGTGGACAGGCAGATCGGCACGGCGTCGACGCCGCCGAACTGCTTGAACAGCACGGCCTTGCCCTCCATCACCGGCATCGCGGCGGCGGGGCCGATGTCGCCGAGCCCGAGCACGGCGGTGCCGTCGGTGACCACGGCGACGGTGTTCGAGACCCACGTGTAGTCGTCGACCAGGCTCGGGTCGGCGGCGATCGCCTCGCACACCCGGGCGACGCCGGGCGTGTAGGCCATCGAGAGGTCGTCGCGGCCGTCCAGGGCCACGGTCGAGCGGATCTCCATCTTGCCGCCGAGGTGCAGCGCGAAGACGGGGTCGGCGGCGAGGTCGGCCGCCGCGTCCTGGGGTGCGGGAGTGTCAGGCATCGAGCGCTCAGTCTGGCACAGCGCCGGGGTCGCGCCGCAGCCGACGCGGCGGCCACACCCGCAGCCGTGCGACCGCGACGACGTCCCGCTCCGGGATGGCCCCGACGAGCCACGAGTCGACGCCCTCCGCGGGGTTGTCTCGCTCCACCCACCAGCCGCCGTCCTGGCGCGACGTCGCCCGCTTGACCGCGACGGTCCCGTCCGGCAGGCGTACGACGACCACGTCGCCGACCCGCGGCACGGCACCGTGCTGGACCACGAGGCGGTCCCCGTCGCGCAGCGTCGGCCGCATGGACCGGCCGCGCACGACGGCGAAGCCCCATCGACGCACGGGACTCCCGGAGGGGCGAGCACGCATGACCCGACGTAGCAGGGGGTACACCTCCCGGACTCGTGTTGAACCCTGGTGGGGGCCCGTCCCCCGCTCCTCGACGCCGAGGGCCGGGAGTAGTGTCGCAGTCGGCGTGACCGACCTGCTGACCCACCGACCGGCACGACCGAGATCCCTGACGAAAGGACCCGCATGTTCGCGCGACTGTTCGCACCGACCCTCACCGTCCAGGCCCACTGCGACCTGCCCTGCGGGGTGTACGACCCGGCCCAGGCCAAGATCGAGGCCGAGTCCGTCAAGGCCATCATCGCCAAGGTCGCGGACAACGACGACCCGGACTTCCGCACCCGCGCGATCCTCATCAAGGAGCAGCGCTCCGAGCTGGTCAAGCACCACCTCTGGGTGCTGTGGACCGACTACTTCAAGCCCCCGCACTTCGAGAAGTACCCGCAGCTGCACACCCTGGTGAACGAGGCCACCAAGCTCGCCGGCGCGACCGGCACCAAGGGCGCCCTCGACGCCGCCAAGGCCGACGAGCTGATCGCCAAGATCGACGAGATCGCGGAGATCTTCTGGGAGACCAAGAAGTCCTGACCCGCTCGCCGCCGGAGCCTGCCAGACTGACGCTCCCGACGGCGAACCGGCCGACCACGACGGGGTCGGGCGCCTGCGCGCCCGACCCTGTCGCACGACACGACACGAGCGATGAAGGGGTGGCCATCCGTGGCTCACAACCACCCGGACGTGGAGCTCCGCATCCCCGCCGACAGCGCGTACCTCGCGGTGCTGCGGACCGCGACGGCAGGCCTCGCGGCCCGGCTCGACTTCACCCTCGACGACATCGAGGACCTCCGCATCGCCGTGGACGAGGCGTGCGCGATGGTCCTTCCGCAGGCGCGGCCGGACTCCGACCTGACCTGCACCTTCGACCTCGACGCCAGCCGGCTCACCGTGGCGGTGACCGCCGAGTGCGACTCCCCGCAGCCGCCGAACCGCGACGGCTTCGCGTGGACGGTGCTGGCCGCGCTCACCAACGAGGTCACCGCCGTGGTCGACGGGGACCGCCTCACCGTCACGCTGGCTCGCGGCACCTCCGACCCGGAGTAGCCGTGCTCGGCGGGCCCCGCAGCGGGCACAACGACCTCGCGGAGATGCGCGCGCACAGCGCCGACCTGTTCTCGCAGCTGCGTGCCGACGACGTCTCCGAGGCTGAGCGCGCCCGGCTGCGCGACGAGCTGGTCCGGCTGCACCTCCCCCTCGTCGAGCACTTCGCGCGGCGCTTCCTCAACCGCGGCGAGCCGTTCGACGACCTGCTCCAGGTCGGCACGATCGGGCTGATCAAGGCCATCGACAGGTTCGACACCGAGCGGGGCGTCGAGTTCTCGACGTACGCCACCCCGACGATCGTCGGCGAGATCAAGCGGCACTTCCGCGACCGCGGCTGGGCGATCCGGGTGCCCCGCCGGCTCCAGGAGCTGCGGCTGGCGATCACCACCGCGACCGCCGAGCTCACCCAGGAGCACGGCCGCTCCCCCACCGTCTCCGAGCTCGCGCGCGTCATCGGCGTCTCCGACGAGGAGATGCTCGAGGGGCTCGAGTCGTCGAACGCCTACTCCACGCTCTCCCTGGACGCCCCCGACTCCAGCGAGGACAGTGCGCTGTCGATGATCGATGTCATCGGCTCCGACGACGTGGCGCTCGAGCACGTCGAGGACCGCGAGACCATCAAGCCGCTGCTCGAGGCGCTCGACCCGCGCGAGAAGCACATCTTGACCCTGCGGTTCTTCCGCGGGATGACGCAGTCGCAGATCGCCGCCGAGATCGGCATCTCCCAGATGCACGTGTCCCGGCTGCTGGCCCGCACGCTGCAGCGGCTGCGCGACGACCTGGCCGCCGAGGACGGGGTACGCCGGCCCGCTGAGCGTCCTCAGGCGCCCCGCGGCGCGGCGTCGTCGCCGGCGGGCCCGGTCGGACCGTCGTCGGGCTCGGCCAGGGCCGCCAGCGAGGCCGGGTGGAAGATCCCGGCGACCACGAGCACCGCGACGACCGCGAGGACCACCGCCGCCACGGTGCCGTCGCCGCCGCGGAAGCTCCAGGCCACCCCGAGCTGGATCAGCTGCGCCAGCACGACCGGCGCGCGCGCCCACGACTCGCGCCGTAGCAGCGCCCGGCAGCAGAACGCCAGCCCGCCGGCGTACACGACGAAGAAGACCGAGGTGGTCACCCCCATCGTCGCTCGCGCTCCGCTCAGCGCGGTCAGCTCGAGCACGCCGAGGACCACCAGGAGGACGGCCTCGAGGCCGACCAGTGAGACGGCGACCAGCAGCGGCACGGGTGCCCGGCCGGCCCGAGGCGGCTGCGCGGCGGGGACCGGGGACGGCTCGGAGGTGGTCACGGGAGCCGATCGTACGTCGCACAGGCGCCCGTGACGCACCCGCCGGCCGCCGCGGACCGACCCGTGGCCGCGCGTCGTCCCAGGGGACGAGACCGGACAGGTCAGGGCAAAATTCTTCGGATTCCGGCCTAGTCGCCCCTGGGAAAGGCGGGATCCACCCATTACAGTCGACCGCTGTGACCAAGGTGACCACGGCGAGGGGTTGAACGACCGCCCTCGACCAGTCACTGTGGACAACGGCCTCCAGGACGTCGCGCCTGGCACGGGACGAGGCCATCACCGACTCGCCGTCAGCAGGACATTGCGGCGAGTCGAACTTCGTGAAAGCGTTCACAACAGTGGCCGCGGCCACGAGGCCGACCGACCAGTGCTGGACCCGACCGATGTCGGCCCCCGAGCAACACCGCTATCGAAGAAGGAGTCAACCGCCATGGATTGGCGCCACCGCTCTGCGTGCCTCGACGAGGACCCGGAGCTGTTCTTCCCCATCGGCAACACCGGGCCGGCCATCCTTCAGATCGAGGAGGCCAAGCAGGTGTGCCGCCGTTGCGACGTGCGCGAGCAGTGCCTCGCCTGGGCGCTCGAGGCGGGGCAGGACCACGGTGTCTGGGGCGGGATGAGCGAGGACGAGCGCCGCGCGCTCAAGCGCCGGAACGCCCGCGCGAAGGTCCGCACCGCCTGACCCCCTGACGTCCCGTTCCGGCCCGCGCGCCAGCGCCATCCCGGGACGCGTCCCGGCCCTCAGGCCGGGACGTCGAGGGCGACCCGCGTCCCCCCGGACGGGCTCACCCCGATCTCCAGCTGGCCGTCGAGCTCCGACTCGACCAGCGTCCGCACGATGGACAGCCCCAGGCTGGAGGACCCGTCCACGTCGAAGCCCTCGGGCAGGCCGGTGCCGTCGTCGTCGACGGTCACGTGCAGGCGTCCCACCAGCCGCCCCGCCGTGACGGTGATGGTGCCGGGGCGCTCGCCGAACCCGTGCTCGACGGCGTTCTGCAGCACCTCGGTGAGCACCATCGCCAGGGGCGTGGCGACCTCGGCGGTCAGCGTGCCGAAGCTGCCCTTGCGCAGGGACCGGACCGACCCGCCCTGCGAGCTGACCTCGGTGACCATCACCCGCAGGCGGTCCGCGACGTCGTCGAAGTCGACGAACTCGTCGAAGGCCTGGCTGAGCGTCTCGTGCACGATCGCGATCGAGCCCACCCGGCGGACCGCCTCCTCGAGGGCCTCCCGGCCGGCGGGCGAGTCGATCCGGCGTGCCTGCAGGCGCAGCAGGGCCGCGACCGTCTGCAGGTTGTTCTTCACCCGGTGGTGGATCTCGCGGATCGTCGCGTCCTTGGTGACCAGCTCGCGGTCGCGCCGGCGCAGGTCGGTGACGTCGCGCAGCAGCACCAGCGCGCCGATGTGGTCGCCGGCCGGCCGCAGCGGGATCGCCCGCAGGATCAGCACCGTCTCCTCGCTGCCGGTCTCGATGTCGCGCGGCACGGTCCCGCCCAGCACGGCGCCGAGCGTCTCCTCGTCGGGGCGGCGCGAGGCGGGCACCAGGGAGCGGGTGGTCTCGGCGAGGTTCAGCCCGGTCAGGTCGGTGGTCAGCCCGAGACGTCGGTAGACCGACAGCGCGTTCGGGCTCGCGTAGGTCACCGCGCCGGAGGCGTCGATGCGCAGGAACCCGTCCCCGACCCGGGGCGAGTCCGCGTGGTCGGAGCGCTGGCCCGGGAACGGGAAGTGCCCGGCCGCGATCATCTGGCTCAGGTCGGTGGCGGTCTGCAGGTAGGCCAGCTCGAGGCGGCTGGGCGTGCGCACCCCCAGCAGGTTGGTGTTGCGGGCGATGATGCCCAGGATCCGCGACCCCCGGCGAACGGGGATCGCCTCCACCCGCACCGGTATGTCGTCGCGCCACTCCGGGTCCCCCTCGCGGGCGATCCGCTGGTGCTCGTGCGCGGAGTCGAGCAGCGGGCGGCGGCCCTGGGGGACGAAGGCGCCGACCAGGTCGTCGACGTACGCCGTGGGACCGGTCGTCGGCCGCATCTGCGCCGCCGCCCAGTAGCCGTGACCCTCCCGGTCGGGCAGCCACAGCACCAGGTCCGCGAAGGAGAGGTCGGCGATGATCTGCCAGTCCGCGAGCAGCAGCTGGAGCCACGCGACGTCGTCGGCGTCGAGGTCGGTGTGGGCCCGAACGAGCTCGGTCAGGGACGGCACACGCGCCAGGATAGGGTGCCCCCGCGAGGCGGTGGCCCGAGGCTGCCCCGGCTCCCACCCGGGTGGGAGGATGAGCGCATGGAGTCGGCGTTCTGGGACGGCGTCGTGGCAGGCGGCCACCAGGTCCCCACCGACCGGCCCCTGGCCGACCTGACCGCCGAGCTCACCACCATGCTCGGCGACCCCGACCCGCGCCGCCGCGACGGCATCGCCTACCCCACGCTGGCCACCTGGGTCTCCGAGGGCGTGTACGACGACCTGCTGCAGGGCCTCGGTGACGGGATGGCCGCGGGGCTCACCGTCGGCCTCGGCGAGGACGGCACCGACACGGTGTTCCGCCGCAGCTTCTCCGCGATGGTGCTCGCCGAGTGCATCGACCGCGCCAGTGGCCAGCGGCTGCTGCCCACCGACTCGCTGCTGCCTGGGGCGACCGGGTCGCCGGGTGGCTGGTGCGCGAGCGCGACCTGCGCGGGTTCGTGCCCGGCAAGGGCTGGGCGCACGCGCTGGCCCACGGCGCCGACGCCCTCGGGGTGCTGGCGGGCTGCGACGGCGTCGGCGAGCTCGAGCTGACCGTCCTGCTCGACGTCCTCGCCGACCGGCTGCTCACGACCGCACCGCACCGCCTCGTGCACGGCGAGGACGACCGGTTCGCCGCGGCCACCATGGCGGTCCTGCGCCGCGACCTCGTCCGGTCGACGTGCTCGAGCCCTGGGTGGCCCGGCTCGCCGAGCGCGCCCGGCCCGAGGCGGCCGACGAGGCGAGCGACCCCTTCGAGACCTCGGGCAACGTGCAGGCGTTCCTGCGCGCCCTGCACCTCACCCTGGCCCTCTCCCCCGCGCACCCGGCCTGCCGCGCCGACCTGCTGCTGGTGCTCATGGACGCGCTGCGCGAGTCCAACGGTTTCCGGACCGCCTGAAGCGGGGAACCATCCGGAGCGGCGCGGAGCGCCGCCGGCGGTCGTGGACTAGCGTCGCCCCGGTCGTTCCCTTACTCGGAGGTGGAAGATGTCGGACCGGACGAGCCCGCACGCGCGGCGCACGACAGGAGCGTGGGTGGTGGTCGCGGTCCTGCTCGGCGTCGGCATCGTGACGCCGCTGCTGGTCGGGCTCTACGACCGCGAGGACCCGACCCTGGGCGGGTTCCCGTTCTACTTCTGGTTCCAGTTCGCGCTGATCCCGGTGGTCTCGCTGCTCACCTACATCGCCTTCCAGCTCTCCCTGCGCGCCACCGCGCCGACCGCGAGGCCCTCGGCCTGCCGGCGACCTCGAAGCGGGGTGAGCTCGGATGGGCGACGTGAACGGCGTCGAGCTCGGCGTCTTCCTGTTCTTCTTCCTGCTGGTCACGGTGATGGGCTTCCTGGCGTCGCGGCTGGCGCCGGGCCGACTCCCTGGACAGCCTCGACGAGTGGGGGCTGGGCGGGCGCGGCTTCGGCACGTTCATCTCGTGGTTCCTCATCGGCGGCGACATCTACACCGCCTACACGTTCATCGCCGTCCCCGCGACGTTGTACGCCGGATCGGTGGTCGGCTTCTTCGCCGTGCCCTACACGATCGTGCTCTACCCGATCATCTTCATCTTCCTGCCGCGCTTCTGGTCGGTCTCGCACCGCCACGGCTACGTCACGCCCGCCGACTTCGTGCGGGGCCGCTTCGACTCCCAGCCCCTGGCGCTCGCGGTGGCCGTCACCGGCCTCCTCGCGACCATGCCCTACATCGCCCTGCAGCTGGTCGGCATCCAGGTGGTGCTCGAGGTGATGGGCATCGGCGGCGGCGAGGACTCGACGTTCCTGGCCAAGGACCTGCCGCTGTTCATCGCGTTCGCGGTGCTGGCCGCCTACACCTACGCGTCCGGGCTGCGCGCCCCGGCGCTGATCGCGTTCGTCAAGGACACCCTGATCTACATCGTGATCATCGTCGCGGTGATCTACCTGCCCACCCAGCTCGGCGGGTGGGACGGCATCTTCGCGGCCGCCAAGAAGTCCTTCGAGACCTTCAACACCGACAACGCCGACGCGATCGCGTCCGGGTCGGCCGCCGCCCGCGGCATCATCCCGCCGGAGGCCGCGCACTGGGCCTACGCGTCGCTGGCGCTGGGCTCGGCGCTCGCGCTGTTCATGTACCCCCACTCCCTGACCGGCGTGCTCGCCTCGAAGAACCGCTCGGTCATCCGCCGCAACGCCGCGCTGCTGCCGGCGTACTCCTTCCTGCTGGGGCTGCTGGCCCTGCTCGGCTTCGCGGCGATCGCCGCGGGCATCACGGTGACCAACCCGCAGCAGTCGGTGCCGGCGCTGTTCGAGTCGCAGTTCTCCGGCTGGTTCGCCGGGGTCGCGTTCGCGGCGATCGCGATCGGCGCCCTGGTGCCGGCCGCGATCATGTCGATCGCGGCAGCGAACCTGTGGACCCGCAACATCTACAAGGCCTACCTCAACCCGGACGCGACGCCGAAGCAGGAGGCCACCCAGTCCAAGCTGGTCTCGCTGGTGGTGAAGTTCGGCGCGCTCGCCTTCGTGCTCGGCCTCGACGCGCAGGACGCGATCAACTTCCAGCTCCTCGGCGGCGTGTGGATCCTGCAGACGATGCCGACCCTGGTGTTCGCGCTCTACACGCGCTGGTTCCACCGCTGGGCGCTGTTCGCCGGCTGGGCCGTCGGCATGGTCTACGGCACCCTGACGGCGTACGCCGTGGCGCGACCCGGCATGCCGGGCAGCCACTTCGGCGGCCCGCTGCAGACCATCCCGTTCACCGACACCAAGGGCTACATCGCGCTGACCGCCTTCGCGATCAACGTCGTCGTCGCGCTCGTGCTGACGCCGGTCCTGCGCGGCCTCAAGGTCGCCGAGGGCACCGACGAGACCCGCAAGAGCGACTACGTCGCCGACGCCGGCGACCCCGGTGTGGAGGAGGTCCTGGTCGGCGAGCCCGGCACCGCCCCCCACCCCGGGTGAGGTGCGGGACCGAGGACGGTACCTCCGAGTAACCTGCGGCTATGACCGATGCAGACACCGCTACCGACACCGGCGGACTGACCGAGGGGCACGGCGGCGAGCACGCGGTGGCCGTCGCGGCGGCGCACGGCGTGGACACGATGTTCACGCTCTCCGGTGCGCACGTCTTCCCGATGTACGACGCTGCGGTGCACGCCGACCCGCCGATGCGGCTGGTCGACGTACGCCACGAGCAGACGGCGGTGTTCGCCGCCGAGGCGCTCGGCAAGCTGACCCGGGTGCCGGGGCTCGCGGTGCTCACGGCCGGGCCGGGCGTCACCAACGGGCTCAGCCCGATCACCCAGGCGCAGTTCAGCGGCTCGCCGCTGGTCGTGGTCGGCGGTCGGGCGCCGGAGAACCGGTGGGGCATGGGCAGCCTCCAGGAGCTCGACCACCCGCCGCTGCTGGCGCCGGTCACCAAGCTCGCGCGCACGGTGCACCGCGTCGCGGACATCGCCGGGTCGGTCGACGAGGCGTTCACGCTGGCGCGGCTCCTCGCACCGCGGGCCGACCTTCCTCGACGTGCCGATGGACCAGTTCTTCGACAAGGCCTCCGTCGAGCGGCCGGTGGTCGGGCCCGGCGAGCGGGTCGAGCCCGACGCCGAGGCGATCGCCGAGGTCGCACGGCTGCTCGCCGAGGCGATCCGGCCCGTCCTCGTGCTCGGCACCGACGTCTGGGCCGACGGCGCCGAGGCGGCCGCGCTGCGGTTCGTCGAGGAGACCGGCGTCCCGGTCGTCACCAACGGCATGGGCCGCGGGGTCGTCCCCGGCGGCCACCGGCAGCTGGTCACCAAGGCCCGCGGGAAGGCCCTCGGGACGAGCGACCTCGTGGTCGTGGTCGGCACGCCGCTCGACTTCCGGCTCGGCTACGGCGTGTTCGGCGGCAAGGACGGCGCGTCGCCGGCGCAGGTCGTGCACCTGGCCGACTCCCCGGCGCAGGTGTCGCGGCACGCCGACCTCGCCGCCTCGGCGTACGGCGACCTGACCCTCGTCGTCGACGGCGTCCAGGCCGCGCTCGAGCAGCAGCTCCGCAAGCCGGACTGGTCCTCCTGGCTCGACGAGCTCCAGGCGGCGGTCGCGGAGGCCGTCGAGCGCGACGCCGCGCTGCTGCACTCCGAGGCCGACCCGATCCACCCGGCGCGGATCTACGGCGAGCTGGTGCCCCGGCTGGCCGATGACGCCGTGGTGATCGGCGACGGCGGGGACTTCGTGTCCTTCGCCGGCAAGTTCGTCGAGCCGAAGCGTCCCGGCGGCTGGCTCGACCCGGGGCCCTACGGCTGCCTCGGCGCCGGTCTCGGCTCGGCGATCGCGGCGCGGATCGCGCGGCCGTCCGCGCAGGTCGTGCTGCTGCTCGGCGACGGCGCGGCCGGGATGTCGCTGATGGACGTCGACACGCTCGTGCGGCACGACCTGCCGGTGGTGATGGTCTGCGGCAACAACTCCGCGTGGGGGCTGGAGAAGCAGCCGATGCAGATGATCTACGGCTACGACGTCGCGGCCGACCTGGCGCCGCAGACCCGCTACGACCAGGTCGTGACGGCGCTCGGCGGTGGCGGCGAGACGGTCACCGACCCCACCCAGATCGGTCCCGCCCTCGACCGTGCGTTCGCCGCCGGGACGCCGTACCTCGTCAACGTGATCACCGACGTCGACGCCGCCTACCCGCGCGCCACGTTCGGCGTCTGACTCGTGCCCGTGCACGTCCGGCCGGCGCACGTCGGCGAGCTCGCGCGCGTCGGCGACCTCACGGTCGACGCCTACGTCGCGGACGGCCACCTCGGTCCCGACGACGACTACGCTCACCACCTGCGCGACGCGGCGACGCGGGCCCGCGAGGCCGAGCTCTACGTCGCCGTGCTCGGCGACCCGGCCTCGGGCGAGCCGGCCACCGGCCCGGTCGTCGGCACCGTGACCTTCTGCCCCGAGGGCTCGCCCTGGCGCGAGCTCGCCGGCCCCGGCGAGGGCGAGTTCCGGATGCTGGCGGTGGACCCGGATGCCCGGCGGCGCGGGGTCGCCGAGGCGCTGGTCGCGGTGTGCCTGGAGCGGTCGCGCGAGCTCGGCTACGACGCCGTGGTGCTCTGCAGCCTGCCGATCCAGCAGGCGGCGCACCGGATCTACGCCCGGCTGGGGTTCGTCCGGGTCCCGGAGCGCGACTGGTCGCCGGTCGAGGGCGTCGACCTGCTGGCGTTCCGGCTGGCGCTCTAGCCCAGGCGCGCCAGGAAGCGCTCGCCGGTCGACGACGACCCGGGTCACCTCGCCGTGCGCGACGACCCTCCCGTCGGACGTCGTGCTCGGCGACGACCTCGAAGCGGACCAGCCGCCCGTCGACGTACACCACTGTCGCGGTGACCTCGACGCGTCGCGCCGACCGGGCTCGCCGCGAGGTGGTCGAGCTGGACCCGCGTGCCGACGCTGGTGCTGCCCGCCGTCGAGCGAGCCGGACGAGCGCGGCGCAGGTGGCGGCCTCGCACCAGGCGAGCAGCCGGGGCGTGCCGAGCACGGGGAGGTCGCCGGACCCGAGCGCGGCGGCGGTGTCCTCGTCGGACACCGTGAGGCGAGCGTGGCGGTCGCTCCGACGGTGTCGTCACTCGTCATGGCGCCCATCCTGCCCGGCCGGATTCGCCGTGCGCCGGCAGGATGCGACAATGGGCTCCGAGCCTCGACCGTCACGGTCGGGGCTCCTGCTTGGACCGGATCAGCGTTGAGGAGGACACCATGGGAAAGACCGGCCGCAAGCGCCGCGCCCGCAAGAAGAAGGGCGCCAACCACGGTAAGCGCCCCAACGCCTGACACAGCTTCCGGGAGGCCCGCTCGCCCTCGCGCGGCGCACCTCACGGAGAACGACCGCTCGCCACGGTGAAGTCACCATGGGGAGCGGCCGTCTTCTGCATCACCTGGTAACAGGCCCGACCCGGCGTGCTACTCGACGCGGGTGTCGGTGATCTCGACCTGGACGGCGCGGATCCGCAGCAGCACCTTGTCGCGCAGCGTCTCGGGCGCGTGCTCGGAGCAGGACCGCGCGACCAGCGCCTTCACGGTGCGCTCGAGGTCGTACTTCTGCAGGCAGGGGCCGCACTCGTCGAGGTGCTGCTGCGATCTCGGACTTGTCGGCCGTCGGGCAGCTCGTTGTCGATGAAGAAGAAGACCCGCTCGAGGACCTCGGAGCAGTCGTTGTCGTGGGGGTCGCCGCAGCTCATGACGCGTCCCCCTTGGAGCCGTGCCGGCCGCGGACAGGCCGCGGTTGCGGGCGTAGTCCGCGAGCATCTCGCGCAGCTGACGACGGCCCCGGTGCAGCCGGGACATCACGGTGCCGATGGGGGTGTCCATGATCTCGGCGATCTCCTTGTAGGGGAATCCCTCGACGTCGGCGAGGTAGACCGCGAGCCGGAAGTCCTCGGGGAGCTTCTGCAGCGCGTCCTTGACGTCGCTGTCGGGGAGGTGCTCGAGCGCCTCGACCTCCGCGGACTTCAGGCCGGTCGAGGTGTGCGACTCCGCGCGCGCGAGCTGCCAGTCCTCGACGTCCTCGGCTCATCGACTGCTGCGGCTCGCGCTGCTTCTTGCGGTAGGTGTTGATGAAGGTGTTGGTCAGGATCCGGTAGAGCCACGCCTTGAGGTTGGTGCCCGGGCGGAACTGGTGGAAGGCGGCGAACGCCTTGGCGAAGGTCTCCTGGACCAGGTCCTCGGCGTCCTGCGGGTTGCGGGTCATCCGCATCGCGGCGGAGTAGAGCTGGTCGAGGAACGGCATCGCGTCGCGCTCGAAGCGCGCCGACCGCTCGGCCTCGGTCTCGGTCGCCCGATCGTCGGCAGGCTCTGCCTCCACGACGGGGTCGACCTGGGGTGCGGGGGTGTCAGTCATCGCCACCCAGCCTACCGGCAGGGCGGGGTAGGACGACCTGGCGCTCGTTGCGAGCGACCGCGTGCGCACCACGTCTCGTGGGTCCTGCCGTGCTCGCTCGTCGCGGGCGGGGCAGGCGAGTCCTCCCGGCACAGCGACTCCCTCCCGAGGCGGGCCGTTCCCGCGCTCTGTGGGGGCAACACGTCAGGCGGTGCGGGGATTCCCGATCGCCCCGGCGACGTCGCGCACGATCCACTCCAGGCCGCCTCGACCATGATCGCGCCGACCTCCTCGGGGCTGACCGGCCCGCGCTTGGGCACCGCGAACCCGTGGTCGGCGCCGGGGACGACGGTCAGCTCCACGTCGGGCGGGAACTCCTCGGGCCGGCCGAACGGGTCGCGCTCGCCCTGGACCACCAGGGTCGGCACCGTCGACGGCGTCCAGCTCGGGCAGCCGGGAGCGCTCGGGGCGACCCGGCGGGTGCAGCGGGAAGGCCAGCGCGAGGCACGCCGGAGGCGCCGAGCTCGCGGGCGGTCCGGGCGGCCGAGCGGGCCCCGGCGCTGCGGCCGCCGACCACGAGCGGGGTGCGCACCCGCAGCTCGTCGGCGGCCGCCACGAAGCACTCGTCGAGCACCTGCGGGCGGGGCGCGACCTTCTTGCCGGCCACCCGCCAGGGCTGCTCGACCCGCACCACCGAGACGCCCTGCGCGGGGCAGCTCGGCGGCGAGCGCGGCCAGGTCGCGCGCGTCCGACGCCGCCGCCCGGCGCCGTGGCCGAGCAGCAGGGTGGCGATCGGGTGCCGGGAGCGGTCGCGGTGCAGGCGTGCGTCGCCGTGCGGGGTGGCGACGGTCGGTCACCTGGTCGTCACGCGTCCCGGCGCCGGCTCGGCGGGCAGCGGGTCGACGAGCTCGGGGCCGTTGTTGCGGACGTTGTTGACCTGCGGTGCGTGACCGGGTAGGCCTCGAGCCGGCCGGGGGCCGCCGGCACCAGCAGGCCGCGCAGGTGCGTCGGGGTCGCGAGCTGGTCGGGTCGAGCCAGGCGGCGTAGCGCTCGGGCTCCACCAGCAGCGGCATCCGGTCGTGGATGTGGCCGACCGCGTCCTCGGCGCTGGTGGTCAGCACCGTGCAGGTCCACGCGAACCGCTGCGGGTCGTCCTCGTCGCGGGTCGGGTCGCGCCAGATCTCGTAGAGCCCGGCCATCGCCATCACGCCGCCGTCGGCGGGATGGATGAAGAACGGCTGCTTGACGCGGCTTGCCGGCCTTGGTCCTCTGCTCGGTGGGGTACCACTCGAAGTAGCCGTCGGCCGGCAGCAGGCAGCGCCGCGTGGCGAACGCGCTGGCGGAACGCCGGCTTCTCGTGGACGGTCTCCATGCGGGCGTTGATCATCTTGTTGCCGATGGAGGGGTCCTTGGCCCAGAACGGGACCAGCCCCCAGCGCAGCGTGCGGAGCTGCCGCTCGGCGGGCGCGGCGTCGCCCTCGCCCGCGTCGCGTCCGGCGGCCGGGTCGCCCGCGTCACCGTCGGAGCTCGCGCGGGGCGGCCGCTCGACGACGGCGTAGACCGGCTTGGTGGGCGCGACGTTGAAGTCGGGCGCGAGGGTCTCCTTGACCTCGACCCGGTCGATCTCGAACTCCTCGACGAGGTCCTCGGGGCTCCGGCTCGACGCGTAGCGGCCACACATGTGCTCAGGCTAGCGGTGGTCCCCGACACAGCCCGGCGGCGTACTTCCCCGGGAGAGCTGTCGCTTCCCGTGGCATGCACGCCTGGGGAAGTGCGCGATTACCAGGGGACCCTGGTGATCGTGCGACGGGTGGGGCGCGTGCGACGGGTGGGGCGCAGTAGGGCGCGTGCGACGAGTGAGGCACGTGGGGTACGTCGGACGGCGCGGTCGGCGTGACCCGGGCGGGCGACTAGCGGGCGAGCTCGTCGAGCAGCCGGGTCGCCGAGTCGGCGGAGCCGGGCAGGCCCTCGATCCAGACGCGGACGTCGGCCTCGCCGAGGTCGAGGTCGCCCAGGAACTCGCGCAGCAGCGCCACGGAGGTGCCGAGGTCGACCGAGCGGGGCACGACGGCCACGGCCCGCTCGAGGCCGAGACGGCCGAGCGTCTGACCGCCGGAGCAGACCGCGCGCATCGCCTCGGTCACCTGGACCAGGCGCAGCGCCCGGGTGAAGTGGTGCCCGGGGACGCCGGTGGCGTCCCGGAAGCGCAGCTCGACCACGACCAGGGCGTGGCTCCCCGCCACGCCGACGTCGGTGAGCTCGGCCTCGCGGTAGATCTCGTCGAGCCGGGTGCGCACGTGCGCCAGGCTCGCCAGGCCGGTGAGCGGGTCCTCGCACGACAGCT
The DNA here is from genome assembly GCA_963781745.1 of uncultured Actinomycetota bacterium. Lineage (GTDB taxonomy): Bacteria > Actinomycetota > Actinomycetes > Propionibacteriales > Nocardioidaceae > Nocardioides_B. The sequence goes on along the minus strand of CAWAHH010000005.1, from coordinate 300,341 downwards.
CGTGGAGGTACTCCAGCGTGGCCTCGCTCCAGGCGACCGACAGGGCCTCGGTCGCCTCGAAGCTCGGCTGCGTCCCGCACACCAGGTCGTAGGTCGTGCGCAGCCCGGACAGTGCCTCCCCCAGGGCGGCACCGTCTCGGGCCACGTCACGACCTGCGACAGCGCAGGCCGCCCGCACGTCCGCGCCGTCCGCCAGAGCCTCGCCGATGGCTTCGAAGCGCATCGGGAGTGCCTGCCGGGTCCCCTCCGGCAGGTCTCGCTCGGGCGACCGGTCGGCCTGCACGGACGCGGTGCGGCGAAAGGTCAGAGCAGGGAACATCGGCATGACAGTCCCTCCTCGTCTGGTCCTCTCGCCACCGGTTCCGGCAGCGTGCGGGCGGCCTTGCAGGAAGGAGACGGGGGTGCACGCGGGTCGTGACGCGGTTCCTGAGAAGTTTTTCGGACATATTCGCCTCGGACTTTCGTCAACCGCGTCACGAACCGGCCCCCGGGTCGTTACCTTTACCGAGGACCCATGACTGAACTCCTGAGCGATGTCGACGCACCCAGCGACGCCGAGCTGATCTCGCGCGTGCGCGGGGGGGACGTCGCTGCCTACGGCGACCTGTTCGCCCGGCACAAGGACGCCGCCACCCGGCTGAGCCGCCAGCTCGTCCGCGGCCCCGACGCCGACGACCTGGTCTCCGAGGCGTTCGCGAAGGTGCTGACGGTCCTGCAGGGCGGGGGCGGCCCCGACGTCGCCTTCCGCGCCTACCTCCTCACCGCCGTACGCCGGCTGCACGTCGACCAGATCCGCTCGGGCGCAGCGCCTGCAGACCACCGACGACATGACGCCGTTCGACCCGGGCGTGCCGTTCCAGGACACCGCCGTCGCGGGCTTCGAGAGCGGTGCCGCCGCCAAGGCGTTCGCGTCGCTGCCCGAGCGCTGGCAGCTGGTGCTGTGGCACCTCGAGGTGGAGGGCCAGAAGCCCGCCGACATCGCGCCGCTGCTCGGGATGAGCGCCAACTCGGTCTCCGCGCTCGCCTACCGCGCCCGCGAGGGCCTGCGCCAGGCGTTCTTGACCATGCACCTCTCCGACATCTCCGACGACCGACTGCCGCTGGGTCAACGAGCACCTCGGCGCGCTACGTCCGCAAGGGCCTCTCCAAGCGCGACGCCGCGCAAGGTCGCGGGCCACCTCGACGAGTGCCGCTCGTGCACGGCGATGTACCTCGAGCTCACCGAGGTCAACTCCAACCTCGCCGCCATCATCGGCCCGCTGCTCCTCGGCGGTGCCGCGGCCGGCTACCTCGCCTCCTCCGGCGCGGCTCGGCGCGGCCGGGCTGCTCGGCGTGATCGGCCGGGTCCGCGACTTCGCGGCCGCCAACACCGGCGCCGTCACCGCGGCGGGGGTCGCGGCCGGCGTCGCGGCGGCAGCGGTCGCCGCCATCGCGATCGCCCAGAACAACGGCGGGGGCAAGCCCGACGTCACGGCCGACGGACCGGCCGGCGTGGTGACGACGGCGCCGGCCACGCCCGGCACGTCCACGACGCCGTCACCGCAGGAGAGCCCGAGCGCGTCCGCGCCGACGCCGACCCTCTCGGCCAGCCCCTCGGCGAGCCCGTCCGCCAGCCTCTCGCCGACCCCCTCGACGAGCGCGTCCGCGTCGCCGACCGCCTCCCCGTCGGCGACGCCGAGCGAGTCGCCGACCGCGCCGAACGACGTCCCCGTCGCGGCCCCGGTCATCGGCGACCCCGTGGTCGACGTCGACAGCGGCGCCGTGACGTTCACGGTCGCGGACATGAGCCCGACCTCGACGCTGACCGTCGCCATGCAGTCCGAGGACACGACCTTCGACGCGCCGCCCGCCGGCTGCACCCTCGACGGCGACCGCCGGGTGGCGTGCACCCCCGGCGTGGCGTCGCTGCGGTCCGGACGGTCCGTCGTGCGGGTGGCGGACACCGCCGACTACACCGTCACCCTGCCGCTGACCTTCCCGGCGTACATGGAGGAGGACGAGCTCCGCTTCACCGCGAGCGTCGACGGCGACCTCGTCGCCCGCGTCGCGACCACCTCCTTCCGGCCGAGCCGCGCGCCGTCCTTCGACTTCGCCCAGGCGCCGCTCGAGGTCGCCGACCACACGCTGTCCGACGACGCCGGGACCGACAGGTACGACGTGCCGACGACCGCCGTGCTGCCCCGCCGCGTCATGGGGCTCGGCTGGACCGTGACCGGCGCGCGCTTCCGGGGCGTGCCCGGCGACGGCTGCGCGGTGTCCGACGACGGCGGCACCCTGACCTGCGACGACGTCGCCGACGGCGACCGCGTCGTGCTGCCGCTGGCCGCCGACGGGCTCTCCGACGCGGCCACCGCGACCGTGACGGTCCGCCCGCCGCGCCGCTTCACCGACCCCGACGACGCCAACGAGCGCCAGGACGTCGCGCTCCGGCCGGGTGCCGACCTCGGCCTCGACCTCGCGGTGTTCTCGGCCAACCCGGACCGCGGCGGCCTGGTCTCCCTGACCGGGACCCTGACCGGCGTCCGACCCGGCGTGGACCGGGTCACCTACTCGGTCGTCGACGGCGCCGCCACGCTGCGCGCCGCCGACAACCCGGACTGCGCGGCCTCCGACGGCGGCCTCGACTGCCCGGTCGCGCCGGACGGGACGGTCGCGCTCGCCGTGCACCCGGACAACCGCAACGCGCAGACCCCCGTCGCCCTCGCCGTCGCTCCCGTCGCACCGTTCGAGGCCGTCGGCGCGGGCCACCGCGCCGAGGTCGTCCTGCCGGGCCGGCCGACGCACGACTTCTCCCTGACCGACCTGCGCGAGTCCGCGCACACCGTCGACGGGGACACCGACACCTACACGCTGTCGGGGCTCCTCGGCGCGCTGCCGGCCGACGTCACCTCGCTCGACCTGTCGCTGACCGGCGCCACCGCGGCCGCCGGCCAGGGCGATGCGCGATGCGCCGCCCTCGACGCGCGGACGCTGCGCTGCACCGGCCTCGGGGACGACCCGGACCTGTCCCTGCGGGTGCAGTCGGACGCGACCCGCACCCACGACGTCACCGTCGAGGTCCAGCCCGCCGACCCGTACGACGACGACGTCACGTCCAACAACACGGCCTCCGTCCCGGTCTCCCCCGGCACCGACCTCGTGCTCACCCCGCGCGACCTCGGCGCGGTGCACCGCGGCGAGGGCGGGTACGTCGTCAGCACCCACGTCGAGGGGCTGCGCACCGGCCTGCCGTCGGTGACCTACACGACCGGCGACGGCGTGGAGATCACGGGCAGCAGCACCGACGGCTGCACGGTCTCGGCGATCGGGCTGACCTGCGAGGAGCCGGTGGCCGAGGACGTGACGCTCGCGCTGCGGTCCTCGACACCCGACGAGACCACCCCGCTGTCGATCACCGCGACGCCGGGCGGCGACTTCGTCCAGCTCGGCGAGGACAACACCGCGACGGGCTCGCTGGTGGCCTCCTACGACTTCGCGCTCGGCGACCTCTCCCTGCGCGACCAGACGCTGGCCGACGGCAAGGACCGCTACACGCTGCGCAGCCGCGTCGAGGCGCTCCCGCCGGGCCTCGACACGGCGACGCTCGAGGTCGAGGGCGGCACGCTGGCCCCCGACCAGGGCACCGGCTGCACGCGGCAGGACGCGACGACGCTGACCTGTGGCGACCTCGCCTCGGCCCGCGCGGTCGACGTCGTGGTCGACGCGGACGGCGTGAGCCGTCCCGACGTGACGCTGACCCTCGTCGTGCCCGCCGGCGTCGACGACAGCGCGCCGGGCAACGAGTCGGCCACCGTGACGGCGCTGCGGCCCGGCGTCGACCTGGCACTGTCGCCGCTGCGCCCCGACAACGCCTCCCCCGCCAACGACGACGACCAGCACCTGGTCACCACCACCCTGAGCGGCGTACGACACGGGCTGGCGGAAGTGACCTACACCCTCGACGGGCGGGCCACCTTCGTGCGTGCCGACGGCGCAGGCTGCCGCTCCGACGGCACCACGCTGACCTGCGAGGACCCCGCCGACGGGCCGGTCACCTTCACGGTGAGGGCGGCCGACACCAGGGCGGCCACCGACGTCACGATCGCGGTCGCGGCGCCCGCGCCCTTCGTGGAGCTCGCGCCCGGCGACAACGCCGACGCGGTCCGGCTCGCCGCCCGTCCGACGTACGACTTCTCGCTCTCGGCGCTGACCGAGACCGGGCACACCGTCTCGGGCGACACCGACACCCACACGCTGCGCAGCACCCTCGGCGCCCTGCCCGCAGGGCTCGACGAGCTCGGGCTGACGGTGGCCGGCGGCACGTTCGCCGCGAGCCAGCCCGCCGGCTGCTCGGTCGTGGACGCCACCCACGTCACCTGCTCCGACCTCGCCTCCGCCCGCACGGCCGACCTCCGCGTCACCTCGTCGAGGTCGGTGGCGCACGACGTCACGCTGAGCGTCCAGGTGCCGCGCAGGTACGACGACACCGACGCGTCCGACGACAGCCGCACGCTGCAGGTCGCGCCCGGTGTGGACCTCGTGGCGGCCGCGGCGACCCCGGCCGACCCGCTGCCGACGGCCACGGGCGCCTACACCGTCACCACCCACGTGTCCGGGGTCCGCAGCGGCCTCGCCGGGGTGCGGTGGACCGCCACCGGCGCGACGGTCTCCTCGGTGCGCGGCACCGGCTGCGCCCGCGACGGCGCCACCGTGCTCTGCTCGTCGCCCGCGGACGGCCAGGACGTCACGTTCACCCTGCAGCCGGCCACCCCGCGCGCGGCCACCCGCGTGACGCTGACCGCCGCGCCCACGGGCGCGTTCACCGAGGTCGCGAGCGCCGACAACGCGGTCACCACGACCCTCGCGCCCGACCCGGTGCTCGCGAGCGTCGTGGAGGCGGCTGACACCGCGTCGTACGCCTCGATGCACGCGCAGGTCACCGGCATGCCGGCCGGGGTCTCGATCATCCGGATCCGGCTCGACGGCGCCGGTGTCGGCCTCGGCGCCGGCCAGGTGCACCTCACCCAGGGCGCGAACGGCGCCGACGGCGAGGGCGGCGTGGACTGCTACACCAGCGACTCGACCGGCGCGTCGCAGACCAACGGGCTGTTCGCGACCTGCATCGGGGTGGCCACCGCGACCTCCGGCAGCTTCTTCCTCGACCTGCGGCTCGCGCACCCGCACGGCACCGCCACGCCGGTCACCTTCACCCTCGTCCCGCTCGGCGTCGACCAGGGCGTGCACACCGGCAACGACGCGGTCACCACCACCGTCCGCTGATCGCGGCTGCCGGCTCGCTCCCCCGCCGGACCGTCGTAGGCGGGCCACGGACCGGGACACCCGCGAGCCGGAGATGCGTGACCGGGGTCGATGTGGGTAGAAAGGCCTGCATGACTCTGATCCGCCTCGTCGCCCGCCCGATGCTCGCCTCGACCTTCGTCTACGGGGGCGTCAACGCCCTGCGCAACGCCGGCTCGCTGGCCTCGGCGGCCAAGCCCGTCAACGACGAGATCCGGAGCCTCGCCGGGAAGGTGGCGCCGCAGCTGCCGATCCCGTCGGACGACAAGACCATGGTCCGCATCAACGCCGGCGTGCACATCGTCGCCGGCCTCGGCCTGGCCACCGGCCGCGCACCCCGGCTCTCCGCGCTGGCGCTCGCCGCCACCGTGCTGCCGACCACGGTCGCCGGCCACCGCTTCTGGAAGGAGCGGGACGCCAAGGCGCCGCAGCCAGCAGATGACCCACTTCTTCAAGAACGTCTCGATGCTGGGCGGCCTGGTGCTCGCCGCCGTCGACACCGAGGGCCGGCCCGGGTCGCCTGGCGCGCCCAGCACGCCGTCGGGTCGGCCAAGCGGGAGGCCAAGCACCTGCGCCGCGAGGCCAAGGCCCAGGCCAAGCTGGCCCGCAAGAGCGTCACGTCCTGACGGCCGCGGTGGCCGCGATACGCTCGGGTCGCGATGAACGACGTCCACCCGACCGCTGGCCCGCGCCCGCATCCCGCCGGCCCGGTCCGAGCGACGGTGCGGCTGCCCGGCTCGAAGTCGCTGACCAACCGGGCCCTGGTGCTCGCGGCGCTCTCCGACGGCCCCAGCGTGGTGCGCTCGGCGCTGCGCTCGCGCGACACCCTGCTGATGGCCGCGGCGCTGACCGCGCTCGGCGCCGAGGTCGACACCGGCGGCGACGACTGGAAGGTCACGCCCGGGCCGGTGCACGGGCCGGCCACGATCGACTGCGGCCTGGCCGGCACGGTGATGCGCTTCGTGCCGCCGGTCGCCGCGCTCGCCGACGGCCCGGTGGTCTTCGACGGCGACCCGCACGCCCGCACGCGGCCGATGGACGAGGTGCTGCGCGGCCTGCGCGGGCTCGGCGTCGAGGTCGACGACGACGACCGCGGCCTGCTGCCGTTCACGTCCTCGGCGCCGGCTCGGTGCGCGGCGGCGAGGTCACCATCGACGCGTCCGCGTCCAGCCAGTTCGTCTCGGCGCTGCTGCTCGCCGGCCCCAGGTACGACGAGGGCGTCGACGTCCGCCACGACGGCAAGCCGGTGCCGTCGCTCCCCCACATCGACATGACCGTCGAGCAGCTGCGCCTGCACGGCGTCGAGGTCGACGACTCCGACGCCGACCGCTGGCGGGTCGCCCCGTCGGTCGGTCCGCGCGGTCGACGTCCTCGTCGAGCCGGACCTGTCCAACGCAGCACCGTTCCTCGCCGCGGCCCTCGTGACCGGCGGCCGGGTCACGGTCCCCGACTGGCCGCACGCGACCACCCAGGCCGGCGACGCGCTGCGCGAGATCCTGACGCTGATGGGCGGCACGGCCGAGCTCACCGACGAGGGCCTGACGGTGAGCGGCACGGGCACGATGCACGGCATCGACTACGACCTGCACGACGTCGGCGAGCTCACCCCGACCGTCGCCGCGCTGTGCCTGCTGGCCGACTCCCCGTCGCACCTGCGCGGCATCGCACACATCCGCGGCCACGAGACCGACCGGCTGGCCGCGCTGGCCACCGAGTTCAACGCGCTCGGCGGCCACGTCACCGAGACCGAGGACGGCCTCACCATCCGGCCGACCCCGCTCGACGCCGGGCCCTTCCGCACCTACGCCGACCACCGGATGGCGCACGCCGGCGTGGTGCTCGGCCTCGCCGTGCGCGGCGTCCTCGTCGAGGACATCGCCACCACCGCCAAGACCTTCCCCGACTTCGCCGGTGCGTGGTCGGACCTGTTCCGCCACGACGACTGACGTGCCGCGGTACGACGAGTACGACCACGAGTCCTACGAGCGGCCGCGCCGGCGTACCCGCCCCCGCACCAAGGACCGCCCGTCCTACGACGACGCGGCGACCGGCCGCGTGGTGGCCGTGGACCGCGGCCGGTGCACGGTGCTGGTCGGCGACCGTGTGGTGACCGCCATGAAGTCGCGCTCGCTGGGCCGCAAGGGCGTGGTCGTGGTCGGTGACGAGATCCGCCTCGTCGGCGACGTCACCGGGGATGAGGGCACGCTGGCCCGCATCGTCGAGGTGACCGCCCGGCGCACCGTCCTGCGGCGGACCGCCGACGACGACGACCCCGTCGAGCGGGTGATCGTCGCCAACGCCGACCAGCTCGTCGTGGTGGCCGCGCTCGCCGACCCCGAGCCCCGGCCGCGGCTGATCGACCGCGCGCTCGTCGCGGCCTACGACGCCGGCCTCGACCCCCTGCTCTGCCTGACCAAGCCCGACCTCGCCGACCCCGAGACGCTGCTGGCGGTCTACCGCCCCCTCGGCGTGCCGTTCGTCGTCACCCAGCGCGGGGAGGACCCGGTGGCGGTGCGCGAGCGGCTCGATGACCGGGTGAGCGTGCTGGTCGGTCACAGCGGCGTCGGCAAGTCGACCCTGGTCAACGCGCTGGTCCCGGGCACCGACCGCGCGATCGGGCACGTCAACGCGGTCACCGGCCGCGGTCGGCACACCTCCACCTCGGCGGTGATGCTGCCGCTGCCGTCGGGCGGGTGGATCGTGGACACGCCCGGCATCCGGTCGTTCGGGCTCGCTCACGTGCGCCCGGGCCAGCTCATCGGGGCCTTCCCCGACCTCGAGGAGCTCACCGACTCCTGCCCGCGGGGGTGCAACCACGGCGAGGGCGAGCCGGAGTGCGGCCTCGACGACGCGGTCGCCGACGGCCGCACCGACGCCGCCCGGGTGGACTCGTTCCGGCGGCTGCTGGCCAGCCGCGAGGCCGGCGACGCCGACCAGTGACGCCGGCCCGCCTCAGGCGGGGTCGTCAGGGGCGGGGTCGAAGCGGTAGCCCATGCCGGGCTCGGTCAGCAGGTGCCGCGGCCGGGCCGGGTCGGCCTCGAGCTTGCGGCGCAGCTGGCCCATGTAGAGCCGCAGGTTGCCCTGCGCGGTCTCGTAGCCGGGCCCCCACACCTCCGCGCAGCAGCTGCCGCTGGCTCAGCAGCACCCCCGGGTGGCGCACGAGCACCTCGAGCAGGTGCCACTCCGTCGGCGTGAGGTGTACGTCGGACCCGCCGCCGTCCCGCGGGCCACCCGAGCCACCCGGGCGGGTCACCCGCCGGGCCGCGAGGTCGACGACCACGTCGCCCACCTGCACCCGGGGCTGCTCCTCGACCGGCACGACCCGCCGGGACAGCGCGCGCATCCGGGCGAGCAGCTCGTCGATCCCGAACGGCTTGGTGAGGTAGTCGTCGGCGCCCTCGTCGAGGGCGTCCACCTTGTCGGCGCTGTCGCTGCGCCCGGAGAGCACCAGGATCGGGGCGGACGACCAGCCGCGCAGGCCGCGGATCACCTCCACGCCGTCGAGGTCGGGCAGGCCGAGGTCGAGGATCACCAGGTCGGGCGGGTGGTCGGCGGCGAGGAGCAGCGCCTCCGCCCCGGTGGCGGCCGCCAGGACGTCGTACCCCCGGACCCGGAGGTTGACCCGCAGGGCGCGGACGATCTGGGGCTCGTCGTCGACGACCAGCACGCGGTTCACCGGGCGGCCTCCCGCTCGCGCAGGCCCGGCTCGGGCGGCCGCTCGGCGGCGAGCGGCAGCGCGACCACCATGGTCAGGCCGCCGCCGGGCGTCTCCTCGGGCAGCAGCGTCCCGCCCATCGCCTCGACCAGCCCGCGCGAGAGCGCCAGCCCGAGCCCGATGCCGGTGGTGTTGTCGGTGTCGCCGAGCCGCTGGAAGGGCGCGAACACGCGGTCGTGCGCCGAGGCCGGGATCCCGGGGCCGCGGTCGACCACCCGCAGCTCGACGGTGCCACCGAGGCTGCTGCCGGTCACCCGGACCGGCGCGGAGGCCGCGTGCCGCAGGGCGTTGTCGACGAGGTTGGCCACGACCCGCTCGAGCAGCCCGGCGTCGGCGAGCACCAGCGGCAGCGCGTCGGGCAGGTCCGCCTCGACGCCGCGCCCGGCCGGACCGAGGTCGTCGAGGGCCCGGCCGACCACCTCGTGCAGGTCGCTCGCGACCACCACTGTCGTCATCGCGCCCGCGTGCAGCCGGCTCATGTCGAGCAGGTTGTCGACCAGGGCGGTGAGCCGGTCGAGGGACTCGTCGGCGCTGGTGAGCAGCTCGCGGCGGTCGTCCTCGTCGAGCTCGACGTCGCGGCTCAGCAGCCCGGTGACGACCGTCTTCACGGTGGCCAGCGGGGTGCGCAGGTCGTGGCCGACGGCGGCCAGCAGCGCCGTGCGCATCGAGTTGGCCGCGGCCAGGGCGCCCGCCTCGCTGGCGACCTCGGCGAGCCGCAGCCGGTCGATCAGCGAGGCGGCGTGGGCCGCGAAGGCCTGCACCACCCGCTGGTCGTCGGCGTGCAGGGGCCGCCCGCGCAGGCCGAGCGAGAGCCGGGGCCCGCACGCCACCACGGTGTCGGCGTCGCCGGGCCGCTCGACGGGGTCCGCGCCGGCGGCCGCGACGACCGACCAGGCGCCGTCGTCGTCCCCGCGCTCGAGCAGCGTCACCGAGGACAGCGTCAGCGCCTCGCGGACCCGCTCGAGCAGCGCCGGGACCGCCGCCTCGCCGCGCACGACGCCGGCCGCGAGGGTGGCCAGGGTCTGGGCCTCGGCCGCCGACCGCACCGCCTGCCGGGTGCGCCGCGCGGCCAGGTCCACCACGGAGGAGACGAGCACGGCCACGACCACGAACACCAGCAGGGCCAGGGCGTTGTTCTTCTCGTTGATGGACAGCTCGTGCAGCGGCGGGGCGAAGTAGTAGTTCAGCAGCACCGACCCGCCGATCCCCGCCACCAGGGCGGGCGCGAAGCCACCGACGAGCGCGACCACGACCGTCGCGAGCAGGAACAGCAGCACGTCGCTGACCAGGTTGAGGTCGCCGCGCCGGCTCGACAGCACCAGCGTGAGCGCCGAGGGCAGGACGACCGCGAGCAGGTAGCCGCGCAGCCGTCGCGACCGCGTCAGCGCGCTGCCCGGCGAGGCCTGCCGCACCCCGCGCCCCGAGCCGGCGTGGGTGACGATGTGCACGTCGATGTCGCCGGAGCCGCGGATCGTGGTGTCGCCGATGCCCGGCCGGGCCAGCGCCGCCAGCCGGGACCGCCGGCTGACGCCGAGCACGAGCTGGGTGGCGTTCTCGGCGCGGGCGAAGGTCAGCAGCGCGTCGGGTACGTCGTCCCCGAGCACCTGGTGGAACGAGCCGCCCAGCGACTCGACGAGCCGCCGCTGCTCGGCCAGGTCCGCCGGGCTCGCACCGGCCAGCCCGTCCGAGCGGGTCACGTGGACGGCGAGCAGGTCGCCGCGCGCCGACCGGGCCGCCACCCGGGCCGCCCGGCGCACCAGCGCCTCCCCCTCGCGACCTCCCGACAGCGCCACCACGACCCGCTCGCGGGCCTCCCAGGTGTCGCCGATGCCGTGCTCGGCGCGGTAGCGCTGGAGGGCGTCGTCGACCTCGTCGGCGACCCACAGCAGGGCGAGCTCGCGCAGCGCCGTCAGGTTGCCCGGCCGGAAGTAGCTGCCGAGGGCGGCGTCGACGTTCTCGGCGGCGTACACGTTGCCGTGCGCGAGCCGCCGGCGCAGCGCCTCCGGTGTCATGTCGACGAGCTCGACCTGGTCGGCGGCCCGCACGAACGCGTCGGGGACGGTCTCGCGCTGGGCGACGCCGGTGATCTTCTCGACCACGTCGTTGAGGGACTCGAGGTGCTGGACGTTGACGGTCGAGATCACGTCGATGCCGGCCGCGAGCAGCTCCTCGACGTCCTGCCAGCGCTTGGGGTTGCGCGACCCCGGGACGTTGGTGTGGGCAAGCTCGTCGACGAGCGCGAGCCGGGGCCGGCGGGCGAGCACGGCGTCGACGTCGAGCTCGGTGAAGGACGCGCCGCGGTGCTCGACCTCGCGCCGCGGCACCACCTCCAGCGGGCCGACCTGGTCGGCGGTGTGCCGGCGGCCGTGGGTCTCCACGAGCGCCACGACCACGTCGGTGCCGCGCTCGGCGCGCCGCCGGCCCTCGTTGAGCATGGCGAAGGTCTTGCCGACGCCCGGCGCGGAGCCGAGGTAGACCCTCAGCCGCCCTCGTGCCATCGCTCCTCCTCCGGGGACCAGTGTGCCCGGGTCACCGGCCGTCCCGCCCGTCCCCGGGGTCGAGGCGGTCGAGGGCGAGGTCGAGCAGCAGCACGTTGACCCGCGGCTCGCCGAGGAAGCCGAGCGTGCGCCCCTGCGTGTGCTCGTCCACGAGGCGCCGTACGACGGCGGGGTCGAGGCCCCGGGTCCGGGCGACCCGGTCGACCTGCTGGCGCGCGTAGGCCGGGCTGATGTGCGGGTCGATGCCGGACCCGCTCGCCAGCAGCGCGTCCGGGGCGACCGCGGCGGGCGGCGTGCCGTCGAGGCGGGCCGCGGCCGACCGTCGCTCCCGGACCTGGCGTGCCAGCTCGGGGCTGGTCGGCGCGAGGTTGGAGGCGCCGGTGGCGAGCGGGTCGTAGCCGTCGCCGGCGGCCGACGGCCGGCCCTGGAAGTACGCCGGGTCCGGCGTGCCGGCACTGTCGGCGAACGACTGCCCGACCAGGTCGGACCCGACGACGCGGCCGTCGTGGCGCACCAGGGAGCCGTCGGCGTTGCCCGGCAGGGCGACCTGGGCGATGCCGGTGACCAGCAGCGGGTAGCCGAGGCCGAGCACCACGGTCGCGACGAGCAGCGTGCGCACGGCGGCGACGAGCTGCCGGGCGGACTGCGGGAGGGCGGTGCGCACGGCCTTCTCCTTGCGGACGGGGGTGGGGGCGGGGACGCGGGTGGAGGTCATCGGCTCAGCCGATCCCGGGGATCTGCGAGACCAGCAGGTCGACCAGCTTGATGCCGACGAACGGTGCGACGATCCCGCCGAGCCCGTAGACCGCGAGGTTGCGCCGCAGCAGCGCGGCGGCCGACGACGGCCGGTAGGAGACGCCGCGCAGGGCCAGCGGGATCAGCGCCACGATCACCAGCGCGTTGAACACGACGGCCGACAGGATCGCCGACTCCGGGGTGGCCAGCCGCATCACGTTGAGCGAGCCGAGTCCGGCGTACACGCCGCCGAACATGGCCGGGATGATCGCGAAGTACTTCGCGAGGTCGTTGGCGACGCTGAACGTGGTCAGCGCGCCGCGGGTGATGAGGAGCTGCTTGCCGATCTCGACCACCTCGATCAGCTTGGTGGGGTCGGAGTCGAGGTCGACCATGTTCCCGGCCTCCTTGGCGGCCGAGGTGCCGGTGTTCATCGCCACCCCGACGTCGGCCTGGGCGAGGGCGGGGGCGTCGTTGGTGCCGTCGCCGGTCATCGCGACCAGCCGACCGCCCTCCTGCTCGCGGCGGATCAGCGCGATCTTGTCCTCGGGGGTCGCCTCGGCCAGCACGTCGTCGACGCCGGCCTCGGCGGCGATGGCCCGCGCGGTCAGGGCGTTGTCGCCGGTGACCATCACGGTCCGGATGCCCATCCGGCGCATCTGCTCGAACCTCTCGCGCAGGCCGTCCTTGACCACGTCCTTGAGCTCGACGACGCCGAGCACCCGGGCGGTGCTCCCCTCGAGGGCGGCCACCACCAGCGGCGTCGACCCGGTCTGCGAGACGCGCTCGACCAGGCCGCTCACCTCGTCGTCGACGACGCCGCCGTGCTCGAGCACCCAGGCCCGGACGGCCCCGGCGGCGCCCTTGCGCAGGCTGCGCGCACCGGCCGGCCCGGGCAGGTCGACGCCGGACATCCGCGTCTGCGCCGTGAAGGGTACGACGGTGGTGCCGGCCGGGGAGGCCCCGCCGGGCGGCTGCACGCCGTGCGCCTCCCGGGCGAGCGTGACGACCGAGCGGCCCTCGGGGGTCTCGTCCCCGAGGCTGGCGTGCAGCGCCGCGTGCGCCAGCTCGACCACGTCGACCCCGGCGGCGGGGTGGAACGCCGCGGCCGCCCGGTCACCGACGGTGATCGTGCCGGTCTTGTCCAGCAGCAGCGTGTTCACGTCGCCGGCCGCCTCGACCGCGCGCCCGGACAGGGCGAGCACGTTGTGCTGGACGAGCCGGTCCATGCCCGCGATGCCGATGGCCGAGAGCAGGGCACCGATCGTCGTGGGGACCAGGCAGACCAGCAGCGCGACCAGGACGACCAGGGACTGCTCGGCGCCGGAGTAGACCGCGAACGGCTGCAGGGTCACCGTCGCCACCAGGAAGACGATGGTCAGCGAGGCGAGCAGCACGTTGAGGGCGATCTCGTTGGGGGTCCGCTGCCGGGAGGAGCCCTCGACCAGGGCGATCATCCTGTCCAGGAAGCTCTCCCCGGCCCGGGCGGTCACGCGGACCACGATCCGGTCGGAGAGCACCTTCGTGCCGCCGGTCACCGAGGACCGGTCGCCGCCGGACTCGCGGATCACCGGCGCGGACTCTCCGGTGATCGCCGACTCGTCGACGCTGGCGACGCCCTCGACCACGTCGCCGTCCCCGGGGATCGTCTGGCCGGCCTCGACCACGACCCGGTCGCCGACGCGGAGGTCGGCGGCCGGGACCTCCCGCTCGCCGTCCGGGAGCAGCAGCCGGGCGACCGTCTGCGTTCGGGCGGCGCGCAGGGTCGCGGCCTGGGCCTTGCCCCTCCCCTCTGCGACGGCCTCGGCGAGGTTGGCGAACACCACCGTGAGCCACAGCCAGCCGACGAGCGACCACGCGAAGGCGCTCGGGTCGCGCACGGCCAGGACGGTCGCGAGGACCGAGCTGACCTCGACCAGGAACATCACCGGCGTGCGGACCATCAGCCGCGGGTCGAGCTTGCGGACCGCGGTGGGCAGCGACCGGACGAGCAGGCGCGGGTCGAGCAGGCCGGAGCGCACCCGTGCGGGCGGCTCGGGGTGGTGCGTCCCCCGAGGAGGAGCGAGCGTGGACATCAGAGACCTTCCGCGAGGGGACCGAGGGCGAGGGCGGGGAAGAACGTCAGGCCGGCGACCACGACGGTGACGCCGGTGAGCAGCCCGACGAACAGCGGGCCGTGGGTGGGCAGCGTCCCGCGGGTGACGGGCACGGGGGTCTGCCGGGCGAGCGAGCCGGCGAGCGCCAGCACGAGCAGCAGCGGCAGGAACCGCCCGGCGAGCATCACCACCCCGAGGGCGGTGTTGTAGAAGCCGGTGTCCGCCGACAGGCCCGCGAACGCGGAGCCGTTGTTGTTGGCCGCGGACATGAACGCGTAGAGCACCTCCGACAGCCCGTGCGGACCGGCGTTGAGCATCGAGGCGCGCGGACCCGGCAGCGCGAGCGCCACCGCGGTGCCCGCCAGCACGAGCAGCGGCATCACCAGGATCGAGAGCGCGACGAGCTTGATCTCGCGGGCGGTGACCTTCTTGCCGAGGTACTCCGGGGTGCGGCCGACCATCAGCCCGGCCACGAACACCGCCACGACGGCCAGCACGAGGATGCCGTAGAGGCCGGACCCGACGCCGCCCGGGGCGACCTCGCCGAAGCCCATGTTCAGGATCAGCAGCCCGCCGCCGACCGCCGTGAAGGACGAGTGCGCGGCGTCGACCGCGCCGGTCGACGTACCCGTCGTGGAGGTGGCGAACAGCGCCGATCCGGGCTCTCCGAACCTCGTCTCCTTGCCCTCCATGGACGCGCCCGCCAGCTGGAGCGCGGAGCCGGGGTGGTGGACCTCGAGCAGCGTCGTGCCGGCCAGCACCGCGGCCCACAGCACGCCCATCACGGCGAGCACGGCATACCCCTGGCGGACGTCGCCGACCATCACCCCGAAGGTGCGGGTCAGCGCCACCGGCACGAGCAGGAGCAGGAAGACCTCGAAGAGGTTCGAGAGCGGGTTGGGGTTCTCGAAGGGGTGCGCGGAGTTGGCGTTGTAGAAGCCGCCGCCGTTGGTGCCGATCTCCTTGATCGCCTCCTGCGACGCGACGGGACCGCCGGTCAGGGTCTGGGTGTGGCCGGCCAGCGTGGTGACGTCGGTGCCGCCGGAGAGGTTCTGCACGGCGCCCATCGCGACCAGCGCGACGGCGCTGACCAGCGCGAGCGGCAGCAGCACCCGCACGCAGCCGCGCACGAGGTCCACCCAGAAGCTGCCGACCCGGTCGGTGCGCGCCCGCACGAAGCCGCGCACGAGCGCGACCGCGACGGCCAGGCCGACCGCGGCCGAGACGAAGTTCTGCACCGCGAGCCCGGCCATCTGGGCGAGGTGTCCCATCGTCGACTCGCCGGCGTAGGCCTGCCAGTTCGTGTTGGTCACGAACGACGCGGCCGTGTCGAACGCGAGGTCGGGCGCGAGCCCGTCCCGGCCCAGCGAGAGCGGCAGGTGCGACTGCAGGCGCAGCAGTGCGTACAGCGCGACGACCCCGACGAGCGAGAACGCGAGGACCGAGCGGGCGTAGACGGGCCAGCGCTGGTCGGCGTCCGGATCCACACCCATCAGGCGGTACGCCGCCCGCTCGACGCGCCAGTGCCGGTCGGTCGTGAACGTGTGCGCGAGGTGGTCGCCCAGCGGACGGTAGCACAGTGCCAGCGCCCCGAGGAGCGCGGCGACCTGGAGCACCGCCGCCATCAGAACCGCTCCGGGAGCACCAGCGCGACGACGAGGTAGCCGAGCAGCAGCACGGCGACGACGAGGCCGACGGCGTTCTCGGCGCTCACAGCCGCTCCAGCCCGGCGAGCACGAGCGCTGCGAGCGCGAAGAACGCGCCGGTCAGCGCGAGGGACAGCAGGTCGGGCACGAGTCGCTCCTGGACGTCGGTCCGGGGCGTCTCCCCGGTGCGCCGACGACTCAACACCCCGCGAGGGGCCTGCGAGCCCGCCCTAACGCGATCCTGACGAGGACCCGGTGGGTCAGGCGCCGCCCCACACGGCCCGGGCGCCGGCGTCGCCGGTGAGCGCGACCCACACCAGGACCAGGATCGCGGCCACCACGACCAGGGCGGGCAGCACCTTGTCGAGGGCGGCGACCTGGGTGTCGCGGGCGCCGCGGCCGCTGACCAGGCCCGACGGGCCGCCCAGGGACCAGACGGCGACCAGCACCACGACCGCGAAGAGGATCATCAGCAGGGACAGGGTGTTGCCGCGGCTCTGGTGGGTCTTGACGAGCGCCTGCAGCCCCGGGTTGTCCGAGAGGTAGGACTGACCGCTGAGCCGGGCCATCCAGATGGCGAGCAGGGCGACCACCGCGGCGATGGCCGTGGGCCAGCGGCTGAGGTAGCGCCACCTGGGCACCACGGCGAAGACGACGGCGAGCGCCGCCGCGAGAGGCGTGAACACCACGGCCGCGTGCACGACGAGGGGGTGGAGGGGGAGACCGGCGAACTCCATCCTGTGACAGTAGTCCCGCCCGACCGCGGAGTTGAAGCCTCAATCGGGGGTATTCGCCTGCTCCTCGTGGACTCTTCGCGGTTTCTCAGGGACGGCCCCGCATCCCGGGGCGGCCGCGCCGCCGGGCATAGCCTGTGCCCCATGTCCTCCATCCCCGCTTCACCGACGACTTGCGGCTTGCGCACGTCCTCGCCGACGACGCCGACTCGCTGACCGACGAGCCGGTTCAAGGCCCAGGACCTGCACGTGATGAACAAGCCGGACCTGACGCCGGTCACCGACGCCGACAAGTCCGTCGAGGATGGCATCCGCCGCACGCTGTCACGGGCCCGCCCGCGCGACGCGGTGCCCGGCGAGGAGCACGGCTCGACCGGGCACAGCCAGCGCCGCTGGGTGGTCGACCCGATCGACGGCACCAAGAACTTCGTCCGGGGCGTGCCGGTGTGGGCGACCCTGATCGCGCTGATGGTCGACGACGAGGTGGTCGTCGGCTGCGTCTCGGCCCCCCAGCTGCAGCGGCGCTGGTGGGCCTCCAAGGACGGCGGCGCCTGGACCGGACGCTCGCTGCTCAACGCCAGCCGCGTGCCGCGTCTCCGACGTCTCCCGGCTCGAGGACGCGTCGCTGTCCTACTCCTCCCTTCACGGCTGGGACGACCACGGCCGGCTCGAGGACTTCATCGCCCTGTCTCGGCGTTGCTGGCGCACCCGGGCCTACGGCGACTTCTGGTCCTACATGCTGCTCGCCGAGGGCGCGGTCGACCTCGCCGCCGAGCCCGAGCTCGAGCTCTACGACATGGCCGCCCTCGACGTGATCGTCCGCGAGGCCGGCGGCCGTTCACCTCCCTCGACGGCACGCCCGGGCCCGCTGGGCGGCAACGCGCTGGCCAGCAACGGCCGGCTGCACGACCAGGCGCTGGCGTTCCTCGGGTCGCTCGCCGACGACGGCGACGACCCCGACGTCGCGCCGCGCCGGCACGGGCTCGGTGCACGACCTCAGCGCGCGTCGCCGCCGGCTCCCGAGCAGCAGCCGCAGCCGTCCGACCAGGACCCGCGCGCGCACCCGGACGCCGAGCGGCGCAGCAGCGGCGGCGCCAGCAGCAGCCCGGCGAGGTCGAACCAGCCGTAGCCGCCGGCCGCGCCCGAGGGCGGGTTGCCGATCGTGACCCAGCCGGTCAAGTCGTGGGTGCCCCAGGCCCAGGTGCCGAGCCCGGTGCCGACGAGCTCCAGCCAGCTCACCACGACGAACGCGCCGACGTAGACCGCCTGTCGAGGGACCCCAGCAGCAAGAACCCCGCCAGGCACAGGAACCAGAAGGCGCCGAGCACGTCGGGTCGGTCGGCCAGCAGGACGCCGTACGCCGCCCAGGCCCCGCCGACGACGAGGACCAGCCGCCTGGCGGCGCGCCGGTGCCGCTGCACGAAGGCCGCGTGGCCGAGGGCGAACGCCGAGAGGTAGACCAGCCCGTGGCCGGGCGGCACGTAGGCCGGCACGTTGTCGAAGCGGTAGGTGTAGACCTCGAGCGCGGGCTGAAGGTGTACTCCACGCACGGTGGCGAACACGACCACGACCGCCGTCTGCGCACGGACGACCGGCTGACCCGGGTCAGCGCGACCAGCAGCACCACCCAGGTGAGCAGCCCGAGGCCCCGCTGCTGCCACAGGCCGCCGCCCCCGCCGGCCCGGTCGAGCCAGAGCACGACGCTGAGCCAGCCCATCATCAGCAGGCTGCGGCCGCGCCGGGCGCAGCGCGTCGACGCCTCGGGCGCCGAGTGCGTCGCAGGGCTCGCGACGTCGTCTGCGGCCCATCTCCAGCAGCCGGACCGTGGTCCGTACGGCCAGCGACGAGTCACCGTCTGTGGCTAGCCTCGAGGAGCACACCGTCGTACCAGGAGTGGAGGACGCCGATGCGCATCAGTGAGGTGCTCGCCGGCAAGGCGAGCCAAGACGTCGTCACGATCACGCCGGACGCCACGGTCCGCGACCTGATAGCCCTGCTCGCCCGAGCACAACGTCGGAGCGCTCGTGGTCAGCGCCGACGGCACCAGCGTCGACGGCATCGTCTCCGAGCGCGACGTCGTGCGCCGCCTGCACGAGGACGAGCACGTCCTCGACGCCCCCGGTCTCCGCGATCATGACCGCCGAGGTGCAGACCTGCACGGGCGACGACAGCGTCAACGACGCTGATGAAGGTGATGACCGAGCGCCGGTTCCGCCACGTCCCCGTGGTCGCCGACGGCCGGCTGACCGGCATCGTCAGCATCGGCGACGTGGTCAAGCACCGGATGAGCGAGCTGGAGTTCGAGCGCGACCAGCTCGACTCCTACGTCCAGGGGCCAGACCTGACGCCGGGCCGACGCGCGACGCCTCGCGGGCCGGCTACCGGCCTAGGGTGGCGAGCTCCCGACGAAGGAGCCCGCGTGAGCGCCCGAGAAGCCCGAGATCGACTTCCCCGGACGGCCCGCCGCCGAGCGAGCTGGAGGTCACCGACCTCACCGAGGGCGACGGCGACGAGGCCGCCGCCGGCAAGCACGGTGCTGGTGCACTACGTCGGCGTCGCGCACTCGACCGGCGAGGAGTTCGACGCCTCCTACAACCGCGGCGAGCCGCTGTCGTTCCGCCTCGGCGTCGGCCAGGTCATCTCCGGCTGGGACCAGGGCGTCGCAGGGCATGAAGGTCGGCGGCCGCCGCCAGCTGGTCATCCCGCCGCACCTCGGCGTACGGCGACCGCGGCGCCGGTGGCGTCATCAAGCCCGGCGAGACGCTGATCTTCGTGGTCGACCTCGTCGACGTCCGCTGACCTGCGGAGGTCCGACCGGCCGCGCCGGCCGTCCAGCGCGACAGGCGACGCGCACGGTCGTCCGCCGACGGTGACCACGTCGCCGCGGCACAGCTGACGGCCGCGCCGGGTCTCGGTCTCGCCGTTGACGTCGACCAGTCCCTGGCTCAGCAGCGGCTTGGCGTCGGCGCCGGTGTCGACCAGGTCGGCCAGCTTGAGGAGCTGGCCGAGCCGGATCGTTCTCGCCCTCGCGGATGGGCACGATCCGCGGTCGCCCGGCATCGCCGCTCAGTCTGCCGGCGGCATGGTCAGGCACGCACAGCAGCACGCTCACGGTGTGGATCAGCACGCCGACCAGGCCGCCGACGATGGTGCCGTTGATCCGGATGAACTGCAGGTCGCGTCCCGACGTGCAGCTCGATCCGGCGCGCGGCCTCCTTGCCGTCCCAGCGGTCGACCGTGTCGGCGTGATCACGGCGGTCAGCTCGTCGCCGTACCTCTCGACGACGAACACCGCGAGGTCGGCGGCGCAGCGCGTCGAGCCGGGCGCGCAGCTCCGCGTCGTCCTGCGCAGCCGGCCGCCGAAGCCGCGCAGCTCCTGCCGGCGCGCGCGACCGCAGCGGCCCGTCGGCGTCGTCGAGCGCCGCCAGCAGCGCGCGGCGGAAGGCGTTCCACAGCGAGGTCGCGGTCACCAGCGAGCTGCGGGTGGGTCAGCACCCGGCTCTTGAGCCGCTCCATCCGCGCCTGGGTCGTCGGCGTCGTGCAGCAGGTCCTGGGCCAGCTGCGCGAGCAGCGCCGTCGAGCGCGCCGCCGCGCGTGGTGGTAGGGGTCGCCGGCGGATGTCCTCGATCCAGGCGACCAGCTCGAGGTGCATCCGGTGGGTGACCCGGTCGTTGACCGCCGGCGGGGACCACCAGGGCGCGCGCTCGCCGACGATGTCGGCGAAGGTCTCCTCGTTCTGGGTCCAGCCAGCGGTGCGCCTCGTCGAGCACCAGGTCGACCAGGCCGTGGTGGGCGCCGTCGCGGACGATCTCCTCGAGCAGGCTGCCCGCGACCGGGCTGATCGGCTCCTCGACGAAGCGCGGGGCAGCAGCGCCTCGCTGACCAGCGCGACCATGTCCTCGTCGCGGACCCGGGACAGCCCGATGTGCAGCACGCCGGCCGCCTCGTCGACGACCCGCCGGGCGTTCGCTCCTCGCGAGCCAGCCACCGCCCAGCCGGCCGGCTGGGCCGGCGGCGCCGATCCGCTCGCGGATGATCTCCTCCTGCAGGAAGTTCTCCCCCACGAACTCCTCCAGGCTGCGGCCCGAGCATCCTCCTTGCGCCGCGGGATCAGCGCGGTGTGCGGGATCGGCAGCCCCAGCGGGTGCTTGAACAGCGCGGTCACCGCGAACCAGTCCGCGATCGCGCCGACCATCGACGCCTCGGCGCCGGCGTTGACGTAGCCCCAGGAAGCCGTCCCGGTCGAGCGTGACGAGGTAGACCACGCGCCGCGAAGAGCAGCAGCGAGACCGCCAGCGTGCGCATCCGCCGCAGCCCGCGGCGGCGCTCCTCGTCGAGCTCGGGGTCGGCGGTGAGGATCTGCTGAGGGCGGCGCTCATCGGCGTCGAACCTACGCCCGGCCCGCTCGAGCCCGTCAGGCTCGGTGCCGTCCGCGTCTCGCGCGCGGCGGGCACGGCGAACGCCGAGGGCACCAGGACCACCGAGACCACCAGGAGCGCGTGCAGCACGCCGACGTGGCTGCCGAGGAAGCCGAGCAGCGGCGGCCCGGCGAGGAAGGCGGTGTAGCCGATCGTGGACACGACGCTGACCCGGGCGGCGGCGCGGGCCGGGTCGTCCGCGGCGGCGCTCATCCCGACCGGGAAGCCCAGCGAGGCGCCCAGCCCCCACAGCACGATCGCCGAGCACCACCAGCAGCGGCGACCCGCCGAGCACCACGCAGCAGCACCCCGACGGCGGCGACGGCCATGCTGCCCCAGAGCACCGTGGACCCGCCCGAGGCGTCGAGCAGCACCGTGCCGCGTGACCCGTCCGACGGTCATCGCGGTGACGAAGAGCGCGAACGCCGCGGCGCCGAGCCAGGCCGGGGCGTCGTACCCGTCGACCATCGCCACGCGCCAGCCAGTCGTTCGCGACCCCCTCGGTCAGCGCCATCGCGAGCACCATCACGCCCGATCAGCGAGGGTGCGCGGCTCGGTCCAGGCCTTCAGCGCGCTGCCGGCGGCCGCTCGTGGTGGTCGCTGCTCGGTCGGCAGGAAGCCGCGCACCGACACGAAGCCCAGCGTCGCGACGAGCACGCCGACCACGGCGACGTGCAGGTCGATCCCGATGCCGAGGTAGGTCACGGCCGCGCCGACGCCGGCCCCGGCGACCGTGCCGAGGCTGAAGGCGGCGTGGAAGCGCGGCATGATCGAGCGGCTCAGCCGGCGCTCGACCTCGGCGCCCTCGACGTTCATCGCGACGTCCCAGGTGCCGGTGCCGAGCCCGATCAGGAACAGCCCGAGCCGCCGTCACCGGGACGGTCTCGAGCACCCCGGCGCCGAGGGCGACGCATCAGCAGGCCGGCCGCCTCGATCAGGGCGGCGACGATGCACGACCCGCCGGGCGCCGAAGCGCGCACCGTGCGGCCCGAGGTGGGCAGCGCGATGCACCGACCCGATGGAGACCGCGAGCAGCAGCAGCCCGAGCCGGGCGGGGCCGAGGTCGAGCGCGTGGCGCACCGAGGGGATGCGCGAGGCCCAGCTCGCGAACGCGAAGCCGTTGAGGAAGAAGGTGGCCAGCACGGCGTTGCGGGCGGTCTGCACCGCGACACCGGCTGTACCGGTCGAGAAGGTCACCGGCGACACTGTATCCGGTGCGGCCGGGGGCCTGTGACAGGATCCCGCCATGGCCACGACCGTCATCACCTTCGGGACCTTCGACGTCTTCCACGTCGGTCACCTGCGCGTGATCCAGCGGGCCGCCGCCCTCGGCGACCGCCTCGTCGTCGGGGTCTCCGCCGACGCCCTCAACGAGCGCAAGAAGGGCCGCGCGCCGGTCTTCTCCCAGGACGAGCGCCTCGAGATCGTCGCCGCCCTCAAGCCCGTCGACGCGGTGTTCGTCGAGGAGAGCCTCGAGCACAAGCGCGACTACATCCTCGAGCACGGCGCCGACGTCCTGGTCATGGGCGACGACTGGACGGGCCGCTTCGACGAGTTCGCCGACATCTGCGAGGTGCACTACCTCCCCCGCACGCCGGCGATCTCCACGACCGCGCTGATCGAGAAGATCTCGGGCGCCGGCGAGTAGTCCGCGCTGGCGCCTAGCCCCCGCGGCCCCAGTTCGCGACGATCGCCGCCACCGGCGGGATCACCGCGGCCACCACGCTCATCGCCACGGCGACCGGCACCGACCAGAACCTCACGACGTTCCAGGCCAGCAGGATCAGCACGATGCAGGTGCCCATCAGCCAGAAGTAGGCCCGCTTGCGCGCCGCCGACGGCTCGCCGACCGGCTCCGGGTCCGGCTCATCCGGCTCGAGGGGGTCCCAGGGACTGCCGGGGGGCCTGCGGCTCACCCGCCCACGCTACGTCTCGTCCCGGTCCATCCGGGGTCCACCCCTCGTCGTCGGCGTACGACGGCCCGCCGCCCGCCGTACCCTGAGGTCATGTCCTCCGGCCCGTCCGGACCTCCCGCGGTCCGCAAGCACCTGATGACCCCGGGGGCGCCGAGGCCGACGCGGCGCGACGCGATGAGCCTGGGCACGGGTGCAGAAGTGGGTGCTCTCCACGCTGGCCGCGACGACGATCCTGCACCTGTCCGTGGGCGTCGGCCTGGCGGCGTACTTCTCCGACCCGCAGGACGCCCGGATCGGGCTGCTGGTGATCTCCGGGGCGTTCGGGGTGATCGCGTTCGTGGCGGCGCTGCTGATCCACCAGCACCGCCTGCTCTCGCCCTGGCTGCTCGGCGGGCTCGTGCCGCCGCTGGTGTTCGCCTACCTGATGTTCGCCTGAGGCCCGCCCGGGGCGGCGGCGCCGTCTCGACCCAGGTCGCGGCGCTCGGGACCCGGCCGGTCCAGCACGTCCGGGGCGTGCCGCAGCCCCGCCAGCGCGAGGTCGAGGTGGCGGTGCGCGAGCTCGTCGTCGAGGCGGCGGTCGACCGGCCCCGGCAGCGGGCGGGACAGCCGCACCAGCAGGGTGCCGACGTCGCCGAACCGCACGGCCGGCGCCAGGCTGCCGTCGGCGTGCGCGGCGTCCACGAGCGCCTGGACGGCGGCCGCCGAGGCCTCGCGGGCCGGCCCGGTGACCGCGTCGTCGAGGTCGAGCCGGTCCAGCACCAGCGGGATCACGACCGAGACCCGCAGGTCGAGCACGGCATGCATGTAGGCCGCCAGCGCGTCCAGGCCGTCCCCCTCCGGCTCGTCGCCCGCCAGACCGGCGAGCGCCTGCTCGGCGGACCGGCGCGAGCGCTCCAGCGCGTCGACCACCACCGCGCGCAGCAGACCGTCGCGGTCGCCGAAGCGACGGTAGAGCGTCCCGATGCCGACCCCGGCGCGACGGGCCACCTCCTCCAGGGGCGCCCCCGCACCGCGCTCGACCACCACCTCGCGGGCGGCGGCGAGCACCTGGGCGCGGTTGCGGCGGGCGTCCGCGCGGAGGCCGTCGGGGGGCGTCACCCGGTCACCGTACCAACAACCGGAGAAACTTCCTCCGGATCCCTTGCGTGCCCCACTGACCGGTGGCACGGTGAAAGCGGAGGCACCTCCTCCACTTCCATCTCGAGTCAGGAGCAGCCATGGCGGTCGTCAGCGGCCTCGCACACGTCCCCGTCCCCGCGTCGGCACGCCGGACCGCCACCGCCCGGGTGCTGTGGCTCGCGGGCTGGCTGATGCTCGTCGTGATGGTGGTGCACGTGGTCGCGCTCGTCGTCACCGGCGGCGCCGTCACCGGGCCCGTGTCGCTGCGCAAGCCCGCCACCTTCGCCGAGACCAGCTGGCTGCTGTGCTGGTCGGTCGCGCTGACGCTGCCGTGCTGGCTGCCGCCTGGGCCGGCGTCGCGAGGTGGTCGTCGCCGCGACGGTGCTGGCGTTCGGGCTCGGCGAGACCACGATCATGGCCATCCAGGCCTGGCGCGGGGTCCCGAGCCACTACAACCTCTCCACGCCGTTCGACGCCACGCTGATGCGGGCCGGCGCCGGCGGGCTGGCGTTCGTGCTGCTCGCCGGGCTGGTCGTGCTGCTCACCGGCGTCCGCCGCGACGCGGCGCCGGCCAGCGTCCGGCTCGGGATCCGCGCGGGCGTGGCCGTGCTGCGTGGCCGGCTGCCTCGTCGGCTTCGTGATGATCTCGAACATGAGCGGCGTGTTCCAGGGCCGCGTGGGGGCCGGGTTCGCCGAGCCGCAGCAGGGCTACCTGGGTCCGACCGCCGCGACCGTCGGCCAGGAGTACGTCCTGCTCCGCCCGCACACCGACGGCGGCGACCTCGGTGCTCCTGCACGCGGTCGGCGTGCACGGGATGGTGCTGCTGACCCTGCCGGCGGTCGTGCTCGCCGCCGCGGGCGTGCCCGAGGCCCGTCGACGCCGCCTGGTCACGGCGATGGCCGCGTGCGTGGTGACCGGCCTCGCCGGACTGGCGCTGCAGGCCTTCGGCCAGCGACCCTGGGACGCCCTGCCCGGCTTCGCCGTGGCCGGCCTCGCCGCCCTCGCGCTCGGGTACGCCGGCACGCTCGCGGTCGCCCTGGTCCGCGCGCGCTCCGCCTGACGTGTGAATCATGCAACTTCCGGGCACGCGGGTGGTTTCCGCACCCGACCCGACGGGCACTCCCCGTGCATGGCGGAGAAGGAGAAGGACGGCTCGCTGGGCACGGTGCTGCTGGCCGGGGCGGCGAACCTGGCGATCGCGGTGGCCAAGATCGTCGCGGGCGCGCTGACCGGGTCCTCGGCGATGCTCGCGGAGGGCGCGCACTCGGTCGCGGACACCGTCAACCAGCTGTTCCTGCTGACCGCCCTCAAGCGCAGTGCCAAGCCCGCCGACGCCCAGCACCCGTTCGGCTACGGCATGGAGAGGTACTTCTGGTCGCTGCTGGCGGCGGTCGGGATCTTCGTCCTCGGCGCCGGCTTCTCGGTCTACGAGGGCATCCACTCGCTGCTGCACCCCGAGCCGGTGGAGGCGCTCACCGTCGCGTACGTCGTCCTGGGGGTGTCGTTCGTCTTCGAGGGGTCCTCGTGGCTCAAGGCCGTGCTGCAGCTGCGGCGTGAGGCGGGCGAGCGACGCATCGGCTTCTTCCGGCACCTGTTCAGCACGCCCGACCCGACCGTGAAGACGGTCGCCTTCGAGGACACCGCCGCGATGGTCGGGATCGTGCTCGCGGCTGCCGGCATCACCCTGCACGCGGTGACCGGCTCGGGGATGTGGGACGGCGTGGCCTCGATCCTGATCGGCGTGCTGCTCGTCGGCATCGCCGTGTCGCTGGGGTCGCAGAGCAAGCACAACCTGATCGGCGAGGCGATGCCGGGCCACGTCCGCGACGGCCTCACCGAGGTCATCAACGCCACGCCGGGCGTCGACGTCGTCGTCGAGCTGCTCACGATGCGGCTCGGTCCGGACGACGTGCTCGTCGCCGCCCGGGTCGACGTGGACGACGCTGTCAGCGGCGGCGACCTCGAGGGCGTCGCGGACGACGCCGAGCGCCGGATCCGCGAGCGCTACCCCGAGGTGCGCCACGTCTTCCTGGACCCGACCACCGCAGCCCCGGTGACCAGCCCGAGCTGATCCCGGCGGTCCCGGCTGACCCGGGCGGGGGCTCAGTCGTCGGAGCCGTGGCCCCCGTGACCACCGTGGTGGCCGCCGTCGTCCTGGCAGTCGTCGCCGCTGCCGTGGTCGCCGTGGTGGTCGGAGTCGTCGTCGCCGTTGAGCACGTCGTCGTGGTCGGAGTCCTCGTCGGCGTCCGACGTACCGTCGCCGTCGGAGTCGGCCTCGTGGGCGCTGGTGCCGTGGTCGTTCTCGTCCTCGTCGTCGAGGCTGTCGCCGTCGGCGTCATCGTCGTCGGCCACGCAGGACTCGGTCGCGTCGTCCTCGTCCTCGTTGTCGACGCCGTCGCGGTCGGCGTCCTCGTCGCCGTCGCGCACGCCGTCGCCGTCGGTGTCGGCGTCGCGCACGTCGGTGCTCGCACGGCCGTCGTGGACCTCGTCGCCGTCGTCGTCACCGTCGTTGTCGGTGTCCTCGTCGTGCGGCTTCGAGCGGTGCTTGAACTCGCCGAGGTTCTTCAGGCCGTCGTGGTCGGGGTCGCCCTTGGCGTTGGCGTGGTGGGCGTCGAGCCCGTGCGCAGTCTCCCAGCGGTTCGGCATCCCGTCGTGGTCGGAGTCGCGCAGCGACGCGACCGCCGAGGTCGAGAGGCCGAAGACGCCGGTGACGGCGAGCGCGGCGGTGACGGCCGCGGCCCGGCCCGCGGTGGTGCGAAGGAACGGCATGGACACTCCTGGGGAGCCGGGGCAGGTCTCGACGTGATTCGACCGGCCGGACGGGGGCGCGACGGTATGACGCACAGGGAGCATCGGCCGGTCGCGGGCCGAGGTGATGGGTCCAGGGGTTGAAGCCTGAAGGTTTTACCCGCCCGGGGCGTCGTAGGGTCGGCTCGTGAAGCCGTTCCTGCTCCTCGGCACGCGTGATGAGGACGCCGCCGCCGACAACGAGTACGACGCCTTCCTCGGGTTCACCGGTCTGGACGAGTCGCTGCTGCACCGGGTGCGCCTCGAGCGCCGCCCGCTCGGCCCGGTCGACCTCGACGACTGGTCGGGCATCCTGCTCGGCGGCGGCCCGTTCAACGCCAGCGACCCCGAGGGCACGAAGTCGCCGGTCCAGCGCCGCGTCGAGGCCGAGCTCGCGGGCCTCCTCGACGAGGTGGTCGCGCGCGACTTCCCCTTCCTGGGTGCGTGCTACGGCATCGGCGTGCTCGGCAGCCACCAGGGCGGCGCCGTCGACCGCACCTACGCCGAGCCGATCAGCCGCGTCCTGGTCACCCTGACCCCGGAGGGCCGCGCGACGACCTGCTCGGCGACCTGCCCGCCTCCTTCGACGCGTTCGTCGGCCACAAGGAGGCCGTGCACGACCTGCCGCCGCACGTCGTCCGGCTGGCCTCGTCCCCCGCCTGCCCGGTCCAGGCGTTCCGCGTCGGCCGCAACGTCTACGCGACCCAGTTCCACCCCGAGCTCGACATCCACGGCCTGTGCACGCGCATCGAGGTCTACAAGCACGCCGGCTACTTCGAGCCGCACGACGCCGACACGCTCAAGGCGATGGCCCGCGCCAGCCACGTGCACGAGCCGACCCGGATCCTGCAGCGCTTCGTGCAGCGGTACGCCGTGGCGGCCGGGGGTCTCGAGGCCCGTCGCTAGCGCTGCTCTCACCTCGGCACGCCGTCGTGCCTGATTGTGGCCGCTCCCCGCACGGACACCCGGGAGTGGCCGATTCCTGCACGGATGTCGGCCATCCACCCTCGGGGATCGGCCAGAAACAGGCCCGCCTGCCGGGATCGGCCAGTTTCGGGCCGACCGGGGCTGGGAGCGGGGTTGTGCCGGCGGGCCGGCTCCCACAGAGTCGGGGCGTACGACGAGACCCGCGCCCAGGAGGACCGATGACCACGCCAGCGACCGAGGCCTACCGCGCCGCCCGCGACCTGCTGCTCGCCCAGCCGCGAGGACCCGGACCGTGCGCACGCGGAGTTCGCCTGGCCCGACGTCGGCGAGCGGTTCAACTGGGCGGTCGACTGGTTCGACGCGATCGCGCGCGGCAACGACAGGCCGGCGCTGGTCATCGTCGAGGAGGACGGCAGCAGCACCGAGCGCACCTTCGACGAGATGGCGCGTGCGCTCCGACCAGGTCGCGGCGTGGCTGGCCGCGCCAGGGCGTCCGCCGCGGCGACGCGGTCGTCGTGATGCTCGGCAACCAGGTCGAGCTGTGGGAGTCGATGCTGGCGATCATGAAGCTCGGCGCGGTGATCATGCCGACCACCACGGCCGTCGGGCCCGGCCGACCTCGTCGACCGCATCGAGCGCGGGGCGGCGCCGCTTCGTGGTCTGCAACCCCGCCGACGCCGCCAAGTTCGACGAGCGTCCCCGGCGACTACGGCCGGATCTGCGTCGGGTCGGCCGAGGGCTGGGCCGCTGCACGACGCGTACGCCCTCGACGTACCCCCGGCCGAGCACCCGGGCACCGCACCGTCGGACCGGCTGCTGCTCTACTTCACCTCCGGCACGACCTCGCGGCCCAAGCTCGTCGAGCACACCCAGGTGTCCTACCCGGTCGGGCACCTCGCCACGATGTACTGGCTCGGCCTGCGCCCCGGCGACGTGCACCTGAACATCTCCTCGCCCGGCTGGGCCAAGCACGCCTGGTCGCTGCTTCTTCGCGCCGTGGATCGCGGAGGCGACGATCTTCCTCTACAACTACACGCGCTTCGACGCGGGCGCGCTGCTCGCGCGGCTGCGCGAGCACGAGGTGACGTCGTTCTGCGCGCCGCCGACGGTGTGGCGGATGCTGATCAACTCCGACCTCTCCGGCGGGCCGGGCGCGCTGCGCGAGGTCATCGGCGCCGGCGAGCCGCTGAACCCGGAGGTGATCGAGCAGGTCAGGCGCCAGTGGGGGCTGACGATCCGCGACGGCTACGGGCAGACCGAGACCAGCGCGCAGGTCGGCAACACCCCGGGCACGCCGGTCAAGCCAGGCTCGATGGGCCGGCCGCTGCCCGGGCTGCCCGTGGTGCTCGTCGACCCGCTGACCGGCGCGCGCGTCGACGGCGTGGGCGAGGGCGAGATCTGCCTGGACCTCTCCGGCGACCTCGGGCGCCCGCTGTCACTGATGACCGGCTACCAGGGCGACGACGACCGCAACGCCGAGGCGATGGCCGGCGGCTACTACCACACCGGCGACGTCGCGAGCCGCGACGAGGACGGCTACATCACCTACGTCGGGCGCACCGACGACGTCTTCAAGGCCTCCGACTACAAGATCAGCCCGTTCGAGCTGGAGTCCGTGCTGATCGAGCACCCCGCCGTCGCGGAGGCCGCCGTGGTGCCCGCGCCCGACCCGGTCCGGCTCGCCGTCCCCAAGGCGTACGTCGCCCTCGCGCCCGGCTACGAGCCGACCGAGCAGACGGCGTACGAGATCCTGAAGTACGCCCGCGAGCACCTCGCTCCCTACCTCCGCGTGCGCCGGGTCGAGTTCTTCGAGCTGCCCAAGACGATCAGCGGCAAGATCCGCCGGGTCGAGCTGCGCGGCCGGGAGAACGAGCTGGCCGCCGGCCACGGCACCAGCCTCGAGTGGCGCGACGACGACTTCCCGGGGCTGCGCGGCAGCTGAGCGCCCCGCGCGACGCCGCCGGGCGCCCCGGCACTACGCTCGTCGGGTGCCCCCGCAGACGACCCGTCCGAGACCAGCGAGGAGCCGACCGCCTCCTTCGCCGACCTCGGGATCGACAAGCGGGTGCTGCGTGCGCTCGTCCGACGTCGGCTACGAGTCGCCGTCGCCGATCCAGGCCGCGACGATCCCGGCGCTGCTCGCCGGGCCGCCACGTCGTGGGCCTCGCCCAGACCGGCACCGGCAAGACCGCGGCGTTCGCGGTGCCGATCCTGTCGCAGGTCGACCTGCGCGCAGAAGACGCCCGCAGGCGCTGGTGCTCGCCCCCACCCGCGAGCTCGCCCTCCAGGTCTCCGAGGCCTTCGAGCGCTACGCCGCGCACCTGCCGGGCCTGCACGTGCTGCCGATCTACGGCGGCCAGGGGTACGGCGTCCAGCTGTCCGCCCTGCGCCGCGGCGTGCACGTCGTGGTCGGCACCCCGGGCCGGATCATGGACCACCTCGAGAAGGGCACGCTCGACCTGTCCGAGCTGCGCTTCCTGGTGCTCGACGAGGCCGACGAGATGCTCAAGATGGGCTTCGCCGAGGACGTCGAGAAGATCCTGGCCGACACCCCCGAGGACAAGCACGTCGCGCTGTTCTCGGCCACGATGCCCGCCGCAGATCCGCCGGATCGCGAAGAAGTACCTCACCGACGCCGCCGAGATCACCGTCAAGAACAAGACCACGACGTCGGCCAACACCAACCAGCGCTACCTGATGGTGTCCTACCCGCAGAAGGTCGACGCCCTCACCCGGATCCTCGAGGTCGAGAACTTCGAGGGCATGATCGTGTTCGTCCGCACCAAGCAGGTCACCGAGCAGCTCGCCGAGCGGCTGCGCGCCCGCGGCTTCTCCGCCGCGGCGATCAACGGCGACATCGTGCAGGCCCAGCGCGAGCGCACCATCAACCAGCTGCGCGACGGCCAAGCTCGACATCCTGGTGGCCACCGACGTCGCCGCCCGCGGCCTCGACGTCGAGCGCATCTCGCACGTCGTGAACTTCGACATCCCCACCGACACCGAGTCCTACGTGCACCGCATCGGCCGCACCGGTCGCGCCGGCCGCGCCGGCGACGCGATCTCCTTCATCACCCCGCGCGAGCGGCACCTGCTCAAGGCCATCGAGCGGGCCACCCGCCAGCCGCTGACCCCGATGCGGCTGCCCACGGTCGACGACGTCAACGAGACCCGGGTGGCCCGGTTCCGCGACGCGATCACCGAGGCGCTCGAGCTCGGACCAGGTCGGGTTCTACCGCGACCTGATCGCCGACTACGAGCAGCGAGCACGACGTGCCCGCCGCCGACATCGCCGCCGCGCTGGCCGTGCTGACCCAGGACGACCGGCCGCTGCTGATGGAGCCGGAGGCCGAGCCGCCGCCGCGCCGGTGTTCGACGGCAGCGCGAGAGCAGGCCGAGGGCGCCTGGGACCACGAGAAGGGACGCCGCCGCGACCAGGACGACCGGCCCAGCGGCGCGAGGCGCCGTCAAGGGCCCGCGCCGGGCGCGCTCCGACGTAGCCGCATGGCGACGTACCGCATCGCGGTCGGCAAGCGGCACAAGGTCGAGCCGCGCCAGATCGTCGGCGCGATCGCCAACGAGGGCGGCCTGGACCGCGCCGACTTCGGGCACATCGACATCCGCGGCGACCACTCGCTCGTGGAGCTGCCGGCCTCGCTCCCGGAGGCGACACTGGCCGCGCTCGCCCGCACCCGCATCTCGGGCAAGCTCATCGAGCTGACCCCCGACGACGGACCGACCAGGCCCACCGGGCCCGCCCGGCCCACCGGGGAGCGCAAGAAGCCGCGCACCAAGCACCGCGACTAGACGTAGGTCGTGACCTCGCCGGTCAGCATCGTCACGCCGCCCGACGCGAAGTTGCCGACGTCCGCGGCGGCGGCCTGGCCCTCGGGGCCGCCCATCCCGGCGGCGAACGCCCTGCGGTCGGCGAAGACGAGGTTCGCCACGAGGTACTCCGCGGCCGGCGTCCCGTCGGGGTTCGGCGCCGGGTGCGCGGCGGTGTAGGAGACGAGCCCGGGCACGGCCGACGCGAGCGGCGCGTGCGTCGACTCGTAGTAGGCGTCGAAGGCGGCCGGGTCGTCGGGCTGGTGGTAGAGCACGGTGAGCTGGAAGGTCATGCCGGCCACTCTTCCGGTCGGCGTGCGCGCGCGGCTACCCGGGGGGCAGCGCGATGCGGCGGCCCGCGTGCTCGGGCGGCTCGACGAGCACCTCGCCCACCCGGCGTACGACGTCGGGCGGGAGCGGCGAGGAGCGGCCGGCGGCCATGTCGACGTGCACGCCGAGGACCTCCTCGGTGGCGCGCAGCCGGTCCTCGGCCCACAGCTCGTGCCAGATCCACAGCAGCTTGCCGGTGGCGCCGATCACCGAGGAGCGCACCTCGAGCTGCGCGCCCGGCGGGGACCTGGTCGAGGTAGCGCACGTGCGCCTCGACGGTGAACAGCGAGCCGCCGCGTCTCGGCGCGGTAGGCCGGCGCCGAGGCCGACGTGCGTCCATCACCGCGTCGGTGGCGTGCCCGAGCACCAGCACGTAGTAGGGCTCGGAGAGGTGGCCGTTGTAGTCGATCCACTCCGTCGCGGACGGCCTCGCGCCAGACGACCGGCTCGGGCAGTCACGCGCGGCCCAGCGCCCGCAGCAGCGCGATGACGCCCGCGGTCGCGCTCGGCGACCAGGTCGTCGATCGAGCGGCCCGCGGCCTCGCGCTCGCAGCCCGTCGACCACCGCGTCGCGCAGCTCGGGGGTGAGCTCGGCCGCGACCAGCCGGGTCCACGGGCGACTGCAGCGACGGCCCGAAGTGGTCGAGCATGTGCGCCATCCCGCCCTGCCCGCCGGCGAGGTGGAAGGTCAGCATCGGCCCCTGGACCGGCCAGCGCAGGCCGGGCCCGTCGGTGATCGAGCAGGTCGATCTGCTCGACGGTCGCCTCGCCGGCCGCCACCATGTGCAGCGCCTCGCGCCACAGCGCCTCCTGCAGCCGGTTGGCGATGAAGCCGGGCACCTCGCGGTCCATCGTGATGACCGACTTGCCGGCGTGCCGGAAGAAGTCGGAGGTCCACGCGACCACCTCGGGCGCGGTCGCGGCGCCGCCGACGACCTCGACCAGCGGGATCAGGTACGGCGGGTTGAACGGGTGCCCGACCACGGTGCGCGCGGCGTGCGCGCACTCGACCTGCATCTCGCTCATCCCGTAGCCCGACGTGGAGGACGAGATGACGACGTGCGGCGGCGGTCACGGCGTCGATGTCGGCCAGCAGCCGGACCTTGAGGTCGAGGTCCTCCGGCGCGCTCTCCTGCACGAAGTCGGCGTCGGCCACCGCGGCGGCGAGGTCGGGCTCGACGCGCAGCCGGTCGCGGCTCGGCGCCCTCGGCGCAGCCCGAGCTCGGTCAGCGCCGGCCAGGCGGCGTCGACGAGGTGGCGCAGCCGCGGCTCGGCGTCGGGCGCCGGGTCCCAGGCGACCACGTCGTAGCCGCGGGCCAGGAAGTAGGCCACCCAGCCGCCGCCGATGACGCCGGCCCCGACGCAGGCGACGGTGCGGACGGCCTCGGGGGCGACGCGTGCCGGGACCACGCGGGCACCTCAGGACCTCGGCTTCAGGCGCAGGATCTCGCGGGCCTCGTCGGGCGTGGCGACCTCGGCGCCCATCGCCTCGACGATGGTCCGGGCGCGCTCGACCAGCTGCGCGTTGGTGGCCTTGACGCCCGCGGCAGAGGTAGAGGTTGTCCTCCAGGCCGACCCGCACGTGCCCGCCGAGCAGCACCGACTGCGCCACCCACGGCATCTGCATCCGGCCGAGCGCGAACGACGCCCACACGCGCGCCCTCGGGCAGCTGGTCGACCATCGCCGCCAGCAGGGCCGGGTCGGCGGGCGCGCCGTACGGGATGTCCATGCAGAGCTGGAACATCGCCGGGGCGTCGATCAGGCCCTCCTCGACGAGCTGGCTGGCGAACCACAGGTGCCCGGTGTCGAAGATCTCCATCTCGCAGCGCACGCCGAGCTCCTGGATGCGCTTGGCGCCCTCGCGCAGCATGTCCGGGGTGCTGACGTAGACCAGGCTGCCCTCGCCGAAGTTGAGGCTGCCGCAGTCGAGCGTGCAGATGTCGGGCAGCAGCTCCTCGACGTGCGCGAGCCGCTCGACGCCGCTGACCAGGTCGGTGCCCTCGACGAACGTGCGTCGGGTTCTGCGGGTCGAGCATGAGGTCGCCGCCCATGCCCGGCGGTCGTGTTGATGATGACGTCGACGTCGCTGGCCCGGATCCGCTCGACGACCTCGCGGTAGAGCGCGACCTCGCGCGAGCCCTTGCCCGGTCTGCGGGATCGCGCACGTGGATGTGCACGATCGTCGCGCCGGCACGGGCCGCGGCGATGCCGGACTCGGCGATCTGCTCGGGGGTGACGGGCACGTGCTCGGACCTGCCCGACGGTGTCGCCGGCGCCGGTCAGCGCGCAGGTGATGATGACCTTGCGGTTCATGGTCCTGGCCTCCTGCTGGGTTGCTGGTCGTGCGTGGGCTGCTGCTCGGGCCACCCCGGCAGACCGAGGTAGCTGAGGTCGCGCAGCTGGCGGTCGGCCAGCCAGTCGTCGTAGGGCCACTGCGAGGTCTTGACGACGACGACCCCGAGTCCCGGTCGACGTAGGCGAACTGGCCGCGGCTGCCGTCGGCGGTGACCCGGCGGCCGCGGCGTCCAGCGGCCACCAGTGGTAGCCGAAGCCGCGTGGGTGGTGATGCTGCTCGGCAGCCGCCCGGGTGCCAGGAACGGCAGCGCCGGCGCGGCGCTGCGCTCGACCCACTCCCCGGTCAGCACGCGCTCGCCGCGCACCGTGCCGTCGACCTGCGAGCAGGCCGACCCGGGCCCAGTCGCGCGCGGTCGCGGCCAGGCCGCCGCCGGCGAGCGCCGTGCCGCCGGGCGCGTCGGTGGCGACCAGCGCGTCGGACGTGCAGCCCAGCGTCGCCCAGAGCCCGCCGAGCGCCTCGACGTACGGCGTCCCGGTGGCCCGCTCGCGCACCCAGTCGAGGACCTGGGAGTCGGCGGTGGAGTACTCGTACCGCGTGCCGGGGCGGCCGGGGGCCGACCGAGCGCAGCAGGTCGCGCGAGCCGCCGGTGCCGGCGCCGAAGCAGGCGAGCAGGCGGCTGGCGGGGCTGTCGGGGTCGCGGTGGTCCTCGACCCAGTCGGCGCCGCTGGTCATCGTGAGCAGGTCGAGCACCGTGCAGCCGTCGTAGCCGGTGCCGGCCAGCTCGGGCACGTGCGCGGCGACCCGGTCGTCAGGGCCAGCGCGCCGGCGCCGACGGCGAGGCCGACGAGGTGCGCCAGCGCCGACTTGGTCATCGACGCACCCAGGAACAGGTCGTCGGCGCCGAGCCCGGCGGCGTACCACTCGTGCACGACGACGCCGCTGTCGACGACGACCAGGGAGGTGCCGTGCGTCTCGGCCAGCCAGGCCGGCAGGTCGCGCATCCGGCCGGCGCCGGCGACGGCGACGTCGAGCGGGCGCGGCGCGACCGGCAGCGGGTCGGGTCGCGCCGCGGGCACGCGGTCGTGGTGCCAGTGGCCGGCGGGCTCCTGGCGGTCGGGGTTGACCAGCTGCAGCCCCGCGAGCCGCGAGGCGGTGCGGGTGGTCATCAGTCGATGCGCGGGCTGTTCGCGAGCAGGCGCTGGGTGTACTCCTCCTGCGGGTCGTCCATGACCTCGACGACCGAGCCCGACTCGACGACGCGACCGCCGTTGAGGATCTGCACGCGGTCGGCGATGGAGCGGACCAGGGCGAGGTTGTGGGTCACGAACAGCATGCTGATCCCGCGCGACTTCCGCAGGTCCTCCAGCAGGGCCACGATCGACCCCTGCACGGACACGTCGAGCGCGGAGGTGATCTCGTCGCAGACCAGCATGTCGGGCTCGGCGGCCAGCGCCCGGGCGATGGCGACCCGCTGCCGCTCGCCGCCGGAGAGCCGGTTGGCCTGGTAGTGCAGCACCGCCGGCCCGAGCGCCACCTGGTCGAGCAGCTCGACCACGCGGTCGGTGGCGCCCTTGCCGGACGCGATGCCGAACAGCTCCATGGGCCGCTTGACGATCTGCTCGATGGTCAGGCGGGGGTTCAGCGAGAGGTAGGGGTTCTGGAAGATGTACTGGATCCGCTTGCGGTCCACGGCGCTGCGCTTGCGGGAACCCTTGCCGAGCTGGTTGCCCTCGAAGGCGATCCGGCCGGTCCACTCCTTGTGCAGGCCGCCCACGCACCGCGAGATGGTCGTCTTGCCGCTGCCGGACTCGCCGACCAGCGCGACCACCTCGGCCTTGCCGACGTCGAAGCGTGACGCCGTGCACGACCCGCTTGCGGCCGTAGAAGACCTCGAGGTCGGCGATGTCGATGATCACGTCGCGAGCGACGTCGGGGTACGTGTCCGGGACGGTGCCCCGCGAGATGTCCCACGTGCCGATCTCGCCGGCACGGATGCAGCGCACGTCGTGCTCGGTGCCGACCCGCGCGAGGGGCGGCACGTCGGCGGCGCACTCCTCGACCGCGAACGAGCAGCGGTCGTGGAAGCGGCAGCCGTCGGGACGGGCCCCGGGAGCCGGCGTGCGCCCGGGGATGCCGGACAGCGCGCGGGCCTGGCTCAGGTGCGGGATGGAGTCGAGCAGGGCGCGGGTGTAGGGGTGGGTCGGGTGCTTGAAGATCGTCTCGCGCGGCCCGAGCTCGACCACCTGGCCGGCGTACATGACGGCGACGCGGTCGGCGATGTTGGCGACCACCGCGAGGTCGTGGGTGATGTAGAGGGCCGCGACGCCGTGCGCGCGGCACAGCTCGCCCATCGTCGTGAGGACCATGCCCTGGGTGGTCACGTCGAGCCCGGTGGTGGGCTCGTCGAGGACGAGCACCTTGGGCCGCGGCAGGAACGCCATCGCCAGCGCGACGCGCTGCACCTGGCCGCCGGAGAGCTGGTGGGAGTAGCGGCGCAGGAACTCGTCGTCGTTGGGCAGGCCGACCTCGGCGAGCCCGTCGCGGGCGCCCTGGAGACGCGACTCTGCGGTGCCGATGCCGCGCAGCTCGAGGAGCTCGACGATCTGCTTGCCGATGCGGATGCTGGGGTTGAGCGCCGCGGCCGGGTCCTGCGGGACGTAGGCGATCTCCTCGCCGCGCAGCTGGCGGACCTGCTGCCAGGGCAGGGCCAGCACGTCCTTGTCCTGGAACAGCACCCTGCCGTGGTCGATGACCGCGCCGGCACGGGTGTAGCCGAGCAGGGAGGTGCCGACGGTGGTCTTGCCGCTGCCGGACTCCCCCACCAGGCCGACGACCTCGCCGGGCCGCAGCACGAGGTGCAGGTCGTCGACGACGTCGACGCCCCCGCGGGCCGGCAGCGCGATCCGCAGGTCGTCGATGGTGATGCCGGACCCGAGCACATCGGTGCCCGCCTCGGTCGCGTCGGGGGTGGTCGCGCTCATCAGTCCTCACCTCTCTGGGCGAGCTGGGCGATCCCGTCGGCCAGCAGGTTCGTGCCGATGGTGAACAGGCCGATGAGGACCACCGGCCCGATCACCGCCCACGGCTGGGTCGACATCGCCAGCCTGTTCTCGCGGATCATCACGCCCCAGTTGGCGGCTCCCGGGTCGGTGGTGAAGCCGAGGAAGCCCAGCGCGGAGACCATGCCGATGGAGAACGTCAGCCGCAGGCCGGCCTCGGCGAGCAGCGGGGCGCTCATGTTGGGCAGCACCTCGGCGAGGATCACCCGGAGGCGACGCTCGCCCAGCGCCTCGGCGGAGTGCACGAAGTCGCGCGAGACGATGCCGAGCGCGACGCCGCGCGCCACCCGCGCCACGCGGGGGGCGTGCGAGACGCCCACCAGGATGATGATCATCCAGGCGCGGGGCTGGGCGACGGCCGTCAGCACGACCAGGGCGAGCAGGATCTGCGGGAAGGCCAGGGTGACGTCGTTGAGGCGCATGATCACCTCGTCCCACCACCCGCCGGCATACGCCGCGATCACGCCGATCAGGATGCCGAGCACCATGCCGAGCAGGGTGCCGAAGAGCGCGATGAACAGGATCGTCGTGCCGCCGTGCATGAGCCGCGAGAGCACGTCCTGCCCGAGGTAGTCGGTGCCGAAGGTGCCCACGTTCTTGGCGAACGGCGCGCCGACCACCTCGTTCTCGCCGTGCGGCGAGACCAGCGGCCCGAGCAGCGCGAACAGCATCACCAGCAGCGTGATGGCCAGACCCGTGACCAGCCGCTTCTGGCGCAGCCACGCGGGGGTGCGACGCTTCGCCGGCGCAGGTGCCGTGGTGGTGCTCGTCGTCGCGCTCATGAGCTGATCGCCGTCCGTGCTCGGGGGGTGAGGAGGATCGAGATGAGGTCGGCGACGAGGTTCACCACGACGTACACGCCCGCGATGATCATGCTCAGCGCCTGCACCATCGGGACGTCGTGGTTGGCCACCGAGTCGACGAGCTGCGCCCCGACGCCGGGGTAGTTGAACAGCGTCTCGACCAGCACGACGCCGCCGGCGAGCCAGGCCAGCTGCAGCGCGATGACCTGGATGCCGGGCACGATCGCGTTGAGCAGCGCGTGCTTGCGCATCACGACCCGCTCCGGGATCCCCTTGAGCCGCGCGAGCTCGACGTAGTCGCTGTCGAGCACCTCGAGCAGCGTGGCGCGCACGATGCGGGAGACGTACGGCGCGACGGCGAGCACGAGCGTGAGCACCGGGAGGACCATCGACTTCGGCTCGTCCCACGGGTGCCCGGTCGGCGAGACCAGCGTGACCGCGGGGAACCAGTGGAAGACGGTTGTCGAGAACAGGGCGACCAGCAGGATGCCGATCGCGAACTCCGGCAGGCCCGCCAGGGTCAGCAGGATGGTCTGGATGATCGTGTCGCCGCGGCGGCGCCGGTAGTTCGCCGACACCATCGCGATGATGAAGGCCACCGGGATCATCACGATCGCGGCGACGACGACCAGCACCAGGGTGTTGACCACGTTGCTGCTGATCAGCTCGGAGACCGGTCGGCTGCCGGCGATCGACGTGCCCAGGTCCCCCTGGAACAGCCCGCCGAGCCAGTGCAGGTAGCGCACCGGCAGCGACTCGTCCAGGTTGAGCTGGGCCGTCAGCTCGGCGACCCGGGCCTTGTCCGACCCGAAGTCCTTGCCGAGGATGGCGCGGACCGGGTCGCCCAGCGACGTCGTGGCGATGAACACCAGCACCGAGACCAGCCAGAGCGTGAGCAGCGCGAGGCCGATGCGACGTACCAGCCAGTTCGCCCACGCGACGGCACCGTGCTGCCCCCGCGGCGGCGCAACGTCCGCCAGGGGTTCGGGGAGCGTTGCGACGTCCGTCATCGGATCAGACCGATGCCGTCTTGAAGTTGTAGGAGCCCAGTGGCTGGTAGACGCTCGACTTGAGTCCCTGCACCTTGCTCGAGAGGCCGTCGATCTGGTTGCGGAAGCCCCAGATGATGTAGCCGCCCTCGTTGTACTCGATCTCCTGCGCGTCGTGCAGGAGGGTGTTGCGCCTGGCCTCGTCCGTCTCCTTCTGGGCGGCGGCGATGAGCCCGGCGAACTTCGAGTTGTCGAAGTGCGTCTCGTTGTAGGTGCCGCCCTTGAGCGCGCAGACCGCTGCCTGAGGGAGGTAGAGGCGCGTGTTCCAGAAGTCCTGCGCGAACGGGTAGGAGAGGTAGTCGTCGCCGTAGAAGGGGTTCTTCTTGATGACCTTCACGTCGACGCCGGCCTTCTTGGCCTGCTCCACGAACAGCGAGGCGGTGGCCGGTGCGACGGACCCGATGTCGTCACCGGTGAAGAGCTGGACCTGCAGGCCCTCCTGCCCGGCGGCCTTGAGCAGCGACTTGGCCTGGTCGATGTCCTGCTCGCGCTGGGGCAGGTCCTTGGCGTAGGCCACGTCGAAGGGCGCGTACATGTCGTTGCCGATGCGGCCGTAGCCGCTCAGGCCGTTGTCGATCATCTGCTGCCGGTCGCAGATCAGTCGCATGGCCTGCCGGACCCGCACGTCGGAGAACGGCGCCGAGTCGACGCGCATCGTGAACGGCACCCAGGCTCCGGACTTGGACTCCAGGATCTGGCCGCCCTGCCCCTTGAGGCTGTCGATCAGGTTGTAGGGCAGGTTGTCGATCGTCTGCACCTGGCCGGCCTGCAGCGCGTTGACCTGCGCGGCGGGGTCGGGGAAGTCCTGGATCTGCAGCTCGTCGACGAACGCCTTGTCGCCCCAGTAGTCGGCGTACTTCTCGAAGACGCTGTTCTTGCCGGGCGTGAACGACTTGTACTTGAAGGCCGCCGGTGCCGACCGGGTTCTTCGGGTCGTAGTCGGTCGGCACGATGCCGAAGGTGTACTCGGCGAGCAGGTAGTCCAGCACGCGCGTACGGCGTCTTGAGCTTGATCACCACCGTGCTGGCGTCGACCTTCTTGGTGGCGTCGAAGTCGAGGATCGTCGACGAGCGTGCCGCCCGCGGAGGTCGGGGCCTTGGGGTCGGCCACCCGGTTGAGGGTGAACAGCACGTCCTCGGGGGTGACGTCCTTGCCGTTGTGGAAGGTGACGCCCTTGCGCAGCTTGATCGTCCAGGTCTTCGCGTCCGTCGACGGCTCGACCGACTCGGCGACCGCCGGGGGCGATGCGGTAGTCGTTGTCCCAGATCAGCAGCGGCTCGTAGAGGTTGAAGCAGCGGGCGATGTCGGGGTTCGTCACCGGACGGTGCGGGTCGAGCGTGTCCTTGCTGCTGCCGCCGGTCGCGCCGTGGATCAGGACGCCGCCGGTCTTCTGCGCGCCGCCTCCGCCCCCGCCACCGCCGTCGTCGCCGCCGCCGCACGCGGCGAGGAGGTTGGACCCGGCCACGGCCGCGACAGCCAGGCCCGAGTAGCTGGAAGAGCTGCCGGCGAGAGATCCGCGGGTCAGCACCGGATGGACGTGGTCGTTCGCCATACGAACTCCTCCGTTTGAAGATGCGAACATAGGGGTGGCCCGATTCCACGCGTCAAGCACTGCAGGCGGATTGGAACGAGCGATGCAACATTCGTCCCTCGCGCCGAAGGCCGCCGCCGGGCCCGCCCGCGGCTCGCGCGTCCAGTCGGTGGACCGCGCCATGATGCTCCTGCGGGCCGTCGCGGACGCGAAGGACGCCGACACCTCGGCTGCGATGCTGGCCGAGTCCTGCGGCCTCAACCGCGCCACGGCCTGGCGGATCCTGCAGCACCCTCGAGACGCACGGCGTCGTCACCTGCGACCGCTCGACGGGTCGCTGGGCGGTCGGCATGGCGCTGGTCGAGATCGCCCGGACCGTCGGCACCGACGCGGTCTGCAGGCCGCGCACGCCGTCCTGGAGCGGCTCAGCCTGCAGACCGGCGAGACCGCGTCGCTCGCGGTCCCCGACGGGGTCGGGCTGACCTACGTCGACGAGGTCGCCCCGAGCGCGATCGTCTCCGCGACCTGGCGCGGCCGCACGGTCCCCCTGCACGCGACGTCGACCGGCAAGGCGCTGCTGGCGTTCGGCGACCCGGACGTCGTACGCCGCCTGACCGCGACGGCCCTGCGCCGCTACACCGACACGACCGTGACCGACCCCGCCGCGCTGCTCGACGAGCTCGCCGAGGTCGCGCTCGCACGGCTGGGCCGTCTGCCGCGGCGAGTACGACTCGGCGGCCTGGGGCGTCTCGTCCCCGGTCCTCGACGCCCGCAGCCGTCCGGTCGCCGTCCTCAGCGTCTGGGGCCCCGCGATCCGCGTCGACGACTCGCGCTTCGACGCGCTGGGCACCCTCTGCCGCGACGCCGCCCTCACCCTCTCCCCCGGCGGCTGAACCCGCGCCACTGCGCCGAGCAGGTCAGTCGGCGGTCTTGAGGGCGACGGTGCGGGTGGCGTCCTCGTCGAGGTGGGTCTGCGGGCCGAGGTCGACGCGGACCTCGCGGATGGCGCCGGTGAAGTCGTTGCGGACGGGCGGGTAGTCGTCGGTCACCGGGGTGCCGCGGTCGACGCCGACGTTGAAGGTCTCGTCGAAGGCTGAAGTAGTACGCCGTGGTGGCCTCGACGCGGCCGGTGGCCACGCTCG
Source organism: uncultured Actinomycetota bacterium (assembly GCA_963781745.1). Classification (GTDB taxonomy): domain Bacteria; phylum Actinomycetota; class Actinomycetes; order Propionibacteriales; family Nocardioidaceae; genus Nocardioides_B. The sequence goes on along the minus strand of CAWAHH010000005.1, from coordinate 258,438 downwards.
CCCCGTCGACGCGCAGCTCGATGCCGGCGCCGCCGCGCCGGGCGCGCCGCCGTCGTACGCGAAGACCACCTGGACGCTCGTGGTCGCCGGCCGGTGACCGGCTGGTCGCCGCGCAGGGTGGTCAGGTCGCGGCCGTAGCAGTTGTAGGCGTAGCTGAGGCACGCCCGTCGACAGTAGAAGCGACCAGCCGCCGAAGCGTCCGCCCTGGGCGACCAGCACGCCGGTGACCGTCGTCCTGCTCGGCGACAGTGACCTGCGACGGTGACCGTGTGCGAGCGGTTCTTGACGTTGGGTGCGGCCTCCTCGGTCAGCCGCCCGGCGCCGGGCCCGAAGGTCAGCGGGTGCGGCCGTGGTGCAGGTCGATGCGTCCCGGCGAGCTGCGGGGTTCTCCCGCTCGGTGACACGGTCGTCGAGCGGGAACACCTGGTGCTTGCCGGCCTCCACGTCGAACAGCGCTCGCGCAGCTCCGGCAGCCGCTCGGGATCGTCGTCGGCGAGGTCGCGGGCCTGCGTCCAGTCGGCGCGGGTGTCGTAGAGCTCCCACCGTCCTGGTCGAACGGCCGCGGGTCCTCGGTCATCAGCCACGGCGTCGCCGTGCCGGGTCACCGCCGTCCAGCCCTCGTGGTAGATCCCGCGGTTGCCGACCATCTCGAAGTACTGCGTGGTGTGCCGCTCGGCGGCGTCGGGGTCGTCGAAGGAGTACGCGCATCGACGTCCCCTCCAGCGGCTGCTGGCCGACCCCGTCGACCGTCTCGGGCACCGGCATCCCGGCCGCCTCCAGGATCGTGGGCAGCAGGTCGATGACGTGGTGGAACTGGTTGCGCACCTCGCCGCGGCCCTCGATGCCGGCGGGCCAGTGCACGACCATCCCGTCGCGGATGCCGCCGAAGTGCGAGGCGACCTGCTTGGTCCACTGGTACGGCGTGTTCATCGCCAGCGCCCAGCCCACGGGATAGATCGCGTACGTCGTCGGCGAGCCGATCTCGTCGATCGACGCCTCCATCGACTCGACGTCGTCGGCGAAGCCGTGGCCGACGAGGTGCTCGCGGATCGTGCCCTCGGGTCCGCCCTCCCCCGAGGCGCCGTTGTCGCCGAGGAGGTAGACCACGAGCGTGTCGTCGAGCACGCCGAGCCCCTCGAGCGCGTCGACGAGCCGGCCCACCTGCGCGTCGGCGTGCTCGGCGAAGCCGGCGTAGGTCTCCATCAGTCGCGCGGCCACGCGCCGCGCCGCAGGGGTCAGCTCGTCCCAGTGCGGCACGCCCTCGGCCCAGGGCGCGAGCTCGGCGTCGGCGGGCACGACCCCGAGCTCCTTCTGCCGGGCCAGGGTCTCCTCGCGCTGCGCGTCCCAGCCGGCGTCGAAGCGGCCGGCGTACCTCTCGATCCACTCCGGGCCGACGTGGAACGGCGCGTGCGTGGCACCGAGCGCGAGGTAGCCGAAGAAGGGCTTGTCGGGGGTCAGCGACTGCTGGGTGCGCACCCAGTCGATCGCCTGGTCGACGAGGTCCTCGGAGAGGTGGTAGCCGTCCTCCGGGAGGCGCTCGGGCTCGACGGGCGTGGTGCCGTCGTAGAGCTGGGGGTACCAGTGGTTCATCTCGGCGCCCATGAAGCCGTAGAACCTGTCGAAGCCCTCGCCGGTCGGCCAGCGGTTGAACGGCCCGGACGCGGTGACCTCCGCCGGCGGCGTCTGGTGCCACTTGCCGAAGGCGGCGGTGCTGTAGCCGTTGCCGCCGAGGATCTGGGCGAGCGTGCGCGGCGCTGGCCGGCCGGTAGCCGCTGTAGCCGGGGTGCGCGGTCGCCATCTCGGTGGTGACGCCCATCCCCACGGAGTGGTGGTTGCGGCCGGTCATCAGCGCCTGGCGGGTCGGCGAGCACAGCGCCGTGACGTGGAACCGGCTGTAGCGCAGCCCGCCGCCCGCCAGGCGCTCCGCGGTGGGCATCACGCAGGGTCCGCCGTAGGCCGAGGACGCGCCGAAGCCCATGTCGTCGACGACCACGACGAGCACGTTGGGCGCGCCGGCGGGAGGCCGGACGGGTCGCACCGGGAGCCCGGAGACGTCGAGGGGGAGGTGGCGGCGGTCGGGTTCGGGGCTCTGCACAAGGCACATGGGACCACACCGCGAGCCACGCCCGGGACTGTGTGTCCACGTGTCCACACCCTTGACCCGCCGAATCTGAGAGACTACTTTCGAGAGATGTCTCTCGGGTCCGGCACGAACCTCTTCGGCGACCAGGAGCTCAGCGACCCCCGCGCTCTGCGGGCCCTCTCGCACCCGGTCCGCCTGGCCATCCTCTCGCGGCTGCAGGGTCACGGTCCCGCGACCGCGACCGAGCTGTCCGCGCACGTCGGGGCGAGCCCGTCGGTGACCAGCTGGCACCTGCGGCACCTGGCCGGCTTCGACCTGGTCCGCGACAGCACGGCCGGCCCGGCGGACCGGCGCAAGAGGTACTGGGAGGCCACCGCGCGCGGTATCCGCTTCGAGCTCGCCGACGACGAGGAGGGACGGCTGGCCTCGGAGGTGCTGAGCGCGGCGATGCTCGCGCAGTGCGCCGACCTGGTCGCGCGCTGGGCCGAGCGGACGCTGCCCGCGCTCGAGGGCGGCTGGCGGCGCGAGGCGGGCGTCGCGAACACCGGCCTGCGGGTCACGCTCGAGGAGCTCGAGCGGGTCAACGAGGAGATCGAGCGGCTGCTCGCGCCGTACGTCACCCGCGCGGACGCGGACCGGCCCGAGGGGACCCGGCGGGTGCGGCTGCTCCGCTACACGCTTCCCTCGGACGAGTCGTGAGCGTGCTGCGGGAGCCGGCCTTCCGCTCGTTCTTCGCCGCCCACACCGTCTCCCAGCTCGGCGACCGCGTCTCCGAGATCGCCTTCCCGCTCATCGCCGTCCTGGTGCTCGACGCGAGCGCGGGCGAGGTGTCGGTGCTGACCGCGCTGATCTGGCTGCCGAACCTCGGCTCGATCCTCCTCGGCGCGTGGATCGACGGGCAGCCGCACAAGAGGCGGATCCTCGTCGCGGCCGACCTCGTCCGGGCGCTGCTGCTCGTCACGCTGCCGATCGCGTTCGCCGCCGACGCGCTGAGCCTGGCCCAGCTCTACCTCGTGGCCCTGCTCACCGGCGCCGCCGCCGCGGTGTTCAATGTGACCTACCCGGCGTTCTTCGTCCAGCTCGTCCCGCGCTCGGAGTACCTCTCCGCGAACAGCGCACTGAGCGGCAGCCGCTCCGCGTCGTACGTCGCCGGGCCGGCGCTCGGGGGCGGGCTCGTGCAGTGGCTGAGCGCGCCCGTGGCGCTGGTCGTCGACGTGGTGTCGTTCCTCGCCTCGGCGCTGCTCCTCTCGCGCGTGCGCCCGCCGCTGCCGCCGCCGACCCCCGCCGCCCCGGATCCGGGCGCACCGGAGACGGGCACCGCGCGACGGCTGCTGCACGACGCCGGAGCCGGGCTGCGCTTCACGCTGGCCCACCCGGTGCTGCGCGGGGTGCTGGGCTGCTGCACGACGGCGAACTACTTCACGTTCATCGGGGCGTCGGCGCTGGTGATCGTCTACGCCAGCCGCGAGCTGCACCTGTCCTCGGGGCTCATCGGCCTCTCGCTCGGCCTCGGCGCCGTCGGCGGGCTGGCCGGTGCCGCGACGGCGCCGTGGATGTCGCGGCACGCCGGTCTCGGGCGGACCGTCGTGCTGGGCGGCATCATCTTCCCGGCGTCGATCGCCGTGGTCACGCTCGCCGCCGGACCGGTGTGGGTGCGGGCGGCGGTGCTCGCCGCGTCCGAGCTCGTCGCGGCCGTGGGCGTGATGTGGTTCGACGTCACGCTGAACTCGGTGATGGCGACCGTGATCCCGCACGAGGTCCGGGCCCGCGTCTCCGGGGCGTTCTCGGCCGTGAACTACGGCGTCCGACCGGTGGGCGCGCTCACGGGCGGCGTTCTGAGCGCCACGATCGGACTGCAGGCGACGCTGTGGGTGGCGGCGGTGGGCGGCGTGTCCTGCGTGCTCTGGCTGGCCGGCAACCCCGTGCTGCGGGCCCGCACCCTCGACGACCTCGCACCGGCCGACGCGGACGCGGGCCGGGCACCTCTCAGTCCAGCGGCCGCAGCTCGTCGGCGTAGGACACCGACACCCGGCGCAGCACGCCGGCGTCGCTGACGGCGTACTGCCCCATCCGCCACAGCGGCGGGCTGTAGGCGTGCACGGAGACCGACCCGGCCACCGCGCCGTTGAGCCGGTGGATGTGCTCGGGCCCGAACGAGAACGCCCGCCCGGCGCCGATCCGGGTCTCGCACTCCCCCGGTCGCCACGGAGAGGTTGTTCTCGACGAGCTCGCCGGCGACCACGGCCACCGCCCCCGAGGAGATGTCGTGGTCGTGCCAGCCGGTGTCGTTCTCCGGCGTCCAGCACAGCAGCCACACGTCGACGTGCGCGTCGCGGTGCAGCGAGGCGTAGACCCGCTCGGTCGGCGTCGAAGCCGACCAGGTGCGCCCACGAGCCGGGGTCGGACGCGATCGTCGCGACGAGGCCGCGCAGCTCCTCCGGGTCGAGGTCGCGGCCCGGCAGGGCGTCGAGGCGGAGCCGTCCCGCGTCGGGGGCGTAGGTCGACCGCCCGGTCGGCGGGCAGGGTCACGTCGCTCAGCTGGCCCGCGCCCATGCCCCCACCCCCTGCTGCGCCGGGACGGCCGCGCCGTGCAGGACCCGCGCCGGGTTCGCCACCCGGATCGCGTGGGTCGCCGCGTCGCCGAGCAGCCGCTCGAGCGGGACGCCGTACGGCCGGTCGCTGCCGAGCACGAGGACGTCGACGCCGAGGACCCGCACCAGCGCGTCGAGCGCCTGCGGTCCGTACGACGACGTCTCGACGAACACGTCCGGATCGATCCGGGCGGGACGCCGCCGCCGCGCGCGCGTGCCGCTCGTGGTGGACGGGCGCGAGCCCCGCCCCGGCCGCGAACAGCACGCGCAGCGACGGGAACAGGTCGCGGCCGCCGAGCGCGTGCCAGGCCCACCAGGCGGCCTGGAGCTGGGTGACGTAGCCGACCACCGGCGCCAACCAGCCCGGCAGCCGCCCGGCCAGCGGGCGGACCGGCTCGGGGCCGGGATGCACGAACACCGGCTTGCCGGCCCGCTCGGCGACCCGCAGCACGTCGCCGGCGCGCTCCCACGCCGCCGGCGAGGCCAGGTCGGTCGCGGGCAGCTGCACCCCGACGAAGCGGTCGGCCAGCAGCGCGGCCAGCCCGTCGAGGTCGGGGTCGACCATCGGCACCGACGCCCACGGCGCGAAGTGGTCGGGCAGCCGCCGGGCGCCGTCGTGCCAGGCCGCGAGCAGCGCGCCGGCCTCGGGGCGGACGAGGTTCTCGATGCCCAGGGGCGCGCTCAGCGACACGCAGGCCAGGCCGACGCCCGCGGCGTGGTCGAGCTCGACGCGCCGTCGCGGGTCGTGGTCGGCCGGCTCGACGTCGTACGCCGGCTCCGCGCGGGTGTGCAGCGTCCAGCCGCGGAGGTACGGCGGCCGGGTGCGCGCCCTCAGGCGGTCCACGAGCTCCTCCGGCCACAGGTGCTGGTGGACGTCGACGGCGGTCGGTCGAGCAGGCACCCCGGTCATCGTTCCTCCTGATCAAACTGTAGTAAGTAGATACACAATATCGTGTTGGAACCGGTCGGCGCAGGATGTCCACGAGAGCGACGTGTCGGGTCGGCCCCGGACGCGGCGCCTGCCCGCCCCGAGACGACCCGAGACGACCCGAGACACGGTGTGACGACCGTCGCGTGACTCGGAACACCGTGTCTGGCTTTGCATTCGTCCGTCCGGGTTCGTCACTCTGGAGGGGTCAGGATGCGCCGGTCGACGACGACCGGACCCCTCCGGCACCGCGGGTCGTCCCGGTCATGCAGGTGCCGTCACCTCGGCACGGACCGGCTCCTCAGCAGCCCACCCGCCTCCGCCCCTCGCCACCTCCTCTCGCCCGCTCGCCGTCCCCGCCGACGAAAGGCCCACCCACCGCATGTCCCTGTCCCTGCGCTCCTCCTCGCTCTCCCCGCTCACGCCGGCCGTCCGGCGCGCGCCGCGGGTCGGCTCGTTCCGCGAGGTCGTCGCCGACCGGCGCCAGTCCTGGCTGCCGCGCCGGCGCGAGATCGTCGCCGTGGTGCATCCCGCCTGGCCGACGCACGGCGAGGACACCGGCCCGACCACCGCACCGGCCGACGTGGTCGCGCTGATCGCCTCGCGGCTGGTCGTGCACCTGCGGCCCGGCGAGGTCGTGGCCCCCACCGACGACGGCCGGCTCACCTTCCGGCTGCGCCACGACGACCGCGCCGCGCGACCCGTGCGGCTGCAGGAGATGGCCTACCACTGCGTCGAGGAGCTCGCCGAGATCGGCCTGTCCCTCGGCGAGATCGACCTCGGCGTCGGCTGGGCCACCATCACCCGCTCGAACGACCCCGGGCGCGCCGAGCGGCAGGCCAACGCCGCCGCCAGCGAGTCCCGCGCGCCAGCGCGACTTCCAGCCGCGCCACCACGACGGCAGCCGCCGCCGCTCGACGGTCCGGATCACCTGGCGCTCCGCGAGCACCCAGGTCGTGCTGGCCACCATCGGGTCGGTGCTGCTCCCGTTCCTCGCCCTGGTCGGTCTCTACCAGGTCGGGCTCGACCCGTCGGGCGCGCTCTACTGGGTGCTCGTCGGCGCCCTCGGCATCACGGCCGTGACGATCTGGGCCGAGTGCCTCGACGCGCTCGAGCCCGAGCTGCCCCCCGACGCGCCGGACCGCCCGGCGCCGCGTGCGAGCGCCGTCATCGCGGCGTACCTCCCCAACGAGGCCGACACGCTCGTCGAGACCGTCTCGCACTTCCTGCGCCAGGAGTACGCCGGAGGGCTGCAGGTCGTCGTCGCCTACAACACGCCCACGCCGATGGCCGTCGAGGTCGAGCTGGCCGCGATGGCCGAGGCGCACCGTGACCTGACCGTGCTCAAGGTCTCCGACAGCACGTCGAAGGCGCAGAACGTGAACGCCGCGCTGAGCGTGACCGACGGCGAGTTCGTCGGGATCTTCGACGCCGACCACCACCCGATGCCCGGCGCGTTCGACCGCGCGTGGCAGTGGCTCGCCTCCGGCGCCGACGTCGTGCAGGGCCACTGCGTGATCCGCAACGGCGAGTCGTCAGCGCTGGCCAAGCTGATCGCCGTCGAGTTCGAGCAGATCTACGCCGTGGCCCACCCCGGCCGCGCGCACCTGCACGGCTTCGGCATCTTCGGCGGGTCCAACGGCTACTGGACCGCCGACGCGATCGGCCGCACGCGGCTGCGCGGCTCGTTCCTCACCGAGGACATCGAGGCGTCCATGCGGCTGCTGGCCGAGGGCGGCCGGATCGTCAACGACCCCGGCCTGATCAGCTACGAGCTCGCCCCCGAGACCCCGCAGGCGCTGTGGAAGCAGCGGATGCGCTGGGCCCAGGGCTGGTTCCAGGTCTCCTGCCAGCACCTCGGCCCGATCCTGCGCTCGCCGCACCTCGCCCTGCGCCAGAAGGCCGGCGCGGCGTACCTGCTCGCCTGGCGCGAGCTCTACCCCTGGGTGTCGCTCATGGCCCTGCCCCTGCTGGCGCTTCATCTGCTGGCGCGACGGCGGCATCGACATGGGCTCCCCGATCTTCGTGCTGGCCTCCCTGTTCATCACCGTGTCCGGCCCGCTGCAGACCCTGGTCGGCTGGCGGCTCGCGGCGCCGGAGGTGCGCCGGCACCCGTGGTGGTTCGTGGGCGCCGGGCTCGCCAGCCTGGTCGCCTACACCGAGCTGAAGAACCTGGTGAACCGCGTCGCCCACCTCAAGCAGCTGCGCGGCGAGCACCAGTGGGTGGTCACCCCGCGTACCGCCTCGACCACGTCCGGCACGTCCCGCACCTCGGAGGTGACCGCATGACCGGCACCCTCGCTCCCCCGTCCGCCAACCCGCCCGCCAACCCGTCCGCCAGCCGGTCCGCCAGCGCGTCAGCGTCGGGCGCGGCCACGGCCGCGCCGGCCAAGCGGCTGTTCCCGCTGCAGTGGCTGCGTGGCGTCGCGGCGCTGCTCGTGGTGACCTTCCACGCCTACCAGTACAACCGCAGCGGCCCGACCTGGCAGTGGCCGCTCTCGGGCGTCGCCCACGAGGCGCTGCTCGGCACCGACCTGTTCGTCGACATGTTCTTCGTCCTCTCGGCGTTCGTGCTGTGGCTGCCCGTCGCGAAGACCGCGCTGGCGGGCCGGCCCGGCCGTCCCGGCTGGCTGATGCTGATGCGGCGGATGGCGCGGCTGCTGCCGCTCTACGCCACCGTCGTGGCCGTCGTGTGGGCGATCAGCAACCCGTCGCTGCCGGGCCACTGGCAGGACCTGGCGCTGCACCTGACGTTCACCCACGTCTACAGCGACACCTACATCTTCTGGACCAACGGCCCGGCGTGGTCGCTGGCCGTGGAGTTCCACTTCTACGTCCTGATCGCGCTGGCCATCCCCGTCGTACGACGGGCCACGGCCCGGGCCACCACGGACCGCGGGCGCCTGCTCGTCGCGCTCGCCCTGCCGGTCGCGTGCCTGCTCGCCGGTCTGGCCTACCTCGCCTGGGCGACCCTGGTCTCGCAGCCGGAGAGCACCGACTGGTCGGCGTGGTTCAACCCGCTGGCGAAGGCGTCCGACTTCGGCATCGGCATGCTGCTCGCCGTGCTGAGCGCGCGCGGCGTCCGCCTCGGCGGCCCGGCCCGCGCGGCCGCGGCGACCATCGGGATCGCGGCCCTCGGCGTGCTGGTGCTCAGCCGCGGCGGCGAGTCCCTCGCGACGAACTGGTGGCACCCGATGTACGCCGTGGCCATCGCGGTGGCACTGTGCTCGATCGTGCTGCACGACGGGCCCTCCCCGCGCTGGATGTCGTGGCAGCCGCTGGTGTGGGTCGGCGGCCTGGGCTACGGGATCTACCTGATCCACGAGCCGGTGCTGCGACTCCTGGGCTTCCTGGGCGTGCTCCCCGAGCCGCGCCCCGGCCCGCAGTTCCTGATCACCGCGCTGCTGGTCGCGGTGCCGGCCGTCGTGCTGGCCTGGGTCAGCTCGCGCACCGTCGAGCAGGCGGGCATGAAGGTGCTGCAGCTCGTCGACGGGCAGGGCCGGGCGCGCGACTACTACGCGCACGTCCCGCGTCAGGTCGAGCGCACCGGCTGATCCGGCACCCGGCCGTCGCGGGCGAGCAGCGGGACGTCGGCGAGCACCGTCTCGGGGTACTTCAGCCCCGTGCCGGTGTTGAGCACGACCACCTCGTCGCCCTGTGCGAGCCAGCCCGCCTCGCGCAGGCGGCGCGCAGCCGCCAGGCACGCGGCGCCCTCGGGACAGATCCACGCCCCCTCGTCGCGCGCCAGCGCGCCGAGCTCGGCCAGGATCTCCTCGTCGGGCACCGCCACGGCCGTGCCGCCTGTCTCGCGCACGGCCCGCAGCACCAGGAAGTCGCCGAGCGCCTTGGGCACGTTGATGCCGAAGGCCAGCGTGTGCGTGCCCTCGACGAGGGTGCTCTCGTCCAGCCCGGCCTCGAAGGCGTCCACGATCGGCGGGCAGCCGGTCGACTGCACGGCCACCAGCCGCGGCAGGTCGCCCTCGACCCAGCCGAGCTCGCGCAGCTCGAGCAGCGCCTTGTGGATGCCGATCAGGCCGACCCCGCCGCCGGCCGGGTAGAGGACGACGTCCGGCATCCGCCAGCCGAGCTGCTCGACGATCTCGTAGCCCATCGTCTTCTTGCCCTCGATGCGGTAGGGCTCCTTGAGCGTCGAGACCTCCTGGTAGCCGGTCCGCTCGCGCACCGCCTGCGCGACCAGCGCGCCGGCGTGGTTGATCAGCCCGTCCACGAGGTAGAGCTCGGCGCCCGCGACGACGCACTCGCGGCGGGTGATCTCCGGGGCGTCGGCGGGCATCACGACGAGGCTGCCCAGGCCGGCGCGGGCGGCGTACACCGACCACGCCGCTCCGGCGTTGCCGTTGGTCGGCATCGCCACCGCGCGCACGCCGAGCTCCTTCGCGCGCGAGACGCCGACGGCCGCCCCGCGGGCCTTGAAGCTGCCGGTCGGCACCAGCCCCTCGTCCTTCATCACCAGCCGGGGCAGGCCGATGCGTGCGCCGTACGCCGGGAGCGGGACGACCGGGGTCATCCCCTCGCCGAGCGAGACGACGTTGGCGGGGTCCCGCACCGGCAGCACCTCGTGGTAGCGCCACAGGTCGTGCGGGCGCGCCGCGACCTGCTCCGGGGTCACGCTCGCCCGCACCTCGTCGAGGTCGTAGCGGGCCAGCAGCGGCGCGCCCACCGCGCTCAGCCCCTGCACGGCGTCGGCGTCGAGGCGCTCGCCGGTCCGCGAGCACTCCAGGTGGGACAGGGACGAGAAGGGCACGGTCGCTCCAGGGGGTGCGCGAGACGGGACCCGCGCCACCCTGGCACACCAGCTCACCTGTCCGGGAAGCGCACCCATCCCTGTGCCGCCACGCCGTCGACGCGGGTGAAGTCGCCTCCGGCGACCACCCCGGCCGGGGTCGCGGCGATGGCGAAGATGCCGAAGAACTGGTTGAAGTGCGGCCGGAAGTCCGGGTCGAGCGCGCCCGTGACGGCGTCGGCGACGAGCAGCTTGAGGGTGGTGTCGCCCTGGAAGCCGTCGTGGAACCCGAACCACACCCGGCCGTCGAAGAACCGCGTCGCCTGGATGTCGCCGTCGGCGCGCTGGCGCCACACCTGGGCGCCGGTCGTCGCGTTCCACGCCGACATCGTGTTGCCGGCACCGCCGCCCGCACCGAAGACCCGCGAGCCGTCGGCGTTGACGTCGACCGCGAAGCTCGGCGCGGCCGAGGACGCGAAGGCGGGACCGGACACGGCACCGGTCGTCGTGCTCACGCCGCCGACGCCGGTGCGGGTCGCGCCGGAGAGCCGGTTGAACCGGCCCGCGACGTAGAGGCGGCCCGTGGCGAGGCTGGCCCGCACGCCGAGGACGTCGCCGTTGGCGGTGGCCGCGAACACGGGGTCCAGCGCGCCGGTGGCGGCGTCCACCGCCGCGAGACGGGTGCGCGGCACACCGTCGACCGTGGTGAACCGGCCGCCGAGGAACAGCCTCCCGCCCGCGACGTCGAGCGCCTTGACCTCCACGTCGGGCGAGGTCCGGAACGCCGGGTCGACGGCCCCCGTCGCGGCGTCGAGCTTGGCGACCCGGTTGCGCGCGACGCCGCCGATCGACGTGAACTGCCCGCCGGCCCACACCGAGACGCCGTCGGTGGTCAGTGCGGAGACGCTGTTCCTCGCGTCCGCGCGCCACGTCGTGACGAGCGCGCCGGTGCTCATCGAGAACGCCGCGAGGTTGCGCCGAGGCACCACCTGGCCCGTCGGCGAGATCGCGTTGGCGAAGGTCCCACCCACCACGACCGTGTCACCCACCACGACCGTCGCGGAGACCCTGCCGTCGACGCGCCAGCTCGGCGCCGGCGTCGACCCGACCAGCGCGTGCGCCGGTCCTGCTGCCGCGGCCAGCGCGGTCACCACCACCAGTGCGGCCGTCGCCGACCGGACCCCGTTCCTCCCCGTCCCCATGGGTCGATGGTCCGTCGGTCCCCTCCCGTGGTCCATGGTTCGAACGGGCCACGCGGCGACGCGCGGCCGGGCCCCCGGCCCGCGCACCCGGGTCGGTCCCGGCGGCTAGGGTCGGCGGGGTGTCGGAGCACCCACCGGAGGACCTGCCGGAGCCCACGCGAGCCTGGGTGGACCGAGTGCTCGCACCCCGGGGCGCCCGGCTCGTCGGCGTCCAGCGGCTGCGCGGCGGGTGGACGTCGCAGATGCGGCTGCTGATCGCCACGGGCCCGGACGGCGAGCCGGGGCGGCTGGTGCTGCGGACGTTCACGTCGGAGTTCTTCCGTCGGCACGCACCGGAGCTGCTCGGACGGGAAGCCGGCGTCCTGGACCTGCTCGGGCCCACCGGCGTGCCCGCGCCCCGGCTGCTCGCGGTCGACCCCGAGGGCGCCGAGTGCGCGGACCCGTCGCTGCTGATGACCTGGCTGCCGGGCGCGCTGCGGCTCGACGACGAGGGCGCCGCCGGCCGGGCGGACCGGCTGGCGAGGCTGCTGGTCACCGTGCACGGCGTCGTCGCCCCGGTGCGGCCGCGCGCCTACCAGGCCTGGACCTCCCCCGAGCGGGTCACGGTCCCGCCCGGGACCCAGGACCCGGACCTCTGGCGCTGGGCGGTCGACGTGATCCGGCGCCCGCCACCGGCGTACGACGGGTGCTTCCTGCACCGGGACTTCCACCCGGGCAACGTGCTGTGGAGCCCCGGCGACGAGCCGGGGGTGACCGCTCTCGTCGACTGGGTCGAGACCTCGTGGGGGCCGCCCGACCTCGACGTCGCGCACTGCGCCACCGCGCTCTCGCTGCTGCACGGGACCGAGGTGTCCGAGCGGTTCGTCGCGGCCTACCGGGAGGCCGGCGGGCGGCTGGCCGACCCGGCGGACCACGCCTACTGGCGCGTGCTGGACGCCCTGGGGTTCGCGCCCGACGCCGGCAGGGTCGCCGGGCCGTGGCGCGACGTCGGCCGCGACGACCTGACCCCGGAGGTCGCCACCGCGCGGCTCGAGGACCACCTGCGGCTCGCGCGTCTGGAGGGCTCGGGCGCTCCGGGCGGCGGGTAGCCGGGTCTCGGCGCGGGTCGTCGCGCCTGCCCGGCTCGGCTCAGCGCAGGGCGTAGGTCGCGATGGAGACGCCGGCGTAGTGCGCGGCGAACGCGACCACGGTGAAGGCGTGGAAGACCTCGTGGAAGCCGAACCACTGCGGCACCGGGTTGGGCCGGCGCAGGCCGTAGACGACCCCGCCGATCGTGTAGAGCAGGCCGCCGAGCGCGAGCAGCACCACGACGAGGGTGCCGGTGTAGTGCGCGAAGTCGCCGGCGAAGAACACCGCGGCCCAGCCGAGCGCCATGTAGACCGGCGTGTAGACCCAGCGCGGGGCCTGCGGCACGAACAGCCGGAAGGCGATGCCGAGCGCGGCGCCGCCCCAGGCGACCGACAGGAGCACGACCCGGTCGCTGCCCTCGAGCAGCAGCAGCGTGAAGGGCGTGTAGCTGCCCGCGATGAGCAGGAAGATGCTGGCGTGGTCGAGGCGGGTCAGCACGAGCTCGACGCGCGGCGACCACGAGCCGCGGTGCATGGTGGCCGAGACGCTGAACAGCACCAGGGCCGAGACCACGAAGACGGTCGAGCCGATCCGGGGCGTGCCGGCCGGCGAGAGCAGGACCAGCAGCGTGCCGCCCGCGAGGATCAGCGGGGCGATGCCGGCGTGCAGCCAGCCGCGCAGCCGCGGCTTGGCCTCCTTGAGAGCACCGACGACCTGCTCGCACACCGACTCGGCGTCGGCGAGCAGCGGGGAGGTCATCTCAGTGGTGTACCCCGAAGCGTCCATGGTGAGTCCTCCTCGACAGGGATCGGTCGGAACCGTCCCCTTGTTCATCGGCCGGTCAGGCGACGGACGGGAGGGAAACCGTGAGATCGGTCACGACGTCTCGGGGACTGGTCCAGTCCGGCCGAACCAGCCGCGGTCGAAGCTCGCCACCAGGCCGGCGTACGAGAGCCGGCGCTCGGTGAGCAGGTCGGTGAGCCGGAACAGGCCGCCCGCGACGGCCGCGGACGGGGTGTCCTGGGCGGCCTCGACGCCGCGGAGGTCGGCGTAGACCCGCTCGACGCGGTCCTCGACCTCGGCCAGCGCGGTCCCGGGGACGCGGTGGGCGGTGTGGCGGTATCGGGTGTCGCGCCCGGTGCCGGTGCGCCGGAGCTCGGCACGCGCCCAGACCGGCCGGCCGTCGGCGGCGGTGTGCGGCACGTAGGCGACCGCCGGTGCGCCGGCCTCCGCGTTCTCCCACAGCAGCGCGAGGACCGAGACCGGCATCCGGCGGTGCAGGGTCGCGCTCAGCGGGGTGCCGACGAGGGCGTCCTCGCCGAGCCCGGCGAGCCGGAGGTACGCCGGGTTGGCGCCGGTCACCACGCCGGCCGCGTCGAGGTGGAGCTCGAGCTCGTTCATCGGACCGTGAACTGGCCGACGAGGCGGTCGAGCTCGGCGGAGAGCTCGGCGAGCTCGTCGGCGGCCCGCTGGGACTGGGCGACGCCCTCCGTGGTGGACTCGGCGGCCTCGGCGACGGCGCCGATGTTGCCGGCGATCTCGCCGGACCCGAGGGCGGCCTCCCCGACGTTGCGGTTCATCTCCGCGGTGGTCGCGGTCTGCTCCTCCACGGCCGAGGCGATGGTGTTCTGGTGGTCGCTGATCCGGGCGATGATCTCCGAGATCGTCCCGATCGCGGCCACCGCCTGGTCGGTGTCTGCCTGGATGCCGGCGATCCGCCCGGAGATGTCGGTGGTCGCCCTCGCGGTCTGCGCGGCGAGCTCCTTGACCTCGCCGGCGACCACGGCGAAGCCCTTGCCGGCCTCGCCTGCCCGCGCGGCCTCGATGGTCGCATTGAGTGCGAGCAGGTTGGTCTGCGCGGCGATGTCGGAGATCACCTTGACCACGTCACCGACCTCGCGGGAGGACTCCCCCAACTTGACGATGACCGCGTTGGTCGACCCCGCGGCGTCGACGGCCTCCGCGGCCACCGCGGCGGCCTGGGCTGCCGAGTGCGAGATCTCGCGGATCGCGGACCCCATCTCGTCGGCCCCCACGGACACGGTCCGGACGTTGTGCGAGACCTGCTCGGCGGCTGCGGCCACGACCGCCGCCTGCGACGAGGCCTGCACGGCGGCCGCGGAGATGCTCCCGGACACCGCCGAGAGCTCCTGCGCGGAAGCGGCGAGCGTCCCGGTCGACGTACCCATCGCCACGACGGTGTCCTGCACGCGTCCCACGAAGGTGTTGAACGAGCCGGCGATCGAGGCGAGCTCGTCGCGGCCGTCCGTCGCGAGCCGGCCGGTCAGGTCGGCGCGCTCGTCCTCGGCCAGCGAGGACATCCGGTCGCGCAGCAGCCCGAGCGGACGACCGATCGTGCGGGCCACGACCATCGCGAGCACGATCGCCAGCAGGCCGCCGACGGTGCCCGCGACGAGCATCAGCATCTTCCCCGACGCCGCCTGCGCCTGCGCGGCCTTCGCCTCGGTGCCACCCGTGGTCTGCACGTGCTCGGAGACCGTGTCGAGACGCCTGGCGAGAGCCTCGAAGTTCCGGATCTCCTCGCCGAGCACCAGGGCGTTGGCGGCATCGACGGGCGGCGATGGTGCCGGAGCGGTACTGGCGGGCGATCCGGGCATCGGTCGCCATGAACGCGTCGTAGGACCCCAGGGCACCGGTCACGGCGTCCTTCTGCTCGGCCGGCAGCCTGGTGGAGCGGCTGAGCTCGAGCAGCAGTCCGTGCAGTCGCTGGCCGGACGCGAGGAACTCGCTCCTGCTGTCACCGGAGTCGAGGGCGGCGTCCTCCACGCCTCGCAGTGCGTCGAAGGCGTAGGCCGTCTGCCAGCCGTTCCAGTCAGCGGACTGGTAGCGCGCGTCCTCGGCGAGCCCGACGAGTGCGAGGTCGGCGGCCACCTCGGCGGACGCCTTCTCCTGCACCGAGAAGCCGTGCAGGCCGAGACCGGTGAGCACGGCCAGCGCCAGCGGTCCGACCAGCGCCAGCACGACCAGACGAGTCGTGATGGTGGTGCGGCGCGCCAGAGGGACGTGGGTGCCGGTGGCGGAGAGGTCGGCCATGGTGAGGTCCTTTGCGGAGCATGCGGCGCGCGGGTGGACGCCGTACGACCAGGGTCTCTGGTTGAACAGGCAATCAGCGACGGAACCGCCCGGAATCAGCCGTTCGGAGGACGGATCCGGTCGTCCGGCGGGGTGTCTGCCGACGGATCGGGTGGCGTCTCAGGTGAGGACGCGGAGCGGGGCGTCGTCGAGGAAGGCGAGGACGTCCTCGAGCGCCTCGGCGTACCACCGGCGGTAGACGTCCTCGGTGACGTAGCCGACGTGCGGGGTGGCCAGGACGTTGGGGAGGGTGCGGAAGGGGTGCTCGGCCGGCAGCGGCTCGGTGCCGAACACGTCGAGCGCGGCGCCGGCGATGGTGCCCTCGCGGCACGCCGCGACCAGGGCGTCCTCGTCGCAGATCGGCCCGCGGCTCGTGTTGACCAGCCAGGCGTCGGGCCGCATCCGGGCCAGCTGCGCGGCGCCGACCAGGCCGCGGGTGCGCTCGGAGAGCTGGAGGTGCACGCTGACGACGTCCGACCCCTCGAGCAGCTCGTCGAGGGACGCCGCGCGGGTCGCGCCGACCTCGGCGCAGCGCTCGTCGGTGAGGTTCTCGCTCCAGGCCAGGACGGGCATGTCGAACGCGCGGGCGTAGGTCGCGACCCGCCCACCGAGCCGTCCGAGCCCGAGCACGCCGAGGGTGCGGCCGGCCAGCGAGAAGCCCAGCGTCGACATCCACCGGCCCGCCCGCACGTTGCCGAGCTCGGTGTCCAGCCGCTTGGACGCCGCCATCACCAGCGCCCAGGTCAGCTCCGCGGCGTCGTAGGACGAGCCACCGGTGCCGCAGACGGTCACGCCGAGGTCGCGGGCGGCGGCGAGGTCGATCGAGGCGTTGCGCATCCCCGTCGTGACGAGCAGCCGGAGGTCCGGCAGCCGCTCGAGGACCGCGCGGGGGAACGGCGTGCGCTCCCGCATCGCCACGACGACCTCCACGCCGGCGAGCGCGTCGACCACCGCGTCGGGCCCGGCGAGCGGCTCGCGGAGCGCGAACGGGTCGAGCCGGTCGGCGTGCACGTCCCAGTCCGCGAGGCCGAGCGCGACGCCCTGGTAGTCGTCGAGCAGCGCCACCCTGGTCCGCCCCATGCCCTCGCGCTCCCTCCGGCTCGCCCCGGCCGCGCGTCCGTCCGGGTCTTCGTTGACTCTATGGCCGGGTCTGGCGCCCTCGATGGCCCGGTTGTGGCCCCTCGCCGCACGTCGACGGCCGGTTGCGCTGCGGGCATCGGCCAGGAAGCCGGCCCCGTGCCGGGAACGGCCACTCTCCGACGTACGACGGGAACGGCCCGGTCCACGTGACCCTCGCCGCGGATGCTTCCCGTGGCGATCTGTCACCTCCCCAGGCATGCACGCCTGGGGAGGTGAACGATTACCAGGGGACCCTGGTAATCGTGGGGCAGCCGCGGCTCGAGGGGCAGCCGCGGCTCGTGGGATCAGCCGGCGTCGGAGCGGCGGCGGGACCGCCAGGCCATGGTGGCGCCGAGCAGGACCAGCAGGCCACCACCGGCGGCCAGGCCGAGGAGGCCCTTCTGGGCGCCGGTGTCGGACAGCACGCCGCTCAGGCCACCGGCCGTGGCCTCGACGCCGGCGACCTCGCCGGTGCCGGTCCCGTTGCCGCCGGGGCCGTTCCCGCCGTTGTTGCCGGGATTGCCGTTGTTGTCGTTGTCGCCTCCGTTCGGGCCGTTGCCCTCCTCGCCGAGGACCTCGCCCGAGGGCACCACGATCCGCACGGTCGCCGTCGACGTGCCGTCGAAGCCGTCCGAGATCGTGTAGGTCAGCTCGTCGACGCCGCTGAAGCCCGGCGGCGGCGTGTAGACGATCCGGTCGTCGCTCGGGTCGTCCGGCGTGCCGTTGTCGTCGATCCGGACCCGGCTCCCCGGCCGGCCGCCGGTGACCGAGGTGATGGTCAGGGCGTCGCGGTTGGGGTCGGAGTCGTTGGCCAGCACGTCGATCCGCACCGGGGTGTCGACCGGCGTACGACGGCTGTCGGGTCGTGCCGTCGGCGGCGCGTTCCCGACGGTGATCGTCACGGTCGCGGTGTCCTGGGTGCCGTCGGTGTCGGTGATCGTGTAGTCGAAGGTCACGTCGCCGCGGAACCCGGCCGGCGGCACGTAGCGCACCTGCCCGGCCACGATCGAGACCGTGCCGCGCACGGTGCCGTCGGTGCCGACCGGCGGGGTCAGGCTGCCCGGGACGATCGAGATCGCGTCGCCGTTGGGGTCGCTGTCGTTGCCGAGCACGTCGACCGTGACCGCGCGCCCGCTCGGGGTGCTCGCCGCGTCGTCGACGGCCACGGGTGCGCCGTTGGCCACGTGCACGAGCACCGTGGCGGTCGCCTGCCCGCCCGCGCCGTCGTCGAGGGTGTAGGTGAAGGTCGCGTCACCCTTGAAGCCGGGCGCCGGGGTGAAGGTCACTCCCCCGCCGTCGAGGTCGACGGTGGCGGTGCCGCCCACGTCGGGCTGGTCGACGGCAACCACCCGCAGCACCTGGTCGGTGCCGGGGATGTTCGGGTCGGTGTCGTTGGTGAGCACGTCGATCCCGATCGGCGTGCCGGCCGGGGTCGAGCGCTCGTCGTCCACGCCGACCGGCGGGGCGTTGCGCACCGTGAGGGTGACGGTCGCGGTGGCGGTGCCGCCGTGCCCGTCGGACACGGTGTAGTCGAACGAGTCCGGTCCGGCGTACCCCTCGTCCGGTGTGTACGTCGCCGTGCCGTCCGCCCCGACCGCGACGGTCCCGTGCGCCGGGGTGGTCGTCGCGGTCACCGTGAGGTCGTCGCCGTCGGGGTCGGTGTCGTTGCCGAGCAGGTCGACGTCGACAGGCTCGTCGGTCGAGGTGGTGGCCTCGTCGTCGGCCGCGACCGGCGTGCCGTTGCCGACCGTGACCACCACGTCGGCGGTGGACCGGCCACCCCGGCCGTCGCTGACCGTGTAGCTGAACGTCGCGTCGCCGGAGAAGCCCGGGTCGGGGGTGAACACGATCGTGTCGTCGGTCGGGTCGTCGGGCGTCCCGCCGTCGTCGACGCGCGCGCTGCCCTGGGCGGGGTCGAGCCCGCTGATCCCGA
Organism: uncultured Actinomycetota bacterium; assembly: GCA_963781745.1. Lineage (GTDB taxonomy): Bacteria > Actinomycetota > Actinomycetes > Propionibacteriales > Nocardioidaceae > Nocardioides_B. Next base: position 239,677 of record CAWAHH010000005.1, on the reverse strand, counting down.
CGATGGCGAGCGGGTCGCCGTTGGGGTCGTCGTCGTTGGCGAGCACGTCGACCGTGACCGGGGTGGCCCGGTCGGTGGTCTCCGCGTCGTCGCGGGCGACCGGTGGGGCGTCGGCGACCACGACGGTCACCGTCGCGGTGTCCGTGCCGCCGTTGCCGTCGCTGATCGTGTAGGTGAACGTCGCGGTGCCCGAGAAGCCGTTCGCCGGGGTGAAGCGCACCCCGTCGGCGGTGACCTCGGCGACGCCCGCGGGCAGCCCGTCGGGACCGGTGGGCAGGCCCACCTCGGTCACCGTCAGCGGGTCGCCGTTGGGGTCGACGTCGTTGCCGAGCACGTCCACGTCGACGGGGGTGCCGTCGTCGGTGGTCGTGCTGTCGTCGACGGCCACCGGGGTCGCGTTCGAGACGGTCACGGTCAGCGTCGCGGTGTCCTGGCCGCCGGCGCCGTCGCCCACGGTGTAGGTCACCTCGAGGTCGCCGCGGAAGCCCGGCGCGGGGGTCACCACGACCCGGTCGTCGGACGGGTCGCCGGCGTGCCGCCGTCGTCGACGCGCACGGTGCCCTGTGCCGGGTCGAGCGGGCCGACCTCGACGATCCGCAGCACCTGGTCGGTGCCGGGGACGTTCGGGTCGCGGTCGTTGGCGAGCACGTCGACCGCGACCGGCGTACCCGGAGGCGTGCCGGCCTGGTCGTCGACCGCCACCGGGTCGGCGTTGCCGACCGTCACGTCGACGGTCGCGGTGGCGGTGCCGCCGTTGCCGTCGGAGACGGTGTAGGTGAAGGAGTCCGGGCCCGCGTAGCCGGGGTCCGGCGTGTAGGTCAGGGCCCCGCCCGCTGCGACGACCACCGTGCCGTGGGCCGGCGTCGTCGTCGCGACGACGGCGAGGTCGTCGCCCTCGGGGTCGGAGTCGTTCTCGAGCACGTCGATCGCGACCGGGGTGTCCGTGTCGGTCGTCGCGGTGTCGTCCACCGCGACCGGACCCTGGTTGGCGACCTCGACGGTGACCGTGCCGGTGGCGATGCCGCCGCGGGCGTCGGCGATGCCGTAGGTGAACGTCGCCGTGCCGGTGAACCCGGCGGCCGGGGTGAAGACCACCCGCCCGCCGACGATCCCGGCGGTGCCGACCGACGCGGCCGGCGGGTCGACCGACACGAGCGTGATCGCGTCGCCGTTGGCGTCGGTGTCGTTGGCGAGCACGTCGATCGTCACGGGGGTGCCCCGCTGCGTCTGCCGGTCGTCGGGTCGCGGCGACCGGGTTGGCGTTGACCACCGTCACCGTGACGACGGCGGTGGCCTGGCCGCCGCGGCCGTCGGAGATCGTGTAGGTGAACGTGTCCGGCCCGGCGAAGTCGGGACGGTAGGTGTAGACGAGCTGCCCGTCGACGATCTCGACGGTGCCGCCGACGCCGGCGGTGACGCCGGTGATCGTCAGCGGGTCCCCGTTGGGGTCGCTGTCGTTGACGAGCACGTCGATCGTGACCGACCGCCCGTCTCGGCGCGGGTGGTGGCGGCGTCGTCGCGCGCCACCGGCGACGAGTTGACGACCTGGACCGTCACCGTGCCGGTCGTGGTGCCGCCGGTCCCGTCGGAGACCGTGTAGGTGAAGGTGTCGGTGCCCTGGAAGCCCGGCGCCGGGGTGTAGACGAGCTGGTCCGCGTCGTCGAGGTCGCGGGTGACGGTCCGCCCGAGGGCGTGGTCGCGTCGACGTCCGAGACCGAGATCGGGTCGCCGTTGGGGTCGGAGTCGTTGACCAGCACGGGCACGGTGACCGGCGCGCCGGCCTCCGTCGGTCCGGGTCTCGTCGACCGCGACCGGGGCGCGCGTTGCGCACGGTCACGTCGACGGTCGCGGTGGCGTGCCGCCGTTGCCGTCGGTGACGGTGTAGGTGAAGGAGTCGTCGCCCTTGAAGCCGGGTCCGGCGTGTAGGTCGACCCGGCCGTCGGCGCCGACGGTCACCGGTGCCGTGGCCGGGCGTGGTCGTGCCGACGACGGTCAGGGTGTCGCCGTTGGGGTCGGCGTCGTTGGCCGAGCACGTCGCACCACGACACGGCGGTGTCGGTGCCCGTGGCCGCGGTGTCGTCGATCGGCGTTCGGCGCGGCGTTGCCCACGTCGACGGTCACCGTCGCGGTGGCCGTGCCGCCGTTGCCGTCGGAGATCGTGTAGGTGAAGGTGACCCGGCCCGCGAAGCCGGCCGGCGGCGTGTAGCGCACCTGACCCTCGACGATCGCGACGCTGCCGCGGGTCGTCCCGCCGGCGTCGACCGGCGGGGTGAACGTGGTGATCGCGAGGCCGTCGCCGTTGCCGTCGGTGTCGTTGGCGAGCACGTCGATCGTCGACGGCGGTGTCGTACGGCGTCGTGGCGCTGTCGTCGGCGGCGGCCGGAGCGGCGTTGGTGACGGTCACCGTGACGGTCGCGGTGTCGGTGCCGCCGGCGCCGTCGGCGATCGGTGTAGGTGAAGGTGTCGGTGCCCGCGAAGCCGGTCGCCGGGGTGTAGGTCAGCGTCGCCGTCCGGGTCGACGGTCAGCGGTGCCGTGCGCCGGCGCGTGCCCGACGTCGGTGATGAGCTCCTGGGCGTGCCGCGACGTTCGGGTCGGTGTCGTTGGCCGAGCACGTCGACGCGCACCGGCGTCGCCCGGCGCCGGTGCGTCGCCTCGTCCGTCGTACGCCACGGGCGGCGCGTTCGTCGACCGTGACCGTGAGCGTGGCGGTGGCGGTGCCGCCGCGGCCGTCGGTGATCGAGTAGGTGATCGTGTCCGTGCCGGCGTAGCCGGCGTCCGGGGTGTAGGTCAGCGTGCCGTCCGGGCCGACCGTCGACGGTGCCGTGGGCCGGGCGGGACCAGCGTCGCCGTGGCCACCTGGAGCGGGTCGCCGTCGGGGTCGCCGTCGTTGCCCAGCACGTCGACGGTGACGCCGGTGTCCGTGGGGTGGTCGCCGCGTCCGGCGACGGCGACCGGCGGGCGGTTGACCGCGACCGTGCTCGCGGTCGGTGTTGTTGCCCGCGTTCGGGTCGATCTGCTCGCGGTCGACCGTCGCGGTGTCGACCGCGGGCCCGGCGTGCCGGCCCGGTGTCGGCCGACGGCGACGACGAGGTCGTCGCCGACCTCCATGCGACCGATCGCGCGGTGCAGACGATCGCGCCGGCGTCGTGCAGGTCGCCCTGGTCGAGCTGGTCGCGGTCGCGGTCGCGCCGGCCGGGAGTGTGTCGGTCACGACGACGCCCGTCGGCGGTCTTCGGGCCGTCGTTGACGACGGTGACGGTGTAGGCGGCGGCGTCGCCGCGCTGCACCAGGTCGGGGTCGGCGACCTTGGTCAGGCGCAGGTCCGCGCGCGGCGCGGCGACGGGGTCGTCGACCGCGTTGCTGGTCGAGGAGAGGCCCAGGCCGGTCTGCGCGCCGGTGAAGTCCGCGCCGGCGACGTTGACGACGTCGACGTCGTCGACCACGTCCGCGTCGACCTTGACCCGGAACGTCACGGTGCGCCCCGCGCCGACGGCGACCGTGCCGCCGGCGGTGCTGGTCGCGCCGGTGCCGAGGTGCGCCCGCACCCGGCCCTGCGCGCTGTCGGTCAGGAAGGCGAGGGGTCCGCGTCGGCGGTGGAGTCGTTCTCGGCGCCGCCCCGCTCAGCGTGATGCTGCCGGGACGTAGGTGGTGTTGGTCGGGATCGAGTCCATCAGGCGCACGCCGGTGGCGCCGTCCTGGCCGTTGTTCTTCACGGCCAGCGTGTACTGCAGGGTGTCACCGGGCTCGACGGCCCGCCGTTGAGGTCGGCGACGGTCTTGGTCGATGTCCAGCTTGGGGGCGTAGAGCTCGGTGGCGAAGGTGAACACGCCGGGGTAGTAGGTGTCACCGTCGGTCGTCGCGCGCAGGGTCGCCGAGGTCGCGTTGTTGCCCAGGATCCCGTCGGCGTCCATCCGGTCGACGTCCACACCGAACAGGTTGCGGTGGTTCGGGTCGCGGGTGGTCACCAGCGCCCCGGCCTCGGACACGGTGGAGTTGAACGTGTTGCCGGCCGGGTTCTGCGCGTCCGTCAGGTTCGACCCCGTTGAGCTGGAGCTGGTCGCCGGTGTAGCCGACGTCGCCCTCGTAGCTGATCGCGCCGATCTGGGTGCGCACCGGGCCGGCCGGCGGGGTCTGGAAGCCCGAGACCGTCATGGTGGTGGTCGGGTCGCTGCTCTGCAGGACCCCGAAGCCGTCGAACACCGTCAGGTTCCGCATCGGCGCGGCCGGGTCGGCGTACACGACCACGAGAGCCCCAGCCGGCGAACCGGTCGGTGCCCTGGGCGGCCTGGATGTTCGGCCACCGCGTAGGTCCCGGACCCGCCCGCGGCGACGGCGGCGGTCACGTCCGCGAACGCCTGGTACGGCGTCGCCCCGCCGTTGTTCGCCGTCGAGGTGGTCTTCTCCGACGCGGTCACGGTCACGTACCCGGCCTGCGGCGTGGCCAGCTTCACCTTGTCGTACGCCGCGGCGCTGGGCGTCGCGGTGCCCCCGGACGGCTGCTGCAGGTCGCCGGCCCAGTAGAGCCCGGCCCAGAGCACCGTGGAGCCGGCCGGCAGGCTCACCGACGAACGCGAGGAGTTGAAGGTCGCCGCGTCGGCGTCGACGTCGACGTACGCCATCGTGAAGTTGTTGTTGTTGTTGGCCGTGCCGGACGGTGCCGGCTCTCGCTGCCGCACAGTTCGCGTTGGCTCGTGGTGCACGACCATCGAGGAGTTCCCGCGCAGCAGGATCGCGCCGTTGGTGTTGGCGCTGAACACCGGCTCGAACGGCCGCACCACGGCCGCGGACGCCGGTGCGACCGGCAGCAGCAGCAGGCCGGAGCACACGAGCAGGGCGGCGAGCAGGCGGGCGAAGAATCGTCGTGACGACGTCATGGGGTCCCCTCAGGCGAGCAATCTCGCGGCAACTCTAAAGTAAAGAGACCGGTTTGCGTGGGGAACAGCGGATCTTCGCCGACTCGCCCAGCACGTGGGCCGCGTCACAGGAGGCCGGTGCGGGCCGGCCGGTGGCGGCGGGCGTGCCGGGCCGACGATCCGGCACTAGGGTCGTCCCCGTGCCGCAGATGAGGATCCGGGAAGCCGCTGCCTTCCTCGGCGTGAGCGACGACACCGTTCGCCGCCTTCATCACCACCGGCGTCCTCCACGCCGCCGACGACCCGGCCGGCCGCAAGGTGATCGACGGCTACGAGCTCGCGCTCTACGCGCGCGACCAGACCGCGAGTCTGCCGCAGCCGTTCCGCACCCACAGCTCGGCGCGCAACCGGTTCGTCGGCCTGGTCACCGACATCCGGACCGACACGGTGATGGCGCAGGTCGAGCTCCAGTGCGGCCCCTACCGCGTGGTCTCCTTGATGAGCAGCGAGGCGGTCGCCGACCTCGGGCTCGAGCTCGGGTCCGTGGCCGTCGCGGTCGTCAAGTCCACGACGGTCATCGTCGAGACCCACGAAGGAGCCTCATGAGGACCCCCCTGACCCGGCGGGCAGCCGTGCTCGCGAGCGTGCTGCTGCTCGGCGGCCTGTCCGCCTGCAGCTCCGGCGACGGCGACGCCTCCGACGCCCCCTCCGAGAGCCCGTCGGCGAGCCCCTCGGAGCCGTCCCCCTCCGCGTCGGAGTCCCCCTCCGCGTCGGAGTCGGCGTCCGCGTCGGGGTCGACCACCCCCGCCGCGAGCGGGACCCTGACGGTGCTCGCCGCGACGCCCCTGAAGGGCACCTTCACCGAGCTCGCGACGGAGTTCGAGCAGGACCACCCCGGCGTCCGGGTCCGGCTGCGTCTCGGCGGCTCGGCGGACCTCGTGGGCCGGCTGACGCAGGGCGCCCCGGGCGACGTGCTCGCCACCGGTGACGCCACCAGCATCGACACCGCCTCCCAGGAGGGCCTGCTCGCCGGCGACCCGGTGCCCTTCGCGTCCGACACGCTCACGATCGCCGTACCCCCCGACAACCCGGCGGGCATCCGCTCCTTCGCCGACCTCGCGCGGTCCGGGACCGACGTCGCGGTCTGCGCGACGCAGGTGCCCTGCGGCGCCGCCGCGCACGCCATGCAGCTGATCACGCGGGTCCGGCTGGCGCCGGTGAGCCAGGAGGCCTCGGCGAGCGAGGTGCTCGCGAAGGTGACCAGTGGCCGGGCCGACGCCGGTCTGGTCTACGTCACCGACGTCGCGGCGGCCGGCTCGAAGGCCAGGGGCATCGCGATCCCGCAGGCGTCCCGCGCCCGCAACGTCTACCCGATCGCGGCGCTCAAGGGCGCGGAGCAGGCCGACCTGGCCCGCGAGTTCGTCTCCCTCGTGACCGGCGCCAAGGGCCAGGCCGTGCTCGGCGACGCCGGGTTCGCCGGTCCCTGAGCGTGAGCCGCCGCCCCGCACACCCCGGCCTGCCCGGCTGGGTCTTCGTGCCGGCAGCCCTCGGGGCGCTGTTCGTCGTGCTGCCCCTGGTCGCGCTGCTCACCCGCGTCGACTGGGCCGACTTCGGCTCGCTGTCACCTCGGAGCCGTCGCAGGCGGCACTGCGCCTGAGCCTGCGTACGTCGACGCGCCAGCACCGTGCTGTGCGTGCTGTTCGGCGTGCCGATGGCCGTGGTGCTCGCCCGGTCCTCGTTCCGCGGGCAGGGCCTGCTGCGCTCGCTGGTGCTGCTGCCGCTGGTGCTGCCACCCGTCGTGGGCGGCATCGCGCTGCTCTACACGTTCGGGCGCCGCGGGCTGCTCGGCGACACCCTGGAGGTGCTCGGGCTGCAGATCGCCTTCTCCACCATCGCCGTCGTGCTCGCGCAGACGTTCGTGGCGCTGCCGTTCCTCGTCGTCAGCCTGGAGGGCGCGCTGCGCACCGCGGGCGGTCGCTACGAGGCCGTCGCGGCGACGCTCGGCGCCGCGGCCCACCACGGTGTTCCGCCGGGTGACGCTGCCGCTGGTGCTGCCCGGGCTGGCCTCCGGGGCGGTGCTGTCCTTCGCCCGGTCGCTGGGTGAGTTCGGCGCGACGATCACCTTCGCCGGCAGCCTCCAGGGCGTCACCCGCACCCTGCCGCTGGAGATCTACCTCCAGCGCGAGACCGACCCCGACGCCGCGGTCGCGCTCTCGCTGGTGCTGGTCGTGGTGGCCGTGCGTGGTCATCGGGCTGGCCCGCGGGTCGCGGAGCGCCCTGTGAGCGCGGGCGCGCCGACGGGACTCTCGCTGCGCGCCGGGTCGCCGAGCGCGACGTCGACCTCGCGCTCGACGTCGCCGACGGCGAGGTGCGTCGCCCTGCTCGGCCCCAACGGCGCGGGAAGTCCACGCGTGCTCTCGGCGTGCGTCGCAGGGCTGCTGCGGCCCGACGCGGGGCCGGGTCGGTGCTCGACGGCCAGACGCTGTTCGACGTCGCGCGCGGGCGGCGGCCCTGGGTCGCCCCGCACGCCCGCGGGGTCGCGCTGCTCGCCCAGGAGCCGCTGCTGTTCCCCCACCTGTGCGTCCTCGACAACGTCGGCGTTCGGCCCGCGCAGCACGGCCGGTCGCCGCCGGGCCGCTCCCGCGAGACCGCCCGGCGTGGCTCGAGCGAGATCGACGCCGCCGACCTCGCCGAGCGGCGGCCGGCCGAGCTGTCCGGAGGCCAGGCACAGCGGGTCGCGATCGCCCGCGCGCTCGCCGCCCGAGCCCCGGCTGCTGCTGCTCGACGAGCCGATGGCCGCCCTCGACGTCGCCGTCGCCCCGCCCTGCGCCAGACTGCTCGCGCGGGTGCTGCGCCGGCCGGACCGCCCTGATCGTCACCCACGACGTGCTCGACGCGCTGCTGCTCGCCGACCGGGTGCGTCGTCCTCGAGGCCGGTCGCGTGGTCGAGCAGGGCCCGAGCCGCGCAGGTGCTGGCCCGCCCGCGCAGCCGCGTTCGCGGCCCGGATCGCCGGGCTCAACCTGGTGCGGGGCACGGCGGAGGGGCGCGGCGTCCGCACGCCGGCGGGCTGCGTCGTCGAGGGCCTCGCGGCGGCACTGCCGCCGGTCCCCCGGCGGCCCGGCGTGGCGGTCTTCCGGCCCAGCGCCGTCGCGGTCTACCGGACGGCGCCCGGCGGCAGCCCCCGCAACGCGATCGCGGTGGACGTCACCGAGCTCGAGCCGCACGGCGACCAGGTGCTGGTGCGGGCCACGGCCGTGGCCGCGCCCGACCAGACCCTGAGCGCCGACGTGACGGCCGCGGCCGTCGCCGAGCTCGACCTCGGGCCCGGCGACCGCGCGACGTTCGTGGTGAAGGCCAGCGAGGTGGCGGTCTACCCGGCCTGAGCGACCCGGCGCCGGCGCGGGATCCGGCCGGTGACGAGCACGAGGCCGAGACCGACCAGGGCCGCGCCCGACAGGGCCAGCGCCTGCAGGCCCGCGGAGGCGCCGGTGTCGGCGAGCTTGCGGTCCCCGACGTCGATGACGACGCCGGTCAGGCCACCCCCGGAAGGCGTCTGCGAGTCGCCGCTGCCCGACGCCGGTCCGGTCGAGACCACGGTGAGCGTGCGCGGGTTCAGCACCCGCACGTGCACGCGGGCACGCACGCTGCCGAACGGGCTGCTCACCCGCACCATGAACGAGTCCCGGCCGGTGAAGCCGAGCTCGGGGACGTAGGTCACCGTGCCGCCCTTCGCGCTGGCCCGGCCGTGCGCCGGCGGCTCCTCGACGCTGATCGAGGTGCCCGGCACGTCCGCGCAGGCCGGCCCGACGGTCAGCGTGCTGCCGTGGGTGGCGACCGTGACGTTCGCGCAGTCCACGCCGGCCGGCACGGCCGGGCTGACGGGGTCGGGCAGGGTGACAAGCGTCGGCAGGACGGTGATCCGTGCGTCCGCGCGACCGGTGGTGGTGCCGTCGGAGACGGTCAGGTGCACGACGACGGTGCCGGTGTCGGTGGGCAGCAGCACGAGCGAGTCGCCGTCGGCTCGGAACAGCGCCGGGCCCTCGACCGACCAGGACGACTCGACGTCGTCGCCGTCCACGTCCGAGGCCGTGCCCTGCAGGGCGATCGCGGTGCCGGCGTACGCCGTCCGCGGGGCCGTCACCGCAGCGCGCGGCGCGTCGTCGACGGGCCGCACGATGAGCGTGAGCACGGAGGAGACGCACTCCTCCGAGGGGTCGCACGCCGTCCAGGTGAGCGTGTCCGTGCCGGTGAAGTCGGCGACCGGCCGGTAGGACAGCACGCCGTCCGCCAGGGTCGCGCTGCCGTGCGCGGGCGCGGTGGTGACCGCGAAGGAGAGGTGGTCCCGGTCGACGTCGGCGGCGAGGCGGGTCAGGTCGACCCCGGCGACGGCGTCCTCGTCCAGGGTCACCGTCGAGTCGCCGGCGGTCGGCGCGTCGTCGGAGGCCAGCACGGTGATCGTGACGACGCCGTCGTCGCAGCTGTCGTAGGGGGTGCAGGAGCGGTACTCGACCGTGTCCTGGCCGTGGAAGTCGTGGTCGGGGGTGTAGTCGATGCTGCCGTCGTCGAGCACGACGACCTCGCCGTGTGCGGGCTGCCCGGCCACAGTGGTCGCCAGCGGGCCGACGGGCGTGACGTGGGCCGCGACGTCGAGGTGGGTCGCTCCCCCGTCCTCGGTGTTCTCGGCGGCGAAGTCACGGGCGACGGTCGCCTCGAGGACGTGCACGGTGACCAGGACGGTGTCGCACGCCTCGAACGGGTCGCACACCGCCACGTCGAACGCGTCGTCGCCGACGTACCCGTCCGCAGCCTCGTAGGTCCAGTCGCCCTCGCTGTCGACGTGGGCGGTGCCGTGGTCCGGTCCGCCGACCACGTCGAAGGCCAGCGCGTCGCCGTCGGCGTCGGTGCCGACGACCGTGCCGTCGGCAGGCCGGCGCCCGATCGCGTCGGCCTCGTCGGCCTCGTCGGCCGCCGCGACCGGCGCGTGGTTCGCCCGGCGGACGTCGACGTGCACGGTGGCGGTGTCGCAGTCCTCGGACGGGTCGCACGCCTCGTAGGTGAAGGAGTCCGCGCCGTGCGCGTGCTCGTCCGCGGTGTAGCGCAGCGTGCCGTGGTCGCCGGCGACCACGTGCCCGTGGGTGGGCTGGTCCAGCACGTGCGCGACCAGGTGGTCCTCGTCCGCGTCGGTGTCGTTGGCGAGCACGTCCACGTCGACGCCCTCTCCCGCGACCGCGTCGGTCTCGTCGTCGGCGGCAGCGGGCGCGCTGTTGCCGGACGCGATCGGGCCGACGGCCACGTCGGGCGCGGACGCCGTGCGGGTCTCCTCGACGGCGTCGTCGGACCCGGACAGCGCGAGCGAGTCGAGCAGGGTGGCCGTGCCGCCGACCATGCCGTCGGCCGGGGTCACGTCGAGCGTGAGGTCGGTGGTGCGGCTCTCCAGGCCGGCGAGCGTGCCGGCGTCCCAGGTCAGCGTCGCGCCGGTGCCGTGCACGTCGCCACCGGCGGAGACCAGGGAGACCGAGGCCGGCAGGTGCGCGGTGACGGTGGCTCCGGCGAGGTCGGTGCCGCCGGGGTTCGAGGCCTCGAGCCGCACGCGGTAGCGCGCGGTGCGGCCGGCTCGGACCGGGTCGGAGCCGTCGAGGCGCGCGATGTCGGTGGCGAGCGCGGCGTCGGCCGGGGCGAGCCGCACGGTCGCGAGGTCGGAGAAGTCGGCGTCGCGCACGTCGCCGTCCATGAGGTCCTCGTCGGTCGCGGCGAGGTCCGCGCCGCTCGACGAGCCGTAGTACAGCTTGACCGGGGTCGTCGCGGTGACGTCGCCGTCGGAGACCGCGGCGATCGCCGAGACCGGGACCTGGTAGTCGACGAAGTGGTCGCCCGACCCGTCACCCGCGGGCAGGACCCGGAAGCCGCCGTCCTCCGGGGAGTCCGAGGACCAGGTGTGGACGGTGGTCACCGAGCCGCCGGCCCCGTCGGCGACGTACACGCGGTCGGCCGTCTCGGACGTCCCGTCGACGCCGACGACGGCGCGGACGCTGCCGTCCGGGCCGGGGACGCGCAGGCGGGTGAGGAACGCGCCGCCGGCGAGGCCGCCGTGGCCGGCGTCCGCGACGTCGCCCGCGACCCGGACGCGGAAGAAGGCCGTGCCGCCGGAGGCGGCGAGCAGCGCGGTGGCCTTCGGGCCGGCGCAGCCGGGGCCCGTGCACTCGCCGCTGGCGAGGTCGAGGCGGGCCGGGGTCCGGTCGCCGTTCACGTCCGTGACCGGCGTCCCGTCGACGTGGCGCACGGGGGTCCACGCGCCGGGCCACGCCGCGACGGGCGGGGCCACCACGGGACTGGCGTACGACGGCGTGGCGACCGTCGAGAGGTGGGTGAGGAACAGCGCGGTGACGCCGGCGAGACCGAGGGCGACCGCGCGACGGGGCCGGGGGATCGCTGGGGCACCGGGCAGCGCGGCGCTCACGGCGGGTCGGTCGGGTCGGTGGTGGGTCACCGGGGTGTCCTCTCGGGCGGTGCGACCCGGGACCTGTGCGAGACCCGGGGCGTGCGGGTCAGCGGGTGGCGCGGACCGGGCGCACGAACGGGCCGTTGCCGTCGGCGGCGACCCGGGTGGTGATGAGCTGGTTGCGGAAGCGGCGCGGCGCCACGACGGCGGCGACCACCGTGAAGTCGAGGCCGGCGGCGGTGGCCGCGTCCCAGTCGGTCGCGGCGGCGGGCGACACCCAGACCTCCTCGACGCGGGCGAGGTAGGTGGTGCCGTCGGGGGCGTCCACCTGGACGCGCTCGCCGCGGCGGTAGGGCGCGGGCGCGGCGACGTGGGTGTCGACGGTGGTGGATCGGAAGTCAGCGGTGACGGTCATGTGGTTCCCCCTCGGTGTGGAACCAGTGTTGGCCGGGCGCCGGGGGCGGCGGAAGGTCCGCGAGCCGATCCCGGCCACCCGCCGCCGACATCGGTCCGGACGGGGACTCCAGGTCACCCGAACGCCGCGACGACCCACCTGGACGAACCAGACGATCTAGGTCATTCAGGCTATTCAGGTCAGGCGATCGGCACGGCCGACCGTGGCGTCAGCGCAGGCCGGCACCGACGGTGTGCAGGTGCCGCAGCCCGGCGGCGTACGCCGCCCGGGCCGACGTCTCGGCGAACGGCACGCCTCGCTCCGCACAGAACCGGACCACGACGGGGTGGGCCAGCCGCAGGTTGGGCCGCGGCATGCTCGGGAACAGGTGGTGCTCGATCTGGTAGTTGAGGCCCCCCAGCACGAGGTCCGTGAGCGGACCGCCTCGCACGTTGCGCGAGGTCAGCACCTGGCGCAGCAGCGGGTCCCGCGACTGCTCCTCGGTCATCACCGGCATGCCCTTGTGGCTCGGCGCGAACGAGCACCCGAGGTAGACGCCCTGGATGCCCTTGTGGATGCCTGCAAACAGCAGCGCCTGGAGACACGACAGGGTGAGCGCGAGCAGGGCGACGTACGCGACGAAGTGGGCGACGAGCAGCACCGCCTCCACGCCGCGGTCCCGCAGTCCGGGGCGCAGCACCGCGCGCACGCTGGAGACGTGCAGGTTTGACCGCCTCGCCGAGCAGGAACGGAAAGAAGAGCAGGGCCTGGTGCCGCGTCGTCCACGCGGCCAGGCCTCGCCGCCCGGCTACCTGCGAGGAGTCGAAGACGAGGACACCGGGGTGCACGTCCGGGTCGGTCTCGAGGTCGTTGGGGTGCGCGTGGTGGGCGTTGTGCTTGGCGATCCACCAGCCGTAGCTCAGCCCGCCCAGCAGGTTCGCGTCCAGGATGCCCAGCCGCCGGCTGTGGTTCTGGCTGCGGGTGACCTGGAGGTGGCCGACGTCGTGCCCGAAGAAGCCGAGCTGGGTCGAGACGACCGCGAGCAGCGGCGCCAGCAGGAGCAGCCACCAGGCGTGGTGCCACACCACCATCGCCGCGATGACGGCGAGTCCGGCCCCTGCGACGGCACCGAAATAGCCGATGTAGTAGACCGGTCGCCGGCGCAGCAGGCCCAGGTCGCGGATCTGGCCGGCGAGCGCGGCGTAGTCGCTCAGGCACGAGGGCGCGGGTTTCGCAGGACCTTCGGGAAGGGACATGGCAGCAGCCTCCAGTGGGTGGGGTGCCACTGGGGTCCGGAGCAGCCCTTGGACCTTACCCAGGATGCGGAGGACCAACCGCGAGCGCGATCACCAGCTCGAGCACCACGTCCGGGTCGTCGAGCCGGTCTCCGTACAGCTCGCGCAGCTGGCCCATCCGGTAGCGCACGGTCTGCGCGTGCACGTGCAGGTCGCCCGCCACGTCGTCGCGACGGCCCTGGTGCAGCAGCCAGGACCGCAGGGTCTCGGCGAGCCGGTCGCGGGTGGTCGCCTTGACCCCGTCCAGCGGTGCGAGCGCCCGGGCACGGAGGTCCTCGGCGGCCTCCTGGTCGGCCCCGACGACGAGCGCGACGAGGTGCTCGTCGCTGTCCACCGGCGCCCCCGCCGCGGGCGGGCGGGCGCCGAGCCCGCGGGTCGCCACGGCGCGCAGGTACGACGCCCGGGCGCGCCGCCAGGGTCGCGGCGGCCCCACCACCGCGTGCCGCGACTCGAGGACGCGGAGCAGGTGCCGACGGCTGGTGCCGTCCACGTCGGGGACGAGCAGCAGCGACGTCGCCTCGTCGCCTCCGGAGGCGGGCGCCCCGGGCGCGTCGTCGTCGAGGCCCGGGAGGTCGTCGCCGACCTGCAGCGTCGTCGGCGCCAGCAGCGCGACCGCGCCGCGCACCTGGGCCGCGGGCAGCAGCACCGCCGTCAGCGTGGTCGGCTCGGCCCACCCCGCCCGCTCGGCGGCCGCGGCCAGCACGTCGGCGTCGGCCCCGGAGAGCAGCAGCCGGGCCAGCCGCTCGAGGTAGCGCTCGCGCACCCGCCCGGTCGTGGACAGCTCGTCGGTGTGGCCGGCCACGCTGGAGGCGGACAGCTCGTCGATGTAGGCGAAGACCAGCTCGGCGAACTGCGCCATGGTCTCGGCGGCCACCCCGGCGTCCGCGGCCGCCCCGGACATCTCCCGCCAGGCCACCCGGGCGCCGACGCGGTAGGCCGCGAGCAGCGCGTCCATCGACCGCCCGCTGCGGGCCTCGCCGCGCCCGAGCGCGTAGGCGCCCTCCAGGGTCGGGCCGAGCGGCGTGCTGGGGTCCGACTCACGGCTGCGCGAGGCGAGCTTGAGGAAGCCGCCGAGCGCCATCTGCACGGCCGCCTCGATGTTGGTGGCCATCGACCCGTGCAGGGCGCCGGCATAGCTGGGCACCTCGTGGACCACCGCCGCGACCGTCGAGGCGGCCACCGCGGGCAGCCTCTCGCGCAGCGCGGCGACCACCTCGTCGTCGATCGCGAGGTCGGCGACGCCGTGCGCGGGTGTCCTGGGCGCCTGAGCGGCCACAACTGTCCTCTCCGAACAATCCGTGCGGAACTTTTCACGCTCGACGGTCATGTTTCTGTGCCCCTCGACCAGACACCATGGTGACATGACGACGCATCTCCAGTCGCCCCCGGGCCTCCGCTCCCGCAGCACCGCGCTGGGGCGACGGCTGGGCGTCCTCGCGGAGCGGGCCACCACGCCGCTGCTCCCGGCGGACTACCTCGACCTGTTCCACCCGCTGCGCGCCGGCGCCGACCTCCGCGGTCGCATCGAGGAGGTGCAGCCCGAGACGGCCGACGCAGCGACGATCGTCATCAAGCCGGGTGCCGACTGGGCCGGTCACGTGCCGGGGCAGTACGTCCGCGTGGGGATCGACGTCGACGGGGTCCGGCTGTGGCGCGCCTACTCCCTGACCCACGGGCCGCGCGCCGACGGCCGCATCTCGATCACCGTCAAGGCGGTGCCGGACGGCAAGGTGAGCAACCACCTCGTCCGCGCCGCCCGGCCCGGCACGCTGGTCCACCTCGAGCAGGCGGCCGGCGAGTTCGTGCTCCCCGAGCGGTCCGCGCAGGGCCGCAAGCTCCTGTTCGTCACCGCCGGCTCCGGCATCACGCCGGTGATCGGGATGCTGCGCAACCTGTTCCCGGTCGCCGACTCCGGCGCCGTCCACCTGGCCCGCAGCGCCGGCTACGACATCACCGTCGTGCACGTCGCACCGACCGAGCCGGACTCGATCTTCCTCGCCAACCTCCGCGCCCTCGACGAGGCCGGCCTGGTCCGCCTGGTCGCGAGGTACGACGACGAGCACGGCGTCCTCGACGTCGCCGACCTCGCCGACCTCGTGCCCGACCTCGACGAGCGCACCACCTTCGCCTGCGGGCCGGCCGGCCTGCTCGAGGCCCTCGGCACCCACCACGCCGAGCGCGGCCTGCCGTTGTTCACCGAGCAGTTCCGGGTGGCGACCGTGGACGGCGCGGGCGAGGGCGGCACCGTGACCTTCGGGCGCTCCGGCGCCACCGTCGAGGCCGACGGCTCCACCCCGATCCTCGACGCCGCCGAGGAGGCCGGCGTCCTGATGCCCTCCGGCTGCCGGATGGGCATCTGCTTCGGCTGCGTGCTGCCCCTGCGCGAGGGCGCCGTGCGCGACCTGCGCAACGGCGAGATCACCACGGCGGCCCCGGGCGACGGCGTGGTGGTGCAGACCTGCATCTCCGCGGCCGCCGGGCCCTGCCACATCGACCACTGACATCCGTCCGACCTTCTCAGAAGGAGACCCCATGACCGTCATGCAGAAGAAGTCCGTCAGCCCCGTCGCACACCTGACCCCCGAGGACGTCGAGCAGCTCGGCATCGAGCTCGACGCGATCCGCCAGCAGGTCCTCGACACGCGCGGCGAGCGCGACGCGGCATACATCCGCAGGGTCATCACCGCCCAGCGCAAGCTCGAGCTCGGCAGCCGCGCCGTCCTGCTCGTCTCGCTGTTCCCGCCGGCCTGGGTGGTCGGCACGGCCGGCCTCGCGGTCGCCAAGATCATCGAGAACATGGAGATCGGCCACAACGTCATGCACGGCCAGTGGGACTGGATGCGCGACCCCAAGATCCACTCGACCACGTGGGAGTGGGACAACGCCTCGCCGTCGGCGCAGTGGAAGCACTCCCACAACGAGCTGCACCACACCTACACGAACGTGATCGGCAAGGACAACGACCTCGGCTACGGCATCATGCGCGTGGACGAGGACCAGCGCTGGGTGCCGTTCTACCTCGCGCAGCCGCTGTGGAACTTCCTCAACGCGTGCTTCTTCGAGTACGGCATCGCGGCCTACGACCTCGAGCTCGGCAAGAACCTCCGGTCCAAGAAGCGCCGCACCTCCGCCGACTTCAAGGCCCGCGGCAAGCAGGTCCTGCGCAAGATCCGCGGCCAGGTCACCAAGGACTACGTCGTGCACCCGCTGCTGTCCGGGCCGTCGTTCCTGACCACCCTGGGCGCCAACGCGACCGCCAACCTGGTGCGCAACCTCTGGACGCACTCGGTGATCATGTGCGGCCACTTCCCCGAGGGCGTGCAGACCTTCGAGCGCCGCTCGATCAACGGCGAGACCCGCGGCGAGTGGTACCTCCGCCAGATGCTCGGCTCGGCCAACATCAGCGGCAGCAAGGCGATGCACTTCATGACCGGCAACCTCTCCTTCCAGGTCGAGCACCACCTGTTCCCCGACCTGCCGAGCAACCGCTACCAGGAGATCGCCCCGCAGGTGCAGGCGCTGTTCGAGAAGTACCAGCTGCCCTACGTCTCCGGCTCGCTGCCGCGCCAGGTCGGCTCGGCGTGGAAGAAGGTCGTGCGGCTGTCCCTGCCCAACGGGTTCGGCGCGAAGGCCCAGGCCACCGTCGTCGGCATCGCGCGCGCCCGTACGCCGGACGCCGAAGCGGCCTGACCCGCCGCCGGGCGGGGCCCGGTGGGGGCCCGGCGGGGGCCCGGGCGGGGGCAGGGAGACAAGCGGCGACCCGATTGCCTACGGTGGCCCGCATGCCTGGAACCAGAGTCCCCCGCCTGATCCGCAGCGCCGCCGCTCTCACCGGCGTGGCAGCCGTCGCCCTGACGCTCACCGCGACACCGATGGGGCCGGTCCCCGTCGACACCAACCCGGTGGCCGCGAAGCGGCCCACCAACGCCGGCAAGATCTACCGGTGGGGCGACTCGCAGTGGCACCAGGACTTCATCGGCCCGGTCACCCGCCCGTGGAGGCAGAACCACCCCGGGCTGGTGAACAACCAGCACGGCATGCTCACCATCAACGCCACCGCGAAGCCGCGCACGGTGGCAGCGACGTTCACCGGCCACGCCCGCCGCTACGGCCGCTGGGAGACCCGCGTGCGCGCCGAGCAGTACACCCGCAAGCACACGCCGTACCGCGTCGTCGCCGAGCTGATCCCGGCCAGCGCCGCCTACCACTGCGGCGCGAGCAGCATCGTGTTGGCCAGCTACCGCCTCGGCACCCAGCGCGCGCACATGGCCGTGCGCACGCGACCGAACCACACCTTCACCTACAGCAAGCGGCGCAACCTGCGGCCCGGACCCTTCCACACGTATGCCGTCGAGGTGACCCGCACCCACGTGTCGTGGTTCGTCGACGCGCGCGTGCAGATGACCGAGCGTCGCCCGGCGGCCCGCTCCGGCCTGAAGTACAAGGTGCGCTTCCGGCTGGTGCCGACCGAGGGCGCGCGGATGAACCCGGGGCGGATGCAGATGGACTGGCTGCGCTACTACACGCTCGCCCGCCACAACGCGCGCTCGATCCAGGCCCCGCACGCCACCAAGGGGACCTTCGCCCGGGCCTGCTGACGGGCTGCCGACGGGTCCTGACCGGGTCAGGCGCCCTGCCGGACCACGCTGTACCCGTAGCCCGCGTGCATCTCCTTGACCCGGGTGACCCCGGGGATCAGCGTCGCGGTCCGGCGCGGCGTGCCCGCGCGGTCACCGAGCTGGCCGAAGTTGTCCAGGCCCCAGCCGAACAGCTGGCCCCCGGCGCCGACGGCCAGGGCGTGGTCGCGGCCGCAGCCGATGGCCGTGACGCCCGGAGGCCGGCGACCAGGCCGGGCGTGGCCCGGGTGGTCGACCCTTGCCGGAGGCGAGCTGGCCGTTGTTGTTGCGGCCCCACGTCAGTCACCCGTGCCGTCGGCGAGCAGGGCGACCGAGAACTCCGCGCCGGCCTCGACGGCGACGGCGTTGGTGACGCCGCTGACCGTCACCGGTGGGTCACCCGGGCCGTCGTCGTGCCGTTGCCGACCTGGCCGTAGGTGTTCTGGCCCCAGGCACGGACGGTCCCGTTGGCCATCAGCGCGAGCACGTGGTTGCGGCCCCCGGCCAGCGGTGCGGTCACGCCGCCGAGCCCGGGCACGGTTCCACGGGCGTCGTCGGCGTGCGGTGGTCGTGGAGTTGCCGAGCTCGCCGTTGGTGCCCTGACCCCAGGTGCGCACGGTGCCGTCGCCCATCAGCGCCATCGCCATGTCGCGCCCGGCAGCGACCTGCGCCACGCCCGTGAGGCCGCGCGACCGTCACCGGTGACGTGCGCTGGGTCGTCGTACCGTCGCCGAGCTGGCCGGAGGCGTTGTAGCCCCAGGACCGCACGGTGCCGTCCGCGAGCCGGGCGTAGGAGCCGTAGTGCGCGGTGGTGATCTGCACGACACCGGACAGGCCGGCCACCAGGCCCGGGGTGGACCGGTCGGCAACGGTGCCCTGCCCGGTGGCCCCCTTGGACCCGTCGCCCCAGGCGTACACCTGGCCGCCGACGAGGGCGAGCGCGTGCTCGCGGCCGCCGGCCACCTCCGTCACGTCGGCCAGCCCGGCGACGGCCGCGAGGCTCGGCCGGTTGACCGTCGTGCCGTTGCCGAGCTGGCCGTCGGAGTTCAGGCCGGCCGTCAGCACGGTGTCGCCGGTGTCGGCGACCGCGGGCTCGAGGCCCGTCGCGGCGAGGACGCCGACTGTGCCCATGACCACCCCGGCGGCGAGCGCCGCTCGGGCGGGACGTGCGGACGCGCGCAGTGACAGGTGCATGTGGACCCCCAGCATGAGTTCGCGGACGGCTCTCCGCCGTCCCCCCGCCGCGACCCTAGCCCCGCGACCCGGGCGCGTACACCGCTCGTTCGGGTGGTCTCGGCGCGGCGGCCACCGGCTCGCCGGCCAGGGCGAGCACCTCGTCGAACCCCGCGACCAGGCAGGCGTGGAACACCTCGAAGTCCGGGATCGCGCCGGTGTCGACGTTGATCCCGAGCGCGCAGGTGTCGACGTACGTCATCAGCGTGACGTTGACGCCGGCCCCGATGGTCGGACCGAAGGGGTACTGCGCGGTGACCCTCGCGCCGCCGAGGAAGACCGGCACCGGGAGGCCCGGGACGTCGCTGGCCAGGAAGTCGACATGGCGCAGGATCGAGGCGACGTACCACCGTGGCAGCAGGTTGAGCGCGCCGGCGATCAGCTGGGTGTAGGGAAGCGAGCGCTCGTCGCGCACGGCGCCGGCGACGCGGTGCACGGCCCGGACCCGCTCGCCGGGGTCGACCGTGCCGACCGGCAGGTCGAAGCGCATCAGGGTGATCCGGTTGCCGCCCGCCGGGTCGGAGTCGGTGCGGATGCTGACCGGCATGGTCACGTGCAGGTCGCCCACCACGACGCCGTGGTGGGAGTGGTAGCGACGCAGCCCGCCCGTGACCCCGGCGAGGAACGCGTCGTTCAGCGTGCCGCCGCAGGCGTGCGCCGCGTCGAGCATCGGCTGCAGCGGGACCTCGTGCACGCCGAGCCGGCGGACCAGCCGGCGCTCGCGCATGATCGGCGAGCCGGTCGCGTTGATCGGGCGGACGGTCCGGTAGACCGACGCAGCGGTGCCGAGGACCGCGCGCGCGGTGCGTCGCGGCCGGCGTACGGCGGACAGGGCGAGCCGGGGCGCGGACCGGGCGGCGCCGAGCGCGAACCGGGTCGCCACCCCCGCGTCGTAGCGCACCGACTCGACGATCCCGTCGAGCGGCACCTGCTGGTCCGGCGTCGGCACAGGCGGCAGGTCGCCGAGGTCACGCGGGGTCTCGGTGAGGTCGAAGAGAAGCATCGAGAGCCGGACGCCGCCGAGACCGTCGGTGAGCGAGTGGTGGATCTTCAGCACGAGCGCGGCGCCGCCGCCGGCGAGGCCGTCCACCACGGTGGCCTCCCACAGCGGGCGGGCCCGGTCGAACTCCGCCATCTCGGCACGGCGGGCCATCTCCAGGACGGTGTCGAGGGTGCCGGGGACCGGGGCGCTGACGTGGCGCAGGTGGTAGTCGAGGTCGAAGTCGGGGTCGTACTCCCACCGGGGCGGCGCCGGCGGCGCGGTCTCCACGATGCGCTGGCGGAAGGCCGGCACGGTGCGCGCGATCCGCCGCAGCCGGTCCCGGACCACGTCGACGTCGGGCGAGCGGTCCAGCACCACCACGCTGACGACGGTGGAGCGCAGTCCCGCGTCGTGCTCCATCGCCCAGGCGAACGCGTCGCTGTTGCGCATGAACTCGGCCATCGTCGGTCCCTCCCGGAGCCGGGACCGGCCCCGTCCCGACGGTAGGACCGCCGGCGCGGACCCACACAGGGCCGAAGTCCCCCGCAGGGCTCCCGTTCGTCCCCTCTCAGGGACGGGCGCGGTCCGGGATGGCCTCGGCGGTGGTCAGGCCGGACACCTCGTGGGTGACCTCGCCGATGTCGCCGGCCACGTCGAGCAGCCAGCCCGTGGCGTCGAGCGCGTCGTCGGGGAACATCCGCAGCGCCGCGGCGGCCAGGCACTGCACGTCGTCGTACGCGACGAGCCGGGCGATGTCGAAGGCCGGCACCCCGGTGGCGCCGGCGATCGCGCCGAGGACGACCGGACGCGGGTAGCCGAGGTCGGGGCGCCCGCCCAGCGCGGTGACGGTGCCGGTGCCGAGGCGGTCGGGCCACAGGCGCTGCGCGAGGTCGGCGTACGCGCGCCCGAGGCGGTCGGCGGCGTCCCGCTCGGGACGGCTGGGGATCCGTGCGGACCAGGCCGCGGAGACGTCGTCGAGGGGGCCGGCGCCCTCGGTGCGCCAGACGTGGCGGGCGACCACGGCGGTGCCGGCGTCGGTGGCGACGACGGTGCCGAGCCGTTGCCGGGCGAAGTCGCCGACCTGGTCGACCGAGAGCCCCTCCTCGACGGCGGCCTGGAGGCCGGCGGACTGCACCTGCGCCCCGGTCGGGAGCCGCGCGTCACCGAGGGCGGCGAGCACGATCTCGGGGGTGAGCTGCTGCTCGGGGGTGCCGGGTTCGGGGGCCACGTGGTCGTCCTCTCGCCTCGGGGCCGGGTGGCATGGCGTCGGGACTCGCAGACTAGCGAGGCGACCGGGCCCTAGACTCGCCGGGGGACCGAGGCGGAGGAGCCGGTATGTCGACCAGGATCCTCGTCGTGGACGACGAGCACCTCGTGCGGACCGGCCTCGCGATGATCCTCGCGGCCGAGGACGGCTTCGAGGTCGTGGGCTACGCCGGCGACGGCGAGGAGGCCATCGCACTGGTGCTCGAGCTCTGCCCCCGACGTCGTGCTGATGGACGTGCGGATGCCCGGTACTCGACGGGATCGAGGCGACCCGGCGGATCGTCGCCGGCCGCGGCGCCACGACCGCGGGTGCTGGTGCTGACGACCTACCGCCGACGACGAGGTCGTCTCGCGCGCTGCGGGCCGGCGCCTCGGGCTTCGTGCTCAAGGACGCCGCGCCGGCCGAGCTGGTCGCTGCGGTCCGCGGCGGTCGCCGACGGGGAGGCCTGGCTCGACCCGGCGGTGGCGCGGCGCCTCGTGGACGACTTCCGGTCCCGCCAGGAGTCCCGACCGACGGCCCGGCGACCTCGACGAGCTCACCGCCCGAGAGTCGGAGGTGCTCCGGCTGGTCGCGCACGGGCCGTCCAACGGCGAGATCGCCGACCTGCTGGTCATCGCGGAGACCACCGTGAAGACCCACGTCAGCCGGATCCTCATCAAGCTCGGCCTGCGCGACCGCGCACAGGCCGTCGCGCTGGCCTACCGGCGCCGCCTGGTCTCGGCCGACGACCCGCCTCCCGCTCGGACGTCCGGGCACACGTGAGCGGCCGGCCGGGGTCGCCCCCGGCCGGCCGTCGTGAGGGGCTCTCCCTGCCCCTGTCCCCCGCCCTACTTGCTGCGGCCCTCGACCGTGAAGCAGCCGCCCTCGAACGCGCCGCTCTTGCCGGGCGAGCCGCTGATGCGGAAGAACGGCTCGATCGTGTGCGAGCCCTTGGCGACGCGCATCACCGCGATGGTCGACTTGGTCTCCCAGAACTCCTGGTGGTTGGCGAGGTTGCCCGGCCCGTAGACCTTCTCCTGCACCGGACCGCCGTCGATCGAGTAGCCGATGCGGATCTCGGAGTTCGTCTCGACGCCCATGTCGCCGGCGTACTGCGCGACCACCCGGCGGGCCTCGTGCCGTTGTCGAGGCTGACCTCCAGGCCGAGCGACTTCCAGCCGTCGTCGGTGGTGACGCCCTGGAGCCCGAAGACGCACTTGCCCTGGGCGGCGGGCAGGGCCTCCGCGGACCCCGGGAACATCGCGTACGAGCCGATCCCCCCGAGCACCGTGGCCGCCAGGACGAGTGCGCCGCTGCGTCGTGCTGAGCTGTTCATGTGATCCTCCTTCACTGGTCGCCGGACCCCCGTGGCCGAGCGACAATCACGTGTCCGAGGATGGCGCGCGGGCAGGGCGGACCGCGTCCTGCTGGGACGTGATCCGCGAGGTCCTCCCGGTGGGGTACGCCGCCCACCGACGTACTCCCTCAGGAGGACCCTGCCGAGCCGTGGCCGGCCCGCCGGGCGCGGGTCTCAGCGCGGGAGGTCGGTGATGCCGAGGCCGTGGCCGGCGATCCGCAGCAGGTCCGGCATCGTGAAGTCGCCGTCGGTCTGCGAGTCCAGGAAGGGCTTCCAGCGAGGGCGGCGGCGCAGGTAGGACGACGGGTCCTTGGCCATCAGGCCGATGAAGACCTCGGCCACGATCCGGCCGCCGACCTCGCCGAGGTGGTGGCCCTGGGCCTGGACCTTCGCCTCGCGCAGGACGTAGTACCACAGCGGCGCGGGCCCGCCGCCGGGCAGGCCGAGCTCGTCGTCGGTGAGCACGTCGGCACCCATCGCGGCCGCGACGTCCTGCCCCGACGGCAGTGCCAGCCGGGCGCCGCGGGTGAGGTTCCTGTCGATCAGCGACGGCCGGTCGCCGGCGATCTCGGTGGGCAGGGCCTTGAGCGGGTTGGCCAGCAGCGTGTCGATGACCCGCGACTGCTGCCGCTCGCCGGCGGCGTCGTCGTCGAGCTCGAAGAAGCGCCGCCACTCGATCGTCCAGAACGCGGGCAGCTCGCGGAAGCCGCCGAACTGCTTGAGACGCAGCGCCGGGTCGCGGTCGCTGCCGGGCAGGAACGTGTCGAGCGGCCCGACGAGGGTGTTGAGCTTGTACTTCCCGCGGATCTGCGAGTGCCCGAAGCGGTACGCCGCCACCGCGAACTCGACGGGCATGTACGGGTTGGCCGAGCGTACGTCGTAGTGCTCGGTGTGGATCCTGGGCCGGTGGCCGGACTCGTCGAGCACGGAGGCGAGCATCTCCTCGCCGACCGTGCGCCGGAGGAAGTCGTGGATCACCAGCCACTGGTAGTGCCACCGCACGATCCGCTGCGCGGCCTCGAACGTGGTCTCGCTGCCCTTGGCCAGCGAGGGATCGGCGCGCACGATCTCGACCACGGCGTTGTGGAACTTCAGCATCGTCAGCTGGAGCTGGCTGACGAAGGTGTTCTCGTCGTTGCGGGGGTCGCCGAGCAGCGCGGTGCCCTGGCTGTTGCGCGGCAGGTCGTCCTCGTCGTCGTGGTGCCCGACCAGCAGCATGTCCTCACGACCCGGGTCGCGGTCGTAGAGGAACGCGTCGTCGGCGGGCCCGCGACCGTAGACGCAGTCGAGGTCGAAGCGCGGCGAGCGGAAGTCGGTCAGCGCGTCCGGGTCGTTCTGCCGGACCAGGCTCGAGACCGGGTCGAAGGTCAGGTCGTGGTCGATGAACTGGCCGAGGTAGGTGTAGCCGGCCGGGATCGTCGGGTTGTTCAGCGTCGGGTCGCCGCCCGAGCGCCCCCTCGGTCATCAGGTCCGCGATCTCGGCGATCCGCTCCGGCGACGGCACGAACGGCGGCAGCCGGAACATCCGGCCGAAGCGGCCCTCGAAGAGACGCGAGACCGGCAGGTAGCCCAGCCCCCGCTGCTCGGCGCCGTGCCCGCGGGCGGGCCGGTGCGGGCGGCCCATGCCCTGCCCCGAGGCCACCTCGTTCACGAGCTGCTCGGTGGTGCGCTGGCCGGGAAGCCGGCCGGCGGCCTGGCCCGCCTGGCCGGCCTGGCCTGCTTGGTCCGTGGTCCGGCTGGTGTGGTCTGTGGTCTGGGACACGGCGGTCCTCCAGAGGTCGACGGTGCTCCTGCTGACGGGCCGGTCGGCCAGGGTGCGCGTCGTCGTCCTCACTCTCGCGAGGTCGCGCCGGGCCGGTCAACGGACAAAACGTAAAGGTCTCTGGTCCTTTCGTCCGGCCCGTTCCGGGGTGTCCCGAATGGGCGCCGGACGGGACCGCGGATCAGGGCGGCCTCATACCCCCGTGGGTATGTCGGCACGGAGCGAGAGTGCCGTCCCGGCCCGGCGCCTCAGCGGCCCAGCGCCGCCAGCTTCCGGGCGGCCGTCGAGCGGATCCGCCACGACATCGCCATCACGTGGCAGAGCCGGTCGTGCTGGGCGACCATGCCGAGCAGCCGGTCGACCTGGTCCTCCGACAGCGCCCGGGTCTCGGCCGGGACGCCGAGGCGGGTGCACGAGGCCGCCCAGAGGGTCGCGAGCTCGTCCTCGCCGAGCACTCGCAGCAGCCCCGTGCGGATGTCGTCCACGGTGGGCGCGCCGGCGACGACGACGGGGGCGGACTCGAGGATCCCGATCATGGGTGCTCTCCTTCGGACGTCTCGCCAAAGGGTGGGGCGAGATCACCAGGGTCGGGCACCGAGCGACCGCTGGGAAGAGGATCCCGTCGAAATCAGCCGTTCGGACGGTCGATCTGCTCGCTCGGCCGACCCCCAGCCGTGGAATCCACGGCGAAGGGCCGGCTCGATGACACGACCGACGGGTCCGGGGTCAGTAGGTGAAGCGCCCGACCAGCCGGGTCAGCTCCCCGGACATCGTGGCCAGCTCGCCCGCGGCGCGCAGCGACTCCGCCACGCCCGTGGTGGTCGAGTCCGCGGCAGTGGCCACCCCGACCACGGTCTCCGCGATCTGGGACGAGCCCGTCGCGGCCTCGGCGACGCTGCGCGAGATCTCGCTGGTCGTCGCCGTCTGCTCCTCGACCGCGGCGGCGATCGTGGCCTGGTAGTCGTTGATCTGGGCGATCACCTCCGAGATCTCCCCGATCGCCACCACGGCGCCCTCGGTGTCGGACTGGATCGCGTCGATGCGGCGCGAGATGTCCTCGGTCGCCCGGGCGGTCTCCTGGGCGAGCTCCTTGACCTCGTTCGCGACGACCGCGAAGCCCTTGCCCGCCTCGCCGGCCCGCGCCGCCTCGATGGTGGCGTTGAGCGCGAGCAGGTTGGTCTGCTCGGCGATCGAGGTGATCACCTTGACCACGTTGCCCACCTCGCTCGAGGACTGGCCGAGCTGGGCGACCGTGGAGTTCGTGGCCGCGGCCACCGTGACCGCACCGGCGGCGATCCGGGCGGCGTCGGAGGCGTTCTGGGCGATCTCGCGGATGGAGGCGCCCATCTCCTCGGTGCCGGCCGCCACGGTCGAGATGTTGCTCGAGACCTGCTCGGCGGCGGCCGACACGACGCCGGCCTGCCCGGAGGTCTGCTCGGCCGAGGCCGCGATCTGCGCCGACGTACCCGCCAGCTGCTCCGACGCGCGGGCCAGCACCTCGGCGCTGTCGCCGATCGCCTGGCAGGTGGCCCGCAGGCTCTCCGTCGAGGTGTTGACGGCGACGGCCATCTGGCCGACCTCGTCGGCGCCGGTCACCTCGGCGCGCACCGTCAGGTCGCCGGTGGCCACCTGCGCCAGGACGCCGGCGACGGCCCGCAGGGGTACGACGATCAGCCGCGCGACCCACAGGGCGAGCAGCACCGCCAGCACGAGGCCCGCGAGCAGCAGCACCAGGGTGATCGTGCGCGCGGCGGCGTACACCTTCCGCGCCTGCGCGGCCTGGGCGGCGGCATCGGCGTTGCCCCGGTCGACCTCCTTCTGCATCTGCTCGATCAGCGTGGTGAGCACGGGGTTGACCTCCGTGTCGCGCACGTCGGTCCAGGCCCGCGTCCGGCCGGCGTCGCTGAGCGGGATCAGCTTGTCGTCGCGCAGCGCGCGGTACTTCTCGATCGACGCCTCGATCCCGGTCACCGCCGCCTCGTCCTTCGCGACCGTGCGGTAGGCGGCCAGCGCCTCGGTCAGAGCCGTGTCGTCGGTGGCCAGGGTGGCGGCGTACTTCGCCTTGTCCTCGGCGGCGGACGAGGCCGCGTGGTTGACGACGTCGAGCCGCACCTGCATGAGGCGGTACCTCACCACGGCGATGCCCGAGACCGGCCGCAGCCCGTCCTCGTAGATCGAGGTCGCCTCGCCGTTGACCTTGCCCAGCTGCACGAGCGAGAAGCCACCGGCCACCGCGGAGACCGCGGCCACGACGCAGACCGCCGCGAGGATCTTGGCGCGGACCCCGCGGTTCCCGAGCCACCGGGTCAGGGCCGAGCCGCGGAGGGCCGGACGGACGGAGGTGGCGGGGGCGGGGTGGGTCATGGTGGCTCCAGTCGGCATCGGTGCGGGGCGGCACTCCGCCCTCCGGGTGTTCGGCGCGTACGTCGTCGCGCTGAGCGAAGCGCGCCGGATCGGGACCCTGCGACCCGAAGTCGGGACCTTCGTCCCGACCCGCCCGGGCCGCGCCCTGCCGGGGTCGCGCACCTGCCGGGACCGGGCCTGCCGCGGCGATAGCCTGAACGGGTGGCGCACCCCTTGGACGACCCGAGCGAGCTCCGTCGACTGTTCGCCGAGGCGGTCTCGGGCACCGAGCTCGACGACCTGCGCGCCCTCGACGTCGTCGGCCTCGTCGAGACCGAGGTCCCGGTCGCGCCCGTGGAGGCCCGCGACCGCCACCGGCGCCGGGCGCCCCGCGCGGACGTGGTGACCTTCCGGGTCCGGCTCGCCCTCGAGGACAGCAGCCCGGTGATCTGGCGGCGGCTCGACGTACCCTCCGACCTCACGCTCGACCAGCTGCACCGCGCCATCCAGGCCGCCTTCGGCTGGGAGGACCAGCACCTGCACCGCTTCGCGCTCGGCGGCGACGCGTTCGACCGCGGTGCGGAGTTCTTCCTGTGCCCGTTCGAGGTCGAGGACGGTGACGAGGAGGGCACGCCCGAGTGGGAGGTGCGGCTCGACGAGGTGCTCGGCGAGACCGGGGACGCGCTGAGCTACTGCTACGACTACGGCGACTCGTGGGACCTCGAGATCGTGCTCGAGGAGGTGCGTCCCGCCACCGACGGCCGGGTCAGCTGCGTGGCCGGCGACCGGGCCGCGCCGCCCGAGGACTGCGGCGGCCTGCGCACCGCGGTCGAGCTCGCCGAGGTCCTCTTCGACCCGGCCCACTTCGATGTCGCCGAGGTGGACCGTGCCCTGCGCGACCCCTTCGAGCTGCTGCGCGACTCCGGCGCCCACCCCGAGGTCCTCGACCTGCTCGGCCGGCTGCGCGGCACGACGGTCGGCGACCTGCTCGCGGGACGCCTCGTCGCCGCGTCCGGCGCCATCGACCTCGGGGCCGGCCTCCTGCTGGGCGTCGACCTGCGCGAGCGGGACCGCTGCCTGGCGCCCTTCACCTGGTTCCTGGAGCTCGTCGGCGACGACGGCCTGGCGCTGACCTCGGCGGGGTACCTCCGTCCCGCGGACGTGGGCGCCGCCGCCGCCGTCGTCCCTGCCGCCGCGGACTGGATCGGCACCCTGAGCCGCGAGGTGCACACCGCGCCCGTCCTGGCGTTCCGGGAGGCGCTGCAGGCGCTCGGCCTGGTGCGCCGCCTCAAGGGCCGCCTGGTCCTCACCCGCGCGGGCGCCGCCGCACGCCGCGACCCCGACCGGCTCTGGCAGCAGCTCGCCGGCCAGCTCCCCGCCGGCCGCGACGGCTCGGTGGAGCGCGACGCCGGCTGGGTCACGCTGCTCCTCGACGCCGTCCCCGACCCAATCGGCAGCCACAGTGCCCTCGCCGACGCGCTGACCGCACTCGGCTGGCGGCAGCGCGGCGAGGCGCCCGTCGACCCGTACGTCGCCGCGCGGGCCGCCGAGGTCACCGAGACCGTGCTGAGCAACGTGGCCGTGCGGTCCGACCGCCGCGTCCGGAGCCGCTCCGAGGTGGCCCGGGCCCTCGCCCGCGCCGCCCTCCGCGCCTGACGCCCCGGGCCACACCGGCCCGCCCGTCCGGGCTATGGGACCGGACCGACCGATCTTGGTACCTTCGGAGGCTCACCCCTGCCCCGTCCTGCTCAGTCCTGCTCCGTCGCCGAGAGCCCCCCGAGGACCCGCATGACCCACTCGCCCTCGCTGCACCGCCAGCCCTCCGAGCGCTCGCTGACGTCGGAGCCCCCGCCCACCGCCGCGTCGCGCGGCCTCACGGGTCCGGCGGTCGGGGCCGTCGACGAGGTGGCCCTGCTCGACCGCGCCGGCGTGATCGTCGCGGTCAACCCCGCCTGGGAGCGGTTCCGCGCCGCGAACGACGGCGACCCCGCCCTGTGCGGTGTCGGGTCGTCGTACCTCGACGCCTGCCGCGGTGCCCGCGACCCCGCCGCGGCCCGGGTGGCCGCCGCCGTGCACGCGGCGCTGAGCGGGGACCTGCCCGCGCCGGTGCCGGTGCTGGTCGCCTGCGACAGCCCGACCGAGCCGCGGTGGTTCGACGTGCTGGTGGCCTCGAGGTACGACGACGCGGGCCGCTGCCTCGGCGCGACCGTCGTCCTGCGCCTGCGCGACGACGTCGTCGTCGACGACCCGGCAGCCGACCTGCGCGAGCCGGGTTCCGGCGAGGAGGGCGGCAACCTGGCCCTGCACGACAGCCTGGTGAGCGAGGTCTTCGCGACCGGGATGGCGCTGGCGTCCGTCGTCGAGGAGATCACCGACGAGCGCGCCCGGCTCCGGGTCGCCGACTCGATCGATGCCCTCGACGACGTCATCAAGCACCTCCGCGCGACCGTCACGCGTCGCGACCCGTCGACCTAGCCGGTCGTCCACAGGTCGGTTCGGTGGGTAGCCATGGTAAGGTCATAGGTCTGGAATAGAACACGTGTTCGATTCATCCTGGATCGCCGACCACGACGCCGCAGGCGCGTGCGAGGCGATCCTGGGCGTGCAGGCCGCCGGGACCGGCGAGCGGCATCTCATCGACCTCCTCTGGGCGACCTGAGGCCTGCGCCCGTCGGCTCAGCGGGCGATGCGCAGGCCGGACGTCCGGGTGCCGGGGCCCCGGCCGAGCGCCGGCTCGACGACCGCGTCGCCGTGCACCGGGTAGCGGTGCCCGCGGGTGACCAGGCCGAGGAACGCCTCGGGGTGGAGCGGGGCGTCGAGCAGGAAGCCCTGGCCGAGGCGGCAGCCGAGGGACCGCACCAGCTCGAGCTGGTCGAGGGTCTCGAGGCCCTCGGCGACGCAGCGCAGGTCCAGCGCCTCGGCCGTCGCGACCACCGAGCCGACCAGTCGACCGGTCCGCGGCTCGGTGGTGCTGGCCTGCACGAACTCCCTGTCGATCTTGAGGAAGTTCGCGTCGAAGCGACGCAGGTACCGCAGCGACGAGTAGCCCGTCCCGAAGTCGTCCACGGCGACCGAGAGACCGACGCCGCGCAACGCAGCGATGGTCGCCACGACCGCCTCCATGTCGTCGACCAGCGCCTCCTCGGTGACCTCGATGGTCAGCTGGTCGGGGTGCAGGTCGCGCGCGCGCAGCTCGGCGGCGATCTCGTCGGCGAGGGCGGGGTCGGTGAGCTGGCGGGGCGAGACGTTCACCCCCACGGAGTACGCCGCCCCCCACCGGCCCACCTCGTCGAGCGCCTCACCGAGCACGAACCTGCCGAGCTGGCCGATCGTGCCGACCTGCTCCGCGATCGGGATGAACGTCGCCGGGCTGATCTCGCCGAGGTCGGGGTGCCGCCAGCGCAGCAGCGCCTCGGCGCCGACGATGCTGCCGGTGACGAGGTCGACGACCGGCTGGTAGACGACCCGGAACTCGGTCAGGTCGGGGTGGGTCAGGTCGTCGCGGATCCGGATCGTGGTGGCCGCGGCGACCCGGGTGGCGCCGGTCAGCACGGCCACCGGGACGGCGGTCAGGTCCTTGCTCTTCTTGGCCTCGTACATCGCCACGTCGGCGTGCGCCACCAGGGGCGCGCCGTCCTCGAGCCCGGCGCTGCCGGCGGGCCGCTCGTCGACCACGACGCCGACGCTGGGGCGCACCACGAAGGTGCGGCTGCCGACGCTGACCGGCGTCGTGAAGGCGGCAGCGATGTCCTCGCCCAGGGACCGGCCGGCGTCGGGCGTGCGCGGCACGAAGGCGGAGAACTCGTCGCCGCCGAGCCGCGAGACCACGCCGTCCGGAAGGGCCAGGGCCAGGCGGGCGGCGGTACGGCGCAGGATCTCGTCGCCGGTGGCGTGTCCGTGGGTGTCGTTGACGTCCTTGAAGTCGTTGAGGTCCAGCAGGGCCACCGCGACCGGGTGACAGGCGGGGTCGGCGAGCGCGGCGTCGAGCAGGGCGATGTACCTCCCCCGGTTGGGCAGGCCGGTGAGCGCGTCTGTCTCGGCGAGCCGGCGCGCGACCTGCTCGCGCGAGGCGAGCTGGTCGACCATCTCCGCGGCGTCACGGACGCTCGTGACGTGCTTGGCGATCATCGCGAGCCCGATCAGCAGCACCGGCACCATCGCCGCGGCGCTGACCCCCTCCCCGCGCAGGATCAGGCCGAACGCGACCAGGCACGCCCCGGCCAGCGGCACGAACGGCGCCCCCGTCACGAGCAGGTCGCGGTCCGGGAGGCGCTCCTCGCCCGGGCGGGTCGCAGCGTACGTCGGACGCGCACCGACCAGAGCGGCGTCGAGCAGCAGGAGCAGCCCGAGCTCGTTGACGACCGCCGCACCGGAGACGGGGCTGTAGCCGGGGCCCCACAGGGCGACCGCGAACAGGGCGTCGGAAAGGCCGAGCAGGCCGATGCCCAGTGCGGCCCGGGCCACGAACGGCCGTGCGGTCACGGGCACGTGCGGCAGGGCGGAGAGCAGGATCGCCACCACGAAGGCGGCACGAGCGGGTAGGCCAGCGCGGCCGCGGCCGTCACCGGGGCAGGTCGGCGCCGAGGTGGTGCGGCTCGACCACCAGCGTCATCGCGAGGAACCACATCGACCCAGCGGCGATCGCACCGTCCGCGACGGCCCGGGCGGCGCCCGGGCGCCTCCCGGAGCGGCGCACCAGCGCGAGCACCCCGCACACCGCGAGCGGGGCGTAGGCCAGGTAGATCCAGTCCCCGATCCAGCCCGGGTCGGCCAGCCGCCCGGTGATCGCGAGGTGCAGCGAGGACATCACGCCCGAGAGCGCGCCGAGCCCGAGCGCGCCGACGCAGCAGCGCCGCGCGACCGTCAGCGTGTCGCGGCCGCGACGCTCGGCGAGCAGGAGCACCGCCGCGGCGACCAGAGCCGTGCCCGTGCGGGTGACGTAGGAGCCCGCTGGCGTGGTCATCACCAGCAGCACGCACACCACGGTCACCGAGGAGCCGCGAGGGCCCAGAGGGTCCGGCGGTTCACGGTAGAGGTGGGCAGGGGCACGTCGTCTCGATCGGCACGCCGCACCGGAGCCTGAGTCGAATCGGACATTTCGGGCCGAGCATCGAGGTGGCATCCTGGCCCGGTGATGCCCGTGGAGCGCGAGACGGTCCGGCTGTTCCTGCACGTGGTCGCGGCCACCGTCTGGGTCGGCGGCCAGATCACGCTGGCCGGCTGAGCCGTGGCCGACCGGCGGCCGTGCCCGTGCGGCAGCGGCGACCCCTACGTGCGCTGCTGCGGCCCGGTCCACGACGGACGGCCGGCGGCGACGGCGGAGGCGCTGATGCGCTCGCGCTACGCGGCGTACGCGCTGGGCCTGCACGACCACGTGTTCCGCACCTGGCACCCGCGCACCCGCCCCGACGACGTCGGACCCACGCCGGGCCTGTTCTGGCTCGGCCTCCAGGTGGTCTCCACCACGGCGGGCGGCCCCGAGGACGAGACCGGCACGGTCGTCTTCGAGGCCCGCTACCGGACCCCGGACGGCGACGGGGTGCTCGCCGAGACCAGCAGGTTCGAGCGGCGCCGCGGCCGCTGGGTGTACGTCGACGGTATCTAGCGGCCTGCCCGGCTCTCCTCTCGAGGACCGCACGCATCCTCGAAAGGCATCCACCATGCCCGTCACCCTGAACGAACCGCTCTCGTGGACCACCGCCACCGGCGACGCCGCGACGATGCTGGACAACCTCCAGGCCAACATCGTCAAGGGTCACGTCCGCGACCACCTGACTGTGCTGTTCCTCCGCTTCGACGTGGCCTCCGAGGGCGCCGACCTTCCTGCGCGAGGCCGGCGCGCTCGCCAAGTCCGCCAAGCGCCACCTCGACGAGGTGCAGGCCTTCCGGGCGGGGACGCCGCTGGCCGACGTGACGTCGTACGTCGGCGTGGGCCTGACCGCCTCCGGCTACGCCGCGCTCGCCGGCGGTGTCGGGGCGCCGCTCCCGCCGGACCCGAAGTTCGGCCAGCCGGCGGCATGCGGGGCTCGCGCGCGGCGCTGCACGACCCGCCCGTCTCGACGTGGGACGAGGGCTGCGGGGCGACCTGCACGCCGTCGTGCTCGTCGGCGACGCCGAGGACGCCCAGGCCCGTCAGGCGATGACGGTCCAGCAGGTGCTCGCGCTGGTCACCGACGGCATCACGCGTCGTGCACCAGGAGACCGGGCACTCGCTCGTCAACGGCGACGGCCACGGCATCGAGCACTTCGGCTACGTCGACGGCCGCAGCCAGCCGCTGTTCCTCACCGAGGACGTCGCCGACGAGACCCAGGGCGCCGACGGCGCCGACGGTCTGGGACCCGGCGTTCCCGCTCGGCCAGGTCGTCGTCGCCGGACCCGGCGGCGCCGGACCCGTCGGTGCACTTCGGCAGCTACTTCGTCTTCCGCAAGCTCGAGCAGAACGTCGCGCTGTTCAAGCAGGCCGAGCGCGACCTCGCCGCCGCGCTCGGGCTGCCGGCGACGACCCGAGCGCGCCGGCGCCATGATGGTCGGCCGCTTCGAGGACGGCACCCCGGTGACCGCTGCAGCGCGGCGCCGGCGCGCACTCGCCCGGTCGCCAACAACTTCGACTACGACAGCGACGCCGCCGGGCTCGAAGTGCCCGTTCCACGCGCCACATCCGCAAGACCAACCCGCGCGGGACCGGCGGGCGCCGGGCGGCGGCCCGCGACGTGGCCTTCGAGCGCAGCCACATCATGGCCCGGCGCGGGCAGACCTACGGCGACCGCACCGACGACCCCAACGGCGAGGTCGAGCCGCGAGGACCGCCCGACCGGCGACGTCGGCCTGCTGTTCATGGCCTTCAACGCCGACCTCGGGCAGCCAGTTCGAGTTCACCCAGGCCGCCTGGGCCAACAACCCCGGCTTCCCGTTCACCTCGCCGACGCAGCCCGTCGGGCTCGACCCGGTGATCGGGCAGGGCCCGCGACCCGGCGTCGGTGCACTGCCCGGTGACCTGGGGCGGGGGCGCCGGCGACAACCTCGCCGAGGCCCCGCAGGCACCCCAGGCAGTGACGCTCAAGGGCGGGCAGTACTTCTTCATGCCTGTCCCTGGCGTTCCTGGCAGCGCTCTGAGCGGCGCCGCTGGACCGCTCAGCCTGGGTGCTCGGCGTGCCAGCGGCGGAAGCCCTCCACGGCCGTGGGCAGCGTCGGGAAGAGCCGGTCCTCGCCGATCCGCTCGCAGCAGCCCGGTCGGCGCGAGCGTCTGCGCGCAGGTCCTGCTTGATCCGCGCCATCGCGAACACGACGCCCCGGTCGGCCAGCTCCTGGCGCAGCGTCCTCGAGGGCGTCGAGCGGCGGTGATGTCGATCTCGACGATCGCCTCGGCGTTGAGCACGAACCACTGCACCGGCATCGGCGGCGCCGTCGACCGCGGCCAGCGCGCGCCGGCGGAAGTCCTCGGCGTTGGCGAAGAACAGCGGCGAGTCGTAGCGGTAGACCACCAGCCCGGGCACCAGCGTCGCGTCCGGGTAGTCGTCGACGTCGTGCATGCCGGCCAGGTCCGGGCACGAAGCCCTCGATCGCGTCGTGCGGCCGGGCCACCCGGCGCAGCAGGTCGAGCACCGAGAGCCCGATCGCGACCAGCACGCCCTGGAGCACGCCGACGACCAGCACCGCGACGGTGGTGGCCAGCGCGATGCAGCGAGCTCGCTGCGCCGGAAGCCGGCGAGCCGGCGGAACTCCGCCGACGTCGATCAGCCGCAGCGCGGCGTACACGACGACGGCGCCGAGCGCGGCGGTCGGGAAGGACGCGAGCAGCGGGCCGCAGGCGAGCAGGACGCGCACGCACCGTGGCGACAGCCGTGACGAGGCCGGTGAGCTGGGTGCGCCCGCCCGACGGCGTCGCCGATCGCCGTGCGGCTGCCGCTGCTGCTGACCGGGAAGCCGTGCATCAGGCCCGCGCCGAGGTTGGCGGCGCCGAGCGCCAGCAGCTCGCGCTTGGCGTCGATGCGCTCGCCGCGGCGGTCGGCGAACGCGCGCCCGGTCAGGATGTTGTCGGTGTAGCCGACGAAGGCGACGCCCGAGCGCCGGCGGCAGCAGCGCGACGACGCCGTCGAGCCGACACGTCGGGCAGCGCCGGGGACGGGCAGGCCGGCCGGGATCGTCGCCGATCGACCGTGACGCCCGTGCTCGCGCAGGTCCAGCACGGCGACGGCGGCGGCCGCGCCGACCATGCCGATCAGGGCATCGGGGCGCGCGGGGCCAGCGAGGCTGCCGACCAGCATCGACGCCAGGGTGACCAGGCCGAGCAGCCAGCGGTCGGCGCGTGCACGTGGTCGAGGTGGCGCGCGAACGAGACCAGCTCCGGGCAGGAAGCCGTCGCCGTCGACCGGCGATCCCGGTGAGCTTGCCGAGCTGGGAGACGATCATGATCGCGGCGACGCCGGCCATGTAGCCGACCAGCACCGGGCGGGACAGCAGCTCGGCCAGGAAGGCGAGCCGGCCGAGCCACCCGAGCAGGCACAGCGCCGCCACCACCAGGCACAGCGCCGCGGCGAGGTCGGCGTACGGCCCGTCGCCGGCGGTCGCGAGCGGCGCCGAGCGCGGCGGCGGTCATCAGGGCGGTCGTCGACTCCGGACCGACCGACAGCTGGCTGGAGGACCCGAGCACGGCGTAGGCGAGCAGCGCGCCGACGGCGGCCCAGAGCCCGACGACGGCGGGAACGCCGGCCACCTCGGCGTACGCCATCACCTGCGGGACGAGGTACGCCGTGACCGTCACCCCCGCGAGCAGGTCGCCGCGCAGCCACCGTCTCTCGTAGGTCCGCACCCAACGGGGGCAGCGGCACGCGCCGGCTCATCCGGGCAGCAGGTCCGCGAGCAGCGACACATAGGCCTCGAGGTGCCGGTCGCCGAGGAACCGCGTCGAGCACCCGCTCCCGCGCCGCCCGGCCCAGCCCGTCCGCGGCCGCCGGGTCGTCGAGCAGCCGCCGCAGCGCTCGGCCGAAGGCGTCGAGGTCGGTCGGGTCGTCGAGCAGCAGGCCGTCCTCGCCGTCCGCGATCTGGTCCTGGATGCCGCCGACCGCGGCTGGCGACCACCGGCCGGCCCTTCCACATCGCCTCGGTCACGGTCAGGCCGAAGCCCTCGACGAGGCTCTTCTGCACGACGACCGCGGCGCGGCGCTGGAGCGCGTTGACCATCAGCGCGTTCTCCTCCGGGTCGTCCATCGGCAGGCAGACCAGGTGACCCGCGCGTCCCGCTGCGCGGCCGGCAGTGCGCGCCACAGGGCGCGGCACTCCGCGAGGACCTCGGCGCCCTCGGGGTCGTCGGCACGCCCGCGACGTCGGGACCGACGAGCATCAGGTGCGCGTCCGGGGGCAGCGTCGGCCGCCACGAACCCGGTCAGCACCCCCGCCATGTCCTTGAGCCGGTCCCACCGGCTGACCTGGACGACGAGCCGCGCGTCCGCGGCCAGGGGCAGCCCGTCGACGACCGCCGGGGTGGCCCGCCCGCCGGCGAGGAGGCCGCCGTCGAGCAGCAGCCGCTCCACCTCGGCTCGGGCGTCAGGTCCCTGTTCTTCGGGCTGAGCGGGTCGACGGAGGGGGTGATGACGTGCAGCCTCTCGCGCGGCACCCACGCCGGTGCGTAGGCCTCGCGGGAGAAGACGAACGCGTCGGCGCCGGCGACCATCGGCCGCAGGAACTCCCAGGCCGGCCCCGGTGTGCTCGTTGGCCGTGTCGGCGCCGATGTGGCTGCGCCAGACCACGACGGCACCCGCCTCGCGCAGCCCGGTGACGAGGCCCGCGGGCTGCGGGTCGTGCAGGATCACCACGTCGCCCGCGGTGACCCGCGGCAGCATGGCCTCGAGGTTCGCGGCCAGGGTGGCCTCCATGGTGACCCGCTCGGCGTCGCCCAGCGGACCGCCGTCGCCCGGCTGGCCGTGCACGAGGTTGTGCACGCGCTTGGTGACCGCGAAGAAGGCGGGGTCGCCGTCGAGCACCAGCCAGCGCCCGTCGACGCCGACCCCGCGCACGTAGGAGATCAACGTCTGCAGCATCTCCGCCACGCCGCCGCCGTGCGCCGTGGCGTTGACGTTCCACACGACGCGCCCGTCGAGCAGGCGTCGGGCCAGCTCGGCACTGCGGCGGAGGTCCTCGACACGGTGCGACGACAGCAGCCGCCCCAGCGCGTCCAGGCTGACCGGGGCGACCTCGACCTCGTGCATGCCCCCATCCGACACCACCGCCGCCCGCGGTGCCAGTCAGGTCAGCCAGTCAGGTCAGCCAGTCAGGTCAGCCAGGCCGGGGAGCCGGGCTCGGCTCGGCTCGGCTCGGAGTCAGCTCTGCTCAGGTCAGGTCAGGTCAGGTCAGGTCGACGATGCGCCCGACGAACAGCAGCATCAGCATGGCGGCCAGCAGCACGACCAGCCCGACGACCAGCCACGGCGTCAGTGTGCGGCGCCCCGAGCCCACGTCGGGCGTGCCGGGGTCGACGCTGCCGGAGTCCGGCGGGGTCTCGCCCGGCGGCACGCCACCCCCTGGCTCCAGGCCCGTGGTCGTCGCCGGGTCGGGGTCGGGGCTGGCGAGCGGGTCGCGCCCGGGAGAGCGGTCGGGGCCGTGCGACGGGTCGGGCATGGCGTCCGGTGCCCCAGCGCCCCGACCGCAAACCGCGCGGCCTACCGTGGGTCCCGTGCGCGTGAGCGAGATCTGGCGGTTCCCGGTGAAGTCCCTCGGCGGCGAGCGTGTGGACGAGGTCGAGGTGACCGGGGGCGGCCTTGCCGGCGACCGGGTCTTCGCGCTGTTCGACACCGCCACCGGCTTCGGTCTCACCGCCCGCCGGGTGCCCGAGATGCTGTTCGCCCGCGCGACGCTGGCGCCCGACGGCACGGCCACGATCACGCTCCCGGACGGCCGCGTCTCCCGCGGCGACGGGGACCTCTCGGAGTGGCTGGGCCGCTCGGTCACCCTGCGCGCGGCCGACGAGCCCGGCGATCGGACCTATGAGAACCCGGCCGACTTCGAGGACGAGCAGGGCGCCTGGGAGCCGTTCGACGGCTCGACGGGCGCGTTCCACGACGCCGCCCGCGCGCAGGTGTCCCTCCTCTCGGTGGGCACGATCGGCGACCGGGACCGGCGCCGCTTCCGCGCCAACCTGGTGCTGGACGGTTCCGGCGAGGACGACCTGGTGGGTCGTCGGGTCCGGGTGGGTACGGCGGAGGTGCTGGTGGCCGAGCGCATCCCCCGCTGCGTGATGGTGACCCGCCCCCAGCCCGACGGGATCGACCGGGACCTCGACGTGCTGCGCTGGGTGCACCGGGAGCGCGGCGGGGACCTCGCGGTCGGCGGCCTGATCACCGCCACGGGTCGGGTGCGGGTCGGCGACGAGGTCCACCCACGCTGACCCACCTCGCGTGCGCCACGCCCGGCGGGCCGTCGTACCCGGGCTGACGTTTACCAGGTGATGCAGGTTCTCTGCCGCTCCCCATGGTGAATTCACCATGGGGAGCGGCCGTTTTCCTGCATCACCTGGTAAACGGCCACCGGGGGCGGGCGGGGTTCAGAGGCCGGCGAGCGCGGTGGCCACCACGATCTTGGTGACCATGGCCGCGGGGTAGGCCAGCGCCCACCCGGTGTGCACGCGGTGGTCGCCCTGGGTGCGCTCGCCGACGAAGGCGAGCACGGCGGGCTGGGTCTGGGCGGCGGCCATCATGCCCGCGACCTGCGGCCCGGAGAGCCCGAAGAACCGGCGGCACACGGTGGCCAGTGCCACGGCGGTGACGACCGTGACCGAGAAGCCGGCCAGCGCGATCTTCATGCCGACCGGCGAGGCGACCGCGCCGAAGAACGCCGGCCCGGCGTGGCTGCCGGCCCAGGCCAGAAAGGCGTAGAGCCCGAACTGGTTGAGCGAGGAGCCGGCGGCGTGCGGGATCGACCACACGACCGGTCCGGTGCGCTGCGCGCGGCCGACGAGCAGGCCGACGATCAGCGGCCCGCCCGCGGTGCCCAGCGCGATCGTGCCGATCCCGACCATCGGGAACTGCACGAGCCCCAGGCCGATGCCGAGCGCGAGGCCGAGCGCCATGCCGAAGGGGTTGATGTCGCTCATGCCGGTCTCGGAGTCGCCGAGGAACTGCGCGACCTCGCGCATCCGGTCGCGGGGCGCGACGATGCGCAGCCGGTCCCCCGGCTCCACGACGGTGTCCGCGGTGGCGAGCATGTCCTGGTCGCCGCGGCGCAGCCGGGTCGCGACCGCCTCGAAGCGGCGGCCGAGGCCGAGCTCGGCGACGGTCTGGCCGGCGTAGCGGCGCTTGGAGACCGTGATGCGGCGGAAGTCGACGGTGTTGCGGTCCAGCGAGAGGTTCGAGTCCGACCGGGTGCCCAGCCAGCTCACCAGCTCGTCGACGTCGGCGGCGTGCCCGATGACGCTGACCAGGTCACCGGGCTCGAGGACGAGGTCGCCGGTCGCGGGCAGGACGAGCGGGGTGCCGGCGCGCCCGACCCGGCCGAAGAGCAGCTCGTTC
The DNA here is from genome assembly GCA_963781745.1 of uncultured Actinomycetota bacterium. GTDB lineage: Bacteria > Actinomycetota > Actinomycetes > Propionibacteriales > Nocardioidaceae > Nocardioides_B. Next base: position 200,654 of record CAWAHH010000005.1, on the reverse strand, counting down.
TCGCGCATCCGCATGATCTCGGCCAGGGTCGGCAGGTCGCGCCGGGTGACCCGGGCGGTGCCGACGACGATCGGCTCGGGCTCCTCCAGGTCGGAGGGCAGCGGGTCGTGGGTGCCGTCGCGCAGCACGAGCGCCACCGCGGTGATCATGCCGAGGATGCCGAACAGGTAGGTGATCGAGTACGCCACCGTCGGCTCGGTCGCGCCGCCGAGACGCTCCGTCGCGGCGGCGAGCGCGGGCGTGTTGGTCAGCGCTCCGGCGTACAGCCCGGCGACGGAGCCCACGTCGAGGTGCAGCAGCCGGCCCAGCCCCCAGGCGAGGACGCCGATGCCGCTCAGCACCACCACGATCGACGCCATCGAGGCCGCCCCGGTGCGGACCGAGGCGAAGAACGACGGCCCGCAGGCGACCCCGATCGTGTAGGCGAACAGGGACAGGCCGAGCACGCCGATCTCGGCGGGGAGCTCCAGGAGCGGGTTCGCGGCGGAGAACGCCAGGGCGGTGAACAGCACCGCCGCCGGCCCGAACGAGAAGCCCTTGACCCGGAGGTTCCCGACGTACGCACCGATCGCCACGAGGACGAACAGCAGCATGATCGGCGACTCGGTCAGCATGTCCCACATGGAGGCTCAGCTCAGCCTCTCGCGGAGGGTGGTGAGCTCGGCGGCGAGCTCGCGCGGCAGCCGGTCCCCGAACCTCTCGAACCAGGTGGTGATGGAGTCGGCCTCGACGAGCCACTCGTCGCGGTCCACGCGCAGCAGCTCGTCCATCGCCCCGACGGCCAGGTCGAGCCCGGTGACGTCGATGTCCTCGACGTGCGGGAGCAGCCCGATGGGGGTCTCCTCGGCGCCGACCAGGCCACGCACCCTCGAGAAGACCCAGGCGAGCACCCGGGCGTTCTCGCCGAAGCCCGGCCACAGCCAGCTGCCGTCCTCGGTCTTGCGGAACCAGTTGACGTAGAACACCTTGGGCAGCGCCGCGCCCTCGACCTCGCCGATCTTGACCCAGTGGTCGAAGTAGTCGCCGGCGTTGTAGCCGATGAAGGGCAGCATCGCCATCGGGTCCCGGCGCAGCTGGCCGACCGCGCCGACAGCCGCGGCCGTGGTCTCGGAGGAGACCGTGGCGGCCAGGAAGACGCCGTGGTTCCAGGACCGCGCCTCGGTGACCAGCGGGATGACCGAGCGGCGCCGTCCGCCGAAGATCACCGCGGAGATGGGTACGCCGGAGGGGTCCTCCCACTCGGGCGCGATGGACGGGCACTGCGACGCGGGGGCGGTGAACCGGCTGTTCGGGTGGCTGGAGACGGTGCCCGACTCGGGGGTCCAGTCGTTGCCGCGCCAGTCGACCAGGTGGGCCGGCGGCTCGTCGGTCATGCCCTCCCACCACACGTCGCCGTCGTCGGTGAGCGCGACGTTGGTGAACAGCGTGTTCGCCCGGCAGGACGCGAGCGCGTTGGGGTTGGTGCGGGGGCCGGTGCCCGGCGCGACGCCGAAGAAGCCGGCCTCGGGGTTGATCGCGTAGAGCCGGCCGTCCTCGCCGAAGCGCATCCACGCGATGTCGTCGCCGACGGTCTCGACGGTCCAGCCGTCGATGGCCGGGACCAGCATGGCGAGGTTGGTCTTGCCGCAGGCGGACGGGAAGGCAGCGGTGACGTACTCCACGTCGCCCTCGGGCGAGGTCAGCTTGAGCACGAGCATGTGCTCGGCCAGCCAGCCCTCGTCACGGGCCATCGCCGACGCGATCCGCAGGGCGAAGCACTTCTTGCCGAGCAGGGCGTTGCCGCCGTACCCGGAGCCGTAGGACACGATCTCGCGGGTCTCGGGGAAGTGGGTGATGTACTTCTCCGCGTTGCACGGCCACGCCACGTCGCTCTGGCCGGGCTCGAGCGGGGCGCCGACCGAGTGCAGCGCCTTGACGAAGGTGCCGTCCTCGCCGAGCAGGTCCAGCACCGGCTGGCCCATGCGGGTCATGATGCGCATGTTGACGACGACGTACGCGCTGTCGGTGATCTCGACGCCGATCTGGGAGATCCGGCCGCCCAGCGGCCCCATCGAGAAGGGCACGACGTACATCGTGCGGCCCCGCATGGCGCCGGCGAGGAGGCCGTTGAGGCGGGCCCTCATCTCACCGGGCTCGGCCCAGTTGTTGGTGGGCCCGGCGTCGACCTCGTCCTTGGAGCAGATGAACGTGCGGTCCTCGACGCGGGCGACGTCGCCGGGGTCGGAGCGGGCCAGGAAGCTGTTGGGACGCAGCTCGGGGTTGAGGCGGATGAAGGTGCCGCCGGCGACCAGCCGGTCGGTGAGCCGGACCCACTCCTCCTCGGAGCCGTCACACCAGACCACCTCGTCCGGCGTGGTCAGGGCGGCGACCTCGTCCACCCAGGCGAGCAGCTCGGAGTTGCGGGTGACAGCGTTCATGGACGTCTCCTCCATCCGGTCGAGCCGGGCCCCGGCGCCACGCCGGTCGGTCTCGAGGGCCAGCACCTCCAGCGTCGGTCGTGGGCCCCTCCCCGGGCTATGGGCCAAAGGTCCCCGTGGGCGCGGCAACCGACCCCTCGTGGCTCCAGCCCGTGTACGCCTCCGCGAGGTACGTCGACCCGGCGCGCGAGGACACCACCGACGTGAGCTCGCCGACCTGACGCCGTACGTCGAAGGGCGTGGCGTCCGGCGGGGTGTGCAGCATGGTGGTCATCCAGTACGAGAAGTGCTGCGCCCGCCACACCCGGTCGAGCGCACGCCGCGAGTAGGTGTCGAGCACGTCGCGGTCGCCGGTGCGCACGAACCGCTCAAGCACCTCCGCGAGCACCCGCACGTCGGCCAGCGCGAGGTTGAGGCCCTTGGCGCCGGTCGGGGGGACCGTGTGCGCCGCGTCGCCGGCGAGCAGCAGGCCGGCGTACCGCATCGGCTCGCAGACCGAGCTGCGGAACGGCAGCACGGTCGCGGAGGTGATCGGCCCCTGCTGCAGGGTGAAGCCGTTCTCCCCGACGCGCGCGGAGAGCTCGTCCCAGATGCGGTCGTGCGACCAGGCGTCGAGGTCCTCGTCGGGGGCGCACTGGAGGTACATCCGCTGCATCGTCTCGGTGCGCTGGCTGATCAGGGCGAACCCGCGTGAGGAGTGGTTGTAGATCAGCTCGGGCGCGCTGGGCGGCGCCTCGCAGAGGATCCCCAGCCAGGCATAGGGGTACTCCCGGGTGAGCTGGGTGCGCTCGCTCTCGGGAACCTGCCGCCGGCACATGCTCCGCGAGCCGTCGGCGCCGACCACGAGGTCGCAGCGCACCTCCTGCGGCTCGCCGTCCGGGCTCGTGAGGTGGATCGCGGGGCGGTCGGTCGCGAGGTCGAGCACGGCGGTGTCGGCGACGCCGTACCTCAGGTCGGCGCCCTCCGCCTCGCGGCGCGCGACGAGGTCGAGGAACACGTCGGTCTGCGGGTAGAGCCACACCGACTCCCCCACCAGGTCGGTGAAGTCGACACGGTGGCCGGCACCGCCGAATCCCAGCTCGATGCCGCGGTGCTCGTGGCCCTCGCGCAGCACCCGGTCGGAGACGCCGGTGTCGACGAGCAGCCGGACGCTGCCGGACTCGAGGATGCCCGCCCGCACGGTCTGCTCGATCTCGGGGCGGGTGCGGTTGTCGACCACGACCGAGTCGATGCCGGCACGCGCCAGCAGGTGGGAGAGCATCAGCCCGGCTGGGCCGCCCCCGACGATGCCGACCGTGGTGCGGGTCGCGACGCGTCTCCTCGCGCTCATCCGGCCAGTCTGCACGACGACCGGAGCGACACCCCCTGGGGTATGCTCGGGCGCATGGTCGAGCTGAACCCCGACGAGATGGTCCCCGTCGTCAACCGGATCAAGCGCGCGCAGGGCCAGCTCGGCGGCGTGCTCCGGATGCTGGAGGAGGGCCGCGACTGCGAGGACGTGGTCACCCAGCTCGCCGCGGTCTCCCGCGCGCTCGACCGCGCCGGCTTCGCGATCGTCGCGTCCGGCCTACGGCAGTGCCTCGCGAGCGACGACGGGCTCGACGGCGTCGACGTGGCGAAGATGGAGAAGCTCTTCCTGTCGCTGGCCTGACCCCGCCCCGAGCGTCAGAGGCTCGGCGGCGGGTCGCCCAGGCTGAGCAGGTCCACGGCGGCGCGGGCGGTGCTGCCGCCCTCCTCGAGGGCCAGCGCCAGCGCGGAGGGTACGTCGAGGTCGTCGGCGAGCAGCCGCAGGACGCGCTCGGCGGGGGCGTCGCTGCCGGAGGGCCGGCCGGACGCGGCGTAGACCGCCTCGAGGTCGGCCGCCGCGCGCTCGAACACGGCGTCCTCGCAGTCCCACGGCTGCGACCACGGCCGGCTGAGCAGGCCGAGCCGCACCGCCGGGGCGGGGAAGCGCTCGAGCAGGTCGCGGACCAGGACCAGGTTGCCGGTCGACTTGGCCATCTTCTCGCCGCCGACGCGGACCTCGCCGACGTGCACGACGACCTGCGCGAAGGGCGCCACTCCCGCCGCCGCCTCGACCATCGCGGCCTGGTAGGCGTGGTGCGGGAAGGCGAGGTCGCTGCCGCCGAGGAGCACGTCGAGGGACCCGCCCAGCGTGGTCAGCGCCATCGCCGCGCACTCCGCGTGCCAGCCCGGGCGTCCCCAGCCCCAGGGGCTCGGCCAGGCCGGGTGCTCGGGCGGGGACGGCCGCCACACGGCGACGTCGAGGTCGGACTCGCGGCCCGGCACGTCGGCCTGGTCGCCGAACGCGCGCGAGGCGGCCAGCGCGCGCTCGCGGGCCAGCCCGGCCGCGGCCGCGACGTGGTCGCCGCGGAAGTAGACGAACCCGTCGACGGCGTAGGCCGCCCCGGAGCCGAGCAGCGCCGCGGCGAGCCGCTGCACGGGGCGGATGTGGCCGCGTGCGTGAGGGGTGTGGGTCGGGTCGGCGACGGCCAGCGCACGCATGTCGCGCTCGAACAGGAACTGCTGGGTCAGCGCGAACTCGTCGTAGGGGCGGCCCCGGTGCGCGGCCGCCGCGGTGAGCACGTCGTCGACGTCGGTGACGTTGCGGACCACGACGGCGCCGGCGCCGGTGGCACCCGCCACCGACGCGATCAGGTCGGCCCACACGAAGGTGGACGCGTGCCCGACGTGGGTGACGTCGTACGGCGTGATGCCGCAGGTGTACATGCGCAGCGGACCCACCGGCAGCAGCGGGCGACCGGCCAGGCGCAGCGGCAGGGCGGCGGACGGGCGGGCCTCGTAGCGGCCCTCGGCGCCGACCACCCCGGACGTGCGGACGTCACTCACGACGCCACGCTATCGGCTGGTGGGGTCAGGCGGGCGAGCAGTGCCGCACGCGGAAGGTCCGGGCCACCCGCATCGTGCGCGTCGCACCGTCGACCGAGGTCGCGGTGAGGTCGAGACCGACCCTGGCGACGCAGTGCCCGTGCCGGACCCGTCGCGCCGCGAGCTCGAGGTCGAGGCCGGGCGCGAGCGTCTGCTGGGCGGCGTCGACGCTGGAGAGCAGGATCGAGGAGCGGACCGCGGCGGTGTCGCGCAGGTGCTCGGTGCCGACGAGCCGGACGCAGATCCCGTGCCGCGTGCGCAGCAGCTGGGCGCGGGCGGTGACGGTGCCGAAGCCGGCGTACGTCGTGTGGCGGGCCAGGTGCACGGTGCGGACGACGTGCCCGCGGGCGCAGGGGCCGTGCCCGGTGGCGCGCTGTGCGGCGGCGGCCGGGGCGAGCGGGACGAGGACCGTCAGCAGGGCGACCAGGGCGACCAGGCCGGCCGCGGCGAGCGACCGCCACCGACGCCGAGACGTCGGGGCACAGGACGCTCCTGGCTGCACGCTTTCCATGGGGACCTCGTTCCGGGGGGACTGGTGGGCGGACCCAGCCCCCCAACCGCGTCCGAAGGGTTCATCGGGCACGTCCGGGCATATTCAAGAGAAAACACGAATTGTTTGTCGTCGTCGTGCTGTGGGTGCGACAACCGGTCCCAACCGGGACGGACCATCCCACCTTCGACGAGGTGGCGCGCCGGGCGTGTGACCGACCTACCATGGCGAGATGGACCTGCACGCGGCCGCAGCGGCGCTGCTGCTCGCTGCCGTCCTGGCAGCGGCGATCGCGGGTCGCCAGCGGTGCGGCCGGCTGCTGCGCCGCATCGTGGCCCTGCTCGAGCGGGTCCGGGCCGCGTCGCGGCGTCCCGAGGCGCCTCGGCCGACCGGGCGTCCCATCGAGGACATCGCCTTCGACGTACGCCGGCTGGGCGCGCGCTTCCACTACCCGCCGCCGCGCACGACGTTCGCCCGCTTCGAGGGCCGGCGGTGCGCCTACGACCACGTGCTGGTCGAGGCCTGCCGGGCCCTGGAGGTCGAGCAGCTCCTCGACGTCATCACGCCCGGCCCGGACCTCGACCGCGAGCGCTACCGCGTCGAGTGCCTGCTGGACCTCGCCGGGATGACCCTGGACACGGCGGCCTGACCGACGCCGCGACCACGAGTTCTGAACGCGTTCAAAACTCTGCTACCGTCCCCGCATGAGGGTCGTGGTGCCGGGGGGCACGGGTCAGGTCGGCGGGCTGCTGCGTCGGGGTCTCGCGGCGCGGGGGCACGAGGTGGTCGTGCTCAGCCGGCGGCCGGAGCGCCTCGAGCCCGGGATCGAGCACGTGGTCTGGGACGGCACCTCCCTCGGCGCGTGGACGGCGGCGCTCAACGGCGCCGACGCGGTCGTCAACCTCGCCGGCCGCTCGGTGAGCTGCCGCTACACCGAGGAGAACCTCCGGCAGATGATGGACTCCCGGGTCGACTCGACCCGGGTCGTCGGCGAGGCCCTGGCCGCGGCGGCTCGCCCGCCGGCGGTGTGGCTGCAGATGAGCACCGCCACGATCTACGCCGACCGGCGCGACGCCCCGAACGACGAGGTGCACGGGCGCCTCGGCGGCGACGAGCCGGACGTCCCGGCGTACTGGGAGTTCAGCGTCCGCATCGCCCGCGAGTGGGAGGCCGCCCAGCAGGAGGCGGACCTGCCGGGCACCCGCCGGGTCGCGCTGCGGTCGGCGATGGTGATGAGCCCGGACCGGGGCGGGGTCCTCGACGTGCTGCTCCGGCTGGCCCGTCTCGGGCTCGGCGGCCCGGTCGCCGGCGGCGGGCAGTTCGTCTCCTGGATCCACGACGCGGACTTCGTCCGGGCCGTGGAGGTGCTCCTGCTCGACGGGTCCGTGGACGGTCCGGTCAACCTCGCCTCGCCGCACCCGCTGCCGCAGCGCGACCTGATGCTGGCCCTGCGCCGCGCGTGGGGGGCCTGGGCGGGCCGGGTCGGCCTGCCCGCGACGTCGTGGATGGCAGAGGTCGGCGCCTGGGCGCTGCGCACCGACACCGAGCTGCTGCTCAAGAGCCGGCGCGTCGTGCCCGGCAGGCTGCTCGACGCCGGCTTCGCGTTCGACCACCCGCACTGGCCGGAGGCCGCCGCCGACCTCGTCCGGCGGGTGCGCTCCCGCTGAGCGAGGTCCGGGCGCGACACTGGACGCCATGAGGGTGCAGGCGGCGATCCGCTCGTCCGTGCGGGTCCGGGTGACGACGGTCGCCGCCCTGGTGATGCTGGTCGCGACCGTCGTCGGCGGCACGCTGTTCCTGCTGCGCCTCGGGCAGGGTCTCGAGGCGGGCCTGATCTCCTCGGCCCACCAGGACGTGTCGGCGATCGCCGCGCAGCTGGCCCGCGGGGCCAAGCCCCAGGAGGTCGTGGTCACCGGCGGCAACGACATCGTCGTCCAGGTCGTCGACGACGACGGCCGCGTGCTGGCCAGCGACCACGCCGCCACCATGGGCCGGCCGCTGCTCGCGGCGCCGGGCACCCGGCGGGACCTGGCGGTCCCCGGCCAGGAGGACCGCTACGCCGTGGTGGCCCGTGCCGTGGACCACCCCGGGGAGGGCCCGGTCACGCTCGTCGTGGTCGGCCGGTCCACCGAGCAGGTCCAGGAGGCGCGGTCGGTCTCGCTGCTCCTGCTGGTGGTCGCGGTCCCCGTCGTGGTGCTGCTGCTGGCGGCGACGGTCTGGATGAGCATCGGCCGGGCGCTGCGACCGGTCGAGGCGATGCGCCGGCAGGCCGACACGATCACCTCGGCGCACCTCGACCAGCGGCTCGAGCAGCCGCCCGGCGGCGACGAGATCCCTCGGCTGGCCGCCACCCTCAACGAGATGCTCGACCGCATCGACGAGGTGCAGCGGCGGCAGCGGCAGTTCGTCTCCGACGCCTCCCACGAGCTGCGCTCCCCGCTCACGGTCATCCGGCAGAGCGCCGAGGTGGCGCGCTCCTACCCCGAGCGCGTCAGCATCGGCGACCTGGCCGACGACGTGCTCGCGGAGAGCCAGCGCCTCGAGACGCTGGTGAGCGCACTGCTCCTGCTGGCCCGCGTCGACGACGCCGACCGCGCCACGGTCCCCGACCGGCAGGACGTGGTCGACGTCGACGACCTCGTGCTGGCCGAGGCGGGCCGGCTCGCGGCGGGCCGCGACGACCTCGCCCTCGACGTGTCCCGGGTGAGCGCGGGCCAGGTGCACGGCAACGCCGTGCTGCTGGGGCAGGTCGTGCGCAACCTGCTCGACAACGCCGTACGCCATGCGCGGTCGCGGGTCGAGGTCACCTTGCTCGAGCAGGACGGCCGGGTGCGACTGCTCGTCGACGACGACGGGGCCGGGATCCCGCCCGAGGACCGCGAACGGGTCTTCGAGAGGTTCGTCCGGCTCGACGAGGCCCGCGCGCGCGAGGAGGGCGGCTCCGGCCTCGGTCTGGCGATCGTGTCGAAGATCGTCGAGCTCGCCGGCGGCACCGTGCTCCTGGAGACCGCGCCGCTCGGCGGGGCGCGGTTCGCGGTCTCGCTGCCCGCGGCCTACTGACGCCGTCGGGGTTCAGGTGGCGTTCAGCCACCCGGGCCGACGCTGGGCACGCACGGTGCCGCCTCGGCACCCTGCGCCGTACGCCGGAGGTGGAGGCGCGTGACCGCCCTGCACGAGACGCGTCGTGCCCTGCTGCTGGTGGCCGCAGGGGTGGTCGCGCTGCGGCTGCCCTTCCTGGCCGACCCGGCCGCCCCCGACGAGGCCGGGTTCCTGACCGTCGCCCAGCAGTGGCACGCGGCGGGGCGCACGCTCTACTCGGCCTACTGGGTGGACCGGCCGCCGCTGCTGATCGGGCTGTTCCAGGTCGCCGACGCGCTCGGCGGCCTGTCCGCGCTGCGCGTCCTCGGCGCACTGGCCGCCGCCGTCACGGTGCTGCTGGGCGCCACGGCGGCGTGGCGGGCGACCGGCCCGGTCGGCGGTCGTCGGGCGGCGGTGACGGCGGCACTGGTCGCGGCCGCCCTGCTCGTGTCGCCGGCGATGGGCGCCACGGAGGTCAACGGCGAGCTGCTGGCGGCCCCGTTCGTCGCCGCCGGTGCGCTGTGCGTGGTGGTGGCGATGCGTCCCCGCGGCCCGCGCTCCGCCGCGTGGGCGGCCATCGGGGCCGGTGCCGCGGCGGCCGCCGCGCTGCTGGTGAAGCAGAACATGGCCGACGTCGTCGTCCTCGCGGCCGTCGCCTGGGGGCTGCGTCCGGCCGTCCGCGCGGTCCGTGCCGTCGCGGGCGCGGCAGCGGTCACGGCGCTGGTGGCGGGCTGGGCGGCGCTGCACGGCACCTCCCCCGCTGCCGTCGCCTGGGCGATGTACCCCTTCCGGGTCCGGGCCGCGCAGTCCCTCGCCTCGCGCGGCGCCACCGCGGTCGACGGGCGGATGGCCGGTCTGCTCGGGCTGTGGGCGCTCACCTTGACCCCGCTGCTGCTCGCCGTGCTCGCCGGGGCGGTGGTGCAGCGCCGGCTACGCGGGCGGCTGCCCGTGGCGGTCCTCGTCACCTGCGCGTACGACGCCGTGTCGATCGGCCTGGGCGGGAGCTTCTGGTCGCACTACCTGGTCGAGGCGGTCGTGCCGCTCGCACTCGGGGCGGGCCTGCTCGCCGGCGCGCTGCCCCGCACCACCCGGGCGCTGACCGGCCTCGTCGCCGCGGCGGCGCTCGCCGCGTGGGCCTCCGCCCTGGCCATGCCCCCGGCCGGGGCCGGGACGGTGGTCGGCCGGGCGGTGGGCGCCTCCGCGCGGGCCGGCGACTCGGTCGTCTCCGCGTTCGGCGACGCCGACATCGTGCGTGCCTCGGGGCTGCGGTCGCCGTACCCCTACCTGTGGAGCCTCCCCGCCCACGTCCTGGACCCGTCCTTCACCGGGCTCGACGCGGTGCTCGCCGGGCGCAGCGCGCCCACCTGGGTGGTGGTGCGCGGGACCCGGACGCTCGACGGCATCCGCCACAGCGCGGCCGGACCGGCGCTGCGCCGCGACTACCGGCCGGTCGGCCACCTCTGCAGCCGCACGGTGTTCCTGCACCGCGGGCTGCACCGCCCGCCGCTGGCGAGCACGTGCACGGCCGTCGCGTCGCCGCTGGACCGGGTCGCGCAGGCGGGCGAGCGCTGGGACGACCTGGTGGGCTGACTCCCGGCCCGTCCCGGACCGTGCCCTCAGCCGGTGGCGACCCAGGCGGTGGCGTCGGGCGCGAGCGCCCCGTCGGCCACCGCCCCGGGCACGGACTCGAGCAGCAGCGTGCCCTCGGGCAGCGGGACCGGCTCGGCGCCGAAGTTGACCACCACGGTGACGTCGCCGTTGCGCAGGCCCAGCACGTCGGGACCGGTCTCGAGCCAGGTGAGCGAGCCGAGGCCGAGGGCGTGCTCGCGGCGCAGCCGGAGCGTGGCGCGGTAGGTGCTCAGCGTCGAGGCGGGGTCGGCGCGCTCGACGTCGGCGGCGTGGCGGCGGAACGACTCCGGCTGCGGCAGCCACGAGGCCCCGGTCGAGCTGAACCCCATCGACGGGCCGTCGGCGGTCCAGGGGACCGGGACCCGGGTGCCGTCGCGACCGACCTGCTCGCCCCCGGTGCGGGCGAAGATCGGGTCCTGACGGTGCTCGTCCTCGAGGAGCGTGTGCTCGGGGAGGCCGAGCTCCTCGCCCTGCCAGAGGTACGCCGAGCCCGGCAGCGCCAGCATCAGCACCGACGCAGCGCGGGCCCGGCGCAGGCCGAGCTCCTCGTCGGGCTGCGGGTCGCGGGCCGAGACCCCGGCGGGGTTGCCACCCGGCACCGGCAGGCCCAGGCGGGTGGTGTGCCGGACCACGTCGTGGTTGGACAGCACCCAGGTCGTCGGCGCGCCCACGCCGGCGGTGGCCTGCAGCGACCGCACGATCACGTCCCGGAACGGCTCGGCGCCCCACCGGGCGGTGAGGAAGTCGAAGTTGAAGGCCTGGTGGAACTCGTCGGGACGCACGTAGCGCGAGCGGCGCTCCTGCCCGACGACCACCGCCTCCGCGACCATCGCGCGCTCCCCGTCGTACTCGTCGAGGACCGCGCGGAACCGGCGGTAGATCTCGTGGACGCCGTCCTGGTCCCACATCGGGCCGAAGTCGCCACCGAAGGACAGCGTCGGGTCGTAGTCGTCGGGGGCGCCGGAGACGCCGTCCCAGTCGGGCAGGCCCGGGACCTTGACCAGCCCGTGCGCGACGTCGACGCGGAAGCCGTCGACGCCGCGGTCGAGCCAGAAGCGGAGTACGTCGAGGAACTCCGCGAGCACCTCGGGGTTCGCCCAGTCGAGGTCGGGCTGACGGCTGTCGAAGAGGTGGAGGTACCACTGCCCCGGAGTGCCGTCGGGCTCGGTGAGGCGGGTCCACGCGGGGCCGCCGAAGTTGCTCTGCCAGTTGTTGGGCGGCTCGTCGCCGGAGGCTCCGCGGCCGTCGCGGAACAGGTAGCGCGCCCGCTCCGGGCTGCCCGGCGCGGCAGCGACCGCGGCGCGGAACCACGCGTGCTCGTCGGAGGTGTGGTTGGGCACCAGGTCGACCACCACCCGCAGGCCGAGCGAGTGCGCGGCGGCCACCATCGCGTCGAAGTCGGCGAGGGTGCCGAACACCGGGTCGACGTCGCGGTAGTCGGACACGTCGTAGCCGGCGTCGGCCTGCGGCGAGGGGTAGAACGGCGAGAGCCAGACCGCGTCGACGCCGAGGTCGACGAGGTGGTCCAGGTGCGCGGTGACGCCGGGCAGGTCGCCGATGCCGTCCCCCGAGGAGTCGGCGAACGAGCGCGGGTAGACCTGGTAGATGACCCCGTGCCGCCACCACGGCGCGGCCGGCCGACCGGTCGGGTGGCCAGGGGTCTGGGTGGGCGTCTGGTCGGGCACCCGGTCAGGCTAGCGGCCCGGTCAGCGGCTGATGCTGGAGGCCGTCTTGGTGAAGGTGCGGGACAGGTTGGTGCCCAGCGTGGACACGGCGACGACGATCGCGATGCCGATCAGGGCGACCAGCAGCCCGTACTCGACGGCGGAGGCGCCGCGCTCGGTGCGGGGCAGGGCCACGAGCCGGACGTGCAGGTAGGCGAGGGCGTCGAGCATGGGGGTCTCCTCGGAGGTGTTGTGTGCGCAACCCGACAAGTCTCGCAGAACGGACGCGGTGGCCGGATCGGGCGAAGGGGCGGCGCCGGACACCGTCGGGACGCCCCGGCACCACCCGGACGGGCCATCCGCAACCTGAGCCCGGCTCCGGTGTCGGGTGCCCGCACCACGCGCGCACCCTGCGGGAGAGGCCGAGGTGTAGCGGTGAGAGGCTCGGGAACCCAGGCCCCATGACGACCCCACGACGAGGGTGGAGCACATGACCGACGAGGCGTTGACGCCGGACCACGAGCCCAGCGAGATCACCTACTCCGAGCAGTTCTACCCCGCGCGACCCCGGATGCTGCGACCCCGAGCCCGGCTGCGGCCCGCCGGCGGCGCGCCGCGCGAGACCGAGCGGACCGGCGACCCGGTGGGCACCAACCCGTTCTACGTCGCGTGGCTGCAGCGGGAGTCGATGCTGCAGGACGCGAACACCATCGCGGGACAGTTCTCCGGTCAGGGCAGCATGTGGCAGAACCCCTACGCCCGTCCCAACGCCGACGCCGCCATCGAGAAGGCGCCCGTCTGGTTCACGGCGTACCCGATCTCGATGGTCACCAAGCCGGGCCAGTCGTTCCTGGCCACCCTCGGCGACGAGGACCTCTGGCAGGCGTTCGAGCGGATCGGCATCCGCGCCATCCACACCGGCCCGGTCAAGCGCGCCGGCGGCCTCGACGGGTGGAGCCCGACGCCGTCGGTCGACGGCCACTTCGACCGGATCGGCACGCACATCGACCCGATGTTCGGCTCCGAGGACGAGTTCCGCGACATGTGCCTGGTCGCCGCCGACCACAACGGCACCGTCATCGACGACATCGTGCCGGGCCACACCGGCAAGGGCGCCGACTTCCGGCTCGCGGAGATGAACGTCGGGGACTACCCCGGGATCTACCACATGGTCGAGATCGCGCCGGAGGACTGGGACGCGCTGCCCCCGGTGCCGCCCGGGCGCGACTCGGTCAACCTCGACGCCACCACCGAGGCGGCGCTGGCCGACCACGGCTACATCATCGGCGCGCTGCAGCGGGTGATCTTCTACGCCCCCGGCGTCAAGGAGACCAACTGGAGCGTCACCCGCGAGGTCGTCGGCACCGACAACGTCACCCGCCGGTGGGTCTACCTGCACTACTTCAAGGAGGGGCAGCCCTCGATCAACTGGCTGGACCCGACGTTCGCGGGCATGCGGCTCGTCATCGGCGACGCGCTGCACTCGCTCGGCGACCTCGGCAGCGGGGCGCTGCGCCTGGACGCCAACGGCTTCCTGGGTGTCGAGAAGAGCGCCGACGGGCTGCCCGCCTGGTCCGAGGGGCACCCGCTGTCCGAGGCCGCGAACCACCTCATCGCGAGCATGGTGCGCAAGGTGGGCGGGTTCACCTTCCAGGAGCTCAACCTCACCATCGACGACATCCGGGCCACCGGCGAGGCGGGAGCCGACCTGTCCTACGACTTCGTCAACCGTCCGGCGTACCACCACGCCCTGGCCACCGGCGACACGGAGTTCCTGCGGCTGACGCTGAACCTCTCGCTCACCTCGGGGGTCTCCCCCAAGTCGCTCGTGCACGCCCTGCAGAACCACGACGAGCTGACCTACGAGCTCGTGCACTTCGCCACCGTGCACAAGGACACCGAGTTCGCCTTCCGCGGCGAGGACGTGCAGGGCGGCGACCTCGCGGTGACGGTCCGCCAGGAGCTCATCGACCGGCTGACCGGCGAGGCCGCGCCGTACAACCGCGTCTTCACCACGAACGGCATCGCCTCGACGACGGCGACCATCATCCTCGGCACCCTGGGTGTCACCTCGCTCGACGACCTCGACGACGAGACCGTCGAGCAGGTCCGCAAGGCGCACCTGCTGCTCGCGATGTTCAACGCGCTGCAGCCCGGCGTCTTCGCGCTGTCCGGGTGGGACCTGTGCGGGATGCTCACGCTCGACCCGTCGACCATCGCGCCGCTGCTCGACACCGGCGACACCCGCTGGATCCACCGCTCCGCCTACGACCTGATGGGCTACGACCCGGCCGCGGAGAAGTCGCTGTCCGGTATGCCCCGCGGCATCAGCCTGTACGGCGACCTGCCGACCCAGCTCGCCCAGCCGGGCTCGTTCGCCTCGCGGCTGCGCCGGATCCTGGAGGTGCGCGAGGGCTACGCCATCGCCACCGCCGAGCAGGTCGACGTCCCCGCGGTGTCCCAGCGCAGCATGCTGGTGATGGTGCACCGGCTCGCCGACGGGGCCCGTCTGCAGGTGACCGTGCTGAACTTCTCCTCGGAGCCGATCTCGGGCACCGTGCACTCCGAGCACTTCGTGCCGGGGTCGCTGGTCACCGACATGTTCAGCGACCGCCGGGTCGCCGAGGTGGACGACCTGCTGAGCTTCAGCGTCGCACTCGAGGCGCACGAGGGGCTCTCACTGCTCGTCACGCCGCGCGAGGAGCCGGCCGCGACCACGCCCTAGCGCGGGCCGGCAGCGTGCGGTCAGATGGGGGCATGACCCGCCTCCTGGTCCTCGCCGCGACCGTGACCGTCGGCCTCGTCGCGGGGTTGCTGTCCGCGTTCGCCTACGCCGTCATGCCCGGACTGCGCCGCACCGGCGACGCGTCGTTCGTGAGCTCGATGCGGGGCATCAACATCGCCATCATCAACCCGGTGTTCGGGGTCGTCTTCGGTGGCGCCGTCGTGCTCACGGTGGCGGCCGTGGTCGCCACCCGGCACCAGCCGGCGGTGTTCCGGTGGGTGCTGGCGGCGCTGGTGCTGCACGGTCTCGCGGTGGTCGTCACGCTCGCCTTCAACGTCCCGCTCAACGACCGCCTGGAGGCCGGCACCGGCTCCGCGGCCTCGCTGCGCGACGCGTTCGAGGGCCGCTGGGTGGTCTGGAACATCGTCCGCAGCGTGGCCAGCCTGGGTGGGTTCGTGTCGCTGGTGGTGGCCACCTCGCTCGTCGGGCGCAGCGTCGAGCCGGCGCGCCGCTAGCCCCGCTCCCCCACCGGCACCTCGACCGCGACGGTGTTGCCGGGCTGGGCGAGCGGGCACGCCCAGGCGGGGTCGTAGGCGCAGGACGGGTTGTAGGCGAAGTTGAGGTCGAGCACGAGGCGCGACCCGGTCGAGCCGAGGTCGGCGCCCTTGACGGTGTCGAGCAGGTAGCGCCCGCCACCGTAGGTGCCGCCCGGCCGGCCTGCCGAGGCGTCCTTGACGGGCACGAACAGCCCGCCGCCGTACGACGCGAGGCGCCAGACGTCGAGCCGTCCGACGCCGGGGAGGTCCACGACGCCGAGGCGCTCGAACGGGACGGTGCCGTCGGTGCCGGTGTCGAGCTCGAGCCGGTCCGGGCCCCCGTCCCCTGTCCCGCCGGGGGTCTCGACGGTGGCCTCGAAGCGCCAGGCCGGGTCGTACGCCGGGATGGGCAGGCCGTCGAAGCCGGCCCGGTCCTCGGGCAGCAGCGGTGAGGCCGGGTGGGTGGCGAACAGGTCGTCGCGGGCGTCGCGCCACAGCCGGTGGGCGGCCTCGGGGTCGGCGGCCGCGCGCACGTCGGCGTACACGCCGCCCACCCGGCGGCGCCAGTCCACGATGTCGTAGGCGTCCATGTCAGGTGCGCAGCCGGCCGCGGAGGATCTTGTCGGCGCGCATCGCGGCGTCGGCGCGCTTGAGCGTGCCCTGCAGGCTCTCGCGTCCGCGACGGGTGGCGACCCCGAGGCTGACGTTGACCGAGGACCGCTCGAGCTCCTCGCGCACCCGTCCCACGAGCGCCTGCCCGGCGGTCAGGTCGGCCTCGACCACGAGCGCGGCGAACTCGTCGCCGCCGAGCCGCGCGACGACGTCGGTGGGCCGGCAGACCCGGCGCAGCACCGACGCCAGCTCCACGATCGCCCGGTCGCCGTGGTCGTGACCGTGCGCGTCGTTGATGGTCTTGAGCCCGTCGAGGTCGGCCACCAGCACCGAGACGGGGTGCCCGAATCGGGCCGCCCGCGCCTGCTCCTGCTCGACGGCCTGCGCCCAGCCGCGACGGTTGCAGACGCCGGTGAGCGGGTCGACGGCGGCCAGCTCGGTCGCCCGTCGTACCTCCTGGGCCCGCTGGTGGCCGGTGCGCTCGGCCTCGAGGACGCGCGAGAGCAGGTCGGCGACGAACTGCAGCTGCGGCTCGACGTCGGCGCCGAGGGCCACGACCTCCTGGCCGTAGGCGCACACAGTCCCGAACACCCGGCCATCGTCCCAGGTCAGCGGGACGCCGAGGTAGGCGCGGATCTCGCCGAGACCGAGCGCGTTGACGGGCTCCTCGAGGCGGGCGTACGCCGGCACGGCGCGGATGTCCCCGGCGATCGAGGGAGCGCTCTCCTCGACCATCGCCCGGCACATCGAGCTGCTCCACGGCAGGGCCGCCCCCTCGACGACGCGCTCCGCGAGCGGGCCGGCCGAGGCGACCGCGACCTGGCGGGACACGTCCCAGCCGGGCAGCCCCGACAGCAGCGGCTCGACCTCCTCGTCGCGGGGGATCCGGTCGATGCAGGTGACCAGCCACAGGTCGAGCCCGAAGGCCGCGTGCAGGTGCTCGACCGAGGAGCGCGCCGCGGCCACGAAGCCGGCGTAGGCATGCGCCACGTCGTGCATCGGCAGCCCCTGCACTCGTTCGTCGCGGACAGGTCCCGCTCGAAGGACGCCCGAGTCCTCCATCGAGGTGCGGCCGACCCCGGGATCGCCGGACCCGACGCGACCAGTATGCCCTCTTCGACCGCTGTCACACGCTCAGCGCTCCAGCACGCGCAGCTGGATCCGCTGGACCCCCTGCGGACCCGTGCCCCGCCACGCCAGGCCGACGTGGCCCACCGAGACGAAGGGCGCGGCGGCCGCAGCGCCGGCGCCCGCGGGCGAGACGCGCACCGGGACGCCCCAGGGGGCGTGCGCCGGCCGATGGGCCGCCTCGACCACTCGCCGCCCGGTGTCCACCCGGGTCCACGCGAGCAGGGCCGCGCCCGACCGGGCGATCGCCAGTCCGACGTACGGCGGGGTGGCGAGGACCGTCGCACCCGCCGGAGCGACCTCGTTGGGCGCGCTCCAGGAGCCACCGGCCGAGGTGACGGTGCGGCTGCTTGCCACGACCTGGCCGTCGGGGCGCGCCCAGGCGACCCGGCACCGGCCCAGCGGCCCGCATCCGACCACGGGCTCGGCGCCGGAGGCGACCGGGTCAAGGGTGACCGGCACGGTCCACGAGCCGTCGGCGGGTCGGGTGACCGCCTCGGGGCGGAACGCGCCGTCGGCCTCGAGCGCCGACCAGACCACTGTCGCGTCGCCGGCGTCGTCCATGGCGACCTGCGGCGGCTCGACGTGCCGGCCGACCAGCACGGGCGTGGTCCAGCCGCCACCGCTCCGGTGGAGCGCGGCGAGCGCGCGGGCGAACCGGGTGAACACCACGACGGCGTGTCCGTCGGTGCCGACCGCGACCGCGGGCGTGCGCGTCTCGACACCCGACAGGGTCGAGGCGGGCTCCCAGCCGGTCCCGGGGTCGAAGTACCGCGCGCGGGCCCGCGCGACCGCGGAGTCGTCGACCCCGCGCAGCCAGGTCACCACCACGGCTCCGTCGTGGCCGACGGCCAGCGCCGGCTCGAACGCGCCCCGGCTCAGGGCCTGCTGCGCCGGCACCGCTGGACTGAGTGGCCTGCGGGCGAACCAGCCGCCCGTCGCTCGGTGCCGCGCCGAGCGCAGCCGGGTGCCTTGGCCGGACGGCGTCCGCAGCCAGATGACCGTGACGGTGCCCCGCCCGTCGACGCCGGCCTGCGGGGCGCGCCCCCGGCCGAGCCGCACGACCGGCCCGACGTGGCCCGCCGCGGACCGACGGACGGCCAGCACGCGCCCTGCCCGGCTCCACACCACCGTGGTGGTGCCGAGACGGTCGACCACCGCGTCCGGCACGCCGAGCCCGCTCCCGCGGGCCAGCGTCACCACGCCGGCCCATTCGGGCGCCCGTCGCGCCGCCCCCGCGGCGCCGTCGGCCGGCGACCCCGCCCCCGCGAACCCCGTCGTCAGCGCCACGACCGCCACCGCGGCCCGGACCAGTCCGCCCCTCATCACGCGCTCCTCTCCTCGTCTCGGCCTACCGGCTCGAGCACTCCGCCCCCACGCAGTCCTGCAGGGCGGCCAGCCGCGCCCGCAGGTCGTCCAGTCGCGGCGCCTCGGCCGCGGACACGCCGCCGTCCAGCTCGAACGGGTCCGTCGTCAGGTCGTAGACCTCCTCGGAGCCGTCGTACCACCGCAGCAGCACGTGCCCGTCGGCGGTGCGTACGCCGGTGTAGAGCCGTGACGCGGTGCGGTGGGTCAGCGAGCCCCCGGCCTCCAGGAGCAGGGAGCGCCGCGTGACCGACCCGGGGTCGTCGAGCACCCGCAGCAGCGAGATGCCGTCCTGGGGCAGGCCGGGCTCGGCGCCGGCGAGGTCGAGGATGGTCGCGGGCAGGTCGGTCAGGCTCACCAGCGCACGACGCGTCTCGCCGCGCGGCACCCCGGGACCCGACATCAGCAGCGGCACCCGCGCGGACTCCTCGTAGCCGAGGATCTTGTGGTTCCACCGGTGCTCGCCGACCATGAACCCGTTGTCGGAGGTGAACACGACGACGGTGTCGTCGAGCTCGCCGGCGCGCCGCAGCGCGGCCAGCACCGCGGCGACGGTGTCGTCGACCGAGCGCAGCGCCTCGCGCCGCTGCTGCTCCTCCTCGCGCAACTGGGCGCGCGGGTAGGTCCCCCGGTCGCGCAGCAGCGGTCCCTTGTCGGCCATGTCGGCCTCGTTCACGCTGGGCTTGGCGAGCAGGCGCCGGCCGGCCTCGGAGTCGCGGTACCTCCGCGCGACGGCGGGCGTGTCGACGGCGCCGGGGCCGTGCGTGGCCCGCGGGTCGTCGGGCTCTACCGGCAGCCCCGCGTGCGGCGCGAGGAAGCCGGCCCACAGGAAGAACGGCTGCTCCCCGGCGGCATACGTCGTGACGAGCTGCACGGCGCGGCGGCGCACGTAGTCGGCCTGGTAGCGACGGTAGCGGTGCAGCGTGCCGTTGTCGTTGACCTGGAAGTGCCGGTAGTTGTAGATCCCGCGCACCGGCGCGTGCCACTCGTCCCAGCCGGGCGGCACGTAGGTCTCCTCGCCCGCGAGGGGATAGCCGTTGAGGTACTTGCCGAGGTAGAGCGTGCGGTAGCCCGCGGCCTGCAGCCACAGCGGGAGCGTCCGGCTGTCGTCGAAGAGCGTGAAGCCGCCCCAGGGCTCCTCGTTGCCCATCACGCCGTGGTTGTGGGCGACCTGCCCGGTCAGCAGGGTCGCGCGGGCGGGGCAGCACAGCGGGTACTGGGAGAACGCGCGGGTGAACGTGGTGCCCGTCCGCCGCATCCAGCGGCGGGTCCGCACCATCGCCGACAGGTCGCGCAGGGACTGGTCGTCGGTCAGGAACATCACGACGTCGGGCCGGCCCACCGCGCTCGCGGGACCCGCGCCCACCACCACCCCCGTGTCGGCGGCAGGCCCCGGGTCGCCCTGGCAGCCGGCGAGAGCCAGGCAAGTGACCAGGAGCAGCGACACCAGCAGCCGGCCCCCGTGGACGTCCATGCACCGACGCTAGGGACGGTCCGCCGTGCCGGGCAGGGCCGATCGTCCCCTTGACCCCGGGCCGCGCGATGCGCTCTGCTCGTCGGTCGTGACCTCATCCCCCCGCGAGGCGGCCGGCCGGCCGGACCTGATGCCCGGGTTCCGGTGGTACGACGTGCACACCGACCCGGACGACGTACGCCTGCGGACGGCCGTGTCCGGCAGCGGACCGCCGCTCCTGCTGCTGCACGGCTACCCGCAGACCCACCTCACCTGGCACCTGGTGGCGCCACGGCTCGCCGAGCGGTTCACCGTCGTCGCCCCGGACCTGCGCGGCTACGGCGACAGCGCCAAGCCAGGGGCCGACGACCCCGGCAAGGACCCCACCCATGCGACGTACGCCAAGCGCGCCACGGCCGCCGACCTCGTCGGCCTGATGCAGGTCTTGGGCCACGAGCGCTTCGCCGTGGTCGGCCACGACCGCGGCGGTCGCGTCGCGCACCGGATGGCGCTGGACCACCCGGACGTCGTGGATCGCCTTGCCGTGCTGGACATCGCGCCGACCGCGACGATGTACGCGCGCGCCGACGCGGCCTTCGCGCGCGCCTACTACTGGTGGTTCCTGCTGATCCAGGACTTCCCGCTGCCCGAGCGGCTCATCGGCGGCGACCCGGACTTCTACCTCGACGCGCAGCTGGCGGTGCAGATGAAGGTCGCGACCGTCGCACCCGAGGTGCACGCGGAGTACCACCGCGCCTTCCGCGACCCCCGCACCCGGCACGCGATGTGCGAGGACTACCGCGCCGCGGCGAGCATCGACCTCGAGCACGACCGGTCCGACGCGGGTACGCCGGTGCGTGCGCCCCTCCTGGCGCTGTGGGGTGCGCTGGGCCTCGTCGGGTCGACGTACGACGTGCTGGCGACGTGGCGCGAGAAGGCCACCGACGTCAGCGGCAGGTCGCTGCCGTGCGGGCACTGCCCGCAGGAGGAGGTCCCGGACGCGCTGCTCGAGGCGCTGCTGCCGTTCCTCGGGGGCTGAGCGCACGGACGGGCTCGGCCGGTGGGAGGTCCGGCCGAGCCCGCTCGCGGGTCGCAGGGTCAGGGGGTGAGCGGCGCGGTCAGCCCCTGGGTGGACGTGCGGGGCGCCAGCCGGCTGGCCGCGGGGACCGAGGCCGGGGAGCCGAGGACCACGAGGCGGCCCCTGACCTGGTTCTGCGCCTGGCAGTTCGACGTGCAGGTCGTCGGCGGGTTCGCGACCTCGGTGGCGTCCTCGCCGGTGACCATGCCCATCCGGCCGCCGCTGGCGACGTCCCAGATCGACATGCCGCCGCAGTGGTCGCGGGTCTCGGTCAGGCCGAGCGTGTTGGTGAAGTCGGGGCCGCACTCGGGCTGCAGGATCCGGGTCGCGACCTGGGCGCTGTCACGCACGGCGAGCCGCGGCGCGGCGTCGCTGCCGATGTTCACCCGCGGGGTGACCCGCACGCAGAACTGGCTGGCCGGTCCGGTGGTCACGCTGGTGCACTCGGAGCCGAGGAACTGGCCCAGACGGGCCCGGAAGTTCGGGTTGTCGTAGTAGAAGGTGGCGTCGGCCAGCCGGTGCACGATGCGGGTGCGGGTGCCGTCCGAGCGCTGGGGCTCCATCTGGAAGATGCCGCCGCCGGCACAGTCCTTGCCGGACAGCTTCATCGAGACACCGCTGCCGGTCCGGGAGATCTCGATGCCCTCGTCCTTCAGCTGCAGGCTGATCGCGCTGCTCAGCACGCTGCCCCGCAGGTCCGGCACCTTGCTCGCGTAGACCGTGACCGGGCGGCCACCGGTCTGGTCCAGAGGGTTCGCGGCGCCGGTGAAGCCCTGGTCGTAGACCGCGAAGGTGGCGGGGTCGACGTCGAAGCGGGTGTACTTCCCCTGCACGGTGAAGCGCCCGGCGGGGGCGGCGACCGTCCCCTTGAAGCCGGGTGTCTTCCCGAGGACCGTGTAGCCGCCACCGTCGCAGCCCTTGGACGAGGCCGCCGTCGCCGGGCTCGACAGAGCGGCGAAGCCGGCGAGGGGCAGGAGCAGGGCGGTGGTGGCGGCGGCTGTCCGAGCCAGCAGCCGTGGGGTGGAAGGTCGCATGAGTGTCCCGTCTCAGTAGGTGATGGACCACTCACACACTCGGCCCGCCGATGGGCGCGGAACGAGGTGTACGAACGTGCTACGACCTCGGGGTCACGCTCCCAGCCAGACGCTCACCGTCCGGAAGGCCTCCACCGGCCCGGGCACCAGGCCGACCGCCGCCCCAGCGGCTACGGACAGCATCTGCAGCCCGATCTTGTGTCCGGTGAGGAGATCACCGATCGAGCCGCCGACGACGGCGACGGCGAGGAGCACGGCTGCCAGTAGCCACAGCGCTGCCGTCACCCCCGCGTCCACCTGCTCGAGCCGGTCCGCCGCCCCGGAGACGTCCAGCACGGCTGCGAGCAGCAGCACTCCGAACCCCGCCTGGTAGAGGCCGGTGAGTCGGGGCAGGCGCCGACCCACGAGCCGCGCTGCCTCGGAGTGCAGCTCGTCGAGCACACCGTCTTCCTGCTCGCCCTCGGGGAGGCCCTCGTACATCTGCGGGCCGACTCGGCCAGGTACCGGGACGACTGATCCGGCCGGCTCGTTGCGCACCCAGAGCCGCACCGGACCGACCCGGACCCAGGCGAAGACGGGCGTAGCGCCGAAGGCCAGGGCGACGAGCCCACGCACAACGATGACACCGCAGAGAACCAGGGCCGCGACCAGGAACAGCCAGCGCAGAACGACGACGTCGAGGCTGCGGATGCGGGAGTCGACAGCCCCGCCGAGCAGTCCGGCCACTATTCCGAGGTGCAGCAGCGTGTCGACGATGCGGCGACCGGGCGAGGTGTAGGCCGGTCCCCCGGTCACCGGATCGTGCACGGTTCCGAACGCGTAGGTCAGGCTCACCTGGTCACCCGTCTGCCTGAGCCGAGGACCGAAGGACATCCTGCCCACCATGGTCAGAGGCAGCAACAGCGCCATGACCACCCCTGCGAGGGCCAGCAGGGTCGTGCCCAACAACCCCATCAGCCGGGCCGATCCGCCACGAGCGCGTCGTACACCGTCCGGGCCACGACCGCGTCGTCGAGGTAGCCGGAGATGCCGTGCCGGTTGTCGGTGTGGTTGTGCACGTCGGCCTTGTTGGTGATCGGGCCGGCGTCGCCGACGTTGAAGTGCGCCGCGTCGAGCGGGAACAGCGCGACCACGTCGCGAGGGTCGAACGCGTTCAGCCAGGCACCGAGGCCGGCCGGCCAGCGCGGCGGCACCACCTCCCGCCGGATCCGGGAGATGCCGAGCGGGCTGCCGACCGAGACGTACGCCGGCACCAGCCAGCCCTCCGCCTCGGCGCGCTCCTTCAGGACGGTGTGCGCGACCACCGTCCCGAGGCTGTGGCCGACGACGACCGTCTCGACACCGGGCGTGAACGCGCCCGCGACGCCCTCGTCGATCTCGTCCTTGATCGTCTTGTCCACGAGGTACTGGTAGACGTCGTTGGTGGCCAGGGCCAGCGCAGCCCCGCCGTCGACCTTGGAGTCGAGGGCCTTGAGCACGACCCGCACCCAGCCCCAGTTGAGCGGGCCCTTGTCGACGACCTCGGGATCGCCCACCGCGAGGAGGTCGTCCTCGGTGATACCGGCGGCGAGCCGCGCCTCCTCCATCACGTCGAGCACGAAGCGGCGCTGCTCGGCGTCGGCGCCGTCGCCGCGGACGATGACCTTCGCAGCCTCCTCTGGCGTGGCGCCGCCGACGAGGTCGGACAGCGTGTCCCCGTAGTAGGGGAAGCGCACGTCGTGCTCCGGGATCGGGAGCTCGAGCCCGCTCTTGGCGAGGCCGGTGCCGAGGGCGTCGAGCCAGGCGGCCTTGAGCTGCCGGGCGTCCTTGTGCTGCTGCGATCGTCCGTGCACGAGCACGAGCTGACGGTTCATCGGATGTCTCCTGCCTTCAGGCACTGCGCGAACATCGGGTAGGCGTCCGCGCGGTAGAGGGACCACACGGAGTCGCGGGCGTGCCGCTCGACGCCCTCGAGCGCCCGCGGCACGCTGACGCGGTGGGAGCGCAGGACCGACCAGCCCTGCGAGAGCAGCGGCACGCACGGCAGCACGTCGTCGGCCGGCGTCACGGCCCCGTCGACGAGCCCGCGGCTGAGCAGCACCAGGTCGAAGAAGGTGGTGCCGACGTCGTCGGCGAGGTACGTCGACATCCGCTGGATGCGCTCACGCCGGTCGCCGGCGTGGAAGGCGTACGCCGCGTAGACGGCCAGCGCCGGGTCCACGCCCTTGGCGTACTGCATGTGGCGCGACACCTCGTCGGCGTCCTCGCCCTCGAGGACGAACTGCCCGTAGGCGCTGGCCGCCGACGCGCGCGCCCGAAGGCGGCGCAGGGTGGCGGCGTGCTCGTCGAAGTACTCGCGCCGCCACGAGCCGGCCGACGGCTCGTAGGCGACCGACACGAGCTCGTCGTCCTCGAAGGTGAGGCCGGCGACGAAGTCGGGCAGCACCGGCAGCAGGGTGACGCTCCCGGTGTCGAAGCGCAGCAGGATGCTGGCGGGTCGCGGCCGGTCCCCGGGGTCGATCCGCAGCGTCTGCCGGCCGCGGACCGTCTCGGCGGTGCCCTGCAGGAGCAGGTGCTCCGCGATCCGGCCGCCGCGGACCTTGAGCCCACAGCCGGTCTCGAAGCCCTGGCGCCCGAAGGGCCGGGCGATCCGGCGGGCGCTGGCGGCGACGGGGACCTCAGGGGCGGGCTCGGCCTCGAGCGCTGCGGCCACCACCGCGGCGGGCGGTGGCGAGGGCCTGGCCGGTGCGGGCGCAGCCGGCAGCGCGTCGAGCCGGGCCAGCCAGGCTCCCGGGTCGGAGAGGATCCGGGCCTGCGGCACCTGGTTGTAGCGGATCGTGAGCTTCTTGGCCCGGATCCGGGCCGGCACCTGCACCGCGAGCAGGTCGCGCAGCGGCCGGGTCTCGGCGTAGAGGGCCTGGTCGGGCGGCAGCGGCACGAACACGTCGTGGAAGGTCCCGCCGAGGGCGTCGAGCAGCACGTCGGTGAAGACCGCGCGATAGGTGCCGGCGGCCTCGCTGTCGTCCTGGATCTCCGCCGCCGGCTTGCCGAGCCCGCAGGCGTAGTAGACGTCCACGAAGCGCTGCTCGGCGCTGGGGGTGTTGGGGAAGATCGAGCCGCCCTGCACGTTCTGGGCCTGGATGCCCTCCGGGGCGGTCCGGCACGCGTCCGAGATCAGCACCACGTGCGGGACCGCACCGAAGCCGGCGTCCTCGATGCTCTGGTTGACGTCGACGGCGTGGGTGGACCGCTCGGGGGCGGCCGAGAGCAGCCACTGCTCGCTGCGCCGGAGCACGACGCCGTGCCCGGCGAAGTACACGACGAGCTGCTCCGGCGCGACGGTGTCGATGACGGTGGCGACCGCGTCGGCGAGCCGGTCCGGGGTGACCGGGCCGTCCTCGTCGGTGACCAGGACCGCCGAGTGCCCGTCCTGCATCCCCTGGGCCAGCGCCCACGCGTGCATCCGACGGGCACTGGCGGCGGCGTCCTTGAGGCGCTGCAAGGTCCCGGTCTGGTCGACCCCGATGAAGACTCCGGCCCGCTGCACTGTGCCCCCGCTGGGTGAGATGGGCGTCCTGCGCCCAGTCCTACGCGCGCGGGGGCGCCGCGCCCATAGCCCGCTCGGGCCATCCGGCGCTAGCCGGCAGGCAGCTCCTGAAGCTCGCGCTCGAGCGCGTCGGTCAGCAGCGCGACCAGGGCCTCGAGCTGGACGTCCGCCGAGGAGGAGACCTCCTCGTCGGAGCCGTCGAGCGCGCGGGCGGCCAGGCCCGCCTTGCTGTCGATCAGCTCGGCGATCTTGGTGTCGATGGTCTGCGCGGCGATGATCCGCCAGGCGGTGACCGGCTCGGTCCTGGCCGATCCGGTGCACCCGGTCGATCGCCTGGGTCTGCTCGGCGTCGGTCCAGGACAGCTCGGCCAGCACCACGTTGGAGGCGACCTGCAGGTTCAGGCCGACGCCCGGCCGCGGTCAGCGAGCACACCACGACCGCGACGTCGGGGTCGTTGACGAACGCGTCGATGTTGCGCTGCGCGCGCCGTGGGCGTCTGGTCGCCGCGGATCGAGGAGTAGCGCAGGCCGCGGCGGGCGAAGGTGTCCTCGGCGGCGTCCATCACGTCGACGTGCTTGGCGAAGAACACCACCTTGCCGACGCTGCGGGCGAGCTGGGCGGCGTAGTCGGCGGCGAGGCCGGCCTTGGCCTGGCCGATCCGCCGCATCATCGAGAAGACGTTCTCCCCGCGACTTCGTCGTCGTCGGTGTCCTCGCGGCTGCCAGTCGGCGACCCGGCGGACGAGCTCGTGGTCGATGCCCTCGACCACGTCGCCGGACCTGCCGGGCGCGCCAGGGCGCGTGTCGTAGCGGCACACCAGCCGGCTGGGCCAGCTCGCGCTCGGCCTCGCGGATCGAGCGGCCGACCTCGCCGTCGAGCTCGACCGGAAGGTCCGCGATCCGGCGGGCGGGGATGTCGGCGGCCACGTCGACCTTGCGGCGGCGCACGATGCCGAGGTCGACCACGCTGCTGCGCGCGGCGGAGTAGAAGCCCGGGTCGAGCGGGGTCAGGCCGGCCTCCTCCAGGGCGTCCATCAGCTCGGCGAGCGGCTTCTTGTCGTCGATCCAGCCGAGGAACTGCCAGATCGCCCGGAAGTCCTCGATGTCGTTGATCAGCGGGGTGCCGGTCAGCGCCATCAGCAGCGGCCGGGCGGTCCGGGACCGGATCCGCTCGGAGAGCTGCAGGACGTGCTGGGAGCGCTGGGAGCTTCTTGTTCTTGATGAAGTGCGCCTCGTCGACGACCATGCCGCGGAAGCCGAGGTCGCCCAGCCAGCCGATGTGCCGGTCGAGCACCTCGTAGTTGACGATCACGATGTCGGCGAAGCCGTCGATCGGTCTCGCCGTCGCCGTGCACCACGGTGGCCGCGCGGTTCGGGCGTCCACAGACTGCGCCTCGCGGGCCCAGTTGGTCTTGACCACGTTGGGCACCACGACCAGCAGCGGGTAGGCGTTCGCGGCCTGGGCGGCGAGCAGGGCCTGGGCGGTCTTGCCGAGACCGGGCTCGTCGGCGAGCAGGAAGGTGCGGTGGCCGGCTGCGGCGGCCCCGACGAGCCGGGCCTGGTGCGGCATCAGCTCGAGCCCCTCGGGCACGCCGCACAGGACGCGGCTCGGGCAGCGCCATGCAGGCGGACGCCGCTGCCGGCGTACTCGAAGGACCGGAACAGCGGCCCGAGCAGCTCCCAGCCGGCCAGCAGCCGGGGCCGGACGCGGTTCTGCGCGGCGACGCCGAAGTCGGGGGCGAGGAACGGGTTGGCGAGCTGGCGCGAGACGACCGACTGCGGCACCACCCGGCGCTCGAAGGCGGGCGCTGGCGCGGCCTCGACGCTCGGGCTCGACCTCGGGGTCGGGCTCGGCGCCGGACGCCGCGAGCATGTCGCGCCTGCAGCGCGCGGGCCGCGTCGGAGACGACGGCGTCCTCGGCGAGCAGGGCCAGCAGGGAGGTGTCGCGCGCGGCCGTCTTGGCCAGGATCGTGGCGACGCCGTCGAGGCGCTTGAGCTGCTTGGTCCGGTGCGCCTCGGTGCTGTCGGTCGTCGGCCTTGACCCGGGCGCGCTCCTCGCGCACGAGCAGCGCGATCGCCTGGAACTTGGCGCACCGGGGCCATCGCGGAGCCGCGCTCGGCGGCATCCTCGACCTCGCGCACGGCTCGGGCGAGGACCGGGATGATCCCGTCGTTGTCGCGGTCGCGCACCCGGCGCTGGTCGCGCGCGCCGGTGCGGCGCGCAGCCGGTTGACGCTGGGCTCGTCGGGCCAAGGACTCCTCCTCCGGAGCGCCCGGTCCGTGGGCCACGGCGGGAGCGCTTCCCGCACGCGGTCCGGCGGCCGGGCCGATAGGACATCGCGAGGAGTGGGCTGTCTCCACTCCGAGATACGACGCGGTCCCCGCGGACCTGCGAGAGGTCACACGCCGGGCCCTGACGGGCCGGTGACGCTGGGAACCGGCGACCACCGAGGTGGTCGGTGCTCCCATCGTAGCCCCCCGGCGGCCCGCGGATCGACAGCCCCGGCTACGCGACCACCGTGTTGCGACCGCCCTCCTTGGCTCGGTACAGGTTTCGGTCGGCGTGCTGGAGCAGCACGCCGCGCTCGGTGCCGTCCTCGGGCGCGCCCGCGACGCCGATGCTCGCGGTCACCACGATGCCCTCGCACAGCGAGGCCCACGGGTGCGCGGCGATCTCCTCGCGCAGCCGGTGCAGCCGGTCGGCGCCCTGGCGCCGGTCGTGCCCGGGCAGCAGCACCAGGAACTCCTCGCCGCCGATCCGCGCGGCCAGGCCACCCTCGACCCGGGCGACCGCGTCCTCGAGGATGCCGGCCACCCGCCGCAGCACGTCGTCGCCGACCGCGTGGGAGCGGGTGTCGTTGATCCGCTTGAAGTGGTCGAGGTCGATCAGACCCACCGCGAGCGGCGCCTCGTGGCCGACCCGCTCCAGCAGCTCGGCCAGGTGGCTGTCGAGGTGCCGTCGGTTGTGCAGCCCGGTCAGCGGGTCGCGCACGGACAGCTCGCGGAAGTGGTCGCTGCTGCGGCGCGCCTCGGTCGCCTCGAAGATCGCGTTGAGGGTGCGGGCGCGCGCGTCGCGCTCCATTGCGCGCAGCTCCACGTCGGCGAGGTGGAAGTCGCGGAAGGTCTCGAAGGCGTCCTGGAAGCGGCCGCGGGCGGCGTGCAGCTCGGCCTGCTCGCGCATCGCCTCGATGCTGCGCCCGCTCAGCGCGTACTCCTCGATCAGCCGGGTCGCCCGGTCCAGGGCGTCCTGCGCCGCGTCGTGGGCACCGGACCGCCGTCGTACCTCCGCGAGGGTGAGCAGCGCGCACACCAGCCCGTCGCAGTCCTCGCCGCTCTCGACCGACGAGCACAGCGGCTCGATGACGGCCATCGCGTCGTCGTAGCGGCCGGCGGCGGCGTAGACGCGGGCCACGGTGTCGCCGACGTGGCGCAGCAGCGGCTCCCCGTCACGCGTCGCCTCGGCCAGCAGCCGCTCCGCGGTGGCCATCGCCTCGGTGGCCATGCCGGCCTCGTACTGCGTGTAGGCGAGGTTGTTCAGCACCGCCATCGAGAGGTACGGATCGCCCTCGGCGAGCCGGGACGCCTCGTGGTAGCGCACGATCGAGTCGCCGTAGTCGCCACTCGCGCCGAGCGCGTCGGCGAGGCCGAGCAGGTGGTCGGCGCGGTCGCCGCTGTCGACATCGTCGTCGAGCAGGTCCACGGCGGTCACCGCGTGCTCCAGCATCAGCGCGGGGTCGCCGACGCGGCGGAACAGCGCCGAGAGCCGGCGGTGCGCGAGGGCGAGCAGCGGGGTCTCACCACGCTCCTCGGCCCAGCCCTTGACCTCGCGCATGATCCGCGCGCCGTCCTCGGTGTCGCCGAGCCGGGCCTGGGCGGCACCCTTGAGGAGCAGCCAGCGCTGGTAGGCCACGCTCTCTGGGTCCACCGGGTCCACCGGGTCCACCGGGTCCACCGGGTCCACCGGGCCCTCAGGGCTCTCGGGGCTCCCAGGGCCCGAGTCGAGCATCCGCCGCGCGTGGTCGAGGGCCGAGCGCGCGTCGTGGCGCAGCATCTGCTCGACCTCGCGCACCGTCAGCGCCTGCGTCCCCGTCCTGCTCCGCACGATCCCCGTCCCCCGCTTCCCCCGTCGACGATCTGGTGCGCGGGACGCCCCACCGTCAGACCTCGGCCAGTGGCGTGCAGGGCGTCCCGCGCTCAGGCATCGTAGGGGCCAGCCGGTCCAGACCGTATGAAAACCGACATTCAGTCACAGCACGCAACAAACCAGTCGTGACCCGTTCGTCGTCCGGATCTGAGTAGCATCCCCCATGTGCCGGGCTCGCGCCGCTGCGACGCTGGTGGCATGAGCACGCCGACCCCCCTGCCGCCCACCCTGCCGCCCGCACTGCCGCCCGCACTGCCGACGGCACCTGTCCCCGACCCGCGCCGGGGTGGCCGGGTCACCGCGGCGCTGGCCGAGCTGGCCGCGACGCTGGTGGCCCTGGTGGCGGTGGGCGGGCTGTTCCTCAACAAGGTCGACACGATGGTGGCGTTCTTCGGGGAGACGCCGGCCGCGACGCCGGGGAACGTCAGCGCCTTCCACCTGGGGATCTCGGTGCTGGCCGTGTGCGTCGTGGTCGCCTGCGGGTCGGCGTTCCTGCGGCGCAGTCGGGGCGGCCGGGCGACGTACTGGCACCTCGGCGTGCTCGTCGTCAGCGTCGCGGCAGGCACTCTGTTCAGCGTCTCCCTGCCCCCCGTCTGACCACCGTCTGACCACGGTCTGACCACCGGCCGCCCGACCCGCTCAGCCGGTGTTGCGCAGCCCGGCCGCGATGCCGTTGATCGTCAGCAGCAGCGCCCGCTGCAGGTCGGGGTCGGGCTCGTCGCCCTCGGCGCACCGCCGGGAGCGGGCCAGCAGCGAGACCTGCAGGGCGTGCAGCGGGCGCGAGGTAGGTGTCGCGCAGCGCGAGGGTGCGGCGCAGCACCGGTGCCGACTCGAGCAGCGCCGACTGGCCGGTCACCCGCAGCACCTCCTCGACCGTGCGCTCGTGCTCGTCGCGGATGAGGTCGAACAGGCCCGGCGCGCTCGGCGGCACGAGCGTGCGCGACGTAGCGCGCGGCGATGTCGAGGTCGGTCTTGGCCAGCGTCATCTGCGACGTTGGACAGGAAGGTGCGGAAGAAGGCCCACGAGCCGTACATCTCCCGCAGCGTCTCCTCGCGCCCGTCCTCGCGGGCCGCGGCCAGGCCGCTGCCGACCCCGTACCAGCCGGGCAGGATGATCCGCGACTGGGTCCAGCCGAAGACCCAGGGGATGGCGCGCAGGTCGTCGAGGCCGCCGTCGCCCCCGGGTCGCTTGGCCGGGCGCGAGCCGATGTTGAGCTTGCCCAGCTCGTCGACCGGCGTGGCGGCGACGAAGAACCGGACCAGCCCGGGGTCGCGGACGAGGGCGCGGTAGGCCGCCTGCCCGGCGCCGGCGACGACGTCCATCGTCGCGTTCCACCCGTCGAGCACGTCCGGCGGCAGCAGCGAGGTGCGGTGCAGCACGGACGCCTCCAGCACGGCGGCCAGGGCGCCCTCGAGGTTCCAGCGGCCCAGCTGCGGGCAGGGTGTACTTGTCGGAGATGACCTCGCCCTGCTCGGTGATCTTGATCGGCCCGTCGAGGCTGCCGTAGGGCTGGCGACAGGATCGCCTCGGCCGTCGGGCCGCCGCCCCGGCCGACGGAGCCGCCGCGGCCGTGGAAGAGCCGCAGCACCACGCCGTGCGCCGCGGCGACGTCGCGCAGCGCGCGCTGGGCGCGGTGGATCTGCCACTGCGAGGCGGCGATGCCGGCGTCCTTGGAGGAGTCGGAGTAGCCGAGCATGATCTCCTGCACGTCGCCGCGCGCGGCCACGACGCGGCGGTAGGCCGGGTCGCTCGAGCAGCGCGTCGAGCAGCGGGCCGGCCGCCTCGAGCTCGGCGACGGTCTCGAACAGCGGCGCGAAGCCGATCCGCGCCGTCGCCGGCGCCGATGCCGCCGGCGCCGAGGTCGACCAGGCCGGCCTCGCGGGCCAGCACGACCACGGCGAACAGGTCGTCGACGTCGTGGGTCATCGAGACGATGTAGGTCTCGATGACCTCCGGGCCGAAGGTGTCGAGGGCCTCGCCGGATCGTGCGCGAACAGGTCGAGCGAGCGCGGTGGCGGCCTCGCCCAGCCCGGTCGCGCCCGCCCCGACCAGCGGCCGGCGGCCGGCCATCTCCCGCGAGAGCAGGGCGATCCGCGCGGGGCGGTCGAGGTCGGCGTACGGCGTGGCGCAGCTCGCCGAGCCGGTCGAAGAGCGCGGCGAGCGCCTCGTGGTGCTTGCTCGCTGTGCTCGCGCACGTCGAGGGTCGCCAGGCCGAGCCCCGATCGCGACGGCGGTGCGCAGCAGCCGCAGGATCGAGCCGTTGCCGGTGAGCTCGTCGCCGCCGGCCAGCATCGAGTCGCGCACCAGCGCGAGGTCGGCCACGAGCTCGTCGATGTCGCGGTAGTCGCGGCCGGGCTCGTGCGGGGTGCCCGCGGCGAGGCGGTCGCGGGTGCGGTCGAGCCGGACCCGCACGAAGCTGAGCTTGAGCCGGTAGGGCTCCTCGGCGTTGAGCCGGCGGACCGCGGCGTAGGTGATCGGCAGGGCGGCGGCGTCGCGCTGCAGGCTGGCGGTCAGCTCGTCGGACTGACGGCGACGACCCGCGTCGAGGGGGACATCTCGGTGAGCAGGTCCTCGACCTCGGTCGACCAGCACCCGCAGGCCGAAGTCGTGCTGGAGGCCGAGCACGTCGAGGGTGACCGCGGGCGTGACGTGCGGGTTGCCGTCGCGGTCGCCGCCGGCCCAGGTGCCGAAGCGCAGCGGCCGGGCGGTGGCGGGCAGGTCGACGCCGATGCCGCGCCAGCGCCCGGTCGAGCTCGCTCGAGCAGGTCGGGCACGACCGCGGTGGCCAGCGTGCGCAGGTAGTAGATGGCCGTCCGGGCCTCGTCCCCCGGCTCGGGCCGGACCACCCGCAGCTCGTCGGTCTGCCACAGCAGGTCGACCAGCTCGGCCAGCCGCCGCTCGTCGCGCGGCGCGTCCGAGGCCGGGCGGCGCGGGTCCTCGGCCGCGTGCACCAGCTCGGCGACGCGGCGCAGCAGCTCGAGGACCGAGCGGCGGCTGGCCTCGGTGGGGTGGGCGGTGAAGACGGGTCGGTACTCCAGCCGGCTCGAGCACCGCGGACACCAGCTCTCGGTCGACGCTGCCCGCCTCCAGAGCCTCGCCGATGCGGCGGACGGCGGCGGCGAGCGGCCCCTCGGCACCGGTCGTCAGCTCCTGCCAGCGGTGCAGCTGCTCGGTGACGTTGACGAGCTGGAAGTACGCCGTGAAGGCGCGCGCCAGCAGCACGGCCGTGGACGTCGTCGACCTCGGCGAGCAGGTCGTGCAGCGGGCCGTCGTCGGCCTCGCGCGCCAGACGGCGCACCCGCTCGACGAGGTCGAGCAGCTCGGGCCCCTCGTGCCGGGTCAGCGCCTCACCGAGCAGGCCGCCGAGCTGTCGGACCGAGGCGCGCAGGGCGGCGTGCTGCTCGTCGGAGGAGACCCCTGCGCCGAAGGCGGCGACGTCCGGGGCGCGGCGGTCGGCCTCGATGAGCTGCTCGGTGGTCAGCGGCGGCGTCATGGCGACCAGTCTGGACTGCGCGTGTTTCGCGCAGGTTGAGCGTCCACCTCACGGGCGCTCGACGGCGACCCGCCCACGGCCGTCGCTCTTGGCCTCGTAGAGCGCCGCGTCCGCCCGGCTGAGCACCGTGTCGAGGTCGTCGCCGGGGCGGGCCAGGGCGACGCCGATGCTCAGGCCGGCCGGCACCGGCTCACCGTCCACGTCGACGGGCCGGCTCACCGCGGCGTGCACGTTCTCGGCCAGGGCCGCGGCCTCGTCGATGTCGTGGACGTTGGGCAGCGCGACCACGAACTCGTCGCCCCCGATCCGGGCGACCAGGTCGTCGGCCCGCACCCGGGCGCGCAGACGGTCGGCGACGGCCCGGATGACGGCGTCGCCCGCCGCGTGGCCGCGGGAGTCGTTGATCTGCTTGAGCCGGTCGAGGTCGATGAAGAAGACGGCGAGGCCGGTGCCGCCGCTGCGCGAGCGCCGGGCGAGCAGCTCACCGACGCGGCTCACCAGCTCGCGCCGGTTGAGCAGGTCGGTCAGCGAGTCGCGGGTCGCCATCCGGACCAGCAGGTTGCGCGCGCGGCGGGCGTCGGTCACGTCGACGAACTGGCACACGTAGGAGATGGCCCGGCCGTCGGGCGCCCGCAGCAGCCCGATGGAGTGCTGCACCCACACGCTCGTCCCGTCGGCCCGCAGCATGGGGTGCTCGCGCACGCTGGCCGGGGTGGACTCGCCGGCCACCTCGGCGCGCATCTCCTCGTCGACCTGGACGGCCTCGTCGTCGAGCACGTCGGTGATGCGGTGGCTCAGCAACCACTCCTCGTCGCGGTCCAGGAGCCGGCAGAGCGCGGCGTTGACCTCCACGAACCCGCGCTCGAGGCTCACGACCGCCATACCGACCGGGGCGGAGGCCATCGCGGTGCGGAACCTGTTCTCGCTGGTCTCGAGGGCGGCCAGGGTCTCCATCTCGGCCTGTGCGTCGCGGAAGGTGACGATGCGGCACAGCGCGCCGGCATCGTCCAGCACGCCGGCGGCGTGCCAGTCCAGCCAGTGGTAGCTGCCGTCGGCGGCACGGGTCCGGCTGCGGCCGCGGACCACGTCGCCGTCCCCGAGCGCCATCATCTCCTCGCGGACCCAGCCGTGGTCGTCGGGGTGGATCAGGCCCAGCGCCGACTGGCTGAGCACGTCCTCGACCGACCAGCCGAGCATGTCCGGCACCGCCGGCGAGGCCCACACGGTCCGACCCGACGCGGCGTCGACCTGCAGGACGTAGTCGCCGGAGTTCTCGGCCAGCAGCCGGTAGCGCGCCGCACTCTCGGCCAGCGCGTCCCGCTCGAGGACGGCGTCGGTGACGTCTCGCGCTGCGCCGACGAGGGTGGTCGTGCCGTCAGGGCCGCGCACGGTCCGGCACCGGTGCTCGGCCCAGCGCCGCTGGCCGGCGACCGTCGTCCAGCGCGCGGTGAGCCGGGCCGGCCCCGCCTCGTCGGCCGGTGGCGCCTGGGCGAGCAGGTCGCCGAGCACGCCCTCGGGGTCGGCGTCCGCCGCCACGGACCACTCCGCGTCGTCAGGGACGGCGACGAGCAGCTCCGGGGTCCGGACGCCGTCGCCGGGCCGTACGACGTACCGGACGTCGGTCCAGGAGGCGGCGAGATCGTCGAGCAGGGACATCAGGGCCGGGTCCACACCACGACGCTCCCCGATGGACATGCTGCCCCCCTACCCATGAGCCTCCGGCTCACGCGCGCTGCCAGCCTAGGACGATCCGGCTGGTTCGCGGCGCACCTGTCGGCCGCCCGCCGCGCGCGTCCCCGCCGGGACAGATAGTGAAAGTTTCATCCACCCTCTGGACCGCCGGGTCGCGACCCGTCTACGGTAGGCGAGCCTCGGCCGGCGGGCTCCCCCGTCTCGCCGGTCGGGGCTTCCATGTCGCGGCTGCCGGGGCGGCCGTCCTCGTCTGCCCGCGGCACCGGTCGGGCCGCCTGCAGCGGGATCTCCCGGGCCTCCATCGGCGGCGCCAGCGCGTAGCCGTGACCGGCCAGCTTGGCGCGGTACATCGCCGTGTCGGCGCGGTGGATGAGCTCCTCGGCGTCGCGGTCGGACCCGACCCGGCCGAGCGCGACGCCGACACTGGCGGTGAGCTCCAGGACGTGCCCCCGGTGGTGGACCGGTTCGTTGAGGACGGCGACGATGCGCCGGGCGACGTTCTCGGCGCCGACGGCGTCGGTGACGTCCTCCAGCAGCACCAGGAACTCGTCGCCACCCCAGCGCACGACGGTGTCGTGCGGGCGCACCACGGACGCGAGCCGCCGGGCGACCGCCTTGAGCACGTGGTCGCCGACCAGGTGGGAGTAGGTGTCGTTGACGGACTTGAAGTCGTCGAGGTCGACGAAGACCAGCGCGACCGGCGAGCGGTCCTCCGACCGGCGGGTGCCGGCGTGCCGCAGCCGCTCCAGGAGCAGCGCGCGGTTGCCGGCGCCGGTCAGCCAGTCGCGGGTGGCGAGGTGCCGGAACCGGCGCTCCGACGCGGCCGCCTCGAGCCGCAGGGTGGCGTGCTCGAGAGCGAGCGCCGTCGAGACCGCGAAGGCCTCGAGGGCCTTGCAGGTGACAGGTCCGGGACGGAGCCCGTCCGCGGGCAGGTCGACGGACAGGATGCCGAGCCGGGAGCCGTCCGAGGCCAGCAATGGCGCGAACAGAGCGTCCTCGGGGTGCCAGGCGTCAGGCGCCTCGACGGGGGCGATGTCCGGGATCCAGCTGAGGTAGTCGGTGCGCGCGTCCTCGGCGGCGTGGTCGAGGAAGCGCAGCCGACCCCAGGACTCGCTGCGGGAGAGCAGCTCGTCCCAGCTGCCGCCGCTGTCGACGGTGCCGAGGAGGGCGTCGCGTGCGGCCGTGTCGCCGGCCACGGAGACCACCTCGAGGGTTCCGTCGGGGCGGGCCAGGTTGATCACGGCGACCCCGAAGCCGAGGTCCTCGACGATGGTGCGGGTGAGCACCTCGAGCATGGGCGCGAGGTCGTCGCGGACGTCCCACTCGTCGCCGGACGGGTCGCCCGGGGACGGTGCGGACGGGTCGGCGGAGGGCTCGTCGGCCTCCGTCGCGGGGACCTCCTCGAGGTGAGTCACGGTCCCATCATCCCCGCGATCGCTCCGCTGACACACCCTGTTCCGGCCCCGGGCGGGTCCGCACCAGCCCGGTGCGGCCCAGACCTCCCCGCCGGCGGCGGGTCCGGCGTACGCTGCCGGGACGGGCAAGGGAGCGACCGATGCGGCTCGACGGCGTGGAGATCAAGGTCAACCTGGAGGACGCCCTGCTGGCCAGGGCCGTCGACACCCTCGGCCTCGGGGAGGGCGACCCGATGCGGGTCTGGTTCTTCGAGGACCTCTCCCCCGGCGCGCACCTGCCCCTGCTGGAGGCCGGCCTGATCGTGCGGGTGCGGGTCAAGGAGAGCGGCAAGGGCGACTGCACGGTCAAGCTGCGGCCCTGCCTGCGCTCGCAGCTGCCCGAGCCGTGGCTGTCGACCACCGAGACCGAGGGCCTCGAGCTGCGCCTCGAGGAGGACCGCACCGGCGCCCGACGGGTGCTCGCCGCCTCCCTGCAGGGCGACGTCGGCCGCGACGAGCTGGCGCTGGTGGAGGCCGGCGCCGCGCTGCCCGGGGGCGTGGTGGCCGGGCGTCAAATGGAGTACGTCGACCAGTGCGCCACCGCGGACGTGAACCTGGCGACCCTGGCCGCGCTCGGGCCGGTGCGCGCGACGCGGTGGAAGGAGGTCGGGCCCACCGCGCTGGCCGCCCTCGGCGTGCGCGCCGAGCGGTGGACGGTCGCCGGACTGGACTTCCTGGAGCTGTCGCTGAAGGTCGAGACCCGCGACAGCGACGACGGCCAGGGGGCCGATGCGGCCGCGCGCGACCTGGACGCGGCGCTGGCCGACCTGGGGCTGACCCCGGCCGAGGGCGGGGCGGGCGAGACCAAGACCAGGCGGGTGCTGGAGGCGCTGGCGGCGGCCGTTGACTGACCGGTCGGCGGCTGCCAGCGTGAGGCCGTGACCGGCCCCGGACTGCCCCGCACCGCCGACGTCGTCGTGGTCGGCGGCGGCACGATCGGGGCCTGGACGGCCTGGTTCCTGCGCCGCTCCGGGCTCGACGTGGTCCTCGTCGAGCGCGGCCGTCTCGGTCACGGCGCGAGCATCCGGGCGGCCGGGATGGTCCGCGCCCAGGGCGGCACGGAGACGGCGGTCCGGCTCGGGCTGTTCAGCCGGGACTTCTACGCCGCTCAGCGCGAGGAGATCGGCATCGACTCCGGGTTCGTCGCGCAGGGCTACGTGATGCCGGCGTTCACCGAGGGCGAGGTCGCCGCCGCGCACGAGCGGATCGCCCTGCAGCGCTCGCTCGGGCTCGACGTGCGCTGGCTCGCGCCGGGCGAGGTGGACGCCCTGAACCCGTCGATGGCGCCGGGGCTGACCCTCGGCGCGTCGTACGCACCGGGCGACGGCTACGTCGAGCCGTCCGCCAACGTGCTCGCCTACACCGCGGCCCTGTTCACGTCGGGCGTGCACGTCGCCGAGCGCACCGCTTGCACCGGGCTGGTGACCGGCCCGTCCGGGGTGAGCGGCGTGCTCACCACCCGTGGCACGGTCTCGACCGGGCAGGTCGTGCTCACCGGTGGTCCGTCCCTGGCGGCGCTCGGGCGCGACCTCGGCGCACTCATCCCCTCGGCGGGCGTGCGCCACCAGGTCGTCACCACCGCCCGGCACCCCGACCTCGCGGCCGAGCGGCTGCCGATGGTCTTCGACCTGGCCTCGGGCGTCTACTGGCGCCCCGACGGCGAGGGCGGGGTGATGTGGGGGATGAGCAACCCGGCCGAGCCGCCGGGCGAGTCCGTCGACTTCGACTGGGCCTACTACGAGCGGATGCGCGCCCGGGTGGGCACCCTGCTGCCCGCCACCACCGGCCTCGGGCTGCGGCGGGTGTGGGCCGCGACCATCGACTTCACCCCCGACCACCTGCCGGTCCTCGGCCCCCTCGTCACGGGCGACGGCCCGGTCGCGGGCACGACCGTCGCGGCGGCCGGCGGGCACGGGATGATGTGGGGCCCCGGCGTCGCCCGCGCCGCCGCGGACCTGGTGTCGGCCGGGCGCACCGACGTCGTGGACGTCACCGACCTCGGCCTGGACCGCTTCGACGAGCACGGCCGCAGTCGGCTCGCCCCCGACCCCGTCGCGCTGCCGTTCCCGACGGCCTAGCGGCCGAGCCGGATCCGCACGCGCTCGGGCAGCGTCCGCTCCATCGCCACCAGCAGCCGGGCCCGCCGCCCGACCACGTAGCGGGGCCGGGGGGCTGTCGACAGCAGCGCCTCGGCGACGGCAGCCGCGACCTCCGCGGGGTCCAGGGCTGCGGCCCCGAGCCCGGCCAGCCGGCCGCGACGGTGGGCGGCCGCGGCCCCGTGGTGCTCGCGCCCCTCCGGAGGCAGCGCGGCGGTCCAGGCGTCCTGGGCGGCGACCTCCCGGTCCCACAGGGACGTCGCCACCGCGCCGGGCTCCACGACCGAGACGGTGACCCCCGAGCCGGCGAGCTCGAGGCGCAGGGTGGCGGCGAGCCGCTCCAGCCCCGCCTTGGACGCCGCGTAGGGGCCGACGAACCGCCCCGCGAGGCGTCCGCTCGTCGAGCCGACCATCACGACGCGGCCACCGGAGGCGCGCAGCATCGGCAGGAACGCCTGCGCCACCGCGAGGGGCCCGAGGAGGTTCACCTCCAGCTGCCGGCGTACGGCGTCGAGCGGCACGTGCTCGAGCGGCCCGGAGACCATCGTGCCGGCGTTGTTGACCACCCCGAGCAGCGTCGTGCCGCGCAGCACGGCGGCCGCCTCGACGGCGGCGGCGCGGACCCCCGCCTCGTCGGTGACGTCGAGCAGCAGCGGGGTGACCCGCTCGGAGCGGACCGCGTCGGCGTCCTCGGGGGTGCGCACCCCGGCGAGCACGTGCAGCCCCCGCCCGGCCAGCTCCGCCACGCAGGCGCGCCCGATGCCGCGGGCCGCCCCGGTGACCAGGACGCCCGGGGCGGGCGCGCTCACCGGGTGACCACGGGCAGCAGCCGCGGCGTGGACGGCGGCTCGCCGTCGGGCAGCGGCGTGCCGGTCTCGCGGGTCTTGGGGACGACGTACGCCCAGGCCGGGTCGACGACCCTCTCGCCGGGGACGGGCCGGATCTCCTCGGCGCCGTAGGTCTCGACGTAGCCCTTCCAGACGTGGTCGCACACGGCGTCGAAGCGGCAGCCGCCGCAGGCCTTCGGGCGCTCCTTGCGCAGCAGCTCGACGCCGCGGGTGAAGCCCATCACCTTGAGCCCGGAGACGCCGTACCCCATCGCGAAGCGGCGGTTGCGCAGCAGCAGCGCGCCGGCCAGGGACGCCGCGTCGAAGGCGAGGCGCTTGAGCGGGGTGTCCGCGCGGCGGAGCTTGTTGGACAGGTAGTAGTTCCAGTCGTCGGGGTCGAAGTTCTGCTGGTAGAGGTTCATGACGTACTGCTCGTAGCCCTGCAGGAAGCAGAAGGGGATGTACTTCACGCTCAGCGGCGGGAGGTGGTGCACGTGCGCGTCGATCGCCCGCTTGATCGCCTCCCCCGCGACGGGGTAGCTCACCGCCATCCCCTGGTCGACGACGAGCGCCTGAGCGACGGGGCTGAAGACCGCGAGGTGCAGGCCGTCGGCGCCGTGCTCGATGTGGTGGCCGACGATGTCGGTGAGGTGCTCGTGGTTCTGCGCGGTCACCGTCGTGCTGGTGCGCACGCGCACGCCGCACTCCTCGACGTTGGCCATCGCGGCCATGATCCGGTCGTAGCTGCCGCGGATCTTGGTGTGGGCGTCGTGCAGCGCCGCGGTGTGGCCGTGCACGGAGAGCAGCACGTCGTTCACGCCGGCCGAGACCAGCGAGGCGGTGTAGGGCATCCGCGACATCTGCAGGCCGTTGGAGACCAGCGAGACGTTGACGAAGCCGAGCGAGCGGGCCTTCGCGACGAGGTCGGGCAGGTCCTTGCGGATCGTCGGCTCGCCGCCGGTGAACTCCACCTCGGTCGCACCGTGCCGGCGGAGCTGGACCAGCCGCTCCTCGAGCTCGGCGGACGTCGGCTCCTCGTCGACGGGCGTGTCGAGCTTGTCCTGGTAGTAGCAGAAGCCGCAGCGGGCGTTGCAGCGGTAGCCCATCCGGACGTCGCCCCGACCTGTGATCGGGTGTCCTGTCATGGCTTCCCCTCCTGGGTGCACGGCACGGGGACCCCGGGCCGGTGGTGCTGGTCGCCGCCGGTGCCGGTGAGCACGGCGGCGGTCTCGCGGGCGATGTGGTCCCAGTCGAGTCGCGGGTCGTCGAGGCACCGCGCCTGCGCGGCGACGGCCTCGGCGCGCGGCAGGGAGAGCAGGTGCGCGAGTCCCGCCGCGAGCCGGGCGGCGTCGCCGACCGGGTAGTACTGGAACGGCGCGAGCCCCAGCTCGACGTGGGCGGGTATGTCGGAGAGCAGCACCGGGCACCCGGCGGCGACCGCCTCGAGCACCGCGAGCGGCAGGCCCTCGTAGCTGGACGCCATCACCAGGCACGCGGCGCGCCGGTAGACCCGGGGCAGCTGCTCGGGCTCCACGTGGCCGGCCAGCAGCACGTGCGGGTGTCGCCGGGCGGCGTCCTCGACGGCCGCGGCGTAGGGGTCGTCGGTGTCCCGGTCGCCGCAGACGAGGAGCCGCAGCCCCGCGGGTGCCGGGGATCCCGGGGCGAGCGCGTCCACCACGTCGAGCACCCGCTTGTGCGCGGTGAGCCGGCCCACCACGACGACGTACGGCGCGACGAGGAGGGCGTCCAGCGCGGGGTCGGCCGGGGGCTCCTCGCCCCACGACGGCAGGCCGTTGCCGACCACGACCGCGCGGGCGCCGTGGTCGGCGAGCAGGTCGCCGGCGAGGCCGTGGGAGACCGCGACGACGGCCGAGGCGTCGCGCACGCTGCGCCGCTCCCCCGCCCGCAGCAGGGCCCGCGCGACCGGGCCCCACTTGGCGGCGTCGTAGTCGTGGCCGTGCACGGTGACGACCACGCGCAGCCCGGCCAGCCGCAGCACCCGGGCGAAGGCGCCCGGTCCGATCCCGTGCACGTGCACGACGTCGGGGCGGGTGAGCAGGCAGTGGAGCGTGCAGACCAGGGCGTGCCCGAAGGCCTCGAGGCCGGCGCCGCGCGGCGCCCACAGCGGGGTGAGGCGGACGCCCCGCGCGGCCCACGTCGCGGGCGAGGCGGGGTAGCCGCGGCGCACCAGCACGCGCACGTCGAGCCCGAGCGCGGCCAGCCGCGGGTAGAGCTCGCGGGCGTGGGTCTCGACGCCGCCCTCGACGTGGTCGAGGCCGCGGAGCCCGAAGACGACGACGCGCGTGCGCCCGGTCACGA
Organism: uncultured Actinomycetota bacterium; assembly: GCA_963781745.1. Taxonomy (GTDB): domain Bacteria; phylum Actinomycetota; class Actinomycetes; order Propionibacteriales; family Nocardioidaceae; genus Nocardioides_B. The sequence continues at coordinate 159,003 of CAWAHH010000005.1, read as the reverse complement.
CGACGCCGCGGCGGCGGCCGACGCGCGCCCCGCGCCGGAGGGGACGAGCCGGCGCCCGCCGACGACGACGTCCACGACCCGCTGGCCGACGCCCGGAGTACCGTAGATCGCCGGCCAGCCGCCTCGGGGTCCCGCTGCGGCGGCCAGCGCGGACCGCACGACGACGTCGGGGTCGAAGCCGGTCAGCACGTTGGCGCCGTGCAGCACGGTCAGGTGGCGCTCGGTGTTCTCGCGCACCGTGACGCAGGGCGTGCCGAGGAGGTAGGCCTCCTCCTGGATGCAGCCGCTGTCGGTCAGCACGGCCGCGGCGTGCCGCTGCAGGGCGAGCGCGGCGAGGATGCCGACCGGCGGCACCACCTCGACGCGGCCGAGCAGCGAGCGCGACAGCCCGGCACGCGCCATCGCGTCGCTGGTGCGGGGGTGCATCGGGAAGACCACCCGCCGCTCGGGGGTGGCCAGGCGTGCCAGCGCGCCGAAGACCGCTGTCATCCGCTCCGGGGAGTCGGTGAGCTCCTTGCGGTGCAGCGTCGCGAGGAGGTACGGCGTCCCGCCCGGCGACGCGAGGTGGGCCGGCAGCACCAGCCGGTCGGCGACGTCGTGCAGCAGGTCGACGGTGGTGTTGCCGGCGAGGTGGACCGTGCCGCGGACGTCCGGGCTGCGCCGGAGCACGTCGACCTCGTAGGAGGTGTAGGCGAACAGGTGCTCGGCGACCGCGTCGACCATGATGCGGTTGCGCTCCTCGAGCATGAACGGGTCGCGCGAGCGCAGGCCCGCCTCGACGTGCGACACCGGCACGCCGGCGTACATCCCGGCGAGGGCCCCGGCCAGCGCCGCGGCGGTGTCGCCGTTGACGACCACGGCCGTGAAGCCCTCGTGGGCGAAGGCGTCCTGGAGCCAGTCGACGACGCCCCCGAGACGGTACGGCGCCGGGAAGACCCGGTCGGGCCGGTAGCCCATGTCGACGTACACCTCGTCGCACATGTCGCTCTGCACGTGCTGGCCGGTGTGGAACACCTCGAACGGCACGCTCGACGCGCGCAGGGCCCGCACGATCGAGTGGTTCTTGACGATCTCGGGCCGGGTCCCCTGGACCACCGCGACGCGCACCGGGCCGCCTACTGGCACCGGATGGCGTCGGCGAAGGCGCGAGCCACCACGACGTTGCCCGACTCGTCGAAGTGCACGGGGTCGCGGTAGTGACCGGCGGTCAGGTCCGGGAAGGAGACGAGCACGGCCCCGTCGCAGTCGCCGACGATCTTGGTGAGCCGGGCGTTGTACTCCACCCGCCGCTCGACCGCGTCGGCGGTGAAGAAGGCGTGGCCGTCGGGGAAGACCGGCGGGATCTCGCCGACGAAGACGGACCGGAACCCGTGGATGCGCAGGGCGTCCAGGGACTGGCGGAGGTACTCCTCGAACAGGTCGAGCGGGGTCTGGTTGCCGACGTCGTTCGCGCCGATCAGGACGCAGGCGGTGTAGACGTCGTGCAGCCCCATCAGCTCCGGGCCGAGCCGGAACCACAGGTCGCGCGCGGTGTGCCCGTTGGTGCTGAAGCTCAGCGCCTGCCAGGTGTAGTGCGTGTCGCGGTTGAGGAGCTGGGCGAGGTGCAGCGGGTAGCACCCGTAGGTCCGGGCCCCGAAGGTCTGGCTGTCGCCCCAGCACGCCACCTTCTGATAGTCCACGGGGGGCTCCATGTCGGCGAGGTCAGCAGCGGATCGGGCGCGCACCGCGGTGAGGTCGGGCGGGTGCGCAGAGGGACGACGATAGGTGGCGCCGCGCGGTCCTCGCAACGGTCAAAAGGGTACTTTACCGCTTACCCCGGACCTTCGGGTGCGGCGCTGTGACGCGTCTGACAGCACAGGAACCGCCGCCTACACTGCCCGGTGGGATGCCGTCCGCCCGGGCGGCCGGCGGGCGGCCAGGGGCAGCCAGGGGCAGCCAGGGGGCAGCAAGGGGTTGGAGATGGCGACGTCCACGGTGACGCCTGCGCCTGCCGGCCAGGTGGTCGAGGACGCGGGCCTCGCGCCCGCGCTCCCGAGGTGGCCGCTGGTCGCGCTGTTCGCGCCGCTGATGCTGTGGTGGGCGCTCGGGCTCGTCGACGTCATCTGGATCGTGCTCGCCGTGCCGATGCTCGTGCACCTGGCCGAGGCGGCCGCCACCGGTCGCCGGGTCACCGTGCCGCGCGGCTTCGGGGTCTGGTTGCTGTTCCTGGCCTGGATGCTGGCCTCGGCGATCATGGTCGACACGTTCAACCACGCCGTCGAGTTCGCCTACCGCGGTGGCATCTACCTCGCCTGCACGGTCGTGTTCGTCTACGTCTACAACGCCCGGACCACGCTCACCGACCGCCGCGTGTGCGGGCTGCTGACGACGTACTGGCTCTGGACGGTGCTCGGTGGCTTCCTGGGGATGCTGCTGCCCGGGGCGGTGCTCAAGACGCCGGCCTACTACGCGATCCGGCTGCTCTCGGCGGAGGCCTCCGACATCGGGTTCGTCAACGTGATGGTGGTGCGGCGGTTCGCGCAGTACAACCCCGACTCCTACCTCGGCGTCGCCGCCCGCCCGAGCGCGCCGTTCCTCTACGCCAACAACTGGGGCAGCGCCTACTCCCTGCTGCTGCCGTTCGTCGTCGCCTACGTGATCACCACCTGGGGCACCCGCCGCGCCCGGGCGCTGGTCGTGCTGGTCCCGGTCTCGCTGGTCCCGGCCTTCCTGACGCTCAACCGCGGCATGCTGATCGGGCTCGGCATCTCCGCGGCGTACGTCGCCGGGCGGCTCGCCCTGCGGGGCCGCCTCGCCGCGGTCGCCGTGATCCTGGTCGGCTCCGTCGTCGGGGGGCTGGTCTTCGACAGCCTCGCCGCCGCCCGCCTGGAGACCCGGCTGCAGGGGTCGAGCACGACCACGCGGGCCTCGCTCTACCAGCAGTCGCTCGACCTGGTGCCGGCCTCGCCGGTGTTCGGCTACGCCGTCCCGGTGCAGACCCTCGACCCGGACGAGCCGCCCATCGGGACGCAGGGCCAGTTCTGGATGCTGCTCGTCTCGCACGGCCCCGTGGCCACGGGGCTGTTCGTCGGCTGGTTCCTGATCGCCTGGTGGCTCTCGCGCCGACGGCGGGACGCGGTCGCGATGGCGGCCGCCGCGGTGCTGCTCGTCGGCGTGGTGGAGCTGGCGTTCTACGGGATGGTGCCCTACGGCCTGCCGATCCTGATGGTCGCGGCCGCCCTCGGGCTCCGCGGCCGGGTCCCGTCGCTCAGATCCCCCGGCCCAGCCGCTGCACGACCCTGACCACCCAGGGCGCCGACAGCAGCCGCAGCGCGACCGCGACGGCCAGCCACGACCGCGGCTCGGTGGGGTCGTGGCTCAGCGACGTCCACGCCCACCGGAGCCCGGCCCGGCGCTCCCCGGCCGCCGCCCGGGAGAACGCCACCTGCCCGGCGATCCGGCCGAGGGCGCGCCGGTCGGCCCGGAAGCCGGGGTGCTTGGCGAGGAGGTACTCCAGCCCGTCCGCGTAGGCCGCCCACCGGCCGAAGAAGTGCGACCCGCCCCACGTCACCGACACCAGCGCCCGGTCGACGACGACGATCGGCGCGACCAGGGCGGTGCGCAGCACGAGGTCGTAGTCCTCGCCGTAGCTGCCCGGCACCTCCTCGTCGACCAGGCCGACACTGCCCCTCAGCGCCTCCGTGAGGAACAGGAAGGTGCTCGGGTGCAGGCCCGCGAACGAGTCGCGCAGCAGGTCGGCGTGCCGCACCTCGGCCAGCGGGACGAGGCGCTCGTGGGTGTGCCTGCCGTCGTCCACGACGATCCCGCAGCCGGCGAGGACGGCCGACGGGTGCGCGTCGAGCAGGTCCACCTGCGCGTCGAGCTTGCCCGGCAGCCACACGTCGTCGTCGTCGAGGAACGCCACGAGCTCGTGCGTGGCGAGGACGATCCCGGTGTTGCGCGCGCCCGCGAGGCCGCGCCGGCGCATGTTCGCGGTCGTCCGCACGACGCGACCGGGCGGCACGCGCACGGGCAGGTCGAACGGCTCGCACGCGTCGAAGACCACCACGACCTCGACCACGCCGGCGTACTCCTGGGCGAGGACGCTCTCGACCGCCCGCGAGACGAGCAGCGGGCGGTGGTGGGTCGGGACGACCACGGTGACGCCGGGTCGAGCGGTCATCACGCGCCTCCTGTCCCCGCGGTGCCCCGTCACGGCCCGTGGGTATGCTCTGGCCCCCTCCCGCGCCGAGGAGCCCCTGGATGCGCATCCTGCACGTCAACAAGTTCCTCTACCGACGCGGGGGCGCGGAGTCCTACCTCCTCGACCTGGTGGAACGGCAGCGGGCCCGGGGCCACGAGGTCGCCTGCTGGGGCACCGACCACCCCGCCACGCCGCCGCAGCGCTACTCCTCGCTCCTCGCACCGTACGTCGACCTGGAGCCGCCCCCGCCGGGCGTGGTCCCGCGGGTGCGCGCCGCCGCGCGGACGGTGTGGTCCGAGACGAGCCGGCGGCTGCTCTCGGCGGTGCTCGACGACTTCGCGCCCGACGTCGCGCACGTCCACAACGTCTACCACCACCTGTCCCCGTCGGTGCTGGCGACGCTGCGCGCGCACGGCGTCCCGATCGTGATGACGCTGCACGACCACAAGCTCGTCTGCCCGTCGTACCACCTGCTCGCCGGCGACGACCTGTGCACCCGCTGCCTCGACGGCCGCTTCCGGCACGCCGTCCAGACCCGGTGCAAGGGGTCGCTGGGAGCCAGCGCGGTGGTCGCGGTGGAGGCGCGGGTGCACCGGACGCTGGGCCTCTACGGACCGGTGGACGTGTTCGTCAGCCCGAGCCGCTTCCTGGCCTCGACGATGCGCACGGCCGGGGTGTACGCCGACCGGGTGGAGGTGCTCGGACTGCCGTGCGACGTGCGGTCGCTCCCGGTCAAGCAGGAGCCGGGTGGAGGCGTCGTGGTCGCGGGACGGCTGGGGCGCGAGAAGGGCGTCGACGTCCTGGTCGAGGCGATGGCGCTGCTGCCGGGCGCCCGGCTCGACGTGGTCGGCGACGGACCGGAGCGGAGCCCGCTCGAGGCGCTGGCGGAGCGGGTCGCGCCGGGACAGGTGCGCTTCCACGGGCAGCTCCCCCGGGCCGCCGTGCCGGCGGCGCTGCGGGCCTCGACGGTCGCGGCCGTCCCGTCCCGGTGGCACGAGAACCACCCGCTCTCGGTGCCCGAGGCGCTCGGCAGCGGGGTGCCGGTGGTCGCCTCCGACCTCGGCGGGCTGCCCGAGCTCGTCCGCGACGGGGTCGACGGCGTGCTGGTGCCGCACGGCGACCCGGCGGCGCTCGCGGCGGCGCTGGGGCCGCTGCTCGACGACCCCGCCCGTGCCCTGGCGATGGGGCACGCTGGCCGGGCCCGGGTCGAGGTCGACCACGACCCGGACCGCCACGTCGACCGGCTGGGAGAGGTCTACGAGCGGGCCGCAGCCCGGCACGCGGACGGCCGTCGGTCGGGGGTGCGCCGGTGAAGGTCCTGGTCACCGGGGGTGCGGGCTACATCGGCGCCGTCACCGCCACCGCGTTGGAGGCGGCCGGCCACGAGCCGGTGCTGCTCGACTCGCTCGTCACCGGTCCGGCGGCGTTCGCGCGCGGCCGGGTGCTCTACGAGGGCCACGTCGGCGACCGGTCGCTGCTGCGCCGGATCGTCGCGGACCACCCCGACCTCGCCTGCACGCTGCACATGGCCGCCCGCACCGTCGTCCCCGAGTCGGTCGCCGAGCCGCTGCTCTACTACCGCGAGAACGTCTCCGCGACGCTCGACCTCGTCGACGAGCTCGCCTCGCTCGGCAAGCCCGACGTGGTGTTCTCCTCCTCGGCGTCGGTCTATGCGCCGGTCGCGGGCTTCGAGGTCGACGAGGACTCGCCCGTCGCGCCCGCCTCACCGTACGCCCGCACCAAGCTCGTGGTCGAGCAGGCACTCGCCGACGCCGCGGCGGCCGGCCGGACCCGGGCGCTGCTGCTGCGCTACTTCAACCCGATCGGGTCCGATCCCGAGGAGAGGTACGGCGTCTACGCGCGCGACCCCTCCCACGTGTCCGGGCAGCTGACCCTCGCGGCGCTCGGGCGGGTGCCGGCGTTCTCGCTGACCGGCACCGACCTGCCGACGCGCGACGGGAGCGGGCTGCGCGACTACGTGCACGTGTGGGACGTGGCCCGCGCGCACGTCGCGGCCGTCGAGCGCTTCGACGCGGTCCTGCGGGCCGCGGGGGCGCCCAGCGTGGTCGTCAACGTCGGGACCGGCACGGGTGTGACCGTCCGCGAGCTGGTCGCGATGTTCGAGGAGGCATCCGGGCGGCGGCTCGCCGTCGAGGAGCGACCGGGCCGGCCGGGCGACGCGGTCGGGGCGTTCGCCAACGTGGACCGGGCTCGCCGCCTGCTCGGCTGGCAGGCGGAGCTCACCGTCCGGGACGGCGTTCGGTCCACGCTGTCGTGGATGGCGCGGCGGCACCGGGTCCTGGGCTATCCGTGAGCCCTCGACGGCAAAGAATCGGCGAGCGTGACGGAAAGCACGTCGCATCCCGCCGGAAGCCTGGCACACTGGAGGTGCAGCGGCCGTTGGAGACCCGAGACTCCAGCGGCCGCTGTCTCGCGTCCGGGCTCAGCCCGACAGGCCCGGCACCAGCGGCCGGCCCCACCAGGCCTTCCAGTCGCGACGGTCCGTGCTCGGCCGCGCCAGCCGGTAGCCCTGCGCCTGGTCGACACCGAGGGTGGCGAGCGCCCTCAGCTGCTGGTCGGTCTCGACCCCCTCGCCGGTGACCAGGGCGCCCATCTCGAGCGCGAGCAGCACCAGCGCCGTGACCAGGGCCCGCCGCGCGCGGTCGTTCTCCAGGTCGACGACCAGGCCGCGGTCGATCTTGATGACCTGGGGGTTCAGCTGCAGGACGTGGGACAGCGAGGCGTAGCCGGCGCCGGTGTCGTCGATCGCGAACCGCACGCCCCGCTCCCGCAGCGCCGTCACCGCGACCACGAGCGCGTCGTAGTTGCGCACCGGCGCGTGCTCGGTGATCTCCACGACCAGCTGGTCCAGGGGGACGCCCGAGCCGAGCAGGCGCGCGGTGAACTCCTCGTCGATCAGCAGCAGCGGGTCCGGCGTTCACCGAGAGGTAGACCGACGGCGGCAGGTCGTCGAGGAGCCGCAGCGCCCGGAAGAACAGCCAGGCGTCGAGCTCCTGGGTGCGCCCGGCCGCCGCGGCGTCCTCGAACCAGGCGTCGGGGCCGCGCCCGTCGTGGAAGCGGGCCAGCGCCTCGACGCCGACGACCGCCCCGGAGGCGAGGTCCACGATGGGCTGCAGTGCGATGTCGGCCGCGCAGGACTCCATCGCCTCCGCGAGACGGCCCCGCGGCGGCCGCCGCGGCGGCGCTGGAGCGGTCGTCGACGAGGCGGCGGGTGCCGCGGAAGCCGATGACGTTGCCGGAGTGGCCGTGCAGCGGGACGGCCGAGCCCTGGAGCATCACCCCGCTGCCGTCCTTGCGACGCCACTGCAGCTCGACGTCCTCCCAGCCGGGGCCCGGCCGTGCGGGCTCTGTCGGAGTAGGTCCGTGCCTTGGCCCGCGTCTCGTCGTCCCACATGAGCTCGAAAGGGTCCGGCCGAGGACCTCCTGCGGGAAGTAGCCGAGCAGGTCGAGCACGGCGTCGTTGGAGTAGGTGATCCGCTCGGCGACGTCGGCCTCCCACACCCACTCCCGCGACGTCCGCGAGGCCGCCTCGATGACCTGGGCCCGCCGGTCCGACTCGCGGCGCGCGGTCACCGCGACGGCGACCGACACGGCACTCACGGTGACGGCGAGGACGGCCAGGCCCAGGCCCGTCAGGACGCGGACCTCGTGCTGGGTGCCGTCGAGGATCTCCGAGACGAGCAGGCCGACCGAGAGGAACGCGGCGGCGGTGAGGTCACGCCGATCAGGCGGAGCGAGCGGACGCGAGGTGTGGCGGCGGTCATCGATGCCTCCTCGCGCTCGTTGGGGGTGCGGTTCCGGCGCGGTTTGCGACACCCGCCGAGGGCTCGACGAGCCGGCGCGCGAGAGGGTCACGGGCCTGGGTCATCCATCCGCAGATCACTTTACCCTCCGTCCGGTGACCGGGCCCGCGGCCGTGCCCCGCGGGAGGCGAGGCATGCTGACCCTCCACCCCGGGCGCGGTGCCCCCGACGAGCGGAGCACGCCATGACCGACGCACAGCCCCCTCCGACCGACCGGTCGGCCGTGGTCACCGGCGCCGCCCGCGGGATCGGAGGGCGATCGCCGGCGCCTGGCCGCCGACGGGCTGGCCGTCACCGTGCTCGACCTGCCGGAGGCGGCCGGGACGCCGAGGCGGTCGTGGCCGGCATCGTCGCGTCGGGCAGGCGGGCCCGCGCCGGGACGTGCGACGTCGGCGACCGGGCGTCGGTGCAGGCCGCCGTCGACACGCACGTGGCCGCGTGGGGCGGCGTGGACGTGATGGTCGCCAACGCCGGGATCGCGGTCACCGCCTCGCTGCTGGAGACCACCGCCGAGCAGTGGCAGCGCACGATGCAGGTCAACCTCGCCGGGGTGTTCCACTGCTACCAGGCGGCGGCCGCGGCGATGGTCGCGCAGGGCCGCGGCGGCCGGCTGATCGGGGCCGCCTCGGTCGCCTCGCACCGCGGCGGGCGGCTCCAGGGCGCCTACTCCGCCTCGAAGTTCGGGGTCCGGGGACTGACCCAGTCGGTCGCCCAGGAGCTCGCGCCGCACGGCATCACCGCCAACGTCTACAGCCCCGGCGTGGTGCACACCCCGATGTGGGAGTCCATCGACGCCGCCCTGACCCGGCGCTCGGGCGAGCCCACGGGCAGCGCCATGGAGGCGATGACGGCCCAGATCCCGCTGGGCCGCCTGGAGACCCCGGCCGACGTCGCCGGGGTCGTGTCGTTCCTGGCCTCGCCCGACGCGTCGTACGTCACCGGCCAGTCGCTGGTCGTCGACGGCGGCCTGTGGTTCTCCTGACCGCGATCTCCCGGGCAGCACCGCCGCACCCGACCGACGCACCGACCAGACACACCAGGAGCCGACATGGACCTCTACCTCGACACCGCCGACCGCGACGCGGCCGAGTCGCTGCTGGCGACCGGGCTGTTCGCCGGGGTGACGACCAACCCGACGATCCTGCAGCGCGCCGGACCGCGGGGTCGCCGACATCCCCGACATCCACGCCTGGGCCACCGGTGCCGGCGCCGCGGAGGTGTTCTTCCAGGCCTGGGGCCGCGACACCGACACCCTCGTCGAGCGCGGCCGGGCGCTGCGCGCGCTCGGCGACGAGGTGGTGGTCAAGCTCGTCGCGTCGAAGGCGGGGACGGCGGCGTGCGCACGGCTCTCCGCGGAGGGCGTGCCGACCCTGCTGACGGCCGTCTACGACCCGGGGCAGGCCGTGGTCGCGGCGGCCGCCGGTGCGACGTACATCGCGCCCTACCTCCGGCGCCTGACCGCCGCCGGCCGCGACGGGCTCGCGGACGTCGCGCTGATGCACCGCGTGCTGGCCTCGACCGGGGCGCGGACCCGGGTGCTCGTCGCGAGCATCCCCGACGTCGCCTCGATCGTCGCGCTCGCCGCCCAGGGCGTCGACGCGTTCACCATGGCCCCGTCGGTCGCCGAGGCCTTCTTCGCCGACGAGCTCACCGCCGAGGCGGTCGAGACCTTCGAGGACGCCGTGGCCGCGACGTCCGGCCAGGGGGCGGCCCGATGAGGGCCGTGGTGTACGACGCACCGCGCTCGTTCTCCGTGCGCGAGGTGCCCACGCCCGAGCCGGGCCCCGGCGAGGTCCGCCTGCGGGTGACCCAGACCGGTGTCTGCGGGACCGACCTGCACCTGCACGACGGGCAGTTCATGGCCGCCTGGCCGATGACGCCGGGGCACGAGACCGTCGGCGTCCTCGACGCGGTCGGCGACGGCGTCGAGGACCTCGGCGTCGGCCGGCAGGTGGTCGTGAACCCCAACGACGCCTGCGGCCTGTGCCCCGCGTGCCGTCGTGGCCGCCGGCTGATGTGCTCCCGCCTCGCGGGTGTCGGCTCGAACCGTCCGGGCGGGTTCGCCGAGCACCTCGTCGTCGCGTCCCACCTGGTCTTCGACGCCGACGGGCTCGACCCCGACGTGGCCGTGTTCACCGAGCCGACCGCCTGCGCGCTGCACGGCGCCGAGACGGCCCGCCCGATGCCGGGCAGCACCGCGCTCGTCGTCGGGGCCGGACCGACCGGCACCCTGCTCGCCCAGCTGCTCGCCAGCGCCGGCGCCGCACACGTCACGGTCGCCTCGCCGGAGGCCTACCAGCTGCGCACCGCCGAGGCGCTCGGCCTCGACGCCACCTACGAGATGGACCGCGACCGGCTCGCCGAGGACGTCGCCGCCCTGCTCGCCCGCACCGGCGGCACCGGGTTCGACACCGTCGTCGACGCGACCGGCGTGGCCCGGGTGGCCGAGGCCTGCGTGCCGCTGACGGCCGACGGCGGCACGGCCCTGCTCTACGGCGTGGCCGACGAGAGCGACCGGATCTCGATCTCGCCGTACGACCTGTTCCGTCGCGAGCTCACCGTGAAGGGCTCCTTCGCCGAGATCGACGCGTTCCCTGCCGCCCTGACCGCGCTGCGCAGCGGGCGGGTCCGCACCGACGGTCTGATCACCCACCGCTTCCCGCTCGAGGAGTACGCCGCCGCACTGGACGCCGTGCGGCACGACCGCTCCGCCCACAAGGTGGTCGTCACCTGCTGACCCGCCTGCCCCGAGAACACCATGTTCTCCTGGTAATCGGGTGCCTCGCATGGCATGCATGCCGTGGGAGGCGGCAGTTCTCCATGGGAGGTATGTCGAGCGGGCACGGCATACCTTCGTCGGGGGTGGCGCATACCCAGGGCCGTCGCGCGGGCCGCCCGCCGGACGCGAGCCTGGGCGTCATGACCACCCGGCTGCGCAGGCTCGCCCCGGTGCTGTTCGTGCTGGTGCTCGCGCCGGTCACGGCGGAGTACCTCATCGGCTACGACGACACCCTGACCCACCCCGACCAGCTGCTGTGGGGGCTGCTGTTCTTCGGACCGTTGTACGGCGCCCCCGCAATCCTGATCCGCGAGGTCACCCGCCGCCGGGGACTCGGCTGGCCGAGCCTGCTGCTCCTGGCCACGGCCTTCGGGCTCGTCGAGGCCGGCCTCGTCGACCAGAGCCTGTTCGACCCGTCGTACCGCGACATCTCCTACTGGCCGTCGATGCGCGAGCCGACGTACCTGCCCTGGCTCGGGACCAGCGCCTACATGCTGATGACCTTCCTCGCCGGCCACGTCCTCGGCAGCATCGCCGCCCCGGTCGCACTCGCCGAGTCGTGGTGGCCGCAGCGGTCGCGCGAACCCTGGCTCGGGAGGTTCGGTCTCGGCGTCGTCGCGCTGACGTACGTCGCGGGGTCGGCGCTGATCCTGGGCGACCAGCTGTCCTCGACGTCGTTCCGGCCCTCGGCGGGACAGCTCCTCGGGACCGGCGCCGTCGTGGTGGCGCTCGTGGTGCTCGCCCTGACCCGCCGGCCGGCGAGCGAGGGCCACGCCTCCGGGACCGTGCCGGCACCGTGGCACGTCGCCGTCGTCGCCGCGGTGCTGCTCTCGGTGCGCAGCCTCGTGCCCACCGACTGGGTCGCGACGCTCGTGGCCACCGCCTGCATCGCGCTCCTGCTGCTGCTGGTCGGCCGCTGGTCGCGCCGCCGCGCCTGGACCGGACGGCACCTGCTCGCCGTCGCCGTCGGCGACCTCGTCTCCATCGGCGGTCCGGCCTTCCTGACGTCGCCGCTCGGCGATCCGAGCCTGGCCGCCAAGCTGACCGCGAACGTGGTCCTGCTGTCCCTCGTACTCGCCGTCGCGGCCCGTGGCTACGCGGTCCTGGCCCGCCAGGCACCGGGGCGTGGGAGCATCACGAGATGACCGGCATCGAGCGGGTGATCCCGATCCTCAACGTCCGGGACGTGGCCGCCAGCCTCGCCTACTACGTCGACGTGCTCGGGTTCGAGGAGCCGTGGCACTGGGGGCACCCACCCACGTTCGGCGGGGTGCGCAGCGGCGACCACGAGATCCAGTTCTGCCTGGACGGGCAGGGCTCCCCCGGCACCTGGATGGCCGTCTGGGTCGACGACGTGGACGCGCTCCACGAGCGGCTGCGCACCCGCGACGTGGACGTCCGGCAGGCGCCCACGACCTTCCCGTGGGGCGTGCGCGAGCTCAACGTCGCCGACCCGGACGGCCACCGGATCCGGTTCAGCACGGCGACGCGCGCGGCGCCGGACGACGCGCCCTTCCCGTCGTAGCAGCGGCTCTATCGTGGACCGGTCAACGTCTGTCCACAGAGAGCGGACCACCGGTGAGTGAACCAGGAGCGCGGCGACTCGGCGCCGGCATGGTCGGCGGCGGGGCGGGCGCCGACATCGGCAGGGTGCACCAGTGGGCGCTGCGGCTCGACGACCGCTACGAGCTGGTGGCCGGCGTCTTCGGGCGCGACCCCGAGCGCGCCTCCGCCACGGCGGCGAGCCTCGGCGTCGCGCCGGAGCGCGCGTACGCGGGCCACGAGGAGATGGCGGCCGCGGAGGCCGCCCGCCCCGACGGCATCGACGTCGCCGTGGTCGCGACCCCCAACGACACGCACTTCCCGATCGCGCACGCCTTCCTGAGCCGGGGCATCCCGGTGGTCTGCGAGAAGCCCCTCACCGGTGACGCGGCGTCCTCGGCCGAGCTGGTCGAGGTGGCCCGCGCGCACGACGCGCTGCTGGCGGTCTCGCACTGCTACTCGGCCTACGCGATGGTCCGCGAGGCCGGCCGGCTGGTGCGCGACGGGCGTCTCGGCGCGGTCCGGTACGTCGAGGTGGAGCACGCCTCCGGCTGGGCCGCCGCGCGCCTGGACCACGAGCAGGCCGGCGGCGCGAACTGGCGCACCGACCCGGCCGTCGGCGGCACCAGCAGCGTCGTCGCCGATCTCGGGACGCACGCCTACCACCTCGTCCGCTACGTCACCGGGCTCGACGCCGTCGAGGTCAGCGCGCAGCTGCACACGCTCGTGCCCGGGCGCGCGGTCTTCGACAACGCCACGGTGGCCCTGCGGCTGTCCGGCAGCGTCCCCGGACGCCTGTGGGCGAGCATGGCCGCGACCGGGCACCCCCACGGCCTGCGGCTGCGCGTGTTCGGCGACCTCGCCAGCATCGAGTGGCGCCACGAGGACCCGCACCACCTCGTCGTACGCGACCTCGACGCGACGTGCACGACTTTGTCGCAGGGCATGGCGTCGCTCTCGCCGGACGCGGCCCGCGTGACCCGCACCGGGCTCGGACACCCCGAGGGGTTCCTCGAGGCGTTCGCGAACTTCTACGGCGACGTCGCCGACGAGCTCGTCGCCCGCCGCGACGGCCTGCCCAGCCCCGAGCGCGAGCTGTCCTTCCCCACCGGCACGGACGGCCTGATGGGCGTGCAGCTCGTCGAGGCCGTCACCGCCTCCCACCAGCGCGACGGTGCCTGGACGCCCGTCCACACCACGATGTCCCCGACCCCAGGAGCACCGCTCGTGACCCGCATCGCCCTGCTCGGCGCCGGCTTCATCGGCTCGGTGCACGCCGCCAACCTCGCCGCGAGCCCGCGGGTCGACTTCACCCACGTCTACGACGTCGACGCCGGCCGGGCCGCCGCGGTCGCGCAGGCCCACGGGGCGCAGGTGGCCGCCGAGGTGGACGCGGTGTTCGACCCGTCCGTCGTGGACGCCGTGCTGGTGGCCTCCTCGACCGACACCCACTCCGAGCACGTGCGCCGGGCTGCCGACGCCGGCGTCGCGGTGCTCTGCGAGAAGCCGATCGACCTCGACCTCGCGGAGGCCACCGAGACCGTGCGCTACGCCACCGAGCGCGGCCTGAGAGCGATGGTCGGCTTCAACCGCCGCTTCGACGCGGACTACGCCGAGCTCAAGCGGATCGTCGACGCCGGCGAGGTCGGCGACGTCGAGCTCGTGCAGATGTCGAGCCGCGGACCGTCGCTGCCGCCGCTGTCCTACCTCGCCGTCTCCGGCGGACAGATGCGCGACCAGACCGTGCACTTCTTCGACCTCGCCCGGTGGCTGACCGGCCTCGACCCCGTGGAGGTGTACGCCGCCGGGTCGGCGCTCGCCGATCCGCGGCTGGCCGACCTGCCCGACGTGGACACCTCCGTCGTGGTGCTGCGGCTGCCCGGCGGCGGGCTCGTGCAGATCGACAGCACGCGTCGCACGGGCTACGGCTACGACGAGCGGATCGAGGTGCTCGGGTCGACGGGGATGGCCGAGGCCCGCCGCCAGCGCACCGGGTCGGTATCGCGCTACGCCGCCGGGCGCGTCGTCGAGGACGGGCTGCACCCCGGCTGGTTCGAGCGGGTGCGTCCGACGTACGCCGCCGCGCTCGAGCACTTCGTGGACGCGCTGGCCGGCGACGCACCGATCGCCCCGTCGCTGGCCGACGGCCTCCGGGCGCAGGCGATCGCCGAGGCCGCCACCCGGTCCCTGGCCAGCGGCCGCGCAGAGCCCGTCGAGGGGTGAGCCGCGGGCGGCTCAGCGCGTGCGCCGGAACTGCCACTCGAGGGCGGCGCGGTAGGTCTCGCCCGGCCGCAGCAGGCACGGCGTGAGCTCGGGGCGGTGGGGGCTGTCGGGGAACACCTCGGGCTCGAGCGCGATCCCGTCGCCCTGCCGGTAGAGCCGCCCGGACGTCCCCGGGGCCGACCCGTCGAGGAAGTTGCCGGTGTAGACCTGCAGCGCCGGCTGGTCGGAGAACAGGTCCATCCCGATGCCCGAGCGGGCGGCCTCCAGGGACGCGACGCGCCGCCAGCCCTCCCCCTGGACGGCGAAGGCGTGGTCGATCCCGCGGGCGTCGCGCACCTGCGGGTGGTCCCCGCGCACCGCGTCGCCCACGACGGTCGGCGCGCGCAGGTCGAACGGCGTGCCCGCCACGTCCGCGAGGTGGCCGAGCGGGATCCCGGTGGCGTCGACGGGGAGGTACCTCTCGGCCACGACCTGCAGCCGGTGCCCCATCGCCGACCCGCCGTCGCCGTCGAGGTTGAGGTAGGCGTGGCTGGTCAGCCCCACCGGCGTCGCGGCGTCCGTGCGCGCGACGAGGTCCAGGCGCACGGCGTCCCCCTCGACGGCGTACGTCGCCTCGGCGACCACCTCGCCGGGGAACCCCTGGTCGCCGTCCGGGCTCACCAGCCGCATCACGACCCGGCCCGCGTCGCCGCCGGCGACCTGCCACACCCGCCGGTCGAAGCCGTCCGGCCCGCCGTGCAGGCTGTTGCCGCGGTCGTTCACGCCGACCTGCACCGGCACGCCGTCCACGCTGAAGCGGCCGCCGGCGATCCGGTTCGCGTAGCGGCCCACGACCGCGCCGAGGTAGGCCGTGGAGGCGAGGTACTCCTCCGGTGTCGCGTGCCCGAGCGCCACGTTGCGTCGTACGCCGTCCGCGTCGGCGACCTCGAGCGCGTGAACCGTGGCGCCGAGGTCGAGCACCCGCAGCACCGGCCCGGGCGCCTCGCCGAGCGTCACCACCTGCACCGGCCCGAGACGGCACTCGCCGAACGCCTCGACCCGCAGCCCCGTCACGCCGCCATCGTAGGGGCGAACGCCGCCCTCCTCGACCCGGTGCAGCCCCCGCCCCGACGGCTACGCGCCGCCAAGCTGCGGCACGAAGGTGGCGAGGGTGGCCGTGACCAGCGGTGTGAGCACCGATAGGGACGTCAGTGGGTTGCGGATCAGCCCCACGTCGAGGTGGTGCAGCTTCTCGAGGCGCCCGCGACCGTCGACCCACGTCGCGTCGATGTCGTGGTCCAGCGGGAACTTCAGGTCGATGTAGGCCTTCGCGCGCGCCCGCCACGCCGCCACCAGGGGCACGATGATCACGACGAGGAGGATCGCGTAGAAGGCTCCGTACGTCAGCACGTCCGAGGGCGGGAACTGCTTCTCGAGCTCCTTCACGGCCGCCTTGCTCCCGCCGGTGCTGAGGAACGCCGACCGGAGGGCACCGGTAGGCACGAGGGCGATCACCACGAAGAGGGCGAACGCCTGGGCGCAGGAGACGATGAGCTCCCACCGGTGGTCGAGGGTGGCCGAGGTCTCTGGAGCGGATCGTCGCTCGGCACCATGCGCCATCCAGACCAGCGCGATCCACGGCGTGGCAGGCAGCGACGCCGCCGTCGCCGTCCACAGCAGGCGAGTGTCGATGCCCGGTACCGGCCAGGCCCGCACGGCGCCCCCGTCCTGCACGGTAGCCAGGAAGACGCCGACCGCGACCACGACGAGGAGTGCGGCCACGCAGTCGACCACGGCAGCCCGCCGCGTCGTGGGGTACCGCCCGTCGTCCGCCACTCGTGCGACGGTGGCGAACCCGTGCGCACCGAGGGTGATCGCGAGCGCGATCCCGAGCGCCGCGGACACCTTCCACACGATCCACGGGTTGGAGCCGACGAAGTCGCCGTTCCCCTCGCCCCTGCCGAGCAGACGGAACGCCGCCCCGCCGACCGCCAGGAACAGCACCGTCTGAACCAGGGGCAGTTCGAGCACCGACTCCGCCTCGTTCGGCTCGGCCCCCGCACCGAGGGGGGCGTCGATGCCGATGGCGTCCGGGGCGGCGTCGGCCGCCTGTCGTGGCTCGGCACGCTTGCCCATCCGCCCCCCTTGATCCGTGGCCGCCGCGCATCCCAGGACAGCGCGCCCGCGATCACGTGTCAACCGGCGGGACCGGATGGCGCAGGCGGGCTGGGCCCGGCTGAACCGGACCGGGCCGGGCTCGACAGCCGCATCACGACCTGCGTCGCGCCGACACCGACTCGACGACGGTCGTGCGCAACAGGTCGATCGCCCGGGTCCTGGCACCGATGAGGTCGGGGGCATCGGCGTGCGTCGCGGGGACCAGCCGCACCGGGCGCGGCCAGTCCTCCGCGCCGGCCCGCAGCGCGTCGACGAACCCTGCCGACCGCCCCCAGGTGCCACCGAGCACCACCGCCTCGGGGTCCAGGAGAGCGGTGACCGCGAGCAGCACGCCCCCGACGGCGTCGACGAGGTCGTCGCGGGCTCGCGAGCCCGCGACGACCCCGCCGTCGCCGTCCACCAGTGCGCGCACGGCAGCCACGTCCACGGCCGTGGACGAGCCCTGGCGCAGCCCCAGCTGCGCGAAGACCTCGGTGAACGGGACCGCCCGACCGTGGCGGCCGCGCGTCAGCAGGTGCGCGATCTCCCCCGACAGGCCGCCGTGGCCCGGCCGGACGTCCCCGTCGCTCACGACCGCGCAGCCCAGGCCCTCGCCCAGGTGCAGGTAGACGAAGTCGTCCATGCCGGTGGCGGCCGAGTCGCGCTCGGCCCGTGCCGCCCAGTTGACGTCGTTGTCGACGAGCACGGGCCCGTCCACGAGCCGGCGAGATCGCCTCGACCGGGTCGAGTTCGCCGACCAGGAAGGGCGCGTCGGGCAGCTGCGACGAGACGTCCGCTCCGGCGGTCGACGGGATCGGCGGCGCTGACGACCGACAGCCTGATCCGGGCGTCCCCGTCCCGCGAGAGCACGGACCGCACGGCGTTGCCAGGGACCCGCGTCGTGCGCCGCCGTCCGGGTGCCCGTTCCAGCGGCGACTCGGCGTGCGCGACGACCGAGCCGACCGCGTCGACGAGGTCGGCCACGATCCCGGCCGGGCTGATCGACACGACGAGTGCGGCACCGCAGTCGTCGCGACAGCGCGTAGAGGCTGCCGGCGCGACCTCGTCCGGAGGTCCGCTCCCCCGTGTCCACGACGAGACCGGCGCCCTCGAGCCGGCGCATGCTCTCGGACACGGTGGTCTTGCTGATGCCCGTGCGGGCGGCGATGTCCGCCCGGGTGAGCCGGCCGTGCTCCATCAGCAGCGCGCAGCACGTTCTCGTCGGTGAGTGACCTCAGGAGGTCGAGGGACGGCTTGGCGGGCGGCACGAGAGCATTCTAGTCAGGACTCTTGCCTAAATGTGTCGCTGGCGCGTAGGGTCGTCCTTCTAGTTCAGAGTCCTTACTAAAGGAGACAGCGTGACCATCGCCGCCGACAGCCAGTCCACCCACGCCCTGCCGCACTGGGAGACCGTTCCCGACGACCTCCGGGCAGCGACACGTGCGGTCAAGGCCGCGTTGCGGGCCCGGATCGAGGCGTCCGGCCGCACCGTCGAGGAGGTCTTCGCGGTCGTGGAGGCGCAGGTCGCGGCCAGGGTGGCCGAGATCAGGGCCGAGAAGCAGCGTGGTGAGAACGGTGTGGCCGGTCATCGAGTACGCCGACATCGCCGACGGAACGGTCACCCCCGAGCAGCTCGACCGGCTGAGGCGACGGGGCTGCCTGGTCGTGCGCGGCCACTTCGAGCGCGACCAGGCCCTCGCCTGGGATGCCGGCATCGTCGACTACGTCGAGCGCAACGCGTTCTTCGAGAACTACCGCGGCCCCGGGGACGACTTCTTCGGCAGCGTCGGCTCCAAGCCCGAGATCTACCCGGTCTACTGGTCCCCCGCACAGATGCAGGCCCGGCAGAGCGACCGGATGGCCACCGTGCAGTCGTTCCTGAACAGCCAGTGGACGCACGAGTCCGACGGCGTCCAGTGGTTCGACCCCGACCGCGACTCGCTCTACCCCGACCGCATCCGCCGCCGTCCTCCGGGCGCCGACTCCGCGGGCCTCGGCGCGCACTGCGACCCCGGCACCCTCGACCTCTGGATGACCGAGGCGTACCAGCAGGCGTTCCGCCACGTCTTCGACGGCAGCGTGGAGGAGTACGACCCGTGGGACGCCGCCCACCGCACCTCCGGCCCCCAGTACCCCGGCACGACGATGTGCTCGGCCTTCCGCACCTTCCAGGGTTGGACCGCGCTCTCGGACATGGCCCACGACCAGGGTGTGCTGCACACCGTGCCGATCCCGGAGGCGATGGCCTACCTCCTGCTGCGTCCGCTGCTGTCCGACGTCCCCGACGACGACATGTGCGGAGTGACCACCAACCAGGTCTTCCCTGCGAACGAGACGTGGCACCCGCTGCTCATGGAGGCAGTGTCCGGCATCCCCGACGTCCGCGCCGGCGACTCCGTGTGGTGGCACTGCGACATGGTGCACAGCGTCGCGCCCGTCCAGGCCCAGCAGGGTTGGGGCAACGTCATGTACATCCCCGCTGCACCCTGGTGCCCTCGCAACGAGGCGTACGCCGCGAGCGTGCGCGAGGCGTTCCTGACCGGCTCCAGTCCGGGCGACTTCCCCGAGGAGCACTACGAGCGCGGCTGGCCGGACCGCTTCGCCGTGGACGAGCTGAACGAGACCGGTCGACGCGGGCTGGGTCTCGAGTAGCGGCCGCCCTCACCCCGGACGGACAGGCTCCAGGACCACCTGCGGCTCGATCAGCCGGTGCGCGGCATACTCCTGCCGCCCGGCCGGCGAGAGCCGGGCCTGCTGCGCGAGGACGTCGAAGGCCGCGGCCGACCAGGCCATGACCGGCTGGGCCAGGGTCATCCACGGGTGCACGGCCATGTTCCTGATCGGCGCGTTGTCGCAGGCGGCCAGCACCAGGCGCGCCGGGCCCGGGTGGCTGCTGATCCGCAGCCCCCGGTCCTCGGCGGCGCGGTAGGCCAGCGCGGCGTAGAAGTCGCAGTCCGCGACGACCGCGACCCACTCGTTCTCGTGGATCCAGGTGCCGAGGCGGTCGTTGAGCTGCTCCTCGTCGACGAGGTCGTGCTGGTCGATCTGGAAGGTGATGGGGTCGATGCCGCCGCCGCGGGTGGCCCGGGGCGGCGCGGCCAGCAGCTGCTCCTCGCTGCGCCCGAGCGCCTCGAGGACGGCACGGCGGCGGCGTCCCGGGGGGCCGGTCTGGTCGTCGAGGATCCGCAGGTGGCCGACGCGGTCCGCGGGAACGCCTCGCCCGAGCAGCTCGGCGATCACCCGCCGGAAGCCGAGCTCGTCGTCGATGTCGACGTACGTGCAGTCCGACAGGTCCCGCGTCGGGCGTCCGAGCGTGACGTGCGGGACGCCGTGGGCGCGCAGCCACGTCTCGCGGTCGTCGGTCTCGTCGGGGTCGACGAGGACGAAGCCGCCGACGGGTCCGCGGGTGCGGGCGAGCAGCTGCTCGTACTGGTGGCCGGCGACCGCGCCCGCCCAGCGCCGGCGGCCCTCGGCGATCGCGCGCGAGGTGGGCAGGCCGGTCGGCCAGGCCAGGTCGGCGGCGTTGACGACCACCTCGAGGCGGGCGCCGGCGAGACCGGCCGAGCGGGACAGCGCGACGAGCAGCGCCGTGAAGATGTTGTTGCCGATCACGGTGTGGTCGAGCCCGGCCACGCTGGCCTCGCCGTCGAAGGCCCACGTGCGCGGCAGCTCGTAGAACACCGTCTTCCCGGCGAGCTGATGCCCCCGGCGCAGCCGTGGGAGGTGGTGGGTCGAGGTCAGCGCGTCGAGGATCCGGACCAGGGTCGGCTCGCCCGGGCGGCGGCCCTGCCGGCGGGACTCGGAGAACAGGTCGTGCACGGTCTGCACCGAGACCCCGGCCGCGGCGGCGACGTCGGCCCGGGTCGACCGGGCCGACCGGCCCGACCCGGGGGGCGGCGTGGAGCCGCCGGCGGGCTCGGACTGTTGCGGCACCCAGCCAGACTAGGAACACGAGGCCCCGGAGTGCTACAACTTCCTGCCGAAAACTGTACGAGCCTTGTACCCGGTCGACGAGCCCCCGGCAGAGTGGGGCGCGAGCCGGGGAGACGGTCGCACGTCACGGGGGTTCGCCCGCACCACCACTGCGGTGTGGACGACGAGACGCGACGGCCGGACCGCCGGCTCGGGCGCCGCATCCGAGCGAGGCGGGGGCCGGGACGATCGGGAGGGGTCACCACGGTGGCCTGTAGTGCGTCCCAGCCCCCGCTTCCACTTCCGCGTGCCCACGCCGTGCACCTCGCTGGGCGCTCGCGCGTGGGCTAGAACGCGCGGAGGATGTCCTCGACGCGGTCCTTCGCATCGCCGAAGAGCATCGCGCTGTTGTCGCGGAAGAACAGCGGGTTCTGCACGCCGGCGTAGCCCGCGGCCATCGAGCGCTTGAAGACGACCACGTCGTCGGCCTCCCAGACGGTCAGCACGGGCATCCCGGCGATCGGGCTGGTGGGGTCCTCGGTGGCGGCGGGGTTGACGGTGTCGTTGGCGCCGATCACCAGGACGACGGCGGTGTCGGGGAAGTCCTCGTTGATCTCGTCCATCTCCAGGACGATGTCGTAGGGCACCTTCGCCTCGGCGAGCAGGACGTTCATGTGCCCGGGCAGCCGGCCGGCGACCGGGTGGATGCCGAAGCGGACGTTCACGCCGCGCTCGCGCAGCCGGCGGGTCAGCTCCGCGACGCCGTGCTGGGCCTGCGCGACGGCCATCCCGTAGCCCGGGGTGATGATCACCGAGTCGGCCGCGAGCAGCAGCTCGGCGACGCCCTCGGCGGTGATCTCGCGGTGGTCGCCGTAGTCGGTCTGGTCGGCGGGGCCGGCCTCGATGCCGAAGCCGCCGGCGATGACCGACAGGAACGAGCGGTTCATGGCCTTGCACATGATGTAGGACAGGTAGGCACCCGAGGAGCCGACCAGCGCGCCGGTGATGATCAGCAGGTCGTTCTCCAGCAGGAAGCCCGAGGCCGCTGCGGCCCAGCCGCTGTAGCTGTTGAGCATCGAGACCACGACCGGCATGTCGCCGCCGCCGATCGAGGCGACGAGGTGCACGCCGAGCAGCAGCGCGACCAGGGTGACCGCGACCAGCAGCCACAGCGCGGGCGAGACCACGAACCAGACGGTCAGCACCGCGAACAGCACCAGCGCACCGACGTTGAGCAGGTTCTTGCCGGGCAGCACCAGCGGCGTGGACTTGATCCGCGCGGACAGCTTGAGGAACGCGACGACCGAGCCGGTGAAGGTCACCGCGCCGATGAACACGCCGATGAACACCTCGGCGCTGTGGATGCCGAGCAGGTCCTGGGCCCCCAGCACCGCCGCCTCCGCGCCGTCCGGGTCGGCCTCGACGTGCAGGTAGCCGTTCCACCCGACCAGCACGGCGGCCAGTCCGACGAAGGAGTGCAGGAGCGCGATCAGCTCCGGCATGCCGGTCATCTCGACCTGGCGGGCGCGGTAGAGACCGATCGCGGCACCGACGGCCATGGCGCCGAGCAGCAGCCCGAGCCCGGCACCGGAGACGTCGCGCTCGATCGCCAGCGCGATCGTGGCGGCCAGGGCGACGACCATGCCGCAGATGCCGAAGAGGTTGCCGTACTTCGCGGTCTCGTGCCGCGAGAGGCCGGCCAGGGCGAGGATGAACAGCAGCGCGGCGACGATGTATGCCGACTGGGCTGCGGTCTCGACGGTGATCACGGGGATGCTCCTGGAATCAGCTGCGGGAGAACATGGCGAGCATCCGGCGGGTCACGGCGAAGCCGCCGAACACGTTGATGCTGGCCAGGAGGATGGCGACGGTCGCGAGGGCGGTGATGACCGCGTCGGACCGACCGATCTGGAGCAGCGCGCCGACCACGATGATCCCGGAGATCGCGTTGGTCACCGACATCAGGGGCGTGTGCAGCGCGTGGTGCACGTGCCCGATCACGTAGTAGCCGATGACGATCGCGAGCGCGAAGACCGTCAGGTGGCCCAGCAGCGCCGTCGGGGAGGTCGCCCCGACCACGAACAGCAGCAGCGCGACCAGGCCGACGATCGTGAAGCGGCGACCGGGCGACAGCGCGGGCTTGACCGGGCTCTCCTTCGGCGGGGTCGCCGGGGGCGGTGCCGGCGTCGCCGACGAGGCGACCGAGACCGACACCGGGGGCGGCGGCCAGGTCAGCTCGCCCCTGCCGTCGGCGTAGCGGACGACGGTCATCGAGCGCTGCACGACGTCGTCGAAGTCCAGCACCATCCGGCCGTCCTTCTCCGGGGTGAGCAGCTTCATCAGGTTGACCAGGTTGGTGCCGTAGAGCTGCGAGGCCTGGGCCGGCAGGCGTCCCGCGAGGTCGGTGTAGCCGATGATCGTGACGCCGTTCGCGGTGACCACCGCCTGGTCCTTGACGGTGCCCTCGACGTTGCCGCCGTTGGCCGCGGCCATGTCCACGATGACGCTGCCCGAGCGCATGCTCGCCACCATCTCGGCCGTGATCAGCCGGGGCGCCGGGCGGCCCGGGATCAGGGCGGTGGTGACGACGATGTCGACGTCGCGGCACTGCTCGGCGTAGAGCCGCGCGGCGCGCTCGTTGTAGTCGTCCGACATCTCCTTGGCGTAGCCGGTCGAGGAGACCTGGGCCTCGGAGGGGTCGGCCGCCTCCACGTTGAGGTACTCACCACCGAGCGACTTGACCTGGTCGGCGACCTCGGGGCGCGGGTCGGTCGCGCGCACGATCGCGCCCATCGAGCCGGCCGCGCCGATGGCGGCGAGTCCCGCCACGCCCGCGCCGGCCACCAGCACCTTCGCCGGCGGGACCTTGCCGGCCGCGGTCACCTGGCCGGTGAAGAACCGGCTGAACACGAACGCGGCCTCCACGACCGCGCGGTAGCCGGCGATGTTGGCCATCGAGGAGAGCACGTCGAGCGACTGCGCCCGCGAGATCCGCGGCACCGCGTCCATGGCCAGCGCCGTGATCGGCCGCCGGGCGAGGTCCTCGACGACGTCCGGGTTCAGCGCCGGGGCCAGCAGGCTCACCCAGGTCGCGCCTGCGCGGAGCCGGTCGAGCTGCTCGGCCGACGGTGCGTTCACGCCGAGCACGATGTCGGCCCCGAGCGCGTCGCCGATGCTCGCGCCGGCCTCCGCGAACGCCTCGTCGGGGAACGTCGACGCCTCCCCCGCCCCGGCGTCCACCACGACGTCGTACCCGAGCTTGAGCAGCGCGGCCACCGTCGTCGGCGTCGCGGCCACCCGGGTCTCGGTGGCTCGGGCTTCCTTGACGATCCCGATGATCACGGCGCGCTCCGATCTCTGGTCAGCGGGGGATGCTGGGCTCAAGGTACGGCCCACGCACGATCCAAGCACCTGTGAGGTTCGTCTCGGCGCCGCCTCGCGTGGCGCGGACGGCCCCGCCGGTCAGTGCGCGCCGGTCAGCGACGCCGCCTCGGCCGCACGCCCGTCGTCCGCGGTGCGCAGGCTCTCGCCCTCGATGTCGACGTCGGGCATCACCCTGTCCAGCCAGCGCGGCAGCCACCACGCGCGGTCGCCGAGGAACGACATCACCGCCGGCACGATCGAGAGGCGGACCACGAAGGCGTCGACGGCGACGCCGAACGCGAGCGCGAAGCCCATCGACTTGATGACCGGGTCCTCGACCAGCACGAACCCGGCGAACACCGACATCATGATGAGCGCGGCAGCGACCACCACGCGGGCGCCGTGGCCCACGCCCGAGACGACGGCCTCGCGGGCGGTCTCGCCGTGCACGAAGTCCTCGCGCATCCGCGAGACCAGGAAGACCTCGTAGTCCATCGCCAGGCCGAACAGGATGCCGATCAGCAGGATCGGCAGGAAGCTCACCAGCGGCCCCTCGGCGGAGAGGCCGACGAGGTCGCCGAGCCAGCCCCACTGGAAGATCGCGACGGTCGCGCCGAACGTCGCGCCGACGGTGAGCAGGAAGCCCGGCGGTCGCCTTCAGCGGCACCAGCAGCGAGCGGAACATCAGCGTCAGCAGCACGAAGCTCAGCCCGACCACGACGCAGCAGGTAGACCGGCAGGGCCGCCTTGAGCTTGTCGGAGACGTCGACGCCGACGGCGGTGGCGCCGGTGACCGAGATGTCGGTGCCGCGTCGCGTCCGCGGCGCTCGCGAGCCCGTCGCGCAGGTCGCGGACCAGCGTGAACGTCCTCTCGTCCGTCGGCCCGGAGGTGGGGACGACGGCGAGCAGCGCGGTGCGGCCGTCGGCGCTCGTGCCGCCCGGCGCGACAGCGAGGACGTCGGTCGTCCCGGTGGCGACCTGGCCCGCCTGCTGGACCGCCTGCTGCACGCTCGCGGCGTCCTCGCCGTGCACGACCATGACGAGGCGCCCGTTGAAGCCCTCGCCGAAGCCGGCCGCGACGAGGTCGAACGCCTCGCGCTTGCTGGTGCCCTCGGGCGCGGTGCCGTCGTCGGGCAGGGCCAGCCGCATGCTCGTCGTCGGGATCGCGAGCGTGCCGAGGACCGCGACGCCGGCGAGCAGCACCGGCACCCTCGCCCGGACCACGAAGCGGCCCCAGCGCGAACCCGCGCCCGGTCGGCTCGTCCTCGAGGTCGCGGACGTGCTCGCCGCGGCGCGCGGCGGCGCGGCAGCACGCGGTCGCCGGCGAAGCCGAGCAGCGCCGGAAGCAGGGTCACCGCGACCAGGACCGCGACGGCCACCGTGCCCGCGGCGGCCAGGCCCATCGCGGTGAGGAACGGGATGCCGACGACCGACAGCCCGGCGAGCGCGATCACGACCGTGAGGCCGGCGAAGACGACCGCCGTGCCCGCCGTACCCACCGCGCGGGCGACCGCCTCCTCGCGCTCGAGGCCGACGGCGACGTTGTGCCGGTAGCGCGAGCTGATGAACAGCGAGTAGTCGATGCCGACCGCCAGGCCGAGCATCAGCGCCAGCACGGGCGTCACGCTGGTCATGTCGAAGAGGTGGCCGGCCAGCAGCAGGCCGAGCATGCCGACGCCGACGCCGATCAGGGCGTTGGCCATGGTCATGCCGGCGGCCACGAGCGAGCCGAACGTGACGACCAGCACGACGAGCGCGACCAGCACGCCGATGGCCTCGGTGCCGCCGACCTCGGGCTCGGTCTGCAGGGGCTCGCCTCCGGCGGCGACCTTCCAGGCGCCCGGCGCGTCCTGGCCGAGCTCCTCGTAGGCGGTCCGCTGCGCCGCGGTCAGCGCGTCGGCGGTCTTCGCGAACTGCACGCTGACCAGCGCGTAGCGCCCGTCGCGGCTGATCGCCTTGCTGTCGTAGGGACTCGTCGCGCCGACCACACCCGGCAGCGCGTTCGCCTCCTGCACGACGGCCAGCACGGTGGCGCGATTGGCCGCCGCGGTCACGCGTCTGGCCCTGCGGCGCCCGGACCACCACGGTCCCGGACGCGCCGCCGGCCTGCGGGAACTCCTCCGCCAGCGCGTCGAGCGCCCGCTGCGACTCCGTCCCCGGGATCGTGACGCTGGCGGTCGGCGCCGAGCCCACCGAGACCAGCACGCGCCCCGAGCACGGCCAGCAGGAGCAGCCAGGCCGAGACGACGGTGCCGCGCCGGCGGAAGCCGAGACGTCCGATGCGGTGGAGGAGGTGGGCCATGGGGGCTCCCGGGCTGGTCCGACGGAGAGTGGTCGCGGTCTCGCGACCGTCCGCACCAAGTTAGACGCTCGGCTAGGCGGTCGCAAGCCGATCGGCTAACTAGCGTGCTAGTGTGCGCGGCGTCACGGACCCCGGGACGCGAGGAGGTGGACGCCGTGGCCCGACCGCAGGCACCCCGCGGGCAGGGCCGGGCCCGGGTGATCGACGCGGCCCTCGACCTGTTCGCCCAGCACGGCGTCAGCGGCTCGTCGCTGCAGATGATCGCGGACCACCTCGGGCGTGACCAAGGCCGCGGTGTACTACCAGTTCCAGGCCAAGGAGGACATCGTCCTGGCCGTCGTCGAGTCCGCCTTCGACGACATGCGCGCCTTCCTCGCCGCGGCCGAGGCGGCCCCCACCGCGGAGGAGGCGTGCGACCTCGCGCTGGTCGGCCTGGTCGACCTGATGACCGACCACCGCCGTGCCGTCGCCACCCTGGTCAGCGACCCCGAGGTCGGGCGCATCGTCGAGGGCCACGCCGCCTTCCACGACCTGGTCACCCGCCTCAACGCGCTGCTGCTCGGCCCCGACCCCTCGCTGCGTCGCCGGGTGGCCGTGGCCGTGGTCGGGTCGGGCCTCGCCCAGGCCGGCGTCGACCCGCTGCTGGCCGACCTCGACCCGGTGGTCCTGCACGACGAGCTGCTCCACCTCGGCCGGTCGATGCTCGCCATCGTCCAGGCCGGCTGAGCCGCACGGCTCAGCCGCGGATGCGCAGGTTCTCCGGGTCGTACGGCGGGCGCAGCGAGACGGTCACCGGGAAGCGGTCACCGCCCACGTCCACGGTGTACGTCGCCTCGCGGACCCAGTCGGCGGTGACGGTCGCACCGGCCGGGTCGGCGACGTACGCGAGCCCGACGCAGGCGCCCACCGTCTCGCCCCAGGCCGCCGAGGTGACCTGGCCGGCGGGGACGCCGTCGCGCAGCAGGAGCTCGCCGCCCCACATCATCGGCTCGGGGTCGTCGACGACGAAGGAGACCAGCCGGCGGCGCGGTCCCCGGGCGCGGGCCCTCTCGACGGCCTCGCGGCCCAGGAACGCGATGTCGGTGCGGAGCTTGCAGGCGAACAGCAGGCCCGCCTCGACGGGGCCGTGGTCGGGGGTGAGCTCGCGGCCGAAGGCGCGGTAGCCCTTCTCCAGGCGCAGCGACTCGATCGCGTAGTAGCCGCCGCGGGTCACGCCGAGGTCGGCCCCGGCTGCGAGCAGGTCGTCGTAGACGCCGACCGCGAAGTCGACCGGGACGTAGAGCTCCCAGCCGAGCTCGCCGACGTAGGTGATCCGGGTGGCGCGGACGAGTCGCGTGCCCGAGCTCGACGGTCCGGCTGGTGCCGAAGGGGAAGGCGTCCTCGCCGAGGTCGGCGCCGGAGAGCCGGGCCAGCAGGTCGCGCGAGCGCGGTCCCATCACGCCGAAGACCGCGAGGCTCGAGGTGACGTCGACGAGCGACGCGTGGGCGCCGGGCGGGAGGTGGCGCCGGACGTGGTCCTTGTCGCGCTCGGTGGTGGCGGCGCTGCTGACCACGAGGAACTCCTCGGCGCCGGTGCGGGTCACGGTCACGTCGGACTCGTAGGTGCCGCGCGCGTTGAGCATCCCGGTGTAGACCGAGCGGCCGACCTCGACACCGACGTCGGCGGTGCACAGCCACTGCAGCGCGCGCTCCGCGTCGGGTCCCGAGACGACGTACTTCGAGAAGGAGGTCTGGTCGAAGACGGTGACGCCGGTGCGGGTGGACACCTGCTCGGCGGCCGACCAGGGCAGCCAGCTCTGCTTGCCCCAGGAGTACTCGATGTCGCGGGAGGCGCCGGCGGGTGCGAAGAAGTTCGCGCGCTCCCAGCCCATCCGGCTGCCGAAGTTCGCGTTCGCCGCGTCGAGCAGGTGGTGCACGGGCGAGCGCCGGAACGGCCGGGCGGTCGTCATCTCCCGGTTGGGCCAGGGGATCTGGTAGTGCAGGCCGAGCACCTCGCTGACCCGGTCGCGCAGCCAGCGCACGTTGCCGTTGAACGCTGCGAAGCGGCGTACGTCGACAGCGGTCAGGTCGCTGGTGGGCGAGCCCTCCACGATCCACTCGGCCAGCGCGCGGCCGGCGCCACCCGCGGAGGCGATGCCGACCGAGTTGAACCCGGCGCCGACGAAGAAGCCCGCGACCTCCGGGGACTCGCCGAGGAGGAACTGGTTGTCGGGGGTGAAGCTCTCAGGACCGTTGTAGAACTTGCGGATCCCGGTCTCGTGCAGCGCCGGGACGCGCACCAGGGCGCTCTCCATCAGCACCGAGAAGTGGTCCCAGTCCTCCTCGAGCAGCTGGAACTCGAACGGGTGCGGCAGCTCGTGCGGCGAGACCCACGGCTTGGCCTCGGGCTCGAAGCCGCCGACGACGAGCCCGCCGACCTCCTCCTTGAAGTAGGTGTAGCCGTCCGGGTCGCGCAGCACGGGCAGGTCGGGGTGCACGCCCTCGAACGGCTCGGTGACGACGTAGAAGTGCTCGGCCGAGTGCAGCGGCACGGTGACGCCCGCGAGGGCGCCGACGGCCTTGGCCCACTGGCCGGCGCAGTTGACCACGACCTCGGTCTCGACGTCGCCGGCGTCGGTGCGGACGCCGGTGACCCGGCCGGCGCGGGTGAGCACGTCGGTCACCCGCACCCCCTCGACCACGCGGGCACCGCGCATCCGCGCCCCCTTGGCGAGCGCGCTCGTCAGGTCGGTGGGGTTCGCCTTGCCGTCGCCGGGCAGCCAGATCGCGCCGACGAGGTCGTCGACGGCCATGACCGGGTAGTGCTCGAGCGCCTGCTCCGGCGTGAGCAGCTCGCACTCGAGGTCGAAGGCCGCCGCCGTCGCCGCCGTACGCCGGAGCTGGGTCATCCGGTCCTCGGTGCGGGCGACCGTCACCCCCCCGCAGCGCTTGTAGCCGGCCGAGAGCCCGGTCTCCGTCTCGAGGTCGGCGTAGAGCTGCGTGGAGTACTGCACCAGCCGGGTGCCGCTCTCGGACGCGCGCAGCTGCCCGACCAGGCCGGCGGCGTGCCAGGTGGTGCCGCAGGAGAGCCGGCCCTGCTCGAGCAGCACGACGTCGGTCCACCCGAGCCTGGTCAGGTGGTAGGCGACGCTGGTGCCGACGACCCCGCCGCCGACGACGACGACGCGGGCCCGGTCGGGCAGGGCGGCCGCCATCTCAGACGGCCCCGGGGCCACCGGCGACCGGCGGGGCGACGTGCCGGTGCTCGGAGGCGATCCGCTCCTCGCGGCCGTGCTGGCTGGTGGCGTAGTAGACGAGGCCGACGACGACGACCGCGGCCACGAAGATCACGCCGCCCCAGGCGTAGACGCCGGTGCCGTAGATCGCGCTGCGCGGCCACAGCAGGTTGGTCGCCATCAGCACGCCGTAGCCGACGGCGACAGCGTTGACGACCATCCCGCGGGTGCGGCCGAGGAAGAACCAGCCGTCCGCGCCCTGGTCGTGCGGCCAGCCGCCCGCGCGGCGACGCAGCACCGGCACGGTCACCAGCAGGTAGGCCAGGTAGACGATCACGATCGAGACGCTGGTGATGACCAGGAAGATCTGCGGGTTGCCGAAGTTCACGACCAGCAGCCCGATCGCCACCACCCCGCTGACGGCAGCGGGCGCGGCCGGCGAGTGCCGGTGCTCGGTGACGTGCGACAGCGAGTCGCCGAAGGGCAGCGCGTGGTCGCGGGCCATCGAGAACGCCAGCCGGATCGACGCGGTCTGGATCGCCAGCGTGCAGATGAAGATCGCGAACGCGACGTCGACGAGCAGCACCTTGCCCAGCGTGCTGCCCAGCGCCGACTCGAGCACGGACGGCAGGCCGCCGACCCCGAGGACGCCCGGGTCGACCGAGTCGGCGGCCATCAGCGCGAGGATCAGCAGCAGGGCGCCGGCGCCGCCCGCCGCGGCGAGGGCCTGGAGCAGTGCGCGCGGCGTCGTACGGCGCGGGTCGCGGGTCTCCTCGGCCAGCGAGCCGGCGGTGTCGAAGCCGTACATGACGTACGACGGCATGATCGCGGCGAGCAGCAGGGGTGCGAGGTAGCCCAGCGAGGACCAGCCCGGGAGTCCGGGACCGGCGCCCTGCGTGCTGAGCACGATCCCCGGGCCGCGCTGGAGGTGGAACAGCAGCAGCACGATGATCAGCGCGACGCCGACGAGCTCGGCAGCGACGCCGATGTTGTTGATCAGGGCCATCAGGCGCACGCCGAGCAGGTTGATCACGGTCGTCACCACGATCGTGCAGCTGCCCAGCAGCACGGCGTTCTGCGCGTTGTCGTCGAGGACCTGGAACCCGGACCAGATCTGCGGCAGCACGACCTGCATCGCGACCGAGACCGAGGCGACCGTCACCACCGAGCCGACGAGCATCATCCAGCCGGCCAACCAGGCGCCGGGACGGCCGCTGACCTTCTTCGACCACTGGTAGACCGAGCCCGCGATCGGGTAGCGGGCGCTCAGCTCGGCGAAGACGAGCGCGACGCAGAGCTGGCCACCCAGTACGACCAGCCAGGACCAGAACAGCAGCGGGCCGCCGAACCCGTAGCCGAAGCCGAACAGCTGGAACATCCCGGTGAGGATGGAGATGTAGCTGAAGCCGGCCGCGAACGAGCTGAAGCTGCCGAGGCTGCGGTTCAGCCGCTGCGTGTAGCCGTGCCCGTTGAGGTCGGCGCCGTCGGCGGCGTCGGTGTCGTGGGTCCGCTGCGGCGCCCTGCCGTGCGGTGGGGGGGCGGTTCGCTCGGTGGTCATGGGGGGTCCTCCTCGCGGTCGGGTGGTCAGTCGGTGAGCGTGACGTCGTGCAGCAGGGACGGGAACTCCGCCCCGTCGAACTCGGCCACCGCTGCGTCGTACCGCTCGGTGGCCCACCCCCAGAAGTCGAAGTCGAGCGGGCTGGTCGCGTGCTGGATGCAGCCCCACAGGGTCCAGCCGTACTTCGATGCGATGCCCTGCAGCCGTGCGCGCGCGATCTTGTGGCGCAGCGTGGTCCCGTAGTACGCCGTGACGAGCTCGGCGAGCTGGTCGAGGCTGAGCCCGCACTCGCTCCAGATGTTGCCGAGCTCGAAGCAGGGGTCGTTGTTGCCGGAGTACTCGTAGTCGATGAGCCAGATCTTCTCGCCGTCGTCGACGAAGTTGCCGGCGAGCAGGTCGTTGTTGCACGGGACCGTGCCCTCGTGGCGGACGGCGAGGGCGGCGCGGATCTCGTCCATGCGGTGCGCGTGCGACTCGTAGCCGTCGGGGACGCGGTAGCCGTGCCGCCGCACGGTGTCGAGGTAGCCGCGCTGGCGCTCGAACATGTCGAACTCGCCGTGGAAGCGGGGGCCGGCGTGCAGGGTCCGGCAGGCGCGGGCGACCCGAGGGAGCAGGCCGGGCGCGGTGAAGTGCTCGTTGGTCAGCGTGACCCCGTCGATGTACTCGATGACGAGCACCCCGGCGTCCGGGCGGTAGGCGACCACGGGGGCGCCGACGCCGGACTCGGCGGCGGCCCGGGTGTTGAGGTGCTCCTGCTCGCGGTCGATGGCCAGGCCGCTGCCGTCGTCGGGCGCGCTGCAGCGGGCCACGAACACGCCGTCGGGGGTGGTGACCTTGAGGTTGCGGTTGGTGAGCCCGCCCGAGAGCTCCTCGTAGGACCGCGGACGGCCCGCGACGGCGGGGACCTGGTCGAGGAGGAGGTCGAGCTCCTCGTCACCGATCGCGTGCGACATCGGGATCCCTCCCCTGGACGTGACGTGGGTAACCTAGCGGCCGGTCAGCCCAAAGGTCTAGACCCTTGTCGGGGTCCGCGGAGCGCGTCAGGACCGGACGCGCAGGCCCTGCGGGTCGTGCAGCGGCGCGCGGTGGCGGGTGGCCGGGTGCCGCCTCCCGGCGATCTCGACCTCGAGCGCGGTGTCCTCGGCGACGGTCGCGGCGACCTCGGCCGGGAGGTAGGCCGAGAACACGGTCCGTCCGACCGTGTGCCCGAACGCCGCGCTGCGCACGCTGACCTCGGTGCCCGACGCGGGGTGGGCCAGCAGCTCGCCGCCGTGCATGACGTCGGGCGCCTCGGTCGTGAACCAGCACAGCCGCTGCCGCGGGCCGTCCTGCCGGACCCGCTGCAGCGCGGGGCCCGCGAGCAGGCCCGGCTTGTCCGGCCGGACCGCGAAGCCGAGACCGGCCTCGTAGGGGTTGTTGTCGGAGCGGATGTCGCCTGCCCAGGCCAGGAAGTGCTTCTCGACGCGCAGCGTGTCGACGGCGCGGTAGCCCACGTCGCGCAGCCCGTGGGGCTCGCCCGCGGCCAGCACCTTCTCGTAGACGTCGGCGACGTACTCGGTCGGCACGTGCAGCTCCCAGCCGAGCTCTCCGACGTACGTCGCCCGCAGCGCGAGCACGGGCGCCCAGCCGACGTCGGTCTCGCGCGCGGTCATGTAGGGGAAGGCCTCGTCGGACAGGTCGTCGCCGCTGAGGGACTGCAGCAGGTCGCGCGAGCGCGGCCCGCACACGTTGAGCACGCCGTACGACGAGGTGACGTCGTCGATCACGACCGAGCCGTCCTGGGGCGCGTGCTGCAGCAGGAAGGTCACGTCGTGGCGGCCGAAGCCGCTGCCGGTGACGAGGTAGAAGTCCTCGGGGCCGCGCCGGGTGACCGTCACGTCGGCCTCGATGCCGCCGCGCACGTTGAGCAGCTGGGTGTAGACGATCTTCCCGACGGGCACGTCGAGGTCGGCGCCGGCGACCCTCTGCAGCAGGGCCAGCGCGTCCACGCCGCGGATCGAGAACTTCGCGAACGAGCTCTGGTCGACGACGCCCACGCCGCTGCCGGACCGCGCGGTGCTCGGCGGCGACGTGCTCCCAGGCGTTGCTGCGCCCGAACGTCGGGTCCTCCTCGACGCCGACCCGCCCCGGCGCGAACCAGCTGCGCCCGCTCGAAGCCGAACTTGCTGCCGAAGACCGCGCCCCGCGCGAGTGCAGCCGGTCGTGGAGCGCGCTGCGGCGCTGCCCGCGCGGCGGGTGCGGCGGCCGGTTGCGGGAACGCGATGTCGTAGTAGTGGCCGTAGGACTCGACGGCCGAGCGCTCGAGCACCGCGGGCACGTTGTGCGGCGCACCGAACCGGCGTACGTCGAAGGGCCACAGGTCCATGCCCGGGGTCGCCGTCGACGATCCAGTCGGCGAGCGCCTGGCCGGCTCCCCCGGCGGCCGCGATGCCGGCGGAGAACCCGCAGCAGTGGAAGAGGTTGTCGATGTCCTCGGTCAGCCCCATCAGCGGCTCGGCGTCCGGGGAGAACGGGATCGGGCCGTTGACCCAGGTCTGGATGCCCAGGTCGCCGAAGGCCGGGATGCGCTCGGCGGCGCCGGCTCGGCGAGCCCCTCGAACCGGTCGTGGTCGGGGGCGAACAGCTCGGGCCCGAGGTCGCGCGGGATCGTGCGCCAGCACGCCTTCGTGCCCTCCTCCCAGCCGCCGACGACCAGCGCACCCGCCTCGGGCTTGAGGTAGAACCGGGCGTCGGGGTCCCGGAAGGTCGGCAGGTCGGCGGGCAGGTCGTCGGACTTCTCGGTGACGACGTACTGGTGCTCGACGGCGTTGACGGCGACGTCGACGCCGGCCAGCCGCGCGGTCTCGGCCCCCCACATGCCGGTGGCGTTGACCGACGACGTCGCACTCGATGCGGCCCCTGGTCGGTGAGCACGGCGGTCACCCGGCGGCCGTCCGCTCGATGCCCTCGACGCGGCAGTCCTGCACGATGCGCACGCCGGCGGCGCGCGCCCCGGCGGCGAAGGAGTGCGTCAGCTGGTTCGGGTCGACGTACCCGTCGCGTCGGCGTCCAGGTGGCGCCGTGGACGCCGTCGAGTGTCCAGCAGCGGGAACAGCTCGCGCGGCCTCGGTCGGGGAGACCAGGTGGATGTCGAAGCCGAAGCTCTTGCCCTGGGTGTAGACGCGCTGCAGCTCCTCCCACCGCTGCGGGCTCGACGCCACGCGCAGGCCGCCGACGCCGCGCCAGCCGGTGGCGTAGCCGGTGCGCTCCTCGAGCGTCCGGTAGGTCTGCGACGCTCGTGCGCATCAGCTGGGTGAGGTTGCTGCTGCTGCGCAGCTGCCCGACCAGGCCGGCGGCGTGCCACGTGCTGCCGTCGGTGAGCGCGCCTGCGCTCGACCAGCGTGACGTCGGTCGCGGCCGCGCTGGGCGAGGTGGTAGGCGATGCTGGCGCCGACGACGCCGCCGCCGATGATGACGATCTCGCTGCGGTCGGGGACGGCCATGGCGCAAAAGACTAGACGATTGACCGGGCCTGTCAACGCTCGGCGGCGGCGTCCCGTCCGGCTCCGGACGGGCCCGGCTCGGACCCGGTCTCGGTCAGCGCGTCGATGTCGACGCGGGTGCGCAGGGCGATCCGGGTGCGGTCCGGCCGGAATGGTCCCGGGAGAACTCCACCGGCACCCCGTCGCGGTCGCAGGCGGTGCGGGTGATCAGCAGCAGCGCGGTCTCCGGCGCGACATCCGAGCAGCTCGGCCTGCTGCGACGTGGCGTTGACCGGCTCGACGACCTCGTCGGCGGAGACCGGCGCGCGACCGTAGCGCCGGGCCATCACCTCGTAGAGCGAGCCGGTGAGGTCGGTGCTCGAGCAGCCCGGCGAACAGTCGGGCCGGCGACGTACGTCTCCTCCAGCGTCACCGGCTCGCCGTTGGCCGAGCGCACCCGCACCACCTCGTGCACCTGCTCGCCGCGCCGCAGCCCGAGGGCCCTGCGGACGCCCGGCGAGGGCGCGCGGGTGGCTGCCCGGACGACGTCGCCGCCCGGCTCGACGTGCGCGCGACGCATCTGCTCGGTGAAGCCGGGCAGCCCGACCAGGTGTAGTCGAAGCGCGGCTCGGCGACGAAGCTGCCCCCGAAGCGACCGCGCCGGCGCTCGAGCAGGCCCTTGGCCTCGATGCCCGCGAGGGCCTGGCGCAGCGTCATCCGGCTGACGCCGAGCGCGGTCGCGATGTCGACCTCGGACGGGAGCCGGTCGCCGGGCAGGAGCGTGCGCGAGGCGATCAGCCGCTCGAGCCAGTAGCCGATGCGCGCGTGGACGGGCAGGTCGCTGGCGTCGGAGAAGTCCGGCCGCACCCGCAGCACGGCATCGTCCATCGACAGCGACGTCACCGGGTCAGGCTAGCCCGCGGGAGCCAGCACGATGTCGAACCGGAGCCGCGACCACGTGCCGCCGCCGAGGTCGCGGCCGTCCGGGGTCGGCGTGCCGCCCGGCTGCTGCTCGACGTCGACCACGAGCGAGTCGCGGACCCCGAAGACGCTGTCGGAGCCGAGCAGCGCGTCGCCGCGGGGGAACACGTGCGTGACCAGCCGCCGGTGCCCCTCGGCCACGACCATGAGGTGCAGGTGCGAGGCCCGCATCGGCGAGCGGCCGGTCGCGTCGAGCAGGCGTCCGACGGGGCCGTCGTCGGGGATGGGGTACGGCGTCGGGGTGACCGCCCAGAAGCGGTACCCGCCGGCGTCGTCGGTGTGCACGTGACCGCGCCCCGTCGTGGGTGCGCCGTCGCGCTGGACGTCGTACAGGCCCTCGGCGTCGGCCTCCCACGCCTCGACCAGCGCGCCGGCGAGGGGCCGGCCGTCGGTGCCGGACACGGTGCCCTCGACCCAGCACGGCTCGCCCGGCGCTCCCCCGGCGATGTCGCCGCCGAGGCCGACGTCGGGAGACCCCTCGACGAAGAACGGCCCGAACACCGTCGCCTCCGTGGCGTTCTCGTGGGCCCGGTTGTTGATGGTGATCGTCTGCATCGAGGCGCCGAGCACGTCGGAGAGCAGGATGAACTCCTGACGCCGCTCGTCGGTCAGGTGCCCGACGTCGGTGAGGAAGCCGATCGCGGCCGCCCACTCCTCCTCGGTGAGCCGCACGTCGCGCAGGAAGGCGTGCAGGTGCCGGGTCAGCGACTGCACCACCTCCTTGAGGCGGGCGTCGGGCGTGCCGTCGAAGGACGCGACGACGCGGTCGACGAGGTCGGCCTCGCGGGCGTCCTGCTCGGGGTCGGTCATCGGGGCTCGGCTCCTTCCCAGGCTGCTCGCAGCAGCGCCTCCAGGACGGCGTCGTCGACCGGCGCCGGGTTGCTCGCGGGCACGACGGGCAGGATCGCCCGGACGGCTGCGGGCAGGTCGGACTCCCGCAGCCCGAGGTCCCGCAGGGCCCGCGGTGCGCCGATCCGCTCCCGCAGGTCCCGCAGGCCCCCGGTCGCGGTGCCCGCGCCGAACGCCGAGGCCAGCCGCTGCTCGACCTCGGGGACCGCCGGCGCGTTGAGCGCGAGCACGTGCGGCAGCACGACCGCGTGGGTCTGCGCGTGCGGCAGGTCGAACATCCCGCCGAGGACGTGGCACACCTTGTGGTGCAGGCCGGAGCCGGCGGAGGCGAACGCGACGGCCGCGAGGTACGCGCCGTAGAGCGTCAGCTCGCGGCCCTCGATGCCGGTGGGGTCGTCGACCACCTGCGGCAGCCCGGCGGCGAGGGCCCGGACCCCCTCGAGCGCGAGCGCCCGGTCGATCGGGTCGACCTGCGGGCCCCACATCGCGTCGGCGCAGTGCGCCAGAGCGTTGAGCCCGGAGGCGACGCTCAGCTCCACCGGCAGCGGGACGAGCAGCGAGGCGTCGTACACCACGGAGCGGGGCAGCACCCGTGCATCGGTCCCGGTCGTCTTGCGGCCGCCCTCGGTCAGCCCCCACACGGCCGTCGCCTCCGATCCGGCGTACGTCGTGGGGACGGCGACTACCGGCAGCCCCGTGGTCAGGGCGACCGCCTTGGCCAGGCCTGTCGCGGACCCGCCGCCGATGCTGACGACCACGTCGGCGCGGTGCTCCGCCGCCACCGCCCGGGCCCGCTCGGCCACCTCGACGGGCACGTGCATGACGACCTCGGTGTGGCGGACGACGACCGGCAGCCCGGACAGGACCGCGTCCGCCGCCGCGCCGGCCGACCCCGACACCACCGCCATCACCCGGGTGCCGCCCGCGCGCGCCACCTCGTCGGCCACCCGCCCCGGCGCGTCGTGGGACGCGAACACGACGCGTTGCGGCCGACTCTCGTGCTCGAAGCGGATCACGCCCGTCCTCCCGGTCCTGCTGCAGTCTGGGGCCTCAGCCGGCGGCGGTCCAGACGTCGGAGCCGAAGGCGTGCGCCCGGGCGGCGTACCCGAGCGGCGGCAGGCCGAAGAGGTCCTCCACGGTGCGCAGCAGGGAGAACTGGTTGTAGGGGACGTCGCTGGTGGTGCCGGGCGTGACGAACGGTGACAGCACGACCGCGCCGACGCGACCGCCGCCCGGGCCGCTGATGCCGGACCTCGGGGCGTTCGGCATCGTCGTCTGGCCGCAGCACGCGTCGGCGCCGCCGGGCTTGTGGGTCTCGGCCTCGTCGAAGGTGACCACGAGCACGCCGTCGGCGCGGAACGCGGGCGAGGCGAGGATCCGCGGCACCCACTGCTGCAGCCACGCGTCGGCGCCGGCCAGGCCGCCGGGGCTGCCGTCGACGCAGGGCGAGTCGTGGCCGTCGTGGCAGAGGTTCGGCGTGATGTAGGACAGGTTGGGCGTGGTCGACACCGACGCCAGGTCGGGCCCGAGGTGGCCGAGGTCGAGCACGTTCGCCCGGCAGCTCGACTCCGAGATGGCCTGGAAGTAGACGAACGGGTTGTGCCGCACGGCGTACTGGTCGCCGACCTGTGCCGCGTGCATGGTGTCGGGGCCGTCGATCGTGGGGTGCCGGCACGGCGTGCCCATGTCCTCCATGTAACCGCGCCAGGTCAGCCCCTCGTCCTCCATCTGGTTGACCAGGGTCGGCACCTGGGCGGGGAACACGCAGCCGTTCCCGAGGGCCTGGCGCGGCTCGGTCCAGCCGGTCTGCACGAAGCGCGCGAACGTGCCGCAGTCGGCCTGGGTCGCCGGGTTCGGCCCCTGCCCGCTGATCTGGGCGAGGTAGTTCGACAGGCTGTTGTGGGCGATCCCGTAGTACTGCGTGAGCAGGGCGCCCTGCGCGGGCAGCTGCGTCGAGAGGTACGGCGCCGGGGAGCCCGTGCGGAACGTGCTCTCGTAGCTCTTGTTCTCGAGGTTCACCACGAAGACGTGCCGCGCCGTGGGGAGCCGGGTCGCCCCCGTCGGGGCAGCCGACCTCGACGGGCTCGCCGGGCTCGACGGGCTCGATGCGGCCGACGGGCTCGCCGGGGTCGACGGCGACGTGGAGGCCGGGCCGGACGGCGTGGTGGCGGCCGTCCCGCCTTCCGACCCGCGCGCACAGCCGGCGGTGAGTGCGAGCGCGGCGAGCAGGGCCGCGCCGAGCCGCAGGGTCCGCCCGGTCGTCATCGTCGCCTCCTCGCCCGTCCAGGGGTGGTCAGTGTGGTGCCGTCCCCGGTCACGCGTCGAGCCGGGTGGGCGGCTCGACGGGCTCGGTCTGGTCGGCGCGGGTCACGGTGAGGTACGAGACCACGACGAGGATCGTGCCGAGGAAGACCACGCTGGTGCCCAGGGTGCCGAGGCCCAGCCCACCGTCCGCCCTCGCCGAGGCGAGGTAGTCCCCGATGTTCGCCCCGAGCGGGCGGGTCAGGACGTAGGCGAGCCAGAAGCAGAGGACCGGTCCGGCGCCGAGGCGCCACCCCGCGAGCACCGAGACGATCAGCGCGAGCGGCAACAGCACCGCCGGGCCGGCCGGCCAGCCCGTCAGCTCGAGGGTCCAGTCGCCCACGGCGGTGCCGAGAGCGAACGTCACCAGGACGGTCGTCCAGTAGAAGGCCTCACGACGTGTCGTCACGATCGTGTGGATCGACAGGGTCCGCTCGCGGGCGAACCACACACCGAAGACGAGCGCCAGCAGGACGGCGAAGACCGTGGAGCTGATCCAGAGCGGGACACCCTGCCCGTCGGTGAGGTTGTCGGTGAGCAGCGTCCCGACCACGCTGACCAGGACGACGGCGAGCCAGTAGACGGGCGGCGCGTAGCGCCTGGCGCGGAACTGCACGACCATGGTGGCGATCAGTGCCGCCGAGAACACCGCCGTGGTGTTGCGCAGACCGAAGCCCAGCGTCTCGTTGACGTAGTCGGCGAAGCTCTCCCCGACGGTGGTGCACAGGATCTTGATCACCCAGAAGTACACGGTGACCTCGGGCACCTTGTTGAGCATGAGTCGGGGGCGGCTGGCCAGTTCGGTCGTCGTCATACCACTCAGGGGACGACATCGCACCTGACTGTGACCTGAATGCGTCATCCGTCCCAGTGCGTACGGCGGGCGCACTTGTCCACGCGGCGGGCCAGCCGTCGGGCGGCGCGCTCACGGTCGTCGGCCCGTTCCCGCAGGTCGACGCGCACCCGGCGCCACGTCCTCGCGTCGGCGAGCCTGTCGTCGCGCTCGGGGGCCAGCCGGTCGAGCAGGTCGGCGGCGACGGCGCAGTCGTGCTGCTCGCCGAGCACGTCGGACAGCTCGGTGGCGGCCTCGGCGAGCCGGTGCACCGCCGGTCCCCAGGCGGGCTCGAGCGCCTCGGCCGCGTAGCGCACCCGACGGGCGCGCTTGCGCACCTCGTGCAGCCCCTCGTCGCGCGCCGGGCCGCGCGGACGCTCCTCGGCCTTCTGGAGCGCGCGCCCGACGCGGGCGACGCGTCGCTGCACCAGGCGGGGCAGCACCCCGGACGCGCGGTTCTCGGCCGACGCCGCCCACGGAGGGTCCTCGACGAAGGCCTCGAGGCCGGCGAGCAACGTCAGGTAGCGCGCCGAGGTGAGCACCTCCCCGTTCTCGGGCAGGCTCGCCCGCAGCGCCTGCACCGACG
This sequence comes from uncultured Actinomycetota bacterium, assembly GCA_963781745.1. Lineage (GTDB taxonomy): Bacteria > Actinomycetota > Actinomycetes > Propionibacteriales > Nocardioidaceae > Nocardioides_B. Next base: position 118,956 of record CAWAHH010000005.1, on the reverse strand, counting down.
CGACGAGCCAGGCCCGGTCCCGCACCAGGGTGGGCAGGTCGGGGTGGTCGTCGACGAGGCGGAGCAGGAGCTCCTCGGCGACCTCCAGGTCCCGGGCGCCACCGAGGGACCGCGTCGCCCACCGCAGCTCGCGCCGCAGCGCCTCCGTCCGCGACTGCTCCCACACGGGGCCGAAGGTGCCGAGGCAGGCGCGCAACCGCCGCAGCGCCACCCGGAGGTCGTGCACGCCCTCGGGGCTGCCCCGGCGCAGCGCGCCGTCGGCGGCGCGCAGCCGCGCCATCAGCCGGCCCAGCTGGTCCCCCAGCACGTCCGCGGCGCTCGACGACGGGTCGAGCCCCCGTGGCGCCCCGGGCAGGTCGAGCAGCAGCAGGGGCAGGCGCCCGCGGCTGGACCCCTGCTCCGGCCATCCTGCCTCCCGCAGCGCGTCCCGCGCCCGGTCCAGGAAGACGGCCGGCCCGTCCACGAGCCGCAGCACCCACTCGCGGCGTACTCCGGCCGACGGCTCCGCGCCGTCGCGTGGGGCGCCCCCGTCGTCCGTCGCGTGGACGTGCACCCGGTCGTCGTACGCCTCGGCGAGGATGCCGCGCCGGTCGAGAAGGTGCAGGTGACGGCGCTCGACCACGGCGCCGAGCACCGGGACCAGGGGCCGGTCGAGGACCCACGGCCGGACGAGGGCCTCGAGCTCGGCGGGCGGCCGCTCGGCGGGCCGGCCCTGCCCCGGGGCCGGCGACCGCACCTCGTCGGCGCTGGAGGCCGGGCCGAAGCGCGCGTGCCAGCCGGCGTCGTCCCCTCCGGCCTCGGACCACAGGGTGACCCCGGCGCGGGCGAGGTCGTGGCGGGCGGTGTCGAGGTAGGTGAGCTCGATCACCGCCTGCGCGTGGGTGAGCACACGGTCCACGCCGGGGAGCCGCCCGACGTCGGCGGCCGGGTCGTCGGGCCCCGACTCGCTGCGGGGCTCGGCCATGGCGCAAGTGAACAGTGCACCCCCTGGCGACGACAAGGGCGCACGCTCGACTGGACCGCGCCAGACGGCGGCCCGCCGGCGGAAGGTGAACAGTTGGTGAACCAGGCCGGACGGCCCTTCCCCGGCCCTCGCGGGTGCCCCACACTCGGGCCCGTGGGTCCAGAGACCATCCTCCTCGTCCTCGTCGTGATCACGGCGCTCTCGTTCGACTTCACGAACGGCTTCCACGACACCGCGAACGCGATGGCCACCTCCATCGCCACCGGCGCGCTGCGGCCGAAGGTGGCCGTCACGCTGTCCGCCGTGCTCAACCTCGTCGGCGCGTTCCTCAGCGTCGAGGTCGCGCTGACGGTCACCAACGCCGTCGTGAAGATCCAGGACTCCACCGGCGCACCGCGACCGGACCTGCTCGCCGACGACGGCCAGGCGCTCCTGCTGATCGTGCTGGCCGGCCTGGTCGGCGGGATCGTCTGGAACCTCCTGACCTGGCTGCTGGGGCTGCCGTCGAGCTCGTCGCACGCCCTGTTCGGCGGGCTGATCGGCGCGACGATCGCCGGGCTCGGCATGTCGGGCGTCAACTGGGCCGGCGACGGCAGCAAGCTCGACGGCGTCCTCGGCAAGGTGATCCTGCCGGCGCTGCTGTCCCCGGTCCTCGCCGGCGCTGGTCGCCGCGATCGGCACCTGGCTGATCTACCGCATCACCGCGGCGGTCGCCGCAGCGCTTCAAGGACCGCGGCTTCCGCTGGGGCCAGATCGGCAGCGCCTCGCTGGTCTCGCTGGCGCACGGCACCAACGACGCCCAGAAGACGATGGGCGTCATCACGCTGGCCCTGATCGCCGGCGGCCAGTGGACCGACACCACCTCCGTCCCGTTCTGGGTCAAGGCGGCCTGCGCCCTGGCCATCGCCCTCGGCACCTACCTCGGCGGCTGGCGGATCATCCGCACCCTCGGCAAGGGTCTGGTCGAGATCAGCTCCGCCGCAGGGCATGGCGGCCGAGAGCGCGTCCGCCGCGGTCATCCTGGCCTCGAGCCACCTCGGGCTTCGCGCTGTCGACCACCCACGTCGCGACCGGCTCGATCCTCGGCTCCGGCCTCGGCCGCCCGGGCGCCGAGGTGCGCTGGCGGGTCGCCGGCCGGATGGCGCTCGCCTGGTGATCACCCTCCCGTGCCGCCGCGGTCGATCGGCGCGGTGATGTGGTGGATCGGCAACCTGCATCGGCGGTCTCGCCGGCGGCGCTCGCCATCGCCGTGATCCTGGCCGGGCCGTCCACGTTCATGTACCTGCGCTCGCGCCGGACCCCGGTCTCCGCGCACAACGTCAACGACGACTGGGAGCCCGCCGCTGCGCCGTCGGTGCCCGCTCCCCGCGTCAGCGCCTGAGGAGGCCCCGATGTTCGAGCTCTTCGCGGCCACCGCCTGGAAGGTCATCGTGGCCGGCCTGCTCCTCGGCGCCGGCCTGCCCGCCCTGTTCGCCCTCGGCGTGCGCTTCTCCGGCGCCGGTGCGACCGTCGCGGGCGGCGCAACGACCCGCGCCTCCCCGAACCCCGCCTCCCGCGCGGCCGGGATCCTGTGCTTCGCCGTCGTCGCCCTCGCCGTCGCGCTGGGCATCACCGTCGTCGTCGCGTCCGGCTTCGGGAAGATGGTGAGCTTCGAGCACGTCGTCCCGACCCTGGTGGACAAGTGAGCCCTCCCCTGCGGGCCGACGACGCCCCGGTGAGCTCCCCCTCCGGCAGCGCAGGCACGCCCGGCCCGGACGGCCTGATCGCCCGGGTGGTCCGCTGGCTGCGGGCCGGCTACCCCGAGGGCGTCCCGCAGCAGGACTACCTCGCCCTGCTGGGCATCCTCCGCCGGTCGCTGACCCCGCAGGAGCTCGGCGAGGTCGTCTCCGAGCTCACCGACGAGGCCGAGGCGGGTGAGCAGGCGATGACGCGACCGCTGGTCGAGCAGCGCATCGCCGACGTCGTCAAGGGCCCCATCGACGAGAAGGACGTGGCCCGGGTCTCGGCGCGGCTCGCGGCCGCGGGCTGGCCCCTGGGCTCGCCGCTGCGCGACCCGGCCGCCGACGCCGTGCCCGAGGAGGCCCGCGGCGGCCTGGTCGTCCGGGTCGTCGACTGGCTGCGGGCCGGCTACCCGTCCGGCGTACCCGACAACGACTTCGTGCCGCTCCTCGCGCTGCTGCGCCGCCGGCTCACCGACGACGAGGTGCGCGAGGTGGCCGCCGTGCTCAAGGCCGGGGGTACGACGACCGGCGACCGGGTCGACATCGGTTCGGCGATCGCCGAAGTGACGACCGAGCTGCCGTCGGAGGCCGACATCGCGCGCGTGAGCGCCTACCTGGCCGACCACGGCTGGCCCTCCGACTTCACCTCCTAGTCCCGCCCGGCTCGCGCCCTGCCGGGTGCGCGCCACTGCGGCGTCGCGCCCTCGCGCGCCCGGACCCATCCTCGTGGCCGCCCACGGCGAACGAGGGGGGAGGCTGAGGACGACGGAGGGAGCCTGCTGTGCGACAGCGCGTGGTGCTCCCCGTGTCCGCAGTGTCTGCAGTGCTTGCCGTGCTCGCGATGGTCACGCTGGTGGCCGGCGGCCTGGCTGCCGCGTTCACGGCCGGCGCCGGCCGGGCCGACGGGACGACCTACACCGTCCTCCAGATGAACCTCTGCCTGTCCGGACGAGCCGGCTGCTACCCGCGCACGTCCTACCCGTCGGTGGTCGACGAGGCCGCCGACCAGGTCGTCGACGACGCGCCGCAGGCGGTCACCCTCAACGAGGCGTGCAGCGGCGACGCGCGACGGCTGGCCGCGCGGACCGGCTACCACCTGCACTTCGCGGCGGTCCGGGTGGACGGCGGGCGGCTGCCGTGCGTGCTGCCCGAGGGACGCGGCGTGTTCGGCATCGCGGTCCTCACCCGCGACCCGGTGGCGTCCTCGCGCGACCACGCGTTCGCCGGCCAGTCCGGCGAGGAGGAGCGCCGATGGGTCTGCGCGACCACGACCCGCGCCGTCACCGTCTGCACGGCGCACCTCGGCACCCGCGGGTCGGCCGACGCACGCCGCGCCAACGACGCCGAGTGCGCCGAGCTCCGGGGCGTGCTCGCGGGCTACGACGCCGCCGGCACCACGGTCTTCGGCGGGGACCTCAACCGGCGTACGTCGTGCGCGCCGTCGACCATGTGGGCCGCCGAGGACTCCGCGGCCGGCCAGCTCCCGGGGATCCAGCACATCTACGGCAGCCGCTCGGTGCGCGAGAGCGCGTCCCAGGTGGCCGCGGCCACCCACACCGACCACGACTTCTTCCTGGCCGACGGGCCCGTCGCAGCCGGCTCAACCGCCTGAACGGGCCCACCGGCCCGCAGCGTCAGGACCGGCCGTCGACCGCCGCGGCGAGCTCGCCGAGCCGGGCCAGCGCGCGCGAGGTCAGCAGGTCGCGGCGCGTCTGCGGTGACACGGCCAGGCTGTCCTTCCACAGCGACCGGCCGGCCATCGCGCCCGCGGCGCCGTTGGCCACCGCGGTGCGCACCTGCTCGATGAACGTCTCGTGGTCGACGCCCGCGGACAGCACCGCCCACGGCACGCCCGCCGCCGCCTGGGTGACGGCCGCGCAGGCCTCGGCCGACCCCGCGTAGGGCAGCTTGAGCACCTTGGCCCCGCACTCGACGGAGATGCGCGCGGCCTCCGCGACCAGACCCGGGAAGGCGGCGCGGTAGTCCTCCTCGCGACTCGCCGTCGAGGCGGTAGGTGAGGATCTCGACGATGAGGAGCAGGCCCTCCTGCCTCGCACGCCTTGACCAGCGCCGCGGATCTCGTCCGCCGCGCGGGAGCTCGGTCGCCCTGCCGGTCGGGGCGCAGGTAGAACAGCATCTTCGCGACGTCGCCGCCGAGGTCGCGCACCGTGCGGGCGGTCACCCCGTCGACGTACCTGCGTGTAGCGCAGGCCGTCGACCGTCTCGAAGCCGGAGGCGTCCATGCCCACCACCAGGGCGGTGTCGCGCGACAGCGTCGCGTCGTCCACGACCCGGGGCAGCGCGACCTCGGGGTCCAGCAGGATCGCGGGCGCGTGGTTGCCGAGGTAGCGTCACGAGGTCGGCCTTGGCCTCGGCGAGCTGCTCGAAGGTCACCGAGCCGGGCCCGTCGGGGGCGTCGGGCATGACCGCCTTCATGCCGTTGCGCTGGTCGGCGGCCACGATCAGCATGTCCCGCCGCCGTCGAGATCGCGGCCATCCCGCGTCGCTCGAGCGTGGTCAGTTCGTTCATCAGGGGCTCCTCATCGGTGGTCGAGCAGCGTCGCTCGGGGGTCGTGCGGGCCCGGCGTGGGTCGCCGGGCGGGGTGGCGCTCGGGGAGGGTGCGGCCCTCACCCGGCGTCGGGACGGGCGGCGGGAGGCAGCAGCCGGGCGGCGAACAGCGCAGCGCCGTACGCCGTGTCCTGGCTGCGCTCCGAGACCGACACGTCCGGGAGCACACCGGCGCGGGCCCGCTGGACGCTCCGCATGCCGGCCCAGCCGCCGGTGAGCAGGGTCGAGCGGGCGGGCGGGACCTCGCGGTCCATGGCGTCGACGAGCAGGCGCGATCTCGTCGTTGCCGTGCCGCAGCACGGCGTTGAACAGCTCGGCCGGGCTGACCCCGTCGGCGCGGACGGTCAGGGCGAGGACGCCGTCGTCGTTGCGGGCGCCGCGCACCTCGATGGCGTCGGCCGCGAGATCGCCCTCCAGCGGGAGCGCGAACGCTGCCGCGTCGAGCGCGTCGCGACCCGCTCGGTCGGTGATGCCGCACAGCTGCAGTGCCCGCCGCATCAGCAGGCCGGTCTTCACCCCGGCGACGAGCGACGTGCTGCCCGGGCACGACGTGGCGCACGCAGTTGACCAGGCCGGCGGCGAGCCGCTGCCGCGCCGCGAACGGGACGGGTCCGTCGAGCACCCGCAGCAGCACCTCCGCAGTGCCCATCGAGACGTGGTAGCGGTCGGGGCCGATCGCGCCGCCCGACACCGCGGAGACGAGGTGGTCGTGCCCGGCGACCGTGACGCGGGCGCCGGCGAACGCCGTCGGCAGCCAAGACGCGGTGGCGGGCCCGAGGTCGGCGCCGGCGTCGACCAGCGGCGGGAGGAAGTCGTCGCCGACGCCGAGGTGGTCGAGCATCTCGGTCCACGGCTCGCCGGTGTCCTGGTCGAGCAGCCCGGTGCGCGAGGCGAGGGAGTACTCGCTGACCTCGCGGGCCCCCAGGGACGCGGCGACGAACTCGGGCAGGTTGAACCACCGCAGCCCGCGCAGGTCCAGGCCCGCGGCGCGCAGGTGCAGCAGCTTGGCCACCGACACCTGCGCCCCGACGGGCAGGCCGGTGCGGCCCGCGAACTCGTCGAGCAGGTCGCGCGGAACAGCCGCCATCACCTGCTCGCGTCCGCGCGGGTCGAACCAGGCGAACGCCGCGTGCCGCCGGGTTGCCGTCGCGGTCGAGCAGGATGCCGGTCTCGCCCATGCCGGAGACGGCGAGGGCGTCCACGGTGGCCCCGTCGCACCCCGGCAGGGCGGTCAGGTCGTCGGCGGCCTGGTGGAGCAGCCCGCCGACCGTGGCGAGCAGGTCGTCCGCGTCGAGGTCGGTGGTCCCGCCGGGACCGTCGCGCCACGGGGTGGGCCGCTGCACGACGAGGAGCTCGGTGCCGTCCTCGTCAGCGACGAGCACCTTGACCCCGGTGCTGCCGAGGTCGAGCCCGGCGACGAGCCTCCGTCACCGGCCGGTCCCGGGCGTCGGCACCGGCCTCGACACCGGCTTCGACGCTGCCGGGGGCGGTGGTGGTCATCGTGGTCCTTCTCGCTGGTCGGCTGGGCTCGGCTGGGGTCCGCTGGTCCGGGCCGCCGGGGCCGGCCCGCTGGCCGGTCCCGGGGTCCGCCGTCAGCAGCTGGACTTGTAGACCGCGTCGGCGCCGTCGCCGTCGATGTTGTCCTTGGTGATCACCGTGAAGCCGGTCTGGACGGTCTTCGGCAGCGCGGTGCCGTCGAGCGCCGCGACGGCCGCGTCGACGCCGTACTGACCGATGGTCGCGGGCTGCTGGGCGACGAGGGCCTGGACGGTCCCCTCCTCGCAGCGCCTTGACCTGGTTCGGGCCGGCGTCGAAGCCGACGACCTTGACCTTGCCCGCCTTGCCGGCCTGCCGCAGGCCCGTCGCGCTGCCCTCGGCGGCGAACAGGTTGGTGGCGAAGATGCCGACGAGGTCGGGGTCCTTCTGCAGCGCGGCACTGGTCAGCTGCGCCGCGGTGGCCGGGTCGTTGTGCGAGTACTGCACGCCGACGTACTCGAACGCCGAGTCGGCCTTGACCGCGTCCTCGAAGCCCTTGACGCGGGCGTCGACGGTCGAGATGCCGGGGTCCGTGGACATCACCAGGACCTTGCCGCCGTCGGGGTTCAGCTCCTTGATCGCGTCGAAGGCCGCCTTGCCGCCACCCAGGTTGTCCGAGGCGATGCCGGTCGCGGCGATCGAGGGGTCCTTGAGCGTGGTGTCGACCAGCACGATCTTGATGCCCGCCGCGGCGGCCGCCGCGAGCGGGGTCTGCATCGCGGTGACGTCGGTCGGCGCGACCAGGATCGCGTCGGGCTTGGAGGCGACGACGGCGTCGACGATCGGCTTCTGCAGGGTCGGGTCGAACTTCTGCGGCCCCTGGGTGTTGACGGTGACGCCGAGCTTCTTCGCCTCGGACTCGACGCCGCACTCCATGGAGATGTAGAACTCGTCGCCGGCCACGCCCTGGATGAAGGACACGTTGTAGTCCTTGGAGGCCTTGGCGGGCGCGGAGAGCGAGGTGGCCGAGTCGGCTGGGGTCGCCGAGTCGTCGGCGCTGCCGGAGCCCGACGTGGTGGGCTTGCTGGACGAGCAGCCCGTCGCGGCGATCGCCAGGACGGCGAGGACCCCCACGGACTTCATGGCGCTGGAGCGGTTCACTGGTGGTGTTCCTTTCACTTGTTCCGGCGCAGCAGAGCGCGCAGGGGGGTGGTCGAGCTGGCACCGCGGAGCGCGGCTGCTCGTCGTGACTGGTCGACGTAGACGGCGGCCACGAGCACCGTGCCGACGGCGACGCCCTGCCAGAAGGGCTGGACGCCGATGATGACGAAGCCGGTCTGGAGCACGGCGGGGATGAACAGCCCGACGATCGTCCCGAAGATCGATCCCTCCCCGCCGAAGATGGAGGTGCCGCCGATGACGACGGCCGCGATCACGTTGAGGTTCGTCAGGGACTGGCCGGCGATCGTGGTGGTGCCGAACTGGGCCAGCGACATGGTGGCGGCGAAGCCGGCGAGCAGGCCCGACAGGGCGTAGATCCGGATCAGGTGCCGGTCGACCTTGACGCCGACCCGGCGGGCGGCTTCCTCGTTGGAGCCGATCGCGTAGGTGTACCGCCCGAACCGGGTCTTGTGCAGCACGATCCCGCCCAGGACGAGGACGAGCAGGGCGATGAACGGCAGCGTCGGGATGCCCAGGATCTTGATGTAGGTGTTGAAGTCCGTCATCACCGTGGGCACGGTGCGGACGTCGATGCCGCCGGTGATCACCTGGGCGAGGCCCAGGGCCACCGACAGCGTGCCCAGCGTGACGATCAGGGCTGGGATCTTCGCGTTGGCGACCAGGAAGCCGTTCAGCGAGCCCCAGACGAGGCCGCTGACGAGGGCGGCGCCCATCCCGATGGCCGCGGTGCCCCAGCCCTGGCCGCCGACCGACTCCATCACCTTGGCGGCCACGACGCTGGAGAAGACCAGCACCGAGCCGATGGACAGGTCGATGCCCGAGGTGATGATGACGAAGGTCATGCCGACGCCCAGCACGGCCCAGACGGCGACGTTCTGGGAGATCAGCGAGAAGTTCGACGTCGACAGGAACTTCGACCCGGCCGTCACCGAGAAGAACGCGACGATGACGACGAGGACCCCGAGGATCCACACGGACTGCGTGTTGCCGAGCTTCTTCAGCAGGGAGGCGTTCTCGTCGCCATTCGTGGCGACGGCGGGTCTCCGAGGGCGAGGTGACGACGCTCATGCGGCCTCTCCGTTCTTGTCCAGGGCACCGGTCATGGCGCCGACGAGCTCTTCGACGGAGGTCTGCGACGCCTCGAACGTGGCGACGCGGCGGCCCAGCCGCAGCACCTGCACCCGGTCGGCGACCTCGAGCACGTGGGGCATGGAGTGCGAGATGAGGATGACCGCGATGCCCTTGTCCCGGACCCGCTTGATGCTGTCCAGCACGTTGCGGGTCTGCACCACGCCCAGTGCGGCGGTCGGCTCGTCGAGGATCACGACCTTGTCGGCCCAGCTGATGGCCCGGGCGATCGCGACCTGCTGCCGCTGGCCGCCGGACATCGAGCCGACGGGTGCGGTCATCGACCGGCACGGTGCCGCCGAGCTCGGCGAAACCCTGCCGGGCCCGCTCCCGCATGGCCTTCTCGTCCATGAACCCGAGCCGGCCGAGGACCCCGGGCCGGGGGATCTCCCGACCCAGGAACATGTTCTGCACGGGGTTCAGGTGCGGCGCCAGCGCGAGGTCCTGGTAGACGACCTCCATGCCCAGCGCGGACGCCTGCTGGGGAGAGGTGATCTGCACCCGCTCCCCGTCGAAGTACAGCTCGCCCTCGTCGATCGCGAGGTTGCCCGTCAGCGCCTTCACCAGCGTCGACTTGCCGGCGCCGTTGTCGCCGATGAGCGCGACGACCTCGCCGGGCGGATGTCGAAGTCGGCCCCGCTCAGGGCCCGGACGTGTCCGAAGCTGCGGGACAGTCCGCGGGCTTCGAGGATCGGTTGGCTCATCTGTGGCACCACCTAGTGCGGGGCCGAGGCCCCTTCGGAAGGGTTGAGGACGGGTGAGACGAGGACCTGGTCGACCCCGGCGCTGACCCGACCCTACGACATACGACCCGTGTATGTCACCGGTGTCACACAACAATTTTCGAACCCGTGTGACACCGATGACAGATTGGCCACGCGCAGCCGTGCAGGTCGCCCGCGACCGACGTCGCGGTGGACGCGGTCAGCGGCGCGAGCCGCCGACCCGACGCGTCGAGGAATCGCGCTCGGTGAGGGAGACGGGCAGCACCGTGCGACGTCGCAGCCGCTTGCCGGGGTCGGCGATGCGCGCGAACAGCCGCTGGACGGCGAAGGTGCCCACGGCGCCGGGGTCCTGGTCGATGACGGTCACCGACGGGTCCAGGCAGGTCGCCATCGGGAAGTCGCCGAAGCTGATGAGGGCCAGCCCCTCCCCCGCCCGGCGCTGCAGCGCGGGGTAGACCGAGAGCGTGCAGCGCGCGTTGGACGAGAAGACGGCCGTGGGTGGGTCCGGCGCCTCGGTCATCCGGTCGAAGGCCCGGTCGAGGGCCACCGCGTCCGTCTCGCCGAGGTACACCAGCGACTCGTCGGGCGCGATGCCGGCGGCGACGAGCGCGTCCTGGTATCCCTCCAGGCGATGCAGGCTCGTCGAGGCGCGGTACTCGTCGCCGATGAAGGCGATGCGTCGGTGACCGTGCCCCAGGAGGTGCTCGGTGGCCATCCGGGCACCGCCCGCGTCGTCCTCGATGACGCAGTCGGCGGTGAGCCGGGCTGGCGCCCTGTCCACGAAGACCATCGGGGTGCGCTTGACCCACGGGGCGAGGTAGGACTGGTCGCCGGCGACCGCACAGGAGATCAGTCCCAGCACCTGGCGCTGGAGGAGGGACTCCACGGCTGCCTGCTCGTAGTCCGGGTCGTACCCGAGGCTCGTCACGATGACGGCGGTCCGGCGCGCTCTCGCCTCGACCTCGACTGCCTGCACGATCTGGGCGAAGAAGGGGTCGGCGATGTCGGGGACGGCTATCCCGATCGCACCGTCCCGCCCCGTCCGGAAGGACACGGCCAAGGTGTTGGGGACGTACTGCAGCTCGCGCACCGCGGTGTTGACGCGCTCGCGCACGACCTCGGACACATAGGCCTCGTTGCGCAGGACCCGCGACACGGTCTTGGCGCTGACCCCGGCGTGCAGGGCCACCTCGCGCATGGTCGTCACGCCGTGCCCCGGGGATCCGTCGGGGGGACCGCGGACGGGGCCGGCGACCCCAGCACGAGGTCGGCGATCGCTGCCGGACTCAGCAGCGCGTCGCACTCGAGGTGGCCGACGACCGGGGGGTCGAGGTCGAGACCGGCGGCCCACCCATCGGAGAGCTTGCCCGCGTCCCGCGCCGCGCCCCGCGCCGCCACCCGCCGCCCCACCTCCTCGGCCGGGACGCGCAGCCAGACCAGCACCGTCTCCGCGCCGGCTCCGACCAGGCGCGACCTGAGCTCCTCCCAGGCGGTGCCGTCGCGCCGTTCGGTCGTGAAGGGGGCGACCAGCACGACGCTCCCCCCGGCACGGAGGTTGTCCTCGGCGAGCAGCGTGATCGTCTCGTAGCGCGCGGCACGGGTGAGGCCCGCGAGCACGGGGTCGTCCAGGTCGTCGGCGCCGGCGAGCCGACCGACCACCGCGGTCAGCGCCGCGGTGGCGGTGTCGAGGTCCAGCAGCGCGGCCCGTGCCCCCGCCGCGACCAGGGCGCCGACCGTCGACTTCCCCGACCCCGGCGCCCCCGTCACGAGGATCGCCAACGGTCGCTCGGCCCCGCCGACCGTGCCTGAGGGCCAGGATCGCGAGCAGGTGCCGGCGCCCGGCTGCTCGCGGCCGGAGAGCGGTGCGTGCACTCTTCACCTCTCGATCGAGGAGACGGACGGCGGCCCATCGTAGTGGCTCGCCGATGCCGGGCTCAGCGGCAGGTGTAGCCACCGTCGATCGGCAGGGAGACGCCGCTGATCATCGAGGCGCCGTCGCTGAGGAGGAACACGATGGGGGCCGCGATCTCGGCCTCGGTGGCCCACCGGCCGAGCGGCATGGCGGACAGGAACGGGCCCTCGATCTCGGGCCGCCCCCAGTACCACGCCGACATGGGCGTCATCACGACCGTCGGGTTCACGCTGTTCACTCGGATGTCGTACCGCCCCAGCTCGAGGGCCGAGACGCGGGTGATGTTGTCCACGGCCGCCTTGGACGAGCCGTAGGAGATGTGGCCGTCGAGGGCGACCAGGCCCGCCTGGGAGGAGACGTTCACGATCGATCCCCCGTTGCCGAGCCGGATCATGCTGCGCGAGGTGTACTTCGTGACCAGGAGCGTTCCCCGGGCGTTGGTCGCGATGACCTTGTCGAAGACGTCGATGTCGGTCTCCATCGGCGTCGCGATCTCCCCGCCGAAGCCGCCGCAGTTCACCACGCCCCACACGTCCAGGTCCTCCAGGGCGCCGCGAACGCTGTCCTCCGAGGTGAGGTCGAAGGCGAGGGCCCGGGCCCCGGTCTGCTCCGCGAGGGTCGCGAGCGCCTCCTCCGACCGGCCGCTCGCCACCACGTCCGCGCCCGCGGAGACGAGCTGGCGGACCGTCTCGCCGCCGATGCCGCCGCTGGCCCCGGTGACCAGGACGGGTCGACCGTTGAAGTCCGACATGGGCTGTCTCCTGCCTGTCACGGGAGGCCGCCACGAGCGGTCTCCACCTGATGTGCAGGTCACCCTATCCCCGCGAGGCCCTGCATGTCACCGGTGTCATCCCACGTTCTGACATCGGTGACATCGCACCAGCCGACAGTGCTTCCCGGCGCTAGGCGGACACGGTGCGGAACCCGATGTTCCCGGCCGAGGAGTCGGGCGTGTTGGAGGTGCGGGCGGCGTTGCGGTAGCGGTTGCAGTAGGAGTCGTGGCAAAGGTACGACCCGCCGCGCATCGCTCGCTGCAGCCCGATCCGCGGGCCGGTGGGGTCGGTCGTCGCGCCCGCGCGCACCCGCAGCTCGTAGGTGCGCGGGTTGAACCAGTCCGCGCACCACTCCCAGACGTTGCCGACGGTCTGCCACAGCCCGTGGCCGTTGGGCTCGAAGGTCCGCACCGGGGCGGTGGTGAGGAACCCGTCGGAGAGGTCGTTCCGCACGGGGAACCTGCCCTGCCAGATGTTGCAGCGCCAGTCGGTCGGGCCGTCGGGGTGCAGGTCGTCGCCCCAGGGGTAGCGCGCCGCGTCGAGCCCGCCGCGCGAGGCGTGCTCCCACTCGGCCTCGGTCGGCAGCCGTCGCCCGGCCCACGCGCAGTAGGCGACCGCGTCGTTCCAGCTGACGTGCACGACGGGGTGGTCCTCGAGCCCGTAGAGCCCGCTGCGCGCTCCCCCGGGGTGGCGCCAGTCGGCCCGGCGTACGCCCAGCCACCAGGGCGTGCCCTGCGCGGGCTGCAGGACGTCGGCCGGGTCGGCGTCGAGCGCGAGGTGGAAGACGGCGGAGAAGCCGAAGCGCTCGGCCTCGGTGACGAAGCCCGTGTCGTCGACGAAGACCGCGAAGTCGGCGTTCGTGACCGTCGTGACGTCGACGGAGTACGGCGACAGCTCGACCTCGTGCACGGGCGTCTCGCCGTCGCCGGGGTTGCGGTCGCCCCCGGAGTCGCCCATCACGAACTGTCCCCCGGGCAGCAGCGCCTGCTCGACCCGGTGCGTGCCGACGCCCCGGGCGCGCCCGGTCGCGGCGCCGGCGGCGGGGGGGCCGGCGGGGCGACGGGGCGCGCAGCAGTGCCGGTCGTCGCCGTGGCTCACGCGGGCGTCCGGGCGAGGACGTAGAGGCGCTGCGTCGTCTCGCCGCGGTGGGTGAGCGGACCGCGGAGGTACCACTCGACGTCGACCAGGCCGGCCGCCTCGACCAGGGCGACGATGTGCTCGGGCTCGTGCTGGACGGCGTCGAGGTCGACGGCGTGGCCGAACCACTCGTCGACGTGGCGGACCTGCGACCCGCCGTGCAGTGCCAGCACCAGCAGGCCGCCGGGCACGATCGGGCGGACCAGCGCCGCGAGCGCCCCGGGCAGCTCGGAGGCGGCGAGGTGGATCAGGGAGTACCACGCCAGCACGGCGGACCAGCCCGCGCTCGTGGCGGGGCGTGCCAGCCGGCGCAGGTCACCGACCTCGTAGCTGCCGTCCGGGAAGCGGCGTCGCGCCTCCTCGACCATGGCCGGGGTCAGGTCGATGCCGAGCGCGTCGGCGCCCGCGTCGGCGAGGTGGGCGGTGACGTGGCCCGGCCCGCAGCCGACCTCCACCACCGGTCCCCCGTCGGCGTCGGCGGCCACCCGGTCCAGCAGCCAGGTCTCGAACGGCAGGCCGGCGAGCTCGCCCGTCAGCGCGTCGGCGTAGGAGCTCGCGATGGCGCCGTACGTCTCCCGCACCCGCGCGTCCCTCGTCTCGGGGCCGTCCGCGATCACCGCGTCGCGGTCCACCTCGACGACGGCCGACGCGGCGGGCAGCGGCACCGGCCCGAGCAGGTGCACCCACCGGTGGTCCTGTTGCCCCGGGCGCCGCTCGAGCTCGCGCACGAGCGGCTCGGGGCGCTGCGCCATCCGCCGCAGGCACGCCTCGACGTCGGAGCGGTCCGGGAAGGCGTGCAGCCGCTCCGTGCGGGTGCGCAGCTCCCCGGGCGCCTGCGGCCCCCGCAGCAGCAGCACGGTGAGCAGGGCCCGCTCGTCGGCCTCCAGGCCGAGCACCTCGTCGAGGACCTGGTGGTACTTCAGGGTCCGTCGCCCGGTGTCGGACCAGACGATCCGCAGCAGCCCGCGCTCCTTGAGCGAGCGCGCCGCGAGCTCGATGGTGCGCTGGTCGAGGTCGACCACGGGGTCGCGGTTGCTGCTCTGGTTGCAGGCCGTGCGCAAGGCGTTGGCCGAGAGGGGGTACGACGCGGGGACGGTCGTCTGCTTCTCGAGCAGGCTGCCGAGGATCCGCTGGTCGTCGGCGTCGAGGTCGGGGAGCGCGCTCACGCCCCGACCCTAGAGCCTCCCGGTCAGAGGACGCCCGCCTTCTCGCCCGCGGCGATGAGGTTCTCCGCGGCGTACTTCAGGCCGTCGATCTGGCCGAAGGAGGCGTCCTCGTGCTCGATGTTGCACCGCGGTGATGCCGGTGTGCTGGGCCAGCGCGGTGAGGAAGCGCGCCCAGAAGTCGACGTCGTGCCCGCGGCCGACCGCGACGAACGACCAGCCGGGGACGGCCGGCCACCGGGTCACCGTGTAGTGGCCGCCGAGGCCGAGCGGCTCCTCCTCGGCGGGGATCCACTCGAAGCGGTCGTCCAGGACGCCGTTGACCGCGGCGGTCTCGTGGATCAGCGTGTCCTTGGCGGCGGCGAAGAACACCAGGTCGCCGAGGTCCTCGACCGCGCTGGATCGGGTCGATGTGCTGCCAGAACAGGTGGCTGGGGTCCATCTCGGCGCCGACGTGGTTGACCCCGCCCTCGGGGGTCGTCAGCTCGACCAGCCGCTTCATGGTGGCCGGGTTGAAGACCAGGTTGTGCGGGTGCATCTCGATCGCGACGCGCACGTCGTTCTCGGCGGCCAGGGCCTGGATCTCCTTCCAGAACGGCACCGCGACCTCGTTCCACTGGTAGTCCAGGGTCTCCTTGTAGACGCTGTCCCAGGGGATCACCGTCCACGACGGGCGGGTGCCGCCCGCCTCGGTCGCGGGCAGCCCCGACATCGTGATCACCGTCTTGATGCCGAGCAGGCCGGCCAGCCTGATGGAGCGCTTGAGGTCCTCGGCGTGGTGCACCTCGGGGTCGGGGTGCAGCGGGTTGCCGTTGCAGTTCAGCGCGGTGAGCTCGATGCCGTACGTCGCGAAGGTCGCGAGGTACTCCTCGCGGGCCTGCTCGGCGGCCAGGAGCTCCTCGATCGGGATGTGCGGGGTGCCGATGAACCCGCCGGCGTTGATCTCGACGGAGGTCAGGCCGAGGTCCTTGAGGACCTGGCAGCATCTCCTCGAGGGGCCTGTCGTGCAGGCAGGCGGTGTAGGCGCCGAGCTTCATGGGGTCGTGTCCTTCTCAGTGTCGAGGTCTGGCGAGGTCTGGCGAGGTCGTTACGGGGTCGTGGCGGGCCGGGTCAGCCGAGGGTGACGGCTTGGCCGCCGTTGAGGGCGGAGCTGGGTGACGGCCGCCAGGATCTCCATGTTGTGCAGGCCGTGCGCCAGCGACGGCACGGGCGCGAGCTTGCCGAGGCCGGCGACCTGGTCCAGGAACGCGCGGGCCTGCCACGCGAACAGGTCGTTCTGGCCGTGGCCGACAGAGGGGAAGTCCATCGGGATGCCCTTCGTGATGCCCGGGTGCTGCGGGCCGACCAGCACCGGCGGTCGCCGTTGGTCGTTGCCGTCCGGCCCGTGGTCGGCAGAAGGTGAACTCCGCAGGGACGGTTGAGGTCGAAGGCGGCCGCAGCCTCGCCGGCGAAGACCTCGAACCCGAGCCCGTTGGGCAGGCCGTGGGCGAGATCGCGACTGATCGAGAAGGTGCCGACCGCACCGCTCGCGAACGTGGCGGTGAAGGTGGCGATGTCCTCGTTCTCGACCGGCTGCCTCGTCTCACCGCACGGCCCCGCCGCCGCGTGCCCGACGATCGCGCCCAGCGGCACCGGGCGCTCGGTGGTGAAGCGTCTGGAACACAGCGCCCGCTGACGCTGGCGATCGGGCCCGCAGAGGTACTCGCCCAGGTCGATCATGTGGCTGCCGATGTCGGCCAGCGCCCCGGTGCCCGGTCCGCCCTTGTAGCGCCAGCTCATCGGGTGTCCGGCGTTCTGGTCGCGTAGTCGCACCAGTAGTGCCCGTTGAAGTGGCGGACCTTGCCGATCGAGCCCGCCTCCAGCTCCCGCGGATCGCGTTGATGCCCGGCGTACGACGGAAGGAGAACCCGACGCCGGACTGGGTGCCCGAGTGCTGCCGCCTCTGCCGCGGCCACCATCGCCCTGGCGTCCTCGACCGAGGGCGCCAGCGGCTTCTCGCACAGGACGTGCTTGCCGGCGGCCAGGAGCGCCTCCACCACGGGACGGTGCAGCTCGTTGGCGATGGCCACCGACACGACGTCGACGTCCGGTGCGTCGACGATCGCCTGCCACGAGGTCTCGGCCCGCTCGTAGCCGAAGCGCTTCGCCGCGTCGACGGCGAACGGCTCGTGCGCGTCGGCGACGGCGACCAGGCGCACGTCGGGCAGGTCGAGGTCGTAGGTCTGCACGGCGGCGCGGTAGCCGGCGCAGTGCGCCCGGCCGACCATGCCGGCACCGATGACGGCGACGCCGAGGGAGCTGTTGGTCATGGGGAGGTCCTTCTCGATGGGCCTGGGGATGCCCCCAGGAAAGGCCCTGCACCGGGGTCGTGTCAAGACTTTGTCAGGACTTTTTAGAGCGCTCTAGTTCCTCCTCCGGACCCCTGGACAGGTCCCGCTCCCGGACGTTTGACTGGACCGCGGGCCGGTCCGGTCCGGGTATGCCGTTCGCGTGCAGGGAGGAGACCGGTGAGCACCGACCCGCCGATCTCGCGACGCCGCGTCACGCTCGCCGACGTCGCCGAGCGCGCCGGCGTCTCGACGGCCCTGGTCTCGATCGTGATGCGGGACGCGCCGGGCGCCAGCGTCGCCAGCCGGGCGCGGGTCCAGGCCGCCGCGCGAGCCCTGGGCTACCGCCCCGACGTGCGCGCTCGGGCGCTGGCCAGCCTCAGGTCGCACATGATCGGCGTCGTGTTCGGGGTGGCCCACCGCTACCACTTCGAGCTGATCGACGGTCTCTACCGCTCCGCGGAGGATCGCGGGTGGGACCTGGTGCTCAGTGCGCTGACGCCCAGCCGCGACGAGCAGCGGGCCCTGGAGTCGCTGCAGGACTTCCGCTTCGACGCGGTGGTGATGCTCGGCCCGCCGGTCGCCGAGCCGGTGATGGCCGGGCAGATGCCGGTCGTGGTCGTCGGGTGGCACGTGGACGACCCGCGCGTCGACGTCGTGCGGACCTCCGACGAGATCGGCGTGCGCCTCGGCGTCGACCACCTCGTCGGCCTCGGGCACCGGCGGATCGCGCACGTGCAGGGAGGCACGTCCTCGATCGCCCTGTCTCGGCGCGACGCCTACCTCGCCGCGATGCACGCGCACGGACTCGACGACGAGGTGCAGGTCGTCGAGTGCGACGGCGAGGACCAGCTCGACGGTCAGCGGGCCATGCACGACCTGCTCGAGTCCGGCGTACCCCTCCCCACCGCGCTCGTCGCCTTCAACGACGACCTCGCCGCCGCCGCGATGACGGTCGTGATGCAGCACGGGCTGAGGATTCCCGACGACGTCTCGGTGGTCGGGTTCGACGACAGCACCCTGGCGCGCAGCCCAGGCATCGACCTGACCAGCGTCACCCAGGAGCCGCAGGAGCTCGGCCGGCTCGCCGTCGAGCGGGTCATCGCGCGCAGCGAGGGCACCCGCGTCGAGGACCGCGAGATCGTGCTGGTCCCCGAGCTCCGCATCCGCTCCAGCACCGGTCCCGCACCCCGCCGGGACCGCTCCCCGTTCAGCCGGCGTGGCGCTCGGTCCGACCGGCCAGGCTCACGGCCCGGTGGAACCACGACGTGATCGTGCTCGGGTGGGTGATCGCGGTGCCGACCACGACCGCGTGCGCCCCCGCGTCGATGGCCTCGGCGGCCTCGGCGGGCGGTGCACGCGGCCCTCGGCGACGACGGGCACGCCGGGCAGCGCGGCCACCATCGCGCGGACCAGGTCGAGGTCCGGGCCGGGTGTCGCCGCCCGCGAGCCGGTGTAGCCCGCGAGGGTGGTGCCGACCATGGCGGCGCCGGCGCGGACCGCCGCGACGGCCTCCTGGACCGTCGAGCAGTCGGCCATCACCGGGGTGGACCCCTCGGCGGCGAGCGCGGCGACGGTCTCGGCGAGCGTGAGACCGTCCGGGCGCGGGCGCGCGGTGCCGTCCAGCGCGACCACGTCGGCGCCGGCGTCCCGGACCGCGCGGGCGTGCTCCAGCGTCGGGGTGATGTGGACGGTGTCCCGGCCGGCCTCGCCGTCCTTCCACAGGCCGATGACCGGCACGTCGACGGCCGCGACGACCCGCGCTATGTCCTCGAGGCCCTGCACCCGCACGCCGACCGCGCCACCGGCCACGACCGACGCTGCGACCCGGGCGGTGGTGGTCGGGTCGCGCAGGGGCTCGCCGGGGTAGGCCTGGCAGGACACCACCAGACCGCCGCGGAGGGCGGCCACGGGATCGCGGCGGCGGGCCCGCGGCGGCCGGACGACCCCGGCGTCGCCGGCGGCCCGGCTGTCGGTGTCCGAGGCGAAGGCCGCGGCCCCGACCAGGGCGGCGTCCGTCCCGAGGGCGGCCGGCACGACCCGGCAGGAGCGGACGGCGTCGACGTACTCCCCCGCGGCGGCGTCACGAAGCGCGTCCCACCACAGGTCGCCGGCCGACGCGAGGCCCCCGGTGACCACGACGACCTCCGGGTCGAGCAGGTTGACCCAGCCACCCACGGCGCGGCCGAGCGCCCGGGCGGACAGCGCGACGACCTCGGCGGCCGTGGGGTCGCCGGCGCCGGCGGCCGCGACCACGGATCGCGCGTCGACGGGCGCGGGACGTCCGCTCGTGCGCTGGTACGCGGCCGCCAGCCCGGGCCCGGAGGCCAGCGCCTCCAGGTGTCCCGTGCCGCCGCACGGGCAGGGGAGCCCGTCGGCCTCGGGCGCGGGCACGTGGCCGAGGTGGCCGGACGCACCGCGGGCACCTGCGCCGACCTGCCCGTCGACCGCGAGCGCCCCGCCGACCCCGGTGCCGGCGGCCACGAGCAGCACGGGCGAGCGACGCGCGCCCGCGCCGTACGTCGCCTCGCCGATCGCGTGCGCGTGCACGTCGTTGAGGACCCGGACCCGCAGGCCCGTGGCCTCGCCGAGCAGCGCCGCCAGCGGCGTCCCGGCCCAGCCGGGGATCGCGTCGGTGGCGGACACGATCGTGCCGCTGTCGCGGTCGACCACACCGGCCGTGCCGACGCCGAGCAGCCGTGGCACCGCGAGTCCGGCGGACGCGGCGTCGGCCAGCACGCCGGCGACGAGCGATGCAACTGCCTCGACGACGGCCGCCGGCCCGGACCGGGACGGGGTCGCGACGGTCGTCGCGAAGCGGACCACGGGGCGGACCACAGGGCCGGGCAGGACCAGGGCGGCGGTGGTCTTGGTGCCGCCGAGGTCCACCGCCACGACGCCCGGACGCGCGGGGGTCATGCCAGCAAGCCGGCGGTGTCCAGCACCTGCTTCACGGCGTCGACGTCGTCGCTGCCGAGGGCCCGGAACGGCTCGGGGACCTGGTTGGTCGCCAGGACGCCCTGCAGCATCAGTGCGGTCTTGAAGCCGCCGACCCCGGCGCCCCAGCCGGACACCTCGCGCGCCACGCCGGTGAGCTCGAACAGGGCCGCGAGGCGGTCCTGCTCGGCGCGCACGGTCTCCCAGTCGCCGGCGGTGGCGGCCCGGTGCAGGCGGACGTACGCGTCCGGGTCGACGTTGCCGAGGCCGGGCACGACGCCGTGCGCGCCGGAGAGGTACGCACCGTCGACGACGACCTCGTGGCCGGTCAGCACGGTCAGGGGCTCGCCGGCCGCGCGGTTGCGCAGGCACAGCCGGCGGAACGCGACGTCGTCGCCAGAGGAGTCCTTGACGCCCGCGACGTGGCCGTCGAGGGCGAGGTCCACGAGCATGGCCCCGTCCAGCTTGGAGTGCACGCAGACCGGGATGTCGTAGGCGTAGACGGGCACCGGCGACGCCGACCCGACGACCTCGAAGTGCCGGCGGCACGCGTCCGGCGGCGTGAGCGCGTAGAACGGCGCGGTCACCACGACCGCGTCGGCGCCGGCGTCCGCCGCCGCGTGGACGTGCTCGAGGACCCGGGCGGTCTGGGTGTCGATCGCACCGGCGAGCACCGGCACCCGGCCGGCTGCGACACGGACCGTCTCGGCGACGACGCGGCGCCGGGTCTCGTCGGTGCAGAACGCGACCTCGCCGGTCGACCCGAGCACGAACAGCCCGTCCACGCCGGCGTCGAGCAGCCGGGTCAGCTGGCGCTCGAGGGACGCGACGTCGAGGGTGCGGTCCTCGTGCAGCGGGGTGACGACGGGCGGGACGACGCCGGTGACGCGGGCGGGACTCATACGGTGGCTCCAGGGGTGTCGGTGAGGTGGGTGCCCGAGGTGGGAGTGGGCGTGGCAGGGGGCGTGGGCGTGCCGGCGGGGGTGGTCGTGGGACGCGGCACCACGTCGAGCGCGTCGGTCTCCCAGACGTGGGAGGGGCGCAGCAGCCGCTGGGCCCGCATCGGCGCGTTGACCGCGACCAGCACGATCACGACCGCGGTCAGCGAGAAGGACAGCACGGCCAGGGCGGTGCCGAGCGGCATCGTCTCGGACAGCCGGGCGCCGAGGACCGGGGCGACGGCACCGCCGAGGGCGCCGACGTTGTAGGAGAAGCCGAGCCCGGCCGCGCGCTGGTCCACGGCGAAGTAGCCGCCGATCCACTTCGGCAGGAGTCCGGAGATGCCCTGGCCGAAGACCTGCTGCACGAAGAGCAGCCCGCCGAGCAGCCAGAGGCTCGAGCCGCCGACGAGGAAGACCGGGAAGATGAGGACCTGCGAGACGACCAGGCTGACCCAGTAGGCGCGCCGGGTGCCGAAGCGGTCGCCGGTGAACCCGCCGAGGATGCAGCCCGCGGCCGCGCCGAAGCCGGAGAAGAACAAGATGTCGGCGACGTGGCCGGCGTCGAGGCCCAGGTCGGACTTGAGGTACGTCGGCAGCAGGGCCTGGATCGGCCAGGAGTAGAGGAACGCGGTGAACACGACCACCATCAGCGTCACGCCGGTGGGCCACCGGGCGCCGGCGAACTGGGTCATGAACCACACGAACACGGCCGCGACGACCACGCCGAGCCCGGCGATCACGAGCCCGCCGTGGACGGTGCTGGTGAACACCAGCAGCAGCGCCCCGAAGGCGACGGCCGTGAGCACGACGTTGAGGGGCGAGAGCCGGCTGCGGTAGAGCGTGGCGAACATGTCCGGCGTGCCGGTGTCACCGGCGCGCTTCAGGTCGCGCGCGGTCTCCCAGTCCTCGGACTCGGGCAGCCTGCGGCGCAGCCACAGCGCGAACGCGATGGGCACCAGGCCGATCGCGAACAGCGCGCGCCAGCCGAGCTCGGGGACGACGAAGCGGTAGGCCTGCGCCGAGAGCACGGCGCCGATCGAGAAGCCGCTGATCAGGAACCCGGACGCCTTGTTGCGCAGGTGGACCGGCCAGGACTCGATGACGTACGTCGAGGAGGTGCCGTACTCCCCCGCCATCCCGAGCCCGATCATCAGCCGGGCCGCGAAGAGCACCCAGTAGGCGGGGGCGAGCGCGCAGAGCACGGAGCCGAGCGAGAACAGCACGATGCTGGTGACCATCGCGTTGCGCCGCCCGAACCGGTCCGCCATCGCGCCGAGCGCGAGCCCGCCGAACCAGCGCGAGATGAAGGCGGCGGAGACCAGGCTCGCGCCCTGGACCGCGCTCAGGTCGAACTCGTCGATGACCTCGGTGAGCACCAGCGTGATGATCACGAAGTCGAAGCCGTCGAGCAGGTAGCCCAGCCAGGCCGCGACGAACGCCTTCCACTGCCGGGGCGAGACGTCTCTGTACCAGGCACCGCCCGGCTGCCGGATCGTTGCGCTCATGCTTCCGCCTCAAGGTAGGATGTCGGATGTCTGATGTTCATCACCGTAACCGCGGTCACAGTCGCGACGCAAGGACCTCGCCCTACTTTTCTTCCAGACATCCGACGTCCGACGTCACCTGTACGCTGGGCCACCCGGGGCACCCCGGAAGCACGACCGACGAGCACGCCCGACCGACACCAGGGGACAAGGGGATCCGATGACGACCAGCACGGGCCAGACCACCGGCCGGTGGGAGGCACCGCCGGCCGAGCTCTCGGTGGTGGACCGGATCAAGGAGTACATCCTCGGCAACCGGCTCTCCCCCGGCGACCCGATGCCGACCGAGAACGAGCTCAGCGCCCGCCTCGGCATCAGCCGCTCCCGCACCCGCGAGGCCATGAAGACCCTGTCCGCGCTGGACATCGTCGAGGTGCGCCACGGCTACGGCACGTACGTCGGACGGATGAGCCTGACCGCGATGGTGGAGTCGCTGGCGTTCCGCGGGATGCTCAACGCCGCCGACGACCAGCACGTGCTCGCCGACCTCATCGACCTGCGCCAGCTGATCGAGACCAGTCTCGCCGACCTGCTCGTCGAGCGGGTCGGCGACGATCAGCTCGCCGCGATGCGCGACCTCACCTCGGCCATGCACGACAAGGCCGCCCGCGAGGAGGACTTCGCGACCGAGGACCGCGCCTTCCACCTGCTGCTGATGGAGACGACCGGGATCTCGCTCGCCGTCCAGCTCACCGGCGCGTTCTGGGACGTGCACGCCATCGCGTCGTCGTCCCTGACCGGCCGCACCGACCTGGCCACGACGGCCGACGCGCACACCGCCATCGTGGACGCCCTCGAGGGGCGCGACGCGGCAGCGCTGCGCGCGGCGGTCGTGCGGCACTACGACCCGATCCGCGAGCGGATGAGCGCCTCGCGGGAGGCGCCCTCGGGCTGAGCGGCCCTGGACAGCGGGTCGGCGGATTCCTACGTTGGGGGTCCACCCCTGATCGAGGAGCCCCGATGACCTCGCGTCTGAACCCCTACCTCGCCTTTGACAGCACCGCCCGCGCCGCGATGGAGTTCTACCGGGACGTCTTCGGCGGCGAGCTCGCGCTCAACACCTTCGGCGAGTTCGGTGACGCCGACTCCCCGCGCGCCGACCTCGTCATGCACGCGCAGCTCGAGACCCCCCACGGCTTCACCCTGATGGCCAGCGACGCCCCCGAGGAGGGCATGGCGGCGCAGCCCGGCACCATCACCGTGAGCCTGTCCGGCGACGACGCCGACGACCTGCACGGCTTCTGGGAGCGGCTCTCCGACGGTGGCACCGTGACGATGCCGCTCGAGAGGCAGATGTGGGGCGACGAGTTCGGCATGTGCGTCGACAGGTACGGCGTGCCGTGGATGGTCAACATCACCGGCGGCGGCACGGACTGACCGGCACCGGCCGCCCGCACGACCGGACCGCCACCCCATGGACACCGCACCGAGGACCGCCGCCGTGGACGACGCCGCCAGCGTGTCCGCGCTCGCCGCGGGCGACGAGGCGGCGTTCGCCCGGCTGGTGGACCTGTGGTCCCCGGCGATGCTGCGCGTCGCACGCCACCACGTGTCCACCGACGCCTCGGCGGAGGAGGTCGTCCAGGACACCTGGCTCGCGGTGCTGCGCGGGCTCGACCGCTTCGAGGGCCGGTCCTCGCTGCGCACCTGGGCGTTCCGGATCCTGGTGAACACGGCCAAGACGCGCGGCGTGCGCGAGCGCCGTACCGTCCCGATGAGCGCGCTGGAGACGGACGACGGCCCGACCGTCGACCCGTCGCGCTTCCGCGGCCCCGGAGACGCCTACCCGGGCGGGTGGAAGGCGTTCCCCTCGACGTGGCCCACGCCCGACGAGGGCGTGCTCGGCAGCGATGCCCGCCGGGTCGTGGCGGCGGCCGTTGCGACGCTGCCGGACCGGCAGCGCGCGGTCGTCACCCTGCGCGACGTGCACGGCTTCGGCGCCGAGGAGGTCTGCACGATGCTCGGGCTCTCCCCCGGCAACCAGCGGGTGCTGCTGCACCGGGCCCGCGCGGCGGTCCGCGCGCACCTCGAGCTGCACTTCGGCGCGGCCGCGCGATGGGGGGCCACCCCGTGAGCGCCGCGCTGACCTGCGAGGAGTTCGTGGAGCTGGTCACGGACTACCTCGAGGACGTCCTGGACCCGGCAGCGCGCGCCCGCTTCGAGGAGCACGCCGCCGCGTGCCCGGGGTGCGAGATCTACCTCGACCAGATCCGGGTCACCGTCGCGGCCACCGGCACCCTGACCGTCGACGACCTCGACCCGGTGGCACGCGACCGGCTGCTCGACGCGTTCCGCGACTGGGCGGCGTCCGGTCCGGCCGGCCCGGTGTAACGCCGGGCAGGGGTCGCGGGACTGAGGAGCCGATCCCGTCCCCGGAGGCACCGTGCCCGACATCGAGTTCGTGAACCTGCTCGGCGTGCTCGCCGTCGCGCTCGCCGCTCCCCTGCTGCTCGGCCTCGCGCCGGCCGTCCGGGTCCCGGCAGTGGTGCTCGAGATCGTCCTTGGGATCGCGCTCGGCCCCTCGGGCCTCGGGTGGATCGAGGCCGATCTCGCCGTGCAGACGGTCGCCCTGCTGGGCCTGGCGATGCTGCTGTTCCTCGCCGGCCTGGAGATCGACGTACGACGGCTGCGCGGGCGTCTCCTCGGCCTGTCCGCCGCGGGGTACGCCGTGTCCGTCGCGGTCGGCTGGGTCCTCGGGGTCGGCCTCGACGTCGCCGGGTGGCTCGACGACCCGCTGCTGCTGGCGCTGACCCTCTCGGCGACCTCGCTGGGCCTGGTGGTCGCCGTGCTCAAGGACCGGGGAGCGGTCGAGGGACGCCTCGGGCAGACCACCGTCGCGGCCGCCTCGGTGGCCGACTTCGCGGCGGTGCTGCTGCTCTCGCTGCTGTTCTCCGGCGGCGGGTCCGACCCCGGCGCGCGGGTCCTCCTGCTCGGCCTGTTCGTGGCGCTGGTCGTGCTCGTCGGCGTCACCGTGCAGGTGTCGGCGCGCTCGATGCGGCTCGGCGACGTGCTCGAGCGGCTCCAGGACACCACCGCGGAGATCCGGGTGCGCGCGGCGATGCTGCTGCTGATGGCCTTCGTCGTGCTCGCCGAGCGGCTCGGCCTCGAATCCATCCTGGGCGCGTTCATGGCCGGCGCCGCCGTCGGGCTCGTCGACCGGGACGCCGTGTCGCACCCGCACTTCCGCGTCAAGCTCGAGGCGGTCGGCTACGGCTTCCTGATCCCGGTCTTCTTCGTCGCCAGCGGCCTGCGCCTCGACGTCGGCGGGCTCCTCGCCAGCTCCTCGGCCCTGGCCAGGGTGCCGGTCTTCCTGGTCGCGCTGCTGCTCGCGCGCGGCCTGCCGGCGCTGCTGTTCCTGCGCTGGTTCGGGCCGCGCCGCACGGCTGCGGTGGCGCTGCTGCAGGCCACGTCGCTGCCCTTCGTCGTCACCGCCACCCAGATCGGGGTGCTCACCGGGCGGCTCGACGCGACGACGGCCGCCGCGCTCGTGTGCGCCGGCCTGCTCTCGGTGCTGCTGTTCCCCCTCGCCGCCACCTCGCTCGGCCTCGACGACCCGCCCCCGGAGCACGACCCCCTGACCGCTGCCACACCCACCCGAGAGGACACCACCCGCACATGAGCGACACCGCCACCACGCCGTACGACTTCACCGGCCTCCGCGCCGTCTTCGTCAACTGCACCCTCAAGCGCAGCCCGGAGGTCAGCCACACCCAGGGGCTCGTGGACGCGAGCGCCACGATCATGCGCCGGCACGGCGTCGAGGTCGAGGTGATCCGGGCGATCGACCACGACATCGCGACCGGCGTCTACCCCGACATGCGCGAGCACGGCTGGTCGAGCGACGAGTGGCCGGAGATCTACCCGCGCGTCCTGGCCGCCGACATCCTCGTGGTGGCCGGCCCGATCTGGCTCGGCGACAACTCCAGCGTCACCAAGCGCGTGATCGAGCGGATCTACGCGCTGAGCTCGATGCTCAACGAGAAGGGGCAGTACCTCTTCTACGGCCGGGTCGCGGGCTGCATCATCACCGGCAACGAGGACGGCATCAAGCACTGCGCGCAGAACGTGCTCTACAGCCTCCAGCACGTCGGCTACACGATCCCCCCGAACGCCGACGCCGGCTGGATCGGCGAGGCGGGTCCCGGGCCGTCGTACCTCGACCCCGGCAGCGGCGGCCCCGACAACGACTTCACCAACCGCAACACCACGTTCATGACGTGGAACCTGATGCACGTCGCGCAGCTGCTCAAGGACGCCGGCGGCGTGCCCGGCTTCGGCAACCAGCGCTCGGAGTGGAACGCCGGCACCCGCTTCGACTTCGAGAACCCGGAGTACCGCTCCTAGGTCGGGTCACGGAAGCATCGCGACTCCGTCGCGGTAGCTGATGACGTAGCTCGGCGGCTCGAACTGGGCCTTGTCGGGACCACAGTTCGCCGGAACACCCGGAACACCGGGAGAGTCACAGGGCAGGATGCCGTCCACGGCGTCACCGACACCGTTGACCACGTGGTCGATCGCGCCCGGCCCGCTGAGGTTCTTCGTCATGACATGGGTCAGCTTGACCCCGGGCCTGTCCGGGACCTCGTAGCCGTTCTCGGTCACGATGGCGGGGTTGTTGCGGTTGAAGACGTAGACCCCGCCGCCCCACAGGTGGTGCCTCTTGACCTTGTCGGCAACCTTGTAGGCAGCCCATCCGAGGGTGCCGTCGTCAGCCATCCAGTCCGCCTGGGTCGGCGGATCGTAGGGCAGCTCGTTCTGGTAGAGGACCACTCGCCCACGCTCGCCGTTCCAGACGGTGTTGTACTCCTGGAAGTGCTCGACGAACAGCCCGGTGGCAGTGACGTCGTCCCCGTTGACCACGAGGCCGTTGCGGCCGGTGTTGGTCTGCCAGCGCACGTTGTCACCGAACGTCCCGTCGTCGGGGTCGAAGCCCTCGACGCCGTGGTCCGCCCGCCACACCCAGGTGTGGTCGATCAGGACGTTGTCGCTGTTGACCTGCATGGCGACGTCGGCCTTGCCGATGTGCGGGCCGCCGACGCGGAAGTACACGTCGCTGAGCGTGGTCGGGTTGCGGCGTGAGTCGGTCTCCTTGGAAGCCTTGTTGCCGTTCTGCTTCTCGTGCCGACCTCGAGCAGCACCGGCGACTCTACGGTGCCCGCGTCGATCGTGACGCCGGCGACGATGATGCCCGGCCGGTCGGCGATCCGTCATCGGCACCGCCCCGTCCACGTGCGGTCCAATGTCGCCAGACCCATGCCCAGGACGACCGTGTTCGCCCGCTTCACCCTGATGCTCCTGGCGACGTCGTACACACCGGGGGTGAGGATCAGGTGCTTGCCGCGAGCGAGCTGGCTGTTGATCAGCTGTGACCGAGTCGCCCGGGTCGGCGACGAAGAAGTCGCTGCATCGGGATGCTCCGCCCCGGCGTCCTGCCGTCGGCCCAGCTGATGCCGCTGGTGTTGGCGCTTCGCCGAGGGGACGCGGACCTTCTACGATCCCTGGCATCGACGTAGAGGTACGGCTTCTCCCGGCTCACCGGGGTCTTGTCCAGGACCGTGTACGGCGGGTCGGGGTAGGTGGCGTCGTCCGGGCTGCGCTCGGGTCACCGGTGAAGTCCACGCCGGAGAACACCTGGTTCCACACGGCGTTCGGTCCAGATCGCCGACCTCGCTGTTGCGCGCGTACCACTGCTGCTGGGACCCGTTGACCAGCTGCTGACTCGGCGTGGACAGGTCGGCGACCTTCGAGTCGGCGATGAAACCGCCGCTGGCGAAGGACGGACCCGTGCAGTAGTCCATCAGGCTCAGGGTCCCGCCCTTGACGTCCACCCGGCGCATGAGACGGCCTGCGAGACGGCCCAGATGTTCGCCGTGGCCTCGCAGCCACCCAGACCGAGGGTGTTCACGTTGATCGTCAGGTTCGACAGGCCGCGCCAGAAGTTGTTCAGCGCGAAGCAGCCGATGAACTCCGGGTTCGCGGGGTCGTCGAAGCACTGGTTGTGGACCTCGATCGTCCCGTTGACTGGACGTCGCCCGGCGAGGCACCCAGACCGGCGACCTCGGTGTAGTAGCCGACCTGGGCATGCAGGGGCTCCTCGGGACTGCCGTACGTGCCGGGCATGAAGAGGAGGCCGTAGCGTGCAGCGCCCATCTCGTTGCTCACCTGGAGGCGTGGACCTCGTCGAACCTCGCCTGGATCTCGGCGGTCGTCCACGATCGTCGAAGACCGTCACGTGGGGACCGAAGTCAGGCACCGGGGCCTGCCTGCTCTCGAGGCGGGCGGCGCCGGCGACCGACTGGGGGCGAGTCACGGTCGCCCCCTCGGCTGCGGGCGCGGACGACAGAGGTGTGGACAACACGGCCACCACGAGGGCCATCACGGCAAGCAGCGACCGTCTGGGCTTCCGGCCGGACGGGCGAAGGTCTCCGCGGATCTCGTTCGACATCGTGGTTGCGGGACGCATGCGGCCCCTCCTTCGTGGTGCTTCCGCCGTGCGGCAGCCGGCCGTCCTGTCACCGTTCCGGGCCCAGGACTCGGTGTCAAGGCAGGAACCGCACGGGCGGACCCGGGCGCAGACCTAGCCGGCCTCGGTGGCGCGGACCCGCGCGGCGTCGACGCGGTCCCGCTCGTCGAGCAGGTGCGGGACGGTGGCGGCCAGCGCGTCGGCCTCGGCGAGCCGGTCGGCGGCGACGCCGGGATCGAGCCGGGCCAGGGCGTCGAGGGCCAGGACCCGCACCTCGGGGTGCTCGGTCGCCCGCGCCTGGCTCAGCACGGCCGACAGCGTCGCCGCGTCGTCGCGGAGCGGCTGCGAGCACGCAGCGGTTGAGCAGCGCGAAGTCGCCGCCACCCGCCGCGGCGTACCACCGCTCGTTCTCCTCCAGCAGCCGGACCGCGCCAGCGTCGTCGCCCTGCTCGCGGAGCAGGCGGGCCTCGTTGAGGCGCACGGTGGCGGCGAGCCGGCCGTCGCCGACGGCAGCGGCGTCCTCGATGGCGCGCTCGTACGTCGCCAGGGCGGCCGGGTCGCCGAGGCGGTGCTGCACCCGGGCCAGCGTCGAGCGGTGCAGCGCCGCCTGGCCGAGGAAGCCCATCGCGGCGGACTCCTCGGCGGCCCGCGCCAGCGCGACGACGGCGTCGTCGAAGCGGTGCTCGGCCTGCGCGATCCCGCCGATCATCGCCTGCGCGTGCACCGTCCCCCACGAGTCGCCGAGCGGGCCCGAGCACGCCGAGGGCCTCGGTGGCGTCGCGGGTCGCGGCGGCGGTGTCGCCGACCATCAGCGCCCCGTACGCCGACAGCAGCAGGCTCGCCGCCGTCGGCCAGGGCAGGCCGAGGCGCCGGTAGGTGGCCAGGCTCGCCGCGCCGGCGGGCAGGACGAGGTCGGGACGGCCCTCCTGGATCGCGAGGAACGCCTGGTGGCGCTCGACGTCGGCGAGGAGCACCTCGTCGTCCAGGGCGCCCGCCGCCGCCCGCGGCCCCGTCGAGGTCTGCCTGCGCGAGCGCCACGTCGCCGGTCGAGGCCTCGAGCCAGCCCGCGAGCAGCAGCCCGGTGGCGCGGTCGCGGGCAGGGGTGTCGTCGGACAGCGCGCCGCGGACGCGGGCCGCCCCCGAGGTGCCGTCGCCGAGCACGACCCAGGTCCAGCCGAGCCCGGTGGCGATCCGGACGCCGAGGGCCGGGTCGTGCTGCGGCGCACCAGGCCAGGGCCAGCGTCGACGTTGGACCGCTCGGCCCGGGCGACGGCGAGGCACTCGGGCTGCCGGGCGGTGCGGACGTGCTGGTCGCACCACGCGGCGGTGGCGGCGTACCACGACGCGTGCGCCGCTGCGGCGAGCGTCCCCTGCCCCGACTCCGACAGCCGCTGGGCGGCATACGCCTTGATGCTGTCGAGCAGGCGGTAGCGGACCGCGCCGCCCTCGCCGCTCTCGACGGCTGACGAGCGAGCGGTCGACGAGCCGGCCGATCGTGTCCAGCACGGACGCGGACGGCACCTCCGAGCGCGGCCAGCACGTGCTCGGTCGCGTCCAGCGTCGCGCTGCCCGCGAAGCAGGACAGCGCCCACAGCCCGCGCTGGTCGTCGGGGAACAGCAGGTCGTAGCTCCACGCGATCGCCCCCGACAGCGCCCGGCGGCGCTCGGGGCGCTGGCTGGTGGGGTCGCGCAGGAGCACGAACCGGTCGTCGAGCCGCCGGGCGATGTCGTGCACCGACAGCGACCGCACCCGCGAGGCGGCCAGCTCGATCGCCAGCGGCAGGCCGTCGAGCGACCGGCACACCTCCTCGACCGCCTCGGTCACCGCCGGGTCGAGCACGAGCTGCGGGCGCGTCTCCCGAGCCCGCCGGGTGAACAGGTCCACCGAGTCGGCCGGCGTCAGCGGCTCGAGCGGGTGCACCCGCTCGCCGTCGACCCCGAGCGGCACCTGGCTGGTGGCGAGCACGCGCAGGGTGGGTACGTCGGACAGCAGCGCGGTCACGAGCCGGGCCGCCGCGCCGGCGACGTGCTCGCAGTTGTCGAGCAGCAGGACCGTGCCCGCCCCGGACAGCCGGTCGGCCAGTCGCGCGGCGCCGCCGGCGACGTCGAGCGTCTCGGCGACGGTCTGGGCGAGGGCGGCGTCCTCGACGGCCCGGTCGACCGCGTCGAGGCGGACCAGCCAGACCCCGCCGGGCGCGGTCAGCCCCGCGCCGGCCTCGATCGCGAGCCGGGTCTTGCCGACGCCGGCCGGGCCGACGAGCGTGACCAGCCGGTGCTCGCCGAGGGCGGCGAGCACGGTGGCCAGGTCGGCGTCGCGGCCGACCAGGGACGAGGCGGGAGACCCGGCTCCGACCATCGGCAGGTTGCCCGGCGCGGGGACCACCGTCGGCGTGGCGCTCGCGGGCTGCAGCGACGGGCTCTGCTGCAGCACCTGCTGCTCGAGCGCGCGCAGCGCCGCGCCCGGGCTCGAGGCCGAGCTCGTCGACCAGCACCCGGCGGACCCTGCCGTAGGCCGCGAGCGCGTCGGCCTGCCGGCCGGCCCGGTAGAGCGCGGTGATCAGCGAGGCCCAGAGCCCCTCGCGCAGAGGGTGCTCCTCGACGAGCGCCTCGAGCTCGACCGACCACCTCGCCGCCGGCGCCGAGGTCGACGCGGGCCGCCAGGCCGTCCTCGACCAGCCCGAGGCGGGCCTCCTCCAGCCGGGCGCGGTGCGGGGCGGCCCAGTCGCCGGCCTGGACCAGCACCTCTCCGCGGAACAGGGCCAGCCCCTCGTCGCGCCAGTGCGACCGCCGGGTCGCCGTCGCCGGCGGCCCGGGCCTGCGCGCACGCGGCCGCGAGGTCGACCGCCCGGAGCGCGTCCACGGCTGCGACGTCGACCGGCGAGCCGGTAGCCGTCCGGCGTGCCCGTCGACCAGGGCCGCGGTCGCCGAGCGCGCGGCGCAGCTGGGAGACCTTCGACTGCAGGGTGTTGCGGCCCGCGGGCCCGGCCCACAGGTCCTCGATGAGGGTGTCGGACCGCACCTGCGTCCCGGCGTCGAGCGCGAGCCGCGCCAGCAGCTCGGTGGTCTTGCCCGCGGGCAGGTCCAGCGCGTACGCCGTCCCGGTGGGCCTCGACCGCACCGAGCACGGACACAGTCAGCACGTGCCGACCCTAGGGGCCGCGGGGCTCGCCCCGCCACGCGGCCGTCCAGCCCGTCAGCCGCCGTCAGCGCGCCGTCAGCGGGCTCGGCCACTGTCCTGGTGTGCCCCAGGACCAGACCCCGCTCCTCCGCCGCCTCGTCGGCGGCGACCCCGCCGCCGCCGACGAGGTGCTCGCCGCGGCGGAGACCACGGAGCTCCGCCTCGGTGCTGGTCGCCGCCGCGCTGCTCAGCCGCGACGCCAGCCCACCTCGGGCGGGCGACAGCCCTGGCCACCACCGGCCGCGAGCGCCAGCTCGTGGTGCTCGCCGACGCGCACCTGCGTGCCGACGCCGACCTGCTCGACGCGCTCGTCCGCGACCACCTCGCCGACCACCCCGACCACCTGCTGGCGGCGTGGATCGCCGGCCGGCCCCAGAACGCCTGACCCGCACCGACCAAGGAGACACACCATGTCCCAGCTCACCACCGCCCCGCCACCGCCGACACCCGCTCCGCCGTCCGCACGGCCGGCCGCTGGATGGTCTCGTTCGCCGGCTTCCCGCTCGGCGGCCTCGCCGCCATGGTCCTCACCGGCCCCGTCGACAGCACCGCCGCCGCCCTCACCGGCGGCCTGCTCACCGGCGCCGTGCTCGGTGCGGTCCAGGCCTGGGCGCTGCGGCTCGACCGCCGCCACCTCGTCGCCTGGGCGCTCGCCACCGCCGTCGGGCTCGCCGTCGGGCTCGCGCGTCGGCGCCTCCGTCGTCGACTTCGGCACCTCGCTCGGCGACCTCGCGCTGCAGGGCGCCGTCTCCGGTGCGGCCGTCGGGCTACGGCCAGGCGCTCGTGCTGCGGCGCCTCGACCGGGCGGCCCGCGTCCTGGCTGGTGGCTGGCCGGCCTACCTCGCCGGCGCCTGGGCGCTCGGCTGGGTCGTCACCACCTCGGTCGGCGTCGCAGGTCGAGGACCAGTTCACCGTCTTCGGCTCCGCCGGCGCCCTCACCGTCGACCGCGCTCACCTCCGTCCTCCCCGTCCTCCTCGCCGTCCCGTCTCCAGCCGCCCCACCACCACAGAGAAGAGCAGCTCATGACCCGCCACGTCGTCTTCGGCACCGGCCAGGTCGGCCACCCCCTCGTCGAGCCAGCTCGTCGCCGCCGGCCACGACGTCGTCGCCGTCAACCGCGACGGCCGCGGCGACCTCCCCGGCGCCGAGCGTCATCGGCGGAGACGCCACCGACCCGGCCTTCACCACCGCGGTCTGCGCAGGGCGCCGACGTCGTCTACTTCTGCCTCAACGCGATGAACTACGAGCGCTGGACCGAGGAGTTCCCGCCGCTGCAGCGCGGCGTCCTCGCCGGCGCCGCCAGCGCCGGCGCC
Source organism: uncultured Actinomycetota bacterium (assembly GCA_963781745.1). Classification (GTDB taxonomy): domain Bacteria; phylum Actinomycetota; class Actinomycetes; order Propionibacteriales; family Nocardioidaceae; genus Nocardioides_B. The sequence goes on along the minus strand of CAWAHH010000005.1, from coordinate 85,502 downwards.
CGGCTCGTCGTCCTGGACAACCTCTACGCCTACGGTCCGCCCCGCGGCCGGCGCCTGGTCGAGACGATGGCCGCCAACCCGACCTCGCCGAAGTCGGCGACCCGCGCCGCGATGACCGAGGAGCTGCTCGCCGCGCACGCCGCCGGCCAGGTCGAGGTCGCGATCGGCCGCGCGTCGGACTACTTCGGTCCCGGCGCGACGCGGTCGGCCCTCGGGCGAGACGGTCTTCGGCCCGGCGCTCGCCGGCAAGACCGCGCAGGTGATGGGCGACCCCGACCAGCCGCACAGCTACTCCTACACCCCCGACGTCGCCGCGGCCCTGCTCACGCTCGGCACCGCGCCCGGCGCCACCGGTCAGGTCTGGCACCTGCCGTCGCCGAGACCCGCACCATCCGCGAGGTGGTCGAGGCGCGTCTACGAGCTGGCCGGCCACAAGCCGCGCCTCCTGGCCGCCGGCCGCACGACCCTGCGCGCGCATCGGCCTGGTCAAGCCGGAGATGCGCGAGTACCTCCACACGCTCTACCAGTTCACCGACCCCTGGGTCGTCGACGACAGCAAGTTCCGCGCCGCCGTTCGGCGACCTGCGCGACCCCGCTCGACGAGGCCCTCGCCACCACCCTCGCGTGGTACGCCGACCGCGCCGCCGTACCCGCCCGCTGACCCAGCTCGTCCCCGACCGCGAACCCGTCCCTCGGCCCCCGTCCCTCCAGGAGACCGCCATGACCACGCTCGACCGCACCGCACCCAGCACCCTCGACGGCAGCACCGCGCGTCGCGCCGCCGCCGCCCTCGCCCTCGCCTCCGCTGCTCGCGATCGCCGGCTTCACCGTGCTCGGCTCGATCTTCGAGTACCCCCAGATCCTCGAGGAGCCGACCGCCGACATCCTCGCCCTGTTCCGCGAGCACCAGGCCGCCGTGACCGGCTGGTTCCTCGTCCTCGTCCTGAGCGCCGCCCTGATGGCGCCCGCCGGCATCTGGCTCGGCCGCCTCGCCGGCGGCACCCTCGGCCGCTGGATCGCCGGCGTCGGCGTCGCCGCCGCGACCGTCCAGGTCGTCGGCCTGCAGCGCTGGGTCACCCTCGTCCCCGGCATCAGCGAGGACGCCCTCGACCCGGCCCGCCGCGCCGCCGCCGAGGACCGCTTCGAGCTGTTGCACATCGTGCTCGGCAAGGCGATCGGCGAGACCCTCGGCTACGCCCTGACCGCCACGTTCACCGTGCTCGTCGTCGTCGCGCTGCGCCGCTCGGTGCTGCCCCGCTGGCTCGCGGTCGTCGGGTACGTCGCCGCGGCGCTGATCGCGACCGGCGTGGTCATCCCGCTGGTCGAGGCCGCGAGCCTGACCAACTTCGCCGGCTACGTGCTCTGGTGCGCGTGGCTGCTCCTCGTGGCGGCCGTGCTGGTCCGCTCGGCCCGGACCGACGGGCGCCGGGCGTCCTGACCCCCCTCCGCGATCCCGGAGGGAACCGGACCCGGGCCGGGCGCGTCAGACCGGCACCATGACCGCCCTGCCGACCTCGACCCGCGCCCGGCTCCTCGTCGCCGCCGCCACCGTCGTCGCGCTCGTCGCCGCGGTGGCGCTGTGGCTCGCGACGCGCGGACCGCAGGACCCCGGGGTCGACTCGGCCGTGCCGGCCCGGTCCGGCTGGACGACGATCGAGCACGACGGCGTGCGGGTCGACGTACCCGCGTCGTGGGAGCACGCGGACATGGACGACTGCGAGTTCGGGTTCGAGCACTGGGGTCCCGCGGGTGGACCGGCATGCGGGCAGGGCGGCGGCGTCTCGTTCTACGGCTCCGCGACCTTCGACCCGGCGCACGGGCCCGGCGTGCGGAGGGCCGGCCGGGCCGACGGGCCGGACAGCCCGACGTGGGCGGGGTACGCCTACGCCGGCGACTACGCCGTCTACGCGTCCGACGACACCCGCTCGGTGGTCCGCCGGGTACTGCGCTCAGCGCGCTGAAGGCGACGGCGTACCCAGCGCGCCGCCGGCTCTGGCACCCTGGCGGCATGGAGCGCGTGGCGGGGATCGGCGGCTACTTCCTCCGGGCGGCGGACCCGGAGGCGCTCGGGGCGTGGTACCGCGACTGCCTCGGGCTCGACGTCGACGAGCACGGGCTGTGGCAGCAGCCGGCCGGGCCGACGGTGTTCGCGACCTTCGAGGCCGACACCGACTACCTCGGGTCCCGCGAGCAGGGCAGCATGCTCGACTTCCGGGTCCGCGACCTCGACGCGATGCTCGCCCAGCTGCGCGAGCGCGGCGCCGACGTGGCGCACGAGGTCCAGGACGTCGAGGGGATCGGCCGCTTCGGCTGGGTCACCGACCCGGAGGGCAACCGGGTCGAGCTCTGGCAGCCCGCCTGAGCCGTCCCCGCGGCATGTCAGCGAGGTGTCAGCGCGATGGCAGTGCCGTGACAGGGCCGTGCCAGGGCCGTGACAGGGCCGTGCCAGTGCCGTGCCAGTGGGGTGACAGGGCGCGTTGGTGGACTGGTGGTGTGCCGGACGTCCCGGCGCACGCCACACACCGAAGGGGGGCACCCATGACGAGCAAGGACCTGACCCGGCTCTCGTCGGAGATCCTGCAGCTCGAGTCGGAGACGTTCGAGGTCTCGGACTACGCCGAGACCAACGACCTGTTCCTGATCTCGAGCACCTGCTCGAGCACCACGAGCACGACCAGCTGCTCGGCCTGACCGCACCCGGCCCACGCCCGTTGCGGGCGGACGGCCCGTCGACCGCCTGAAGGGAGGTGGACCATGAGCACGCACAAGCTCGACTCACTCACGCGAGAGATCTCGCAGCTGGAGTCGGAGACCTTCGAGATCGCCGACTACGCCGACGCGAACGACCTGTTCGCGATCAGCTCCTGCAGCACCAGCAGCTGCTCCAGCACCACCAGCAGCACCTGCGCCTGACCCGCGGCGCCGAGGCGCGGAGGTCCGGGGGAACCCCCTGCCGGACCTCCGCGCCTCGCGTCGTCCGGCGGCCCCACTCCGATGCCTGCCCGTGCCTGCCCGTGCCTGCCCGCGCCTATGCGCGGGCCCCCGGCGCCAGCCAGGGCCCGGCCGCCGCGACCATCGCCGCGATGCCCGTGTGCAGCGCGGGGCCGGGCGAGGGCGCGAACAGCGAGGAGTGGTTGGCCGGAAGGGCTGCGAGCCGCTCGGCGGCCGTGCCGTCCGGGGCCGCCGCCGACCACGCGCGCGGGCCGGTCCCGCCGAGCACCCAGTAGACGAGCGGCACGGCCGGACGCCCGGGCGGCGCGGCGAGCAGGCCGACGTCCTCGCTCGCCATCGAGGGCGGCCAGCCGGTGACCCGCACCGCGCCGAGGGCGGCCCGGTGCGCGGCCGCGACCTGCGCGGCGGCGTCGGGGTCGGGGACCAGCGGGGCGGACCGGCTGAGCTCCACGACGTCCGGGTCGCGCTCGCACCCGGAGGCCGCGGCCTCGGCGGCCACGATGCGTCGTACGCCGGACTCCGCGCGTGCCAGCGAGGCAGTCGTCAGCGCGCGGACCGTGACGTCGAGCTCGGCCCGGTCGGCCACCACGTTGCCCACGGCGCCGGCGCGCACCCGCCCGACCGAGACGACCACCTGGTCGGCGGGCGACACCTCGCGCGCGACGATCGTCTGCAGGCGCATCACGACGGCGGCCGCGACGACCACCGGGTCGACGGTGTCGTGCGGGGCGGCCGCGTGACCGCCGCGTCCGTGCAGCACCACCCGCAGCGTCAGGCTGCCCGCGAGCACCGGCCCGGCGCCGTGCGCGACCATGCCCGCGGGCAGCGGCGCCACGTGCTGGGCGAGCACGACCGTCGGCTGCGCGAACCGATCGAACAGCCCGTCCTCGAGCATCGCGCGGGCCCCTGACAGGGTCTCCTCCGCAGGCTGGCCGACCACCATCACCGTGCCCTGCCAGGCCTCCCGCGTCCGGGCGAGCAGCCGCGCCGCGCCGGCCGCCGCGGCCACGTGGAGGTCGTGCCCGCAGGCGTGCATCACCGGCGTCGGCCCGTCCGGTCCGGGGACAGTCGCCCGGCTCGCATAGGCCAGGCCGGTGTCCTCGCGCACCGGCAGCGCGTCGAGCTCGCAGCGCAGCAGCACCGTCGGGCCGGGCCCGTTGCGGAGCAGGCCGACGACGCCGTGCCCACCGACGCCCGCGGTCACCTCGAAGCCGTCCTCGCGCAGCCACGCCGCGAGCCGTCCGGCCGTCCGCCGCTCGGCCCCCGAGAGCTCGGGGTGCCGGTGCAGGTCGACGTAGAGCCCGACCGCGGGCGCCACCAGCGGCTCGACCGCGTCGAGGAGCGTGCTCACGGGAACGGGTGCGGGACCCGGTGCAGGTCCGCGTCGGCGAGGTCGGAGGCGCGCAGGCCGGCGCGCCGGTGGGCGGTGCGCAGCCGGGGCATCGCGAGCGCGCGCTGCCGCCGCCAGCCGAAGTCGATCGGCAGCAGCCCGGGGGCCAGGGTCCGCACGGTGCGCAGCCCCAGCCGGGCCTGCTCGGGCGTGGTCTGGTCGACCACGACGACGTCGCAGCCCGCGGCGGCCACCTGGCCGACCAGGTCGCGGAGGTCCTCCAGCAGGTCGCCGGCGCCGGGCCGGTCGCACCGGGACGCCGTACGCCTCCTCGAAGGTGACCCGCCGCGCGGGCTCCAGCTACGCGCGCGCGTGCCGGCGCGAGCGACGGCAGCGTGAACAGCAGCGCGTGGTCGCGCAGGTCGACGACCCGGTCGAAGTCGGCGGCCATCGCCGCGAGTTCGTCGTGGCGCAGCGCCGACCTCGTGGCGCAGGTGCGGGAGGTAGGTCAGCACCTCGCAGAGCGCCGCCGCCACCGCCGCGTCCGGGGTCGAGGCGCGGCACCCGCGGCGAAGGAGAGCGTGCCGGGGCCGCCGTCGCGGCGGACCGCCAGCGCCGTCACCACCGGCACGGCCAGGTCGACCCGGCTGTCGAAGACGTGCACGTCGTAGCCGTGCAGGTCGGCGCGGTCGAGCAGCGGTCGCACCCCGGGGACGCGTCGCGAGGTCGATCTCGGTGGTCGGCGCGCCGGCGTACCACCCGAGCAGGAACGCGTCCCGCTCGACGAGCTCGAGCAGCCCGAACAGCGCGGCCTCCTCCAGGCAGCTGCCGGTCGCGCAGCCGTTGGAGCACTCGAAGACGAAGTCGTCGGCCGCCGAGCCCACCGCAGTAGTAGGCCGACCGCTCGGGCACCAGCATCGGCCGGTCGTCGCGCAGCGAGTGCCCCCAGACCCAGCGCATCGTCTCGGTGGGCGAGAAGCGCCGCAGCGTCGGGTCGAGGTCGTACGTCGAGGCGGGGTACACCCCGCACGAACGCGGGTCGAGGGCCGAATCGCCCAGCTCGGCGAGCGAGCCCACCACGACGGACCGGTCGCCGCGCGGGCGGGTGCCGGCGTAGCGCTCCAGCCCCTCCAGGAACGCGAGGTCGCGACTGGCGGCGAACGAGTTCGCCTTGCCGCTCCAGCCGATGTCGTGCAGCCCGTCGCGGGCCCGCTCGAACGCGTGGCCGCTCACGGCCGCCGTGGTGGGCGCGACAGGTCGTGCGCCACCACCGGTCCCGAGCACCCCGCAGACCGGGTTGGCCAGCGCGCCGGACGGGCAGCCGGTAGCCCGACGCCGGGCGCAGCCGGTCCGAGCCGGTGCCCGGCCGCGGTCGCGGGACCAGCCGGACGGGCGGGGAGGCAGGCCGCGGTGCCGCGCGTGCTCGGGGCACAGCGGGCTCGGCCAGCAGCTCCGACGGTCCGGACCGTCCACGTGGCCAGGTCGAGCCGGGTCACCCGCGGCGTCGGGGCACCGCGCCGGGTCGCGTCGAGCAGCGCCGCGGACCGCGTCCGCGACGAAGGCCGTGGGCGCCGGCCCCCGGTCGGGTACGCCGGCCCGCTGCGCCGGTCTCCAGGGCGTCGCGCTCGGAGCGCGCGCGCAGCCGCTGCCACCGGATCGCCAGGCAGCGCCCGCAGGCGGCGCTCGTCGCCGCCGGGCGGACCGCCCCACGGGCCCACGACCACGGCGTCCGCCGTGAGGTGCACCCGGGCGCGGGCCCGCGCGCCGGCGTGCGGGTCGGCCGCCGTGGCCGCCTCGGACAGGTCGACCGCGCCGAGCGGCGACCACGGGCTCGCCCCAGGGCCGCGTGCCAGGGCGGCCGCCTCCAGCCGGCGAGCGGCGCCGACGACGGCGCCGGGCGCCGGTCCGGTCGCGGGCGTCGTGGTCACTGCCGCACGCTCCAGCCGGAACACCCGCAGCAGCACCAGCGCCCGACCACGGCGAACCCGAGCAGCACGCCGGAGGACACGCGCGACCGTGGAGCCGCGTCCTGCCCGCTCAGCGCGGCGCGGAGCGGCGTCGTTGAGGTAGCGCAGCGGCAGCACCCGCGAGACGCTGCTGCAGCCACGACGGGCATCGACGTCCATCGGGATGAACGAGCCGGACAGGAACGCCATCGGCACCATCAGGCAGTTGGCGATCGCGGCCACCGCCTCGGGTGTGTCGGCGAAGGACGCCGACGAGCACGCCGACCGCCAGGAACGCCGTGACCCCGGCGACGAGCACCGGGACCGGCAGCGCCAGTGCCGCTGCCGGCTCGCAGCCCGAAGACCGGCAGCATCGCCACGGCCGACGAACAGCACGGCCTGCAGCGCCGCGATCGCCAGCGCCAGCGACGTCGCGCGAGGCGAGCACCGCGGCAGCCGCGTCGGCGTCATCCGGATCAGCCGCAGCAGGTCGTCGCGCCGCCACTGCATCAGCGTGAACGCCGCGCCGAACACCGCGGCGTTGGCCACGCCCCATGACAGCACGCCGGGCGCGATGTACTGGATGTAGGGCTGCTGCCCGGTCAGCCTGGTCCGGCGTAGATCAGCCCGAACACCACGAGGAAGACCAGCGGGAACGCGAAGGTGAAGAACAGGGTGGACTTGTCGCGCATGTACGCCCGCGTAGCCGGCCGGGTCAGGGCGGCGTAGGCGCTCATCGCGTGCACGTCTCCGATCCGGGATCCGTGGTCGAGGTAGACGTCCTCGAGGGTGGGCGTGCGGGTCTGGACGCCGCGCAGCCCCGTGCGTCGAGCCCGGCGAGGACCTGGCCGGCTGTCGTGGGTCTCCAGGACCAGCGGACGGTCCCTCGACGCACGGCCGACACGACGTCCGCGGCAGGGCGCGCGCCGCGTCGAGGGACAGCGCGTCGCGCGGCGCGACCATCAGCCGGGTCGGCAGCGCCCGCCTCGGTCGATGAGGTCGTACGGCGCGCCCGGGCGGCGACCCCGACCCGCCGACCATGATCGCGACCCTGTGCACAGCGCCTCGGCCTCGTCGAGGTGGTGGGTGGTGTAGACGATGGTGCGACCGCCGGCGTGCAGGTCGCGCAGCACCTACCACAGCTCGCGCCGCGCCTGCGGGTCGAGGCTGGCGGTCGGCTCGTCGAGGAAGATCAGCTCCGGCTCGTGCACGAGCGCGGAGGCGATGGCCAGCCGCTGCTGCTGGCCGCCGGAGAGCCGGTCTCGCGCGGGTGCCGCCCTGCCGTCCGAGGCCGACGAGGTGCAGCGCGTCCTCGGCGGCCTCGTGGTCGAGGCCGTAGAGCGCGGCCACCGTGCGCAGGTGCTCGCGGGCGGTCAGCCGCACGAAGAACGCCGGCGCTCTGGGTCTGCACGCCGATCCGGCGCAGCAGCGCGAGTCCGGCGCGGCCACGGGTTCTCGCCGAGCACCGAGACCGTCCCCGCGTCGGCCTCGCGCAGCCCCTCGGCGATCTCGACGAGGGTGGTCTTGCCGGCGCCGTTGGGCCCGAGCAGCCCGAAGAACTCGCCGCGTCGCGACCTCGAGCCGCACCCCGTCGACGGCCCGCCGTCCGCCGTACGCCTTGACGACGCCGTCGAGGACGAGCGCCGGGGCCCTCTGGTCCGGCGGGGTGACGACAGCGGGTCGCGGCTGCGGCCCGGGGGTGGCCCCCGCGGCCGGAGTCGCCGGGACGTGTGTCGGTGCCTGTGGCGGTGCCTGCGTCGGGGTCCGTTGGGGTGGGGTGTGCGCGGCGGCCCGCCGCCGCACCGCGCGACGGCCGACCTGTGCCAGCACGACCGCGGCCAGCACGAGGCCGGCGGCCGTGGCGGCGACACCGGTCCCGCCGAGCCAGGCGTACGACGTCCACAGCAGCAGCCCGGCGGCGGAGGCGACCGTCGCGACCAGGAGCGCCGCGTAGGCGACGTACGCGATCCGCGCGCGGCGCGGGTACGCCTGCACCCGGGGGTCTCGGCGGGACCGCAGCATGACGAAGAGGCCGGCCTGGCGGGCGTAGTCGGTCACGCCGAACGCGTGGCTGAGCAGGCGGTAGCCGTCCAGCGGCGGGACCGGCACCAGGTTGAGCAGCGAGTGGCCGATCCCCCACAGCAGCAGGGCGGCGAGGGCGTCGGAGGTGGCCCCGGCCGGCAGCCACCACCACGCCGCGGCCACCGGCACGCAGCAGGGCGAGCTCGACCAGCACGCCGGACGCCGCGATGACCGCCTGCGAGCGGCGCCGCGGGAGGTGCAGGTAGCCGTCCGTGCGGCAGTAGGGCATCACGAGCGGCGGCAGCCAGCGGACCCCGATCTCGCAGCACGGGCACGCCGTGGCGCCGCGCGGCGACGCCGTGCCCGAGCTCGTGGACGGCCGACGAGCAGCCAGGACGCGAGGCCGACGAGCAGCAGCGGACCCGGCTGCCGGAGCAGCCGCACGCTCTGGTCGGCGAGGCCGCCGAGGTGCGCGGCGACGAGCACCAGCATCGCGACGACCGCCAGCCCCAGCGGCACGGCGAGCCACGGCGAGAAGGCGGCCCGCGTCGCCCGCAGCACGGCGTCGAGCAGCGGCTCGGGCCGGCGGACGACCGGCACGCTGCGGGCGCGGCCGGGCGGGCGGGGCAGGCGCAGCGCGTGCCGTCCGCCGCGGAGGCGGCGGGCCGGCCCGGTCGCCGACACCTCGGACCCGTCGGTGCCCGGGACGGCGAGCAGGCCGGCGCGGTGCAGCGACCCGAGGACCTGGCCCCAGTACGCCGGCGTCAGGACCGCCCCGAACTCGAGCTCGTAGGCCGTCGCCCGACCTCACCCAGCGTGCGGGAGCCGTCGAGGCGGCCCATCACGAAGTGCTCCTTGACGCCGACCTCGAGGGTCTGCCCGGTCGCGCCGACGCGCAGCGGGTGCACGCGCACCGGCCCGCGGTGCTGGACCGAGCCGAACACCACGTCGGGACGCAGCCGCGGGCGCGGCCGCCATCAGGTCGCCGGCGCGCCGGCGGTGGCGCGGCACCGGCGTCCGCGGCGTCGGGCTCGCGACCGGGCCGGGGTCGTCACCGGTCACGGGGTCGTGGTGGTCTCGAGCGCCGTCATCGCAGCACCTCCGCGCGCAGGCTGCGCGCGAGCAGGGCGGAGAGGTACGCCTCGTCGCGGATCGTCATGTGCAGCCGGTTGTTGGTCATGTGCAGGTACGGCGAGAGCAGGCGGGTCTGCGCGTCGACGACGGTCGTGCACGCGCTCGTCGCGGGTCCCGTCCCAGGACCGGAAGACCAGGCCCCCGCCCAGCGCCAGGGCCGTCACGCGGTCGCGCAGCTCGCGGCAGTGCTCCGCCCAGGCGACCAGCATCCGCGGCAGCCGCTCGAGCTCCCCGGTCGCGACGCGCCTCGCGGACCAGGGCGAACCGGTCGGCCAGCCCGGCCGCCGGCACCGCCGTCGTCGCCGTAGTCGCGCTCGCCCACCAGGTCGGTGCCGGCGAAGGTGCGGTGCCAGAACTCGTAGTAGCGGCGCAGGTACGCCGCCAGCGTCGTCGCCGTCGGGCACGAAGGTCGCGGCCATCACCATCATCAGCTGGGCGGAGGTGCCCAGCAGTCACCGTGCGCAGGTGCAGGTTCAGGGTGCGCATCGCCTCGAGCACCAGGTCGCTGGAGTGCTGGAAGTGCCACTCGGCGAGCTCGACGCCGGCCGGGCCGCCGTACTTGGAGTACTCCGGGCGCGTAGGGCAGGTAGGCGAAGCTGTTGTTGGGCCGCACCAGTCATCCGGCCGTCCGGGCCGATGTGCTGCGTCGCGCTCCTCGTCGGGGAGCTCGAGGTCGAACAGCGTGTTGTAGAGCTCGGAAGGAAGCCGGCCTGCACCTCGTAGAGCGCCGGCCGGCGGCGCAGGAACGCGTCACCGCCTGCTCGGCGCGGCGGCGCACCTCGGGCTCGGCCTCGGCGGCTCGCCGGCCGCAGCCGCAGCCGCACGTGCGGCCCCTCCAGCCAGTAGTTGATGAAGAAGTGCCCGGCCAGCAGCCCGTCCCGGTTCAGGTCGTCGACCAGCGGCGCGACGCACTGGTGAGCAGCGGCTGCGGTCGGCCGCGTAGTAGATGTGCATGGCCAGCCATCCGGTCGTGGTCGTCACAGCGCCACCCTCTCATCTCGTCGTCTGCGGCGGTCGAGCTGCGAGCGGAGCACCGGGCGCGCCCGCGCCCACGCCCCCGCCGTCTCCACGGCCAGCTCGACCACGTGGTCGCCCAGCGGCGAGCGCACGTGCGCCTGGTCGGCGGTCGGGCAGCAGCTCGGTCAGCTCGACCGTCGCCCCGGGGGCGTTCAGGCCGTCGCGGAAGGCGGCCAGCGACAGCGGGCTGCCGAGGTCGAGCAGCTGCGGCTTGGGGCGGGGCCCGGCTGGGCGCACCGCGGGCCGGGCGGACGGTCGCGAAGACCTGCCGCGGGCAGGCCGTGCCGGCGCCGCCAGCGCTGCCAGGCGAGCAGGTCGTCCGCGGGCCGGGCCTGGCGCGCGCCCAGGTCCCGCAGGTCGGCCAGGTCGGACGCGCCAGCGTCCAGGACCGCCGGCGCAGCACCAGCGGCCCGATCCGCACCCGGGGCCGGTGCGCGACGCCGTCGCGGACGGTGGCGGGCGGGGCGCCGCCCCAGGGGTCGAGCCAGTGCATCGCGGTCGGCGAGAGCAGCAGCAGGGTGCGCGCGATCGCGGGCAGCGCGAGCGGGACGAGGTAGCCCAGGTAGACCGGCACGACCTCGCGCCCAAGCGAGCGCGAGCGCAGCACGAGCCGGTCGCCCGCGTCGTCGTGCTCGAGGACGAGGTCGTCCAGCGGGATCCGGTGCTCCTCGTCGGCGAGGTGCGCTCTCGCCCGGGCAGACGATCTCGTGGTCGGTGAGCGCGCGTGTGCAGGTTGAGGTTGCGTGGTGGCCGGCCCGCCGGTGACCTCGGCGAGCACGGCGCCCGCCGGCGCGATGGCGTCGCACCCGCTCGCGCAGCGACCGGCCGAGCCCGTCGTCGTACCAGTGCGTGAAGCGGCTGAAGGGGAACGCGACGCCGCCGTAGGCGCTGTTGTGCACGACGAGGTCGCCGGCGGCCTGCAGGAAGTGCGTCGTCGAGGTGAAGGCGGGTGCGGCGCCGGCGAGCTCCTCGGCGACGGCGTCCAGCAGGTCCGCGGCCGATCTCGACCTCGTCGGCGTCGGGGCGTGCGGCGACCGCGCGCCCGAGGCCCTCGGCCAGCATCCGCCGGGCGGTGTCGAGCGACGCGATCGTCGTGCTGGCGAGCCAGTTCGGGTCGCCGGCGAGGCCGCCGTCGTCGTCGGTGCGGGGGGTGCGGGCGACGTAGGACTGGTACTCGTCGTAGATGTCCTCGTGGAAGTCGTGGACGAGGCCGAGCAGGTCCTCGCACCGGCCGCCGGGGCCGAAGCGGGCCAGGAAGAAGGCCTGCAGGGTCAGCCGGTGCCGCAGGGTCAGGTCGAACGCGGGCAGCACCCGCTCCAGCGACCGCAGCGGCGCGGCGACCCGGTCGCGCCAGGCGCCCGCGTCGAGCGGCACCGGCTCGCCGGCGACCCGGACGTCCTCGTAGACCAGGGTGCTCGGCAGCAGGGACGGCGACGCCCCGAGCTGCTCCATCGCCGGCGCCGAGGGCGTGCCGCAACCCGCCGAGCAGGGCCCGGCGCAGCCCCGGGTCCGCGGCCGGGTAGGCGTCCAGGCAGCGGACCGCGCCGTCCAGGACGTCGGCGAGGTCGTGCGCCCAGGGCCGGGCCAGGTCGCGCAGCGACGCCTGGAACGCGCGCAGCGGGTCGGCGGTGTGCACGTCGGTCGCGAGCGCGGGCACCTGCAGCATGCCGAGCTCGAGCAGCGTCGTGAGGTAGTGCTCGCACTCCTGCGCCGGCGCGTCGAGGCGGTCGGCCAGCCAGGCCGCCACGTCCCGTCCGAGCGGTGCGGGCTGCTGCGAGACCACGGCGAGCAGGTCCTCGAGGATGTCGCTGCGGCGCAGGAAGAACAGCTGGTCCCGGGCGGAGTCCAAGGTCACCGACGCGGCCGCGTCCCCGGCGTGCAGCGAGCGGCGCACGTAGCGGACCCGCTCGGCGTCGCGGCCCCAGCCGGAGGCGGGTACGACGGGCAGGTCGGCGCGCCGGGCCGGGTCGGCGAGCACCGCGTCGGCGAGGCGGCTGAGCGCCACCACGCTCAGCCGCACCCGGCTGGTCCAGGCGGCCGGCACGTGCTGCCGCGCGGGGCCGCCGTCGACGAGGCGCCCGTGGGCCACCCCGGTGAACGTGCTGAAGGGGCTCGGCTTCACCGCCGCCCGGGCGACGTACCGCACCGCCGACCGCTCGACCTTGCGCGCCCGCTTCGCGGGCAGCGCCGACCCCGCGCCGGCGTACTCGTCGAGGCGGGACTCGAGCTCGGGCGACGCGAGCAGCAGCCCGTTCCGCATCCGCGGGTCGGTCAGCAGTCCTCGCAGCGCTCGTCGCGCGCGGTCGACCTCGGCGCCGAGCAGCTCCTCGCCGCCGGCGCGGAGCGCGTCGAGCGCGCTCGTGGTCGGCGAGCCACCGGACCAGCGCCGGCGAGGAGGCCGGGGCGGTGCGCGCCACCAGGGCGAGCGCGGCGGCCGGTGCGTGCGGGCGGCGCAGGTTGTGCACGTCGCGGCGCAGCCGCAGCAGGTCGCGGCGGTCCTGCTGGTCGCCCGGCTCGCCGAGCCCGCCGACGACGTGCGAGAGCTCGTCGCTGAGCCGGTCGGCCAGTGCGGTCAGGGCCTCCTCGGCGTCGAGCACGTCGTCGGCCCAGGCGGAGGAGGCCGGGCAGGCGAGGGCGTCGAGCGCCTGTACGGGCAGGCCGGCGACACGCAGCATCAGGTCCTGGGACAGCGACCAGCGGTCGCGCGGGAGGCTCCGGGACACGGCACGGGGCAGGTCGCGGGGCAGGTCACGGGGCAGGTCACGGGACAGGTCACGGGGCAGGGAGGTCGTCATGGTCGCACCAGGGGGTAGTCGAAGTCGGCGGACCCGGGCCGTTCGGCGCCGAGCAGCATGATCAGGAGGGGCATCTCGCCGTCCGGCAGGCCGAGGTGCTTGACGTAGGACACGTTGTCGAAGCCGAGCGCCACGCCCGCGCCGACACCGAGGGCGGCGCCGGCGACGTAGACGTTCTGCGCGACCGCGCCGACGGCTGCGTTGACGAGCCGGTAGCCGCGGTCGCCGACGGCGTCGAGGACGGCGTGCGTGCGCACGGTGGGTACGACGACCGCGCCGGCCCGCTCCAGGTTGTAGTTGGCGAGGAAGTAGTTGCGCTGGAGGAACGAGCCCGGGGCGCCCGGAGGCGCAGAGGCGACCCGCCGCAGCGCGCCCGCGTCGTGCACGTAGCAGCCCGCCGGGACGCCCTCGACGTGGTTGGCGAAGACGTAGAGCCCCACGAGGTCGTCGGCGCCGAGGGTGTCGCGGGCCGCGGCCGCCGCGGCGGCGAGCGAGGTGGCGAGCTGCTCGCCGGTCAACGGGGTGTGCGGGTCGAAGCGCCCGAAGCTGCTGCGGCGGGCCCGCAGCGTGTCGCGCAGCGGCATCGTCAGGTCGTGCGCACGCGGCAGCACGAGCGGGCGGCGAGCCGTCCCCGAGCGTGTCGCGCGGTCGCAGGGCCGCCGCGGCGAGCGCGTCCGGAGCGGGACGGCCCGGGTGGTCCTGGCGGGTGGCGCGCTGCATCTGCTCGACGCGCTCGAAGGTGAGCACCCGGCGCGACCGCTCGGTGTCGGTGTGCGCGACGCGGGGCCGGGCCGGCCCGGGCCGCTCCGAGGCATCCGCCCCCGTGCCGAGCGGGACCACCGCGAACACGCCCTCGGTGTCGTCGACGCCGAGCAGGTGCGCGAGGCGGGGCTCGTCGAAGAACCACACCGGCTCCGCCGCCAGGCCGGCCGCGCGGGCCCACGTGCGCAGCGCCTGGGTCGCGGCGCCGACGTCCATGCTGACGGCGTGGAAGCAGAAGCTGTTGTACTTGAAGGCGTTCTGCCAGTACTTCACGCCGAGCACCAGGAACCCGTCGCCCGTCTCCTCGGCTCCCTCGTCCGGGCCGAGCGCCGCGCGCACCTCGCCGGTCACGTCGCCGGTGAGCAGCGGGCGCAGCGCGTGCTGGTGCGGCGCGTAGTGGTAGACCCCCGGCAGGACCGGGGCGCCCGGCCCGGCCACCCAGTAGACGGTGACGGGGTAGAGCCCGCCGCCCGACGCGGCGCCGCGGTACCAGTTCGCCTTGGGGTACGCCGGCAGCGCGGCCAGGTCGGTGTTGGCCTGCACGGCGAGCCGCCGGCCCACCAGCCCGTAGGTGTCGCGGAGCATCCCGCCGAGCAGGGGCAGCGTGAGGCCCGCGCCCGGTCCGACGTACGCGCCGGGGAGGTCGAGGCCGTCGGCCACCGTGCCCGGCGCGGCGTCGGGCAGCGGGACCGACTCCACGCCGGCGTAGTGCTTCCACTTGCGCGGCCGGTCCGGCCAGTCGGGCGCGAAGTCGGCGGGCTCCATCGGCACCCGGCCGCGCCACTGGATGTCGTGGGCGTAGGCGTGGGCGGTCGTCTGGGGTCGTTCGAGGTCATCGGTCATGGTCCGCTCACGGGAAGGGGTGCGGGACCCGGTGCAGGTCCGCCTCGGTCAGGTCGTGGTCGAGCAGCCCGGCCGCGCTGCGGGGCGGTGCGCACCCGGGGGTGGTGCAGGGCGCGCTGGCGGTCCCAGCCGAAGTCGATCGGCACCAGGCCGGGCACCGTCACGTTCACGGTGGCCAGGCCGAGCCGGCGCTGCTCGGGCAGCGTCTGGTCGACGACGACCACGTCGAAGCCCTGCGACGTCACCTCGTCGAGGCACCAGCGGAGGTCCTCGCGCAGGTCCGTCGAGAGCGGCGGCAGCCGGTCGCCGTACGTCGTCGCGATCGAGCGCGGCTCGGTGCGGGCGCTCACGAGGTGGGCGGCGTGCGCGGCCATCTCCGGGACGCCGAACGCGAGCGGGTGGTCGTGCAGCTCGGCGACGAGGTCGAAGTCGCGGCTCATCGCGCGCAGCCGGTCCTCGTCGCGCAGGGTGCGCTGGCGGAGGTTCACCGCGTCGGTGGCGATCTCGCACAGCGCGCCGGCGAGCGCGGCCTCCGGGTCCAGGCTCGCGCCGCCGCCGACGGCGAGCGCGCCGAGCCCGCCGTCGCGCCGCACCGCGACCCCGGTGACGACCGGGATCCGGAAGCCGACCCGGGTGTCGAAGAAGCGCGCGTCGTAGCCGTACATCGCGAGCCGGTCCACCATCGTCCGCGTCTCGGGCCGGGTGCTTGAGCGCACGTCGATCTCGGGCAGCGAGAGCCCGGCGTACCACGCGAGCAGGAACGCGTCGCGCTCCACCTCCTCCATCAGGCCGTGGAAGACCGCCTCCTCGAGGCAGCCTCCCGTCGCGCAGCCGCTCGACGTGGACTGCACGAACCGGCGCCGCTGGTCCGGCGTCTGGTAGTGGGCGAGCACCTGCGGCACCCACAGCGGCCGGTCGTCGCGCAGGGACCAGCCCTCGACCCAGCCCACCGGCCGGGCCGGGTCGAAGGGGTCGACCTCGGGGTGCGCGTCGTAGAAGGCCGGCCGGTGGAGACCGCAGTCGCGCGGGTCGAGCGCGGCGTCGCCCAGGTCGTCGAGCGAGGCGTACGTCGTCCGGGTGCCCGAGCGGGCCCGCACCCCGGCGTACCGCTCCAGGCCCTCGAGCACCCCGATCCGCCTGCTGGCGGCGTAGGAGTCGGCGTGGCCGCCCCACATCGTCTGCCGCAGGTAGGTTCCCGACCGGGTGGTGAACGAGCCCACGGTCGCGGCCGTCGAGACCGAGGAGAGGTCCGGCAGCACGCTCGCCGAGACCGCGCCGCACACCGGGTTGGCCAGCGCGTCCAGGGGGAGGTCGAGGTCCATCAGGTCGGTGACGCCGGAAGTCGGCCGGGCGACGCTTCGGTGTGGACCGAAGTGTCATCGGTCGACTCCGGTCGCTCGGTGGTGCCGAGCAGTCCGGGCACTCCGGGTCCGGCAGGATCGTGTGGTGCCGCACGGCCAGGCTGTCGACGTCGACCGCGTAGACCGACGCCGGCGCCGGACCGGCCGGCCGGTGCGCGGCGGTGAGGGCGGCGAGGTGGTCGGCGACGAACGCCGTGACCACCGCAGGCTCGCCGGCGGGCCGCGACGCGTCCGCCGAGCTCGAGCCCGTCCCGCAGCTCCTGCGGGCGCAGCGCCTGCCAGCGCCGGGCGAGGCAGCGCGGGCACGCGCGGCCCGCGTCGTTCTCCGTCCCCGCGAAGGGCCCCAGGACCGCCTCGCCTCCCGTCAGGTGCACGGTGAGGTCCGCTCCGGGCTCACCGTCGGTGGTGCCGGCGTCCGTCGCGGTCCCTCGCTCCGCGGCGTGCGCGTCCGCGGCGCCGAGCGCGCGCACGTCCACCCGGACGCGACGGCCCCACGACGCGAGCCCGCGCGCGACCATCGCCGCGAGGTCGTGCCGGGTGCGCCCCCACACCTCCTCGGTCGCGGGCGGGGCGAGCAGGAGGTCTGCGCTCACCGGGACCCCCGGGCGGCCGCGTGACGGGCCAGCAGGACCCGCGCCACGGACAGGCCCGCAGCCGCCAGGTCGGGCGCGACCCGGTCGACCACCAGGGGCTCGATCCCCTGTCCCGCAGGCGTCGAGGACGCGCGGCAGCGTGACCGCCCGGTCCCGCCACGGCCGCTCGCCGCCCACCGGCGAGGGTGCGGGGGTCGAGGTCCGCGACGACGGGGTCGCCCGCGTCGACGGTCTCGCCCGGCAGGGCGGCCGCGAGCTGGACTCGGCCGAGCAGGTCGCGCAGCGCCGTGACGGTGGCCGCGCGACGGGTGGTGTCCGCGGCGAGGCTCCACAGGGCGCTGCCGTCGCGCGGGTCGACCCCGCGCACCAGCACGGTCGGGGCGGGCAGGTCGTCGCCGAGGTCGAGCACCTCGGACTCGACGCCGAGGTGGCCGGCCGTGCGGACCAGGAAGGTCAGCACCGCGTCGTCCTCGCGCTCGCCGAGCACCAGCCGGGTCGCCGTCCGCCGGCCGCGGATCGTCTCCACGAGCGCGTCGTGGGCCAGCGCGGACAGCAGCGCCGCCCCCCGCGCGCCCGCGGCCGTCGGGTCGACGCCGGTCCCCGCAGGGCCACGCGTGAACGCACGGGCACCGTTGTGCTCGCCGTGGGGCATGACGGCGGCGGCGGGCACCAGCACCCTGCGGCCGTTGGTGAGCGAGGCCGCGCGGACCCACGCGGTGACCGTGGTGCCCGTCGGGGTCGACGCCGCTGTGCGTGGACAGCCGCTCCGGGAGCACGGCCGGCAGGATCGCGCGCGGCGGCCACGGCGTCCGCGCCGCGCAGCACGCCGGTGAGCGGGACCGCCCGGTCGGCATACACCCCGGCGGCCGTGGCGAGCGCGGCGATCCGGGCACCGGCGACGTTGTGCACGTCGACGGCGGCGACCCGGCGGCTGCGGCCGTGCCCGAGCGCGAGGTGCACGGAGGTGACCCGCAGCGGCGTCTGCGGGAGGTGGTCGTCGTCGACGTCCGAGACGACGCCGAGGCGGCTGCCGACCAGCGCCATCCGGCGGCCGCAGCGTGGCGAGCTGGTCCTCGGCCTCGGGCCCGCCCGGCTCCGGCATCGGCCTGCCCGCCTGCGGGCTGGCGTCGGGCTCGGCGAGCGCGGGCAGGCCGTCCGGCAGCGGAGCCTCCTCGGAGGTCGCGCACAGGGCGCAGGCCGGGTGCGGCAGCAGCGGCTCGACGACGGCGTCGAGCGAGTCCTGGTCCTGGACGACGACCTTGCCGTCGGTCTCGCCGGGCAGCGCACCGGTGGTGAGCCGGAAGACCTCGTAGCCGAGCAGGTTGCCCACCATCGCGGCCAGCGGCCCGGCGGGGCGGCGCGCGCCCTGGGCGCGGTGGCCGGCGACGCCGGACCACAGGTCGGCGGCGGCGCCCGGGTCGCCGGTCGGCGCCGGCGCGCAGGGCCGCGCACATCCAGCAGCCCACGGTCCCGGCCCGCATGCTCGGACCGACCAGGAGGTCGTCCCCGGCCTGCCAGCACGGGAGCAGCACGACGCCCGCGCGGCACGCCCGCCTCGAGCAGGTCGAGCAGGGTCCGCGGCCCCCGGGCGGACGGCGTGACCAGGACGACGTCGCTGCCCTCGAGGTCGGTCCAGGTCGCGGGGCCGGCCAGCGCCGGCTCGCTGCGTACGTCGACCGGGCAGCCGGCCACGCGCAGGTCGACCACCTCGCGCTCGAGCCCCGCGTCGAGGACCCCCGGGGCCACCCGGACCTCGGCGGCGCCGTTGCGCACCAGGCTGCGAGCGGCCCAGCCGGCCACCTCGTCGTCGCCGACGACCGCGACCCGGGTGTAGCGGAAGGTCGCGAACCTCCGCTCGGCGTCGTCGACATGGTGGTCGACGTACGCGACCTGGGCGTCGAAGTGCCGGCGTACGGCCTCGGCCAGCACCGGCTCCTGCTCGCCCGTCACCGGCGCAACGGCCCGCGCGAACCCGCGACGGTAGAGCGTGCGCACGAGCCCCACGACCATCGCGCTCTGCTGCTCGCCGAGCTGGGAGCAGAGGTCGGCGACGCTGGTGGTGCCGTCGAGGACGGGGACGACGAGGGTGGCGAAGCGGTACGCCGAGCGGCCGTGGATGCGGAAGCCGCTCGTCGCGTCGTGGAACAGCACGCCCTCGGGCACCTCGGTGAACAAGATGTCGCGGCGCACCCGGGGCCGGCTCGCGAGCAGGTCGCGGTCGGGCTCGTTCGTGGTGACGGGCCCGGCCGTCCCCGTGCTGGCCGTGGTGCTGGCCGTGGTGCTGGCCGTGGTGCTGGTCGTGTCGGTGGTCATGGGGCGGTCCGTTCGGTCGTGGCTGGGGTCGGGGTGCTCACGGCGTAGCGCCGCAGCAGGGCGTGCATGCCGAACCGGCCCGGCTGCTCCTCCTCGAGGAAGCCGGCGTCGGCGAGCCGGTGCAGGACGTCCTCGCGGCCGAGGACGGTGCTGGGCGACGAGCGCGCCACGGTCAGGAAGGCCTCGGCGAGCTCGGGCTCGAGCCGGTGCAGCGACGCGCCGAGAACGGAGCCGATCGAGAGGCGGTTGTCGACGCCGAGCGAGAGCCGGTGGACCGGGTCGGCCGCCAGCCACTCGGCGTAGTCGCCCAGCGACAGCAGCGGCCGGGTCAGCAGCCGGGTCGAGGCGATCCGCAGCGCCAGCGGGTAGTGGTCGCACAGCGCGGCGAGCCGCACCGCGGCGTCCCACTCGCGGGCGACGCGCTCGAGGCCGAGCACCTCGGCGAGGAAGGCGTGCGCCTCGGCCGGCTCGAGCAGCCCCACGCGCCGCACCTGGGTGCCGCGCCGGGTGGCCGCGAGCCCGGCGAGGCTCAGCCGGCTGGTGACCAGGGTGGCGTCGTGCGGGTGGGCCGGGGCGACGAGCGGCACCACGTCCGCGTCCACGACGTCGTCGAGGACGACGAACCGGGGCAGCGCGGGGTCCGTCGCGGAGGCGACCTCGGCGGCGACGTCCTCGACCGGCCGGGGCGAGCCGTCCGGCTCCGTCGCGCGGACGGCCACCTGGCCGCCGGGGAAGAGGTCGCGCAGCCGCTCCCCGAGGTGCACGGCCAGGGCGGTCTTGCCGATGCCCGGCGGGCCGGACAGCACGACCGTGCGGGTCACGGCCGGACTCGGCGGTGAGCACCGCGGCCAGGTCGGCGCACAGGTCGGTCCTGCCGACGAAGCTGGGTGCGGCCAGGTCGGGCCGCGGCAGGGTGAGCACGGTGGCCGCCGCCGGAGCCGTGACCCGAGCCGGGGCCGGGGCCGAGTCGGTCGAGCCTGGGACAGGTAGCGCCGTCGTGGCCCGCACCAGCGGCACCGCCGGCTCCGGCGCGACGTGGTCGCCGCGCAGGATCGTCAGCTCGAGCCGCTGCAGCGCCGGGCCGGGGTCGACACCGAGCTCGGTAGCGCAGGTGGCCCTTGACGTCGCGGTACTGCGCGAGCGCCTCGGTCTGCCGCCCGGTCCGGTAGAGCGCCTCGATGAGCTGCTCCCAGAACCGCTCCCGGTCCGGGTGCGCCCGGGTGAGCTCCCAGAGCTCGGCCAGCACCTCGCGACATCGACCGAGGCCGAGCTCGAGGTCGACCGCGCGCTCCTGGGCGCCGAGTCGCTCCTCGACCAGCCGCGGCACCTCGTCGCGGTGCACGACGTCCGAGGTCACGTTCGACAGCAGCGGGCCCTGCCACTCCTCGAGCGCGTCGCGCAGCAGCAGGAGCTCGGCCGCCGGGTCGGACTCGGTGCGGGCCGCCGTGACGCCCCGGCGGAAGCGGGTCAGGTCCAGGGCGTCGGGCGACACGGCGATCCGGTAGCCACCCGCCTCGGCGCGGACGACGTCACCGCCGACGCCGTGCGCGAGGAGCAGGCGCCGCAGCCGCCGTACCCCTGTGTGCAGCGCCGTGTTCCCCTCGGCGTGGTGGTCCCAGACGGCGGCCTTGAGGCGCTCGGTCGAGACGACCGTGTTCGGACGCAGCAGGAGGCAGGCGAGCAGCGTGGTCGGCTTGCCCGGCGGCAGCACGGCGAGGTCGCCCGCGGCACCGACCACGACCGGGCCGAGCACGCCGAACCCGACCGCGAGGCCGGGTCGGTCGAGCGGCTCGGGCGGTGCGGGCAGCGGGGCGAGGACGGACGACTGGCTCATCCCCACGACCTGTCCATGCGCTGCTCCGTCCGCTCTGTCTGACCGGGCGTGGACGCGAGTCCGCACACCCCCTGCGGGACGTGGCCTCCGCCCGCCCGTGGCGAGTAAGAGCACGACCGACCGTCGGCAGATACATCCGGCCGGTCCAGCCGCCGACTGCTCGGCTGGCGTCCGCGCAACGAGCGGCGGTCCCCTGTCCCCGAGACCGTGGTGTCCTCTCGTCGTCTTTACGCCTCCGGCGGGCTGCCCTAGGGTCGGTCTGACTGTCCGATCAGTCAGCCAGACCGGTCGGCGGACGAATGGGGAGCGGCATGCGACGCAGCCCGGCGGTCCCGGCGTTCTCGAGAGCGCTGCCCGGCGTCGTGGCGGCGGCTCTCCTCGCCCTTCTCGCGGCGTGCACGCCGGCCGGCGGCTCGGCGGCGGACCGCTCCGCCGACCGCCCCTCGGCCGGCCCGTCCGCCTCTGCCGAGGACCCCTCCGACACCTCCTCCGAGGACCCCTTCGAGGACACCGGCGGGACCGCCCCCGCGGCGGCGGCATCGCCGGTCCCCCTGTCCCTGCTGGTGTTCAACGTGGAGTACGGCGGCAGCCGGTCGACCGACGCGGTGATGGCCGACATCGACGCGGACGTGGTCGGCGTGCTCGAGTCCTACAACCGGCTCCCGCAGATCGCCGAGGCCGCGGGGTACCCCTACTACGACGTCGGCCTGCAGATCCTGTCGAAGTACCCGATCCTCGAGCCGTCCGGTGCGGACGGTCTCTACGCCCTCATCGAGGTCCGACCCGGTCTCGCGGTGGCGCTGGTGAACACCCACCTCGACTACGTGCGCGACGGTCCCAACCGGCTCGAGCGCGGCGTACCCGTGGCCGACGTCCTCGCCACCGAGCGGGCGGTGCGGCTCTCCTCGATCCGCACCCTGCTCCCCTCGGCGACCCGCCTGCTCGGCGAGGGCTGGCCGGTCCTGCTCACCGGCGACCTCAACGAGCCGTCGCACCTCGACTGGACCACGCGCACCTCATCCCGCAACGGCGGACACGGACCGGTCGCCTGGCCGGTCAGCGTGGCGCTGACGAGGGCGGGCCTGCGCGACTCCTACCGCGTCGCGCACCCCGACCCGGTCGCCGATCCGGGCTTCACCTGGGGTCGGGTTGCGGGCGGCACGGGATCGCCGCGGCGCATCGACTTCGCGTACGTCGGCGGGCCGGTCGAGGTGCGCAGCAGCGAGGTCGTCGGCGAGCGGAGCAGACCGGGCAGCGAGACCGCCCGCAGCGTCGACCGTGCCTATCCGCGGTGGACCTCGGACCACCGTGCCGTCCTGTCGCGGCTCGAGGTCACCCCGGTCCCGGTCCCCACCACGATCGCGCTCTCGAGCCGGATGACCACCGTGGGCGACCGGGTGACGGCGTACTACCGGATGCCGCCCGGCGACGGCACCGGCACCGGCACCGGCACGGTCCGGCTCAGCGGGCCGAGCGACGCGTCGTACGACGCGACCGGCGCCTCGGGACGGGTCGTCGTCTCGACCCGCGGCCTGGCCGCCGGTGCGTACGTCGTCGACCTCCTCGACGCCGACGGGACCGTCGTGGCGACGAACCGGCTCGTCGTGCGCCCGAGGGCGGCGAAGGTCCGGCTGACCACGGACGCCTCGACGTACGCCGTCGGCAGACCCGTCACCGTGCGCTGGTCCGACGGTCCCGCGAACCGCTGGGACTGGGTGGGCGTCTACCGCGCCGGCGCCTCCGACCCCGACACGGACGACTACCTGATCTGGGGTTACACCGGCGGGCACGACGCCGGGGCCCTCCCGCCCACCACCGAGGGCGAGCTGGTGCTCGGTCGTGACCACCAGGGCAGCCCCTGGCCGCTCCCCCGCGGCAGGTACGTCGCGCACTACCTGCTCACCGACCAGTACACGTCCGTCGGGCGGACGTCGTTCACCGTCCGCTGACCGCCCCACCGGTCGGCCCGCAGCTCGCACCTCGACCGGCGCTGGTTGATGGTTCGTCACGGAGGTCGCCTCCTAGGGTCGCCGGCGGAAGCGGACCTCGCCGGAGGGCAGCAGCCGATGTCGGTAGGCGGGATCGTGGGCGCGGCGGTGGTGGTGCCCGCAGAGCGGCACCGCGTTGGTGAGGCTGGTCGCGCCACCCTGCGACCAGGGCTGGTGGTGGTGGACGTCGCACCACGCGAAGGGGCGCTCGCAGCCCTCGGCGGCACAGGTGTCGTGGGACACGGAGAGGGCCCGCCTCTGCGCAGTGCTGTGCAGGCGACGCTCCCGTCCGAGGTCGAGGACCTGGGAACGGCCCCCGAGAACCACCGGGAGGATCCCGGCCGAGCACGCCAGCCGTCGGGCCTGCCCTGCGGAGAGCCGGGCGCCGGTGTCGAGCCCGGCCGAGGCCAGCCCGTCGAGGAGGTGACGATGGTCGATGTGGACCAGGACACCGACGGACGAGCGCGCGAACCCACCGCTCTCCTTGGTGGGCAGGTGCTCGAGCAGCTCCACGAACGCCGACCCGAGCTGCTCGGACCAGTTCCAGCGGTGGCTGTGCCCGACCAGGGTGTCGTCGTGGACCTCCTCACCGGCGCGGTTGCGCCCGAATCGGCGCGGCGAGCCCAGACGCTCGAGGAACGAGGTCAACAGGTGGCCGTGAAGCTCGGGGATCACGAACCGGCCCCCGAACGTGCCGTCCCCGTTGTCGCGCAGGGTCATCCAGGTCTCGATCTCGGCCCGCCGCTCCTCGGCCTCGAGCAGGGTGGCCTCGTGCTCGTCGGCGAGGTCGGCCGAGACCGCATCCAGCATCCGGCGCGCCGCGATCCGCAGCCGCCGCGGGTCCATGCCCGCGATCGCCTTGCCCACGAGCCCGGCCTCGGCCGCGACGACCTGCTCCCGCGTCGCGGCCGCCGGGAGTCGCTGCGCGGCGGTCACGATGACCCGCGCCTGCGCCTCGTTGACCTGCCCCTCGGCGAACGCCTCCCGGGTCAGGTGGTAGCGCTCCTCGAGCAGCCTCGCCAGCCACAGCCCGCCCGAGACCACGGCCCGGGTCGAGCCCGTCAGCCGCGCCGCCCAGGCGTCCGTGCCCGTCGCACCGAGGGACTCGCCGAGGCGCCGCCTGTCTGCCTCGACCAGCAGCCGGGACCGCACCGACGCCACCTGGGCCTCCAGGCCCGCCACCGCCGCCAGCGCGTCCACCAAGGCGTCCGCGCCCAACGCCTCGATCGGCGCCTCGGTGATCGCCGTGCACGCCCTCCGGCCGGACCGCACCGCCTCGGCCACCACGACATCGACCTCCGCGACCGCACGCGGCTCCACCACCTCGGGGAGGTCGGCCGGCCACGTCGTCGTCATGGATCCATCACACCGGGGACCACCGACAGTTCCGCCCTCTCTTCTCAGATCCCGAGACGATATTCGAAAGAATCTTCGACTCCATGACTCGTCCGTTCGCGTGCCACGGCCTAGCCTCGGCAGTGACCCGGTCGGCCACGAGGACGGAGAACCATGGACACGCGCACGTTGGGCAGCTCGGGACTCGAGGTCTCGGCGGTGGGGCTCGGCTGCATGGGCATCAGCCAGTCGTTCGGGCCCTCCCCCGACCGCGGCTCCATGGTCGACTTCCTGCGCGGGGCCGTCGACCGCGGCGTCACCCTCTTCGACACCGCGGAGGTCTACGGGCCCTACGACAACGAGGAGGTCGTCGGCGACGCCCTGGAGCCGGTGCGCGGCGAGGTCGTGCTGGCCACCAAGTTCGGCTTCGCCTTCGACGACCAGGGCCGCCAGGTCGGCGTCTCCAGCCGACCCGAGAGCATCCGCCGTGCCGTGGAGGGCTCCCTGCGGCGGCTGCGCACCGACTCGATCGACCTGCTCTACCAGCACCGCGTCGATCCCGACACCCCGATCGAGGACGTGGCGGGCACGGTCAAGGAGCTCGTCGACGAGGGCAAGGTGCGCCACTTCGGCATCTCCGAGGCCGGCGTGCAGACCATCCGCCGCGCACACGCCGTCTTCCCGGTGACCGCGCTGCAGAGCGAGTACTCCCTGTTCTGGCGCGAGCCGGAGCAGGCCCACCTGGCAGCGCTGGAGGAGCTCGGCATCGGCTTCGTCCCGTTCAGCCCCCTCGGGCGCGGGTTCCTCACCGGGACCGTCGACGCGTCGACGGAGTTCGGCGACGGCGACATCCGCTCGACCCTCCCCCGCTTCACGGTCGAGGCCCGCGAGGCCAACCAGGCACTCGTGGACCGGGTCGGCGAGGTCGCCGAGGGGCATCGGCGCGTCCACGGGCCAGGTCGCGCTGGCGTGGCTGCTCGCGCAGCGCCCCTGGATCGTGCCGATCCCGGGCACCCGCCGGCTCTCGCGGCTCGAGGAGAACATCGGCTCCGCCGACGTACACCTCTCCCCGGACGACCTGGCCCGCCTCGACGAGGCGTCCACCGCGGTGCGCGATCGTCGGCGAGCGCTACCCCGAGGCGATGCAGCGGCTCATCGACCGCTGACCGGCGTCCGCACCGTCATCGTCTCGCCCGGCCGCAGGAAGATGCTCAGGACCTCCGCCGGCTCGTCGCCGGTGCTGCCGAACCAGTGCGGCACGGAGGTGTCGAACTCGGCCACCTCCCCCGCGGCGAGCACCCAGTCGTCGGCGCCCAGCACGAGCCGCAGGCGGCCGGACAGCACGTAGAGCCACTCGTGCCCGTCGTGCGCACGCGGCTCCGGCGCCACCTTCGTGGTCGGGACGACGATCTTCCACGCCTGCATGCCGTCGGGCTGCCGGGTCAGCGGGATGACCGTGCGGCCCTTGACCCGGCCGGGCCGCAGCCGCACCCGCGGGTCCCCGACCTCCGGCGCGCCGACGAGGTCCTCGAGCGGCACGCGGTAGGTCTGCGCCAGCGGCAGGAGCAGCTCGAGGGTCGGGCGGCGCTGTCCCGTCTCGAGCCGCGACAGCGTGCTCTTCGAGATGCCGGTGGTGCCCGCGACTGCGGTCAGGGTCAGTCCCCGCGCGGTGCGCAGCCGCTTGAGGCGCGGCCCGACGTGGTCGAGCGAGGCCGCGATCGCCGCGGTGCCGTCCACCCGCCCCTCCCGTCCGCGTTCCCGGAAACGGCAACGGCCGTGGGCGATGCCGTCGCCGGCGATCACTCTAGGGGACATGAACGAGTACGACGTCGTGGTGATCGGCGCAGGCGCCGCCGGCCTCTCCGCAGCCCTGGTCCTCTCCCGCGCCGGTCGACGGGTGCTGGTCGTCGACGGCGGCGCGCCCCGCAACGCGCCCGCCGCGCACATGCACGGCTACCTGTCGCGCGACGGCGCTGCCGCCCTCGGAGCTGCTCGCCGCTCGGGCGGGCCGAGGTCGAGTCGTACGGCGGCGAGGTCCGCCCGGGAGCCGTCTCGACCCTGCTGCCGAACGGCCCGTCCGGGTTCTGGGTGGTGCCGACCGACGGCGAGCGGGTGCCCGCCCGGCGGCTGCTCGTCGCCACCGGCCTGCGCGACGTGCTCCCCGACGTCCCCGGGCTCGCCGAGCGCTGGGCCCGCGACGTGCTGCACTGCCCCTACTGCCACGGGCACGAGGTGCGCGACCAGCCGCTCGGCGTGCTCGGCGGCACTCCCGAGGCGGTGCGCTACGCGCAGGTCGTGCGCCAGTGGACCCACGACCTCGTCTACATCGCCCCGCCGGGCACCCTCTCGGTCGACGAGCGCTCGCAGCTGCTCGCCCGGGCCGTCGGCGTGGTCGAGGGCACCGTCGACCGCGTGGTCGTCGAGGACGACCACCTGCGCGGCGTACTCCTCGACGACGGCCGGATGGTCCCCCGGGCCGCCCTCTTCGTCCCGCCGCGCTTCGTGCCCCACTCGGCCCTCCTCGTCGGGCTCGGATGCGTCGTCGACGAGAACGGCTGGCCGCAGGTCGACGCCACCGGGCTCACCAGCGTCCCCGGCGTGTGGGCGGCCGGCAACCTCGTCGACCCGCGCGCCCAGGTGATCACCGCCGCGGGCCAGGGCTCGGCGGCCGCCATCGCCCTGCACGCCGACCTCGTCGCCGACGACGTCCGCCTCGCCGTCCGCGACCTCGGGCACGGCCTCACCCCGAGCCCCCGAAGCACCTCGACCACCTCGACCCCCGACCAGGAGTGACCATGTCCGACACCGTCCCCGGACCGCCCACCAGGCACCAGCTCGCGCTGATGATCTGGATCGCGGTCTTCCCCACGCTCACCGCGCTCAACCTCGCCCTCGGCGGCTGGCTGCACACCCTGCACCCGGTCGTGCGGACCTTCGTGCTGGCGACGGTCGCCGTCCCGATCGTGATCTACGGGCTGATGCCGCAGCTGCACCGGCTGCGTGTGCGCCTCCTGCGCTGACCCCGGCTCACCCCAGCAGCGTCCGCGCCAGGCTCGCGGCCAGCCACTCCTCGTAGTCGTCGAGGCTCCAGCCCCGGTCGAGGACCAGCATCCGGTAGGTGTCCGGCGCGGTGTGCAGCCAGACCAGGTCGCGGGCCCGCTCTGCGGACAGGCCCGCCGCGAGGTGGCCGCCCTCGTCGAGGTGGGTGGCGATCGACGTCGCGCCGAAGAGGCGCTCGCGGTCGGTCGTCGCGGCGAGGTCGGCGAGGTCCGGGTCGCCGGCCCGCGCGGCGGCCAGCAGCGCGACGAGCAGCGGGCCGGCCCGCTCGACGATCCCCCGGGCCACTCGCGCGTAGACCGCGAGCTTGAGACGCGGGTCCGGCTGCTCCCGGAGCTCGCGCACCCACGGCCGGTCGATCATCGCGACGGGCTCGGTGTCGCCGGCCAACCGGACGTCGTACACCGACTTCACCAGGCGAGGCCTGGTCCCGAACGTCTTGTAGAGCTGGGGGACCGAGACGCCGGACGCCTCGGCGAGCTCGGCCATCGTCCAGCCGCCGTAGCCGCGCTCCAGCAGCAGCCGGTGGGCGACCTCGACCACACGTGCGTGCGTCTCGCGCGCCGCGGCCTCCCGCCGGCTGTTGTCGTAGGGCCGAGCCATAACCCGTTGACACCCCTCCTAATCGAGTAGAACCTACTTCTATTCAATCTATCAGGAAGGCACCCCCATGAGCACGCAGACCAGCGTCCCCACCACCGGCCCGACCACGAGTCCCGCCCACGACCTCGCCCGCAGGAGCCTGCGCCTCATGGAGGACTGGGACGACGCGTTCGCCGCCACCGTCGTGCACCCCGGGTGCACGAACCGCGAGGCCGCGCAGGAGCCTCCCGCCGCCCGCGGCCGCGGTCGCGCCGCCATGCGCGCCACCTACGACTGGCTGCACGACGCCTACGCCGACCTCGCCTGGGAGGTCCTCGACGTGGTGGCCGAGGGCGATCTCGTCGTGGCGCACGTCGTCATGCGCGGGCGGCACACCGGACCCTTCGTCGTGTACGACGCGCAGGGGCACGTCGAGCGGGCCTTCGCCCCCACGGGGCGCACGTTCGCCACCACCCAGACGCACTGGTTCCGGGTCGCCGACGGCCTGATGGTCGAGCACTGGGCCAACCGTGACGACCTCGGTCAGGCCGTCGAGCTCGGCTGGGTCCCGCCGTCGCCGGCGTTCCTGCTGCGCTCGGCGCTGGCGACGCGGCGGGCGCGCCGGACCGCGACCGCCTGAGGGTCTGGCGTCGTTGAAGGATCTATGACTATGGTGGGGGCCGCGGACCGCTCCCGGAGTTACCCCCGTACTCCCGTGGAGCGGTCCGCGTCCTCGTTCCGGCACCTGCCTCACGGCCGCCCGTCGTCGGTGGGGTCGTCGGGACCGCGCAGCCCGGCCCGGGTGAGCGGTCGGCTCGGGTGGGTCCGGCCGAGCCGCAGGGACGCGCCGTTGAGCAGCGCCGGCGACGGGGCGACCTGGGTCAGCGCGTCCACGAACGCCGTCCCGTCGACCCGCAGCAGGCGACCGCCCGTGCGGACCACGACCGTGGCGGTGCGCGGGATCGCCTCGATGAGCCCGATCTCGCCGAACCACTCTCCTGCGGACATCTCGCTCAGCTCGACCTCGCGGCCCTCCGCGTCGCGCGCCACGGCGGCGTACACCCCGGACTCGACGACGTAGAACGCGTCCGCCGGCTCCCCCTCGGCGACGACGACGGTGCCGGCCGTCGTGGTGAGGTACGACGCCGCGTCGGCGACCTGGTCGATGGTGCCGGCGGAGACGTCGTCGAACAGGTCGCACCGCGCGACCAGGGCGACCCGGTCCTCGAGCGCGCGACGCCGCTCGACGGCTACCCGGTCCATGCGGCGCAGCCACGGCAGGGCGACGAGGACCGCCAGCGGCACGACCAGCCCGAGCAGCCAGATCACCGCGGTCAGGCCGAACGCCGCCAGCGCCCACGGCGTGAGGAACGCCCCGGCCACGATCGCCAGCACCATCACGCCCTCGAACGCTCCGAACACCCGCGCCAGCCGGTCGGAGGGCACGGACCGCTGCAGCACGGTGATCGTGAGCACCTCGATGGCGAGCACGCCGGCGCCGCGCACGCACTCGACGACGAAGGCGACGGCGGGCTCGCGGACCACGAGGAACAGCAGCGTGGGCAGGGTGTACGTCGCCATCGCGGCCAGCAGCACGAGCCCGAGCCGGGGCAGCCGCTCCAGCCGGGTGACGAACGCGGCCGCGACGATGCCCCCGACGCCGAGGCCGGCCAGCAGGTAGCCGTAGCCCTCCGAGCCGGTCCCGAGGAGTTCGTCGGAGAGGACCACGAACAGCACGGTGTCGGTGCCGAACACCGCCGTCGAGATCATGGTGAAGCCCACCAGCGCGGCGGTCTCGGCGCTGCCGAGGATCGTGCGCACGCCGACCGCCATCTGCCGCACGGCGCCGGCGCTGCCGCCCTCGGTGACGTCGACGGGCGTGCTGCGGGCCCGCACCCGCGCCACCATCAGGGCCGAGCCCACGAAGGCCGCCGCGGACAGCAGCACGACGCTGCCGGGCTCCAGCAGCACCAGCACGAGCGCCGCCAGGGCGGGACCGGCGACCACGCAGAGGTTGGTGACGGTGTTGCGCAGTGCGTTGGCCGCACCGAGGTCGCGTGCGGGCACGAGCTGGGGCGTCATCGCGGCTGCGGCGGGACCGTAGACGCGCTGGACCACCGAGACCAGGGACGACGTCGCCAGGGCGACCGCGGGGTGGGCGCCGAGCAGCATCTCCGCGGCGAGCGCTGCCATCGTCAGCGCGGACACCACGTCCAGCACGACCATCAGCCGGACCCGCTCGAAGCGCTCGGCCAGCACCCCGCCGTACAGGCTCATCAGCAGGGAGGGGCCGAAGCGGCAGACCGTCGAGGCGGCCACCCACCCCGCCGACCCGGTCTCGTCGAGCAGCCACACGGCCAGGGCGACGCTGAACGCCCAGATGCCGACCTGCGACGCGGCGAGGCCGCCGACGACCAGCCGCAGGTCGTGGTGCCGCAGCACGCGCAGCAGGCCGCGGCGCCCGGCCGTCACAGTCCCGCCTTGCGGCGCAGGCGGGCGGCGTCGCGCACGACGACGCGCCCGCGGCCGAGGGCGATGACCCCCTGGTCCTCGAGGCGCCGCAGCACCTGGTTGACCGTCGGACGGGTGCCGCCGACGAGGTCGGCCAGCTGCTCCTGGGTGAGCGGCACGACGACCCCGTCGGCGCCCGGGGCGGCCGGCCCGGCGCCGTAGAGCGTCGTGAGCTGGAGCAGCGTGCGGAACAGGCGCCGGTCGAGTCCGACGTACATCGCGTCGAGCAGCCGTCCGCTGAGCTCGCGGACCCGCTCGGCCAGCAGCGCCACCAGCAGCCCCTGCACGCGGGGGCTGCTGGCGCACAGGGCCTGGAAGGCGGCGGTGGTCAGGGACATCGTGGTGACCGCGTCGAGCGCGACGACGGTCGCGGAGCGGACGTGCGGGACGGCGTCCTCGACGAGCGAGAGCTCGCCGACGTGGGAGCCGGGACCGACGATGTTGAGCGTGGCGCGCTCGCCGTCGGGCGTGGCGACCCAGATAGCGAGGTGACCCGAGGTCACCAGGTGCAGGCAGTCGCCCGGGTCGCCCTCGCGGAAGACGACCTCTCCCTTGGCGTAGGTGCGCCGCCTGGCCGCCGCCAGCACGGCCGCGCGGTCGCCGGCGGGGAGCGGCTCGAGCAGCGCCCACTCACCGCTGCCGGTCCGCATGGCGATCAGCGTGGCCCGCCGATCCCCCCGTTGGCAACCCGCCGTCGCGACCGGTCAGGACGCGTTCGCCGACACCGCCTGCAGCACCGACTTGACCTGGAAGGGCGTCAGCGTCGGGTGCCGGGACCGGATCAGCGCGGCCATCGCGGCCACGTGCGGCGCCGCGAAGCTGTTGCCGGTCGCGCGGATCCGGCGGCCCTGCCCCCACGCGACGTCGACGTCGACGCCTCGCGCGGCGAACTCGACCGGCGGGGACGGGTTGTAGAACAGGCTCCACGCGTCGGCGCCGGGGCGGGCCGCGACCGAGACCACCGAGGAGTACTGCGAGGGGTACGTCGGACCCGGGACGTTGCTGGCCGCGCACACGAGCAGCGTGTTGCGGAAGTACGCCGTGTCGGCGACGTCGTGCAGCGGGCCGAACCAGTCGGCGCTGCGGCTCGACAGGCTGAGGTTGACCACGTCCATGCCCGCCTCGACGGCCCAGCGGATGCCCGCCAGGAACAGCGCGCCCTGGCCCTTGAGGTTCGACCCGAGCACCCGCACGCTGTGCAGCTCCACGTCGGGGGCGAGCGACCTGATGATCGCCGCGCACGCGGTGCCGTGGCCGACCAGGTCGTCGTGGCGGCCCTCGACGACCCGCACGCCCTGCGGGGACGCGGGGTCGTGCTCCACGGCGACGTACCCCTCCACGCTGCGGACGTCCGGGTGCTCGGCGTCGACGCCCGAGTCGACCACCGCGACCCTGACCCCGCGCCCGGTGGAGCCTCCCCACGCCCACTCGCGCGCGTCACCGGGCAGTGGCAGGGCGGTCACGTCGGCCAGCGAGGCGAACGCGGCGGACCACTCGGGGACGCTCACGGCCCGTCCCGGTGGTAGGCCTCCACGGCGGCCAGCACGTCGCCGACCAGCCTCGCGCCGGCCCCCCGGTCGGCGGTGGTCGCTCGCCCCCACTCGACGGCGGTGGCGAGCTGGACGGCCACGATCGTCAGCAGGGACAGGGCCGCCGCCGTGCCGCGCTGCTCGCCGACGACTGTCTCGGCGCCCCCACCCGCGGGGTCGAGCACCTCGAGCACGCCGTGCAGGGTGCCGTCCCGCGCGAGGAGCGGGGCGGCCAGGATGGTCTCCGGGACGTAGTCGGTCGACTCGGCGACGTCGCGGGCGAAGCGCGCGTCGTCCTGCACGGCGCCGACCGCGATCGGCTCGCCCGTCATCGCGACCCACCCGGCGATCCCCCGGTCCGCCGGCAGCGCCACGCCGACGATCGCGTCGGCCCCAGCGCCGTCGGCCGCCACGAAGCGGAGCCGCTCCCCCGCGTCGTCGACGAGCGCGCACGAGCACGCCGCCGCCCCCAGCAGCTGCCGGGTGGCCGTGACGACCCGGGTGATCTCCTCGAGCAGCGCCGCAGGCACCGTCGGGTCGGGCATGGCGTGGTCCCTTCCTGGCGCGAGAGGTGCCTCAGGCTACCGACCCTCCCCGACTGGTCGAGGCCCTCGACCGGCCATCGGCGGTACGTTGAGCGCATGGCGAGCTGCCCGGCATGCTCGGCGGAGAACCCGCCGGGACACCGCTTCTGCGGACGGTGCGGCCGTCCGCTCGGCACGACGTGCGGGTCGTGCGGGACGCCGGCCGAGGCGGGCCAGCGGTTCTGCGGCCAGTGCGGGTCCGCGATTGCCACCACGGTCGAGGCGGACCCCGTGCCCCAGGCTCCGGCCCGGCCGAGGGAGCTGCGCTGGGTCTCGGTCCTGTTCGTCGACCTCGTCGGGTCGACCGAGTGGGCGTCGCAGTCGCACCCCGAGGCGGTGCGCGACCTGCTGTCCGGCTACTTCGACGTCGCCCGCACGGTGGTCGGTCGCTACGGCGGCCGGGTCGAGAAGTTCGTCGGCGACGCGGTCGTCGCCGTCTGGGGCTCCACGGTGGCCAACGACGACGACGCCGAGCGCGCGGTGCGCGCTGCCCTCGAGGTCGTCGGGGCGGTGCCGGCGTACGGCGAGGAGCGCGGAGCCCCGGGCCTGCAGGCGCGCGCCGGCGTGGTCACCGGCCAGGTCGTGACGTGGTCCGGCGACGGCGAGGGCATCGTGGCCGGCGAGCGGGTCAACGTCGCGGCGCGCGTGCAGGCCGCGGCCGAGCCCGGGTCGGTGCTCGTCGACGACGCCACCCGGCGCGCCACCCAGGCGGCCGTCGGCTACGACGACGCCGGCGAGCACGACCTGCGCGGCACGACCGGGGGCACCCACCTGTGGCGCGCTGCCCGCGTGGTGGCGGGGGTGCGCGGCGGGTCCCGGGTCGACGGGCTCGAGACGGCGTTCCTCGGCCGCAGCCACGACCTGGCCGTCGTCAAGGAGCTCTTCCACGCGACCGTCGAGTCGGGACGGGCCCGGCTCGTGGACGTCGTCGGCCCGGCGGGCGTGGGCAAGTCGCGGCTGGCCTGGGAGTTCCAGAAGTACGTCGACGGACTGGTGTCCACGACACTGTGGCACGAGGGGCGGTGCCTGTCCTACGGTGACGGCGTGGCCCTGTGGTCGCTGGCGCAGCTGGTGCGGCAGCGGCTCGACGTACCCGTCGACGACCCGGACCTCGACGTCGAGCAGGTGCTCGCCGAGCGGCTGCCCCGGTGGCTGCCCGACCCCGCCGACCGGGCCTTCGTCGCGCCGCGGCTCGCCGTGCTGCTCGGGGCGGGGCCCGCGGACCTGTCGCCGGCCGAGCTGTTCGCGGGGTGGCGCGTGTTCCTCGAGCGGCTCGCCGAGGTCGCGCCGGTCGTGTGGGTCGTGGAGGACGCGCAGTGGGCCGACCCGCGGCTGCTGGACTTCGTCGACCACCTGCTGGAGTACGCCGCCGGGTCGCCGATCCTGGTGATCGGACTGGCCCGGCCCGAGCTCGGCGAGCGCCGCCGCGACTGGCCGCCCGCGCGCGCCAACGTCTCGACGGTGCGCCTCGACGTGCTCGGCGACGACGCCGTGGGCGCCCTCCTCGACGGCCTGGTGCCCGGCCTGCCCGCCGCTGCCCGCGAGCGGATCGTCGCCCAGTCCGCCGGCCTGCCCCTCTACGCGGTGGAGACGGTGCGGTCCCTGGTCGACCGCCACATCGTCGTCGAGCGGGACGGCGTGCACCGGCTGGTCGGCGAGGTCGGCGAGCTCGAGGTGCCGGCCGGCCTGACCTCGCTCATCACCGGCCGCATCGACCGGCTGCCCCCGGCGGAGCGCGACCTGCTCAAGGGCCTCGCCGTGCTCGGGGACACCTTCCCCGCCTCGGCCGTGCCGGCGGTGTGCGACGAGCCCCCCGAGCGTCTCGACGAGCTGCTGCGGAGCCTGGTCCGCAAGGAGCTGCTCAGCCGCAAGGCCGAGCACCTCGCCGCCCCCCGCGAGCAGCTCGCGTTCATGCAGACGATGCTGCGCACCGTCGCGCTCGGCCTGCTCACGCGCCGCGAGCGACGGGCCCTCCACCTCGCGGTCGCCGACCACCTCCGCCGCGTGCTCCCCCACCGGGGCGAGGAGATGGCCGAGGTGATCGCGGCCCACCACCGCGACGCCTACCTCGCCGCTGTCGCCGACCCCGACGCGCAGGAGCTGCGGGTCCAGGCGGTGCACGCGTTCGAGCGCGCCGGCAACCGGGCCGCCGAGGTCGGCGCGCCGACCAGCGCGTTGCGGAGCCTCCTGGCCGGGGCGGAGCTGGCCGAGGACGACGACGTACGGCTGCGGCTGACCGCGGCCGCCGGGGACGCGGCCATGACGGCGGGCCGGACCGAGGAGGCGCTGGCGCTCTACGAGCAGGTGGTCGACG
Organism: uncultured Actinomycetota bacterium; assembly: GCA_963781745.1. Lineage (GTDB taxonomy): Bacteria > Actinomycetota > Actinomycetes > Propionibacteriales > Nocardioidaceae > Nocardioides_B. The sequence continues at coordinate 50,700 of CAWAHH010000005.1, read as the reverse complement.
CCCACGAGAAGGCGGGCCGCACCCGCGAGGCGGCCATCGCGAGCATGCGCCAGCTGTGCCGCGCCCTGGCCGCGTCCGGCAGCTGGCGCGAGGTCGTCGAGCGCTGCGACCACGCCGACGGCCTGCTGCGCGAGGAGCCGGACGACGAGGCCGAGGCGTGGGTCGCCTACTCGCGGGCCCGGGCGCTGACCTGGCTCGGTCATCCCGCCGAGTCCCTGCCGCACTACGAGCGCGTGCTCACCCTCTGCGCGGAGCTCGGCCACACCGCCCTGCTGGCGGATGCCCTGGCGGGCAAGGGCCGCTCGCTCTCGTTCGTGGACCGGACCGTCGAGGCCACCGTGGCGCTGGCCGGCGCGGCCCGGCTCCTCGGCGAGCTCGGGCTGGTCGAGCCCGAGGCGGTCGCCCGCATCAACCTCGCCGACATCCTCCTGCAGGGGGACCTGCCCGGCGCCGTCGAGGAGCACCACGCCGCGGCGGCGCTGTACCGCCGGATCGGCGGCGAGATGGAGTGCGTGGTCCGGGCGAACCTCTCGATGCTCACCACGTTCACCGGGCAGTGGGACGAGGCCCGCGACGAGGCCGAGCTCGCCTGCTCCCTCGCCCGGTCGCCGCTGATGCGGGCGGCCGGCACGTTCGCCCTGACCTGGTTGATGATCGCCCGCGGCGAGGTGGCCGACGCGCGGGGCCGGCTCGAGGACCTGCGGCGTCTCTGCGACGTGGACGACGCGCAGTACGCCGTCCTGCCGACCGTCGCCGAGGCCGGGCTGCTCCTGGTCGAGGGCGACCCCGAGGCCGCGCTCCCGCTCGCGCGTGCGGCCGTGGAGTCGGCGGTCAGCCTGCGCACCGACCAGTTCCGGCTCAGCTGGCCGGTCGCCCTCGACGCCGCCCTCGCGTGCGGGCGCGTCGACGAGGCGGCGCGGCTGCTCGACCTCGTCGCCGCCGCGCCGCCGGGCCACGTCCCGCCGTACCTCCGTGTCCAGCAGGGCCGGTACGCCGCCCTGGTGCGCGCGGCCTCGGGGGACGACACGGGCGTGGACGAGGACCTCCAGGCCGCGCGCGACGGCTTCGCGTCCCTCGGGTACCCCTACTGGCAGGCCCGCGCCACCGCCGACCTCGCCCGCCGGAGGTCGCAGCAGGATCGCCACGACGACGCGCGGGCGCTGCTGGCCGACGCGTCCGCCGCCCTGCGGGCCCTCCCCGCCCCCCTGGTCGCCGACCGGCTGCTCGCGCGTCCGACCTGAGCCGCTCGCACCCGTGGTGGCTGGTGCGCGGACGCCGGGCGGGATGGCTATCCTCGGAGCCGTCCCGACGCATGCGCCACCCACCCGGACCCACGGGGTCGAGGAGCCCTCTGCTCGGAGGGGGCGGCGGGTGCGCCGCCAGGGACGGACCAGCCGTGCAGCACGCCGAACCGGAGGCATCATGAGCGAGTACGCCGTCACCGACCCTTCCACCGGAGAGGTCGTGGCGACGTACCCGACCGCCACCGACGAGCAGGTGGAGCAGGCCGTCGCGGCCGCCACCGAGGCGCACGCGACCTGGTCGAAGGGGTCCACGGTCGCCGAGCGGGCCGCGCTGGTCCGCCGCGTGGCCGAGCTGCACACCGAGCGGCGCGACGCCCTCGCGGCCATCATCAACCGCGAGATGGGCAAGCCGGTGGCCGACTCCCTCGGCGAGGTCGACTTCAGCGCCGCGATCTACGGGTTCTACGCCGACAACGCAGAGCGCTTCCTCGCCGACGAGCCGATCACCCTGCTCGAGGGCGAGGGCAGCGCGGTCGTCAAGCGGAGCTCGATCGGCCCGCTGCTCGGGATCATGCCGTGGAACTACCCCTACTACCAGGTGGCGCGCTTCGCCGGACCCAACCTGGTCATCGGCAACACCATCGTGCTCAAGCACGCGCCGCAGTGCCCCGAGTCCGCGGCCGCCATCGAGCAGATCTTCACCGACGCCGGCTTCCCGCACGGCGCCTACGTCAACGTCTACGCCACCAACGACCAGGCCGCCACGATCATCGGCGACCCGCGCATCCAGGCGGTCTCGCTGACCGGCTCCGAGCGCGCCGGCGCGGCGGTCGCCGAGATCGCCGGGCGCAACCTGAAGAAGGTCGTGCTCGAGCTCGGCGGCGTCCGACCCGTTCATCGTGCTCGGCGGCTCCGACCTCGACGCGACCGTCGAGGCCGCGGTCGAGGGCCGCCTCGACAACACCGGGCAGGCCTGCAACGCCGCCAAGCGCTTCATCGTCGCCGACGACGTGTACGACGACTTCCTGAGCGGTTCACCGAGCGGATGCTCGCACGCCGACGGCCTCGCGCCGCTCTCCTCGATCGGCCGCCGCCGAGCGGCTGGCCGGCCAGGTCGACCGCGCCGTCGAGCAGGGCGCCACCCTGGCCACCGCGGGCGAGCGGCACGGCGCGTTCTTCCCGCCGGCGTGCTCACGGGCGTGCAGCCCGGCCACGACGCCTACCACGAGGAGCTCTTCGGCCCGGTGGCGATCGTGTTCAAGGTCGGCTCGGAGGAGGAGGCCGTGACGCTGGCCAACGACACGCCGTTCGGCCTTGGCTCCTACGTCTTCACCACCGACGCCGAGCAGGCCCAGCGGGTCGCCGAGCGCCTCGACGCCGGCATGGTCTTCGTCAACGCGGTCGGCGCCGAGGGCGTCGAGCTGCCCTTCGGCGGGGTGAAGCGGTCCGGCTTCGGCCGCGAGCTCGGCCGCTTCGGCATCGACGAGTTCGTCAACAAGAAGCTGATCCGCACGGTCTCCTGACCCGGGTGGCTACCGCTCCCGCCGCCGTGCGAGCGTGAGCGCGAGCGGCACCACGAGGGCGAGCGCGGCCACCAGCCACAGCACGACGCTGAGCGTGGTGGAGAACATCCCGCGAGGCTGCCGCCCTCGAGCAGCACGGCGCGGACGGCCTGCTCCTCGAACAGCGGGCCGAGGATCAGCCCGACGACCGCCGGCGCGACCGGGACCTTGGCCAGCGCCATCAGCACGCCGAGCATGCCGATCACGTAGAGCACGAGCAGGTCGGAGAAGCTGCCGCCCGTCGCGAAGGTGCCGAGCGTCGCGAACACCATGATCGCGGCGTAGATGCCGTAGGCCGGGATCTGCAGCAGCTTGGCCCAGACGCGGGCCAGCGGCAGGTTCAGCACCAGCAGCATCACGTTGCCGACGTACAGGCTGGCCAGCAGCGCGTAGACCAGCGGCCCGGACTCGCTGAACAGCTGCGGGCCGGGCTGCAGTCCGTAGGACTGGAAGGCGGTCAGGATCACCGCGGCCGTGGCCGAGGTGGGCAGGCCGATGGTCAGCAGCGGCACGAGCACCCCGGCGGCGGCCGCGTTGTTGGCCGCCTCCGGCCCGGCGACGCCCTCGATGGCGCCGTGCCCGAACTCCTCGGGGTGCTTGGAGAGCCGGCGCTCGGTGGCGTAGGAGAGGAACGTCGGGATCTCGGCGCCGCCGGCCGGCAGCGCGCCGATGGGGAAGCCGAAGGCGGTGCCGCGCAGCCACGCCGGCCAGGAGCGCCGCCAGTCCTCGCGGGTCATCGTCGCGCGGCCCTCGAGCGGGGTGACCGTGCCGCCCCCGCCGCCGCGCGAGCGCGTGGGAGAACACCTCGCCGATCGCGAACAGCGCGACCACCACGATGACGACGTCCACGCCGTCGAGCAGGGTCGGCACGCCGAAGGTCAGCCGGGACTGGCCGCTCTGCGTCTCGATGCCGACCAGGCCGATGGTCAGCCCGACGAGCAGGCTGGCCAGTCCCTTGAGCGGCGACGCCCCGAGCAGGGTGGCGACCGTGACGAACGCGATCGCCATCAGGCCGGCGTAGTCGGCGGCGGTGAACTTCACCGCGACGTCGGCCAGCGGCTGGGCCAGGAAGGTCAGCAGCACGGTGGCGATCGTGCCCGCCACGAACGACCCGATCGCGGCGGTGGCCAGCGCCGAGGCCGCCCGCCCCGAGCGCGCCATCTTGTTGCCCTCGAGCGCAGCCACCATCGAGGCGCTCTCGCCCGGCGTGTTCAGCAGGATGGCGGTCGTCGACCCGCCGTACATCCCGCCGTAGTAGACGCCGGCGAAAAGGATCAGCGCTCCGGTCGGCTCGAGGGTGAACGTGATCGGCAGCAGCAGGGCCACCGTGAGCGCCGGCCCGATGCCGGGCAGCACGCCGACGAGCGTGCCGAGGGTGACGCCGACCAGCGCCAGCAGGAGGTTCGTCGGGGTGAGCGCGTCGCCGAACCCGTTCATCAGCTGGGAGAGGGAGTCCATCTCAGAACCCCCAGACCGCTGCCGGCAACGTGATGCCGATCAGCCCGTCGAAGAGCAGGAAGACCGTCGCGGCCACGATGAACCCGTAGGCGAAGGCCTTCGGGCGGCTCGGAGCGCCGAGCACGACGGCGGTGACGCCGAAGAGCAGGGTCGCGGACACGACGTACCCGAGGAAGGGGTTGACCGCCGCGAAGACGACCAGCGCGACCAGCAGGACGGCCAGCCGCTTCCAGTCCTGAGGGCTCGTCTGGTGCCCGGGCGTGTGCTCGGCCCGGGCCGCCGCGAGCTCGCGGCGGCCGCGCAGGGCCATCAGCACCGACACGACCAGCATCAGCGTGCCGACCACCCACGGCGCCGTCGCCGGCCCGACGGCGTTCCCGTTGTTGTCCAGGCGGGTGGCCTGGGTGAGGGTGGCGAGGGCGACGGCCACGAGGACGGCGCCGAGCACGAGGGTCGCGAGCGCGGTGGTGCGGTCGTCCTCGAGCTCGAGCTCCTCGGCGCCCTCGTGGCCCACCAGGTCGCCACGGACGTTGACCGGCGTACGGCGTTCGGGTCCGGCCATCACGACACCTTGCCGATCCCGAGCTCGTCGACGACGGCGCCGACGCGGTCCACCTCGTCGGTGAGGAAGGTGTCGAAGTCGGCACCGGTCCTGACCACCGACTTCCAGCCCTCGCGGTCGAGGGTCTCCTGCCACGAGTCGGTGCGGGTCATCCGCTCGACCATGTCGGCGAGCCCGGCCTTCTCCGCGGCGGTGATGCCCGGCGGCGCCACCACGCCTCGCCAGTTGGTCACCTCGACGTCGATGCCGCCCTCCTTCAGGGTCGGGGTGTCCGGGAGCTGGTCGACCCGCTCGGCGCTCGCGACCGCGATCGGGCGCAGCTTGCCGGCGTCGATCTGCGGCCGGAACTCCGAGACGCTGGAGACCCCCACCGTGTCCTTGCGCGAGAGCAGCGTGGCGATCGCCTCGCCCCCGCCGGAGTGGGCGATGTAGTTGACGTCCGCGGGCTCCTGCGCCGAGCGTCCTGCGCGATCAGACCGGCCAGGATCTGCTCGGCGCCGCCCGCCGAGCCACCCGCCCACGGCGACCTTCGTGATGTCCTTCTGCATCGCCGCCTCGAGGTCGCCGACGTCGCTGATCGGGAGTCCTGGGGCACCGCGATCAGCTGCTCCTCGTTGACCAGCTCGGCGATCGGCGTGACCCGGTCGAGCTTCACCTTCGGGTCGTTCGCCGCGATCGCGCCGACCATGACCAGCCCCATCACCATCAGCTGGTTGGACTGCCCCTCGTAGTTGACGAACTGGCTCAGCCCGATCGTCCCGCCCGCCCCGGTCACGTTGTAGACCTCGCTGCGCCCGACGATCCCCTCCAGCGCCGCCTGCATGGCGCGCGCCGTCGAGTCCCAGCCGCCGCCGGGGTCCGCCGGCGCCATGATCTTGAGCTGCTTGCCGCCGAGCGTGTCCTTGGCGGCCTCCGACGGGCCGCCCCGCGACACCGTCACCGCGACGAGCACGACGGCCATCGCCGCGGCCACGGCGTACGGCGCCCACCCCCCGACCCGCCGCACCGTCCTGCCTTGAGTCTCCGAGCCCATGGGACCTCCCTGGTCGCGTCCGCCCGCCTCCTACCCCGTCGCGCGCCGCGCTACCCCGCCCGGATGTGGCCTCTCCCCGCACGGGTGCCGAGTTGTGGCCCCTCGGCCCCTGCGACGCGCCGGGACCGGTGCGGGGATGGGCCACTCTCGGGCCGCGCCGGGCCGGTCGCCGGCGCCTCCGCCGTACGTCGGCAGGATGACGTTCCTTGTGTCGGCGACCCGACGGTCGGACGGTCGCGGCGGTGGCAGTGTTCGAGTCGTCAGGAACACCAGCCCAGCGGCCCCCAGGGCCAGACCCAAGGAGCACGACATGACCGACAGCTTCCAGCCCAGCGACCTCGGCCCGGCCACCGACGACGACGTCTCCGCCCACCTCGGCCCCGCCACCACCGCCTCGCCCCGGCACCGACCTCGGCCCGGCCACCGACGACGACGTCTCGGCCCACCTCGGCCCCGGCTCCACCTCCGACCTCGGCCCCGGCACCGACCTCGGCCCGGCCACCGACGACGACGTCTCCGCCCACCTCGGCCCCGGCTCCACCTCCGACCTCGGCCCCGGCACCGACCTCGGCCCGGCCATCGACGACCTCGGTCCCGCCTGACGGCAGGACCCGCGCAGGGGACAGCGACAGGCCCGGCGGGCGACCGCCGGGCCTGTCGGCTTGTCGGCACTGGTCGAGGCGCCCGGCCCTCACCCCCCGGTGGACGCGCCCGCGAGGTCGTCGTCGTTGCGGGGCATGGTCGCCGCCAGGCCGACCACACCGGCGCAGAGCACGGCGGGGACGGCCATCGCGTGGTGCAGGCCGACGTGGTCGACCAGGAAGCCGATGACCGCGGGACCGGTGAGGAACGCGGCGTAGCCGAAGGTGACGACGACCGCGAGCACGCGACCGCCGCCGATGTGGCCGGCGACGGCGTACACCTGCGGCGCGATCATCCCGACGCCGAACCCGACCAGCGCCCACCCGACGAGCAGCGCGGGCAGCCCGTCGACGACGCTGACCGACGCGTAGCCCACGGCGGCGCACGCCCCGCCGAAGCGGACCACGGCGCGGCGCCCGAAGCGGGTGACGAGGCGGTCGCCGAGCAGCCGGATGAGCACCATGAAGCCGCTGACCGCGACCAGGCCGAGCGACCCCGTGGTCGTGTCGACGTCGGCGACCTCGGTGACGTGCAGCGCCGACCAGTCGGTCGCGGTGCCCTCCGAGAGGCCGAAGGCCATCGCCATCACGCCGAGCAGCCACGCGACCGCCGGGATCCTGGTGCGCATGCCGTCCACGTGATGCTGCACGACGGCCGTCGCGGGGGTGATCCGCCACGCGACGACCAGGACCACCGCCGCGACGCCTGCGAGCACCAGCATGACCGGGGCCACGATCTCGCCGCCCGATCGGCCGAGCACGGTGGCGAGCAGCAGCACGCTGCCCGCGCCGAGGAAGCCGCCGACCGACCACAGCGCGTGGAACGAGCTCATCACGGGGCGTCGCCGGGCGGCCTCGACCTGCACGCCGATCGCGTTCATCGCGACGTCCATCGCGCCGTTGCCCAGCCCCAGCAGCACGCCCCCGACGAGGGCGACCGGGAACGAGGTGGCCGCCGACACCACCAGCACCGCCGCGACGAGGAACGGCAGCGCGGCCAGCGACACCTGGCGGGCGCCGACCGAGTCCGACAGTCGTCCGCCGACCTGCATCGAGGCGATCCCGGCGACGCCGGAGACGAACAGCAGCACGGCGATCTGGGTCGCGTCGATGCCGACCCGCTCGCGGATCGACGGCAGCACACCGCCGTACCCGCCGATGACCAGCCCGTTGACCGCGAACAGCACGGCGACCGCGACGACCGACCGCCTCTCGCCGAGGCGTCCGGAGGGGCCCGAGAGGTCGGACGCGGCGGTCGTCGTCGAGGGCTCGTCCATGCGCGTCAGGCTAACGGGGCACGTCCGCGCCCCGAGGGGTCAGCCCACGGGGGAGGGCGCGACGCGCGGCACGACCCGGTCGCGGATGAAGGCGAGCGAAGCGGCCGCGTCCTCGACCGGACCGGTGCCCGCGGCGGGGATGCCGTCGGTGAGCGCGCAGTCCTGCTCGAGGACGTACCAGCCGTCGTAGCCGGCCTGCTCGAGCGCCACGATCACCTCGTCGACGGCCACGTCGCCGGCACCGAGCCGGCGGAACAGCCCGGCCTGGACGCCGTGCAGGAGGCTGACCTCGCGGGAGAGCACGCGGGCCGCCACCGTCGTTGTCGACGTCCTTGAGGTGCACGTGGCCGACGCGGGCGGCGTACGAGCGGGCGAAGTCGACCGGGTCCACGCCGCCGATCTGGAGGTGGCCGGTGTCCAGGCACCACAGGACGCTGGTGTGCTCGAGCGCGAGCTCGACGTCGGCGGCGGTCTCGACCAGCGTGTCGACGTGCGGGTGCAGCACCTGGACGAGGCCGAGCTCGGCGCAGAGCTCGTCGACCTCGGCGAGGCCCTCGCCGAGCACCTTCATGCCCTCGGCGTCGAGCGGCACGGGACGCGACCAGTCGTAGTCCTGGACGACCGCCGTCACGAAGCGGGTCGCGCCGGTGGCCCGGAACAGCTCGACCGACCTCGCGGGCCCGGCGCAGCGCGTCGGCGCGCTGGTCGCGGTCGTGCAGCACCAGCGGGACGAAGCCGCCGACGAGGTCGAACCCGTGCTCGGCGAGCTCGGCCCGCAGGGCGTCGAGCTCGTGCGGGAGGAACCCCGGCGCGCCGAGCTCGGTGGCGCTCAGCCCCAGGGAGGCCATCTCCGGCAGGACCCGGGACGGCGGGAGCATCTCGCCCCAGCCGGGCACCTCGCACACGCCCCAGGTGATGGGGGCGCCGGCGATCCGGCCGTCGAGGGTTCCGAGGTCGTGGGGCATGGCGTACTCCTGGCCGGCTCATCGTCGTGAGGGCGCGCCGGACGCGCGCGACCTCACGCTAGATGATGGCCGTGACTTTGTAAAGACAATAAGCCGAGAGTACGTATGTCGGACGTCAGCGCGTCCCGCGGCCGCGACCGGTGAGCGCGGCGTCGGGGGTGCACGCCCAGAGGGTGTGCCTGTCGATCCATCGGGCGAGGTGGCGGAGGTGGGTCATGGGACGTCCTTCGTCAGTCGGAGATGGCCCAGGGTGGCCCAGGGTGGACGCAGCGCGTGAGTCAGGCCGCGTGCAGCGAGGTCGCGCGCCGCATCAGGTTGTGGCTCAGGATGCTGCGCACCTGGTCGGCGTCGGCGGAGTCGATCCCGTCGGCGGCGGCGAGCAGGTCGTCGACCTCCGACGGCGTCGAGTACGACGCGAGCTCGGCCTCGAGCGCCCGGCGGGCGGCGCGGGCCTGACGGCGGAGGCGGAGCTCGTCGCGGAGCTCGCCCCAGAGGGTGGTGGGCGTTGCGTGGTGATTCGTGGTCATGTGTCAATTGTCGAGGCTCGGGACCCATACGTCCAATGAACGTAGCGCAAGGTTGTCATGCGTTATCGTCATGGATCATGGACACCGATGCGCTGCGCTGGTTCCAGCAGGTGGCCGACGGCGTGACCCTGACCGAGGTGGCCGACCTGTTCATGGTCAGCCAGCCCGGGGTGTCCCGCGCGCTCGGCCGGCTGGAGACCGAGGTCGGCTCCCCGCTGCTCGCCCGCAGCGGCCGCGTGCTCCGGCCGACCCAGGCGGGCACGGTCTTCAAGCGGCACGTCGACGCGCTCCTGCACCAGCTCGACGACGGACTCGCCGCGGTCAGCGAGCTCGTCGAGCCCGAGACCGGCACCGTGCGGCTGGGCTTCCAGCCGTCGTTCGGCGCCTGGCTCGTGCCGCACCTGGTCAGCGGCTTCCGGCAGCGTCACCCGCGCGTGCAGTTCCGCTCTGCAGCCCACCGACGACGCGTCCGCCGACGCGCGGCTGACCCGGGGTGTCCTCGACCTGCACCTGACCGCCAACCCCACGGCCGACCCCGCCGTGCGGTGGCAGCGCCTGTTCACCCAGCCCTTCCTCCTCTCCGTGCCGCCCGGCCACCGCCTCGCGGGGCGCGAGTCCGTGGCGCTGTCCGAGGCCGCGGAGGAGGAGTTCGTCGCGATGACGCCCGACTGGGGCCTGCGCGCGGTGACCGACCAGCTCTGCCGGGCCGCGGGGTTCAGCCCCAGGGTCGCCTTCGAGGCACACGAGCTGCTCGGCGTCGCCGGCCTGGTCGGGGCCGGACTCGGGGTGGCGATCGTCCCGGCGCCCGACCACGTCCCGGACACCGGCCTCGGCGACGACCTGCTCCGGCTCACCGACGAGGGCGCCTACCGCGACGTCGGCCTCGCGCTCGTCCACGACCGCCGCCTGCTCCCGTCAGCCGAGCTGTTCCGCGACTACGTCGTGGCGCACCCGTGGAGCTGAGCGTGCGGCTGGCCACCTTCAACATCCTCAACGGGCGCGTGCCCGGCGCCGAGGTCGACGGGGCGCTCTTCGCCGAGGTGGTCCGCGGGCTCGACGCCGACGTCCTCGCCCTGCAGGAGGTCGACCGCCTCCAGCCCCGGTCCGGTCACGCCGACCTCACGGGCATCGCCGCCGAGGCGATGGGCGCAGAGGCGTGGCGGTTCGGCGCCGCCATGACCGGCACCGCCGGCTCCTGGCGTCCCGCCAGCGGGCGGGAGGCCGCCCACTCGCCGGCGTACGGCGTCGCCCTGCTGAGCCGGCACCCCGTCACCGCCTGGCGAGAGGTCCGGCTGCCGGGGTCGCCGGTGCGGGTGCCCTACCGCTTCCACGGCGCCCGGCGACCCACCCTGGTCCGCGACGAGGCCCGCGTCGCACTGGTGGCGACCGTGGCGACGCCCGCGGGCAGCCTGCACGTGGCCTGCACGCACCTGTCGTTCCTGCCGATGTCGAACGCCGTGCAGCTGCGACGGCTGGTGCGTGCACTGCCGGACGACGGCGACCTGGTCCTGCTCGGGGACCTCAACATGGGACCCCGGGCAGCGAGCGTGCTCACGCGCATGCGGCCACTCGCGAGCGGGCGCACCTTCCCCGCGCAGGCACCGACGCGGCAGATCGACCACGTCCTGGCGCGCGGGTCGACGCTGCGGACGGTCGGCGGCGGGCCGGTGGCGACGGCCGTGTCCGACCACCGCGCCCTGGTCGCCGAGGTGACGATGGGCTGAGGCGGGGTCGCCTCAGCGGGCGACCTCGTCGATGCGCACGGGCCGGTGCTCGCGCGCCGAGAGCGTCGCCGCCTCGGCCGCCCACGCGGTGCCCATGGCGTCCTGGATCGTGCATGGCGAGGCGATGGTCCCGGCGGCGACGTCGCAGAACGTGGCGAGCTCGCGCCGGAACGCCTCGGTCAGCCGGTCCATGAAGAACGTGTGCGGCGGCCCGGCCGGCCAGGTCACGCCCGGCTCCGTCGAGCGCAGCGGCAGCCCGTCGTCGTACCCGGCCGCGACGGAGTCTGCGCTCCCGTGCACCTCGAGGCGTACGTCGTAGCCGCGCGCGTTCGTGCGGGTGTTGGACACCACGCGCGATCGTGCCGTCGTCCAGGGTGAGCAGCGGCGGTGGCCGTGGACGTCGCCGTTGGCGGCGAAGCTCGGGGGCGTCCGGGTCGCCGCACCGGTGCGTAGACCTCGACCACCTCGCGGCCGGTGACCCAGCGCACCGCGTCGAAGTCGTGGACCGAGCAGTCGCGGAACAGGCCGCCGGAGCCGGCGAGGTAGGCCGCGGGCGGGGGCGCCGGGTCGAGCGTGGTCGAGCGAACCGTGTGCACGCGGCCGAGCGCCCGTCCCGGGCCGCGTCGCGGGCAGCGACGAAGGCGGGGTCGAAGCGGCGCGGGTAGCCGATCTGGACGGGCACGTCCGCGGACGCGACCCGGTCCCGCACGGCGACGGCCTCGTCGGCGGTGCCGGCGATCGGCTTCTCGCAGAAGGTGGGGATGCCCCGCTCGACGGCGGCGAGCAGCAGCTCGGCGTGTGCGCCGGTGGCGGCGGCGATGACCAGGCCGTCCACCCCGCTCGCCATCAGGTCCTCGACCGTGGCAGCGGCACGCGCCTTCTCGACGCGGCCGCTCACCGCGGCGACGGCGGCCTCGACCGCGTCGGTGACGACGAGCTCCTCGACCTGCGGCAGCGCCGCGAGCGTGTCGGCGTGGAAGGCGCCGATCCGGCCGAGTCCGATGAGTCCGATGCGCATGGGAAGCCTTTCGATCACGTGTGGGCGGACGTCAGCATCCACCCCGCCCCACTTGGTTGTCCAGTCATTCGGACATAGTCAGCCCTGATTGGGCGGGGTCTCCCGACCCTGCCCGCCGCTCGCTTTGACCCCATGCGGTCAGGTGGACAGATTGTCCGAACAAACTGAGAGGTTATACGTTCGTACATATGGACAACCGATGTGACCGGCGCTACGTTGATACCGCTCGTGTGACACGGACCACCTCACACCAGCGTTTCGCTCTTCCGTTCCGCCGAGTCGCCACCACTGACTCTGGGACGGGACGCACCCCGGCCCGGCCACCCGGTCTGGAGCGGCGTCACAGCAGCAGGAACGGTCGCCTACGGCGGCCTCGAGGACACGCACGTCGTCACCACCGGTTGGTGACGTACGTCACCCGGTAGTGGCAGCATCCCTAACAGTCGGCGTCCCGCCGCATTCGAGAGGTCAACGATCATGAACAGTGTCAGGTGGAGAAGAGGAGCGGTCGTCGGGGCGTCCGTGCTGGCCTTGCTGGCGACAGCGGCCTGCAGCTCCGGCGGCAAGCAGAAGGACGACTCGAGCGACAGCAGCGGCGGTGGCGGCGGCAACTCGGGCTACACGTTCGCGATGATCACCCACGAGACCCCGGGCGACACGTTCTGGGACCGCATCAAGGCAGGCGCTCAGCAGGCCGCCAAGGACACCGGATCCACCCTGAAGTACTCCGCCGACCCGGATGCCACCAAGCAGGCGGTGCTGATCCAGAACGCGATCGACTCCAAGGTCGACGGCATCGCGACCACGCTGGTCACACCGGACGCCCTCATCCCGACGGTCAAGAAGGCCGTCGCCGCGGGCATCCCCGTGGACAGCTTCAACTCGGGCCTCGGCTTCTACAAGCAGGCCGGCGCCCTCACGCACTTCTCCTCCGACGAGTTCCTCGCCGGCCAGCAGGCCGGTCAGAAGGTGAAGGACGCTGGCGGGACCAAGATCCTGTGCACCATCCAGCAGACCGGCTCGGTCGCTCTGGAGGACCGCTGCAAGGGCGTCAAGGACACCTTCCCGAACACCGAGAACATCCAGGTCAACGGCGCCGACGACTCCGCTGTCACGTCCGCCATCCAGGCGAAGCTGAGCCAGGACAAGGACATCGACTGGGTCATCACCCTCGGCGCAGCCCAGGCGCTGGACACCATCAAGGCGATCCCGGCGGCAGGCAGCAAGGCCAAGGTCGGCACCTTCGACCTCAACCCGGACGCCGCCCAGGCGGTCAAGGACGGCAAGCTCCAGTTCTGCATCGACCAGCAGCCGTACCTCCAGGGCTACCTGTCGATCACCCAGCTCTACCTCTACAAGAAGAACGGCAACATCATCGGTGGTGGCGGCCCCGTGCTGACCGGCCCGTCGTTCGTCGACAACACCAACATCGACGTCGTCCTGCCCTTCATCGCGAAGAACACCCGCTAGTTCGCACCGCCCAGGAGGGTGGCCGGGCGACGTCGCCCGGCCACCCTCGTGGACCAGTCATCGGAGCCAAACCATGAGCCAAACCGCCAAGACTGCACCCCCGGCTGCGCCGTCCGAGGCGTCCAACCGGGTCAAGCTCGGACTGTCCAACCGTTTGCTTGCTAGGCCCGAGGTCGGCGCCCTGGTCGCCGCCATCGTCATCTTCATCTTCTTCCTCATCGTCGCGCCGGCGTTCCGGTCGGCCGACTCGTTCTTCACCGTGCTCTACCAGGCCTCCACCATCGGGATCGTGGCCGTCGGCGTGGGCATGCTGATGATCGGTGGCGAGTTCGACCTGTCCGCCGGCGTCACCGTGACCGCTGCCGGCCTCGTGGCGTCGATGTTCTGCTACGAGCTCGGGATCAACCTGATCGTCGGGGCGGTGCTCTCCCTGGTGTTCGCACTGCTGGTCGGCTTCCTCAACGGATACCTGGTGATGAGGACCGGCATCCCGAGCTTCCTCATCACCCTCGGCATGTTCTTCATCCTGCAGGGCGCGAACCTCGGCGTGACCAAGCTCGTCACGGGCTCGGTCTCGAGCCCCGAACATCAACCAGATGGGCGGCTACTCGTTCCTGAACTACGTCTTCGCCCACGAGTTCCAGGTCTTCGGGATCACGCTGCCGATCACGGTCATCTGGTGGCTGCTGCTTGCCTGCCTGTCCGGCTACATCCTCCAGCGGACCAAGATCGGCAACTGGATCTACGCCGTCGGCGGCAACGCCGACAGCGCCCGAGCGGTCGGCGTTCCGGTGCTCAAGGTCAAGGTCGGGCTGTTCATGACGGTCGTCGTTCCTCGGCTGGTTCACCGGCATGCACTATCTGTACAACTTCAACGTGCTGCAGGCCGGCAACGGCGTCGGCAACGAGTTCCTCTACATCATCGCCGCGGTGGTGGGCGGCACGCTGCTCACGGGTGGCTACGGCAACGCCTTCGGCGTCGCGATCGGCGCCTTCATCTTCGGTATGACGAACCTCTGCATCGTGTACGCCGGCTGGGACCCGAACTGGTTCAAGGCCTTCCTCGGCGTCATGCTGCTGCTCGCCGTGGTCGTCAACCTCTACGTGAAGAAGCTCTCGACCACCCGGAAGGTGGGCTGACATGACCGACACCCTGCAGGACCACGCCGACCCCGAGCTCCACAAGGGCGAGAACCTGGTCCGAGATGAAGGACGTGGGCAAGACCTACGGAGCCATCCGGGCGCTGCGCGGCATCAACATGACCGTCAACGCCGGCGAGGTGACCTGCGTCCTCGGTGACAACGGTGCCGGCAAGTCGACGCTGATCAAGATCATCTCGGGGCTGCACCCGCACAACGAGGGCGAGCTGCTCGTCGACGGCAAGCAGGTGTCCTTCTCCTCGCCCCGCGAGTCGCTGTCGCACGGCATCGCGACCGTCTACCAGGACCTCGCCGTGGTGTCCCTGATGGAGGTCTGGCGCAACTTCTTCCTGGGCTCGGAGATGGTGCGGGGCAACTACCCGCTCGCCGGGCTCAAGATCAAGGAGATGAAGCGCATCGCGGACCAGGAGCTCCGCAAGATGGGCATCGTGGTCAAGGACATCGACCAGCCCATCGGGACCCTGTCCGGTGGCCAGCGCCAGTGCGTCGCGATCGCCCGGGCGGTCTACTTCGGGGCCCGCGTCCTGATCCTCGACGAGCCGACGGCGGCGCTCGGTGTCAAGCAGTCCGGTGTCGTGCTGAAGTACACCGCGGCGGCTCGTGACGCCGGCCTCGGGGTCGTCTTCATCACCCACAACCCGCACCACGCGTACCTGGTCGGCGACCACTTCATCATCCTGAAGCTGGGCCAGGCCGTGCTGGACAAGAAGCGGTCCGAGGTCGGCCTCGACGAGCTCACCCGCCAGATGGCCGGCGGCGACGAGCTGACCGAGCTCAGCCACGAGCTGAAGCGCTGATGACGACCCGGGGTGGGGGCGACCGACGGTCGCCCCCACCCCGTTGCCCTTCCCACCCCTGAGAACGGAAGCGAGGCACGCCATCATGACCGTGGCTGTGGCACACCAGGTATCCCCGACCAGCCGTCCCGCCCTGGCGCAGGCCGTCAAGGAGGCGAAGTACCGCGGCACCGATCTCGCGGTGCTGCACGTCGTCGACTCGATCGACCCCGACCGTGAGGAGGCCTACCGGCTGGGCATCTCCGACGAGATCGAGAAGGTGGTCGGCACCGACTCGGGGGTGACGTGGACCCTGCACCTCGCGACGGCGGGGTCTGACCTGGCTCATGCGCTCCTGCGACTCCTCGAGAGTCTGGACGCCGACCTGCTGGTGATCGGTGCCCGGCACCGCTCACCCGTGGGCAAGGCCCTCATGGGCAGCGTCGCTCAGACACTGATCCTCGAGGCGAACCTCCCGGTCCTCGTCGTCAAGGCACCCTGACCCCCTGAGAGGATGCCCGGCATGCCTCGAGCGTCAGCCGCGTCGCCCGCCCCGACGGCACAGGTGCCCCGGTTCACCGCCGACCGGACCAGCCCGGTCCCGTTGTACTTCCAGGCCGCCCAGCACCTGGAGGACGCGATCATCTCCGGGGTCATCCCTCCTGGCACCGTCTTCGAGAACGAGCTGGTCCTGGCTGAGCAGCTCGGCGTGTCCCGGCCGACCATGCGCCGGGCGATGCAGCACATCGTCGAGAAGGGCCTCATCGTGCGGCGCCGCGGCGTCGGCACGCGCGTGGTGCAGCCCAAGGTGCGCCGCCAGCTGGAGCTGACGAGCCTCTACGAGGACCTCGCCGGCACCGGCCAGTCCCCCACCACCAGGGTGATCACGTTCGAGGCGCTCGACTGCGACGAGGAGCTGGCCGCCCGGCTCGCGGTCCCCGTCGGCACACCGGCGCTCCGCCTGGTCCGGCTGCGCAGCGCGCGGGACCAACCCATCGCCCAGCTGACCAACTACCTCCCGGAGCGGCTCGTCACCTTCGACGCGGCGGACCTGGAGGGCGCCGGTCTCTACCAGCTGCTGAGGGCGCAGGGCATCCAGCTGCACTCGGCGGCCCAGACCGTCAGCGCCCGCAACGCGACGACCGCGGAGGCGCGGCTGCTGACGATCGCGAAGGGCGAGGCCCTGCTGACGATGCAGCGGGTGACGTACGACGACCACGGCGACGTGGTCGAGTTCGGGACGCACCTCTACGTCGCGAGCAGGTACGCCTTCGAGATCAACCTGCTGAGCCCCTGACGGCGCACCCGGCCTACCGGGCCAGGTCGACCCAGGCACGGGCGGCGACCGAGGCCTCCATGGCCTCCAGCGTGCGTGCGGACGCCACCGCGTCGGCCAGCGTCGCGGCACGAGGTGTCCCGCCGACGATCGTGGACAGGAAGCGCGCCGCCTCCAGCACCTTCAGGTCGTCGTAGCCCATCGCGATGCCCGAGCCCGGCTGGAACAGCGCGTAGTCGCCGTCGCCGGGTCCGACGTACCTCGTGGTCATCGGCTGGTCCTGGAACCGGTCGCCCAGGCTGGTCTGCAGCTCGCCCATCCGGCGGAAGTCCCAGGCCAGCGCACCGCGCGTGCCGTGCACCTCGAGGCCGTAGGAGTTCTGCTCCCCGACCGCGACGCGGCTCGCCTCGAGCGTGACCCGGCCACCGCCGGTGAGGTGCAGCAGGGCCGCGACCGCGTCGTCGTTCTCGACCGGGCCGAGCTCGCCGCCCGTGGCGAGCGCGTGGCCGGCCGTGGCGCCGGTCGGCCTGGCGCGCTGGGGGATGAAGGTCGCGGTGTCGGCGACCAGGCTCTCGATCTCCCCGAGCACGAAGCGGACCAGGTCGACGCCGTGCGACGCGAGGTCGCCGAGCACGCCGTTGCCGCCGCGCTCCCGCTCATAGCGCCAGGTCAGAGCCCCGTCCGGGTGGGCGGCGTAGTCGCTGAACAGCCGCACCCGCGAGTGGGTGAGCTCGCCGAGCGCTCCCGCGGCGACGAGCCGGCGGGCCTCCTCGACCGCGGGCGCGTGCCGGTAGTTGAAGCCGACGACGCCGACCACACCGGCGACGTCCGCGGCGTCGGCGACGGCGGTCGCGTCGGCCGCGCTCAGCCCGACGGGCTTCTCGATCCAGAGGTGCTTGCCGGCCTTCGCGACGGCCTCACCGAGCTCGCGGTGCAGGAAGTTCGGCGCGGTGACGCTGACCGCCTCGACGCGGGGGTCGCTGAGCACGTCGCGCCAGTCGGTCGTGGCGGAGTCGAAGCCGAACCGCGCCGCCGCCTCGGCTGCACGACCTGGCACCTCGTCCGCGACCACGACCAGCCGCGGCCGGACGGCCACGTCGGTCAGGTGGTGCGGGACACGGGCGTACGCCGTCGTGTGGGCCTTGCCCATCCAGCCGAAGCCGATGACGGCGACACCGACCTCGCGGACGGCGCCGGACAGGGGGACAGAGGTGGCGTCGGACACGAGGACTCCTTCAAGCGACGGCAGACGCAAGCATCCATCGCTCGGACGTCAATTGTCCAGTCATACGGACATGACGCCCGACAGCTGGTGAGCCGACATCCGATCACGCGCGGTTGTGGTAGTCCACCACCTCGCGAGCCACCTCGCGCAGCTTGATGTTGAGGTCCTGGGACGCTTGCGCAGCATCGCGAACGCTCCCTCGTCGTCGACCTTGTGGAACGCCATCAGCAGGCCGATTGCCTTGCCGATCTCGCGGTTGCTCTCCAGTCCGTCGCGCAGCGTGCGTACGGCGTGGCGCTGCTCGGCCATCGTCAGCGCCACGGTGACGAAGGACGCCAGCACGATCGCCTGGTCGACGGACCGTCCGCCGAGCGCCCCGGACTCGTCGGCGAAGACGTTCAGGGCGCCGGTCTTGTCGCCGCCCACGACCAGCCGCACGCCCGCCATCCCCCGGACGGGTGTGTCGGCCAGCAGCCGCTCGGTCAGGCGTGGCCAGGCCGAGCCGTCGGCGAGGACCTGGTCACCGTAGACGGGGTCCTCGACGATCGCGTCGAGGCATGGGCCCTCGCCCAGCTCGCGCTCGAGGGAGTCGATCTGCCGGGCGACGTCGTCGGTGGCGGCCTGGGTCTCGAACCGGTCCCCGCGCCGGAGCACGAGGCTGGCGTGGGTGCACCCGTCGATGAGACGCGGCGCCGCCGCGACGATGGCCTCGTAGACGTCCACCATCGCCTCGGCGGCGTAGACCTCCTCGGCCAGTGCCGCGAACGCGTCGCGGGTCGGGCGGTCCGACGTCGCGGCGGGCCGCTCGTCGCCGAGCGGGTCGCGGGGCGCAGAGCCGGTCACAGGATCGGCCGGCCGCCGGTCACGGCCACGCGGGCCCCGGACATGTAGCTGCCCTCGTCGGAGGCGAGCAGGACGTAGGCGCCGGCCAGCTCGGCGGGCTGTCCGGGACGGCCGAGCGGCGTGTCCTCCCCGAAGTGCTCGACCTTCTCCGACGGCATGGTGGCCGGGATGAGGGGGGTCCAGATCGGTCCGGGCGCCACGCTGTTGACCCGGATTCCGCGTGGACCGAGCATCTGCGCCAGGCTCGCGCAGAGGTTCGCCACGGCCGCCTTGGTCGCGGCGTAGGGGGCTAGCTCGGGCGACGGCATGTCCGAGTTGACCGAGGTGCTGCCGATGATGGACGACCCGGGGCCGAGGTGCGGCAGCGCCGCCTTGACGAGGTAGAACATCGACGAGACGTTGGTCGCGAACGTGTAGTCCCACTCCTCGTCGCTGACGTCCTCGAGGTCCGTGTGGTTCATCTGGTACGCCGCGTTGCTGACCAGGACGTCCAGGCGGCCGAGCTCCTGGACCGTCCGCTCGACGACCGAGCGGCAGTGCGCGGCGTCGGAGACGTCCCCGTCCAGCAGGAGGGCACGGCGACCGGCCTTCTCGACGTACGCGGCCGTGTCGCGGGCGTCGTCGTCCTCGGAGAGGTAGGAGAGGGCCACGTCCGCACCCTCGCGGGCGTAGGCGATGGCGACCGCCCGGCCGATGCCGCTGTCACCACCGGTGATGAGGGCGACCTTGCCGTCGAGTCGCCCCGAGCCCTGGTAGGAGTCCTCCCCACAGTCGGGGACCGGCCTCATCTCACGCTGCACGCCGGGCGGGTCCTGCTGCTGCGCTGGCTGACTCATCGACACCCACTCCTCTCCGGATCGGCTCGAAACAGCGGGCGTCGTACCCCTTCGCCCTCCGGGCATGCGCCCGTTTCTCCCTCAGGACCGGGGGTACCCGCCCGCTTTCCACCGAAGGGAACGAGCAATGCGAGCACTCACCTGGCAGGGCAAGCGGGAGGTCCGGGTCGACACCGTGCCGGACCCGCGGATCGAGCAGCCGACCGACGCGGTCGTGCGGATCACGTCGTCGGCCATCTGCGGGTCGGACCTGCACCTCTACGAGGTGCTGGCGCCGTTCCTGTCCCCCGGCGACGTGCTGGGGCACGAGCCGATGGGGATCGTCGAGGAGGTCGGGCCCGAGGTGCGTGACCTCGCCCCGGGCGACCGCGTGGTGGTCCCCTTCAACATCTCGTGCGGGCACTGCTGGATGTGCAGCCGGGGACTCTTCGCGCAATGCGAGACGACGCAGAACAGGCAGACGGGCAAGGGCGCGTCGCTGTTCGGCTACACCGAGCTCTACGGATCGGTGCCCGGCGGGCAGGCCGAGCTGCTGCGGGTGCCGCAAGCCCAGTTCGGGCCGATCAAGGTGCCCGAGGGCCCGCCGGACGAGCGCTTCCTGTTCCTGTCCGACATCCTGCCCACGGCGTGGCAGGGCGTGGTCTTCGCCGAGGTGCCCGAGGGCGGGACGCTCGCCGTTCTCGGCCTGGGGCCGGTGGGCCAGATGGCGACGCGGGTCGCCCGGCACCTCGGCGTGGAGCGGGTCATCGGGGTGGACACCGTGCCCGAGCGGCTCGAGATGGCCCGCCGTCACGGCGTCGAGACCCTCGACGGCAGCACGGTCGACGACGTCGCCGAGGCCCTGCTCGAGCTCACCGGCGGGCGCGGTCCGGACGGTGTGCTCGAGGCGGTGGGCATGGAGGCCCACGACTCGCCCGTCGGCAAGGTGGCGCACGCGGTGGTGGGCGCGCTGCCCGACGCCCTCGCCCGCCCGATGACCGACAAGATGGCGATCGACCGGATGGGTGCGCTGCGCACCGCCGTCAAGGCCGTACGCCGAGGCGGGACCGTCTCGGTGAGCGGCGTGTACGGCGGCGAGGCCGACCCGATGCCGATGATGGAGATGTTCGACCGCGGGATCTCCATGCGGATGGGCCAGTGCCACGTCAAGCGGTGGATCGACGACCTCATGCCGCTGGTGTGCGACGACGCCGACCCGCTCGGCACGCTGGACCTGACCACGCACCACCTGCCCCTGGACCAGGCCGCGCACGGCTACGAGATCTTCCAGAAGAAGCAGGACGGCTGCGTCAAGGTGGTCCTGCACCCGTGACCGTCCCACCCACGTCCGTGCCTGCCGGCGACGGCTCCTCCGGCCGCCGTGTCGTGCTCGTGACCGGGGCCTCGTCGGGTATCGGCCGGGCGGCCGCGCACCTGCTCGCCACCCAGGGCTCCCGCCTGGTGCTCGTGTCCCGGTCACCGGACGCCCTCGAGACGGTCCGCCAGGAGTGCGTCGGCCGCGGCGCGGCGGCAGCGCTGGTCGTGCCGGCCGACGTCGGGCGTCGTGACGAGGTCGACCGCGCCTTCGGGACCGCGGTGCGCGAGCTCGGGCGGGTCGACGCGGTCGTGCACAGTGCGGCGGTGCTCGCCTACGGCCGCTTCGAGGACGTGCCCCCCGACGTGTTCGACGCCGTCGTCACGACCGGCGTGATCGGCAGCGCCAACGTCGCCAGGGCCGCGCTGCGGCGGTTCGGCGAGCAGGGGCACGGGTCCCTCGTGGTGGTCGGCTCGGTGCTCGGCAAGATCGCGACGCCGTACCTCAGCAGCTACTGCACGACCAAGTGGGCGCTGCACGGCCTCGTGCGCACCCTGCAGGTGGAGGCGCGTGCCCGTCCCGGCGTGCACGTGAGCCTGGTCTCCCCCGGTGGCGTCGACACCCCCGTCTACGACCAGGCCGGCACCTACGCCGGGCACGGCGGCAACCCGCCGCCGCCGGTCAGCCGGCCCGAGACGGTGGCCGCCGCGGCCGTCGCCGCCATCGACCGCCCGGTCCGCGACCGCTCGGTCGGTGCGGCCAACCACCTGATGGTGCTGGGCTTCCGGCTCCTCCCGGGCGTCTTCGACCGGCTCGTCGGTCCCATGATGCGCGGGTTCGGCCTCGGCCGCCGGGCCGTGCCGGACGGACCCGGCAACGTGCTCGAGCCGGTCCCGGCCAAGGAGGCCGTGCACGGGCGCTGGCCGCACCTGTGGGGCTGAGCACGGGCATGGCGCTGCCCGCCGCGGGTATCCGCCCGCCATGACGCACAACGAGCGGATCATCGAGGCCTCGCCCGACAAGGTGTGGGAGGTGCTGGCCGACGGCTGGCTCTACCCCGTCTGGGTAGTCGGGGCGACCCGGATGCGCGACGTCGACGCGGAGTGGCCCGCGACCGGCAGCCTGTTGCACCACTCGGCCGGCGTGTGGCCGCTCGTCGTCAGCGACTCGACGGAGGTGCTGGAGAGCCTGCCCGGCCACTTCCTCCGGCTGCGCGCCCGGGGCTGGCCGCTCGGCGAGGCCGAGGTGGCGATCACCCTGACCGCCCACGGCTCGGGGACGCTGGTCGCCATCGACGAGGACGTCGCGGCCGGGCCGGGTCGTCTGGTGCCCGCTCCCCTACGCTCGGTGACGATGAAGATCCGCAACGTCGAGACCCTCCGCCGCCTGGCGTTCATCGCCGAGAACCGCGCCCCCGCCTGACATGCCCGAGACGACGTACGACGCTGTGGTGGTCGGCGCCGGGCCGAACGGCCTCGTCGCCGCGAACCGCCTGTTGGACAAGGGCTGGTCGGTCCTGGTGCTCGAGGCTCAGCCCGACGTGGGCGGGGCGGTGCGCAGCGACACCGAGGTCCATCCCGGATTCGTGCACGACACGTTCAGCGCGTTCTACCCGCTGGCCGCGGCCTCCGAGGCCATCCGCGACTTCCGGCTCGAGGAGCACGGCCTGCGCTGGGTGCACGCGCCGGCCGTCCTCGGCCACCCCCGTCCCGACGGGTCCTGGGCGCTGCTGCACCGCGACCGTGAGCTCACCGCGCGGTTGATGGAGGAGGCGCACCCCGGTGACGGCGAGGCCTGGCTGGAGCTCTGCGGACGCTGGGACCGGATCGGGCCGCAGCTCGTGCGCTCGCTGATCACGCCGTTCCCCCCGGTGCGCCACGGCCTCGCCACCCTCGCGCGGCTGCGGTCGGCCGGCGGCCTCGACCTCGTCCGGACCCTGCTCTCGCCCGCAGCCGACCTCGGACGCACGCTCTTCGGCGGCGACGGCCCCGGCCTGCTGCTGGCCGGCAACGCGGGGCACGCCGACATCCCCCTCGACGCCGCGGGCTCCGGCCTGATGGGGGTGCTGATGTCGATGCTGGGGCAGACCGTCGGGTTCCCGGTCCCCGAGGGCGGCGCGGGCCGGCTCTCCCAGGCGCTCGCCCACCGGATCCGAGCGCTCGGGGGCCGCATCGAGTGCGACGCCGAGGTCACCCGCATCGAGGTGCGGGACGGCCGGGCGGTGGCGGTGCGCACCGAGCACGGTGACCGCTTCCCCGTGCGGCAGGCGGTGCTGGCCGACGTCGTCGCCTCCCACCTGTACGGCGGCCTGGTGGCCGACGCCGACCTCCCGCGCCGTACCCTCCGGGCGATGCGGCGCTTCCAGCTCGACCCGTCGACGGTCAAGGTGGACTGGGCGCTGAGCGGCCCGGTGCCGTGGGCGTCCGCACCCCCGGTCGCGCCGGGGACGGTCCACGTCGCCGACTCCGTTGCCCAAATGACCGAGGCGCTGGCCCAGGTCGCGGCGGGCGTGATCCCCGCCGCGCCGTTCCTGCTGACCGGCCAGATGACCACCAGCGACCCCACCCGCTCCCCGGCGGGCACCGAGTCGATGTGGGCCTACACGCACGTCCCGCAGCAGACCGTCCGGGACGCGGGCGAGGCAGGCGTGCGGGGGGTGTGGGACCGCGACGACTGCGAGCGCTTCGCCGACCGCATGCAGGACCGCGTCGAGCGGCTCGCGCCGGGCTTCGGCTCGCGGGTCCTGTCGCCGGCGGGTGCTCGGCCCGCGCGAGCTCGAGGCGCGCGACGCCAACCTCGTCGGCGGTGCCATCAACGGCGGCACCTCGCAGCTGCACCAGCAGCTCGTGCTGCGGCCGGTGCCCGGCCTGGGCCGGGCGGAGACCCGGTCCGAGGGCTCTACCTCGCGTCGGCATCGGCGCACCCCGGCGGCGGGGTGCACGGCGCGCCCGGTCTGAGCGCCGCGCGAGCCGCGCTCGCGCACGCCCGGGTCCGCTCGCTGACGCCGTCGCGCCGCTGAGCCGGCGCGCCGTCAGGGACGCACGAGCTGGGCGAGCACGCCGCGATCGCCGTACGACCTGGTCTCGACGCGCCGCAGGCCGGGCGCACCGAGGCGATCGGCCGACAGGTCAGGGGTGAGCGCGGCCGCCTGGGCGGTGGTCCCGAGCTGGAGCACGGCGGCTCCGGCCGAGGCCAGGTGGCGGTCGATGACGTCGATGCACAGGCGGGCCACGTCGAGCCCGTCGGTCCCGCCGTCGATCGCGCTGAGCGGGTCCTCGGGGAAGGCACCGGTGCGCGCGCTGGGCACCCAGGGCGGGTCGGCCACGACACCGACGAACCGCTCCGCGGCCCCCAGGGCGTCCTCGAGGTGCGCGTGGCGGATCTCCACGGTGCCCGAGAGGGGGTTCGCCGCGACGTTGCGCGCGGCGAGCTCGCAGGCGGCAGCACTGGCGTCGACCATCACCACGTCCCGCCCGGTGTAGGCGGCCGTCAGCAGGCCGATGTGGCCGGCGCCCGAGCACAGCTCCAGGACCGGGCCGTCCGGCAGCCGGTGCAGCAGGTCGGCCATCCAGCGGGCCTGGGCGGTCGTCCAGGACCGGGGCTCGAGCACCCGGTCGTCGTACTCGATGACGAGACCGCCGAAGTCCATGCTCCGTCGCGTCGCACTGCCTCCCGGCGGCGCGGGGAGAGTCGGGTTGCTGGTCATGAAATCCCCTCCTGACAAGGGAGAAGCCCCTACCCCGCCCGGCGCCGACCATGCCATCCCACCCCTGTGCTCTTTCCCGGCTGGCGCGGGGGCATGCCTGCTCCGGGCCGGGGGTACGTCGCCTCGCATGACCCCACCGGCCCCCGTCACGCCCCTGTCCCCCACCCGCTCGCGGACGGCCTGACGTGCGACTGCCCCGGCCCCGCGGCCCGATCAGCGAGCACGTCGGGCGAGCCCTCGCCACGGCACCCGAGCACGGGGAGTTCGCGCGCGTGCGCCTGCCCGCCGACGTCGAGCAGGTCGTCCTCGCCGAGGACGTGCAGCTGGCCCTGTGGATGCTCTACGAGCAGAGCTACCGCGGCTTCGAGGACGCCCACGACCACGAGTGGGACCCCGACGCGGTCGCCGTACGCCGGCGGCTGGAGACGGCCTTCGAGAGGGTGCTGCGCGAGGCGACCGGCCCGGCGATCGACGCCGCCCGCGGCGGCGACCGCGGCTGGCCGGAGGCGTTCGAGGCGCTCGTCGCCGCCGACGACGGGCCGAGCCTGGCCAGCCACCTCCAGCGCACGGCGTCCCGCGGCCAGGTCCTCGACTTCCTGGCGGTGCGCAGCCTCTACCACCTCAAGGAGTCCGACCCGCACGCGTTCGTCGTCCCGCGAGTCGGGGGTCGCGCCAAGGTCGCCCTCGCCGAGCTGCAGTACGACGAGTTCGGCGCCGGGCGCCCGGAGAACCTGCACTCGCTGCTCTACGCCGAGGCGCTCGAGGCGGCCGGTCTCGACCCGCGCTACGGCGCCTACGTCGACCGGACGCCGGCGACGGTCCTCGCCGTGAACAACCTGATGTCCCTGCTCGCGCTGCAGCGTCGCCTGCGCGCCGCCACCCTCGGGCACCTGGCCGCGTTCGAGGCGACGAGCTCGGTCCCCTGCCGGCGCATCGCGGCCGGGGTCGAGCGCGTCGGCCTGCCCCCGGCGACCGCCCGCTACTTCCACGAGCACGTCGAGGCCGACGCCGCTCACGAGCAGGTCGCCGTGCGCGACGTCTGCGGCGGCCACCTCGAGCAGCACCCCGAGGACGCCGGCGAGCTGCTCTTCGGTGCGGCGGCCTGCCTGCACCTGGACGCGTGCGCGGCCGAGGACCAGCTGGCCCAGTGGCAGCACGAGGACGACACCCAGGCGCTGGTGTCGTGACCGGGGTGCGCGCCATCACCGGCGCCGACCCGGTCGTGACCCCCTGCGGGGACGGCGGTCCGCTGCTGGTCCGGCACGCCGCCTCGGTCGTCACCGACGACGGTCACGAGCACGCCGTCACCCGGCCCGTCGTGGCCGTGTGCACCTGCAGCCGCTCGCGCAGCTTCCCGTGGTGCGACAGCACCCACAAGTCGGTGGTACGCCGGCCGGGCTGACCGGCCGAGCGGACCGGCCCGCCCGCCCGCCCGAGCCGTCACCGGGAGTTCACCCGGTCAGGGGGACCCGTTCAGGTGCGGGCGCGAGCCTCGGCCCATGACGACCCTCGGACGCCGTACCCTCCTGACCTCCGCTGCCGCCTCGCTCGCGGCCGGGCTGACCGCAGCACCCGCCAACGCCGGTGCCGCGACCCTGGTCCGCCGCCGGCTGACCCTGCCGTCGGGGGTGCAGAGCGGCGAGGTCACCACGTCCAGGGCGGTGCTGTGGTCACGCGCGAGCGGCGTCGGCAGGATGGTCGCACGGGTCGGCTCCGGCCGGCACGCGCACACCCTGCGCGGCGGTCTGGCCACCCCGGACACCGACCACACCGCGAAGCTGCACCTGTGGGGGCTGGCGCCCGGCCGCGACTACGACGCGGCCATCTGGTTCGAGGACGAGCGACGGGCGCCGCGGCGAGGTGCAGCACGCCCACTTCGGCACCGCGTCGACCCGGCGCCGCACCGAGCTTCGTGTGGACCGGCGACACGTGCGGCCAGGGGTGGGGGATCAACCCCGACCTCGGCGGGCTGCGTCGGCTACCGCGCCATGCACGAGACCCGGCCGGACTTCCTCATCCACTGCGGGGACACCGTCTACGCCGACGGCCCGATCACCGCGGAGGTCGTCGAGCCGGACGGGCAGGTGTGGCGCAACGTGGTCACCGACGAGGTCGCCAAGGTCGCCGAGACGCTGAGGGAGTTCCGGGGCCGGCACCGCTACAACCATGCTCGACGCCAACGTGCGGGCGATGTACGCCGACGTACCGGTGCTCGCGCAGTGGGACGACCACGAGACGCACAACAACTGGTACCCCGGACAGGTCCTCGACGACGACCGCTACACCGAGCGCCGCGTCGACGTGCTCGCCGCGCCGGGCCCGCCGGGCCTGGCAGGAGAACATGCCGATCGCGGCCTGCGACCGCACGGCCCGGCGACGGCTTCGTCCCGGCCCGGATCTACCGCAAGGTCCCGCGCGGCCGGCACCTCGACGTGTTCTGCCTCGACATGCGGACCTACAAGGACCCCAACACCCCGGGGACCGAGCAGAGCCTCACCCACATCCTCGGCACCGAGCAGGCGGACTGGCTGGTGCGCGAGGCTGACGCGGTCCCGCGCCACCTGGAAGGTCGATCTCCGCCGACCTGCCGCTCGGGGTCGTCGTACCCGACGGGCCGGTGAACCAGGAGAGCCTGTCCAACCGCGACCCGGGAGCGCCGCTGGGCAAGGAGCTCGAGCTCGCCGGCGTGCTGTCCGCGCTCAAGCGGCACCGGGTCCGCAACGTCGTGTGGCTGACCGCCGACGTGCACTACTGCGCGGCGCACCACTACTCCCCCGAGCGCGCCTCCTTCACCGACTTCGACCCGTTCTGGGAGTTCGTCGCCGGGCCGATCGCCTCCGGCACGTTCGGGCCCAACGAGCTCGACGCGACCTTCGGTCCCGAGGTCGTCTTCTCCAAGGTCGCCGACTATCCCAACCAGTCGCCGCGGGGCGGGAACCAGTTCTTCGGCCGCGCCGACATCGACGCCGACGGGCGGCTCACGCTCGGTCTGCGCGACCTGTCCGGCACCTCGCTGTGGAGCACGACCCTCGACCCGCAGCACTGACCGGGAGGGCTAGCATCCGACGCATGCTCAAGGACGTCCGCGCCTACATCGACCGGCTCCAGATCGACGGCCACCACATCGGCGAGGACCACGACGACGACCCGGTGCTCATCGACCCCGACGGGCGGGCGGTGGACACGTGGCGGGAGAACTACCCGTACGACGAGCGGATGCCGCGCGAGGAGTACGACGAGGTGAAGTACCGCCTCCAGGTCGAGCTCCTGAAGTTCCAGAGCTGGACGGTCGACACCGGTTCCAAGCACGTGCTGCTGTTCGAGGGGCGCGACGCTGCCGGCAAGGGCGGCACCATCAAGCGCTTCACCGAGCACCTGAACCCGCGCTACGCCCGGGTCGTCGCCCTCACCAAGCCCAGCGACCGCGAGCAGAACCAGTGGTACTTCCAGCGCTACGTCCAGCACCTTCCGACGACCGGCGAGATGGTGCTCTTCGACCGGTCCTGGTACAACCGCGGCGGTGTCGAGCGGGTGATGGGCTTCGCCTCGGCACCGGAGTACGAGCAGTTCATGGCCCAGGCACCGCTGTTCGAGCGGATGCTCGTCGACAGCGGTATCTCGCTGACGAAGTTCTGGTTCTCCGTCACCCAGTCCGAGCAGCGCACCCGCTTCATCATCCGGCAGGTCGACCCGGTCCGGCAGTGGAAGCTGTCCCCGATCGACCTCGAGTCGCTGAACAAGTGGGAGCAGTACACCGACGCCAAGGAGGCGATGATCCGGCGCACCGACACCGAGTGGGCGCCGTGGACGACGGTGAAGAGCAACGACAAGAAGCGTGCTCGCATCAACGCCATGAAGGCCTTCCTGTCCCGCTTCGACTACGAGGGCAAGGACACCGACGTGGTCGGCGAGCCCGACCCACGGATCGTCCAGCGCGGCATCGACGCCGTCGGCGACTGACGCCCGGTCCGCGGTGCGACCACTGCTGCACTTCACGGCGGAGGCGGGCTGGATCAACGACCCGCACGGTGTGACGTTCCGCGACGGGACCTACCACCTGTTCCACCAGCACGTGCCGGGCAGCATCGTGTGGGCGCCCGGCTGCCACTGGGGGCATGCCACCAGCACGGACCTGCTGACGTGGACCCACCACCCGGACGCGCTGGCCCCGGGGGACGGCGACGACGGCATCTGGACGGGCAGCCTGGCCGTCGGCGACGGCGGCGCCCGCATCCTCTACACCTCCGTCGCGCTGCCGGACCCGTCGATCGGGCGGGTCCGGGTGGCCGCACCGGTCGACGACGCCTGGCAGGAGTGGACCAAGGGCGACGTGGTGGCCGAGGCGCCGGCCGACCTCGACCTGGTCGCCTTCCGCGACCCGTTCGTGGTGCGCGAGGGCGCCGGCTGGCGGATGTTCCTCGGCGCCGGCACCCGCGACGGGCAGGCGCTCGCGCTGACCTGGACGTCCGGCGACCTCGACACCTGGACGTACGCCGGCGTCGCGGCCGGCCGGTCCACCCGCGAGCGGGAGCCGGTGTGGACGGGGTCGCTGTGGGAGTGCCCGCAGCTGTTCGAGGTCGACGACCACCGGGTGATGCTCTTCTCGGTGTGGGACGACGACGTCACCCACGACACGGCCTACGGGATCGGCCCCGGCACGTCGTACGGCCGAGGGCGGTTCGCCCCCTCGGACTGGGGACGGCTCAGCGCCGGCGGGTCCTACTACGCGCCGTCGTTCTTCCGCGACAGCGACGGCCGGCCGTGCGTGCTGCTGTGGATGCGCGGCGTGGCGGGCGAGCGATGGACGGGGTGCCTCAGCCTTCCGCACGTGCTGTCCGTGCGGGACGGGCGGCTGGTCGCCGAGCCGCACCCGGTGGTGGCGGCCGCCCGGACGGGGACCCTCGCGCCGGGCGAGCACGCGGCGGCGCTCGACCTCGCCTGGACGCCACCGCCCGCCGGCGGCCGGCTGACCCTCGCGGGCGGGTCCGGGCCGACGGCGCACGTCGTCGTCACCGGGACCGACGTCGTCCTGGAGCGACCCGGCCGCGACACCTGGTCGGTGCCGTGGGACGGCGGGCCGCTCCGGGTGGTCGCCGACGGCCCGGCCCTCGAGGTCGCCACGGGCCACGGCCTGATCGGCGGCCCCGTCGAGCCGGGCACGACGTGGCGCCCGGTCGAGGGCGAGTGCACGGCCTGGTCACTGGCGCGACCGCAGCGGCCTCACGGCAGCTGCACGTAGCCGTGCCGCATCTTCCAGAGGAAGTACCTCTCGAAGCCGAGCTTCATCAGGTGCGCCTGCGGACCGGGGATCAGCACACCGTGCTTGCGCGGCGGGAGCATCTTGTCGGCCAGGATGACGACCCCGTTGTTGCCGGCGTCCATCACGCAGACGGCCTTGATGTCGCCGAACGCCCGCGTCTCGGTCGGCACCTCGCCCCGGATCTGGGCGGCGATGTTGCGCGCTGCCACGTGCGCCATCACCTCGGTGGGGAAGCCGGTCTTGGGGATGCCCACCGGCGTCGGCGTCTGCCACGGCACCTCCACGGCGGCCGCGACGCCGACGGCGTACACGTCGTCGTACTTCTCGCTCTGGTAGGTCCCGCGGACCGTCACGTAGCCCTTGTCGTCGGCGAGCCCGTCGGTGTCCTTGAGGAAGTCCTGGCCGAGGAACGGCGGCACGACCATGCCGAACGCGAAGGGCAGCGTCTCGCCGTCGGCGAGCACGAGCGCACCCTCGTCGACGTGGTCGATCGCGGTCGCGATCCGGGCGTCGATGCCCTGCCTGCGCAGGAACATCCCGAGCAGCGCCTCGCCGTGCGGCAGCCCGCCGATGCCGAAGTGGCCCAGGAACGGCTCGGCGGTCACGTAGGTCAGCCGCACGTCCTTGTGCAGGCCCGCCTTCTTGAGCTGGTGGGCGGTGTTGAAGAGGAACTCGTACGCCGCCCCGAAGCAGCCGGCCCCCTGGGTGGCCGCCACCACGACGTCGCCGGGCCGCTCGAGGAAGCGGGCCCACGCCTCGCCCGTCCGCTCGGCGGCCGCCAGCGTGGTGATGGTGGTGGCGTTCTCGGTGAAGCCCGGCACCACGTCGTCCTTGTTGCGGTAGCCGGTCGCGATCACGAGGTAGTCGTAGGCGTAGGTCGCACCGCCCTCGACCGTGACCACGTGGCCGACCGGGTCGACCCGGGTCGCGGCGGCGTGCACGAACTCGATGCCGTGCGTCTCCAGGGTCGGCGCCACCGGGAACGTGATGTCGGCGCGGTCCCGCTTGCCGAACGGCAGCCAGATCAGGCTCGGGGTGAACAGGAAGTGGTCGCTGGCCGACACCAGCGTCACGTCCACGTCGCCGTCGAGCTCGTGACGGACGGCCAGCGCGGCCGTCATCCCCCCGAAGTTCCCGCCCAGCACCAGCACCTTCTTGCGCATGACCGCACTCCCTTCTCCTCCGCCGAACATACCCCGGCGGGTATGTCGGAGAGCAGGGTCGAAGGTCACCGGGGCGCGCTGTACGACGCGGGGCACGACAGGCGTCCGCTGGAGCGTGGAGCGGCTCAGGGGCAGGGGTCCCCGGCGTCGAGGCCGGCCCGCCCGGCCGCCCGGGCCGCCACGTCGGCGTCGCTGCAGAACCCGGTGAGCCGCCCCTTCAGGCACAGCAGGCCCAGCAGCGTGCCGTCCCGGTCCACGACGGCCAGCCGTCGCTCCCCGCGCGCGACCAGCAGCCGGCGGGCGGTCTCGGCGGGGAGGCCGGCCCCGACGGTGCGGCCGGCCAGGACGGCGTACGGGAGGACGGGGTCGGCGGAGGGGCGCGCGGGAAGGTCGGCCCGCAGCAGGGTGCCGACCAGGCGGCCCCGGTCCCCCAGCAGGAGCATGTGCACGTGGTCGTCCTCGAACGCCTCCAGCGCACCAGAGACGGTCAGCGTCGCGGGCAGGACCTTGGGCAGCCGGACCATCTCGTCCGCGACCGTCCGCCCGGCGAGCTCGGCGGGGGCGCGTTCGATGGTCACCGTTCTCACGGTACGACCTCGACGGTCCCGTGCCGGAGGCCGACCCTCTCCCCCGTCACCTCGTCCTGGCACCCTGGCCCGACCGGGTCATTGACGCCGGGCGCACCGGGGTCTACGACCGGAGGTGGGGGCAGTTCGGGGCGAGGAGTCCTGATGGGTGCAGGTCCGATCGATCCGCAGGTGAGCGACGCGGTGGCGCTGCGGGGCCGGGTGGTCACGATGGACGCCGCGCGCACGGTGCACGACGACGCGGTCCTCTACGCGCGCGACGGGTGCATCACGGCGGTGCTGCCCGCGACGGCCCCGCCGCCCGCCGGGTTCGAGGACGTCGCGGTCGCGAGCGTGCGCGGGACGGTCTTCCCGGGCCTGATCGAGCTGCACAACCACATGCCGTACGACGTCCTGTCGCTGTGGCCGACCCCGGAGCTCTACACCAACCGCGACCAGTGGAGCGGACCGTCCACGCCGGAGTACCGCCAGCTGATCTCCGGCCCGATGGGCGTGCTGGGCCGGATGCCCGACGTGGTGCCGGCGATCGTGCGCTTCGTCGAGCTGCGACCGCTGCTCGGCGGGACGACCACCTGCCAGGGGGTGGCCCTGGCCTCGTCGAGCGGGATCGTCAGCCACTTCCGCGGGCTGGTGCGCAACGTCGAGTCGACGCGCGACCCCGACCTGCCGCCGGCCGCGACGCACATCGCGGACGTGGACGCCACCGACGCCGAGCACTTCCTGGCCCGGATCTCGGGCAGCCAGAAGCTCATCCTGCACCTGAGCGAGGGCAGCGACGCCGCCGCGCGCGAGCACTTCGAGGCCCTGCACCTGCCCGACGGCCGCTGGGCGATCAGCGAGAACCTCATCGGCATCCACTGCGTCGCGCTCACCCCCGAGGACTTCGAGATCTTCGCCGAGCACGGCGGGTCCATGGTCTGGTCGCCGCTGTCCAACCTGCTCCTGTACGGCGAGACGGCCGACGTCGCGGCCGCCCGCGCCGCCGGCGTACCCGTCGCCCTCGGGTCCGACTGGGCGCCGTCGGGGTCGAAGAACCTGCTCGGCGAGCTGAAGGTGGCGCGCGTGCACGCCGACGTCGCCGGGCTCGGACTGACCGACCGGGACCTCGTGGAGATGGCCACCTGCACGCCCGCCGCGATGCTCGGCTGGGACGCGCACCTCGGCAGCATCGAGGCCGGCAAGCGGGCCGACCTGGTGGTCGTCAACGGCCGCGGCGGGGACCCCTACCGGCTCCTCGTCGACGCCACCGAGGCCGACCTCAACCTCGTGATGATCAACGGGACCGCCCGCGTCGGCACCCCGGCCCTGATGCGCCGGCTCGGCCCGGTCCAGGAGGACGTCACCGTCGCCGGGCGCACCCGCTCCCTCAACCTGCACCAGGACACCGCCGACCCGTCGGTGGCGGCGCTCTCGGTGCGCGAGACGATCCGGCGCCTGCGGGACGCGCTGGCCGACCTGCCCGCCGCCCAGTCGCGCCCGAGGCCCGCGGTGGGGCCTGCCGACGGGCCGGTCCTCGCCGTGGCAGACGTGGTCGACAACCACATGTCGCCCCGGCCGCACCTGCCGTTCGAGGGCCGCTTCACCGGACCGAACCTGCCCGAGGAGGACCTGCCGGGCCTGGCCGCGCGGGCGCCGCTGCCGTTCCTGTCGCTGGACCTCGACCCGCTCACGGCCGTCGACAACCCGGACTACTACACGGCCCTGGCCGCCAGCCCCAACCTGCCCACCCCCGTCCGCGAGCGGCTTCTCGCGCTCGCCCCGTGACGGCGCGACCGAGCGAGAGGACGTCGACACCATGAGCGACTACGACCCTGGGCCGCCACCGGCGCTGGCCGACCACTTCGCGGCGCTGCCCTCGTTCGAGGAGCACCGCGACCTGTTCTGGTTCGACTGGGGACCGGTCTTCTACCGCGGCCGCCTCGACGGCTCGGCCCGGCTGCTCGCGATCGCGTCGGACCCCGGGCCCACCGAGCGCGTCGCCTGCCGCACCCTGGTCGGGGACGCGGGTCAGCGGGTCCAGGGGTTCCTGACCCGGCTCGGGCTCACCCACGACTACGTCCTGGTCAACGCGTTCCCGCTCGCCCTGCACCCGAGCCGGAGCAGCGCCGCCAGGCCCCTGCTCGCGCATGAGCCTTACCGCGGCTGGCTCAACGCGCTGCTCGACCAGGTGTCCGGGCCGGCGGTCGAGGCGGTCGTGGCGTTCGGCACCAACGCCCGCGCAGCCCTGCGGGTGTGGGACCACGCGCCCGACGTACCCACCTTCACGGTCTCGCACCCGTCGAACCACAGCACCGCGGACCTGCTGGACTCCTGGCGCGAGGCGCTGCCCGCGATCCGCGCCGCGGTGGCGGTCGACCCGGGCGGCGACAACACCGGGAGCAACTACGGCTCGACCTTCGAGGAGACCGACTACGCCCCGATCCCCGCGCGCGACCTGCCCTTCGGCCTCCCGGACTGGGTCGGCGACGACCACTGGGGTCGCACCGCCCGCCCCCGGCACAACAACAGCGTGGACCGGCCGGCCTCCGACCCCGACCACGCCCTCGTCTGGCGGGCCCCGGACACCGCCCCGGAGGGGCCGCTCTGACGCCTCGCCACGGATCTCCTGCGCCCTAGCATGGCGACGTCACAGGAGGATCCATGGTCCCGAGCAGCATCCGCACCGTCGACTACCACACCGGCGGCGAGCCGTTCCGCATCGTCGTCTACCGACGTGCCGGACCTCGCGGGCGACACCGTCGCCGACCGGCGGGTCGCCGCGATCGACGACCCCGTCGTGGACGGGATGCGGCGGCTGCTGTGCTCGGAGCCGCGCGGGCACGCCGACATGTACGGCGGTTTCGTGTCGCCGCCCGACGACGGCGGCGCGCACCTCGGCGTGCTGTTCTGGCACAAGGACGGCTTCTCCACCGCGTGCGGCCACGGCACGATCGCCCTCGGGCACGTGGGCGATCGACACCGGGCCGGTCGCCGCGGACCCGTCGGGCGCGACCGACGTGGTGATCGACGTGCCGTCGGGCCGGGTCACCGCCCGGGTGCGCTCCGACGACCGGCGGGTGTCGGGAAGTCGACTTCGTCAACGTGCCCAGCTACGCTCCTGCACGGCGACGTCGAGGTCGAGACGAGCGCGGCAGGCTGTGCCGTCACGTGGCCTTCGGCGGCGCGATCTACGCCAGCGTTCCCGCGGCGCAGGCCGGCCTCGCCGTGACGCGCGCGAGCACTTCACCCGGCCTGATCGCGCTCGGCCGCGAGGTCAAGGCCGCGCTCGCGGACGGACCTGGCCCGGCACCCCACCGACGCCCGGCTCGACGGCATCTACGGCGAGATCTTCTTCGAGGACCTCGGCGGACGCCGAGGGCCCCGCCAGCGCAACGTGACCGTGTTCGCCGACGGCGAGGTCGACCGGTCGCCGTGCGGGTCCGGCACCTGCGCGCGGGTCGCCCCCTGGCCGCCCACGGCGGGCTCGACGACGGGCAGATCCTCCACCACGAGTCGATCGTCGGCTCGGTGTTCACGGCCCGCATCGCCGGCCGCACCACGGTCGCGGGGCACGACGCCGTCGTGCCGGTCGTCACCGGGAGCGCGTACCGGACCGGCGAGCACCACTTCAGCGTCGACCCCGACGACGCGCTCACGCCCGGGTTCGTGCTCCGGTGACCGCGACCGCCGACCCCGTCGCGACGGCGGGACCGGGTCGACCGGCGTTCGGTCGTCAGCCCGGCGACGCGAGGACGTCCAAGGTGGCCAGGGCCAGCGCCACGAGGGGGTGCTCGGCACTGCCGCGGCGGATCGCCGTGACGATCTGGCGGGACGGCGCGGGGTCCCCGAGCAGGGGCACGCGGGCGACCGCGTAGCCCATCGGCAGATGGGCCAGGCGCGGGATGAGGGCGACCCCGAGCTCCTCGGCGACCAGGGCCGCACCGGTGTCCCACTCGGCGGCCCGGTGGGCGACGACGGGGGTGAACCCGGCCGCCGCGCAGGCGGTCATGAGCAGGTGGTGGTAGGGCCGGCCCGGCCGGTCCATGATCCACCGCTCGTCGCTGAGCTCGCGCAGCGCGACCCCCGGCTGGCCGGCGAGGGAGTGGCCGGCCGGCACGAGCAGGTCGAGAGGGTCCTCGAGCAGCGGGCGCTGCTCGAAGCGGGGGTCGTCGCTGGGGGGCTCCTCCCCCGTCGCGACCACCACTGCGACGTCGGCCCGGTCGGCCAGGAGCAGGTCGAAGCACTCGGCGGGGTCGGCCTCGATGATCATCGCCCGGGCACCGGGGCGCTCTCGCCGGAGGGCCGTCGCCACCGGGGGCAGCAGGGCCGCCGCGGCGGTCGAGAACCCGCACAGCCGCAGGGTGCCCCCGCCCCCGCCCGCGCCTGCGGCCCCGGCGGCGAGCTCGGCACGGATCCGCTCCCAGTGCGCGAACAGCTCGTCGGTGTGGGCGAGCAGGGTGCGAGCCGCGGGGGTGAGACGGAGCCGGCGGCCGTCCTGGACGACCAGCTCGACCTCGAGGTCCTTGGCGAGGGTCCGCAGCTGCTGGGACACGGCGGACGGGGTGTAGTGCAGGGCGGCCGCGGCGCCGGTCACGGTGCCGCAGGAGGCGACCATGCGGAGCACGAGGAGCCGCCGGTCGATCATGCAGCGATTGTGCACGACGGCCCGCACTTTCTGTGCCCTGTGGGTGGCTGGTGCGTGCGCGGCACGGCCAACAGACTGAGGACAGAGCCCGACCCCCCCGAAGGGAAGCACGACGATGACCATCGAGCACGCCAGGACCGGGAGCGCGCACGCGCTGAGCACGCTGCTCGCCCGGCGCGAGCCCGGCCGCCCGCTGGAGGCGCCGTTCTACACCGACCCGGCTGTCTTCGAGGCCGACGTCGCCGGGGTGTGGGCCCGCACGTGGATCCTGGTTGCGGTGGAGGCCGAGGTCGCCGAGCCCGGAGACTTCGTGACCGTCGAGGTCGGGTCCTGGTCGGTGATCGTGGTCCGTGACGACGACGAGGAGGTGCGCGGGCTTCACAACGTCTGCCGACACCGCGGTGCGCGCGTCCTGACCGAGCGCGCGGGGTCGGTCGGCAACATCGTCTGCGGCTACCACCAGTGGACCTACGCGGACCGACGGCTCCCTGATGCACGCCGGGGAGCAGCCCCCCACCTTCGACAAGAGCTGCTTCGGGCTCAAGCAGGTGCACGTGCGCGTCGTCGGCGGGCTGGTGTTCGTCTGCCTGCCGAGGACGCCCCCGAGGACTTCGACGAGGTGGCGGGACGCCTCGCGCCGTACCTCGCGCCCCACGAGCTGCACCGCACCAAGGTGGCCGCGCAGCTCGACCTCGTCGAGGAGGCAACTGGAAGCTGGTCATGGAGAACAACCGCGAGTGCTACCACTGCGAGGGCGGGCACCCCGAGCTGATCTCGACGTTCTTCCCGACCTACGGCTACGCCCCCGACGCGATCCCGCGCCGGCTGCAGGCCGCGCACCAGCGGTTCCTCGCCGCGGAGGCCGGCTGCACGAGGCTGCGACGTCCGTGGGCTGCCGCACGCCGCGATCGAGGAGCTGACACCGGCGGACCACGGGGTTCCGCATCCAGCGGAGCCGCTCGACGGCGCCGGCGAGTCCTACACCCTCGACGGCAGCGCGGCGTCGCGCCGGCTGCTCGGCGAGCTGGACACGCCCCGGCTGGGACGGCTGACCCTGCACACCCAGCCCAACGCCTGGCTGCACCTGCTCGCCGACCACGCGGTCGTCTTCTCGGTGCTGCCGGTCTCGGTCGACCGGACGCTGGTGCGCACCACCTGGCTGGTGCACGAGGACGCCGTCGAGGGCGTCGACTACGACCTGGACAGGATGACCGAGGTCTGGCGGGCCACCAACGCGCAGGACGCCGAGCTGTGCGCCCGCGCACAGGCCGGCGTGTCGACGCCCGGCTACGAGCCCGGTCCCTACAGCGCGAGCGAGTACCAGGTCGACGCCTTCGTCGGCTGGTACGTCGACCGGATGGCGAGCACCTCGCGTGACCGCGCTCGCCCACCGCCCCGACACGCTGGGCGAGGTCGACGGGCCCCTCGAGTGCGTCGAGGTGCACCAGGTCACCCACGACGTGCGCAGCTTCGTGCTCGACCTGGCGGCGCCCTGCGCCTTCGAGGCCGGGCAGTACGTCGTGGTGACGGTCGTCGTGGACGGCCGCGAGCTGAGCCGCTGCTACTCGATCTCGTCCCCGCCCACGCGGCCGGACCGGATCACCGTGACCGTCAAGCGGGTGCCCGGCGGCCCGGTGTCGAACTGGCTGCACGACCACCTGGTCCCCGGAGGGACCGTCCACGTGAGCGGGCCGCTCGGCATCTTCGGCGCCGGCCGGCGTCGCTCGGCGAAGCAGCTCTACCTCTCCGCGGGCAGCGGCATCACCCCGCTGATGTCGATGGCCCGCGCGGTGGTCGACGAGGAGGCCTGGGGGGCTCCGCGGAGGGCGGCGCGGACGTCGTGTTCGTGCACCACGCGCGCACGCCGGCCGACATCGTCTTCCGCGACGAGCTCGCCGTCCTCGACGACACCCATCCGGGCATCCGGGTCGCGGTCGCGGTCGAGGAGGACGCCGAGGGCGAGGTGTGGACCGGCCACCGCGGCCGGATGTCGGCCGACCTGCTCCGGGCGGTCGCCCCGGACCTGGCCGAGCGCGACGTGTTCGTCTGCGGGCCGTCGCCGTACCGCGACGCCGTCCGCTCCCTGCTGCTCGACCACGGCGTCGACCCGGCACGCATCGACGAGGAGAGCTACGTCCTCGACGGGCCGGGCTCGCGGGAGGCCCCCGCGCCGGAGGCGGCCACCTTCGCCGTGGAGCTGCGCAGGAGCGGGCGCACCCTGGCCTGCCCGGCGGGCACCATGATCCTCGACGCGGCGGCGGAGGCGGGGCTGTCCCTGCCGTCCTCGTGCGGCGAGGGCGTGTGCGGCACCTGCAAGACCACCCTGCTGTCCGGGGCCGTCGACATGCGGCACGCCGGAGGGATCCGGCCCCGCGAGATCGCCGCGAGCAAGGTGCTGGTGTGCTGCTCGACGCCGACCGAGGACGTCGTCCTCGACGCCTGAGCCCGGTCCGGTGCTCAGTGCAGGACCACCGGCGGGACGCCTTCGTCGTCCAGCAGGTGGGTGACCTCGCGCCTGCGGGGCAGCAGCAGCGCGGGCACGACGGTCAGCAGGACCATCGACCAGGCGACCCAGTAGGTCGCTGAGAACGCGTCGGCGGCGTCCTCGAGCCCCTGCGCGATCGCGGCCGCCGGGAGCCTGTCGGCCAGTGACGGCAGACGCAGGGACGCCATCGCCTGCCCGGCCAGCGGCGAGGACTGGAGGTGGTTGGTCAGGAGCACCGACATGATCGCGACGCCGCACGAGCTGGCGATCTGCTGGGTGATGTTGAGCAGCGTCGAGCCGCGGGCGACCTGGTGCGCGGTCAGGGTCTTCAGCGCCGAGGTGAACAGCGGCATCATCGTGGCGCCCATCCCGAGGCCCATCACGAACAGCTCGGCGATGATGACCGGGTACGGCGTCGTGGCGGTGAGCTGGGTGAGCCCGAACATCCCGATCAGGATGAACACCAGGCCGAACGGCACGATCCGCCCGATCGGGTGCCTGTCGACCTGCGCGCCCGCGATCGGCATCGTGAGCATCGCCCCGAGCCCCTGCGGCGCGACCAGCAGACCCGCGTGCAGGGTCGACTCGCCCCGGACCTCCTGGAAGTACGTCGGCACGAGCAGCAGCCCGCCGAAGAACGCGCTGGCGAACAGGAACATCGTGATGATCGAGACGGTCAGGTTGCGGTTCTGGAACAGCCGCAGGTCGAGCAGGGGGTGCTCGGGGCGGAACGAGTGCAGGACGAACGCCACCATCAAGACGGCGCCGACCAGCATCGAGACCCACACGCGCGGCGCGCGCGCGGTGCCGCTCTCCGGGCATGCGACGAGACCCCGAACAGGAACAGCGCCAGCCCGGGCGACATCAGCGCCATCCCGAGGAAGTCGAAGGACTCCGAGGGCTCGGGGGTATCCTGCTCGCAGCACCCGCCACGCGTAGGCCAGGGCGATGACCCCCAGCGGGAGGTTGATCAGGAAGATCCAGTGCCAGCTGGCCTGCTGGATCAGCAGGCCACCCAGGATCGGTCCGAGGATGGGTCCCAGCAGCATCGGGACGCCGAGGATCGCCATCAACCGGCCCATCCGGGCCGGGCCGGCCGCCCGCGTCATGATCGTCATGCCCAGAGGCATGAGCATGCCTCCGCCGAGACCCTGCAGGACCCGGAAGGCGATCAGCATGTCGATGCTCGAGGCGGTCGCGCACAGCACCGAGCCCAGGGTGAACAAGAAGATGGCGGTCAGGTAGAGCCGCTTGGTGCCGAAGCGGTCGGCGGCCCAGCCCGCCACCGGGATCACGGTGGCCAGCGCGAGCGTGTACGCGGTGACCGTCCACGCGACGTGGGAGTAGGCGATTTCGTTGCCCGGGCTGCCGAAGTCCGCCTGGAACGTCGGCAGCGCGACGTTCACGACGGTGATGTCGAGGATCGACATCACCGCCCCGAGCACGACGACGCCCGCGATCTTCAGCACGGCGGCGTCGATGTGCTCGGGCAGGTCGACCGGCGGGACTGGGCTGCGAGTGGACATCGGCGTGCTCCCTGGGCGAGGTCCCGGCCAGTCTAGGTCCGTTCGAAGACGAGCACCCTGCTCCGGCCGACCGGGAGCACGCGGCGGCCGAGCCGCCGGTGCACCGTCATCTCGAAGGCCTCCTGCGAGCGGTAGGACGTCCAACTCGCCGGCGTCGGCCTCGGTCGGGCTGACCACGGCGACGTACGTCTGCACCGAGGGAGTCTCGAAGACCCGGCGCTCGAAGTCGTTGCCCGGCGGCGGCCAGGAGCAGACCACCACCTCGGGCCGGTGCACGCGCAGCGCCTTCGCCGCGTCCAGCCGCTCGACCAGGTCGGCGTCGTAGTCGACGTCGCCCCCCGCTGAAGTCGTCGCTGGCGCGCACGTCCACGCCGCGCTCGCGCAGGAACCGCGTGAGGGGGTCCCGCCCCCGGCGGCGACTCCACCAGCGACACGGTCGCCACGCGGTTCCTGCGCGAGCGCGGCGTGGACGTGCGCGCCAGCGACGACTTCAGCTGGGGGGCGCACGTCGACTACGACGCCGACCTGGTCGAGCGGCTGGACGCGGCGAAGGCGCTGCGCGTGCACCGGCCCGAGGTGGTGGTCTGCTCCTGGCCGCCGCCGGGCAACGACTTCGAGCGCCGGGTCTTCGAGACCCCCTCGGTGCAGACGTACGTCGCCGTGGTCAGCCCGACCGAGGCCGACGCCGGCGACTGGACGTCCTACCGCTCGCAGGAGGCCTTCGAGATGACGGTGCACCGGCGGCTCGGCCGCCGCGTGCTCCCGGTCGGCCGGAGCAGGGTGCTCGTCTTCGAACGGACCTAGACTGGCCGGGACCTCGCCCAGGGAGCACGCCGATGTCCACTCGCAGCCCAGTCCCGCCGGTCGACCTGCCCGAGCACATCGACGCCGCCGTGCTGAAGATCGCGGGCGTCGTCGTGCTCGGGGCGGTGATGTCGATCCTCGACATCACCGTCGTGAACGTCGCGCTGCCGACGTTCCAGGCGGACTTCGGCAGCCCGGGCAACGAAATCGCCTACTCCCACGTCGCGTGGACGGTCACCGCGTACACGCTCGCGCTGGCCACCGTGATCCCGGTGGCGGGCTGGGCCGCCGACCGCTTCGGCACCAAGCGGCTCTACCTGACCGCCATCTTCTTGTTCACCCTGGGCTCGGTGCTGTGCGCGACCGCCTCGAGCATCGACATGCTGATCGCCTTCCGGGTCCTGCAGGGTCTCGGCGGAGGCATGCTCATGCCTCTGGGCATGACGATCATGACGCGGGCGGCCGGCCCGGCCCGGATGGGCCGGTTGATGGCGATCCTCGGCGTCCCGATGCTGCTGGGACCCATCCTCGGACCGATCCTGGGTGGCCTGCTGATCCAGCAGGCCAGCTGGCACTGGATCTTCCTGATCAACCTCCCGCTGGGGGTCATCGCCCTGGCCTACGCGTGGCGGGTGCTGGAGCAGGACACCCCCGAGCCGTCGGAGTCCTTCGACTTCCTCGGGATGGCGATGATGTCGCCCGGGCTGGCGCTGTTCCTGTTCGGGGTCTCCTCGCTGCCGCAGGAGAACGGCGACTTCGCGGCTCCGCGGGTGTGGGTCTCGATGCTGGCCGGCGTGCTCCTGATCCTGGCCTTCGTGTGGCACTCGTTCGGTCCCGAGCACCCGTTGCTGGACCTGCGGCTGTTCAGGAACCGCAACCTGACCGTCTCGCTGATCACGATGTTCCTGTTCGCAGCGGCGTTCTTCGGCGGGCTGCTGCTGGTGCCGACGTACTTCCAGCAGATCCGGGGCGAGTCCACCCTGCACGCCGGCCTGCTGGTCGCACCCCAAGGGCTGGGCGCGATGCTCACGATGCCGATCGCGGGGCGGCTGGTCGACAAGATGCCGGTGGGGCGGATCGTGCCGGTGGGCATCACCCTCATCGTCGTGGGGATGTTCGGGCTGACCCAGGTCAGCGAGACCACGTCCTACGGCTGGATCATCGCGATGCTGGTCGTGATGGGCATGGGCATGGGGTCGACGATGATGCCGTTGTTCACCTCGGCGTTGAAGACGCTGACCGCGCCCGAGGTCGCCCGCGGCTCGACGTTGCTCAACATCACCCAGCAGATCTCCAGCTCGGTCGGGGTGGCGCTGATGTCGGTGCTGCTGACCAACCACCTCCAGTCCTCGCCGCTGGCCGGGCAGGCGATGGCGTCCCTGCGTCTGCCGTCACTGGCCGACAGGCTCCCGGCGGCCGCGATCGCGCAGGGGCTCGAGGACGCCGCCGACGCGTTCTCAGCGACCTACTGGGTCGCCTGGTCGATGGTCCTGCTGACCGTCGTGCCCGCGCTGCTGCTGCCCCGCAGGCGCGAGGTCACCCACCTGCTGGACGACGAAGGCGTCCCGCCGGTGGTCCTGCACTGAGCACCGGACCGGGCTCAGGCGTCGAGGACGACGTCCTCGGTCGGCGTCGAGCAGCACACCAGCACCTTGCTCGCGGCGATCTCGCGGGGCCGGATCCCTCCGGCGTGCCGCATGTCGACGGCCCCGGACAGCAGGGTGGTCTTGCAGGTGCCGCACACGCCCTCGCCGCACGAGGACGGCAGGGACAGCCCCGCCTCGGCCGCCGCGTCGAGGATCATGGTGCCCGCCGGGCAGGCCAGGGTGCGCCCGCTCCTGCGCAGCTCCACGGCGAAGGTGGCCGCCTCCGGCGCGGGGGCCTCCCGCGAGCCCGGCCCGTCGAGGACGTAGCTCTCCTCGTCGATGCGTGCCGGGTCGACGCCGTGGTCGAGCAGCAGGGAGCGGACGGCGTCGCGGTACGGCGACGGCCCGCAGACGAACACGTCGCGCTCGGCCAGGTCCGGGGCGACCGCCCGGAGCAGGTCGGCCGACATCCGGCCGCGGTGGCCGGTCCACACCTCGCCCTCGGCGTCCTCCTCGACCGCGACCGCGACCCGGATGCCCGGATGGGTGTCGTCGAGGACGGCGAGCTCGTCGCGGAAGACGATGTCGGCCGGCGTGCGCGCGTGGTGCACGAACACGACGTCCGCGCCGCCCTCCGCGGAGCCCCACCAGGCCTCCTCGTCGACCACCGCGCGGGCCATCGACATCAGCGGGGTGATGCCGCTGCCCGCGGAGAGGTAGAGCTGCTTGGCCGAACGACGCCGGCCGGCGCCGAAGCTGCCGAGCGGCCCGCTCACGTGGACGGTCCCTCCGGGGACCAGGTGGTCGTGCAGCCAGTTCGACACCGGGCCGCCGGGCACCCGCTTGACGGTCACGGTGATCCGGTCCGGCCGCGTGGGCGGGGACGAGATCGAGTAGCAGCGGCTCAGCTCGCGGCCGTCCACGACGACCGTCACCACGACGTACTGCCCGGCCTCGAAGGCGCAGGGCGCCGCCAGGTCGAGCACGAAGCTGCGCACGTCGTGGGTGACCTGGTGCACCTCGACGCACTCGAGGGGCCCGTCGACCTCGCCCAGCGTGTCGGGGCGGTGGGCGAGCGCGGTCACGCGAGGTGCTCGCTCATCCGGTCGACGTACCAGCCGACGAAGGCGTCGACCTGGTACTCGCTCGCGCTGTAGGGACCGGGCTCGTAGCCGGGCGTCGACACGCCGGCCTGTGCGCGGGCGCACAGCTCGGCGTCCTGCGCGTTGGTGGCCCGCCAGACCTCGGTCATCCTGTCCAGGTCGTAGTCGACGCCCTCGACGGCGTCCTCGTGCACCAGCCAGGTGGTGCGCACCAGCGTCCGGTCGACCGAGACCGGCAGCACCGAGAAGACGACCGCGTGGTCGGCGAGCAGGTGCAGCCAGGCGTTGGGCTGGGTGTGCAGGGTCAGCCGTCCCAGCCGGGGCGTGTCCAGCTCGCCGAGCAGCCGGCGCGACGCCGCGCTGCCGTCGAGGGTGTAGGACTCGCCGGCGCCGTCGAGCGGCTCCCGCTGGATGCGGAACCCCGTGGTCCGCCCGCTCAGCTCCTCGATCGCGGCGTACGGCAGCCCACGGACGTCGCACGCCTCGTGCAGCCCGGACTCCGCGGCGAGGAACCGCTGGTGCGCGGCCTGCAGCCGGCGCGGGATCGCGTCGGGGGCGTAGCCGTAGGTCGGGAAGAACGTCGAGATCAGCTCGGGGTGCCCGCCCTCGCAGTGGTAGCACTCGCGGTTGTTCTCCATGACCAGCTTCCAGTTGGCCTCCTCGACGAGGTCGACCTGCGCCGCCACCTTGGTGCGGTGCAGCTCGTGGGGGGCGAGGTACGGCGCGAGGCGTCCCGCCACCTCGTCGAAGTCCTCGGGCGGCGTCCTGCGACAGGCAGGCGAACACCAGCCCGCCGACGACGCGCACGTGCACCTGCTTGAGACCGAAGCAGCTCTTGTCGAAGGTGGGCGGCTGCTCCCCGGCGTGCATCAGGGAGCCGTCGGTCGCGTAGGTCCACTGGTGGTAGCCGCAGACGATGTTGCCGACCGACCCCGCGCGCTCGGTCAGGACGCGCGCACCGCGGTGTCGGCACACGTTGAGCAGCCCGCGCACCTCCTCGTCGTCGTCACGGACCACGATCACCGACCAGGACCCGACCTCGACGGTCACGAAGTCTCCGGGCTCGGC
Organism: uncultured Actinomycetota bacterium; assembly: GCA_963781745.1. Taxonomy (GTDB): domain Bacteria; phylum Actinomycetota; class Actinomycetes; order Propionibacteriales; family Nocardioidaceae; genus Nocardioides_B. Next base: position 5,896 of record CAWAHH010000005.1, on the reverse strand, counting down.
GACCTCGGCCTCCACCGCGACCAGGATCCACGTGCGGGCCCACACCCCGGCGACGTCGGCCTCGAAGACGGCCGGGTCGGTGTAGAACGGCGCCTCCAGCGGGCGGCCGGGCTCGCGCCGGGCGAGCAGCGTGCTCAGCGCGTGCGCGCTCCCGGTCCTGGCGTGCTCGATGGTCATCGTCGTGCTTCCCTTCGGGGGGGTCGGGCTCTGTCCTCAGTCTGTTGGCCGTGCCGCGCACGCACCAGCCACACAAAGGGCACAGAAAGTGCGGGCCGTCGTGCACAATCGCTGCATGATCGACCGGCGGCTCCTCGTGCTCCGCATGGTCGCCTCCTGCGGCACCGTGACCGGCGCCGCGGCCGCCCTGCACTACACCCCGTCCGCCGTGTCCCAGCAGCTGCGGACCCTCGCCAAGGACCTCGAGGTCGAGCTGGTCGTCCAGGACGGCCGCCGGCTCCGTCTCACCCCCGCGGCCCGCACCCTGCTCGCCCACACCGACGAGCTGTTCGCGCACTGGGAGCGGATCCGCGCCGAGCTCGCCGCCGGGGCCGCAGGCGCGGGCGGGGGCGGCGGCACCCTGCGGCTGTGCGGGTTCTCGACCGCCGCGGCGGCCCTGCTGCCCCCGGTGGCGACGGCCCTCCGGCGACAGCGCCCCGGTGCCCGGGCGATGATCATCGAGGCCGACCCCGCCGAGTGCTTCGACCTGCTCCTGGCCGACCGGGCCGACGTCGCAGTGGTGGTCGCGACGGGGGAGGAGCCCCCCAGCGACGACCCCCGCTTCGAGCAGCGCCCGCTGCTCGAGGACCCTCTCGACCTGCTCGTGCCGGCCGGCCACTCCCTCGCCGGCCAGCCGGGGGTCGCGCTGCGCGAGCTCAGCGACGAGCGGTGGATCATGGACCGGCCGGGCCGGCCCTACCACCACCTGCTCACGACCGCCTGCGCGGCGGCCGGGTTCACCCCCGTCGTCGCCCACCGGGCCGCCGAGTGGGACACCGGTGCGGCCCTGGTCGCCGAGGAGCTCGGGGTCGCCCTCATCCCGCGCCTGGCCCACCTGCCGATGGGCTACGCGGTCGCCCGCGTGCCCCTGCTCGGGGACCCCGCGCCGTCCCGCCAGATCGTCACGGCGATCCGCCGCGGCAGTGCCGAGCACCCCCTCGTGGCGCTGGCCCTGGCCACCTTGGACGTCCTCGCGTCGCCGGGCTGACGACCGAACGCCGGTCGACCCGGTCCCGCCGTCGCGACGGGGTCGGCGGTCGCGGTCACCGGAGCACGAACCCGGGCGTGAGCGCGTCGTCGGGGTCGACGCTGAAGTGGTGCTCGCCGGTCCGGTACGCGCTCCCGGTGACGACCGGCACGACGGCGTCGTGCCCCGCGACCGTGGTGCGGCCGGCGATGCGGGCCGTGAACACCGAGCCGACGATCGACTCGTGGTGGAGGACCTGCCCGTCGTGGAGCCCGCCGTGGGCGGCCAGGGTGGCGACCCGCGCGCAGGTGCCGGACCCGCACGGCGACCGGTCGACCTCCCCGTCGGCGAACACGGTCACGTTGCGCTGCCGCGGGTTGCCCTCGGCGTCCGGCCCCAGGTCCTCGAAGAAGATCACGCCGTAGACGCCGTCGAGCCGGCCGTCGGTGGGGTGCCGGGCCAGGTCCGTCCCCGCGAGCGCGGCCTTGACCTCGCGGGCCAGCGCGATCAGCCGGGTCAAGTCCGCGCCCGTCACGGCGAGGCCGGCCTGCGCCGCGGGAACCTGGGCGTAGATCGCCCCGCCGAAGCCCATCGTGAGGCACAGCCTGCCGGCGCTCGTCTCGACCTCGACGTCGTCGTGCAGGAGGTAGCTGGCCACGTTGACGAAGTCGACTCCCGACACCCGCCGGTCGTGGGAGCGGACCCGGGCGGTGACCCGTCCCGACGGGACGTCGACCACCACGTCGGTCGTGCCCGACGGGTCCTCGGCGACGAGCCCGGTGTGGATCGCCCACGTGCCCAGGGCGATCGTGCCGTGGCCGCACGCCGTGGAGAAGCCGTCCTTGTGCCAGAACAGCACGCCGAGGTGCGCGCCGCCGTCGTCGGGCGGCGTCACGAAACCGCCGTACATGTCGGCGTGCCCGCGCGGCTCCGAGCACAGCAGCCGCCGCATCCCGTCCACGACGGGGTCGTCGATCGCGGCGACCCGCCTGGCGGCGACGGTGTCGCCCGCGAGGTCCGGCACGTCGGTGACGATGCGGAACGGCTCGCCGCCGGTGTGGTAGTCGACGGTGCGGATGCTGCTCGGGACCATGGATCCTCCTGTGACGTCGCCATGCTAGGGCGCAGGAGATCCGTGGCGAGGCGTCAGAGCGGCCCCTCCGGGGCGGTGTCCGGGGCCCGCCAGACGAGGGCGTGGTCGGGGTCGGAGGCCGGCCGGTCCACGCTGTTGTTGTGCCGGGGGCGGGCGGTGCGACCCCAGTGGTCGTCGCCGACCCAGTCCGGGAGGCCGAAGGGCAGGTCGCGCGCGGGGATCGGGGCGTAGTCGGTCTCCTCGAAGGTCGAGCCGTAGTTGCTCCCGGTGTTGTCGCCGCCCGGGTCGACCGCCACCGCGGCGCGGATCGCGGGCAGCGCCTCGCGCCAGGAGTCCAGCAGGTCCGCGGTGCTGTGGTTCGACGGGTGCGAGACCGTGAAGGTGGGTACGTCGGGCGCGTGGTCCCACACCCGCAGGGCTGCGCGGGCGTTGGTGCCGAACGCCACGACCGCCTCGACCGCCGGCCCGGACACCTGGTCGAGCAGCGCGTTGAGCCAGCCGCGGTAAGGCTCATGCGCGAGCAGGGGCCTGGCGGCGCTGCTCCGGCTCGGGTGCAGGGCGAGCGGGAACGCGTTGACCAGGACGTAGTCGTGGGTGAGCCCGAGCCGGGTCAGGAACCCCTGGACCCGCTGACCCGCGTCCCCGACCAGGGTGCGGCAGGCGACGCGCTCGGTGGGCCCGGGGTCCGACGCGATCGCGAGCAGCCGGGCCGAGCCGTCGAGGCGGCCGCGGTAGAAGACCGGTCCCCAGTCGAACCAGAACAGGTCGCGGTGCTCCTCGAACGAGGGCAGCGCCGCGAAGTGGTCGGCCAGCGCCGGTGGCGGCCCAGGGTCGTAGTCGCTCATGGTGTCGACGTCCTCTCGCTCGGTCGCGCCGTCACGGGGCGAGCGCGAGAAGCCGCTCGCGGACGGGGGTGGGCAGGTTGGGGCTGGCGGCCAGGGCCGTGTAGTAGTCCGGGTTGTCGACGGCCGTGAGCGGGTCGAGGTCCAGCGACAGGAACGGCAGCGGCGCCCGCGCGGCCAGGCCCGGCAGGTCCTCCTCGGGCAGGTTCGGTCCGGTGAAGCGGCCCTCGAACGGCAGGTGCGGCCGGGGCGACATGTGGTTGTCGACCACGTCTGCCACGGCGAGGACCGGCCCGTCGGCAGGCCCCACCGCGGGCCTCGGGCGCGACTGGGCGGCGGGCAGGTCGGCCAGCGCGTCCCGCAGGCGCCGGATCGTCTCGCGCACCGAGAGCGCCGCCACCGACGGGTCGGCGGTGTCCTGGTGCAGGTTGAGGGAGCGGGTGCGCCCGGCGACGGTGACGTCCTCCTGGACCGGGCCGAGCCGGCGCATCAGGGCCGGGGTGCCGACGCGGGCGGTCCCGTTGATCATCACGAGGTTGAGGTCGGCCTCGGTGGCGTCGACGAGGAGCCGGTAGGGGTCCCCGCCGCGGCCGTTGACGACCACCAGGTCGGCCCGCTTGCCGGCCTCGATGCTGCCGAGGTGCGCGTCCCAGCCGAGCATCGCGGCGGGCGTGCAGGTGGCCATCTCCACGAGGTCCCGGTCGGTCAGTCCGAGCCCGGCGACGTCGGCGTGCACGCGCGCCACCTTCAGCTCGCCGAGCAGGTTCTTCGACCCCGACGGCGCCCAGTCGGACCCGAGGGCGACGGGTACGCCGGCGGCGCGGGCGGCCGCGACGTCGGCCGTCTCGCCGTACAGGAGCAGGTTGGACAGCGGCGACCAGACCATGGACCCGCCGTGCTCGGCGAAGATCTCGAAGTCCTCGGGGGTGAGCGCGACGCAGTGGATGCCGATGAGGTTCTCGCTGATCGCCCAGCGGCCGTCGGGCAGGTGCAGGGCCTCGAAGTGCTCGCGCGCGGCGGCGTCGCTGCCCTCGCTCAGGTGCAGGATGAGCTTCTGGCTGCCCGAGATCCGGGCCAGGAAGTGCTCGGCGTCGGTGGCGTCCACGTCCGCGATGTGCGTCGCGGCCGGCGGCAGGTCGGGGTCGCGCGTCGACTCGACGTTGCGCACCAGCCCGCGGAAGTGGCTGACGATCCCGCTCGACGAGGCCAGGGCCACCCCCTGGCAGGTGGTCGTCCCGCCGAGCAGCGGTCGCAGCTCGACGAAGCGCACGATCGCCGGCACCACGTCGGGCATCCGGCCCAGCACGCCCATCGGGCCGGAGATCAGCTGGCGGTACTCCGGCGTGGACGGTCCGCTCCACTGGTCGCGGTTGGTGTAGAGCTCCGGGGTCGGCCACAGCGACAGGACGTCGTACGGCATGTGGTTGTGCAGCTCGATCAGGCCCGGGAAGACCGTCCCGCGCACGCTCGCGACCGCGACGTCCTCGAACCCGGCGGGCGGCGGGGCCGTCGCGGGCAGCACCGCCGTGATGCACCCGTCGCGCGCGTAGAGGACCGCGTCGTCGTGCACCGTGCGCGCGGCGTCCATCGTGACCACCCGGCCCCGCAGCGCCACCGCGTCGCTCACCTGCGGATCGATCGGACCTGCACCCATCAGGACTCCTCGCCCCGAACTGCCCCCACCTCCGGTCGTAGACCCCGGTGCGCCCGGCGTCAATGACCCGGTCGGGCCAGGGTGCCAGGACGAGGTGACGGGGAGAGGGTCGGCCTCCGGCACGGGACCGTCGAGGTCGTACCGTGAGAACGGTGACCATCGAACGCGCCCCCGCCGAGCTCGCCGGGCGGACGGTCGCGGACGAGATGGTCCGGCTGCCCAAGGTCCTGCCCGCGACGCTGACCGTCTCTGGTGCGCTGGAGGCGTTCGAGGACGACCACGTGCACATGCTCCTGCTGGGGGACCGGGGCCGCCTGGTCGGCACCCTGCTGCGGGCCGACCTTCCCGCGCGCCCCTCCGCCGACCCCGTCCTCCCGTACGCCGTCCTGGCCGGCCGCACCGTCGGCGCCCGCCTCCCGCCGAGACCGCCCGCCGGCTGCTGGTCGCGCGCGGGGAGCGACGGCTGGCCGTCGTGGACCGGGACGGCACGCTGCTGGGCCTGCTGTGCCTGAAGGGGCGGCTCACCGGGTTCTGCAGCGACGCCGACGTGGCGGCCCGGGCGGCCGGGCGGGCCGGCCTCGACGCCGGGGACCCCTGCCCCTGAGCCGCTCCACGCTCCAGCGGACGCCTGTCGTGCCCCGCGTCGTACAGCGCGCCCCGGTGACCTTCGACCCTGCTCTCCGACATACCCGCCGGGGTATCTTCGGCGGAGGAGAAGGGAGTGCGGTCATGCGCAAGAAGGTGCTGGTGCTGGGCGGGAACTTCGGGGGGATGACGGCCGCGCTGGCCGTCCGTCACGAGCTCGACGGCGACGTGGACGTGACGCTGGTGTCGGCCAACGACCACTTCCTGTTCACCCCGAGCCTGATCTGGCTGCCGTTCGGCAAGCGGGACCGCGCCGACATCACGTTCCCGGTGGCGCCGACCCTGGAGACGCACGGCATCGAGTTCGTGCACGCCGCCGCGACCCGGGTCGACCCGGTCGGCCACGTGGTCACGGTCGAGGGCGGTGCGACCTACGCCTACGACTACCTCGTGATCGCGACCGGCTACCGCAACAAGGACGACGTGGTGCCGGGCTTCACCGAGAACGCCACCACCATCACCACGCTGGCGGCCGCCGA
>CAWAHH010000004.1:0-573413 GCA_963781745.1 uncultured Actinomycetota bacterium | reverse complement strand
GGTTACTTTAGTGGTAGTGGTAATCTCACAGGCAGTCATAACATCCGGATGAAGATCGAGGGTGCCTTGAACCATGGAGCCTTTAGCAGGTTCTGGGTATAAAGCGCTCTTGTTTGGATCCAAAGAGCAGCTTTTTAAGGTTGGCCAGTTCATGGTTCAGGGATGCAATCTTAAACTGCGCCTGTTCGTATAACTGTTGGTAATCTATGTTTTCCGTTGTTATCATTGATGCTGCAAAACTATATGGAACACGGGTTTCAGCCAATCATTTAAGCCAAAATAGTTATACAGCCACCTTGTGAACAAAGGCCCTGCTTCACTTGAAAATTTATTTTCATCCTCGAAAAAAATGTTAATAACCCCGGTCCATTCTCTGATATCTTTTACGATACACGATTTTTGAGAGTAAGACACCGTGAAGTATGAATTGTAACTGCTGTGCAGAGATGGGCATCGTGGTATCGGAGTTGCTGCAGACGGGTAGTTCGTAAGTGCCTTGTTCCAGGCGTTTGTAATAAGAAAAACCTGTCCCCTTCCCAAAGGAGTAGCTTTATGTGGGTGCGGTTCCTGTTGAGGAAAATAAAGATATCGCCACTGCAGGCATTATGTTGCATGCCGGAAGTAACGATGCCTGCTAAACCGTCAAACCCCTTTCTCATGTCAGCAGGCGAGCGGTATAAATAATACCGTATAGAGGATGAAAGATGAATCATTCCCTTAAGTGATTAGCGCTTTCAAGTAATCAACACTTACCGGCTGATGAAAAATTATCCGGTTACCATTGGGCAAATGCAATTCTACATTGTTCGATGACAGATCTGCCGGTTGAAGCTTAACAAAGCCGCTTGTGGCAGGGATTGATTTACGTGGACGCGCCTTTTTCTCTTTATAGCATTTATGCCAGTAATAAAATACATGAGACGGAATATTATGCTGTTGGTAAAATTCCTTTTTGCCGCATACCGCTTTGTTCCCATTGTCCTATTAAAGCCAGCATCGCAGCGCGTTGTTCATTGCTTGCACGCATATTTCTATCTTTTTTACAAATTTGCAATGCTCAAGGAAATATTCCTATAGCGGGATCGTCGGTGGCTTACGTATGGCCCATGCACGCCGTAAGTTCTCGGAATCTCTTGACCACGACCCTGTTAGAGCGCAGTATGCAGCAATCCGCGAAAGTTTTACATCCAATTACATTCTTTTGACTACAATGAACTCAGCAATCGTTGGTAATTGAGATATAACTTTAGTTGATTTTTTCTAATTTCATTTTCTGCTGATGTAGTATTGTAGTAGTACGTTTTCAGTTGCCCCAAAATCGTTAAAGCTATAGTTTTACTGGAACTTTTTTAGATTAAAGCCCTTCCCTTTATTTTAACGTTATAACACTTTTTAATTTCAAGAAGCATGGATTTTAATTAAAAAATTTTATAAAATGTATTTTTAAAATTAGCTTACTGCTTGCATTTTTATTTAGTTTTTTAAGGGTGATATTTGGGACCTGTGCGAAAGGAGCAAATAAGTATAAACTTTTATTTTAAGCCATATGAAAAGTATTCTACAGCAAATCATCCGACAAGAACAAACAACAACAGGCCCGGGAAATTGCCGGGAAAAGGAAGAAATTGATCACCCCGCAACTACTGCTTCGCGGCGAAACTTCCTAAAAAACACTTCTTTTGGCGGAATAGCGCTTACGGGTTTACTAACGATGTCTTTTGAAGATACCATCGCTAAAACCACCTCCAGGGTGTCCCGGTTTGGTTATTCTTCAGGACTAAAGATCACCGATATGCGGTATACCACCATTAGCAATGGTACGGCTGCTACGAATGCAAGGAATGTTATTCTCAGGATTGACACAAACCAGGGAATTTACGGTTTAGGTGAAGTCAGAGATGGCGCAGACGCCCGATATGCACTTTTTTTGAAAAGCCGCCTTATAGGATTAAATCCATGTAATGTAGAAATGATCTTTAAGGCAATAAAACAATTTGGAGGTCACGGAAGAATGGGTGGGGGTGTTTGCGGTGTAGAAATGGCACTTTGGGATTTGGCGGGTAAAGCATACGAAGTTCCCGCATGGGCACTTCTGGGTGGTAAATACAGGGATAAAATAAGGTTGTACTCGTACATTCCAAACTCCGGTGAAGGAGCCCTGGCCAATATTGATCTCGGTAAGTTTAAGGCAGATACCAGGCACCGGATTGAAGAACAAGGTTTTACCTGGTTAAAAATGCATCCGGGCATTGAAGTGATCAGTAAAATTCCCGGCGCAACCGTTAACACAAAATTATCCCAGGATTAACGAAGACCCGAGGCATCCAGCACCACCAACTACCTGTACTATCAAAATACAAAACATCCCTTTACAGCTATCCAGGTAACTGATAAAGGCCTTGCAGAGTTGGCTAAATACGTTGAGACCATTCGTAATGTGGTTGGTTACGATATTCCTTTATCGGCAGACCACCAGGGACACTTTGACGTAAATACCTGCATTCGTGTTGGGAATGCCCTCGAACGGTTTAACCTGGCCTCACTTGAAGATTTTCTTCCCTGGACAGATACTGCTCATTTAAAGATGATCACTGAGGCTATCAACACTCCCACCATGACAGGTGAAGACATTTACCTTAAAGAAGAATTCAGGAAGTTGTGTGACACAAATGCCGTAGATATTGTGCAACCTGACCTCGCAACCTCAGGAGGAATTTTGGAAACAAAAAAAATGGCGATTACGCCGAAGAACAAAAGAGCCATGGTAATGCACTTTGCAGGTACACCGGTTTCTTTTATGGCTAATGTACACTGCGCCGCGGCGACACAAAATGCCCTTGCCTTAGAAGTTCCTAATCAAATTGTAGATAACCCCTGGTGGCCGCAATTAGTAAAAACAACAGGCAAACAGGAATTGTATACAAAAGGCTTCGCTAATGTTCCTGAGGATTCACCCGGCCTGGGTATTGAACTAAATGATGAAGTGATGAAGCAACATCTTCACAAAGAAGATCCATCTTATTTTGCGCCTACTCCTGAGTGGAATGCTATGCGATCTTACGACCGCCTTTGGAGTTAATTATGTGACTGGAGGGTATGTTTCTTCTGCTTCTTGTTTTCATTCTATAAAGGCGCAATATCTAATTTTTACGCAACGCTACCAATGCTATCCGACTGTAACTCCGTCACACCACTTCCCTACCTAAATTATTTATGGTGCTTATTGGCCTTTTCGGAATTACTTACAAAAGCAATGGACTTGCTGTCAGGCGACCATGAATTTAGGTTAAACGAACCCTGCCCGCCATAGAGAACAGCGATGACCCTTGGAGCGCCTCCTGCTGTCGGCATTAACCGCAACATCACCTTTTTATAGGAGGGGTGCGAACTCGGCTCTATATCGGCCCTTTGATCTTTTTATAGGTAAAATGAAACTCGTCGCGGTTAAACCAGATATTAGAACCCGCACCCTGGATCTCATACGTCTGAGTGGATTCGTCATACTGTAAAGTCTTGTCATGTTGGTTCTTCGTCAATTTAGGTGGATTTGGGTTTTCCGCCGAAGTTTTCGTTTTGTGCCTTTTTGGTGTATCATAGTTGAACCTTTCAGCTATGCCAATCGACGATTTAGTGTTTAACACCCAAATCAATTTCAAGTTCTTTCAGTTGACAGAGTCTTAGAAACAGCAACGATTTACGTGCAAGGTGTCAAAATCTTGTAAATGTCCGTATTGTAATAAGCAGAGCAAGTCTGTTCATTCATTTTATTTTCGGAAACCAGCGATTTACCTGCGTTTGGTAATACGGTCATTATCCATCTTAGAACAAGGAAATTTTATTGTTACAATCCAAAGTGTGAGCGTCGGGTATTTGCCGAAAGGTTTACCGCACATTTTACTCCATACAAGCGGAGTTCCGATAGGCTCCGGGAAAAACTTTTAAAGATTGCCTTGTTAAGCGGGGGGAATGCTGGTCACAAACTATGTAAGACTTTAAATATTCCTGCAAGTAGTTCCACTTTAATCCGGCTGATTCACGAGCAGCCCCTACAACCCCGGTGCCTCCTCAGGCACTCGGCATCGATAGTTGGCTTTTAAAAAGGGAATCAATTATGGCATAGCTTTGATCGATCTTAACCGTCACAAGATCATTAATCTTCTTCCAGATAGGGAAACACAAACGGTTGAAAACTGGCTAAAATAAGGCCTTATGTTAAAGTGATCACACATGACCGGTTTTCCCGCTATGCAAAAGCGGCAACCATGGTGGATATTTCGCACTATAGTGGTTCTTCGTCAATTTAGGTGGAATTCAGGTTTTTCGCCCATGTTTCCATTGTTTGGCTTTTTGGTGTAACATAGTTGAACCATTCAGCTATGCCAATCGACGATTTAGTGTTTAACACCCGCAATCAATTTCAAGTTCTTTCAGTTGACAGAGTCTTAGATACAGCAACAGTCTACGTGCAAGGAGTCGGCAAATCCTCTAAATGTCCGTATTGTGATAAGCAGAGCAAGTCTGTCCATTCTTTTTACTTTCGGAAAATCAGCGATTTACCTGCATTTGGTAACACGGTCATTATCCATCTTAAAACGAGGAAATTTTATTGTTACAATCTAAAGTGTGAGCGCCGGGTATTTGCCGAAAGGTTTACTACACACTTTACACCATATAAGCGTAGTTCCGATAGGCTTCGGGAAAAACTTTTAAAGATTGCCTTGTTAAGCGGGGGGAATGCTGGTCATAAGCTATGTAAGACTTTAAACATTCCTGCAAGTAGTTCCACTTTGATCCGGCTCATTCATGAGCAGCCACTACATCTACCGGTGCCTCCCCAGGCTGTGGGCATCGATGATTGGGCTTTTAGGAAGGGAATCAATTATGGCACAGCTTTGATCGATCTTAACCGTCGCAAGATCATTGATCTTCTTCCAGATAGGGAAACACAAACGGTTGCAAACTGGCTAACATCAAGGCCTTATATTAAAGTGATCACACGTGACCGGTTTTCCCGCTATGCAAAAGCGGTGACCTTGGCACTGCCAAAGGCAACACAGGTAGCGGATCGTTGGCACCTGATAAAAAATATGGGAGATGCGTTAACAAAACTATTGGAAAGAAAGCGGCAGGAGATTAGAACGAGCGCAAGGCTTATCCAGCCTGCTTCTCCAGACGTGCTGCCTAAAGCGGAACCGAAGATAAATCTGCCTGCCTTACCATTAACAAAACGGCAATTACAACTGAAGCAAATTAAACAGCTAAGATCTGAAGGGTTGACAATAAGAGCCATTGCGCGAGTATTAATAATAAGCAGGGTTACCGTCCGTAAGTACCTGCAGCTGGATGAACCACCGAGAAAAAATGGAAATCGAACTAACATCGAATCATTCAATGATTATATCCAGTCTCGAATGAAGGAAAACAAAAACATTGAAGTAATTCAATTGTGGAAGGAAATAAAACAGCAAGGATACAATGGCGGTCGCACAGCGGTATACATTCATCTTCGTGATTATGTAAAACCTAAGAATAGGATTAAACTGCCAACACTTAATTATATAACCTGGGTGCCGACGAGGGTAAGCCTTTTACTATATAAAAAAGAGGCGTCGCTTTCCCAAAAAGAAAAGGAGCTATTGAAAGAGATCCGGGACAAATGCCCAGAGATCGGAGTCGCTCAAAAATTAGCGCATAAATTCCGCGATATCATAGAAAACAAACAAGGAGATTTATTATGCAGTTGGATGAACGAAGTACAAGAATCCCCGGTCAAAGAATTAAAAAGATTTGCGAAAGGCCTATTGAGTGATTTCGTCGCCGTCAAAAATGCAATATCACTTCCATGGAGCAACGGGCCGGTAGAAGGGAAGATTAATAAGCTGAAAACCATCAAGCGTCAAATGTATGGAAGAGCAAGCTTCGATCTACTGAGAAAGCGACTGGTGTTATCAGATATGGATTCCACCTAAATTGACGAAGAACCAGTATCGACTGAAATAAGTGGTAAAGTATGGTGCGTAATATCCAGTCTTGCAATCTTTTTTGTGAAACAGCATCCAGGAAATCCTCCCAAATCACTAATTCCAGAAAGATACCTTTGTCTACCCATGTTTTGTTTTTTCGATTATACTTATCAAACATCAACAAATAGCCTCTTAGCAAAAAATATTAAACAAAAACATTATTTTGGAAGTGTTTTAGCTCAATAAATAGTAATTTGAATTGAACCATAAAAGAATAAGGAATGAGAATACAAGTTTTCACCTTTCTTTATACTGCTCTCTTCCTTTTGCTTTGCCCAAAGTAGGCTTATAGGTTTTACCAGGGAACAAAACACTGGAATAAAAATACCAGATGTAATAGTAAAATCAAATGGCGCCAGTAATTCAATTGCAAGTACTACCTCTGGTGATTTTATCCTGAAATTTCAAGACTTGAAACCTGGCAAAAATATTATTGTTCGAGCTGAAAAGGAGCGGTCGGGAACTGGTGAATGAAAAAGAAATGAGTACATTGATACCAGAAAATCCAGATGAAAACCCTTTTAAAATTATATTTTGCAAAGCTGGTACATTGGCAAAGCTAAAAGTAAGTACTACGAAACTTTTGACCTGAATCTGCAAAAAGAACTGGCTAAACAAAAAGCTTTAAATAAAGGCAACGAAAAGAAAGTAGCCAGCCTGGAACAAGATTTTGCCAGGTTACAAAATCAACTTAATGATCTAGCAGACGAATATAGCCGTATTGATTTGAGTGATGCCTCTGAAAAAGACCTAAAAGCCATAAAATTATTCAAAGAAGGGAAATATGATGAGTTTATAGCGCTTAAAAAAAACATTGTAACGGAGGCACAAGTTGATAAAGCCCTAAAAAGCAAAGCTGAAGCGACAAAAATTGTTGCAAACAATGACTCTACTATAAACCTCTATTTCAAATCGCAAAAAGACATTGCCAATACACTTGTATTACAATTTAAGTTTGAAGAAGCAAAAGAAATTTATGAAAATATAACTTCAAAGGATACCAATAATTTTGACAATATATTTGCTTTTGCTATTTTCTCCAACAGCAAAACCAAGAGAGAAAGCCATTCGAAATTATCATAGGGCTTTAAAATTAGCCAAGATAGAAGCTGAAATTGCGAATACTCAAAATAATTTAGGGGAGCTTGTATCATGATAAAAATGATTATGCCGCAGCACTTAACTCCTATAGTAAAGCCCTCGAAATCTATGAACGTTTGGCAAAACTCAATCCTGCGACTTATGAAATAGATTTGGCGATGCGTCATTTATAATTTAGGTACTTTATATCTAGCTAAAAATAATTATACCGCAGCTTTAAATGCGTATGAAAAAGCCTTCGAAATTTATGAACGTTTAGCAAAAGCCAATCCTGCGACTTATGAACTATATTTGGCAGATACCCAATACAATTTAGGTACTTTGTATCAAGCTAAAAATGATTATACCGCAGCTTTAGATGCGTATGGAAAAGCCCTCGAAATTTATGAACGTTTGGCAAAAGCCAATCCTGCTACTTATGAACCTAATGTGGCGACAGGCCCAAACCAATTTTGGAAGTTTTGTTTGCAAGTAAAAAATGATTATACGGCGCTTTGAATGCGTATGGAAAAGCCCTCGAAATTTATGAGCGTTTGGTAAAAACCAACCCTGCTGTTTATGAAACCACTGCTGGGGCAGAATCTATTGTATTTTAGGGACTTTATATCAGGCTAAAAAGACTATACTGCAGCTTTGAATGCGTATGGTAAAGCCTGCGAAATCTATGAACGTTTGGCAAAAACAATCCTGCTACTTATGAACCCGTTTGTCGCAGAGATTCAAAACAATTTAGGTACTTGTGTTTCACGCTAAAAATGATTATTCTGCAGCTTTGATTGCCTATGAAAAGCCTTAAAAATTTATGAACGTTTAGCAAAAGCCAATCCCGCTACTTATGAAAGCCTATGTAGCGATGGTTCAAAACAATTTAGGGACTATGTATCAAGATAAAAACGATTATCCAGCAGCTGGAACGCCTATGAAAGCCGCTTAAAATTTATGAACGTTTGGGAAAAGCAGATCCTGATGTTATATGAAATTGAATTTTGCCGTAGCATAGTATTCATTAGTTTACTACAACAAGTAAACTTTCAACAAAATAGACAAATAATGATAAAGCAGTATCTAAGTAAAGCCAAACAGATTTTACCTAAATATCACACAAGTACTGCTTGCAAAAAAACTTTTAAAATATGTAAATGAATTTGATATTTACTTTAACTCCAAGACATCCATGAACCAATTCAAGCATTGGAAAACGAAAAAGAAAAGTCTGAAAATTTCAAAAGCAAAATAAAAATTCAGGAAAAAATTGTTGAAACACTATCGCTTACTTGGTTGATTCCAGTCATGGAGACCTTCGCTTATAAATTAGGTGCCAACCTAAGCACTTTAGCCTGGCAGTATTTATTTGTGACAATCGATTTTCAGAAGCGGAAAATGCTGCCCAGGAAGCCCTTAACCCAGACAAAGTATAATAAGACAGCAGACTATGATGAAAAAATTGAATGGGCAAATAACAATTTAGCTCTTGGCATTGCTTTTTCAAGGTAAATACTCTGAAGCAGAAAAAATTTATATAGCTCTTAAAGGATAAACCCTATAATAAGGGCAACTCATAAGAGAAACTTTTCTTAGCTGATCTTAGATGAATTAGAAAAGGCAGGGCATAACACATCCTGATGTTGTTAAGATTAGAACCATTTTGAAAAAATAATTAATTGAACACAATCGATGTTTTTATATCCAGGAAAACTAGTGATGCGAAGTATGCAAAGGAGATTTATGAGTACCTAACCAGGCAGGGATTGGTTGTTTTTGTTTCAGACCAAACATTAAAAGAAATAGGCAATGCAGATTATATAAAAACGATAGATGAAGCTTTGGCAACTACAACACATATGATAGTTGTTGGAAGTTCAGCTGATAATATTAAATCATCGTGGGTAGAAGCAGAGTGGTTGTTCTTTTTAAACCGTAAACGTTCTGGTAAAACTTCGGGTAATCTATTTACTGCCATTACAAAGGATTTACATCTTGAAGACCTTCCACCGAGCTTATCAAATTATGAAGTGATTCCCTTTAATGAGAAAAACTTTCCAATTATTTATAATTATGTACGGCAAAAGAATAAACCTGCAAAACCAGCACCTAAAAAACCTTTCCCTGCCGAAAAGCAAAATAAATACTTGTGGGCTTTTATTGTTGTTTTATTGATTGGCATCTTATCTTCCTTTATCTATTTTAAATCGCAACCTTATGATGCGACGGTTTCTCTGAAACCTGACCCATCGCTAAACCTACAACCTGAATATCCAATCTTCAAAGGAGGAGAGCTCTCAGTTTATATAAATAACAAAGAAGAAAGAGAACAAGTTTTGGAAAACGGAGAGGTAGTTTTCAAACAATTAGCCGCTTCTTCAAAAGGCAAAAAGGTGGCTATTAAACTTTATACTGACTACTGGAAGCTTTCCTCGGATTCTATATTTTTAGAAAAATAAGTGAACCTAAAAATTATACCGGATGGCAGTTTAGAAATGATTACTGGCAATATTAAAACCTTTACAGGAATAGCAATTGATAGAGTGAATATCACTATTGATAATGATACAACAATAACTGCTGATAAAAACGGAATCTTTACTGTTATACTTCCGTATAAATTTCAGAAACCGAATTATACACTTCACTTTGAAAAAAAGGCTATAAACCTATGCAGGAATATTACTATCCTAAATCGGGAAATACTGATATAAGAATGAAATAAGCGTAAATCTATCAAGTTTAAGCGGCACCCATTGTTTGAAATAGCAATCAGTAACATCAGTATTGGTTTCATTCATCATGCTTACAGACATCAGGACTGGCATTTAATGTTAGAGGGAAAAAAAGTTATTATAAGATTCTGTAAGAGAGAAATTCTTTTAGGAGCTAGTAATCTTTTGACTAGAAGTAACAAAGAGGGTTCTTTTACAGCACTTATTAACGTGAAAGACAAAGCTAAAGGTTTAACTTTTAAAAAAGCAGGCTATCGAACAACCGCTTTCGAATTTGACGAACCAAAGGATGTTTATACTTTTATGTACCTTCTTTCAAGACAGTAGAAATTTGTAAGTAAGGAGGGTCTTTCTCAATAGGGCAGAAAATCCACGATTGATTTATATCGTAGTTTATGCATTGTTGGATAGAGAATGGATCCCCAAAATAAAATTATTGCGAACGAGATGGCGTGATTGACCAAATTATAGGGTAAAGGGCTGGAATTTTACACCGATTTGTTGAAGGAACGAGTCAACGCATTTTTTATCATTGTCAGCCTACTTAGTCTCTTCAGCTTTTCTTGTTTGTGGTGTTAAATTCTAATTATAATTTAGACTTTGTATCTGTCTACATTGAAACAATTTCAAAATTTCTATTTTAAGCATTGAGTTTGCAAGATATACCTGGTACGGAAATTTTTCGGAAGATAACCATACACTGTTTCAACATCAAACTATACTAATCCGGGCAGAATGCTCTTTTCTCCGCTTTTCAACTCCATGGAAATCATCGCAATCATTTCTGAACAATCAAATGCTGTCTCGCAGGATCTCCTAGCAACAATGCAATTTCTTTATCCGGAATTGCCTTCACTTCCCTTCTAATAGCAACATAGTTTTCATTGAGATCACTCAGACTCACATCCCGGACCTGAGGCAAATCGACAAATGCAGATTTTTCTTTCCCCAACCTCTCATGATCGTTAACAATCATGGCATGAAAAGTCTTCAACTCAATCTTTTCATTCGGATCATCAGCCACCATCCCCACAAACTCTCCTGCTGATAGGCTAGCGATTGTACTCACCGGTACCGCATACTCCAGTTGCTTCGATTTTGATATCGATGTGTCGCTGCTATTGATCGGAATACTTTGACGATCCTGCAACGTTTTCCCCAGCCTTTCTGATACCTGTTTTGCCAGTTCACCACTGGCCTGTCCTAGATAAGGTTGCCGCAAATATTGGTGATAACATCTGCCTGCTCTTTCCCGTAATTCATCTTTAGCTGACTATAGTCCTGAATGGCGAGTGTTGTTGCGATTTTATTGCTACGACCAGTGGCAATTAGCGTGTCAAATCCAAGAAATGTCAAGGTCGTGAACTCATCCATGATAAGACTCGATTTAAGACGGTTTTTCCGGTTGATAATCTTGGTCATTCGCGTCACGTACAGCGACAGGACTGGGCCAAGGACGTCCTGCTTGGGGTTGTTCGCGAGACAGACAATTTTGGGAGCTTCAGGGTTGTTTATATCCAAGGTAAAATCGTTTCCAGACAGTGCGTAATATAATAGCGGAGACGACAACCTCGCCAGGCCAATTTTTGCCGAATCGATCTGACCTTCCAGCTGCTCTAACGATCCTGTAGTGTAAGCACTGATAAACGGGTTGATATAGGCTTCAATCTCTGGCTCGGTACGTAGAATTGTGAATAGCCTATCTACATCCAACTGCATAAACTCAATAACATGCGGTAGGGTGCAGTACTTACCATTCTCGTAATTTCTAAGGAACCAAATAATAGCGGTGACAAAATTGATCGGTGATTCCACGAAGAAGTCACCCTGCTTCTTCAACCAGGAACGGTTCAGTCCAAGCATTATTACCCGGGCTGCTTCGACCGCGTCGGTAATGTCAAACATGGCCCTTGGATCTATTGGATTGCAGCGGTGACTATGGGTGGGATCGTCGAGGTTGATAACGTAAAACGAACATGGATTGGCATAGCTACGTTGATGTTTTAAAAAGTGGTTGTATGCAAGCTTGGTCAGGTCATCGTATTTGTAATCATAGATGAACATGGTAAACCCCTTTTCAATGTCGCTGTCGTATGACATGTTCGATGACAAAGTAGCTTTTATACGTATATGTCTCTTTTTGGGCGTTGAAGCGCTGGAGCCGATTCTCCGTACCAAGCCAAATATTGCCAATTTGATCTGAAGAATACTCCTTATACGGTTGGTAAGGCGTTCTTTAATGGCGCGTTACTGTTGTAGTATTTTTTTAAAGGCATAGCCGTCATATCGGTTAATACCAAAGTGTGGCCACCCAAATATACCCTTGCTTATCCTGGGCGATATCGTTCGCATCCGTGTGCGAAAGGCCTTCGTCGACGGTAAGGTATCTAAATTTATACGGGAACTGTTGGGAATAGGCGAAGGTTTGCCATAGCAGCAGCAGGCAGAAGGCAATAAGCGTTTGTCGGCCGGGATATAGTTTGAATTGGTCTTCCTGTTTTAAAATTTTCATTGCCTTAGAAATCCATTACATCATTGATATCTGCCTGGTATCAACCTTGTATTGTTATTAGCGATTTTATAAGAATGTATAGACAAACGTAAACCTTTGATCACAAATTGAAGAAGAGACATATTGCCCAATCGTTTAAAGAGTTGATCATTCCCTTCTGCAATATTCACCCCGTACTCCTTCTTGTTGCGCTTGTAAAATATAATGCGGCTTGGCAGCAATAGCATTAGTTGCTTTCGCTTAAGGTAAAGCCCCGCGTTTGTTGTCCGGAATAACCAACAAAAGCATAAAGTAGTTTGAATCAATCCGGTTTTAACTGAAAGAACATTGTTTGGACTTTTTTTCAATGAATCAGCACAAGCGTTCCCGCCATGCGTGCGGCTTTTTCATGGCAGCAAGGTCCCAGATTTGGCAGCTTCACCGAGTGGTATCGGGAAAATTGTTTTGTGGCCGATAATCTTTCCCGCCCCGTTGAAATCTTCAGTGTGAGTACTTCATAGGAAATATGACCGCAAGAAGAATGCGTCCGAGCATATAAAAAGTGTCAACAGGTGCTACATGGGCGCCTTTGCCCAGTTGCAATGCCGTGAATAGAATATCCACTTCAGACCAGTGCGTAAGCCGGAGATACCAACGAAGAATAAGTTGGATTTTAACAATAAAGACATCCCTGCTGTTCATTTCTTTTAAATAATATCGCTAATGCAGCAAGCAGTCTGACAATGGTTTCGTATTGCAGTGGGGAAGTTGCTATTTACACCGCAGTCCCACCTTGAAATAATGGCTGTCAGGATGCAAAGACTGCTGAAAGCAAGGGGTATATTAATCGTATATAAACAGATTTATCGAAAGGTCCTTTCTAACGACCGCCATGTGCAGAAAAAACTTGGTAGCCGGCTTCTATCTATATGAGATAGTCGCGGAATTTCAGGACTTCATGATTGAATAGGTGTAATGTTAATGAGCGAATTAATTATGATATTAGTCTAGCCCTCCTTTAATAGACTTACAATTTACGTCAAACATGACGTTCTTCTTGTTCACTTCCACTTCGTATCTGACCTCGTTGTTGCGTCTGTAATCGTTGCCGCTTCCTTAAGTGCTTCGGGCTTGTAATAATACTTATTGAGATACTAGGGAAACTGTCATTCTGTGCGATTTAGGAATATTGGCTTACACCTCCGGCATTATGTTGTTAAATATGATGAAAAAGAAATAGACATCTTGGTGGCCCCTGACTTGTCAAATATTTAAACCGGTACTATTCCGTGCTTTTATTAGTTCTTTGATTTTGCGACAGCCGCACCCGTAGCCTCTCCATATCTTCGCTTACCTTCTGATCTAATAACTTCGCATATTCCTGGGTTGTTCTGAGTGTCTATGGCCAAGCATTTTACTCACTGTTTCAATTGGTACTCCATTAGTTAAAGTCACCGTTGTTGCAAAAGTATGTCGAGCAGCAATGGAATGTCATCGACTTGTTAAACCACAAATAGCACCAATTTCTTTTAAGTACGCATTTAGTTTCTCATTACTCTAAGTTTGGAAGCAATTTGCCCGATGCAATGACTTTCGGATACCCTGCCATATTTCTGAATGATTCCTTTTGCAACTTGGTAATAGTGGTATTCGTGATTGCGTTCCGGTTTTATACGATTTGTGAAAATCCACTGTTCACCATCAATGCCGATTACAACATCCGACGGGATCATCTTAATTTACATCCGAATAGGCAAGTCCGGTATAACAGCTAGAATAACAAAGATATCTTGTAACCTGGTCAAGGCGGTTATTTAAGAATCTTTTAGAACTTAATTTATCTAATTCATCGTTCATTATAGAATACCGATGCGTCTCTTTGTATCACGGATCTTTATATAATTTATAACGGATCGGTTTCTATCCATTCGTTCGCTACACACCGATCCTGACAATCTTTTTTAACTTCTTGATGATTACTCATCGCTGTATTATGCTGAACGCTACGTACAGACTTCAAATAAAATTCATAGTCTTTGATAATTAGGTTATTTATCAACTTAAGGTCTTGCAAGATCATGTCAGGTTATCCCTTCCTGCTTATAAATTCTTCTAAGAAGACTCAAAGCTGTATTGAATCTTTTCAAGCGTACCTTGAGAAAATTCTTTCCCTACTAGCGCCCGTCTTCATTGAACATTATGCTTATAAATATTCAAGGATCTTTGATTAGTTTTACTTCTTGTAACGAGTTTTTTAAGTAAATTTTTGACTTTGGTGTGTGATTTCGATGCCCATGCATCACCATATTGCTTTTGACTCCGAAAACTTTTCGCCTTGAATAACATTCGAGATAGTAGTTGAATTCGCCGTAGATTCTTCTTTAGACCTCACCGATTGCTACGACCCTTTGTTATCCCACTTGAAGGATCAACTTCACCTGACGCTTGCCATTTCGACACGGTTTCCTTCATAGTCACCCTCAGATAGATTGGTACCGGTCCATTCACATAGCTCGCACTTGTTTTCAAAAAGAAAGTACGTTTCAATCGTCTTGTTCATCATTGTAATTTCGTTGAATGGTTAAAAATTTCATTTTAGTCATTTGTTGAATCAAGATGTTCATTTTTTGAACTAATTGATTATTCAATATTTACCGGTGAATTCTGGTGAGCGACATTTTCGGAGCAACGACTGACGCCCGAATTGCGCACCAGGCATTTGGATATGCGTGGCTTTTTCGATAGTCCTAAAAAACAAAAAACCCTGCAAATACTTGCATTTTGCAGGGTTTTCGAACGATTTGATTGTCTGTTTTGTGATCCCGCTGGGACTCGGACCCAGGACCCATACATTAAAAGTGTATTGCTCTACCAACTGAGCTACGGAATCAGCCTTCCTAATCTCACAGTTGCCTGTTCTGATTTGGGAGTGCAAAAATAAGGATTAATATTTCCGAACCAAATTTTGAGCTGCTTATTTATGGCGATGGGGTAGTGCCGCTGTACTCAACCAACTGTCACCGAGGCACAAATCTTCCCAGCCAGTCATCTTCCTCATAGCTGAATAGGCGTCTGTAAAACCAACGGTACCATGGCTGGCACCGCATGATCAACCTACCCGCATCGTAATCGTTCGTCTGAAATATATCTTTTATTGGAAAAAGTTATTATGGAGCAGCTATGATCCGTTCGATCCGGAATGCGGCGTCATTGAGTTGCTCGATGGTGTTGAAATAGTCACTCCGTATCTGGATCGCCTGGTTTACAAGGATGACCCAGTTGAGGTAAGCGATCTCACCTGCGTTCAACTTGTTGGTTGCAGTCTCCATGATGCGGCTGGCATTTGGAAGTAATGTATGCTGGTAGTCTGCTACCAGTTTCTTGTTGCGTGCATACACTGCCACGGCGTTCTGCAGATCCAGTTGCAGTTGAAGCTGCGTTGCTGAGAGGGCAAGTTCCTGTTGTACTGAAAATATCGATGCGGCTTGTATCCGGGCCCGTTGTGCGCGCGCAAAAATCGGAAGTCCTACACCTGCGGAAACGGAGGAGAACCGGTGTGAGGCGCCGAAATATTCATCGCTGTTTACACCGGTGGCTTGCCAGCCGATGATGGATGAATTGTTGTAGGCGATGTTTAAGGAAGGAAGAAGCCTGCTTTTCTCCAGCGCCCGGCGCTGCCTGGCAAGCAGCAATTCATTTTGCTGCAGTTTAAGCTGTGGATTATCGTTTATGCGGACCATTTCCGGAATTACCGTCAACGTGTAAACGATGGTGTCAGCCTGCGGCACCGGTTCATCCGCCATGTTCAGCAGGTATTTCAATTCGTTCAATAAAACGAAATAGTCTGAAGCAAGCGCCTGTAGCTGGCTGGCGATCTGCTGGCGTTGATTTTCTGCCGTTGTTTGTTCCAGGATGTCAACATCTCCCGCCTTAAAACGCTGAGCTGTTTTTTGTAGAAAATCCCGGTAGGTACTGTCCGATTCTTCCAGCAACGCCCGGCGCCTGCTCAATACAAGCAAACCATAAAAGACTTGTTTAACCCGGGTTTTCAGCTCAAGTGCGGTCTGGTTCCGGTTGGCCTGGCTGATCCTGATATTTGTCTGGTTGACTTCACCCTGCAGCTTGTACACCCGCGGAAATTGTAGTACCTGTGAAACCGTGAACCGGTTATCCCGCGCTATGCTATTGAAGTTCCCATATTCGACCGCGACATTTGTTTTGTCGATATCGATGTTGCTTTTACGCAGTGCACTGACATATTCGATGCTCTTATCGGCCACTTGTAAGAAGGCATTTCTCTTCACCGCACTGTCAATTGCTGCCTTGAGCGTTATATTTTGCTGTGCCTCTGACTTCAATAAAGGCGACGCGAACAGGATGATACAAGCAAAGGTCCTCAATCGCCTAACTGTTTTCAAATGTTCAATAAACGTTTTGACGCCCGTCGTGGTAAATGATTGCATCAGCATGATCAAAAATAAGCAGATCCGGCACTTTTTTACCGCCGTGAAGAAAAAGAAAGTGGGAATGCAGGATGCTCTCCAGGGAAGGGATGAAAAACCTGCGAACGGATATGCTGCAATTTGCTTCCTGCTACTTGCTCGTTCCCTTCATATTCATCTGGAACACGTCTACGAGAAGTGCGAAGGCCATTGAGAAATAGATATAGCCTTTGGGAATATGGAAATCGAGGCCCTCGGCAATCAGTGATACGCCAATGAGCAGGAGGAAACTCAAAGCGAGCATTTTAAACGTAGGATGTCTGTTAACGAAACGGCTGATGGGTTCGGAAGCGAATAGCATAATGCCCACGCTTACGACGACTGCTACATACATTACCCATAATTCTTTGACCATACCGACCGCTGTGATGATGCTGTCAATAGAAAATACCAGGTCGAGCAGGAGGATCTGGCCGATAACATTCCGGAAACTGGTTGCTTTCACATCTTTGATGCCGTTGTCGCTTTCTCCTTCCATTTTATGATGTATCTCGGTGGCGCTCTTGTAAAGCAGGAAAAGACCGCCAAGTATCAGGATTAGATCTTTCCCTGAGATCGGGTTTTTGAAAACGGTAAACAGGTTACCCTCCAGTTTGAGTATCCAGGAGATAGCGGTCAGCAGCAGCAAACGCATTATCATAGCAAGGATCAAACCGATCTGCCTTCCCTTTTTTTGCTGCGCCTCCGGTAGCCGACCCGTTATAATGGAGATGAAAATGATATTGTCGATCCCTAAAACAATTTCCAGAAGGATGAGCGTAGTAAGAGCAATAATAAGTTCCATAAAATGGGATGTTTACCGTTTATCCGACAAACCTTGTCCGTGGGTTTCATGCAATATAGAGCCGCTTGTTCAATGATCGGCCTGAAGCGACAGCTTTAGCAAATATTTCATACACTCACCTGCGAGAAAATAAACAATATAGTCCCTGCCGAAACAGGGCATCTTGCTTTGACCGGTATGTAATCATGGTTCTGTGTTGTTGCAATCACATGAAATAACACTACATTCGAAATACTAAAAAGCTCACATGTATATAGAAACGAATGCTTCCAGTCCGGAGCCGCAGGTATCGAAAGCGGCATCGGGGTATATTCAGCGAATTTCGCTTGCTGCAGCCCTTGCCGGTTTCATATTTGGCTTTGATACGGTGGTAATATCGGGTGCAAACCTGCCTATCAAGGAACACTGGCATACATCTCCCTTATTTCATGGCTTTTTTATCATGTCGATGGCACTTTGGGGAACCGTTGTGGGCGCAGTTTTCGGTGGCATTCCCACCGAACGCATGGGCCGTAAAAAAGTGCTGGTATGGATCGGCATACTGTTCAGCTTGTCGGCAGTGGGTACCGCCTTTGCCCCCGATCCGTACACATTCTCGTTTTTCCGGTTCATTGGCGGCCTGGGCATCGGCGTTTCTTCGGTTGCAGCACCCACCTATATATCCGAGATATCTACTCCGGCTAACCGCGGAAGGCTTGGGGCGCTTTACCAGTTCAATATTGTATTTGGTATATTGGTGGCCTTCCTCTCGAATTATTTTTTCAAAGGTTTCGGCGGGGAAAATGACTGGCGCTGGATGCTGGGTGCATTGGCTGTACCGTCTCTTATCTATTCGGCGCTGGTGGTCGGGGTGCCGGAAAGCCCGCGCTGGCTTATTACGCATTCAGGTGATACCACCCTGGCGGCAAAGATACTGGCTCGCCTGGGTATCGTAAATGTGGATGCAGAGATAGCAACCATCCAGGCAAGTTACCAGCATGAAAGCGCTGGCGGCAATGGCCAGGGCGTATTTAGCAGCCGTTATAACCGGGTATTATGGCTCGCTTTTATGATCGCTTTGTTCAACCAGGTTTCAGGGATAAATTTCATACTCTATTATGCTCCGGAGATCCTTGAACGGGCAGGCCTGGCCTCGGTTGAATCGCTTTTTAATTCGATCGCCATTGGTGGAACAAACCTCATCTTCACGTTTGTTGGTCTTTACCTCATAGACAGGCTGGGCAGGAAAACGCTGTTGATTATCGGTTCTTTCGGCTATATCGTCAGTCTGGGTATGGTAGCGTGGTGCTTTTATACGCATGCAGGACCTACGTTGCTGATGACCTTTTTGCTGCTGTTTATCGCCGCCCATGCCATCGGCCAGGGCGCTGTGATATGGGTATTCATTTCAGAGATTTTTCCAAATAAGGTACGCGCAATGGGACAGTCGTTTGGTGCCAGCACACACTGGGTATTTGCCGCTCTGATCACGCTGCTGACACCGGTTTTTCTGGATAAGGATGACGGCATTTTTAAAGATAACCCATGGCCCATCTTTGCGTTTTTTGCCTGCGCGATGGTCCTTCAGCTATTGTGGGTCCTGCTGAAGGTGCCGGAAACGAAAGGGGTGTCGCTCGAAGACCTTGAGAAGAAACTCGTGAAACATTCAGCCTAACAGTAAACACTAAACGCAGTAAGATGTACAAGTTGATCTATGTTCTCCCGATTTTCGTTCTTTTGTCTTGCAGAGAAGGCAATACCAGGTCTTCATCAGGGCAAACTGACACTGCTGCTTATAAAGAGCCGCATCGCCCGCAGATCCACTTCACACCGAAGGAGAAATGGATGAATGACCCGAACGGCATGGTGTTTTATAAAGGCACATACCATCTTTTTTACCAGCATTTTCCAGACAGCACCGTCTGGGGGCCCATGCACTGGGGGCATGCAACCAGTAAAGATCTTGTGCACTGGACGCATCAGCCGATCGCGCTTTATCCCGACAGCCTGGGTTACATATTTTCAGGCAGTGCAGTAGTAGACAGTAACAATACTTCCGGCTTTGCTAAAAACGGTGAGGTGCCGCTGGTGGCTATCTTTACCCATCACGACCCGAAAGGCGAGAAAGCGAAAAGCGATACCTTCCAAACACAGAGCCTGGCCTACAGCCTTGACGATGGTAAATCCTGGACCAAGTATACAGGCAACCCGGTGTTAAAAAACCCCGGTATCCGGGATTTCCGCGATCCCAAGGTTAGCTGGTACGGAGCAGGAAAAAAATGGATTATGACGCTTGCAACACTCGACCGAATCACGTTCTATTCTTCACCCGATCTGAAAAACTGGACAAGAGAAAGCGAGTTTGGCAAATCATTCGGCGCTCATGGCGGCGTATGGGAGTGCCCCGACCTCTTCCCGCTCACCTACGACGGAAAAGAGATTTGGATATTGATCGTGAACCTGAACCCGGGAGGGCCCAATGGCGGCTCGGCGACCCAATACTTTACGGGCCAGTTCAACGGAAAAACATTCACCCCCTTTCAAACAGATACACGGTGGCTCGATTATGGACCGGACGAATATGCGGGCATTACCTGGTCGAATACCGGTTCCCGTAAAATATTCCTTGGCTGGATGAGCAACTGGCAATACGCTAACCGGGTGCCAACAGGAAAATGGCGGAGCGCAACCACGATACCCCGCGACCTGGGGCTCGAAAAACTGGACGGTAAATATTTTATCACATCACGACCTTCCAGAGAATTATCCGTGCTCGAAGAAAAACCAGTATTGCAAAAAGTCATCAACGCTTTCCCTTTGAAAATAAGCGGCAATGACAAAATGAAAGGTCCTGCACGGCTTGAAATGACCGGCTCGACAGTTCAGTCTTTCGACATGAGGTTCTCCAATGCGGCCGGAGAGGAGGTGATCGTAGGTTACGACGCGGCCTCCAAACGATATTTCATCGACCGTACCAAATCTGGAGACGTTTCTTTTGAGAAGGGCTTTGCGGCGGTACATTATGCGCCGCGCATTTCCACCGCCGATTCTCTCGCAATGACCCTGGTAATCGATGTGGCTTCCATTGAACTTTTTGCCGATAACGGACTCACAACAATGACAGAAATTTTCTTTCCCTCTGAACCTTATACGGATATCACCATAAATGCTCCGAAAGAACTGGAAGGCGCAAAGTTGCAACTGACGCCTCTTGGCAGCATCTGGTAAGTTACTTATAATCGCAGTGTGCCATAACGGTTCAATAGCCTGGCAGCATTGCTCAGCAATTACCTGGTGTCAACCCCGGGAAGCAGATTTTCCCTTAAGCCAGGGCGTTAGCTATCCGCAGGCAATGGACTTTCGGCACAACATATTGATGCAGGCCGGAATTTATGAATTGCTGACCTCCTCTTTTTTTTCGTCAGAATCTTTACTCTTGAGGCTGTCGGCCGTTTTATTGACGAGTGAGGAGATAGGACCTTCCATGTGTTCCTGTGGATCCGTTGTATTCATGGTTCCCGGGTCAGGTTGGCTGGTACTATCGCTGGTTTCCTTGTTCTTGCCTTCTGGTAACTGATCAGTGTTCATGAGGAGTTTATTGATTTACGGGGAAGTTACGCAAAACACTGCCATCATCCCGTATAAAGCGAAATGCATAATCCCGGCTTTACCCCAATGTGGTTAATTATCTGTAAGAACTGGTAGTGACTGCCAGTAATATTGTAAAAAAGGGACGCCGCGTTTTCACAGCTTAGAAAAATATTTATATTCAAAGACTTCCTTTAAACCTTCATCATGAATATATTTTCAATACCCGGTGTTTCGCTTGCCATTTCGCTGCTTGTGTGCTGGGCACTTTTTGCCATCTTTTGCAGCCTGGTTCATGAAGCCATTGCGCAGGTAAAAGCGGAACGCGGGCGATTTATGAAAACATACCTGCTGAAACAATTCTCCGACAAAACGAACCTGGTCAATTGGGCCAATGAAATGTACAGGCAGGGTACGGTGGCACTGCTAAGCCGCGATCGCAGAAAGCCAAGCAATGATATCAAACCGGATCTTTTTGCCAGGTCGCTGATCTCGGCAGTGGCGGAAAGCCAACTGGTACAGAACAACCTGAAATACCTCCAGGAACTGCACACCATTAACTATCCGAGAGACCCTCAGCTGGCTGAACAAGCGCAGGATGCGGAACATACCGTTAAACAGCTGGACCTGTATAAACAACCGGTGATGCGTCATTTTAAAGCAGCCGTCATGCTACTGCAACCGAGCGACCAGCGCCGGCTGTTTTCAGACGCTTTGCAATATGCGGAAATGCAAACACCCCAGGATGCGGTGTCCCGTGAGGCAGACGTGTATCAACACCTCGTGATTTACCTTGAAAACTGGTTCACGGAATTAACAGAAAGAATGACCCTCTGGTATAAGAAAAAAACGAGGCAACGCCTGTTTTTTATAGGCCTTGCCCTTGCACTGCTACTTAACGTGGACAGTGTACAACTGTTTACGTTGCTCAATCATAATCCTGAAACCAGGCGGGAACTGATTAATTTTTACGAAAAAGGCCAGGAGCATCTCACCGGCCTCACCGCTCACATCGATTCCATCAATAACGCCCAGATCACCGCGGCAAAAGCCGCAAAGAATAAAAAACAGGTTGATGAAGAACCGGTCTACAGCGTTGATGCAATTACTGAATTAAACAGCCAACAGCAGTTGACGTTAGATTCTTTGATACGACAAACTACGCTGCCCATCGGCATCACACACAGCATTTTTTATGGATCTGAAAACGGGCAGGATAGTCAATGGCTGCTTAAATTAACCGGTTTACTTATCAGTGCATTTGCCGCCAGTTTCGGCGCGCCTTTCTGGTTCGACGTGATGAGAAAGGCATATGCGATAAAATAACAACATGCAGTACTACAATATCCATAGTCATGTATTTACCATGAAAAATGCACCGGCTAATTTCCTAAGCCTGTACATGCCCGCATTTCTGGCGAACACCATCGATAAAATCACGAACACCCAAGTCGGCGCAACTTCACTGGAATGGCTGCTTGCGCGTTTGCCAAGCAATGTGGCGCGTCGATATGCAAGCTTTTTAAAAATTGGCAAAAGCGCCGAACAGATCGATGTTTTCCGTACGCTGCTCGACCAATATGACGATCGGCAGCTGAGATTTGTTGGTTTATCGATGTTTATGGAAGATGAAAGGCGCCAGTCGCAGACGGGCTACGAAGGCCAGCTGGATGGTATACTGGATGTGAAGAAACAATACCCGGATCAATTCCTGGTGTTTCTTGGTGTTGACCCACGATGGAAAGGCAGCGGGAGTGAACTGCGTGAGACGATTGAAAAAAAGTTTGATGCAAGACTCAGAATCACTTCGCTCAGATCGGTGTTCCCGTACGTAGGTTTAAAGATCTATCCTTCGACCGGGTTTTACGTATTTGATGAGAAGTTGAAAGAAACCTTTGAATGGGCGGCAGACAACGGTGTGCCGGTAATGAGCCACTGCAGTTACCTTGGCGGTCTTTACAATAACGACAAGAGTTATATTGAAACGAATCTGAACCCGGCAGACCCATATACCGGTCTCGAATATGCGAAACCATCTTATCTTAACGAATTCAGGCTGGGCAACTGGCTCTTAAATACAAATACAGCCAGGAATAATAAACGTAGCTGTTCCTATTTCATCGAGCCTGAAACCTACCGGTCAGTCGCTAAATATTTTAACGATAACAACCGCGTGCGTGAAATGTCGGCTAAAGATTCATGGGCCCAAAATTACCGGAGATCGATCGATACCATTTCATCTTTTCACCGGATGCCTTTGAAGATCTGTCTTGCGCACTACGGCGGAGCCGGTCAGTTGATGATGGAAGCTGAAAATCGAAAAGAACCTGCACCGATTGGCATATCTGCCGTCAACTGGTCCGCGCAAATCAAGAGCCTGATGCGTGATTTTGAGGGAATTTATACGGATATTTCCTACACGTTGTCTGAACAATCCACTCACGACCCGATCCTTGCAGACCTGGAAGATTTGTCAATTGGCGATCGGCTGCTTTTTGGGACAGATTTTTTCCTGAGTGAACAGGAGTTACCGGAGAAAAAAAATTACCTGCGATTTAAGGAGGTTTCACAGGCGCATACGATGGTGCGTGATCCTTCGAAGAGCGCCTGGGACCTGATCGCGTCGGCGAATTGTGATAGGTATCTTCACAGTAAATATTATAACGGACAGGTGATCTGACGAACCTTTTTACTCATCACGAGGTTTTTTCTTCCAGGTGCCCGTGTCTTCGCGGGTGCGATACCTGCCGCCGCCGTGCATGTTTTGCCTCCGCGCGGGTTGGGAAAACCCGGGTTCGATATCCTGCCTGCGTTTTAGTGCTTCGCTGTACTGTTGATAAGTTTTACTGTTACGCGAGATCATCACACAATCGAATTCCACAATATTATCATACTGGTAGAATTGGCTGGCCTTCGTAAAATATTCAATGTAAACCGGGTCAATGTGCAGGTTGTCGTTTTCACGCAGGCCGCTGACAATTTCACCATTTTTCAGCTGTATGGTTATTTTATACATGGGCATGCCGGCAAATTACTAAAATATTTAGCAAAGTTGTAAACCTTTTAACGGGCTGCGTGTTCTTATACTTCGTTCAGGAATGCCATTTTCATGAAAGCCATCACTTCCTCGTTGATGTCTTCCTTTGCATACATTCTAAAATGATGATTGAATTGGTGGGCGTTCCCCGGCACTTGCGCAATCTTTGTAAAACAGAGATTATCTGGATATGGGATCCTGAAAGGAAAGACAATGTGGACGAAGTTTTTTCCCAGTTGCGTTACCCATGCGATCCGCTTTTCACCATTACTTAGGCCAATCATGGTTTTTGCTGCCACAGGTACCACTTCTCCAATGGTATTAAAGCGTTGAACGAAATGATAGAACAGTAATTTGGCCATATCTGTTTTGCCCTCCAGGAACTCGTCGATGCTGCGTTCAATCTCTTTACTTCCCATTGCCGATGTATTGATTTAATGCACATTGAATCCCGCAGGCTTCGTACATTCACAAAGATATCATTAAACGACTTGCATGAAAAAACGCACCTTTATCAAAACCTCCGCCGCGCTTGCTGGTGGTGCTGTAATGTCACGATTTATGAATTGCACATCAAAACCATCTGGTGAACACCTCAAAAACTGGGCGGGTAATATCGAGTATAGTACCGGCAATGTTCATTACCCGAAAAGCCTTGCTGAGGTGCAGGAAATTGTAGAGCAGTGCGATCACCTCACCGCCCTTGGATCACGACATGCTTTTAATCGCATTGCCGACAACACAGAAAACCAGGTGTCGCTCAAAAATATGAATAAGGTGATTTCGCTCGACAAATCGGCGAACACCGTTACCATCGAAGCCGGCATGCGTTACGGCGAACTTGCGCCATACCTGCATGAAAACGGGTACGCACTGTCAAACCTGGCATCACTTCCGCACATCACAGTGGCTGGCGCATGCGCTACGGCAACACACGGTTCCGGCGTAAAAAACGGTAACCTTTCCACCTCGGTGACAGCCATCGAATTTGTAAACGCAAAAGCGGATATCGTTCATTTGTCTAAAGATAAAGACGGTGAAACATTCTACGGTGCAGTGGTCGCACTCGGTGCCCTTGGAGTGGTTACCAAGATCACGCTCAACCTCTTGCCAACTTTCGACATGAAACAGGTGGTATATCGCAACCTGCCGATGAGCGAATTAAAAAATAATTTCGACAGCCTGCAGGCGCGTGGTTACAGTGTAAGCTTGTTCACTGACTGGAAAGATAAAAACATCAACGAAGTATGGATCAAAAGGCGCGCGGAACTGGGTGATAAAACTGCCGATCTGGATCTCTATGGCGCCAAACTCGCCACTAAAAACCTGCACCCGATCGAGGGACAGTCAGCGGAAAATGTAACCGACCAGATGGACGTTGCCGGTCCCTGGTATGAACGGATGCCGCATTTTAAGATGGGATTTACACCCAGCGCCGGAAAGGAACTGCAAAGCGAATTTTTTGTTCCGATTGAGAATGCCTACGATGCCATGATGGCAATGGAAAAACTCACGGACAAAATCAACCCGCACCTTTTTATCTCGGAAATAAGAACCATCAGTGAAGATAATTTCTGGCTAAGCCCCTGCTACAAGAAAACCTGTGTTGCATTACATACCACCTGGAAACCAGAGACCGATGCGGTGCTTAAACTGATCACACAGGTAGAAGCGCAACTCGAACCCTATAAGCCGCGCCCACACTGGGCCAAATTATTTACCATGCCGCCTGCAGTGCTGCAGTCCCGCATTTCAAAACTTGCTGATTTCAAAGAGCTCGTCAGCCAGCACGACCCCGATGGCAAGTTCAGGAATGAGTTTCTGGAGAAGAATTTGTTTGCGGGTTAGGGTGGGTGGCAGGTTGCAGGAGTGCAAGTTGCAGGGTTGCAAGTTGCAGGGTGGCAAGTTGCAGGGTTGCAGGTTGCAGGGTGGCTAGTTGCAGGGTTGCAGGTTGCAGCTGGGCTTATCGTTTTATTTATTTTCCAGGCTACCGTTGGGAGATTTTTTGTTAGGGGTTTTAATGGACACCTTTTAAACAGGAAAATGAAGATCCCATCACAATGCCGTAACGATGATTATATTAACCGCAATAATGCATTACAGGATGGGAATTCGAATGCAGCTCCGGGGAAGCGCGGGTTTGTCAAAGTACTATCCTAGTTTTTGTACGAACCGCATCCGAAGCGAAAATGCTGGCCCCGATAAAATGGAACAGTGAAATTAGCCATGAAAGAAATAAACCGTCTCCTTCTATTTCTATTAGTAATCGTCTGCAGTAAAACGAATACAGGTTTTGCCCAGTCCTTTTCCGGGCAGGATGTATCCGTTGCGTTTAAAAAAATGCTTGCCAGGCCGGTCGTCGATCTTGCGCCACGCTTTACGAGAGAAAAAACTGATCATGCTGATATTGAACGCGGGACGATCAACACGGAGGCAGGCGAAAAAGTACCCGTGCTGATTTACCGCCCACCCGCTGCAGGAAGCAAACCTCTGCCTGTGGTAATCTGCCTGCATGGCACGGGGGGCAGTAAAGACCAGGCAGATATCACCAATTTCATGCTGCGCTTCGTAATGAAAGGATTTATGGCAGTGGCGATCGATGCGCGTTTCCATGGACAACGCATAGCCGGTGGAGCTCATGGGTCTGCCGAGTATATCAATGCCATCATCGCTGCGTACAATAATAGCGACTCCCAACAGCAACAACATCCATTTTTCTATGATACCGTATATGATCTTTGGCGACTGACTGATTATCTCTGCAGCCGCCCCGATGTGCAAAAAGACCGTATTGGGATGATGGGCATTTCCATGGGAGGTATAGAAACCTGGATGGCCGCATCGGTGGATAAACGTATTAAAGTAGCTGTTCCGCTGATTGCTGCCCAAAGCTTCAGATGGTCGCTCGAAAACGATATGTGGCAGGGTCGGGCGAGAACGGTATGGGCCGCCAACCTTGCGGTTGCCAGGGAGCGCGGCGACACGGCTGTGCGCGCCGACGATGTAAAAAAACTCTGGAACAAGGTAGTACCCGGCATCACGGGCCCGTTCGACTGTCCGTCGATGATCCGGTTGTTTGCTCCGCGACCCTTATTATTATTAAGTGCCGAAAAAGATATGAATTGCCCGCTTGGGGGCGCAGAACTGGCATTCCGCGCCGCCCGCGAAGCATATCAGTCGAACAACGTAACCACCCGGCTAAAGATTCATGTTACGCCAGATGAAACACATCATCTTATACCGGAGCATATAGAAATGGCCGTCGACTGGTTTGTAAAATGGCTCTGACATCAAACCTGCGAAAAGGCGGCGGGTACAAGGAAGATATTGGTGATATGTGAAACGATCTTTGCATCGGCATATTCGGGCATGGTTCTGAGGCGTTGCCATTCAGGGTCGCTGCCGAATATTTTCCAGTTCTTACTGCGTTCTTCCATATCATCGTAAGTAAGCATGTAGGTAAGATTTGGTCGCAGGCCACCGATGATGGTTTCACCAAAAACAGGGGGTTAATGCCCACGCGGCGGAACACATTGATCTCCGCCGTATTAAACATTTCGATTTTCTTTTTACCTGCTGATTCGCTGGCGCTTTCATAACGGCGCAATTCAAAAATGCGCGCTTTCTGTTCAGGCATTTCCATTTTAGGCATATGGGCAAAGGCCTTCAACAGGCTGCTTTCAATGCGGTCGTAAGCCGGTGACGTTGCCGGCGCAGTGAGGTATGCTTCACCGGCCTGCAGGTAGGCCTTGTCTTTTAATAATTTCTGATTCGAGACCCGCAAAATCATTCATCGATTTGAAAGGAATGACTACGTAAATTTTTGCCGGATCGGAAGGTTTTAGTTCAGTAAAGACGCCGATGTTTTTACTGCCGGCACGGTTCAATGCAGGAATGGCCGCCTGTTCGTAGTAGTCTAGGATCAGCTTTTGCTGACCCTCATTTTTGATGGTATATGTTCTAGCCCGGGTCCGCGAGAGCGGTGCGAGGTCGTCGAGCGTGCGGTTGTCGGTCTTGGTGAGCATCCGGTCCGTGTGCGGGAACCAGTAGGCCTCGAAGTGGTGCGCCCCGTCGGCGAGCCCGTCGAACCCGTCCACCACCGCGTCCCACGACATCGGGGCCTCGACCGCCTCGAGCGCGAAGGCCGGCTCGACCCAGAAGGTGACGGCGGTGAGCACGCCGAGGGCGCCGAGCCCGACGCGGGCGGCGCGGAGCAGCGCGACCTCCTCGGGGGTGCCGTCGGCACGGGCCGTGACCAGCCGGCCGCTGCCGTCGACGAGCTCGACGCCGGCGACCTGCGCGGACAGCGAGGCCCAGTGCCCGCCGGTGCCGTGGGTGCCGGTCGAGATCGCGCCCGCGACGGTCTGCCGGTCCACGTCGCCCATGTTGTGCAGGGCCAGGCCGAGCCGGTCGAGCGCCTCGTTGAGCACGTGCAGGGGCGTGCCGGCCAGCACGGTGACGGTCATCGCCGAGCGATCGACCGAGCGGATCCCGACCAGCCCCTCGGGGCGCAGCATCAGCCCGCCGGTGACGGCGATGTCGGTGAAGGAGTGGCCCGAGCCGACCATCTTCACGCCGAGCCCGTGGGTGCGCGCCGCCACGACGGCGTCGGCGACCTCCTCCTCGTCGGCAGGGGTCATCACCTGGGCCGGCTGGGCGGTGGTGAGCCCCGACCAGCTCCGCCAGGTGCGCAGCCCCTCCTCGATGCTCGCCATGCTCGTCAGGGTAGCGGCGGCATACTCGGAACCGTGGTCGCCCCGACGCTCCTGCCCGCAGCCCTGCCGTCCGCGCTGCGCGACGTGCGCCGCGATCTCGGCGAGCGGCTCTTCGCCCGCGTCGCCGGCCCCGAGGGCCCGCGCCGCCGCGAGCGCGTGCACGGCGCCGAGGGCCCGCGCTGGTTCGAGGAGGGCGCGCCGATCCGTCAGGTGCACGCCGACGCGTCGATGTTCGTCGGCGGCATCCGGGCGCTGCTGATGCAGTCGCTGCACCCCCTCGCGATGGCCGGCGTGATGGACCACTCCGGCTTCCAGGGCGACCCCTGGGGCCGCCTGCAGCGGACGTCGTACTTCCTGGCGGTCACCACGTTCGGCACCTCGGCGGACGCGCAGGCGATGGTCGACGCGGTCCGGCGCGTGCACGGCACGGTCGTCGGCACGGCTCCGGACGGGAGGGCGTACGCCGCCACCGACCCGCACCTGCTCAACTGGGTGCACGTCGCCGAGGTGGACAGCTTCCTGACCGCGCACCAGCGCTACGGCGCGCACCCGCTCGACCAGGACGGGCGCGACCTGTACGTCGCCCAGTCGGCGCGGGTGGCCGAGGCCCTCGGCGTCCTCGACCCGCCGCGCTCCGAGGGCGAGCTCGGCGAGGCGCTCGCGGCGTACCGTCCCGAGCTCGAGGGCACGCCGGCCGCCCGCGAGACCGCCCGCTTCCTGCTGCTGACGCCGCCGCTGCCGCTGCTCGCGCGGGCGCCGTACGCCGGACTGGCCGCCGCCGCCGTGTCGCTGATGCCCCTGTGGGCGCGCCGGCCGCTGCGGCTGCCCTACCTCCCGGTGACCGAGCGGGTGCTCGTGCGCGCCACCGGCACCGCCCTCACCCGGACGATCCGCTGGGCGATGGTCGCGCCCCGCTGACCCTGCCGGTCCACAGCGCCGTCGCGAACGCCACGGCCGCACCGGCGAAGCCCGCCGCCACCGAGACCCAGTAGGCCGGCGAGGCACCGGCCGCGTCCACGACCACCCCGACGAGGGCGGCGCCGGGCGCGACACCGGCACCCAGACCGGTGGTGAACAGCGTGATGCCCTCGGTGATCCGCCCCGCCGGCACCGTCTCCTCGACCCAGGCCACGCTGGCGATCAGGGTGGGGGAGATGGCGAACCCGGCCAGGAACAGCAGCACCGCGAGCAGCACGAAGCCGTCGACGAAGGGCAGCGGCAGCATCAGCGTGCTCAGGGTCAGCAGCCCCCACCGGAAGCGGCTCGCGTTCGACGCGCGCAGGGGAACCGCCCCGGTGATCACCCCGGACAGCGCGCTGCCGAGCGCCCAGATCGCCAGCATGACGCCGGACAGGGCGGTGTTGCCGCGCTCGTCGGCGAAGGCGACCGTGGCGACCTCGGCGCCACCGAACAGCACGCCCATCGTGAAGGCGCTGACCACCAGCGGCCCCATCACCGACCAGCGCATCGGTCCGCTGCCGTGCCGCGAGCCGCCCGCGCGGGGCGGCGGCTCGGTGCTGCGCTGGGCGAGCAGGACGGCGGTGCCCGCCACCGCCGCCACGACGGCGGTGGTCAGGCCGGCCAGCGGGTGCACCGCGGTGGCGAGCAGCGTCACCAGCATCGGGCCGACCATGAACACCGTCTCGTCGGCGACCGCCTCGATCGCGAACGCCGTCTGCAGGTCCCGCTTGTCCGCCACGACGTGCGACCACCGGGCCCGCACGCACGACCCGATCTGCGGCATCGCCGCGCCCGAGACGACGGCGCACAGGTGCGGCAGCGGCACCGGCAGGTCCAGCTCGACCACGACCATCAGGGCGACCAGGCCGACCGCGAAGCCGCCCACCGACCACGGCAGCACCCGGCTCTGGCCGAGGCTGTCGACCAGGCGCGCCTGCAGGATCGCGACCACGGCGTTGGCGATGACGAACGCCGCCGAGACCGATCCGGCCAGCGAGTAGGACCCCGTCCGGGTGGACACGAG
This sequence comes from uncultured Actinomycetota bacterium, assembly GCA_963781745.1. Taxonomy (GTDB): domain Bacteria; phylum Actinomycetota; class Actinomycetes; order Propionibacteriales; family Nocardioidaceae; genus Nocardioides_B. The sequence goes on along the minus strand of CAWAHH010000004.1, from coordinate 542,492 downwards.
CAGCACGATGCCGAGTCCCACCATGGAGATCGGCAGCCGGGCCACCAGCCCGCTCAGGGAGAACACCGCGGCACCGGGCAGCCCGAGCACCCTGCGGTAGGTCGTGAACATCAGGCCTGATCCTAAGATCGGGACATGCCCGCCGACACCGCGCCCTACGACGCCTTGCTCCTGGTCTCCTTCGGCGGACCGGAGAAGCCGGAGGACGTGCTGCCGTTCCTCGAGAACGTCACCCGGGGACGCGGCATCCCGCGCGAGCGGCTCGAGGAGGTCGGCGCGCACTACTACGCCTTCGGCGGCCGCAGCCCGATCAACGACCAGAACCGCGCGTTCCTGGCTGCGATCTCCGAGGACCTCCGCTCGGCCGGCATCGACCTGCCCGTCTACTGGGGCAACCGCAACTGGGACCCCTACCTCGCCGACACCCTCGCCACGATGCGAGCGGACGGCGTACGACGCGCCGCCTGCCTGATGACGAGCGCCTACTCGTCGTACTCCGGCTGCCGGCAGTACCGCGAGAACCTCGCCGACGCGGTCGCGTCCCTCGACCCCGACGGTGCCTCCGGGGACGAGGGGACCGGGGCCCCGCGGCTGGACAAGCTGCGGCACTACTTCAACCACCCCGGCTTCGTGGAGCCGATGGTCGACGCGACGCTGAGCGCCCTCGCGGACCTGCGCGACGACGCCCGGCGCGACGCCCACCTCCTGTTCGTGACCCACTCGGTGCCGGTCGCGATGAACGACGGCGCCGGCCCGGACGGCGGGGCGTACGTCGCCCAGCACCGCGCCGTGGCCGAGGAGATCGGCGAGCGGATCCGCCAGGAGACCGGCCACCGCTACCCCAGCGAGCTGGTGTTCTGCTCCCGGTCGGGACCCCCTCACGTGCCCTGGCTGGAGCCCGACGTCAACGACCGCATGGAGGCGCTCGCCGACGACGGCGTGCCCGGGGTCGTCGTGGTGCCGATCGGCTTCGTCTCGGACCACATGGAGGTCATCTACGACCTCGACACCGAGGCCCGGGCCACCGCGGAGAAGCTCGGCCTGGCCTTCGCCCGCGCCGCCACCGCGGGGGTCGACCCGCGTTTCGTGGCGATGGTGCGCGACCTGCTCCTCGAGCGGGCCGCCGCCGAGCGCGGCACCGAGCCGCCGCGGGCCACGGTCGGCCCGCTCGGGGCCTCGTGGGACGTCTGCCCGGCGGGCTGCTGCCCCAACGCGCGCGGCCCGCGCCCGGCCCTGTGCGGGAGGGACTGACGTGTCACCCACCGGGTCACCTACCGAGTCACCTACCGGGGTCTCCTACCCGGCCCTGCTGGCCCTCGCCGTCGAGGTCGCCGAGGAGGCGGCCGAGCTCGTGCGGGTACGACGCCGCGAGCACGTCGAGGTCGCGGGCACGAAGTCGAGCCCCACCGACGTGGTCACCGAGGTCGACAAGGCCGCCGAGCGGCTGATCTACGACCGGCTGATGACGGCGCGGCCCGGCGACGGGTTCCTCGGCGAGGAGGGAGGCGCGGCCGACTCCGACAGCGGCGTGGTGTGGGTCGTCGACCCGATCGACGGCACCGTCAACTTCGTCTACAACATCCCGCACTACGCCGTCTCCATCGCGGCGTCCCTCGACGGCGTCGTGGTCGCGGGGGTGGTGCTCAACGTCTCCACCCGCGAGCTCTTCACCGCCACCCTGGGCGGCGGCTCGTTCGCCGGCGGGACCCGGTTGCGGGTCGAGCCGTCCGTGGCGCTCTCGCAGCGCCTGGTCGGCACCGGCTTCAACTACGTCGCCTCGGTCAAGCAGCACCAGACCGTCGCGGTCTCGGCGATGCTGCACGAGGTCCGCGACATCCGGCGGATGGGGTCGGCGGCGCTCGACCTCTGCGCGGTCGCCGCCGGGCGGGTCGACGCGTTCGTCGAGGAGGGCCTCAACCCCTGGGACATGGCGGCTGGCGGACTGGTCGCCACGGAGGCCGGCGCGACGCTCGAGGAGCACCCCGGGGTCGGCGGCAACCCGTGCTTCCTGTGCGCTCCCGCCGACGGCTTCGACGCCTTCCGGGACCTCGTGTCGCGGTCCGGCTTCCTGGCCGCGGACGACCGGGAATAGCCGGCGCCCGGTGGCCGTTGAGGCGGCACCGCGACGCACCGGGATGTGAGACGGGCGACACCATCCGGAACGGCCGTGCACAACCGGGCCCCGATGGTGCACAATCCGGTCCGCGCGGCACCACTTCTCAGCGAGGGCAGCAGGACACCACGAGACGACGTCAGATCACACCAGACATCACAGACATCCCAGAACGACCGCTTCGCGACACCCCACCACAGATCCCACCAGCGGCCCGATCGCAGGGCCGGGCGACGAGCCCGGCCGTCCCCACGCTCGGGTGCACGACGGGGGCAGGAGACACACATGGCAACTGACTACGACGCTCCTCGCAAGAACGAGGAGGACCAGAGCGAAGAGAGCCTCGAAGAGCTCAAGGCTCGTCGCCACGACAAGAACTCGGGCAAGGTCGACGAGGACGAGGCCGAGGCGGCCGAGTCCTTCGAGCTGCCCGGCGCAGACCTCTCGCACGAGGAGCTCGCGGTGGAGGTCCGCCCCCGCCAGGACGACGAGTTCACCTGCATGAGCTGCTTCCTGGTGCACCACCGCAGCCAGCTCGCGGACGCGCAGCGACTGATCTGCAAGGACTGCGCCTGAGCGCAGGCCGACAGGCTCACGACTGTGCTCGTGACGGAGGCCCGGACCCCCATGCGGGGTCCGGGCCTCCTGTCGTGCCGGTGGCTAGATCTCGACGTCCTCGAGGTTGGCCGGGAGGTGGCCGGTCGAGCGCCGGTAGTAGTCGGCCGCCTTGCGGGTGGCCAGCATCCGGGCCAGCCCGACCGCGACGCCGCTGGCGATCGCCCACGTGACCGCCTCGGCCATCGAGGTGTCCGGGTGCTCGGGGTTGCTCGGCGGGGTCTTGCCCGTCGAGAGCTTCCAGGTGGCCGTCATCGCCTTGCGGGCGGCCATCGTGGCGCCCACCGTCGCGGCGAGCCCCATCAGGGTCCAGACCTTCGAGCCGGAAGCCATCGTTTCTCCTTCGGTGGTGGGTGGTGCCTGTCCAGTTCTACCCCCGCGGCGGGGGTTGATGCGCGGACCCCGACCCGGCGACCAGGGCCGCGACGAGCCGGTCCGGGTGCCGCGAGGACACCAGCCAGTACGGCGTCGGGTCGGCCGGGTCCACGACGGTGACCCGCACCGCGCGGCGCAGGTAGGGCCGCAGCAGGAGGTACGCCCGGGCGTCCGCCTCCCGTCCCGCGAGCAGCCGCGCCGCCTCCGGGTCGAGGGCCACCGGGTCCGCGAGGTGGCGCACGTCGATGGCGGCCCGCCCGGCGGTGAGCACGCCGTCGCGCACGGACACCCGCGCGGCGCCGTACCCCACGAAGACGGCGGCGACCAGCACCGCGAGCACCGCGGTGACGGGGACGGCGACCCACAGCGGGGTGGCCACCAGGAACGCGAGCAGGATCGTGGCGAGGAACATCGTGGCCAGCGCCCACCAGCGCAGCGGAACGCCGAGGCGCTCGTCGTACACCGGCATGGGCTCATCCTGTCAGCCACGAGCCGCCCGGCGTCGACAGGGGCGGGACCGGCCCTCGGTAGGGTCGCCCGCATGGTCGAGATCCTCGTCACCCGCCTCGACGCGGGCGTCCCGCTGCCGGCGTACGCCCATCCCGGCGACGCGGGCGCCGACCTCGTCACGACCGTCGACGTGCGGCTCGAGCCGGGCGAGCGGGCGCTCGTGCCGACCGGACTGGCGATCGCCCTGCCCGAGGGGTACGTCGGCCTGGTGCACCCCCGCTCGGGCCTCGCCGCGCGCTTCGGCGTCTCGATCGTGAACGCGCCCGGGACCGTCGACGCGGGCTACCGTGGCGAGGTCAAGGTGCTGCTGGTCAACCTCGACCCGCGCGAGCCCGTCGAGCTGCGTCGCGGCGACCGGGTCGCCCAGCTCGTCGTGCAGCGGGTCGAGCACGCCGGGTTCGTGGAGGTGGACCGCCTGCCGGACTCGGCCAGGGGTGCCGGCGGGTACGGTTCGACCGGCGGGTTCGGCGCGCCGAGCAGCACCCCGCAGACCCCGCAGACCCGGATCCAGAAGAGGCAGTGATGTTCCGACGCAGGAAGCCCGTCGACCAGGACGGCGACGAGTCCGACCGTCCCGAGGACGGGGAGGACGCCCTCGACGCGACAGGTGACGCCGGCGACGACCCGGCCGGCGCGGCCACCGGCTCGACCGGGCGGGCCGGCGGCACGTCCGGCCCGCGCGACGCGGCCGAGGTGGACCTCGAGGCGGAGGCCGACCGGCGCGTCGACCTCGGCAGCCTCCACGTCGCCCCGCGCGAGGGCCTCGATCTCCAGCTCCAGGTCGACGAGGCCAGCGGGCAGGTCGTCGCGGTGCTGCTCGCCGGGACCGAGGGCGCTGTCGAGCTGCGGGCGTTCGCGGCGCCGCGGCACGCCTCGATCTGGGACGGCATCCGCAAGCAGGTGGCCGCCGAGGCGGCGCGGCTCGGCGGCACCGCGACCGAGGAGGAGGGCGCCTACGGCACCGAGCTCCGGCTGGTGCTCCCGGTGACCCTCGACGACGGCCAGCGGGTCCAGCAGATCTCCCGCGTCGTCGGCTTCGACGGGCCGCGCTGGCTGGTCCGGGCGACCCTCTTCGGCCGTCCCGCGGTCGAGCACCGGCCCGACGGCGACATCGAGCAGGCGCTCGCCGACGTCGTGGTGGTGCGCGGCGGCTCGCCGTTCCCGCCCGGGGACGTGCTGCCCCTCACGGTCCCCCCGAACGCCCAGCGGGTCGACCCCGGCGAGTGAGCGGCCCGTGACCCGGGCCGGCGGACCGGCGGCGAGCAGGTCCCGGGAAGCGGCCGGGTCCCGCGTCACCGAACGCGGTTACGCTGGTGTCATGACAGTCGTGGAAGGCGGGGGCAAGAGCCGCCTGCGCAAGAGCCTCAGCCGGTGGACGACGAGCCACTCAGACATCGAGGCGCGAGAGCTGAAGGCCGACGCGGTCAAGGCCGGGTGCTGCCCGATCGTCGATGCCGACGACCGCCAGCGCGTCGAGCTGCGCGGCAGCCTGCGGACGGTCACGCTGCGCCCGCGCGGCGGGGTGCCTGCCCTCGAGGCCGAGCTGTACGACGGCTCGGCCGTCATCACGCTGGTGTGGCTCGGCCGCCGGCGCATCGCCGGGATCGAGCCGGGCCGCGAGATCAAGGTCACCGGCCGGATCGGCGTCCAGGACAAGGTCCGGGTCATGTTCAACCCGCGCTACGAGCTGACGTAGCCGGTGACCTCACCCTCAGCCCCGGGGGCGGCCCAGGGTGCTCCGGTCGACCCCGTCGGTCAGGAGACCGTCGAGGCCGTCGTCCGTGCCCAGCTCGCCAAGGCGCTCGGCGGCCGGCGCGGCATGCTCGAGGCCGCCGTACCCACCCTCGTCTTCACCGCGATCTTCCTGACCACCCGCGAGCTGAAGGTCGCCGTCGGCGTCAGCGTCGCGACCGCGCTCGTGCTGCTCGTCGTCCGCCTCGTGCACCGCTCCAGCGTGCAGTTCGTGGTCAACAGCATGGTCGGCATCGGGATCGGCGCGTTCTTCGCGTGGCGCTCGGCCCAGGGCGGCGGCAGCGCCGACGACCAGGCGCTGGCCTACTTCGTGCCCGGCCTGATCTGGAACTCCGCCTACGCCGTGCTGATGGTGCTCAGCATCGTGACCCGCTGGCCGGTGGTCGGCTTCATGGTCGGCAGCGTCGCCGGCGACCCGACGGCCTGGCACGACGACCCCCAGGTGGTCCGGCTCTGCCGCAACCTGACCTGGATGCTGGCGCTGCCCTGCGTGGTGCGCGTCGTGGTGCAGCTGCCGGTCTACCTCGCCGGCAAGGCCGCCGAGGACCCGGGCGCGATGATCGCGGCGCTCGGGGTCAGCAAGATCGTGATGGGCTGGCCGCTGCAGGTCGCGGCACTCGCCGCGATGGCGTGGCTGCTCAGCCGCAACCGCACGCCGGTCGAGCCGCCGGCCACCGCCTGAGACCGAGCCGGGTGACCGGGCCGGACTACTGGCCCGTCCCGGGGGAGAGCAGCTCCTGCAGCGACGCCTCCGACTCGGTCGCGCTGACGAAGAGCAGCTCGTCGCCGGTCTCGATCGGCTGCTCGGGCGTGGGCGTGTAGACCTGCCCGTCGCGCAGGATCGTCACCAGGGAGGTGTTCTCCGGCCAGGGGATCAGCCCGACGGGCTTGCCGATGTAGGGGGAGTCGTCGGGCAGGGTCAGCTCGACGAGGTTGGCGTTGCCCTGGCGGAAGGTGAACAGCCGGACCAGGTCGCCGACGGTCACCGCCTCCTCCACGAGAGCGGACATGATCCGCGGGGTCGACACGTTGACGTCGACGCCCCACGCCTCGCTGAAGAGCCACTCGTTGTTGGGGTGGTTGACCCGCGCGACCGTCCGCGGCACGGCGAACTCGGTCTTGGCGAGCAGCGAGGTGACCAGGTTGACCTTGTCGTCGCCGGTCGCGGCGATCACCACGTCGCACTTGTCGAGCCGGGCCTCCTCCAGGGAGGACAGCTCGCAGGAGTCGGCGAGCAGCCACTCGGCGTCGGGGACCCGCTCCGGCTTCAGCGCGGTCGGGTCCTTGTCGATGAGCAGCACGCGGTGCCCGTTGCCGATGAGCTCCCGGGCGACGGAGCGGCCCACGGCCCCCGCCCCTGCGATGGCGACGCGCATCAGTCGGCCTCCGGGCCTCGGTTGAACACGGAGTACACGCGGTCGGCGTTCTCCTCGCGCATGACCAGGTGGAGCAGGTCGCCCTCCTGGATCACCGTCTCGCGGGTCGGGATCATGCCCTCGCCGAGCCGGTCGATCCAGGCGATCCGGCTGCCCGACTGCTCCTGGAAGGCCACCGTGCGCTGGCCGACCCACGCCTCCTCGACGGGCACGTGGTCCACGCGGATGGTGCCCGAGGGGTCGCGGAAGTCGGGCTCGGCGCCCGCGGGCAGCAGCCGGCGGAGCACCTGGTCGGCGGTCCACTTGACGGTGGCGACCGTGGTGATGCCGAGCCGCTGGTAGACCTCGGCGCGGCCGGGGTCGTAGATGCGGGCCACGACCTGCTGGATCCCGAAGGTCTCCCGTGCCACCCGTGCGGCGATGATGTTGGAGTTGTCGCCGCTGGAGACGGCGGCGAACGCGTCGGCGGTCTCGACCCCGGCCCGCTCGAGGACGTCCTGGTCGAAGCCGATGCCGTGCACCTTGGTCCCGTTGAACGACGGGCCGAGCCGGCGGAACGCGTCGGGGTTGCTGTCGATCACGGACACGGTGTGGTCCCGGTCCTCGAGGCTGCGGGCGAGAGCGGAGCCGACGCGGCCGCAGCCCATGATCACGACATGCACGGGGGAGACGCTACTACGTGGGCGTGGACGTCCCGACGCCGCGCGCACGCGGCGTGGTCTAGCCTTCGCATCGTGGGTGTCGGAGACGTCTCCAAACGGATTCTGCTGGGTCGCAAGCTGCGCAGCACGCAGCTCGGGGAGACGCTGCTGCCCAAGCGCATCGCGCTCCCGGTGTTCGCCAGCGACGCGCTCTCCTCGGTGGCCTACGCCCCCGACGAGGTGTTCATCATGCTGTCGGTCGCCGGCGTCACGGCGTACGCCTGGTCGTGGAAGATCGCGATCGTCGTCGCCATCGTGATGCTGACCGTCGTCACGTCGTACCGCCAGAACGTCCACGCCTACCCCAGCGGCGGCGGCGACTACGAGGTGGCCACGGTCAACCTCGGCCCGACCGCGGGGGTGACGGTGGCCAGCGCGCTGCTGGTCGACTACGTCCTGACGGTCGCGGTGTCGATCTCCTCGGGCATCCAGAACGCGGCGTCCGCGATCGGCTTCGTGTCCGGGCACGAGGCGTTCTGGGCGTGCGTGCTGGTGCTGGTGCTGGCCGCGCTGAACCTGCGCGGGGTGCGCGAGTCGGGCACGTTCTTCGCGATCCCCACCTACGGCTTCATGGTCGGCATCATCGGGATGTCGCTCTACGGCCTGTTCCGCGACCTCGCCGGCACCCTGCCCGACGTCGAGAGCGCGAACCTCCAGCTCATCAAGGCGCCCGGCTACGAGGGGCACATCACCACGGTCGCCCTGGTGTTCCTGCTCGCCCGCGCCTTCTCCTCCGGCTGCGCGGCGCTGACCGGCGTCGAGGCGATCTCCAACGGCGTGCCGGCCTTCCGGAAGCCCAAGAGCCGCAACGCCGCGACCACCCTGCTGCTGCTGGGCACGATCGCGATCACGATGCTCGTCTCGATCGTGCTGCTGGCCCGCGCGATGAACCTGAAGTACGTCGACCCGCACGACCTGGACCGGCTGCGGCTGTCCGACGGCAGCCCGCTCCCGGCCGGCTACGACCAGCACACGGTGATCGCGCAGATCGCCCGCAGCGTGTTCGACGGGTTCAGCCCGGGCTTCTACTTCGTGATCGCGATGACCGGCATCATCCTGGTGCTCGCCGCGAACACCGCCTTCAACGGCTTCCCGGTGCTCGCCTCGATCCTCGCCAAGGACGGCTACCTCCCGCGCCAGCTCAGCTCCCGCGGCGACCGGCTCGCCTACAGCAACGGCATCCTGATCCTGGCCCTCATGGCGATCGCGCTGATCGTGGCGTTCGACGCCGAGGTCACCCGGCTGATCCAGCTCTACATCGTCGGCGTCTTCGTGTCGTTCAACCTCAGCCAGCTCGGGATGATCCTGCACTGGACCCGGCTGCTCAAGGACGAGACCGACCCGACCGCGCGCCGGCGCATGTTCCGCTCCCGGGCCATCAACACCTTCGGCCTCGGCATGACCGCCGTGGTGTTCGTGATCGTGCTGGCCACGAAGTTCCTCCAGGGCGCCTGGATCGCGATCCTGGCGATGGGCACGTTCTTCATGCTGATGCAGAGCATCCGCCGCCACTACGACAACGTCGGGCGCGAGCTCGAGGTCGAGGCCGACGACCAGATCCTGCCCACCCGGGTGCACGCGATCGTGCTGGTCTCCAAGGTGCACAAGCCCACGATGCGGGCGCTCGCCTACGCCAAGGCGACGCGCCCCAACGTCCTCGAGGCGGTGCTCGTCGACGCGGACTCGGCGTCCACCTCGCGGATCCTCGAGGAGTGGGACGAGCGGCGGATCGACATACCCCTGAAGGTGCTGTACTCGCCGTACCGCGAGATCATCCGCCCGATCGTCGAGTACACCCGCAGCATCCGCGACGCCAACCCGCGCGGCGTGGTCGCGGTCTACATCCCGGAGTACGTCGTGGGGCGCTGGTGGGAGCAGGCGCTGCACAACCAGACCGCCCTGCGCCTCAAGGGCCGGCTGCTGTTCACCCCCGGCGTCATGGTCATCTCGGTGCCCTACCAGCTGCGCTCGTCCGCGCTCGCCAAGGAGCGGGCCGACCGCGCGGTCAACGAGGTGCGCGCGGGCGACGTCCGCCGCGGCCGGGTGCTGCGCCAGCCCCCTCCGACCAAGCCGAAGGACCGCAGCGGGGACCCGCGTTGAGCGGGGCGCGCCGCACCCGTCGGCGCACGGTGCGCGGGCGCTCCCTCGTCGGCGAGAGGTACGACGTCCGGGCCGACCGGGTCGGGCACGGCGGCTTCGTGGTGGCCCGCCACGAGGGGGTCGTGGTGTTCGTGCGGCACGCGCTGCCGGGGGAGCGGGTCGTCGTCGAGGTGACCGAGGGCCAGGAGGGCGACCGCTTCCTGCGCGCCGACGCGGTCGAGGTCCTCGAGGCCTCGCCGGACCGGGTCGAGGCGCCGTGCCCCTTCGCCGGGCCCGGGCGCTGCGGCGGCTGCGACTTCCAGCACGTCGCCCTGCCGGCCCAGCGTGACCTGAAGGCGGCCGTGGTCGCCGAGCAGCTGCGACGGCTCGCCCACCTCGACGTGGACGTCACGGTCGAGCCGGTCCCGGGCGACCGGGACGGCCTGGGCTGGCGCACCCGCGTGCAGTGGGCCGTCGCGCCCGACGGCACGCCGGGCCTGCGCAAGCACCGCTCCCACGACGTCGTACCCGTCGACTCCTGCCGCATCGGCCACCCCGACCTGCCGCCTGTCGCCGGCACCGCCTGGCCCGACGCCACCGGGGTCGAGGCGATCGTCTCCTCGACCGGCGAGGCGCTGCGGCTGGTCACGACGCGCGACGGCGCGACCTTCGCCGACGGGCCGCTGGTGCTGCACGAGGACGCCGCCGGGCGGGACTGGCAGGTCACCGGCTCCGGCTTCTGGCAGGTGCACCCGGGCGCGGCGGACGTGCTCGTCGGCGCGGTCCTCGAGGGGCTGGACCCGCGGCCGGGCGAGCGCGCCGTCGACCTGTACGCCGGAGTGGGGTTGTTCTCGGCCGCGCTCGCCGGGCGGGTCGGCCGGTCCGGGCACGTGCTGGCGGTCGAGTCCGAGCGCGAGGCCACCGACGACGCCTCGGCCAACCTGCGCGACCTGCCGCAGGTCTCGGTCAGCACCGCCCGCGTGGACCGGGCGCTGTCGAGCGGGCCCGAGGGCACCGTCGGCGCGGTGGACCTGGTCGTCCTCGACCCGCCGCGCACCGGCGCCAAGCGCGACGTGGTCGCCGCGATCGCCGCGCGCTCGCCCCGCGCGGTGGCCTACGTCGCCTGCGACCCGGCCGCGCTGGCCCGCGACCTCGCGTTCTTCGCCGAGCACGGCTACGCCCTGGCCTCCCTGCGGGCCTTCGACCTCTTCCCGATGACGCACCACGTCGAGTGCGTCGCGCTGCTGGAGAGGCGCGCGCCGGCGCAGCACGGCGGCCGCCCCTGACACCGGTCAGCCCGGGTCGCCCACCAGGTCACGGATGGCGGCCCAGGTGCGGTCGGCGTCCTGGAGCCAGAAGTCGTGGCCGACGCCGGCCAGGGGGCGCACCTCCCAGCCCAGGCCCTCAAGGCGTGCGACGGTCTCCGCCGGCACCACGGCGCCGGAGTCGTCGGAGAGCACGAGCGTCGACGGCACCACGGGTGCGGCGACGGGCGTCGGGTGGTGCGAGACCTCGCGGAAGACCCCGACCGTCATCCGGCGGTCGAACCGGGACGTCGCGGCCTTGCGCAGCGCCCTGTCCTCCACGCTCATCGGCGGGCGACCACGGCCGTGCCACTTCTGGACGAGGGCCGCCAGGACCACGCTCACCGGCGTGGTGCGCCAGAAGAGCCGACCGGTCACGCCGTCCACGGGCAGTCCGAGCCGGAAGCCGGGGTCGAGGTAGAGCGCGTGCGCGGGCTGGAGCCGGGCGACGGCGCGCTCCAGCACGGTGCCGCCGAGCGAGTGCCCGACGACCAGGTCGAGGCCGGCCGGCAACGTCTCCACGAGATCGCGGGCGAAGGCGTCGACGCCGTAGTCGTCGTCACGATCGCTCGCCCCGTGCCCGCGCAGGTCGACCGTGGTCACCGTGGTGCCTCCGGCCCCGATGATCCTGTCCGTCAGCCCCTGCCACAGGTCTCCGTCCCCTCCGAGACCGTGGACGAGGGCGACGTGCCGCTGCCCGTCGCCGTGCCGCCGAGTCGCCAACCTCATCGGCGGCCACCCTCGAGCTCGGCGAGAAAGTCGAGCAGCGCCTCGTTGAAGCGGTCGGGTTGCTCGAGGCTGACGGCGTGACCGCAGTCCTCGACGACCAGTGCCCGGCCCTGCGGGGTCCCGGCGACCGCGGCCTCGGCGTGCTCGCACGGCCAGTACTGGCTCTCGCGGCCCGCGACCATGAGAAGGGGGAGCGGGAAGCGGCGGACGACGTCGCGCCAGTCCGCGAGGGCGTGGTCGAGCAGCAGCGGGAGCGTCTCCGGAGCCGAGCCGTCGCGGAAGGCGGGCATCTCGCCGAGGCGCTCGGCGAGCAGGGCGACGGCCCTGCCGGACCGGTCGACGGTCCGGCCGCGCTCGGGCGTGGGCACGCCCCGCGCGAAGAGGGTCGCCGCGTTGCCGGCGTGGTAGCCGTAGAAGCCGTGCGACCACGTGTCGTCGTTGAGCATCCTGGGCGTCTGGTCCACGACCACCGCGCCGGCGAGCCGGCCCGGACCGAACTGGTCGACGTAGGCCCAGAGGGTGTTGCCGCCCATCGAGGCGCCGACGACGACCGCGTCCCTGAGGTCGAGGTGCTCGAGGAGCTCGCCGAGGTCGCGGCCGTGACGCGCCATCCGCTGGCCGTGGGCCGGGGTGTCCGAGTCGCCGTGCGCCCTGCGGTCGAAGGCGACCACTCGGTGGCCGGCGGCCAGGAGAGCGTCGGCGGTCAGCACCCAGGCGGAGGCCGGCGCGGTGAACCCGTGGACGAGCACGACCGGCCGGCCCTCACCGTCATCGGTGTGAGCGAGCCTGACGTCGTCAGTCGTGCGGAAGGTGGGCATGGTCGCCACGCTAGTTCCGACTCGGTGGTGCGGCCATGGAGACATCCACCACCGGAATCCCGTCCGGGTGGAGGACTGCTCAGGGCCCTTCGTGCGGCGAGGCGGACATGAGGCGGTGGAGCCGCAGTGCGACCTGGAGCTCGAGAGCCCGGCCCGGCTCTCGCCACTGCGGGCCGAGCACCTCGGTGACGCGGTCGAGGCGCTGGTAGAGCGTGTTGGGGTGGATGTGCAGCGCCTCGCAGGTCCGCGCGTGGTGCCGCCCTCGGTCCAGGTAGGTCTCCAGGGTCGTCGCGAGGTCGCGCTGTCGGTTCCGGTCGTGGTCGAGCAGCGGCCCGACGGTCGAGCGGACGAACGTGGCGAGCTCGGCGCGTCCCGATCGGGAGAAGAGCGAGCGATAGAGGCCGAGGTCGTCGCTGACGGCGTGGGTGCCGGGGCGATCCAGCGCCAGCAGCAGGGCGACGGTCTGCCGGGCCTCGTCATGAGCGGAGCGCAACCCACGCAGTCCGCCCGCTCCGCCGGCGAGCCCGGTCGTCGGCGTGGCGCCGTCCGCCGAGGAGAGCCGGGCCACGACCGCGCGGGCGTCCTCGACCGCAGCCGGCAGGAGCACGACGATCTGTCCGGCGTAGGCCGCCGACCAGCCGCGCGTCTCCGCGGCGAGCCGCGCCGCGAACGCGGTGGCGGCCGTCGTCCCGACGGGCTCGGCCGCGACGACGGCCACGGTGGTGAGGGCGTGGAGGTCGATGCCCAGCGACCGGGCGCGGCGGACCAGGTTGGCCTCGTCGGTGACGGAGGACAGCAGAGCGTGGACGAACTCGCCGCGCGAGCGGAGCTCGGCCTCGGCGACCGTGCGCTCGGAGGCCAGCAGCACCGCCACCGTCGTGGCGCCGATGCGCAGGAGCCTGACGGTCTCGTCGTCGGGTGCCGTCGTGGGCGAGGCGACCAGGTCGCCGGCGTGGCCGCTGGGGAGGTCGACGGGTACGACCAGCCCACCGTCCGGCGAACGTACGCCGGCCAGAGTCCGGCCCTCGGGGTCGCGGACCTCGACCGTCAGGCCGACGGATCGGTGGAGGGCCGCCACGACAGCGGGCAGGCCACCGCCCGAGATGACGACCTCGTTGAGCTCGTCGCGCAGGTCGCCGGCGCGCTGCCGGCTCGCGCTCGCATCGCGCAGTGCGGCGTTCGCCTCACGGAGCTCCGAGGCAGCGGCCCGTTCGCGGTCGAACAGGTCCGCGGTGCGAAGGGCCAGCGCAGCGTGGGCGGCCAGGCCGGCGAGGAGCTCGACGTCGTGGTCGGCGAAGCTGCGCCCCAGGCGCTGCGCCGCGAGCAGCACCCCGAGGGTGTCGTCGCCGACGATGAGGGGCACCCCGAGGATGCCGCCGAGCCGCTCGCTCCGCGCAGCCGAGTCGGTGCCCTCCGCGTGCGGGAACCTGGTGTCGGCCAGGTAGCTCTCGCTCCACAGGGGCCGGCCGGTCGCCAGGACCTGGCCGCCGAGGCCCTGTCCCGGCTCGAGCTCGATGCCCCGCATCGCCGACCCCATCGCACCGTCGACCACCTCGATCCGCAGGCGGCGGTCGCGCAGCAGCATGATGTAGGCGACGTCGACGCCGAGCAGGCGCCGGGCCTGTCGGGCCACCTCGTCGAGCACCTCCCGCGTGTCGTAGAGCCCGGCCAGCCGCCGTGCGAGGTCGTTGAGCACGGCGAGCTCGTCGGCGCGTCGGCGGAGGTCCGCGACGTCGTACGCGGTCTGCTCGCCGGTGCCACCCATCGCACCATCCTCACCCATCGACGGGCGCCCGCGCCGGGCGAGCGATCGGAGACCGGGTCAGGAGACGACCTTCCCCGGGTTCAGGACGCCGTGCGGGTCCAGGGCGAGCCGGATGGCGCGGTGCATGTCGACGACCGCCGCCGGCAGCTCGGCGACCAACCCGGCCCGCTTGAGCAGTCCGACGCCGTGCTCGCCCGTGACGGTGCCGCCGCAGGCGAGCGCCTCCGCGATGATGTCGTCGAAGGCGTGCTGGGCCCGCACGCGTGCGGCCTCGTCCCCGGGCGGGGTGATGATCAGCGGGTGGAGGTTGCCGTCGCCCGCGTGGGCGATGTTGGCGATCACGACGTCGTGCCGCCGGCCGATGGCCTGCACCGCGGCCAGCATCTCCGGCACCCGTCCGACCGGGACGCACACGTCCTCGGTCAGCACCGGTCCGAGCCGCTCGAGTGCGGGGTAGGCGAGCCGGCGCGCGGCGAACATCGCGTCGGCCTCCGCCTCGTCCTCCGAGCGCGCGGCGAAGGTCGCCCCCGCGGCCTCGAAGGCCGACAGGACGGACGCGGCCTCGACCGCGCCGGCGGCGCCGGGTCCGTCGACGCGGGCCAGCAGGACCGCCTCGCAGTCGGCCTCGATGCCGAGGTTCTTCCAGTCGTTGACGGCGGTGAGGCAGTGCCTGTCGAGCAGCTCGAGAGCGGAGGGGACCGTGCCGGCGCGCGCCACGGCGGCGACCGCCTCGCCTGCCGCGACCAGGGAGTCGAAGAAGCCGACGATGGTCTGCTCGACCGGTCGGGCCGGGCGGAGCCGGACGGTGATCTCGGTGACCAGGCCGAGAGTCCCCTCGGAGCCGACCAGCAGGGAGACCAGGTCGTAGCCGGCGACGCCCTTGGCGGTCTCGCGGCCCACCCGCACGAGCTCGCCGGTTCCGGTGACGAGCTCGAGCGCGAGGACGTAGTCGCGGGTCACGCCGTACTTCACGCAGCACACGCCGCCGGCGTTGGTCGCGACGTTGCCGCCGATGGTCGACCACGGCGAGCTGGCCGGGTCCGGCGGATACCACAGGGCGTGCTCGGCACAGGCTGCCCGCAGGTCGTCGTTGACGACACCGGGCTCGACGACGGCCAGTCGCTCGACCGGGTCGATCCGCTTCACCGCGGCCATCCGCTCGAAGCTGACGACGATGCCGCCGACGACCGCGTTCGCACCACCGGAGAGCCCCGTTCCGGCGCCGCGCGGGACGACGGGGACCCGGTGCTCGACGCACCAGCGCACGATGGTGCGCACCTGCTCGGCGTCGGTCGGACGGGCGACGGCCAGCGGCGGCGCCCAGGTCGCCCACTCGGCCTCGTCGTGGCTGTAGCGCGCCGTGGAGTCCGGATCGGTGAGCAGCGTCCCCGCCGGGAGGAGCCGGGCCAGCGTGTCGACGTCCACCTGCTCGTCCATGCCACCAGTCTGCGGGTCCAGTCCAGCCGGCGCGGTGAGCGTCATCGCACGGCCTTGATCGGCCGCACGAGCACGGCGCCGAGCATCACGAAGACGATGCCGGACACGAACAGCGCCGGGTAGCCACCGGTGACGGTGACCAGCACGGCGGCCACCGACGGGCTCAATGCCTGGGGCAGCGTGGTCGCCAGGCCGAGGATCGCGAGGTCGCGGCCCGAGCTGGTCTCACCGTCCCGGCGCGCGGGCAGCACCTCGGTCATCAGGGCGAGGTCGATGGAGATGTACACGCCGAAGCCCAACCCGAGGAGGAAGGCGTACGCCAGCACGCCGCCCGTGGTCGGCACGGCGAGGGGGATCGCCAGCGCGACCGACATGACGACCGAGGACCACACGATGAACGGCTTGCGGCGCCCGACCCGGTCCGAGAGCCACCCGCTGACGAGCGCGGACAGCAGCACGCCGACCAGCAGCACCACGCCCATCGTGGCGGCGAAGGAGTTGGACTCGGCGTCGCCGAGGCCGATGTAGTCGCGCAGGATGTACAGACCGTAGGTCTGGGCGCCGTAGAAGCCGATGACCATGAGGAAGCGCGAGGCGAAGGCCCAGGCGAAGTCGGGGTGCTGGCGGGGGCTGACCCAGAAGCCGCGCACGAACTCCCTCGCCGCGGTGCGCTCGCGGCGGACGTGCGCGCTGGAGGTGTCGCGGTTGACCACGACGAAGCCGCCGACGACCGACACGACGAGACAGGACGAGGACGGCGTACGGCAGCAGGCCCTGCGTGGCGGTCGCCCGGCGACCACCACGCCGACGGCGTTGCCGATGGTGATGCCGACGCCGATCATCGCCGAGACGCCACCGCGACGGGCCGCGGGATAGCGGTCGGGCACCATCGCCGTCGCCGCGGCCTGCAGGGCGTTGACGCCGACCTGGACGACCAGCCACACCAGCGCCACCGAGAGCACCGACTGGGCGAGCGGCAGGCCGAGGACGAAGCCGCTCGCTCAGCAGGGCGCCGCCGACCATCCACGGCGTCCGGCGGCCGAAGCGCGTCGCGAGTGGCGTCGGACAGCGCGCCGGCCACCGGCTGGGCGAAGACGGTGGCGACGAAGGCGAGGGTGGTGACGAACGCGAGGTTGCCGACCTTCCCGGCCTCGTCGATCCCCGCCACGATGTTGGGCAGCAGGATGCCGTTGCCGCCGGAGTTCACCGCGAGGATCGCGACGTAGACCATGAGCAGGCCGAACGACATCCGGCGCAGCCGCGGCTCGGGCGTCGCCCTGCCGTCGGCCGCCTCGACGGTGACGACGGGGGTGGAGATCTCGGACAGCGCCATGGTCGCTCCTGGCTCCGGGAGCGGCGGGGTCGCCGCTCGTGCCCGACCGACGGTACGGAGAGGAGCCGCCCTCCGCGATGGAGGCTGTCTCCGTCATACCCGCGTCTGAAGCGCTGGAATCTCCATGTCGCACGGCCGTCACCCCGCTCGGCTCGCGAGCGGGGACCGTGACGTCCGAGATCGGCTCTCGCAAACCTCTCGACCTCGTGTATCTTGATATCAAGACAACTGGCGGGACCCCCTGTCCATGGGTACGGCGAGATGGGCAAGATGGTCCCGACGAGCAGATGACCTGCACGGACTCGTGAGGAGATGGCGGATGTCGAGCGTCGACAGCTTTGGTGCGAAGAGCACGTTGGATGTGGAGGGGAGGTCCTACGAGGTCTACCGGCTGGCCGCGGTCACGGGCGACGGCCTCGACGTGGACTCCCTGCCGTACAGCCTGAAGGTGCTCCTGGAGAACCTCCTGCGCACCGAGGACGGCGCGAACATCACCGCCGACGACATCCGCGCGCTGGCCGGCTGGGACGCGGACGCCGAGCCCAGCAAGGAGATCCAGTTCACCCCGGCGCGCGTGATCATGCAGGACTTCACCGGCGTGCCGTGCGTGGTCGACCTGGCCACCATGCGCGAGGCGATGTCCGAGCTCGGCGGCGACGCGACCCGGATCAACCCGCTCGCACCGGCCGAGATGGTCATCGACCACTCCGTGATCGCCGACGTCTTCGGCTCGCCGGAGGCCTTCGAGCGCAACGTCGAGATCGAGTACGAGCGCAACCAGGAGCGCTACCAGTTCCTGCGCTGGGGTCAGGGCGCGTTCGACGACTTCAAGGTCGTCCCGCCCGGCACAGGCATCGTGCACCAGGTCAACATCGAGCACCTCGCGCGCACCGTCTTCACCCGCGAGGCCGGCGGTACGACGGTCGCCTACCCCGACACCTGCGTCGGGACCGACTCCCACACCACCATGGTCAACGGCATCGGCGTCGTGGGCTGGGGCGTCGGCGGCATCGAGGCCGAGGCCGCCATGCTCGGCCAGCCGGTCAGCATGCTGATCCCGCGCGTGGTCGGCTTCAAGCTCTCCGGCGACCTGCCCGAGGGCGCGACAGCCACCGACCTCGTGCTCACGATCACCGAGATGCTGCGCAAGCACGGCGTCGTCGGCAAGTTCGTGGAGTTCTACGGCCCCGGCGTCTCCGTGCTGCCGCTGGCCAACCGCGCCACGATCGGCAACATGAGCCCGGAGTTCGGGTCGACCATCGCGGTCTTCCCGATCGACGAGGAGACCACCAAGTACCTCCGCCTCACCGGCCGCTCCGACGAGCAGCTCGCGCTGGTCGAGGCCTACGCCAAGGAGCAGGGCCTCTGGCACGACCCGTCGGCCGAGCCGCGGTTCTCCGAGCGGCTCGAGCTCGATCTGGCCACCGTGGTCCCGTCGCTGGCCGGCCCCAAGCGTCCTCAGGACCGCGTCTCCCTGTCGGACGCCAAGCAGTCCTTCCGCGGCGCGCTGGCCGACTACGTGGACACCACGGGTGACCAGAACGGGTACGACGAGGCGGTGGCCGAGTCCTTCCCGGCCTCCGACGCCCCCTCCCACGACGGCAACGGCTCCGCGGCCCCCGAGGACCACCTGTCCTCGGCGCCGAAGGACGGCGGCCGCCCGAGCAACCCGGCGATGGTGACCCTCGAGAACGGCACGAGGTTCGAGCTCGACCACGGCGCCGTGGCGATCGCGGCGATCACGTCGTGCACGAACACGTCGAACCCCTCGGTGATGATCGGCGCGGCCCTGCTCGCCAAGAAGGCCGTCGAGAAGGGTCTGACCACCAAGCCCTGGGTCAAGACCACGCTGGCGCCCGGCTCGAAGGTCGTCTCCGACTACTACGAGCGCGCCGGGCTGACGCCGTACCTCGACAAGCTCGGCTTCAACCTCGTCGGCTACGGCTGCACCACCTGCATCGGCAACTCCGGCCCGCTCATCCCCGAGGTCTCGGCCGCGGTCAACGAGAACGACCTCTCGGTCGTCTCGGTGCTCTCCGGCAACAGGAACTTCGAGGGCCGGATCAACCCCGACGTGAAGATGAACTACCTCGCGTCGCCGCCGCTCGTGGTCGCCTACGCGCTGGCCGGGTCGATGGACCTCGACCTGTTCACCGACCCGCTGGGCCAGGACACGGACGGCAACGACGTCTTCATGAAGGACGTCTGGCCGACCGCGGCCGAGGTCGAGGACGTCATCGCGCAGGCGATCACCTCCGACATGTTCACCGACGACTACGCCGACGTGTTCGCCGGCGACGAGCGCTGGCAGAGCCTCGAGACCCCGTCGGGCGACACGTTCGCCTGGGACCCCGAGTCGACGTACGTCCGCAAGCCGCCGTACTTCGACGGGATGCCGGAGGAGCCGTCCGCGGTGACCGACATCGAGGGCGCCCGGGTGCTCGCCAAGCTCGGGGACTCGGTGACGACCGACCACATCTCGCCCGCGGGCGCGATCAAGAAGGACTCGCCGGCCGGCACCTACCTCGCCGAGCACGGCGTCGCCAACCGGGACTTCAACTCCTACGGCTCGCGGCGCGGCAACCACGAGGTGATGATCCGGGGCACGTTCGCGAACATCCGGCTGCGCAACCAGCTCGCGCCCGGCACCGAGGGCGGCTTCACCGTCGACTTCACCGCCGCATCCGACGGGGGAGACGCGCCGGTCACGACGATCTTCGAGGCCTCGGAGAGGTACCTCGCCGCAGGGACTCCGCTGGTGATCCTGTCCGGCAAGGAGTACGGCTCGGGCTCGTCGCGCGACTGGGCGGCCAAGGGCACGGCGCTGCTCGGCGTGAAGGCCGTCATCGCCGAGTCCTACGAGCGGATCCACCGGTCGAACCTCATCGGCATGGGCGTGCTGCCGCTGCAGTACCCCGAGGGCCAGAACGCCGAGTCGCTCGGCCTCACCGGCACCGAGACGTTCTCGGTCACCGGCGTGACCGCGCTCAACGACGGGACGACGCCGAAGACGGTGCGCGTCACCGCCGACTCCGTGGAGTTCGACGCGGTCGTCCGCATCGACACCCCCGGCGAGGCCGACTACTACCGGCACGGCGGGATCATGCAGTACGTCCTGCGGAACCTGCTCAAGGCCTGACCCCTCCGGAAGCACCCCCTCGTGCGTCCCTCTGGTGACAGAGTTGCTCTCACGAGGGGGTTCTTCCATGTCAGTGGAGTCGTCGGAGCTGCGCGAGGGGCTGGACCGGCTGGCCGACGAGGCCGGTTCGGGCGTGCCGCCGACCGACCTGTGGCGTCGAGGCGTACGCCGGAGGCGCCGGCGCCTCGCGGGCGGGGTCGTCGCGGCGATGCTCGTCGTCGTGGCCGGCGGCGGGCTGACCGGGGCGCTCTGGGGCACGGTCGCACCCACGGTCGTGGGCCCGGTGGCCCCCGCGTCGACACCGGCGATCCCGGACCGCGTGGACACCCCGAGCCCCTGGGGTCCTGCCGCCTCGGCCGACCACCCGGTCGGGCCGCTCGCCGTGGTCAAGGGCGCCTCGCGCTCGCGGCTGCCGCTCCAGCACGTCAACGGGCTGGTCGGCGTCTCCGCAGGCACGGGGGAGTACCGCTTCCTCGACCTGCCCGGCTGGCAGACCGTCGACGCCGACCGTGCCGACGTCGCGCTCTCGCCCGACGGCCGCTGGCTGGCCTACTGGACCGTCGGGAAGGACATCGGCGACGGACGACTGCCCATCAGCCCGGTGACCGGGGTGGCGGCCTACGACACCGTCACCGGCCGGGTCCTCCGGGCGCCGATCTCCTCGCGGCTCGGCCTGGACCCGACGCTGCTCGCGTGGGTCGGCGCCGACCGCCTCGCCATCGGGAACTGGCCGGTCACCGAGCGGCTCGCGGACGGCTACTCCGCCACGGCCCGGCGCACGCTGCTGTGGACGCCCGGCAGCGGCGACCCGGTGCCCGCGCCCGGCCGGATCCTCGACCAGGCCAGCGACGGGGTCCGCCCGGCGCCCGAGGGTCTCACGGTCGCGAACGGGACGCGGGTCCGGCTCGTGGACGACGACCTCCGCCCGGTCGCGACCTACCGGCTCACCGGGCTGGGCAGGGGCGCCGCCGTCCGGGACGCCTGGGTCTCGCCCGACGGACGGACCCTGGCCGCCCAGGTCCAGCCGGGCTCGGAGTCGGGGTCGGAGTCGGGACCACTCGTCGTGACCGCCCGGCTGCCCGTCGGCGGAGGCGCCCACGACGTGGCGACGCGTCGGGTGACGGCGGCGTCGCAGACGGTCGCGCTGCTCGGGTGGCGCGACGCCGGGCACCTCGTCGTCCGCGACGTCCGGGGCGGCGACGAGGGGGCGTTCGCGGTGGACGCCGACCCGGCCGGCTCCGCGACGCGCCGGCTCGTCCGGCTGGTCACCGTCACCGGCGAGAACTGGTCGCCGGGCACCGCGTTCGCCTCGGACCTGTGGGCGGTGCCGACGGTGTCGAGGCCGGGACCGCCGACCGTGACCGACCCGCGGCTGGTCGGTGCCGCCGGCGCGGGTGTCGTGCTGGTCGCGCTCGTGCTGGCCGCGAGGCGGTGGGGGCGTCGTGGCGTCCGCTGAGCACTCCTTCGACGAGTACGTCGCCGCGCGCTACCCGGCGCTGCTGCGCACGGCATACCTCCTCACCGGCAACCACCACGACGCCGAGGACCTCGTGCAGACCGCGCTGGTCAAGGCGGTGGGGGCGTGGCGGCGCATCGAGGGCAGCCCGGACGCCTACGTGCGCCGGATCCTGGTCAACGAGAACGTGTCCCGGTGGCGTCGGCACCGCGGCCGCGAGGTCGTCGTCGCGGCCACCCCGGACCGTCCGATCGAGCCGTCGGACCCCGACGACGCGATCGCGCTCCGCGCCGCGCTGGCCGCGCTCGCGCCGCGGCAGCGGGCCGTGGTGGTGCTGCGCTACTACGAGGACCTCACCGAGCGCGAGACCGCCGACGTCCTCGGGATCGCCGTCGGCACGGTGAAGTCGCAGGCCCGGGACGCGCTCGCCCGGCTGCGCGAGGCGGGTGTCGGCGTCACGACGTCAGACCCGCGCGGTGCGCCAGCATGACCAGCTGGGCGCGGTCGCGGGCGCCGAGCTTGGTGAGCAGGTGGCTCACGTGGGTCTTCACCGTCGAGTAGGACACCACGAGGTGCTCGGCGATCTCGGGGTTCGACAGGCCCTCCGCCACGGCGACCAGCACCTCCTGCTCCCGCTGGGTCAGGGGCGGCAGGGCCAGGGCCGGCACGGGTACGGCGGACGGCTCGTCGGCCCGGACGAAGCGGTCGATCATCCGCAGCGTGACGGCGGGGGACAGCAGCGCCTCCCCGGAGGCCACGACCAGCACGGCGGCGATGAGGTCGGCCGGCGCGGTGTCCTTGAGGAGGAACCCGCTGGCCCCGGCGCGCAGTGCCTCCACGACGTACTCGTCGCCGTCGAAGGTGGTGACGACCAGGACCCGCACCCGCTCGGTGGCCGGGCTGGACGCGAGGTGCCGGGTCGCCTCGATCCCGTCCATCCCCGGCATCCGGATGTCCATCAGCACCACGTCGGGGACGTGCTCGCGAGCGAGGGCGAGGGCCTCGACCCCGTCGCGCGCCTGCCCGACGACGTCGATGCGCGGGTCGGACGCGAGGATCAGCGCGAACCCGGAACGGACCAGCTCCTGGTCGTCGGCGACCAGCACCCGGACGGAGGCGCTCCCCGGCTCGGTCACGACACCGCCTCCGGACGGGGCCGGACCGGGACCGGGAAGGTCGCGTCGACCCGGAACCCGCCGCCGTCCGCGGGGCCCGCGCTGAGCGTGCCCTCGTAGACCGCGACGCGCTCCCGCATGCCGGTGAGGCCGGATCCCTCGGTGCTGTCCGGCCGTGCGCCCACCCCGTCGTCGCGGACCTGCACCCGCACCTGCGTCGGTCCTCCGTCGACCACGACGGAGGCCCGCGACGCGCCGGCGTGCTTGAGGCAGTTGGTCAGCGCCTCCTGGACGACGCGGTAGGCGGCCAGGTCGAGGCCCGCGGGGAGGTCCTGGGCCGTGAGGCCCACGGAGAGGTCGACGGGCAGCCCGGCGGCCCGGACCCGGTCGACGAGCGCCGGCAGGGCCGCCAGCGACGGGGCCGGCTCCCGGGGGAGGGGCGAGGCGGGGTCGCCGTCGCGGAGCACCCCGAGGGCCTGCCGGAGCTCCCCGAGCGACCGGCGGCCCGTGGCGGCGATCTCGGCGACCGCCCGCCGGGCGTCGTCGGGCCGGGACTCGAGCAGGCGCTCCGCCACCCCCGCCTGGACGACCATCACGCTCATCGCGTGGCCGAGGATGTCGTGCAGCTCCCGGGTGATCCGCAGCCGCTCCTCGACCGTGCTGCGGGCCGCCTCCTCGCGCGCGGCCTGCGCTCGGCGGCGCTCCCGCTCGACCGCCTCGCGACGGTCCCGGACGCCGGCGGCCAGGACCCCCGCGCCCACCAGCACGATGGCGTTGACGGTCGCCCCCTCCGCGCTCAGGTCGACGGGGCGCAGCAGCATCCCGCCGACCAGGCCGACCGCGAGCAGCCCCAGCGCCGTGACCGCCTGGCGGCGCGGCCCGGTGGCGACCGCGGTGTAGAACGCGATCGTGAAGCCCAGGGTGGACATCCCCACCGTGTTGCGGGTCGCGACCAGCACCAGCACCGCGCCCAGCGTCACCGCGAGGACCGGCAGGGGGAAGCGGTGCCGCACGACCAGCGGCGTCGTGGCGAGCAGGGTCAGCACCACCGAGAGGAGACCCGGGTCCGCGTTGGCGGCGACCGCCTCGGAGCCACTCAGGTGCACGGCGACGGCGATGGTCGCGCACCCGGCGCCGAGGACGACGTCCCAGGCTGTCCGGGCCCAGGGCGGGCTGCCGGTTCCGTCCACTGCGACCTCCTGCTGGCGTTCCCCTCAACCTAGTGGTCACCACTCGGCCGGCTCATCGGTCTGGAGGACGAGATGCGTGACGGTGTCCTCCGTCTCGGGTGCCGGTCGGGAACCGTTCCCTGGCCCGACGCGCCGCGCCCGGTCGGCGGGCGAGAGTCGACCCCATGAGAACCTCACCGCTCGCCCTCGTCCGGCGCCACCCGTTCGTCACGTTCGCCCTGCTGGCCTGCCTGTTCGGCTGGGGCATCTGGATCTTCGCGGGCCTCGGCATCGGGTCCGACCCCGACAACATGCCGCTCGGTCCGCTGATGGCCGCCCTGGTGGTCGCCTCCTGCCAGGGTCGCGACAGCCTCCGTGCCTGGGGGAGCCGCCTGCGACGGTGGCGCGGCGCGCCGTGGCTGTACGCCGTCGCGGTCGCCGCCCCGTTCGCTGTCCACGTGGTCGACGTGCTGGTCAACCACGTGCTGGGTGCGCCGCTGCCGAGCGCCGTACAGCTCGGGCAGTGGCCGGACGTCCCGGTGACCTTCGTGGTGATGCTGGTGATGGTGGGCATCGGCGAGGAGGCCGGCTGGACCGCCTTCGCGGCACCCCTGCTCTTCCGCCGGCACGGCCTGCTCGTCACCTGGGCCGCACTGTCAGCCGTGCGCATCCTGTGGCACCTGCCGCTGATGCTGAGCGGTGAGATGCCGTGGCTGATGGGCATCGTCGGCAACGCGGCCTTCCAGCTGCTGGTGCTCCAGCTCGTGACCGCTCGCGGCGGCACCTGGTGGATGGCGGCGGTCTGGCACGCGACCCTCAACGCGTTCGGTGGCGCGTTCTTCTTCGCGATGGTGACAGGCGCCGACAGGGTACGGCTCGGACTCCTGCTCTCGGGTGCCTACACCCTGCTGGCGGTGGTCGTGGTGCTGGTGCGGCACACGCGACCCGGCATCCCCGCGCGCACGATGCCACCGGCCGGCCGGGTTCAGGCGAAGATGCCGCTGTAGGCGTTGAGGGCCGGCTGGCCGCCGAGGTGGGCGTAGAGCACCGTCGAGTCGGGTCCGATGTCGCCGGAGCGCACCAGGTCGAGGAGCCCGGCCATCGACTTCCCCTCGTAGACCGGGTCGATGATCATGCCCTCGAGGCGGCCGGTGAGCAGGATCGCGTCGACCGTCGACTGCACGGGTATGCCGTAGAGGTCGCCGGCCCACCCCTCCAGGACCGTGATCTCGTCGTCGCGCAGCTCGCGGCCGAGCCCGACCAGGTTCGCGGTGTGCCGGGCGATCCGCTCGACCTGGGCGCGGGTCTCCTCGATCCTGGCCGACGCGTCGATCCCGATGACCCGGCGCGGGCGGTCCTGGCCGGCGAAGCCCGCGATCATGCCGGCGTGCGTCGACCCGGTGACCGAGCAGACCACGACGGTGTCGAAGAAGACGCCCAGCTCGGCCTCCTGGCGGGCCACCTCGTCGGCCCACGACACGAACCCGAGCCCGCCCAGCCGGTGCTCCGACGCGCCCGCGGGGATCGCGTAGGGCGTGCCGCCGGCCCGCCGTACGTCCTCGAGGGCCTGCTCCCAGGAGTCCTTGATGCCGATCCCGAAGCCCGAGGGGTCCAGCCGCACGTCGGCGCCCATGATCCGCGAGAGCAGGATGTTGCCGACCTTGTCGTTGACGGCGTCCGGCCAGTCGACCCAGCGCTCCTGCACCAGGCGCGCCTTGAGCCCGAGTCGCGCGGCGACCGCGGCGACCTGGCGGGTGTGGTTGGACTGGTAGCCACCGATCGAGACCAGCGTGTCCGCGCCCTGGGCGAGCGCGTCGGGGACGATGTACTCCAGCTTGCGCGTCTTGTTGCCGCCGTAGGCCAGGCCGGAGTTGCAGTCCTCGCGCTTGGCCCAGATCCGCGGGCCGCCGAGGTGCGCGCTGAGCCGCTCGAGCGGGTGGACCGGGCTGGGGCCGAAGAGGAGCGGGTACCGCTCGAAGTCGTCGATGCTCACGGTGACAGCATGGTGCCATGCTCGTCGCCTTCAGCATCAGTCCCACGGGTGGGGACCCGACCGGTGGTGTCAGCGAGGCCGTGGCCGAGGCCGTCCGCGTCGTGCGCGCCTCGGGCCTGCCCTGCGAGACCAACGCCATGTTCACCAACGTCGAGGGGGAGTGGGACGAGGTGATGGCCGTGGTCAAGCAGGCCGTCGATGCCGTCGCCGCGCGCTCGCCCCGGGTCGGGCTCGTGCTCAAGGCCGACATCAGGCCCGGGTACGACGGCCAGCTGAGCGCCAAGGTCGAGCGGATCGAGGAGCGGCTCGCGACGCCCGGCGCCGACGGTCCGGGGGCCGCGGGTGCGTAGCGAGACCCTCGACGTCCACACCGGCACCCGCGAGGTGGTGCTCGACCTGACCCGCGAGTGCGCCGCCTTCGTGGCCGGCGAGGACGACGGGCTGCTCCACGTGTTCGTCCCGCACGCCACCGCCGGCATCGCCATCCTCGAGACCGGGGCAGGCAGCGACGACGACCTGCTCGCCGCGCTGCGCGACCTGCTCCCCGCCGACGACCGGTGGCGTCACCGGCACGGGTCGCCCGGGCACGGACGCTCCCACGTGCTGCCCGCGCTCGTCCCGCCGTACGCCTCGGTGCCGGTGCTCGGCGGGCGGCTCGCGCTCGGCACCTGGCAGAGCATCTGCCTGGTCGACCTCAACGTCGACAACCCGGACCGCCGGGTGCGGCTCTCGTTCCTGCCCGGCTGAGTCGTCCCGCCGCCCGGCTGTCCGGCCGTTCGCCGATCAGGGCAGCAGCAGCATCGAGTCGCCGAACTCGTGCCACAGGTAGGCGTGCGGACCGGTCGTCGCCTCGCGGTAGGCCGCCGCGACCAGCGGGTCGCCGGCGACCGCACGGAGCAGGTCGAGGTGGCTGGCCTCCGGCTCGTGCAGGCCGGTGAGCAGACCGTCGACCACCCGCGCCGGGCGGTCGGGCCCGAGCACCAGGCGCGTCCAGCCGGCCGCCGGGTGCACGCGTCCGGCGCGGTCGGCGACCGACTCCAGGGCCCGCACGACGGTGGTGCCGACGGCGACCACGCGGCGCCCGGCCTCCCGCGTGGAGCGCACCAGCCGGGCCGTCGCCTCCGGGACGACGTACGGCTCGGGCTGGGGCGGCTCGTGCGACTCCTGGCTGGACACGCCGGTGTGCAGGACCAGCGGCGCCACGACGACGCCGCGGGCCATCAGCCGCACCAGCACGCGCTCGCTGAGCGGGCGTCCGGCGCTGGGCATCTCGGCGCTCCCCGGGACGGCGGCGTAGACGTTCTGCCGGGTCTCGAGCGGCCACTCGCCGTCGAGGTAGGCGTAGCCGACCGGCCTCCCGTGCGCGGTGAGGTACTCCAGCCGGTCCACCGGCGCGTCCGGGGTGGCGCGCCAGAGCCGGACCTGGCCGGGTGGGTACGGCGCGCGCAGGGTCAGTTCGAGGCCTCCGGCGAGCCGCAGCGTGGCACCGGTCAGCGTGCGCGCGGGTCCGCGGTGGTCCGCGCGGCGCGGCTCGACGACCCAGTCGCCGTCGTCGAGGCCGGTCGAGACGTGCACCCGTCCGGGGCGGTCCTCGAGGGGAACGGCGGCGGCGACGGTCGCAGAGGTGTTGACGACGAGCAGGTCGCCGGGGTGCAGGACGTCGGGCAGGTCGAGCACCTGCCGGTGCAGGAGGCCGCCGGGGGCGGCGACCAGCATCCGCACCTCGTCTCGGGCAAGGCCGCGCGCCTCGGGCGGCACGTGCGCCTCGTGCTCTCGCGGCAGGTCGAACGTGACGACGGGTGCGGCGCTCACGGGGCCACCGGTGCCGGGGTCGCGCGGCCGGGCTCGTGGTCGGCCGCGGGCTCGATGTCGGCGGCGCGGTAGCGCCCGCTCGGCGGCAGCCGGTCCAGCAGGCCGAGCAGGTGAGGTACGACGGCAGCCGGCTCGGGGCGGTCGGAGATGTCCTCGCCGGGGAAGGCGTCCTGGTGCATCCGGGTCCGCATGTCGCCCGGGTCGACGGCGTAGACGTGCAGCGTCGGCTCCTCGACCGCGAGGACCCGGGTCAGCTGGTCCAGGGCGGCCTTCGAGGCGGCGTACGCCCCCCATCCGGCGTACGCCTCGACCGCCGCGTCGGAGCTGATGCCGATCACGGTGCCCTGCCGCTCGCGCAGTTGGGGGAGGAGCGTGCGGGCGACGGCGTGCGGTGCCACGACGTTGGTGAGGAGCACGTCGTCGAGGACGTCGTCGGGCAGGTCGGCGAGGGACGGCATCGGGCTCGCGCCCAGCGTGCTCGCGTTGTTGACGAGCAGGTCGGCGCCGCCGAGTGCCTCCGCCGCGTCGGCGAGGGCGCGCCGGTGCGAGGGGTCGGTGACGTCGCCGGGGACGACCGTGGCGCTCGCCGCCCCGACGGCGGCCCGCAGGGCGTCCGCGTCGCGGGCGTCGACGACGAGGTCCCACCCGCGGACGTCGAGGGCGTGCGCCAGCGCGGCGCCGAGCCCTCGGGACGCGCCGGTGATGACAGCGACAGGCATGTGGTTCTCCTTCTGGTTCGTGGATCACCCAGCCTGCGACTTCAAGTCGACTTGAGGTCAACCCCCGGGTGCGGACGGCGTCGGCCGTCGGGCGGCTAAGGCGGGTGGCGGTCGAATCTGAGTCGGAGTCGCCCCGCTCTAGGGCGGGTCTGCCGATGCCGGAGGTGGGGCCAGAGGCCCAACCTGGGCGCAGGCGTCGGGCACGGGGCTCGACCCGGACGCAAGGAGCAGGAACATGCACGCACGAAGGATGATCCCGGCGACGATCGGCACGATCGGCATGGCGGCGGCCTCGTTCACGGCTCTGGGGGTCGGGCCGGCCGCGGCCGCGCCGACCTGCCAGCTCACCGTGAAGTCGGTCAAGGCCCTCGACCTCGTCGAGCGCAACACCGACCAGACGTCGCTCACGCTGGGTGGCACGAAGACCGCGACGCTCAGCTACACGCTGAACCAGCGGCGCACCAACCTCGGGTCGAAGGCGTTCCAGAACCCGGTCAAGATCAAGGTCGTCGAGCACAACAACGGCCAGCGCACCACCGTCGGCACGATCAGCGGGATCACCTGCGTGAACACGCCCGCGACGGTGGTGGACGTGGCCGGCTTCGGCGCGATCTACCGCGTGAAGTACACGGTCTCGTAGTCGCACCGGCACGGACCAGGCGTCGGCGAGCCCCGGTCGGCGCCTGGTGGCCTGTCCGGCCGTCGCCAGGACGGTCGCACGTCCGATCGAACACATGTTCGACAGGGAGGTATGCTCGGGCCATGTCGCTCGTCGCCCCGCCCGGCTGGCCTCGCGCCGTCCGTCCGCCGGGCGCTCCCGGCTGGGAGGCCACCGCCGCCGCCTGGCTGCTCGACATCTGCCCGCCTGAGTACAGGTCCTACCCCGTCCTGCGCCGCCACGACGTGGTGCTGGCGCGATTCGCGGTGCTGCACGTCGAGGCCGGCCAGGCCGCCGTACGTCGTGGGCTCAGCGAGGCCCGCGCCGAGCTGCGCGACGTGACTGACCAGGACACCGTCGAGGCGGCCGTCGAGACGTGGCACACCGAGGCCGCGCGCCTGATGGCCGAGCGCCGTGCCGTCGGCCTCGTGGAGGAGGCCCTCCGCGGCCGCAGGTTCGTCGCCCGACTCTGACGCTCCGAGCTCCTCGCGCCTCAGCCGGCGGTGGGGGCGAGGCGGTCCAGCACCCAGGCGAGGACCTCGGCCTCGTAGGCCAGGTGCCCGAACCGCCCCGACGGGCCGACGTGCGAGCCGGCGCCGGTCTCGACGCGGAACAGGCAGCGCGGCGACCAGTCCGGGTCGCTCGCCCGCAGGGCGGCCACCCACTTGGCCGGCTCCCAGACCATCACCCGCGGGTCGTGCAGCGCCCCGGTCACCAGCAGGTCGGGACGACCGCCGGCGGGCGGGAGGTTGTCGTAGGGGGAGTAGGCCAGCAGCGCGGCGAAGCTCGTCGGCACGGCGCGGGTCGCCCCACTCGTCCCACTCGTTGACGGTCAGCGGGATCGTCGGGTCGAACATCGTCCTGACCACGTCGACGAACGGCACCTCGGCGACGACCGCGCGCCACCGGTCGGGTCGCTGGCCGAACACCGCCCCCTGCAGCAGCCCGCCCGCGCTCAGCCCCCGGGTGGCGATCCGGGACCCGTCGACGAGCCCCTCGGCGACGAGACCGTCCGCGACGGCGACGTGGTCGGTGAAGGTGTTCTGCTTGTGCGAGCAGGCGGCCGTCGAGCCACCAGCGCCGGCCGCCCTCGCCGCCGCCGCGCACGTGCGCGTGCGCGAAGACGACGCCGCGGTCGAGCAGGCTCGGCAGGGCGGCGTCCCACTCCGGCTCGAAGACGTACTCGTAGGCGCCGTAGCCGTAGACCAGCAGCGGAGCGGTGCCGTCCAGCGGGGTGTCCCGGTGCCGCAGCACGGTGACCGGCACCTCCATACCGTCGCGCGCGGTCACGCTGCGGGCCTCGCAGACGTAGTCGTCCGGGTCGTGGCCCGGAGCCTCCACGCGGTGCCGCTCGACGCGCGCCCCGGTCGCGAGGTCCACGTCGGAGCAGACCGGCGGG
Organism: uncultured Actinomycetota bacterium; assembly: GCA_963781745.1. Taxonomy (GTDB): domain Bacteria; phylum Actinomycetota; class Actinomycetes; order Propionibacteriales; family Nocardioidaceae; genus Nocardioides_B. Next base: position 512,125 of record CAWAHH010000004.1, on the reverse strand, counting down.
CTGCACGTAGGACTGGTCGCTGACCGTGACCGCCGCCGCGTCGTACTCCTCGTTGGCGCCGAGGTCGAGCGTCCCCGCCTCGAACGGGGTACGACGTCCTGGCGACCGTCCCACGGGGCGCCGAGGCGGACCCGTCGAACGGCAGCACCCGCAGCCGGTGCCGCGCGTCGCGGCGCAGCGACAGCACCACGTGGGCGGCGAACGCGTCGACCCGCTCCAGCCGCTCGGCCGGGTCCTCGGCGACCAGCGTCCCGCCACGCGACGGACTGGTCGGCGTCGCGCGGGACGGGCGCTGCCATCAGGCGGAACTCGGGGGCGTCGTCGTTGGTGACCACCAGCAGCAGGCCGTCGGGCGCCGGTCCGCGCCAGTGCTCGGCGTGGTACTCCACCCCGCGCCGGCGTCCGCCCACCGAGTGCGGCGCGGCGTCGGGGTCGTGCGCGTCGATCGCCCACACCTCGGTGGTGTCGCGGCTGACCGCTCCACACCACGACCACGTCGCCGCTGCGGCTGGCCGCGCACCACAGGTCGAAGCGCTCGTCGGGCTCGCTGAGCGACCAGCACGTCTTCGGCAGGTCGGCGTGCCGAGCCGGTGCCGCCACACCTCGTGGGCGCGGTAGGCGTCGTCGTGCACGGTGTAGTAGAAGCCCCCGAGTCCGGCCGCTCCAGGCGCCGCCGTAGTAGCGTCCGCGCCGACCTCGTCCGGGAGGTCCTCGCCGGTGCGCAGGTCGCGGAACCGCAGCGGGAACACCTCGTCGCCGGTCCGGTCGAAGGAGTAGGCGAGCAGCCGCTCGTCGGGGCTGACCTGGAGCAGCCCGAGGTCGAGGTAGCCGGACTCGTCGGCGAGCAGCGCGGCGTCGAGCAGCACCTCGTCGATCCCGCCGGGAGTGTCGCTCACGCCGCCGGTAGCGCTCCGGCGACCGATTCCGTCGCTGGAGGCCGTCCGGCGGGACTTTCTCGCAACAGTTGCGGGTAGTCACTTCCGGAGAGGTACCGGGTGTAGTAGGAACACGTCCCGCCGGGCCGTACTGACCGACAAGTCAGTACGCGGCACCCGGGAGGCCATCTCGGCCTGCATGGTCTCGACCAGGGAGTCGCAGATGCGCGGTAGCCGAGTCGTACCAGCCGCGCTCGGCGGTGAGGTGGGCGAGCAGCTCCGGGGCGTCGCCCTCGCGCATCCAGTGGTAGGGGTCCGGCCGCGTGCACGCCGTGCTCGGTGTGCGTGGGCTCGGGTCGGCGCGGTCGGCGGGTTCGTCCACAGGAGGCACCGTACCCGCCGCGCGCCGCGCTGGCCACGCTCGCGCTGCTGGCCGGCACGGCGGCGGCCTCGGCACCGGCGCCGCGCCGCGTCGGCGGCCGACAGCGGCGGCAGGACCACGTTCACCGTCGCGCTGCTCAACGAGGTCGACTCGTTCAACCCGTTCCTGGGCATCGAGGTCGAAGTCCTTCGAGATGTGGGCGCTGACCTACGACTACATGATCGGCTACTCGATGGAGGACATGTCGCCCGAGCCGGGGCTGGCGACGGCCTGGGAGACCTCCGAGGACGGCCTGCACCTGGACCTTCGACATCCGCGAGGGCGTGACCTGGTCCGACGGTGAGCCGCTGACCGCGCCGACATCGCCTACACCTACAACCGGGTGCTCACCGGCAGGCCCGAGGGCAGCACCTGGTCGTCCTACCTCACCTCGGTCACGACGGTCACCGCGCCCGACGACACCACCGTGGTGCTGAAGCTGAAGAAGCCCAACGCGGTGCTGCCGCTGCTGCCGATCCCGATCGTCCCCGAGCACGTCTGGAACGACGTCTCGCGAGAAGCAGATCAAGTCCTACTCCGCCGAGCCGAAGGGCGGGAAGCCGGTCGTCGGGTCCGGGCCGTTCCGGCTCGTCGAGGGTACGGCGGGCGGCTCGACGTACCGCTTCGAGGCCAACCCGGACTACTGGAAGGGCGCGCCGCACGTCGACGAGGTCGTCTTCCGGGTCTTCAAGACCGAGGACCCCGCCGTCCAGGCGCTGATCAAGGGCGAGGTCGACTTCGTCGAGGGCATCACCCCGCTCCAGGTGAAGGCGCTCGAGGGCAGCGACGGCATCACCGCCCACGACGGCGACTCGCCCGGCTTCGACGAGATCGCCTTCAACACCGGCTCGGTCGACCTCGAAGACCGACAAGCCGATCGGCGACCCCAACCCGGCCGTCCTCGACCCGGCGTTCCGGCACGCGCTGGGCTACGCCGTCGACCGGGACCTGATCATCCAGAAGGCCTACCAGGGCGCCGGCAAGCCGGGCACCACGATCGTGCCGCCGGCCTACCCCGACTACTCGTTGCACGCCGGGCGCCGACGAGGAGCAGACCTTCGACCTCGACAAGGCCGGGCAGCTGCTCGACGAGGCCGGCTACGCGCTGGGCGACGACGGCATGCGCACGCTGCCCGACGGCTCGCCGATCGGCACGCTGCGGCTGTTCGCCCGCACCGAGTCGCCGACCTCGTCGACACGATGGACTACTTCAAGGAGTGGCTCGGCGAGCTGGGCATCGACGCCGAGATCAACGCGATGGAGAGCAACAAGCTCACCGAGATCATCCTCGACGGCGAGTTCGACGCGTTCGAGTGGGGCTGGTACGTCGAGCCCGACCCGGACTCGATGCTGCGCTACATGACCTGCGACCAGCGCGGCGACTGGTCGGACTCGTGGTACTGCGACGAGGAGTACGACGCGCTCTACGCCCGCAGAACGCCGAGATCGACGACGCCGCGCGCCGAGCCAGTCAAGCAGATGCAGCAGATCCTCTACGAGGACGCGCCCTACCTGGTCACGGCCTACAACACCATCGGCGAGGCCGTCCGCAGCGACCGGTTCGCCTGCTTCGAGCCGCAGCCCGACCCGGGCGGCATCTGGCTCTTCCAGTACGGCGTCTCCAACTACCTCACCCTGCGCCCGGCCGACGAGGCCGGCGACTGCGACGGCGCGGTCAGCGCGATCGGGGCGACCGAAGGCGCCGCCTCGGCGGAGAGCCGGCGGGGGCGGCGCCGATGGTCGCTGATCGCCGGCGGCGCTGGCCGTCCTCGTGGTCGCTCGGCGGTGGCGGGGTCGTGGTGCGCTGCGGCGGCGCACGACGGCCGGCGACCGCGAGTGACGCTGGTCACCGGCTGAGCCCGGCGCGCCGCTCGGCCGCCCCGAGGCCACGCCGCGGACCCGCGGCTACGGCGCGCTACGTCGGCGGCCAAGCTGCCCGGCGCGCTCGGGCAGCCTGGTGTTCATGCTGGTGGTGAACTTCTTCCTGTTCCGGGTGCTGCCCGGCGACCCGGCGCGCACGCTGGGCCGCGGCCGGTTCAGCACCGCCCGAGCAGCTCGCGGAGTTCAACGGCGACCTACGGCCTCGACCAGCCGCTGCCGCAGCAGTTCCTCACCTTCCTCAAGAACACCGCCAGCGGCGACCTCGGCATCTCGCTGCGCTACCGGGTGCCGGTCTCCGACCTGATCCTCGACCGGCTCTGGCCGACCCTGCTGCTGGTCGGGACGTCGACCCTGCTGGCCGACCGTGATCGGGGTCTACCTCGGCATCCTCGGCGCCTGGAAGCGCGGCGGCGCGCTTCGACCGCACCTCCACCGGCGGCGACGCTGACCCTCTACTCCATGCCGGAGTGGTGGCTCGGCCTGCTGCTGATCGCCGCCCTCGTCGGTCGGGCATCGGCCCGCTGCCGGGGATCTTCCCGACCGGCGGGCTGCACTCCATCGACGTCGACCCGACGTCGCCTGGCCGGTGTCCTCGACGTCGCCTGGCACCTCGACCCTGCCGGTGATCACGCTGACGCTGGCCTACCTCGCCGACTACTCCCTGATCATGCGCAGCTCGCTGCTCGACGAGCTCGGCGAGGACTACCTCACCACCGCCCGGGCCAAGGGGCTGCGCGACGTCGACGTGCGCCGGCGGCACGCGGTGCGCAACGCGCTGCTGCCCACGACGACGATCGTGGCGCTCAACATCGGCTTCGTGGTCTCCGGGGCGATCACCATCGAGACGATCTTCTCCATCCCGGGGCTGGGCCTGCTCGCCACCGAGGCGCTGACCATCCCCGACTACTGGGTGCTGCAGGGCACCTTCCTGGTCGCCTCGGCCGCGGTGATCGTGGCCAACCTGGTCGCCAACCTCCTCTACGGCCTGCTCGACCCGCGGGTGCGGACGTGAGCCGCCTGACGCCGACCGCTCACCGCCCGGCAGGTCACCCGCCGTCGTCGGGCCGCTTCGCGCGCGCCGGACCTGGCGGAGTTCCGCGCGCACCGCTCCGGGCTGGTCGGCCTCGGGGTGCTCGTGTTCTTCGTGCTGCTCGCGGTGCTCGCCCCGCTGATCGCCGACGGCGATCGGCCTGGAGGTCACCAAGGCCACCGGTGGCGTGCTCGAGCCGCCGTCGTGGACGTACTGGCTCGGCACCGACGACAACGGCCGCTCGGTGCTGACGCTGCTGATCTGGGGGTCGCGGATCTCGCTGCTCGTGGGCCTGCTCGCCACCGTCATCTCGATGGTCATCGGCACCCTGGTCGGGCTGACGTCCGGCTTCTTCGAGGGCTGGCCGGCCGCCGTGCTGTTCCGCTTCACCGAGTGGTTCCTGGTGATCCCGTTCCTGCCGCTCGCCATCGTGCTCGCCTCGGTGCTGGGCCGCTCGCTGGTCAACATCGTCGCTCGTCATCGGTGTGACCAGCTGGGCCGCGCACGGCGCTGCTGATCCGCAGCCAGACGCTGTCGGTCAAGGAGCGGCCCTACCTCGAGCGGGCCCGCGTGCTCGGCGCCGGCCGGTGGCACCAGATGACCCGGCACGTGCTGCCCAACGTGATGCCGATGGTCTTCGCCAACACCACGCTGACGGTCGCGATCGCGATCCTGTCCGAGACCACGCTGAGCTTCCTCGGCCTCGGCGACCCGACCCGGGTCTCGTGGGGCTCGATGCTCGAGGACGCCTTCGCGGTCGGCGCGATCACCACCGGCGCGTGGTGGTTCATCATCCCGCCGGGTGTCTGCGTGGTGGCTGGTGGTGCTGTCGTTCACGCTGATCGGCCAGGCGCTCGAGGAGATCCTCAACCCGCGGCTGAAGGCGCGCCGATGAGCGAGCTGCTGCGCCTTGAGGACCTCACCGTCTCCTACCGCACGCGGCGAGGGCCGCTGCCCGCCGTGCGCGGCGTCGACCTGATCGTGCGCGCCGGCGAGGTCGTCGGCCTGGCGGGCGAGTCCGGCTGCGGCAAGTCCACCCTCGCCTGCACGGTGCTGCGGCTGCAGCCCAAGGACGCCGTGGTCGCCGGGCGCGTGCTGGTCGACGGCGAGGACGTGCTCGACGATGCGCTGGGGCGACCTGCGCACGCTGCGCTGGGCCGGAGGCCTCGATCGTCTTCCAGGGTGCGCTGCACTCGCTCAACCCGGTGCAGCGCGTCGACCGCAGATCGCCGAGCCGATCCGCCTGCACGAGCCGACCTCGGCGAGCGCGAGGTCGCCGCGCGCGTCGACGAGCTGCTCACCCAGGTCGGGCTGCCGGCCGCCCGCGGGCGCGCCTACCCGCACCAGCTCTCCGGCGGCCAGCGCCAGCGGGTGATGATCGCGATGGCGCTGGCCTGCCGGCCGCAGCTGGTCGTCGCCGACGAGCCGACGACGGCTCTCGACGTGATGGTGCAGGCGCAGATCCTCACCCTGCTCTCCGGGCTGGTCCGCGAGGCCGGCGTCGGGATGCTGATCATCAGCCACGACCTGTCCGTGCTCGCCGACGTCTGCGACCGGGTCGCGGTGATGTACGCCGGCCGGATCGTCGAGACCGGCACGGCCGACGAGGTCTTCGCCCACCCGCTGCACCCCTACGCCGGCGCGCTCTCCGCGGCCTTCCCGCGCATCGGCGACGCCGCCGCGCGCTACGCCCCCGCCGGCCTGGCGGGCGACCCGCCCGACCCGCGGGACCTGCCGGCGGGCTGCTCGTTCGCACCCCGCTGCCCGCGCGCGGCGGAGCGGTGCCTCGACGCCGAGCCGGCGCTCGAGACGCGCGCCGACGGCCGCACCGTCGCCTGCATCCGCGTGGGGGACGAACGCATGGGCACCCCGCGACCGCTCGCACCCCGCATGAGCACCCCACCACGCCACTCGCTGCGCTCGCGCCGCGTCGGGGACCCCGCATGAGCACCCCACCACGCCACTCGCTGCGCTCGCGCCGCGTCGGGGACCCCGCATGAGCACCCCACACGCCCGCGCCCTCCGCCGGGCGACCCCAGGGGCGCCGGGCACCAGCGCGACGCCCTGGCCGCGTCCGGGCTCTCGGTGGGCTTCACCGGCCGGGGCGGCGTCGCCCGGGCGCTGGACGGGGTCGACCTCGAGGTCCGCGCCGGGCGAGATCGTCGCCATCGTCGGGGAGTCCGGCTCCGGCAAGACCACGCTGGCCCGCACGCTGATGGGGCTGGAGCGACCGAGCGGCGGGGAGGTGCGCTGGGCCGGGCGGCCGCTCGACTACTCCCAGCGGGGGCTGCGGGCGTTCCGCCGCGGGTGCAGATGGTGCTCCAGGACCCCGCCGGCGCGCTCAACCCGCGGCACACCGTCTACGAGTCTGTCGCCGAGGGCCTCCGGCTGCACCGGCTCGTCGAGCACGACGAGCAGCACCGCAGCGAGACCGACCTGGTCGCCGCCGCGCTCTCGGACGCCGGCCTGCGACCGCCGGAGCGCTGTTCCTGCGCTACCCCCACGAGCTGTCCGGCGGGCAGCGCCAGCGGGTCCTCATCGCCGGCGCGCTGGCGCTGCGCCCGCGGCTGCTCATCGCCGACGAGCCGGTGTCCAGCCTCGACGCCTCGATCCGCGGCGAGATCCTCGCGCTGCTGCTGCGGCTGCGCGACGAGCTCGGCCTCGGCGTCCTGGTGTCACCCACGACCTGGGCCTGGCCTGGAACGTCGCCGACCGGATCGCGGTGATGTACCTCGGCCGGGTCGTCGAGTCCGGCCCGACCGAGGAGATGCTCGGCGCGCCCCGCCACCCCTACACGCGGGCGCTGCTCTCGGTGGTGCCGGAGATGGAGCGGCTCGAGCCGGTCGTGCTGAGCGGCGAGATCCCCGACCCGACCCGGATCCCGTCCGGCTGCCGCTTCCACCCGCGCTGCCCGGCGCTCGCCGACGACCACGGCCCGGCGGTCGCGGCCGGCGTCGCCGAGGCGTGCCGCACGGTCCCGCTGCCGCTGCTGACCGCCGAGCGCGTCCCCTGTGCGCCTGCCACCTCGACGCCGCGACCCGGGCCCGGTGATGCCGCCGGTGAGCCCGGTGAGCCCGGTGAGCAGCGGGGACCTCCAGCCCGCCCTGCCCCGCGAGATGTACGTCGACCCGGGGCACTGGGCCCGCGAGCGGGAGCCGGGTGCTCTTCGGCGAGTGGTTCTGCGTCGGCCGGCGCGACGACCTCGGCCTGCACGAGCCCGGCCGGCTCGCCGTCGTCGACGTCGTGCGGGGAGTCGGTGCTGGTCACCTCCGACGAGCACGGCGCGCTGCACGCCGCCTACAACGTCTGCCGGCACCGCGGCTCGCAGCTGCACCCGGTCGAGCCGGGGGCGGAGCCGGTGCCTGCGCCGGGGCGCCCTGCGCTGCCCGTACCACTCCTGGACCTACGCGCTCGACGGGACGGCTGCTCCGCGCGCCGCACGCCGACGGCCTCGACCCGGCAGGGCTTCGGCCTGCACCCGGTCGGCGTCGGAGTCGTGGGCGCGGCTTCGTGTTCGTGCACCTCACCCCGGCGTCCGGCACCGGCGCCGGTCGCCGAGCTGCTGCGCCGCACGTCCGCTCGGCTGGCGCAACTACGGGCTGGCCGACCTGGTCACCGGCGCCCGGCTCGACTACGACGTCGCCGCCAACTACAAGGTGCTGCTGGAGAACTACAACGAGTGCTACCACTGCGGTCCGGTGCACCCCGAGCTGTGCCGGCTGGTGCCGGCGTTCGCGGGGGCGGCACCGGCCTCGACTGGGAGCGCCGGCGTCCCGCACCGCGAGGGCGCGTGGACCTTCACCACCTCCGGGACGACCACCAGCGCGCGCCGCTGCCCGGCCTCGACGACGACGAGCGCACCCGCCACAAGGGCGAGCTCGTCTACCCCAACCTGCTGCTGTCCTGCTCGGCCGACCACGTCGCCGCGTTCGTGCTGCACCCGCTGGCCGTCGACCGCACCCGGGTGGAGTGCCGGCTGCTGTTCGGCCGCGACGAGGTGGCCTCGGCCGGGTTCGACCCCTCCGACGCCGCGGACCTCTGGGACCTGGTCAACCGCCAGGACTGGGCGATCTGCGAGTCCGTGCAGCGCGGCATGTCCTCGCGTGCCTACACGCACGGCTGGTTCGCGCCGATGGAGGACGACAGCGTCGACATCCGCCGCTGGCTGCTGCCGCGGCTGGAGCGCCCGGCGGACCAGCGATGAGCGAGCACGTTCGAGTACGTCGTGGTCGGCCTCGGCGCGCTGGGCAGCGCGACCTGCCTCGAGCTCGCGCGGCGCGGCCACCGGGTGCTCGGCCTGGAGCAGTTCGCGCTCGGCCACGTGCGCGGCGCCAGCCACGACACCAGCCGGATCCTGCGGCACAGCTACCACACCCCGGAGTACGTCCGGCTGACGTTCGAGGCCTACGACGACTGGGCCCGCCTCGAGCGCGACGCCGGCGAGGACCTCGTCACCGTCGTCGGCGGGCTCGACCTCTTCCCGCCCGACCCGGCGATCGGGATGGCCGACTACACCTGCTCGCTCGCCGCGCGCGACGTCGGCTTCGACCTGCTCGACGCCGACGGAGGTCACGCGCCGGTGGCCGGTGTTCCGCTGCCCGACGGGCACCGTCGGCGCTGTACCAGGAGCGCGGCGCGATCGTGCCCGCGGCCCGCGGGGCACGCACGGTGATGCAGGAGCGGGCCCGCGCGCACGGCGCCGTGCTGCACGACGAGGTCCGGGTGACCGGCCTGCGCGACCTCGGCGTCGCGGGCCTGCGAGGTCGACACCGACGACGGCCCGCACCGGTGCCGGGTCGTCGTCGTGTGCGCCGACGCGTGGACCAACGACGTGCTCGCCGGGCTCGACGCGCAGGTGCCGCTCGAGGTCACCCACGAGCAGGTCACCTACTTCCGCCCCGAGGACCCGGCGCCGTTCGAGCCCGGTCGGCTGCCGCTGTGGATCTGGATGGACGACCCGTCGTTCTACGGTTTCCCCTGCTACGGCGAGGCCACCGTGAAGGCGGCCCAGGACTGCGGCGGTCCGCCGGTCGACCCCGAGACGCGGGGGTTCGACGAGTCCGCGCCGATGCGCGACCTGCTGGCCGACCATGTCCGACGTACCCTCCCGGGGGCGGGGCCGCCGGTGCGCTCGGTGCGCTGCCTCTACACGCTGACCCCCGACCGCGACTTCGTCCTCGGCCCGGTGCCGGGTCACCCCGCGGTCGTGGTCGGGCTCGGCGCGGCGCACGGCTTCAAGTTCGCGCCGACGCTCGGCCGGATGCTCGCCGACCTGGCGCTCGGCGAGGCCGAGCCCCGCGACACCTTCCGCCTCGACCGCGCGGCGCTGACCGACCCGGCGTACGCGCCGCACTGGCTGGTGTGAGGTGCGCTCAGCCGGCCTCGCCGAGAGCCCCGCCGAGAGCCTCGTCGACCGGGATGCCGAGCTCGACCGCCAGCGCCCCGCCGATCCAGGCCCGCAGCTGCTCGCGGGTGACGCTGCCGTAGACCAGCGTCGCCACCGACAGGCCGTCGAGCAGCGCCGAGATGCGCGCGACGGTGCCGGCCGGGTCCGCGGCCCGGAACGCGCCGGAGGCCACGCCCTGCTCGACCACGTCGAGCAGCACCGCGCCCCAGCGGTCGTCCAGGCGCCGCAGGGACACGCGGATCGGCTCCTCGCGCAGCGCCACCGCCCAGGCGTCGATCCAGATCCGCCAGCCCGGCGCGAAGCCGGTGGGGCCGTAGATCCGGACCACCCGGCGCAGCCGGTCCAGCGGCTCGTCGCTCTCCTGCACCGCGGCCTCGAGCCGGACGAGGTCCTGCTCGACGGCGTGCTCGAAGGCGGCGACCAGGAGCTGCTCCTTGGTCCCGAAGTGGTAGAACACGAGGCCGGTGCTGATGCCCAGCGCCTCGGCGACGTCGGCCACCCGGGTCCGCGCCAGACCGTTGTGCTCGATCTGCGCGACCGTGGCCGCGAGGATCTCCTCGCGGCGGACGTCGACCTTGTGCCGGGCCATGCCAGGCACACTAGTGCCGTGAAGGAGGACTGCCGATGATCGACACCGGAGCCGGACGGATGCTCGCCGCCGACGCCTACACCTCGCCGGAGGTGCTGGCCTGGGAGCTGCGGCACCTGTACGCCGGCACGTGGACGTGCCTGGGACGGCTCGACGAGCTGCTGCCCGACGGGACCGACGCGGACACCGCGCGGGTCACCCAGCGGGCCCTGGTCGTCGGCGACGTGCCGGCGCTGCTGGTCCGCGACGGCGGTGCGGACGGCACGGTGCGGCTGTTCGCCAACACCTGCCGGCACCGCGGGCACGAGCTGCTCGCCGAGGGCGAGACGGCCGACCGCCGCAGCATCATCTGCCCCTACCACGCCTGGACCTACACCCCTGCCGGCGCCGTGCAGGCCGCCCCCGGGTTCCGGGCCGTCGACGGCTTCGACCCCGCCGAGCACGCCCTCGTCGAGCTGCCGCTCACCGAGTGGTCCGGGTGGCTGTTCGGGCACGCCGCGGCACCGCTGGGCGACCCGTCCGTCGTACCGTTCGCGGAGCACCTCGGCGAGCTCGGCAGCCTGGTCGAGCCCTACCGCCCGGAGCGGCTGCGGCTCGCCGAGCGGCACACCTACGAGGTGGCGGCCAACTGGAAGGTCGTCGCCGAGAACTACCACGAGTGCTACCACTGCCCGCTGATCCACCCGGAGCTGTGCTCGGTGAGCCCGCCCACCTCCGGCGACAACTACGCCCTCCCGGGGGCGTGGGTCGGCGGGTCGATGGTGCTGCGCGACGGGATGGCGACGATGTCGCTGACCGGCGAGTCCGGCGGCCACCCGATCCCCGGCGTGGACCCGACGAAGGTCGAGTACCTCCACCTGCTGCCGAACCTCCTCGTCTCGGCGCACCCCGACTACGTGATGACCCACCGGCTCGTCCCGCTCGCGCCGGGCCGGACCTGGATCGAGTGCTCGTGGTACCTCCTCCCGGGCCCCGACGGCACGCTGCCCGACGCGACGTACGCCGTGGAGTTCTGGGACATCACCAACCGCCAGGACTGGGCGGCCTGCGAGTCCGTGCAGCGCGGGCTGGCGAGCCCGCACTTCGCGCCGGGCCCGTTCGCGCCCAACGAGGACGCGGTGGCCAGGCTGGTCGGGCTGGTCCGGGAGGCCTACCGCGCGGGTGGCCTGCTGGTGGAGTGAGCGCGGCTCAGCGGGCTCAGCGGGGGAGTCGCTCGCGCCAGGACCGCCGGCCCACGGTGGTGCCCGCCTCCTCGGCGACCAGGTCGATGGTGACGTCGTAGCCGTCCGCGTCCACGGCCACCTCCATCGTGGAGTGCACCCGGACCTCGACGCCCGGCCAGGTCAGCTCGAAGGTGCACTCGGCCGAGGCGCTCTGCGCGAACGTGCGGCGGTCCACGCTCACCGATCCGGCGTACGACTCGGACGCGGTGCCGTCGTACGGCGTGGGGTAGCGGGTCGACGACGCGACCCGTGCCGTCGTGGTGCGCCGCAGCACGTCCCGCTCGACCGACCAGACGACGCCCTCGGGGTCCTCCGACGAGCGCTCCTGCCCGGGTCGCAGGTCGGGTACGTCGAGGCCGGTGCCGTCCCAGTGCGGCAGGACGAGCTCGCCACCGTGCACGGTCAGCGTCACCGGCGCCGGGGGAGCCACCGTGTTCGGCCAGTCCGCCCCGGCGACGGAGACGCGCAGCCGCTGGCCGGCCGCGAAGGAGTAGGCGCACGCGTCCAGGTCGAGCTCGACGTCGTACTCCCGGCCCGGCTCGAGCGGCGAGGGCGTCCCGTGCACGCCGTCGCGGAACGCCAGGTCGAGGGTGCCCCGGGTGACCAGCGCGGAGGTGCCGTCGGGGAACACGTCGCACAGCTTGACCGACAGCGACGCGGCCGGCGCGTCGGCGGAGACCCGGAGCCGGACCCGCGGCTGGCCCGATCAGGACCGCGCCGTCGGCGTCCCACTCCCACACCAGCGAGTGCGCGTCGTCGTCGCGCTGGTCGCCGGACAGGCCCCACGGCAGGTGGCCGGCGCAGTCGATCCACGCCGAGGTCCCGACGTCCGGCTCGACGGCCAGCGAGCGGGGGCCCGGGACCGGCCGGGTCTCCCAGCGGGTCGCCGGGCTCGGCCAGGTGTCCCGCACCCAGGTGCCCGCGTGGGTGTCGAGGTCGGGCTCGGGGCGGGTCGACGCGCGCACGAACACGTCGACGACCGCGTCGCCCCGCGCCGTCCTGCGCGCCGGTGCGGCCGCGCAGCCAGCGGTCCCACCAGGCCACCATCTCGCGGTCCAGGTCGATCCGCGGGCCGGGGATCGCGGTCGCCGGGTCGGCGTGCGCCCACGGCCCGGCCAGCACCCGGAACGGCACCCCGGCCTCGCCGAGCGCGGCGACGGTGCGGAACGAGTTGTTGCGGTAGCCGTCGGCCCAGCCCGCCACCAGCATCACCGGGCAGGCGATCCGGTCGTAGCCGTCGGGGCCGGGCCCGGTGCGCACCGACCCGTGCCGCCAGTAGGCGCCGTCACGGTGCTCGCGCAGCCAGGTCAGCACCCACGGCTCGTTCGCCTCGATGCGCCGCAGCCACTCCTCGCGCCAGCCGTCGCCCCACACCGCGGGCACGGGCGGCAGCACGCACATCGGCGTCATGTAGTGGCAGTAGTCGACGAGGTCGACCAGCCGCAGCGCGCCGCCGCGCCAGTGCACGTCGTCGGTCCACCGGTCGTCGCTGGAGTAGATCCCGCACACCGCCTTCAGCGCCGGCGGCCGCTCGCAGGCGAGCTGGAGGGAGTTGAAGCCGGAGTACGACGTGCCCCACATGCCCACCCTGCCGTCGCACCAGGGCTGGTCGGCCAGCCAGGCGATCACCTCGACGAGGTCGCGCTGCTCGGCCTCGGGGTACTCGTCCGTGGCGTCGCCCGCCGACGAGCCGGTGCCCCGCAGGTCGACCCGGCACACGGCGTACCCGTGCTCGTCGCGCAGCGCTCGGTAGGTCTCGGCGTACGACGACGTCAGGTCGTCCTTGCGGTAGGGGAGCGCCTCGAGCAGGCACGGCTGCGGGCCCTGCGCCGGATCGGGGAGGTACAGCGTCGCGGCGAGGCGCGACGCCGTCGGCGATCGGTGATCGCGACCTCATGCTCCGTGCCGGCCACGGGCCCCTCCCGTCACCGTGCGGACCACAGCGGCGTCGAGGCCCTCGCTGGTGTGGCCGTCCCGCCCGACCTCGGTGGCCGCGCCGAGCATCGAGTTGAGCACCGCCTCCTCGGCGGCAGTCGACGACCGCCTCGAAGAGCGGGTCGAGCGCCGCGCCCGGACGTCGAGGTGGGCCGGTCGGGCCGGCCGTCGCGGTCCAGCCGGCGTCCCGGTGGCCGCGGCCAGGAAGATCTCGCCGCTGCCGTGGTGGGCGACCGAGCCGGTGCGGGCCAGGCCGAGCCCGACCCGGCGGGCCAGCCGTGCGCAGCCGCGGCGCGTCGACCGGGGCGTCGGTGACGCACGACGCCGATGCACGAGCCCGCGGGCTTCCCGGGGCCCGGCGGGCCCTCGGGCTCGCCGTCGTCGCCGGGCCACAGCCGGCCGACGCGGGACGCCGGCGACGGTCAGCCGGTCGCGCGGTCCCCGAAGTTGGTCAGCAGCAGCACCGCGACGGTGTGCCCGTCGGGCGTCACCCGCGACGCCGTACCGATGCCGCCCTTGAAGCCCAGGCAGCTCATCCCGGTGCCGGCGCCGACCGCGCCCTCGGCGGGCGGCGCGTCGCTGCCCCGCGGCCGTCGAGCGCCGCCTGCCAGGCCGCGCGGACGTCGTCGTGGCTCGACCTGCATCCGGCGGCAGTCGTTGAGGTAGGAGTCGTCGCACTCGGCCACGACCGGGATCACCACGTCGTCGGCCACCTCGGCGTGCTGCTCCAGGGCGATCTCGCAGGCGGCGTCGTAGACCCGGCCGAGCTGCATCGTCGAGGTCAGGTAGACCGGCGTCTCCAGGGCGCCCCACTCGCGCGGCGGTCAGGAAGCCGGTGCACTCGCCGGCGCCGTTGAGCACCGCGCCGCCGGCGGGCACCGGCCGGTGGTAGGCGTCCTCGGCGACGAGCAGCGTGGTCACCCCGGTGCGGGCGACGCCGCGCCCGTCGGGTGGCGCCGGCCTCGTCGCGGCGCACCGTGGCGTGGCCGAGGCCCACGCCGGCGACGTCGAGCACCGAGTTGGTCGCGCCCGGTCGGCAGCGCGCCGATCTCGATCCCGATGGTCACGCGCGCGGGGCATGCCGGCATCCTGCCGGACGCGGCCGCCGTGGCATGAGTCAGGACGGATGGGAGGCTGACGACGCATGAGTCCCGGTCGTCTGGTCGCCCGACGACCCGGCTGCACGACCCGCGCCAGGAGGTGTGGGTCGGCGTCGCGATCGCCCGGCACCGAGGTCGCCGAGCCGGGTCGACGCGATCCTGACGGCGCTGCGGCGGGGCACCGGCTGCGTCGAGGCGGTCGGTCGCACGACGACGACGTGCTCGCGCCGGTGCACGACCCGGCGACTGCTGGCCTTCCTGCGCGACGGCGCGCCGACCGCTGGGCGCGCCGGGGGGCTACGACGAGCCTGGTCGGCCAGGACCGGGTGGTGCCCTACCTGTTCCCGACGCCGGCGATGACCGGCGGGATGCCGCTGCGCGCCGGCGCGAGCGCGTGCACGCCGAGGCCGGCAGGTTCTGCTACGACACCTGCACGCTGGTCGGTCCCGGCACCTGGGAGGCCGCCCGGGCCGCCGTCGACTGCGCGCTGACCGCCGCCGACCTGGTCGCGGCGGGGGAGCCGACGGCGTACGCGCTGTGCCGCCCGCCCGGCCACCACGCGACCCGCACCGGCTTCGGCGGGTCGTGCTACCTCAACAACGCCGCCGTCGCGGCCCAGGCGCTGCGCGAGGCGGGCCACGAGCGGGTCGGCGGTGGTCGACCTCGACGCCCACCAGGGCAACGGCACCGCGCCGATCTTCTACGACCGCGGCGACGTGCTCTACGCCTCCGTGCACGTCGACCCGGCGGCCGGGTGGTTCCCGCACGTGCTCGGCCACGCCGACGAGACCGGCGCCGGGCGCCGGGGACGGGCGCGACCCGCAACCTGCCGCTGCCCGAGGGCGCCGGCGACGAGCCTGGCTGCGCGGCGGTCGCCGACCTCGCCGGCGTGGGCCGTCGGCACGGGCTGCCACGGCGCTGGTGGTCTCGCTCGGGCGTCGACGCCGCGGCCGACGACCCGGAGAGCCCGCTGCAGGTCACCGCGGCCGGCTACGCGGAGGCCGGCCGGCTGCTCGGCGGCGCTCGGCCTGCCGAGCGTGGTCGTCCAGGAGGGCGGCTACCACCTGCCGAGCCTGGGCGGGCTGGTCGCGGCCTACCTGGACGGCCGACGGGCGGCGGTCGTCGCGTACGTGCGTAGACTCGGACGGCTGACAGCCGCAGCACGACCGAGGAGGATCGGATGGGACTGCTGGACCGGATCACCGGCCCACGCGACCTGCGCGACCTCGCCGACGACCGAGCTCGACGAGCTCGCCAGCGAGATCCGCGACTTCCTGGTCAGCAAGGTCTCGCCGCACCGGCGGCCACCTCGGCCCCAACCTCGGCGTCGTCGAGCTGACCATGGCGATCCACCGGGTCGTTCGACTCCCCGCGCGACCGGGTCGTCTTCGACACCGGCCACCAGGCCTACGTGCACAAGATGCTCACCGGCCGCGCCGCCGGCTTCGACTCGCTGCGCCAGGAGGGCGGCCTGTCCGGCTACCCCAGCCGCGACGAGTCCGACCACGACGTCGTCGAGAACTCCCACGCCTCCACCGCGCTGTCCTACGCCGACGGGCTCGCCAAGGCCTACGCCATCCGCGGCGAGGACCGCCACGTCGTCGCCGTCATCGGCGACGGCGCGCTCACCGGCGGGATGGCCTGGGAGGCGCTGAACAACATCGCCGCCGACGGCACCGACCGACCGCCGGCTGGTGATCGTCGTCAACGACAACGGCCGCTCCTACACGCCCGACGGTCGGCGGGCTGGCCAACCACCTGACCACGCTGCGCACCAACCCGCGCTACGAGCAGGTCCTCGACCTGGTCAAGACGCCGCCTCAACGGCGTGCGCGGGGTCGGACCGGCCGTCTACGACGCCCTGCACGCGATGAAGAAGGGCATGAAGGACGCGCTCGCGCCGCAGGGCCTCTTCGAGGACCTCGGCCTGAAGTACGTCGGACCCGATCGACGGTCACGACCGGGCCGCCGTCGAGCAGGCGCTGACCCAGGCCAAGCGGTTCGAGGGCCCGGTGATCGTGCACGTGATGACCCGCAAGGGCTTCGGCTACGACGCCGCCGAGCGGCACGAGGCCGACCAGTTCCACTCGCCGGGGCCCGTTCAACGTCGAGACCGGCGAGGAGAACCCCAAGGGCCGGATCTGGACCGACGTCTTCGCCGACGAGATGGTCGCGCTCGGCGACGAGCGCCAGGACCTCGTCGCGATCACCGCGGCGATGATGCACCCGGTCGGCCTGCACCTGTTCGCGGCGGCGTACCCCGAGCGCACCTTCGACGTCGGCATCGCCGAGCAGCACGCCGCCACCTCGGCGGCCGGCCTCGCGATGGGCGGGCTGCACCCCGTGGTCGCGGTCTACGCGACCTTCCTCAACCGGGCCTTCGACCAGGTGCTGATGGACGTCGCGCTGCACCGGTGCGGCGTGACCTTCGTGCTCGACCGGGCCGGGGTCACCGGCGACGACGGCGCCAGCCACAACGGCATGTGGGACATGTCCGTGCTGCAGGTCGTGCCGGGGCTCCGGCTCGCCGCACCCCGTGACGCCACCCGGCTGCGCGAGCTGCTGCGCGAGGCGGTCCAGGTCGACGACGCCCCGACCGTCGTGCGGTTCCCGAAGGGCCCGCCCAGCGACGACGTCGACGCCGGTCGGCACGCGCCGGCGGCTGCGACGTGCTGGTCCGCAGCGGCGCCAAGGACGTGCTGATCGTCGGCGTCGGCTCGATGGCGCTCGGCCGCCGTCGAGGTCGCCGACGCGGCTGACCGACCAGGGCATCGGCGTCACCGTCGTCGACCCCCGCTGGGTCAAGCCGGTCGACCCCGCGCTGCGTCGACCCTGGCCGCGCGAGCACCGGCTCGTGGTCAGCGTCGAGGACAACGGCATCGTCGGCGGCTGCGGCGTCGGTGCTGCTGCAGACGCTCAACGAGGCCCGCGTCGAGACGCCGGTGCGGCTGCACGGCATCCCGCAGGAGTTCCTCGGCCACGCCAAGCGCGCGGTATCCTCGACCGGATCGGGCTGACCGCGCAGTCGCTGGCGCGCAGCATCGTCGAGGACGTCACCGCTCTCGACCGGGGCGAGCACCTCCTGCACGTCGACTGACCGCCCGACCGGCTCGCCGGTGGGTGCCGGACAGCAGGGCGACCGACCGCTCGAGCGGCCCCGGCCAGGCGAGCAGCGCGAACGTCGCGCCGGTGGCCAGCACGATCGCGACGTGCCACAGGTACGTCGTCCCGTCCTCGCCGGGCAGGAACGCCGGGGTGCGCAGCACCACGTGCAGCGTGTAGAGCGTCAGCGTCATCGCGCCCGCCCCGAACACGACGGTCGCCGCACGCGGCAGCAGCCGGCCCACGGCGAGGCAGGTCCCCAGCACCAGCAGCGCGGTGCCGCTGGTGTGCGCCAGGTCGAACGGCGTCCCCGAGTGCGGCGCGTGCACCGCGAGCCAGGCCCACGACCCGGTCGGCGTGGTGCCGTGGACGCCCTCGGCCAGCCACAGCCGCAGCTCGTCGACCGACATCCCCGGGAACGGCGCGGTCGCGAGCAGTGCCGCGGTCAGGTCGGCCCGCCCGAGGAGCAGCTCCGAGACGGTCCACGCCGTCGCGGCCAGCGCGGCGCCGGTCCCGGCCAGCACGGCGGCGGTGCGACCCCGCCGCAGGTCGGCGCGCCCGACCGCCATACCCACCAGGAGGTAGCCGAGCCACGGCACCGCGGGGTAGTAGCCGGTGAACGTCAGCTCGGACAGCAGCTGCACCGGGTGCGCGAGGTCGGCGAGGAGGGGGCTGTCGAAGCCGCGCGCGGGCAGCTGCGGCCGGACGGCGTGCGAGAGCACGGGAGCCAGCACCACCCAGCAGCCGGCCAGCACCGCCAGGGCGCGGGCGCGGAGGCCGAGGAACGGCAGGCCGAGCAGGAACAGCACGCCGTACGACGACAGGATGACCGCGATCGTGGTGGGCAGCCCGCCCAGGGCGAGCCCGACCAGCAGCACCAGCAGCGCGCGGACGGCCAGCGCGCGGGTCACCCGGGACCGCTCCGCGCCGTGCAGTGGGGTGGTCCCACCCGACATCAGCGCCACGCTCACGCCGGCGAGCACCGCGAACAGGGCCGACGCGCGCCCGCCGGCGACCGCGTGGCTCCAGGCGAGCCCGCCGTCGGCCGCGTGCACCGGGAGGACGTGGGTGGCCATCATCGCGACCAGGGCCACGCAGCGCGCCACGTCGACCCCGACGACGCGGCCCGGCCGCACCGGGTTCCACCCCGACGTGGTCGTCGTGCTGGTCGTCGTCCTGGTGATCACAGCGTGCCGGCCCACCGCGTCATGGTCAGAGTGTTCGGCACGCCACCAAGTCGCACCAGGTCCCGCCAGGTCCCACCAGGTCCCACCAGGTCCCACCAGGTCCCACGAGGTCCCACGAGGTCCCGGCCCGGTCCTGCCCCGTGCCGCGGCGGGACGGCTGCTTCAATGCAGGCATGACGACCACCTCGCCGCCTGGCACCTACGACGTCGAGCGGGTCCGCGCCTGCTTCCCCGCGCTCGCCGGAGGCACCGCGTTCTTCGACGGGCCGGGTGGCTCGCAGGTGCCGCGCTCGGTCGCCGACGCCGTGGCCGGCGCGATGACGGCGGGGCTCTCCAACCGGGGGACGGTCACCTCGACCGAGCAGCGGGCCGAGGACCTCGTGGTCGGCGCCCGCGCCGCGATGGCCGACCTGCTCGGCGTCGAGGCCGGGGGAGTGGTCTTCGGCCGCTCGATGACCCAGCTCACCTTCGACCTCGCCCGGTCCCTCGCGAAGGGCTGGGGACCCGGTGACGAGGTGGTGGTGACCCGTCTCGACCACGACGCCAACATCCGGCCGTGGGTGGTCGCGGCCGAGGCCGTCGGCGCCACCGTGCGCTGGGTCGACTTCGACCCGGCCAGCGCCGAGCTGCTCCTGGACCCGGGGCTGCTGTCGGTGCTGTCGGGACGCACCCGGCTCGTCGCGGTCACCGGGGCCTCGAACCTGCTCGGCACCCGCCCGGACCTGCCCGCGGTCGCGCGGGCCGTGCACGAGGTGGGGGCGCTGCTCTTCGTGGACGGCGTGCACCTGACCCCGCACGCGCCCGTCGACGTCGCCGCGACCGGCGCGGACGTGTTCGCCTGCTCGCCGTACAAGTTCTTCGGCCCGCACCTCGGGGTGCTGGCGGCCGCGCCGGCCGTCCTCGAGACCGTGCACCCCGACAAGCTGCTGCCGTCGACCGACGCCGTGCCGGAGCGCTTCGAGCTCGGCACGCTGCCCTACGAGCTGCTCGCCGGCGTCACCGCGGCGGTCGACTTCGTCGCCGACCTGGGCACCGGGGGTGCCGACGGCCCGGGGAGGACCGGCGGGCCCGCGTGCTGGCCTCGATGGCGCAGGTCGAGAAGCACGAGGACCGGGTGTTCGCCCGGCTGCTGGCCGGGCTCGACGCGCTGCCGCGGGTCGCCCTGCACGGCGCTCCCGCCCGGCGTACGCCGACAGCGCTGTTCTCGGTCGAGGGGGCGACGCCGCGCGAGGTGCACGTCGCCCTGGCGCAGCGCGGTGTGAACGCCCCCGGTGGCAGCTTCTACGCGCTCGAGGCGTCGCGGTGGCTGGGCCTCGGCGACGCCGGCGCGGTGCGGGCCGGCCTCGCGCCGTACTCCACCGACGCCGACGTCGACCGGCTCCTGGACGCGCTGGACGCGCTGGGCTGACCGGTCGCCGGCGCGCCCGCCGTGCCGGTGCGGAGGGAGGCGACAGTTCACCGATCGTTACCGGCGCGGGGGTGCGCTCGTGTCCGGGATGGGCGAGGATGTGGGCGTTTTCGTGTGCCGAGCGACTCTCGGTGAGCCTTCCGCTACGACCAGCCACGAGGAGACCCTTCGCATGTCCCGTTATCGACCCGGTCCGTCCCTGCGCCGCCGACCGCTCCTGGCGGCGCTCGGCGTGCTCAGCGCCGCGGCCCTCGTCGCGTCGACGACCGCCGGCCCGGCGCTCGCGAAGCCGCGCCACCACCACAAGCCCAAGGACGTCAAGCTCCAGATCCTCGCGATCAACGACTTCCACGGGCAGCTCGAGCCGAGCCAGTCCAGCTCCTCCGGCGTGATCAACGGGACCCCGGCCGGCGGCGCGGAGTACCTCGCCACCCACCTCTCCCAGCTCCGGGCGAAGGCCAAGGCGCAGCACCGCCGCACCGTCACGGTCGCCGCCGGCGACCTGATCGGGGCGAGCCCGCTGCTGAGCGCGGCCTTCCACGACGAGCCCACCATCGAGGCCATGAACAAGCTGGGGCTGCAGATCAGCAGCGTCGGCAACCACGAGTTCGACGAGGGCTGGCGCGAGCTGCGTCGCCTCCAGCGCGGCGGCTGCATCGCCGACGGCCCCGACGGCGAGAACAACCAGAACTCCTGCGCGGCGCACACCTTCCGGGGCGCGAAGTTCCAGTACCTCTCCGCGAACGTGTTCCGCAAGAGCACCGGCCGCACGGTCTTCCCGGCCGTCAAGGTCAAGAGGTACGGCGGGATCCGGGTCGCCTTCATCGGCATGACGCTCCAGGACACCCCGAACATCGTCACCAAGTCCGGCGTCGAGGGGCTGCGCTTCACCGACGAGGTGCGCACCGCGAACAGGCTGTCGAAGAAGCTCGACCGGCGCGGGATCAAGGCGATGGTGCTGCTCGTGCACGAGGGCGGCCTGCCGGTCGACCCGACGGCGTACGACTCCTGCCCGGGCATCTCGGGCGCGATCGTGGACATCAACCGCGCGCTCAGCCCGCGCATCGACGCCGTGATCAGCGGCCACACGCACCAGGCCTACAACTGCTCGCTGCGCGACCCCGACGACAACCGCCGCCTGGTCACCAGCGCCTCCAGCCTGGGCCGGCTCGTCACCGACGTCCGGCTGCGGCTCAACGGGCGCACCAAGGACGTCCGGCGCCCGACCGTCGTCGCCCACAACCGCATCGTCACCCGCGACGTGGCGAAGGCCGCGACGATCACCTCGCTGATCGCGCGCTACAACGAGCTGGTGCTGCCGATCGCGTCGGCGATCGTCGGCCACCTCGCCCCGGGGACCACCGTGGTCCCCCGCACGCCGGACGACAGCGGCGAGTCGCCGCTCGGCAACCTGATCGCCGACGCCCAGAAGGCCGACGCGACGGCGGTGAGTGGCAGCAAGGTCCCGGAGATCGCCTTCATGAACCCGGGCGGCATCCGCAACGACCTGATCGCCGACGCCGACGGCAACATCACGTTCGGCTCGTCGTTCTCGGTGCAGCCGTTCAACAACTTCGACGTGTCGATGGACATGACCGGCGCGCAGATCCTGGAGCTCCTCGAGCAGCAGTGGACCGGCTCGCCGCCCGGCGCCCCCAAGATCCTGCAGGTCTCGGGCCTGACCTACTCCTGGAGCACCTCGGCCTCCGACGGCTCGCGCGTCGACCCGTCGAGCGTCGAGGTCAACGGCACCGCGCTCGACCCGGCGACGACCTACCGCGTCGTGGCGAACTCGTTCCTGTCCGACGGCGGTGACGGCTTCGCGGCCTTCACCGAGGCCACCGACAAGTTCTTCGGAGGTCTCGACATCGACGCCCTCTCGGCCTACCTGGCCGCGAACGACCCCTACACCCCGGTCCCGACCGACCGGATCGACGTCACCCCCTGACCGGGTCGCCCACCCTGGCGCCGTTTACCAGGTGATGCAGGAAAACGGCCGCTCCCCATGGAGAACAGTCCATGGGGAGCGGCCGTTCTCCGTGGGGAGCCGGTGCTGCCGTACGCCGGTCGGGCGCGGCGGCACCCGGGCGCGGGAGGCACCCGGGCGCGGCGGCATCCGGGCGCGGCGGCATCCGGGCGCGGCGGCCCCGGGCGCGGGAGGCACCCGGGCCGGGCGGTCGAGCGGTCAGTGGAACCGGCGGCCGGTGACCTCCTCGGAGATCCCCTCCCGGTCCAGCAGCATGGTCAGCCCGCCGTTCCAGAACGCGAAGCCCGCCCCGGTGATCATCGCCAGGTCGAGGTCCTCCGGCGCCGCCACGACACCCTCGTCGAGCATCCGCCGCGCCTCGTCGGCCAGCGCGGCCAGCACCCTGCGCCGTACGTCGGACGCGGCCAGCGCCGTGCCTCCGGGGGCCGGCGCGAACATCTGCGCGACCTCCGGGTCGACCGTGAAGTCGGGCAGGTAGACGCTCGTCTTGCCGGCGGCGACGAGCTCCTGGAGGTTCGGGGAGACGTAGAACCGGTCCGGGAACGCGCCGTGCAGCGTCTCGTTGTTGTGCAGCGCGATGGCCGGACCGACCAGCGAGAGCAGGAAGAACGGCGGCATCGGGGCGACGCCGGCGAAGGCGCCGTCGGCCACCTCCAGCGGCGTCCCCTCGTCCACGATCCGGCCGACCTCGCCCATGAAGCGGCCGAGCAGCCGGTTCACGATGAAGGACGGGCTGTCGCTGACCAGGATGCTGGTCTTCTTCAGGGCCCGGCCGGTGGCGAAGGCCGTGGCCAGGGTGGCGTCGTCGGTCTGCTCGCCGCGGACGATCTCCAGCAGCGGCATCACCGCCACCGGGTTGAAGAAGTGGAAGCCGACGACGCGCTCGGGGTGCTCGAGGTCGGCGGCCATCTCGGTGATCGAGAGGGAGGACGTGTTGGTCGCGAGCACGCAGGTGGGCGACACCACGGCCTCGACGTCGGCGAAGACCTGCTTCTTGACCTTCATCTCCTCGAAGACGGCCTCGATCACGAAGTCGGCGTCGGCGAAGGAGTCGGCCTTGTCGACGGAGCCGGAGACCAGCGCCCGCAGGCGGTTGGCCTTGTCCGGTCCGATCCGGCCCTTGCCCAGGAGCTTGTCGACCTCGGCGTGCACGTAGCCCACGCCCTTGTCCACGCGGGCCTGGTCGAGGTCGGTCAGCACGACCGGCACCTCGAGCCTCCGCACCAGCAGCAGCGCGAGCTGGCTCGCCATCAGGCCCGCTCCGACGACACCGACCTTGGTCACCGGCCGTGCGAGCGACCGGTCGGGCGCGCCGGCGGGGCGCTTGGCGCGCTTCTGCACGAGGTCGAAGGCATAGAGGCCGGCGGCGAGCTCGGGCGACACGATGAGGTCGGCGAGCGCCTCGTCCTCGGCCGCGAAGGCCTCGTCGCGGGTCGCGGTGCGGGCGGCGGAGATCAGGTCGAGGGCGCGGTACGCCGCCGGGGCGGCGCCACCGGTCTTGGAGTCCGCGACCCCTCGGCCCTTCGCCACGGCGGCGTCCCACGCGTCCCCGCGGTCGACCTCCGGCCGCTCGACGACGACCTCGCCGGTCACCACCTTCGCCGCCCAGGCGAGGGACTGCTCGAGGAAGTCGGCGCCACCGAGCTCCACGTCGGCGAGCCCGGCGGCATACGCGGCGTGGCCGGTCAGCGTCCGGCCCTGGTTGAGCGGGTTCTCCACGACGAGGGTGACCGCGGTGGCCGCGCCGACGAGGTTCGGCAGCAGGTAGGCGCCGCCCCAGCCGGGGACCAGGCCGAGCATCACCTCGGGCAGACCCAGCGCGGGTGCGGAGTCCTGGACGGTGCGGTAGGTGCAGTGCAGCGCCACCTCGAGCCCGCCGCCGAGCGCGAGCCCGTTGACGAACGCGAAGGTCGGCTTGCCGCCCTCGCCGAGCTTGCGGAACACGCCGTGCCCTATGCGGGCGATCATCAGGGCGTCGTCGCGGCCGCGCAGCCCGGTCATCGCGGACAGGTCGGCGCCGGCGGCCAGGATGAACGGCTTGCCGGTCACGCCGATCGCCGCGACGTCCTCGCGACCGAGGGCCGCTTCCACGGCGGCGTCGAGCGACGCGAGCGAGCGCGGCCCGAAGGTGTTCGGCCGGGTGTGGTCGAGGCCGTTGTCGAGCGTGATCAGCGCCATCGTCCCGGCACCGCCGGGCAGCGCCACGTCGCGCGACCTCGCCTCGGTCACCACCTCGTCGGGCGACAGCGCGACGGCCGTCTCGAGCAGGGTCTGGAGGTCGGTCGTTGTCATCAGGCTGCCTCGCCGTCGCTGTCGGTGCTGGTGCTCGCGTCGTCCGGGCCGCCGGCCTCGGCGGCCGCGCCGGACCAGTGCGGGTTCTCCCACACCACGGTCCCGCCCATGCCGATGCCGATGCACATCGTGGTCAGGCCGTAGCGCACCTCGGGACGGTCCTCGAAGGCCCGGGCGAGCTGCGTCATGAGGCGTACGCCGGACGAGGCCAGCGGGTGACCGACGGCGATCGCGCCGCCGTACGGGTTGACCCTCGGGTCGTCGTCGGCGATGCCGAAGTGCTCGAGGAACGCGAGCACCTGCACGGCGAACGCCTCGTTGACCTCGAAGGCGCCGATGTCGTCGATGGACAGGCCGGCCTGGCGCAGCGCCCTCTCGGTGGCGGGGATCGGGCCGGCGCCCATCACCTCCGGCTCGACGCCGGTGAAGGAGAAGGAGACCAGCCGCATCCGCACCGGGAGCCCGAGCTCGCGGGCGGTCTCCTCGTCGGCGAGCAGGCACGCGGTCGCGCCGTCGTTGATGCCGGCGGCGTTGCCGGCAGTGACCCGGCCGTGGGAGCGGAACGGCGTCTTGAGGCCGGCGAGGTCCTCGAGCGTGGTGCCCGGGCGCGGCGGCTCGTCGACGGTGGCCAGCCCCCAGCCGGCCTCGGCCGAGCGGGTCGCCACCGGCACCAGGCCGGGCTGGATGACCCCGTCGGCGTACGCCGCGGCGGTGCGCTGCTGCGAGGCGAGCGCGAAGGCGTCGGTGCGGGCCCTGGTGATCGTGGGGTAGCGGTCGTGCAGGTTCTCCGCGGTCTTGCCCATCACCAGCGCGTCGGGGTCGACGATCCGCTCGGAGAGGATCCGCGGGTTGGGGTCGACGCCCTCGCCCATCGGGTGCCGGCCCATGTGCTCGACGCCGCCGGCGATGACCACGTCGTAGGAGCCGAAGGCGATGCCCGCCGCCGTCGTGGTCACGGCCGTCATCGCTCCGGCGCACATCCGGTCGATCGCGTAGCCGGGGACGCTCTGCGGCAGCCCGGCCAGCAGCGCGGCGGTGCGGCCGATCGTCAGGCCCTGGTCACCGATCTGGGTGGTGGCCGCGATCGCCACCTCGTCGACGCGCTCGGGGGGCAGCTCGGGGTGCCGCCGCAGCAGCTCCCGGATGCACTTGATGACCAGGTCGTCGGCCCGGGTCTCGGCGTACTGGCCCTTGGCCTTGCCGAAGGGGGTCCGCACGCCGTCCACGAAGACGACCTCACGCAGCTGTCGGGGCACGCGCTCTCCAGGGGTGGTTCGAGTAGGGGTGCCGCTCAGGCTACTCGTTGGTAACAATTCCCGGAAGCGTCGGCGCTGTGGCCGTCGTCACGGCGCCGTACGCCGGAGTGGTCGGGGCGGCGGGTCAGCCGACAGCGGCCGAGACGGCGGCGATGTGCTCGGGGGTCGAGCCACAGCAACCGCCGACCAGGTCGACGCCGAGCTTCTGGAGCGCGCGGGCGTGCTCGGCCAGGTCGGCGGGCGTGGCGTCGTACTCGAAGTGGTCGCCGACGACCTGCGGCAGCCCCGCGTTGGACTGGGCGACGACCAGGATCCCCTCGGGGCGGGCCTCGGTCATCTGCGCGGCGATGGCCTCCATCTCCGACGGGCCCCGCCCGCAGTTGGCTCCGGCCGCGTCGACGCCCAGCTCCGCCAGCGCCACCACGGCGTCGGACGGCCGGACGCCCATCATCGTGCGCAGGTTGGTGTCGAAGCTCATCGTCGCGATGATCGGCAGATCGGGGACGACCGCCTGCGCCGCCGCCACAGCGGCACCCAGCTCGCCGAGGTCGCTCATGGTCTCGATGAGGACCAGGTCGATGCCGCCGTCGCGCAGGCCGGCGAGCTGCTCCTCGAAGAGCGCCTGCGCCTCAGCGGGCTCCATCGCGCCGAGCGGCGAGAGCAGCTCGCCGGTGGGACCGAGGTCGCCGGCGACCAGGACGGTGCGGCCCTCGGCGGCGTCGGCCACCGAGCGGGCGACTGCCGCGGCGGCCTGGTTGAGCTCGTGGACGCGGTCCTCGAGACCGTGCATCTGCAGCCGCGGGCGGCTGCCGCCGAACGTGTTGGTGGTCAGGATGCGGGCGCCCGCGCGGACGTAGGCCTCGTGCGCCTCGCGGACCACCTCGGGGCGGTCGACGTTCCACAGCTCGCCCGCGCCGCCGTCGTCGAGGCCGCGGTCCTGCAGCAGGGTGCCCATGCCGCCGTCGAGCACGATCGTGCCGTCGTCGCCGAGCAGGGTCGTCAGCCGGTTCATGCGAGTCCGTCCAGGTAGGCGGTCAGGCGGGCCTCGGGCCACTGCTCCTCGAGGTCGGCGACCACGCGGTCGGCCACCTCGGTGGTGGTGCCCTCGGACTCGGTCCAGGCGCCGCGCGTCCAGCCCGCGAGGTAGGCGTCGCTGCCGGTGTCGCCGAGGCGCATCGCCGCCTCGTCGATGGCCTCCTGGAATCGGGGCGCGAGGGGCGCCTTGGTCACGTCGTCGCCGTCTCGCACGACCACCATCGAGGGCAGGTCGCGCCAGAAGGTCACCTGGTGCTGCGTCACGGCGCGAGCCTAGCCGCCGGCGGGGACAGGTGCTTGAGGGCTTCACGACGTGAGAGGCCGGAGAGCCGGCCGTCGTGCAGCGCCACGAAGTCGAGCACCCACGCCGGGTCGGTGCGGGCGTGCTGCCGCAGCGCCCACCCGACCGCCTTGCGCACGAAGAACTCCGACCCGAAGGGGCTGTCGGCCAGGTTGGCCTCGAGCGCCTCCCGCAGCAGCGCGACGTCGGTGGCGGCCTTGCGGTGGAGCTGGCAGAGGACCGCCGTACGACGCAGCCACAGGTCGTCGGCGACCGCCCACGTCCTCACGACCGGTGTCACGCCCGCCGGGTCCGCGGCGAGCAGGTCGCCCACGTTGTGGGCGGCGATCGTGTCGACGTAGTCCCACCAGGCTCCGGTGACGACGAGGTGCCGGTAGAGCCCGAGGGTCCGCACGTCCTGGTGCGGGCGGTGGCGCCGGTGCCGGGTCAGCGCCAGGGCGGCGTAGCGCTCCTCGCGGTAGGCCGCGCCGTCCCACAGCGCGAGGACCGCCCTCTCCCAGGACGCGCGGTCGGGCAGCGGATGCGCGTCGAGGACCTCGCGGCACAGCGCCCGCAGCGGAACGGCGCTGACGCCGCGGTAGGGCATCGCGGAGCGCATGTAGGCCTGCATCGCCGGTGCCCGGGTCGCGTCGCCCGCGTCGGCGAGCGCGGCGCGGATGCTCTGCACGAGGTCGTCGACCGGATCGGGCATAGTGAGGACCGTAGCCGCGTTGACCGACAGACCGGCGCGCGAGCGCGAGAGCACCGAGGGAGATCCGCATCGCCGAGTCCACGGGGCCCGGCGGCCCGGCAGGCCCGCCCGGCTCGTCGGGGCCGTCGCGGCACGTCCACATCGTCGACGAGGTCCCCGAGCTCGACGTGCTCGAGCAGGGTCCGGTGCTGGTCCACTCCCTCGAGGGGTTCCTCGACGCCGGCAACGCGGCCGCCCTCGCCCCGCGCACCTGCTCGGGCAGTCGCAGGGCCGGGTCGTCGCGAGCTTCGAGATCGACGCGTTCTACGACTACCGCGCGCGGCGCCCGCCGCTGACCTTCAGCGAGTACCGCTACCAGGACTACGAGCCGCCCCGTCTGGTCGTGCGGCTCAACCACGACAGCCTCGGCGTCCCCTACCTCCTCATGAGCGGCCCCGAGCCCGACACCCACTGGGAGGCGTTCGCCCTCGCCGTGCGCGAGGTCGTCGAGCGGCTCGGCGTACGCCTCACCGTGTCCCTGGGCGCCGTGCCCATGGCCGTGCCGCACACGCGTCCGGTGATGCTCACCAACCACGCCACCTCGCCGGAGCTGCTGCTGCACCCCAACATCTGGAAGGGCGAGATCCGGGTGCCGGCGAGCGCCCAGGCGCTGCTGGAGCTGCGGCTCGGCGGCTGGGGCCATCCCGCGATGGGCTTCGTCGCGCACATCCCGCACTACGTCGCGCAGTTCGACTACCCGGCCGCCTCCGCCACGATGCTGGAGTCCGTCGAGGTCGTCACCGGGCTGCAGTGGGACCTCGAGGCGATCCAGGCGGCCGGCGCCGCCAAGATGGTCGAGATCGCCGCGCAGATCGAGGACTCCGAGGAGGTGCTCGACGTCGTGCACGGGCTCGAGCAGCAGTACGACGCCTTCCACCGCGCCGACGCGGACGACTCGGCGCTGCCGCTCGCCGAGGAGCGCGACCTGCCGACCGGGGAGGAGCTCGGCGCGGAGTTCGAGCGCTTCCTTGCCGGCCTCGACCGACCCCACGACAACGACTAGGACGACCTGTGCCCAGCTCCGCCGACGAGCTCGTCGCGCTCCTCGACCTCGAGACCATCGACGTCAACCTGTTCCGCGGGACCCAGCCGGACACCATCCTCCAGCGGGTCTTCGGCGGCCAGGTCGCCGCCCAGGCGCTGGTCGCCGGCGCCCGCACCGTCGAGCCGCCGCTCGGCGTGCACTCGCTGCACAGCTACTTCCTGCGCCCCGGCGACCCCGCCGTGCCGATCGTGTACGACGTCGAGCGGATCCGCGACGGCCGGTCCTTCTCCACCCGCCGGGTGGTCGCCCGCCAGCACGGCCGGCCGATCTACTTCATGACCGTCAGCTTCCAGGTCCCCGAGGAGGGCTTCGACCACCAGGACGTCATGCCGGAGGCGCCGCGCCCGGCCGAGTCGCTCGACATGGGAGAGATGTTCCGGCGGCGCTCCCCGGAGACGGCCGAGGAGTGGCTCAAGGAGTGGGCCGCGCTCGAGATGCGCTGGGTCGGCGACTCCCGCCCCGGCGGGGTGATCCCCGGTGACGAACGGCCGTCGCAGTCGCGGCTGTGGATCCGGGTGAGCGGGGCGCTGCCCGACGACGCGCTGATCCACCGCGCGGCGCTCACCTACGCCAGCGACATGTCCCTGCTCGGGTCGACGCTGGTGCCGCACGGCATGCGGGTCTCCGACCCGACGCATGCAGTCGGCCTCCCTCGACCACTCCATCTGGTTCCACCGGCCGTTCCGGGCCGACGAGTGGCTGCTCTACGACCAGGCCTCGCCCTCGGCCTCCGGCGCCCGTGGGCTGGGCATCGGGCGGCTGTTCACCGAGTCCGGCCGGCTCGTCGCGACGGTCGCCCAGGAGGGCCTGATCCGACCCCGGGGTCCTGTTCGCTAGCACAGGATTCGCCACATTCGGTGACAGACACGCCGAGTGCGGGTTACGGTTGGGTGCTCGTGGGGTCCCGGAGGTCACTGTGACACAAGTGACTCGGGCCCCTTCGTGCGTCCCCTGTCCCCACGGGTCGCTCCCCGGCGGCCGCCCCGGAGGAGTCCCCGGATGCGCTTCCCGCCTTGCCCGACCCGTGCCCCCCGCCGTGCCGACCTCGCCGCGCCCGCGCCGCGTCAGTCCTCGCGCCGCACGACCCTGAGGGTCGTGGCGCCCCTCGCCACCGCCGCCGCCGTGCTCACCGGTCTTCCGGGCCCGGCGGCGGCGGTCAGCCGACGGCCCGGACTACGAGATGCCGTTCACGTGCACGGACACCTGGACCGGGACCAGCCGCGCGAGCCACAGCCCGAGCTCGCTGTCGATCGACTGGAACAAGGACGGCGACCTCGGCTCGCCGATGATCGCGGCGGCGCCGGGCGTCGTCACCCGGGTCGCCGACCTCGGCAACGCGTCCTACGGCCGCTACATCATCGTCGACCACGGCGACGGTCGGACCTCGCTCTACGCGCACCTGATGTCGCTGTGGACGACGGTCGGCGCGTCGGTCGACCAGGGCACCCTGCTCGGCCGGGTCGGGAGCACCGGCGGCAGCACCGGGCCGCACCTGCACTACGAGGAGCGGCTCAACGGGACCGACCACCAGTCCTACTTCCACCGCACGGCGTTCGTGATGGGCAGCACCCTGTCGTCGCAGAACTGCCCCGACTTCCCCATCGCCGGCGGCGACTTCGTGGGGGAGGGGCACGACCGCCCCGCCCTGTTCCGGCGCTCCGCGGTCGGCGACTTCATCCTGCGTCGCCCCGGCGCGGCGGCCCTGCGCGTGGACTACGGCCGCCCCACCGACCAGCCCGTCGTCGGCGACTGGAACGGTGACGGCGTCACCGACATCGGCATCCGCCGTCCGGCTCGCACCGGTTCTCGCTGCGCATCCGACGGCCCGCCACCCGCTCAGCTCGGCCGCGTCGTCGACGTACCCGTCGCCGGGGACTGGGACGGCAACGGCCGCTCCGAGGTCGGCGTCTGGAGCCGGAACCCAGGCTTCCCGCTGCGCGCGGCGACGGCACGATCACCGCGTCGTCGTCGGTCGCCCGGCGACCGACCCGTCACCGGCGACTGGAACGGCGACGGGCGCACCGACCTCGGTGTCTTCGACCCCGCCACCGCGTACCTTCCGGCTGCGCACCCGCCTCCGCCGGGCGGCGTAGCACGTCGACCGGTCCCCTTCGGCGTCTCCGACCGACCTCCCGGTCACCGGCGACTGGGACGGCGACGGCATCACCGACGTCGGCGTCTGGCGCCCCTCCACCCGGACCTACCACCTCCGCACCACGCCCCGACCCCGGTCAGAGCGCGTCGGTGCGCAAGACCCGGATGGGCGCCAAGCGCGGCTGACCCGGCCGGCGGTGGACCCTGCGGCCCGGGGCATCCGGCGTGACCTGCGTGACCGGCGCCGTCCGCGCGCGGGGCGCCAGCCACCGGACGTCCCGCAGGTCCCGGCACGCCCCGACCTAGCCTGGCCGGGTGACCACTGACACCGTGCTCCTCCTCTCCGCCCTGTCCGCCTCGCGCGCCCGGCTGGCCGGCACCCTGGCCTCGCTCACCGACGAGCAGGTCGCCGGGCCGTCGTACGACGACGACTGGTCGATCGGCCAGGTCGCGTCCCACCTCGGCTCGCAGAGCGTCATCTTCGGGATGTTCCTCGAGGCAGGGCGCAAGGGCACCCCCCCACCCGGAATCGATGCCTTCCACCCGGTGTGGGACGAGTGGAACGCCAAGAGCCCCGTCGCCCAGGCGCGCGACGCCGTCTCTGCGGACGCCGCGTTCGCCGCCCGCCTCGACGAGCTCGGCGAGGACGAGCGCTCCGCCTGGCGCCTCGACCTCTTCGGCGCCGAGCAGGACCTCGCCGGGCTGCTGCGCATGCGGCTCGGCGAGCACGCCGTGCACACCTGGGACGTCGCCGTGGCCGTCGACCCGGACGCCACCCTGGCCGAGGACGCCGTACCGCTGCTTCTCGACAGCCTGCCCACCACCGCCCAGCGCGCCGGCAAGCCGTCCCCCGAGGTCGGTCGCGTCGTGGTCACCACCACCGGTCCGGAGCGGACGTTGCTCCTCGACACGACCGGCGACGCCGTCGCCCTGACCGCCGACGCCGGCGCCACCGACTCTGGCGCCGACTCCGCCGAGGCCGGGACCACCACCCTGACCCTGCCGGCCGAGGCGTTCGTCCGGCTCGTGTACGGCCGCCTCGACCCGGACCACACCCCGGCGAGCGTGAGCGCCGAGGGCGTCGACCTGGACGCGCTCCGCAGGGTGTTCCCGGGCTTCTGACTCACGGCCGCCGGTGGAAGCGGATCGTCCCGTCGGGAAGCCGCTCCCACGCGTAGGAGGGGTCGTGCGCGCGGTGGTGGTGCCACGAGCACAGCAGCGCCGCGTCCTGCACCGATGTGCCGCCACCACGGGACCACGCTGTCAGGTGGTGCGTCTCGCACCAGGCGCTCGGCCGCTCGCACCCGGTGGCCGCGCAGGTGTCGCGGGCCAGCCCGAGCGCTATGCGCTGATGGGGCGTGTGCAGACGGCGTCGGCGGCCGAGGTCGAGTGGCACCGACGCTCCGCCGAGCACGGCGGGGATGATGCCGGCGCTGCACGCCAGTCGCCGGACCTCGCCCGCCGAGACGTGGCCTCCGGTGTCGAGCGATGCCGCGGCGAGGTCGGCGCGGAGCTGGTCGAGGCCGATCGTGACCACGACGGTCGCGCTGGTGCCACCGCTCTGCGGCACGAGGTCGGCCGGGACGCGCTCGAGCAGCTCGCAGAGTCCCTCACCCCAGAGGCGATGCCTGGGCCTACGTCCGGTGCTCCTCCGTGCGGACGCAGCGGGCCCACCGACGGGTCGGCTGTCGTGCACGGGAACGGCGCCCGGGCGTCGCCGCGGCGAGGTCAGTCCGTCAAGCAGCTTGCGCAACATCGCGCCGTGCAGGTCGGGGATCGAGAACGACCCGCGGGTGGTCCCGTCGCCGTTGCTGGAAAGGCGGAGCCAGGTCCTCGCGCGGGCCGACCGTTCCTCGGCGTCGAGCCTCCGGCCGAGCTTCCTCGTCGGCTGCCTCGGGGTCGACCACCTCGAAGATCCGGCGGCCGGCGGTGCGCAGGGCGGGCGCGGCGAGCCCGGGACGCCCGTCGCTCCCGGCCGCGAGGTCGACCAGGACCTGCTCGGCGCGCGCGCGGTCCTCCGAGGTCGCGCGTGCGGGCAGGGCCTGCACGGCGGCGACGACCACGCGCGCCTGCTCGATCCCGAGGCGGCCCCCGGCGAGCGCACCGCGGACGCCGTCGAGCGCGTCGTCGAGCGCCGTCGCGAGGCGCACGTCTGCTGACGTGGACGCCGGGGTGCGCCCTGTCGCGGTGGCCAGCCAGGCGGCCGTGGAGGGTGACGCGTCGACCGTGCCGACGTCGTTGCGGTCGGCGGCCGCCAGCACCCGCAGGAACAGCTCGTCCAGGCTGGCGCGTGCCGTGGAGAGCGCGACCAGCACGGCACGCTGCTCATCGGCCGTCATCGACCAGGCCGGTGCGTCCGACACGGCGTCCAGCGCGTCGGCGAGTGACGTGGCGCACCCGACGATGGGATGCACCCGACCGCCTGCCTCGACTCCACCAGCGCTGCTCATGCCACGACACTAGGAACGCGGCGGGGCCCACGGTGAACAGGTCTTCGAACGGTGGAGAAGCCGCCCCGGCATGTGCCTGTGGACGTTTCCCGGTCCCGGAGGTCAGCCCTCGTCGGCTCCCGGCTGGTG
Source organism: uncultured Actinomycetota bacterium (assembly GCA_963781745.1). GTDB lineage: Bacteria > Actinomycetota > Actinomycetes > Propionibacteriales > Nocardioidaceae > Nocardioides_B. The sequence goes on along the minus strand of CAWAHH010000004.1, from coordinate 478,648 downwards.
GAGGGCCCGCACGGTCTCGACGGTGTCGGCCTCGTCGGCGGTCTTGTCGTCGCGGTAGCGCAGCACCCGCGCGAAGCGAAGGCGCCATCCCGCCGGGGTAGCGGGTCGAGCTCTGGACCCCGTCGAAGGCGATCTCGACGACCTGCTCCGGCCGGACGTGGACGACGTGGTCCGTCGCGGCTCGGGTCTCCAGGCCGAGAAACCGCTCCGTCTGCCAGGCCAGCATCTCGTCGGTCATGCCCTTGAACGTCTTGCCGAGCATCACGAACCCGCCGGTCCGGGTCGCGCGCGCCGAGGTGGATGTTGGACAGCCAGCCCTCGCCGCCGGCCGCTGCCCCACTCGACGGCGAGCACGACCAGGTCGAGGGTGTGCCGCGGCTTGACCTTCACCCAGCCGGCGCCGCGGCGGCCGGCGTCGTACGGCGCGTCGAGGGACTTGACCACGACGCCCTCGTGACCGGCCGCGACGAGCGTCGGCGAAGAGCCGCTGCGCCACCGCCGGGGTCGGCGGTGACGGTGCGCGGGACCACCAGCTCGGGCGGCAGCGCCGCGGCGAGCCGGCGCCGAACCGCTCGCGACCGGGGACGTCGACGAGGTCGGCGCCGTCGACGTGCAGCAGGTCGAAGAAGTACGACGTCAGCGGCACCTCGCCGCGCAGGGTCGCCGACGTCGACGCGGCTGGCCGTGCGCGCGCCGGTCTCCTGGAACGGGCGCGGCCTGCCGTCGGGTGCCAGCGCGATCGCCTCGCCGTCGAGCACGAGCGCTGCGCGCGGGCAGCGCGGCCACCGCCTCGACGACCTCGGGCACCCGGTCGGTGATGTCGTCGAGGCTGCGGGTGAACACCCGCACCTCGCCGTCGACCTTGTGCACCTGGACGCGGATGCCGTCGAGCTTGCAGTCGACGGCGACCTCGGCCGCCGCCGGGCGCGGCCTTCGCCAGCGCCTCCTCGACGGTCGGTGGCGCTGGAGGCCAGCATCGGACGCACCGGCCGTCCCGGCTGCAGCCCGAACGCCGCGAGCGCCTCGACGCCCGCCGGTCAGCGCCGCCGACGGCGACCGGGAGGGTCGACGCCGGCGAACATCGACGCCCGCCGCACCGCCGAGCGGGCACCCCGGCCGCGACGGCGACCGCCTCCAGCACGCAGCCCGTCGAGCGCGCCCTGGCGCAGCTCGCCGGTGACCAGGCCGCGCAGGTAGCGCCTGCTCGTCGGCCGGTCGCGCGGCCGAACAGCGCCCGCGACCAGCCGGCGTCGCCTGCGCCTGGGAGCCCGCGCCGGCCAGACGCGGCCATCTCCTCGAAGCGTGTCGTGCACCTCGGCCACGGTGAGGGTGCTCGCCTCCGCCGGAGACGGAGGTCGGCCAGGCCCCGCCAGCCCAGGCCCGTGCGGCGCTGGCGCAGCGCGCCGGACGAGGTAGGACGTGACGGTCTCGACCTCGTCGGGTCGTCGGCGGCCGCCGAGCGCGGCGGCCAGCGCCGCGACCTTGGCCGTCCGCGACCGGGTCGCGCGCGACGGCGCGCGGACGCGGAGACCAGGTCGGCGAGCAGCATCGGCGCCATCATGACCGAGCCCGCCGACAGTGCCCCGCGGCACCCGTCGGCGGACGCCGCGTAGCCTGGCCGCGTGGGCGACGGCGAGCCGTCGAGCGGGTGTGGCGGCCGGCCTGGCCGTGCCCGGTCGGCACCAACCTGGCGGATCCTCCGGCGCGGCGGCGGCGACCCGACGTTCCGCACCGACCCCGACGGCACCGTCTGGCGCGGCGTCCGTACGCCGGAGGGGCCGGCGACCCTGCGGCTGGTGCTCGCGGCCGGCCGCACGGCGAGGTCGCAGGCGACGGCCTGGGGCGACGGGCGCCGACGTGGGTCCTCGAGCAGCGTGCCGGCGATGCTGGGCGCCGAGGACGACCCGGCGGGCTTCGAGCCGACGCACCCGGTGCTCGCCGACGCGCTGCGGCACGCCCCGCACTGGCGGCTGACCCGCACCGGGCTGGTCCTCGAGGCGCTGGTCCCCGCCATCATCGAGCAGAAGGTCACCGGCCAGGAGGCCTTCGCGGGCTTCCGGCGGCTCGTGTTCCGCTTCGGCGAGCGCGCCCCCGGCGCCGGCGCGGAGCGCGGGGTCTGGGTGCAGCCGTCGGCCGACACGCTGCGGATGGTCCCGTCGTGGGAGTGGCTGCGGATGCACGTCGACCCGGCCCGCTCCCGGGCGGTCGTGACCGCCGCTCGCGTGGCGACGGCCCTGGAGCGCACCGTCGGCCTCGACGCGGACGAGGTCGACCGGAGGCTCCGGTCGCTGCCGGGCGTCGGGCGTGTGGACCAGCGCCGAGGTGCGGTTCCGGGCCCACGGCGACGCCGACGCGGTCAGTTCGGCGACTACCACGTCGCCAAGAACATCGGCTGGGCGCTCACCGGGCAGGTGGTCGACGACGACGGCCTGGCCGAGCTCCTCGAGCCCTACCGCCCGCACCGCCACCGGGTCCAGCGGCTCGTCGAGCTGGCGCGGCTGAGCCGTCCCCGCCACGGTCCGCGGATGGCCCCGCGCCGGCACCTACCGGCCTAGACGGGCCGCCGGGCTCGTATCACCCGCCACCGCCGGGCCCTCATCGATGGGTGCGGGGACGTTCCCCGCCGACAGCGGAGGCGGTGACCACGATGAGCACGACACAGATCCTGATCGAGACGCAGGCGGAGGCCCTCGTGGTGTGCGCGTGCGGCCAGGAGCTCGACCTCTGCGCGGGCTCGCACTGCCCGCGCTGCGGCACGCGCCTCCAGCCGGCCAGCCACGAGGGCGTGGTCCGCTGGGCGATGACCGACGAGACCGTCGACGAGTGGCTCGGCTCGCTCGTCGACAGCGCCGCCTGAGCACACCGGACGCGCGCCCGAGAGGGACTCAGCGCGAGCGCAGCGACCGCGGGAAGATCTCCGACGCCCGCACCGTACGCCGGAGGGGCGCGACCAGCTCGTGCAGGCGTGCCGTGCGCTCGACGCCCACCCCGGCCCAGCCGGCGAGGGCGAGCCGGTCCGTGTCGTCCTCGACCTGCTGACGGCGGGCCCGGCCCTCCTCCGTGAGCGCCCCCACCTCGTCGAGCCAGCCACGCTCGCGCAGGCGCGCCGTCGCGGCGTCGTACTCCTCGTCCGACCAGCCGCGGGTCCGGCGCAGGAAGCCGGTCGTGGACGACCACAGCCCGCCGAGCACGGTGGCCTCGACGGGGTCCAGCCCGGCCGTCTGGAGCACCGCGACGTGGCCGTCCCCGCGGTGCTCGCGGATCAGCGTCGCGGCGTGCCACAGCGCGAGCAGGTCCTCCTCGGGCCAGGCCAGGCCCGCGTGCGCGGCGTAGAGCGGCCGTCCGTGCGGGGAGAGGCCCGCGCAGACGTCGCGGGCGATCGCGAGCGCCTCGGCGACGTCGGGGGAGCCGAGGATGTCGTCCAGCGACGCCGACATGCCGCGCCGGCGCGCCTCGACGACCTTCTCGGGCGTCGTCGTGTCCCACGCCGACGGCAGCACGGCCTCGACCATCCACGGCGCGAACACGTAGAACGTCGCCAGCGTCAGCCCGGGGCCGGCCTCGCCGAACGCGGCCGCGCGGCCCGGGAAGTAGGCCAGCTGCGGGTCCAGCCCGAGGGCGACGTACTCCTCCCTGACCTGCGGGGCGAAGTAGGAGACGACGTGCAGGGCCTCGAGGTCCCCCCAGGCCGAGCGGGACAGGGCGGTCAGGTCGGCGTCCATGCGACGACCGTACGGTGTGTCCGGTCTGGACGGGTCGCGGGCCTGCGGGCAGGATGCGGACAGACAGCGGCGGGTGCGGCACGCCACCCCGCTCCGGCCCCGAGGAAGGCACCCACGATGCGCAGCACGATGCAGGACTTCCCGCTCACCATCGGTGCGATCCTGCGTCACGGCGCGGACGTGCACGGGGACGGCCGGGTCATCACCGCGACCGCCGACTCGATGCGCTCCGAGACGTACGCCGAGGTGGGCCGTCGCGCCGGCCGGCTCGCGAACGCCCTGCGCGCGCTGGGGATCACCGGGGACCAGCGGGTCGCGACGTTCCAGTGGAACAACGCCGAGCACCTCGAGGCCTACCTCGCCGTGCCCGCGATGGGCGCGGTGCTGCACACCCTCAACATCCGGCTGTTCCCCGAGCAGCTGACCTACATCGCCAACCACGCCGAGGACTCCGTCCTGATCGTCGACGACTCGCTGGTGCCGCTGCTGGCCAAGCAGCTCGCCGACCTTCGAGACGGTCCGGCACGTGCTCGTCGCCGGCCCCGAGGCGGCCGGGGCCGACCTCGACTCGCTGCGCGCGACGGGCAAGGAGGTGCACCTCTACGAGGACCTGCTCGCCGCGCAGGGCGAGGAGTTCGACTGGCCCGAGCTCGACGAGCGCGACGCCGCGGCGATGTGCTACACCTCCGGCACGACCGGCAACCCCAAGGGCGTGGTCTACAGCCACCGGTCGTCGTACCTCCACTCGATGGCCGTCGGCCTCGGGATCGTCGGCGGGCTGACCTGGACCGACCGGGTGCTGCCGATCGTGCCGATGTTCCACGCGAACGCCTGGGGCCTGGCGTACGCCGCGGTGATGACCGGCGCCTCGCTGGTGATGCCCGACCGCTGGCTGCAGGCCGAGCCGCTGTGCCGCTTCATGCGGGAGGCCCGGCCCACCCTGTCCGGCGCGGTGCCGACGGTGTGGAACGACGTGCTGTCCTACCTCGACCAGCACGAGGACATCGAGCTCTCGTCGCACCTCCGGCTGGTCCTGTGCGGCGGCTCCGCCGTGCCGGTGTCGCTGCAGAAGGCGCTCGGCGAGCGGCACGGCATCGCGATGATCCAGGCGTGGGGGATGACCGAGACCTCGCCCGTCGCGTCGGTGGCGCGCCCGCCGGTGGGCGTCGAGGGCGAGGACGCCTGGCGCTACCGCGGTGGGCAGGGCCGGCTGCTCCCGGCATCGAGGGCCGGATCATCGGCGACGAGCGGCGAGCCGCTGCCGCGCGACGGGGAGGCCGTCGGCGAGCTCGAGGTCCGCGGCGCGTGGGTCACCGGCGCCTACTACAAGGACGACGACCCCGAGAAGTTCCGCGACGGCTGGCTGCGCACGGGCGACGTCGGCAAGCTCGACGACCTCGGCTACATCACGCTGACCGACCGCTCGAAGGACGTCATCAAGTCCGGCGGCGAGTGGATCAGCTCGGTCGACCTCGAGAACGCGCTGATGGCGCACCCCGACGTGGTCGAGGCCGCCGTCGTCGGCATCCCCGACGAGAAGTGGCAGGAGCGCCCGCTCGCCTCGGTGGTGCTGCGCGAGGGCGCGACCGTCACGCCCGTCGAGCTGCGCGACTTCCTGGCCCAGTCGGTCGCGAAGTGGCAGCTGCCCGACGCGTGGTCGTTCATCGACGCCGTGCCGCGCACCTCGGTCGGCAAGTTCGACAAGAAGGTGATCCGCCGGTGGTACGCCGACGGCGACCTCGACGTGTCCTCCGCGTCGAAGGGCTGACCGGAGGACTCAGAGGAACGGCCGCAGCGGGGCCAGGAACAGCTCGGTCGCCTTGTTGCGCAGGCCACGCTCGCGCCAGCGGTCGGCGGTCAGCTCCACGCAGTTCGACAGGTCGGTCTCGAAGATCCGCTGCATCTCCGCGGCCATCGCGTCGTCGATCACCTCGACGTTGATCTCGTAGTTGCCGGTCATCGAGAGCCGGTCGATGTTCGCCGTACCCACCGTCGACCAGCGGCCGTCGATGGTGGCCGTCTTCGCGTGCACCATCGCCCCCTGGAAGCGGAAGATCCGCACGCCGGCGGCCAGCATCTCGCCGTAGTAGCCGCGCGAGAGCCAGTCCGCGACGACGTGGTTCGACGTCGCGGGGACCAGCAGGCGCACGTCGACGCCGCGACGGGCGGCCTGCTCGATGGCGTCGACGAAGTCCGCGTCGGGGATGAAGTAGGCGCTGGTCATCCAGATGCTCTGCGAGGCGCGGTTGATCGCCTCGAGGTACATCGACCGGATGGGGAACATCCACAGCCGCGGCACGTTGCGGTGCACCCGGATCCGCGGCTCCCAGTCCGACGCGGTCTCCAGCAGCAGCGGGCGCACGCCGTGCCGGGGCCGGCGGTTGAGGTTCCAGAAGTCCGCGAAGGACCGCTTGAGGTCCCACACGCCGGGCCCGGTGACGCGGATGTGGGTGTCGCGCCACTCGGTCGCGTAGGCGCTGCCGACGTTGTAGCCGCCGACGAAGCCCACCTCGTCGTCGACGACCAGGATCTTGCGGTGGTCGCGGCCGTAGCGGCGCAGGTCGAAGAAGCGGACGCCGGCGTTGTAGATCGGGTACTCCAGCACCCGCAGCCGCGGTCCGAAGCGCTTGAACCGCGGCGAGACGACCAGGTTGGCGAACCCGTCGTAGACCGCGTAGACCTCGACGCCGCGCCCGGCGGCCTGGCTGAGCGCGCGCTTGAAGCGCTCGCCCATCGCGTCGCCCTTCCAGATGTAGGTCTCGAAGAGGATCTGGTGCTGCGCCCGGGCGATGGCGGCCAGCATGTCGTCGTACAGGTCCTGACCGAAGGTGTACGTCGTCACGGTGCCGTCCCCGATGGCGACCTGCGCGGGCGGCGTCGTGGGGAACGGCTTCGGGCGCTTGCCCCGGCGACGGTAGGAGTCGACGAGCGTGAGGACGACCGCGACGAGCACCTGGACCGCGAACAGGCCCGCGAGCGTGCGCCTGACCAGGGTGGTGAGGGAGCGGGTGCGCACGGGTGAAATCTAGCGTCCGGTCGCGGCCGGGGTCCTGTCGGCGGGGGGTCGTAGGCTGGCGCGCATGAGGCCAGTGACCGATCTCCAGCGCCGGGTCGCCCCCTTCGAGGTGGTGTCCGACTACGTCCCGTCGGGCGACCAGCCGACGGCCATCGCCGACATCACCAAGCGGATCCAGGGCGGCGAGCAGGACGTCGTGCTGCTCGGCGCGACCGGCACCGGCAAGACCGCGACCGTGGCCTGGGCCGTGGAGCAGCTGCAGCGGCCGACTCTGGTCATGCAGCCCAACAAGACCCTCGCCGCGCAGTTCGCCAACGAGCTGCGCCAGCTGCTGCCCAACAACGCCGTCGAGTACTTCGTCTCCTACTACGACTACTACCAGCCCGAGGCCTACGTCCCCCAGACGGACACCTACATCGAGAAGGACTCCTCGATCAACGAGGAGGTCGAGCGGCTGCGGCACTCGGCGACCAACTCCCTTCTCACCCGCCGCGACGTGATCGTGGTCTCGACGGTCTCCTGCATCTACGGCCTGGGCACCCCGCAGGAGTACGTCGACCGGATGCTGCGCCTCAAGGTCGGCGAGGAGCACGACCGCGACGGGCTGCTGCGCCGGCTGGTGGAGATCCAGTACACCCGCAACGACCTGGCGTTCACGCGCGGCACCTTCCGGGTCCGCGGCGACACCCTCGAGGTGTTCCCGGTCTACGAGGAGCTCGCGATCCGGATCGAGTTCTTCGGCGACGAGATCGAGCGGCTCATGACGCTGCACCCGCTCACCGGCGAGGTGGTCACCGAGGACACCGAGCTGCACATCTTCCCGGCCACCCACTACGTCGCCGGTCCCGAGCGCATGGAGCGGGCGATCCGCGGCATCGAGCTCGAGCTCGAGGACCAGCTCGCGCACTTCGAGAAGCAGGGCAAGCTGCTCGAGGCGCAGCGACTGCGGATGCGGACGACGTACGACGTGGAGATGATGCGCCAGGTGGGGTCGTGCTCGGGCATCGAGAACTACTCCATGCACATCGACGGCCGCACCCGGGGCTCGGCGCCGAACTGCCTGATCGACTACTTCCCCGAGGACTTCCTGCTGGTGGTCGACGAGTCGCACGTCGCGGTCCCGCAGATCGGCGGGATGTACGAGGGCGACATGTCCCGCAAGCGCAACCTCGTCGACCACGGCTTCCGGCTGCCCAGCGCGATGGACAACCGGCCGCTGCGGTGGGAGGAGTTCCTCGACCGCATCGGCCAGACGATCTACCTCTCCGCGACGCCGGGCAACTACGAGCTGGCCAAGGTCGGCGGCGACGTCGTCGAGCAGATCATCCGGCCGACCGGGCTGATCGACCCCGAGGTCGTCGTCAAGCCGACCAAGGGCCAGATCGACGACCTGATCCACGAGATCAACGACCGCGTCGAGAAGAACGAGCGGGTCCTGGTCACCACGCTCACCAAGAAGATGTCCGAGGACCTCACCGACTACCTCCTCGAGGCCGGCATCCGCACCCGCTACCTGCACAGCGAGGTCGACACATTGCGCCGCATCGAGCTGCTGCGTGAGCTGCGGCTCGGCCAGTACGACGTCCTGGTCGGCATCAACCTGCTCCGCGAGGGCCTCGACCTGCCCGAGGTGTCGCTGGTGGCGATCCTGGACGCCGACAAGGAGGGCTTCCTGCGCTCGGACAAGTCGCTGATCCAGACGATCGGACGCGCCGCCCGCAACGTGTCCGGCCAGGTCGTCATGTACGCCGACAAGGTGACGCCGTCGATGGAGATGGCCATCGACGAGACCAACCGTCGCCGCGAGAAGCAGGTCGCCTACAACAAGGCCGCCGGCGTGGACCCCCAGCCGCTGCGCAAGAAGATCGCCGACATCACCGAGATGCTCGCCCGCGAGGACGAGGACACCGCCGAGCTCCTCGGCGGCGGCGGTCGTCAGCAGTCCCGCGGCAAGGCCCCCGTGCCGGGGCTGTCGTCGAAGGACGTCGGCCGGCACGCCGCCGAGCTGGCCGGGATGCCGAGCCAGGACCTCGCCGACCTGGTGCAGCAGCTCACCGACCAGATGCACCATGCCGCCGCCGAGCTGCAGTTCGAGCTCGCGGCCCGGCTCCGCGACGAGATCCAGGAGCTCAAGAAGGAGCTGCGTCAGATGGTCGAGGCCGGCGCGCGGTGACCGGGCGGCGGTCCGTCGGACGCCGGCGCCGCGCCTGCCGGGCAGGTCGTCCGGTGACTCCCGACCGGCTCCGCGAGCACGCGCTCGGCAAGCCCGGCGCGTGGCCCGACCAGCCCTGGGACGGCGACCACGTGGCGAAGGTCGGCGAGCCGGGCAAGATCTTCGCCTTCCTGGGCGAGACCGGCGTCGGGGTCAAGGCCGCGCCGACGCGCGAGGAGGCGGACGCCTGGATCGAGCGCTACCCGGACGACGCGGCGCCGATGCGCTACATCGGCCGGTCCGGCTGGAACACCCTGGTCGTCGGGGGAGCCATCCCCGACGAGGAGATCCTGGAGGCCGTCGACGAGTCCTACCGGCTCGTCGTCGGCCGGTTGCCCAGGAAGCACCGCCCGCCGGGCTGGGACGCCTGACCCACCGGCACCGACGAGAGGAGACGCGTGGCGCGCGAGATCCAGGTCACCTTCGACTGCGCGGACCCGAGGGCCCTCGGCACGTTCTGGGGGGAGGTGCTCGGCTACCGTGCCGACGACCCGCCCGAGGGCTTCGACACCTGGGAGGCCGCGCTCGACGCGTGGGGCGTGCCCGAGGACCGCCGCAACAGCTCGTACGCCGTCCACGACCCCGACGGCTCCGGGCCGCGGCTGTTCTTCCAGCAGGTCCCCGAGGGCAAGGCCGCCAAGAACCGCGTCCACCTCGACGTGCGCGCCGCGCCCGGCCTCACCGGCGACGAGCGGATGGCGGCCCTGGAGGCGGAGTGCGTGCGGCTCGTCGCGCTCGGCGCCGCCCGCGGGCGGCGGTTCGAGCCGGAGCCCGGGCTGAGCCACGGGTTCATCGTGATGGCCGACCCCGAGGGCAACGAGTTCTGTCTCGACTGAGCGCCCGGACGGGCTGTCTCGACTCAGCGCCCGGACGGGCGACCGGGCGGGTCGCGGTCAGGGCTGGTCGCGTCGGCGCGACTCGATCGCCTTGCGCTGCTTCCTCGCCAGGCGGGCGACCTCCTCCGCGACGATCTCCTCCTTGCGGGTCAGCACCCGGCCGAGGTTCGCGCCGGTGCCGAGCATCACGAACACCGGCCAGGGGAAGAGGCTCGCTCCGTGGTTGTTGACGTTGACCAGCACCCAGATCACCCAGCAGATCAGCGACGGCATCAGGAAGCCCGACAGCGCCGAGCGGCGCTGCGACTCCCACCGGCGAAGCGCCTGCGCCCGCAGGTCGCCCGGGGACGCGAAGGCCAGGTCGCTGCCGGAGGACGGGGCGTGGTCCGGCACCAGGTCCACGATCAGCCCGCTGAGCTCGCCGAGCGTCTTGCGGGCGGCGGTCGAGGCCGACCGCTCGTCGTACTCCTGCTTGTCGAGGCGTCCCTCGGCGTAGCCCTCGGCCAGCACCGCGAGCACCACGTCGCGGTCGCCGTCGGAGGCGCGGAGACCCGCAGCCGCGGGGCGGCGGGGGTCCACGGTGAACGACGACCAGACGTCGGAGGAGGTCATGCGTCCGATTCGAGGGACCGGCCCCGCCGGAACCACCGCCCCAGCAGCGGCGCGAACAGCAGCATCGCGAACACCCGGATCACCTGGATCGCCAGCACGAAGGTCACGTCCGAGCCGCTGTCGGCGGCCGTCGCCAGGACGGCGAAGAGGCCGCCGGGCGTGGTGGCGAGGTACGCCGTGAGCTGGTCGGTGCCGGTGACGCTCGCGAGCACCGAGCCGAGCACCCCGCAGGCGCCGATGACCAGCACGATCAGCAGGGTCGCCAGCGGCAGCAGCCGGGCGATGCTCGCCAGGCTGGCCCGGGTGAACCGCAGCCCCACCCGCACGCCGATCAGGGCGTAGCCGAGCTGCTCGAGGACGCCGGGCACCGACACGGTGCCGAGCACCCCGCTCGCCGAGACCGCGATGGCCACCAGCATCGGGCCGAGCAGCGCCGTGGCCGGTGCGCGCACCACTCTCTGCACCAGCAGCCCGGCGGCGACGGCGACCGCCGTGAACGCGAGGTCGGGGAGCCACCGCGTCGGACCGGTGCCGAGCGTGCCCGCCCCCGACGGCGGGTGGAAGACGAACGACGTGACCAGCGGCATCGCCAGCAGCACCAGCAGGACCCGGAGGTACTGCACGACGGTGACCACCCGGTCGTCGGCGCCGAGCTCGCGCGCCAGCGCCACGATCCCGGAGGCCCCGCCGGCAATCAGGGCGAACGCGCCGGTCGCGGGGGAGACGTCGCGGCGCAGCGCGAGCAGCCGGCCGGCGGCGACGCTGATCGCGAGGGTCCCGACGGTGACGAGCACCACCGACGGCCAGTCCGCGGCGATCCGGGAGAGCGTGGACACCTGCACCAGCGCCCCGATCACCGCCCCGACGAGGGCCTGGCCGACCCGGAAGGCGACCGGCGGGACGTCGAGCTCCTCGCGTGACCCGAGCGCGTGCGCCATACCCCCGAGGAGGGAGCCGAACAGGACCGGCGAGGGCAGCCGCAGCAGGGCGAAGGCGGCGCTCGCCGCCACGGTCACCGCGGTCACCACCGCCCAGTGGCGCAGGGCGGCGGAGCGGGTCATCGGGGCCAGCGTAGGCAGCCCCGCGCGCGATTTCGTTTGGGGGAGTGGTTTCTGGGACACTAGTGCCGTTGGAGGGGAGTATTCCTTCGCAACGGTGTCGTCACCACGGACCGGTCCTCGTGCCGGTCCCGGTGCCGTTGGTCCGCGCGAGCGGGCGGGAGAGACCTCCGGAAGCACATGCAGGACAGGTCGCGCGCACGCGCGCGCGTCTCGTCACGAGCTCCGGAAAGGTCAGCACATGGACGTCCCCACCTGGGTCTGGTGGACCACGATCATCGTCACGATGTCGGTCCTCCTGTTCGACATCATCGTCATCGGTCGGCGCCCGCACGAGCCCTCCACCAAGGAGGTCTCGGTCGCGCTGACGTTCTACGTCGGACTCGCGGTCGCCTTCGGCATCGCGGTCTGGGTGCTCGCCGGGCACCAGTACGGCACCGAGTTCTTCGCCGGCTGGCTGACGGAGTACTCCCTCTCGGTCGACAACCTCTTCATCTTCATCATCATCATGGCGAAGTTCGGGGTGCCGAGGGAGTACCAGCAGGAGGCCCTGATGGTGGGCATCGTGCTCGCGCTGATCATGCGCGCGATCTTCATCGCGGTCGGCGCGGCCGCGATCAACGAGTTCAGCTGGATCTTCTACATCTTCGGCATCTTCCTCGTGTGGACCGCCGTCAAGCTCGCCGCCGAGGGCAAGAACGACGACGACGACTACGAGGAGAACAAGCTGATCAAGTTCGTGGAGACGCACCTGCCGGCCACCGACCAGTGGCACGGCGTGAAGATCTTCGCGAAGGAGAACGGCAAGCGGCTCATCACGCCGATGTTCATCGTCATCCTCGCACTGGGCACGACCGACCTGCTCTTCGCGCTCGACTCGATCCCGGCGATCTACGGCCTGACCAAGGAGCCGTACCTCGTCCTGACCGCCAACATCTTCGCGCTGATGGGCCTGCGGCAGCTCTACTTCCTCATCGGCGGCCTGCTCAAGCGCCTGGTCTTCCTCTCCTACGGCCTGGCCGTGCTGCTCGGCTTCATCGGGATCAAGCTCGTCCTGCACGCGATGCACGAGAACGAGCTGCCGTTCATCAACGGCGGCGAGCACATCGAGTGGGCGCCCGACATCCCGATCCTGGTCTCGCTGGGCACGATCATCGGCATCCTGGCCATCACCACGGTCGCGAGCCTGATCGCCTCGGCCAAGGGCGTGGAGGCCAAGAGCGCGCTGGCCAACGCGATCGACGACCCGGAGCAGGCCGAGGGCCACGCGGACGAGCACGCGGAGAAGCACGCCGACAAGCACTGACCGGCGGCTACTCCGGGAGCCGGGCGGCGGAGACGAGCTGCTCGACGCGGGCGGCGGCCATCGGGGCGTCCTCGATGGTCCCGCCCTCGGGGGCGTGCAGCATCCAGCGGGTGCCGTCCGGCTCGACGGTCCGGCTGACGAAGCCGACGTGGTGGACCCGCCGACCGGGTCGCGCGAAGAAGTAGAGGTCGCCGGGGCGCACGTCGTCGAGGGGTACGGCGGTCAGGGTGGCCGCCTGGTCGAACGCGTCACGGGGGACCGTCACGCCGAGGGAGCGCAGCGTGAGGTGCACCAGCCCCGAGCAGTCGAGGCCCCAGGTGCTGGTCCCGCCCCACAGGTAGCGCAGCCCGAGGAACGTGCGCGCCGTCGCGACCACCTCCCCGCCGTGGGGAGTGGGGGTGGGGACGGCGACGTCGTCGGCCCGCACGAAGCCGCGCCGGCCACCCGGGAGCAGCAGCTCGACCTCCTTCGGTGTCGACGAGGCGACCGGCAGCCGGGTGCCGAACGACAGCGACAGGCCCGGCCCGGCGTCGACGTCGCAGTGCGCCGAGCGGCCGGTCACGACCGCCGTCGGGCCCTCGGTGGCCGGCGCCGGCTCGGCCAGGTGGGCCGTCGGCAGCCAGCCGGGGTAGCCGCGCTCGTCGGCCGAGGACGGCTGTCCGGGAGCGACCACCCGGGACCACGCGCCGCTGGTCTCCAGCAGGTGCACCGACTCACCGAGCAGGAGCTGGCTCAGGGTGCGGCCGTGCAGGCCGAGCCGCGCCTCCTCGTCGAGGCCGGCCGCCCAGGCGCCGGGGTCGGGGTCGTCGCGTACAGCGGCCGCGTCGAGGTCGCGCGGGGCGTCCGGCGCGGTCCACAGCATCGTGGCTGCCACGCCGACCTCGCGCAGGGTCGGGTCGGCGGCGCTCACGAGGGCACCTCGGACGCGAGGCCGGTGATGCCCAGGCCCGGGGCGTCGGCCAGCACGACCGCCGCACCGTCGTACGACATCCCGCCGACGACCGGCGACGCGCCGCCCACCAGGCCGCGTCGAGGTCGGAGGTCAGGGTGGTCCCGAGGGCCGCGACCAGGCTCGCCGCCGCCCCCACCCCGATGTGGGTCTCCATCATCGACCCGACGATCGTGCCCATGCCCTGGGCGCGCGCCAGCTCCAGCAGCGTCGTCGCCGCGAGCAGGCCGCCGCACTTGGCGAGCTTGACGTTGACCAGGTCGGCGGCGCGGCGGCGCACCACCTCGACGAGGTCGCGCACGCCGTACACCGCCTCGTCGGCCATCACCGGCGTGCCGACCCGCGCGGTGACCCAGGCGAGCCCGTCGAGGTCGGCCGCGGCGACGGGCTGCTCCACCAGCTCGACCTCCAGGCCGGCGTCCTCGAGCGCCGAGACCACCCGCACCGCGTCCCGCGGCGACCAGCCCTGGTTGGCGTCCAGCCGGATCCGCACGTCCGGCCCGACCGCCTCCCGGACCGCGCGCACGCGCGCGACGTCGGTGGCGGCATCGGTCCCGACCTTCATCTTGAGCACCCCGAAGCCGTCCGCGACCCGGTCGGCCGCGGTCCCGGCCAGCGCCGCGGCCTCGCCTGCGGCGAGCGTCACGTCGGTCGGCACGCGTGCGGGTCGACCCGCCGAGCAGCTCCGCCAGGCTCACGCCGCGCCGGCGGGCGGCGAGGTCGTGCAGGGCCACGTCGACGGCGGCCTTGGCGCCCAGGTTGGCCGCGACGGCGCCGGCCACGGCGCGGCAGGTCGCGACCAGGTCGTCGGCGTCGGTGCCCAGCACCGCCGCGGTCAGCGGCCCGGGACGCAGGCCTCCGCGCCCGCGAGCGACTCCCCGGTGACCTGCCAGACCTGCGGCGCCTCGCCCCAGCCGGTCACGCCGTCGGAGTCGGTGACCCGCACCACGACCGTGTCGGTGGTCGTCGTGCGTCGCAGCGCCGTCACGAACGGCGTGTGCAGGGGAGTGGTCACGCGGGTCGCCGTCACCGCGGCGATCGTGGTCATCGGGGTCGTCCCTCCGAGACGGCGGTCCACACGGCAGCGCTGACCGCGGCGTTGAGCGCGTACAGCGCGTCCTCCGGCAGGCCGGCGCGTCGTGCACACCACCAGGACGTACGCCGGCAGGGCGTCGGGTCGCACGAGCGCGACGTCGTGGGCGACCCCGTCGACCCAGCCGGTCTTGTTGGCGACGTAGGTCCCCGCGGGCAGCCCGGCCGGCACCGGTCGCGGTGCTCCTGGGCGGCGAGCACCTCCTCGACGGCGACGCACGTCTCGGGAGCGGCCAGACCGCGGGTGGCGACCCCGCCCATCACCAGGGCGAGGTCGGCGGCCGTCACGAGGTTGTCGAGGCCGGCGCGTCGGGCGGCCGCGTCCTCGATGCCGCGCGGGAGCGACGTACGCCCCGAGCAGCCGGCGTCGGCCAGCACCGCGGCGACCTCGCCCGTCCCGACGTGCTCGAGCACCAGGTTCGTCGCGAGGTTGCCCGAGCGGACCACCATGTGCCGGGCCAGGGTGCGCAGGGTGGCGACGCCACCGACCGCTCCCAGGTGTCCTCGTCCTGGTCGTCGTCGCGGTCGAGGGAGAACGCCGAGCCGTCGAGGGCGGAGCGGAACGCGTTGTGGACCGGCACCTCGGCGTCGAGGTCGAGCTCGCCGCGCTCGTGCCTGCGGTGCGCCGCGACGAGCAGCGGCAGCTTCATCGTGCTCGCGGCGTAGTGCCGCGCCTCCGCCTCCCGGGCGTACGCCGCCTCGCCACTCGGGTCGCCGGCCCACACCGAGACCACAGGGTCCTCGACGCCGAGCCCGCCGAGCCCGCCGAGCCCGCCGACCAGCCGCTCGACGTCCTCGCCCAGGCGGAGCAGGGCGGCGGGGGTGGACGGCACGGCCGACAGGCTATCCCCGCCCCGCGACTACCGGACCAGCAGCCGGACGGCGACGTCGAGCGAGCGGGACACGTCGTCGGCGGAGGCCCGTCCGGTCACCCACTGCACGAGGCTGGACAGCCACACGTCCCCGATGACCCGGGTGATGGCCACCTGCTCCGCCGTCGGGTCGAGGACCGGCTCGCCCGGCTCGCGCAGCGCGCCGGCCAGCATCGCGGTGACCTCGCGGCCGACGGCGCTGATCTCGGCGGCCACCGACGCGTCGGCGAACATGAACGCCCGCACCAGCGCCTCGGTGAGATGTGGGTCGCGCTGCAGGGCTCGGGTGGTCCGGCCGAGCACCACCATCACCCGGTCGGCGGGGGTGTCGCCCACCGGAGGCCGACGCTCGAAGGACTCCCGCGTCGTCTCGAAGCGCTGCCCGAGCACGCACACCAGCAGGTGCACCTTGGACGGGAAGTAGCGGTAGAGCGTGCCGAGGGCGACGTCGGCGCGGTCGGCCACCGAGCGCATCCGGACCTGCTCGAAGCCGCCGCGCGAGGCGAGGGCGGTGGCCGCGTCGAGGATCCGCCGGCGCCGCTCCCGCTGGTCCGGCGAGTCGAGGTCGTCGATGAGGACCGCCGCCACCCGGTTAGGCTAGCAGCGCGAAACCGTCGCGATGAGAACACGTTCCACCCACCCCGGAGGTCGGATGCGCGTCGCCCTGCTGTCCTACCGCAGCAAGCCGCACTGCGGTGGCCAGGGCATCTACGTCCGTCACCTCAGCCGCGAGCTGGTCGCCCTCGGCCACGACGTGGAGGTGTTCTCCGGCCAGCCCTACCCCGTGCTCGACCCGGGCGTGCGGCTGACCGAGGTCGCGAGCCTCGACCTCTACCGCGAGCCCGACCCGTTCCGCACGCCGCGCCCCCGCGAGATCCGGGACCGCGTCGACCTGCTGGAGGTCGGCACGATGTGGACGGCCGGCTTCCCCGAGCCGCGCACCTTCAGCCTCCGCGCGGAGCGCATGCTCCGCGAGCGGCTCGCCGACTTCGACGTGGTGCACGACAACCAGACGCTGGGCCACGGGATCCTGCGGCTCGAGCGGGCCGGGCTCCCCCTGGTGACGACGATCCACCACCCGATCACCTTCGACCGCCGCGTCGACCTGGCCGCGGCGACGACCCGGCGCCGGCGCCTCGCCCTGCGGCGCTGGTACGGCTTCCTGCGGATGCAGGGGGCAGTGGCCCGACGGGTCAGGTACGTCGTCTGCCCGTCGGCGTCCTCCGCGCGCGACGTGGTGGCCGACTTCGGGGTCGACCCGGCCCGGATCACGCGTCGTGCCGCTCGGGGTCGACCACGTGTTCGCACCGCCGACGCAGCCCCGTGTGCCCGGACGGATCGTCGCGATGGCCAGCGCGGACACGCCCATGAAGGGGATCGCCACCCTGCTCGAGGCGTTCGCCAAGCTGCGCACCGAGCGCGACGTCGAGCTGCTGCTGGTCACCCGGCCCCGCCCCGGGCGGGCGCACCGAGCAGATGGTCGACCGGCTCGGAATCGCCGGCTCGGTGTCCTTCGTGCACGGCATCACCGACGAGGAGCTCGCCGCGACCGTCGGATCCGCCGAGATCGCCTGCGTGCCCTCGCTCTACGAGGGGTTCTCGCTCCCGACCGCGGAAGCGATGGCCTGCGCGACGCCGCTCGTGGTCAGCCGCGCGGGCGCCATCCCCGAGGTCGTCGGTCCCGACGGGCTCTGCGCCGACCTGGTCACCCCGGGCGACGTCGGCGAGCTCGCCCACGCCCTCGGGGCGCTGCTCGACGACCCCGACCGGCGGGCTCGGATGGGGGCGGCCGGCCGTCGCCGGGCGCTCGAGGAGTTCAGCTGGCGGGCCGTCGCGGAGGCCACCGCGGCCGTCTACGCGCGCGCGGCCGCCGTACGGACC
Organism: uncultured Actinomycetota bacterium; assembly: GCA_963781745.1. Lineage (GTDB taxonomy): Bacteria > Actinomycetota > Actinomycetes > Propionibacteriales > Nocardioidaceae > Nocardioides_B. Next base: position 461,092 of record CAWAHH010000004.1, on the reverse strand, counting down.
GGCACGAGCGGATCGGGCGGACCGACCGGACCCCTGGAGGGATGAGCGGATGCTGACCGTCGACTTCGACCGGCTGGGCCTGCAGCCCGGCGACCGCGTCCTGGACATGGGCTGCGGCGCAGGGCGGCACGCCTTCGAGATGTTCCGCCGCGGCGGCGACGTGGTGGCGTTCGACCAGGACGGCGACGAGCTCGCCGGCGTGCTCGACCTGTTCGCGGCGATGCGGGAGGCGGGTGAGGTGCCCGCCGGTGCCGACGCCGACATCAAGCAGGGCGACGCGCTGTCGCTGCCCTTCGCCGACGGCGAGTTCGACAGGGTCGTGGCGGCCGAGGTGCTCGAGCACATCCCGGACGACGCCACCGCGATCGGCGAGCTGGTGCGGGTGCTCCGTCCGGGCGGCACGCTCGCGGTGACCGTGCCCCGGTGGCTCCCCGAGCGCATCTGCTGGGCGCTGTCGGACGCCTACCACGAGGTCGAGGGCGGCCACGTGCGGATCTACCGCGGGACCCGGCTCGCCACCTCGCTCGCGGCGGCCGGGCTGGTGCTCGAGGGGTCCGACCACGTGCACGGACTGCACGCGCCGTACTGGTGGCTCAAGTGCGCGGTCGGCGTCGACCGCGACGACCACCCGCTCGTGCGGGCCTACCACCGCCTGCTGGTCTGGGACATCATGCGCAAGCCGCTGGCCACCCGGCTCGCCGACCGGGTCCTCGACCCGCTGGTCGGCAAGAGCCTGGTCCTCTACCTCCGCAAGCCCGATGTCGCCTGACGTCCCCGCTCTGCCCGGCCTGCTGAGCCGGTACGACGTGGCCGCGACCGCCGCGTCGATCGCCCGGATGCAGGAGGGCGACGGCGCGCTGCCGTGGACGACGGGCGAGCCGACCGACACGTGGAACCACGTCGAGGCGGCGATGGCGCTCCTCGTGGGCGGCGAGGTCGAGGCCGCGCGGCACGCCTACGACTGGTGCCTGGCGACCCAGCGCGAGGACGGCTCCTGGCCGATGACGCTGCGTCAGGGCGTCGTCCAGGACGCGAGCACCGAGACCAACATGTGCGCCTACCTCGCGGTCGGCGTCTGGCACCACTGGCTGGTGCGGCAGGAGGAGCGGTTCGTGCGCCGCTGCTGGCCCGCCGTACGACGCGCTCTCGACCTCGTCGTCTCGCTGCAGCTGCCGTTCGGGGGCGTCGCGTGGTCGCAGGAGGCCGGCGGCGCGGTGGCCGACGGGGCCCTGCTCGCGGGCAGCTCGAGCATCCACCACGCGCTGGCCGCCGGGCTCGCGCTGTCGGAGCTGATGGACCAGCCCCAGCCCGAGTGGGAGCTCGCCGCCGGGAGGCTCCGGCACGCTCTGCGCGAGCACCGCGACCTGTTCCTGGACAAGTCGTCCTACTCGATGGACTGGTACTACCCGGTGCTCGGCGGCGCCGTCCGCGGCGAGGAGGGACGGCGCCTCGTCGCGTCGCGGTGGGACGACTTCGTCAAGCCGGGCCTCGGGATCCTCTGCGTGGACACGAACCCCTGGGTCACCGGCGCCGAGACCTGCGAGCTCGCCCTGGCCCTGGACGCGCTGGGCGACCGCGCGCGGGCGCTCGCCCTGGTCCGCGACATGCAGCACCTGCGCGACCCGGACGGCGGCTACTGGACCGGCTACGTCTACCCCGACCACGCGCGGTGGCCGGAGGAGCAGACGACGTACACCGCCGCCGCGGTGGTGCTCGCCGTCGACGCGCTGTCGACGACGACACCCGGCGCGGACCTGTTCCGCGGGGTCTCGCTGCCGCTGGAGGCCGCCGAGATCGGGCTCGGGTGCGGCTGCGCCGACGAGCCGGCCGGGCAGCGGGTCGGTTGAGTCAGACCACCGGGTCGCCCGCGTCGCCGCCGACCCGGGTCAGCACCCGCATCGAGCCGAGCACGGCCGTCTCCTCGAAGCCGGAGGCCAGCGCCCGGAGGAAGACCCGGTACGGCGCCTGGCCGCCGTCGGCCGGGTCGGGGAACACGTCGTGGACGACCATCGTGCCGCCGCGGGCCACCCAGCGGCCCCAGCCGGTGTAGTCGTTGCCGGCGTGCTCGTCGGTGTGGCCGCCGTCGACGAACAGGAGCGCCAGCGGCGTGCGCCAGTGCGCGGAGACGGTCGTGGAGCGGCCGACGACGGCGACGACCTCGTCCTCGAGGCCAGCGTCCTTGATGGTGTGGCGGAACGTCGGCAGCGTGTCGAGGCGGCCGAACTCGGGGTCGGCCAGCGACGGGTCGTGGTACTCCCAGCCGACCTGGTTCTCCTCCGAGCCGCGGTGGTGGTCGACCGCGAACACGCGTGCTGCCCGCCGCCCGCGCGGCGGCGCCGAGGTAGACCGTCGACTTGCCGCAGTAGCTGCCCACCTCGACGCCCGGGCCCGTGTGCGAGCGCGGCCACCGCGACGTCGTACAGGAGGTCCGCCTCGTCCTCGGGCAGGAACCCCTGGGCCGCGCGGGCCTTGGCGAGCAGGTCGGGCGGCATCCGGCCTCACGCCGATCGCCCTGCCCCGGCAGCTGCCCCGGCAGCCGGCTCGACACCTACGCCGAGCCGCTCGCGCAGCCAGGCGTCGTAGGTGCAGCCGGAGGAACCGGTCGACGCCCGCGGACCACGTGCGCGCTGCGGATCGAGGGGAACACGTCGAACGCGTGCTGGGCGCCGGGCAGCTCGGCGTAGGCGACCGGCGCCGGTGCGACACCGCGCGCAGGGCCGCGACGAACCGGCGGGCCTGGTCGACGTCGACCAGGGTGTCGCGGGTGCCGTGCACGACGAGGAACGGCGGCGCGCCTGGCGTTCACCCGCAGCAGCGGGGACGCCTTCTCGAACTCGACGAGCTCGCTCGACGGGTCCTTGAGGAGCACCCGCGGGCGCGAGGAACAGGTCGCGCAGCTCGCGCGCGCGTCGGCGTGCCGGTCGCCGCCGGCGAAGTCGTAGACGCCGTAGTGGGGGGCGGCGGCCTAGACCGTGGTGTCGGCGTCCTCGAAGCCCGGCTGGTACTCGGGGTCGTTCGGGGTGAGCGCGGCCAGCGACGGCCAGGTGGCCGCCGGCCGAGCCGCCGGTGACCGCGAGGAACGCCGGGTCCGCGCCGTACGTCGCACGCGTGCTCGCGGACCCAGGCGATCGCGCGCTTGACGTCGACGAGCTGCGCGGGGAAGGGGTCGCGGGGGCTGAGCCGGTAGTTGATCGCCACGCAGACCCAGCCGCGCGCCGCCATGTGCAGCATCAGCGGCAGCCCCTGGTGGTCCTTGCTGCCGATGGTCCAGGCGCCGCCGTGCACCTGCAGCAGCACCGGGCGCCCGTCGAGGTCGGCGCCGCGCTGCCGGTAGACGTCGAGCAGCCCGCGTCGGCCGTGGTCGGCGTAGCGCACGTCGCGGACCACCTCGACCTCGTCCGTGGTCGACCCGGAACGGCATCGCGAGCTGGCCCAGCGGGCGTGGACAGGTCGAGGTCGGTGTACGTCGCCGGGAGCCGGTCGGCGTAGTCCTCGCCGAGCGCCTCGACCAGCGCGCGGTCCACGTCGCTCCCGGGCGCCGCACCGACTGGACGACCACCGCGCCGAGTCCGGCCGTGCTGCGCGGCGGCGAGCGCGAGGCCCAGGGCTGAGCGGCGGCCGCGGGCCAGCTCGGTAGGCCGTGTCGGCCGCCTCGACCGCCGAGCAGGTGCGGCGCGAGCTCGCTGGTCAGCCAGCCTGCGAGCATCGTCGGCACCCCGGCCTGGAACGCGCCGGACCGGACGGGTGGCGTTGGCGGTCAGCGCGGCGAGCACGACCTGGCGGGCGAGGTAGGAGCCGGGCATGCGGCCAGGCTAGCCGTGGCACCGGACGGCGCGAGAACGTGTTCCACCTCCCGCCGAGCAGGGTCCGCGGCCGGGTTCCGGTGCCGCCTGAAAACCACTGGCGCGGGTCCGCGCGCCGCGAGCACCCTGGCGGCATGGAGATCGACCGCTTCGGCCCCGACGACGCGGACCGGGCCGCGGCCGCGCGCGGAGCTCTACAACGCCGTGACGGCCGCCGACGCGCCCTGGGACCACGCCCTGACCGAGCAGCACTGGGACACCCTGCTCCGCGAGGGCTGGGACGGCGAGGCTCCCGTCACGTTCCTCGCGACCGACGGCGGCGTCCCGGTCGGCGCGGTCCTGGTCTGGCTGCCCGAGCGGGAGAACACCCACCTGGCCTGGCTGTGGCTGATGGTGCACCCCGACCACCGGCGGCGCGGGTACGGCAGCGAGCTGATGACCCGGATGGAGGAGTACGTCGTCTCGCTCGGCCGGACCAGCATCGGTGCCGACGCGCTGGGAGTCCGAGCGCGCGACGGCGTTCGCGGCCCGCCACGGCCTGGAGAGGAGGTCGCAGGCGATCCAGCGGCGCCAGCACCTCGCCGAGGTCGACCCGGCCACCGTGCGGCGGCTCTTCGACGAGGCGGCCGCCGTGGCCACGGACTACGAGCTGGTCCGGGTCGTCGGCCGCACCCCGCCCGAGCTGGTCGACGCGGTCACCCGGATGACGGCCGCCATCAACGACGCCCCGAACGACGACCTCGACGTCGAGGACGAGGTGTTCACGCCGGAGCGGCTCGCGGCGTACGAGGAGCGCGGCGATCGACCGCGGCACCCGGCTCTACCGGCTGGTCGCCCGGCACCGCGGCGACCGGCGAGCTCGCGGGCCACACCGTGATCACCGTGGAGGAGGCCCGCCCGCACCTCGGCGAGCAGGACGACACCGCCGTGCTGCGCGCGCACCGGGGCCACCGGCTGGGGATGCTGCTCAAGGCGGGGATGGTGCTGTGGCTGGCCGAGGCCGAGCCGCAGCTCGAGACGGTGGACACCTGGAACGCCGAGTCGAACGAGCACATGATCAGGGTCAACGAGGCGCTCGGCTACCGCGTGATGGGGCGCGAGCTCCAGCTCCAGAAGGCGGTCGGCGCCGGCCGGGTGCTCAGCCCCGCTCGGTGAGGACCAGCGGACCGTCGGCGGTGATGGCGACGGTGTGCTCCATGTGCGCGCCGCGGGAGCCGTCGCCGCTGCGGAGCGTCCAGCCGTCCGGGTCGGTCCACAGCTCGTCGGAGGTCTGCAGGAACCACGGCTCGATGGCGATCACCAGGCCGGGCCTGAGCGGGTAGCCGCGGCCGGCGCGACCGTCGTTGGGCACGTGCGGGTCGCCGTGCATGGTGCGGCCCACGCCGTGACCGCCGAAGTCGGTGTTGATGCGCAGGCCGGCGCGCGTGCGCGACGGCCGCGATCGCCGCCGAGATGTCGCCGATGCGGGACCCGGCCTGCGCCGCGCCGATCCCGGCCTCGAGCGCCCGCGTCGTGGTGGCGATCAGGTCGAGGTCCTGCTGGTCGGGCGTGCCCACCACGAGGCTGACCGCGGAGTCGGAGACCCAGCCGTCGACGGAGGCCGCGAAGTCGAGGCTGAGCAGGTCGCCGTCGCGCAGCACGTAGTCGCGGGGCAGGCCGTGCAGGACGGCGTCGTTGACCGACGTGCAGAGCACCTTGCCGAAGGGCATCGCCCCGAAGGAGGGGTGGTAGTCGACGTAGCAGGACTCCGCGCCGCGCTCCTTGATCAGGTCGTGGGCCAGCGCGTCGAGCTCGAGGAGGTTGACCCCGACGTCGGCCGCGGCGCTGAGACGGGTCAGCACGTCAGCGACGAAGCGCCCGGCGGGCCTCATCTGCTCGATCTCTGCAGCGGTTCGGAGCTCGATCACGCTGCGAGCCTACGGGCGCCTGGGTCGTGGGGGTGGCCTGGGGCAGGATCGGAGGCATGCCTGCAGACACCCCCTGGTCCCTGCACCTGTCCGCGTTCGTCGACCGGCCCGCCGACGAGGTCTACGCCTACGTCGCCGACCCGGCCCACCTGCCTGCGTGGGCCGCGGGCCTCGGCGGCTCGATCGAGCATCGCGACGGGCGCTGGCTGGCCGCCTCGCCGATGGGCGAGGTCGAGGTGCGGATGGCCGAGGCCAACGCCTTCGGCGTGCTCGACCACAACGTCGTGCTCCCGGACGGTACGACGGTCACCAACCCGCTCCGCGTGCTCCCCGACGTCGAGGTGCCCGGCCGGTGCGAGGTGGTGTTCACGCTGCGCCGGCGCAGCGACATGACCGACGAGCAGGTCGACGCCGACGCGGCCGCCGTACGCACCGACCTGGCGACGCTCAAGCGCCTGCTCGAGTCGGACGGCTAGGCGCGTGTCCCTCACCCGATGGGCCGACCCGGACTTCCGCGACCGCCTCACGACGTGGGTCGCGGACCGGCTCGCCGAGCGGTCGGCGCGCCTGGTCGGGGTGGGCGAGCAGCCGCACTCGCGCACGTGGTCGACGGCCCTCCGCTTCGACACGACGCTCGGGCCGGTGTGGGCCAAGGCCAACGGCACCGGCACCCGCCACGAGCCCGGCCTGCTGGCGCTGCTGCAGGAGCGGGTGCCCGGGCTGACCCCGGAGGTGCTGGCGGTCGACGTGACCCAGGGCTGGTCCCTGTGCCGCGACGGCGGTCCGCTGCTGCGCGCGCTGGCGCCGCCCCAGCGGATCTGGGCGGAGTGGGAGGTGGTCGTGGGTCGCTACGCGGAGGCGCAGATCGCCCTCGCGGGCGAGCGCGAGGGCGTGCTCGCGACCGGGGTGCGCGAGGTCTCCCCGTCGACCGTCCCGGATCTGGCGCGCTCGCTCGTGCGCGAGCTGGCCGCGGTCCCCGTCGACGAGGGCGGGCTCACCGCAGCCCAGGCGGACGCCCTGGCGGCCCGGCTGCCCGACCTCGACGCCTGGTGCGCCGAGCTGGCCGGCTCCGGCGTCCCCGACTCGGTCCAGCACGACGACCTGCACTCCGCCAACGTCTGCTGGGACGGCACGCCGAGCCACCGGCCGCACGTCATCGACTGGGGCGACACGACCTGGGGCCACCCGCTGTCGACGATGCTCGGCACCCTCAACTCGGTCGCGTTCCACGCCGGCCAGTACGCCGACGACCGGCCGGCGGACACCGCCGAGCTCAGGCGGGTCCGCGACGCCTACCTCGAGCCGTTCACTGCCTACGCCGCCCGGGACGACCTGGTCCACTGGGTGGACCTGGCCCGGCGCACGGGGTCCGTGGGCAAGGCGCTGACCTACCGCGCCGTCCTCGCCGACGAGCCGGTCTCGGCGCACGCCGACCTGGACTTCCCGGTGCGCGACTGGCTCCTCGACCTGGCGGCCTGACCGCGCTGGACTACTGCTTGCCGACCACGCAGACGGTCTTCTTGGTCAGCCGGAGCTTCTGGTCCTTGGTGACGCTCACGTCGGTGATCACCTCGACCGAGCGGCCCGAGCAGCCGGTGGTGCCGAGGTCGACCGACTGCGTCGACGTCTTGGCCGCCTTGCCGGGCTTGCCCCGCGGGCCGCGTGCGCCGTCGGCACCGTCCACCCCGTCGGCACCGTCCTGCCCGGCCGGTCCGGTCGGACCCGGGGCACCCGTCAGCCCGGTCTGTCCCTGCGCGCCCTCGAGCGAGCTGTGGAAGGCGGTCACCGCCCCCGCAGCGCCGCCGAACCCGAACACCAGCGCGAGGGCGCAGGTGAGCACGATCTTCCCCATGCCTCGACGGTAGGACAGGGACCGGTCCACCGTCCGGCAGTTGGGTAAAAACGGGCCAAACGGCCGATCGGCGAGGTACACCGGGCGCGGGGTGGACCCGGCCAGGGGGTCACCAGCCGCGGTCGCGCCACTCCTGCACGTGCGGGCGCTGGGCGCCCAGCGTCGAGTCGGCCCCGTGGCCGGGGTAGAACCACGTCTCGTCGGGCAGCCGGTCGAACAGCTTGGTCGAGACGTCGTCGACCAGCGAGACGAAGTCCTCGGACGACCACGTCTTCCCGACACCGCCGGGGAAGAGCGAGTCGCCGGTGAAGAGGTGCGGCGTGCCCTCCGGGTCGTCGTACAGGAGCGCGATGGAGCCCGGGGTGTGACCGACGAGGTGGATCACCTCGAGCGAGCACCGTCCGAACGTCACGACGTCGCCGTCTCCGACGCGCCGGTCGACCGCGACCGGCAGCTCGTCGGCGTCCTCGGCGCCCGCCACGGTCGTCGCACCGGTCGCGGCGACCACCTCGGGCAGGGCGCGGTGGTGGTCCCAGTGCTGGTGGGTGGTGACCACGGTGCCGAGCGCGTCGGAGCCGACCACCTGCAGGATCCGCGGGGCGTCGTCGGCCGCGTCGACGAGGAGCTGGTCGTCGGTCTGCCGGCAGCGCAGCAGGTAGACGTTGTTGTCCATCTCGCTCACCGAGAGCTTGGTGATCGTGAGCTGGGCGAGCTCGCGGACGTCCGGGCGCCCGCCCGGGTGCACCGCGCCGCTGTAGGTCATGTCATCTCCATCGTCCGAGGTCGGGCAGCTGTCCGGACGAGCAGGTGAGGCCCTGCCCGCCGCCGCGCCCGACGAGCCACCATGCCAGGTCGCCGACGGCGCCCTCGATCTCGGGCCCCCGGCCCACGCCGAGCTTCCACAGCCCCTCCACGTCGGTCGAGGACAGCACCATCGAGGGGCAGCCCTCGGCCTGCGCCGACAGCTCGTCGTGGCGGCGCCGCACGAGACCGAGCGAGAAGTCGACCGGCCAGTCGGTGGGGGAGTAGCCCACGTCCAGGTCCGCGTGGTGCACCTCGACCTCCGTGCGGCGGGTGCCCGCCAGGCCGGTGAGGGGCAGCACGGCCTCGGTCCCGGCGATGCGGGAGTACGTCGCCGAGCCGTCGCCGTCGTGGGCCCACAGCGCCTCGGTGAGCCGTCCCGCCGAGGCGATCGCGTCCTCGCGGAGGCCGGCCGCGTCGTGCCCGGCCACGGTCGCCTCGATGTCGGCGTCGCGCTGCTCGACGGAGTCGTACATCGACGCCGGGGCCCCTGCCGCCGCCTGCGCGAGCACCCGCGCGAGGGCGTCCGCGTTGCGGGACAGGTGCGCGACGACGTGTGCGCGCGACCACCCGGGGAGCACCGACGGCCGCCCGCTGGACTCGTCGTCGAGTTGTGTCAGTGCCCCCAGATAGCGTGTCGTGGCGAGGACCGTCTCGTCGATCTCAGGGAGGGCCGTGGACGTCCGCATGCAGCCATCCAACCCCGCCGCACCGGCTTGCACCAGACCGCTAGGATGGCGAACGTTTGTTCGAACAGGCCCGATCTCGAGGATGTGCCGTGGCTGACCAGCTCGTCATCAGGGGTGCTCGCGAGCACAACCTCAAGGACGTCTCGCTCGAGCTGCCCCGCGACGCGCTCATCGTGTTCACCGGGCTGTCCGGGTCGGGCAAGTCGAGCCTGGCGTTCGACACGATCTTCGCCGAGGGTCAGCGTCGCTACGTCGAGTCGCTCTCGGCGTACGCCCGCCAGTTCCTCGGCCAGATGGACAAGCCCGACGTCGACTTCATCGAGGGGCTCTCGCCGGCCGTCTCGATCGACCAGAAGTCGACCTCGAAGAACCCCCGCTCCACGGTCGGCACGATCACCGAGGTCTACGACTACCTCCGGCTGCTCTATGCCCGCGCCGGGCGCCCGCACTGCCCGACGTGCGGGGCGCCGATCTCCCGGCAGACCCCGCAGCAGATCGTCGACCGCATCCTCACCCTGGAGGAGGGCGCGCGGTTCCAGGTGCTCGCACCGGTCGTCCGCGGCCGCAAGGGCGAGTACGTCGACCTCTACCGCCAGCTCCAGACCCAGGGCTTCTCGCGCGCCCGGACCAACGGCGACACGCACGCCCTCGACGACCCGCCCAAGCTCGACAAGCAGAAGAAGCACACGATCGAGGTGGTCGTCGACCGTCTCGCGGTGAAGGCCTCCTCGAAGCGCCGGCTCACCGACTCGGTCGAGACCGCGCTCGGTCTCGCCGGCGGGCTGGTGGTCTTCGACTTCGTCGACCTGCCCGCGAAGGACCCGGGCCGCGAGCTGCGCTTCTCCGAGAAGATGGCCTGCCCCAACGAGCACCCCATCGACACCGACGACCTCGAGCCGCGCTCGTTCTCGTTCAACTCGCCGTTCGGCGCGTGCCCGGAGTGCCACGGCCTCGGCACCCGGATGGAGGTCGACCCCGAGCTGGTCGTCTCCGACCCGAGCCAGACGCTCGGCGAGGGCGTGATCCTGCCGTGGTCGGGGGCGCACGTCTCCGACTTCTTCCTCCGGCTGCTCTCCGCCCTCGGCGACGAGCTCGGCTTCGACCTCAACACCCCCTGGGAGCGGCTGCCCGCCAAGGCCCGCTCCTCGATCCTCGACGGCCACGCGACCAAGGTGCACGTCCGGCACACCAACCGCTACGGCCGCGAGCGCTCCTACTACACCGCCTTCGAGGGCGTCCGCCCCTACATCGAGCGCCGGCACGGCGAGGCCGAGACCGACACCAGCCGCGAGCGGTTCGAGGGCTTCATGCGCGAGGTCCCGTGCCCGGTGTGCCGGGGCAGCCGGCTCAAGCCGGTGTCGATGGCCGTGACCCTCGGCGGACTCAGCATCGCCGCCGTCTGCGCGATGCCGATCAACGAGACCGCCGACTTCCTGCGCACCCTCGAGCTGTCCACCCGCGAGAAGCAGATCGCCGAGCGGGTGCTCAAGGAGATCCAGGAGCGGCTCAACTTCCTGCTCGACGTGGGCCTGGACTACCTCTCCCTCGACCGGCCCTCGGGGTCGCTGTCCGGCGGCGAGGCGCAGCGGATCCGGCTCGCGACCCAGATCGGCGCGGGCCTGGTCGGCGTCCTCTACGTCCTCGACGAGCCGTCGATCGGCCTGCACCAGCGCGACAACCACCGGCTCATCGACACCCTGGTGCGGCTGAAGAACCTCGGCAACACGCTGATCGTGGTCGAGCACGACGAGGACACGATCCGGGTCGCCGACTGGGTGGTCGACATCGGCCCGGGCGCCGGCGAGCACGGCGGCCAGGTGGTCGTCTCCGGCCCGGTCCAGGAGCTGCTGGACCACCACGACTCGTCGACCGGCATGTACCTCTCGGGGCGGCGCTCGATCCCGGTCCCGGAGGTGCGACGCCCCCGCACGCCCGGGCGCGAGCTGGTGGTGCGCGGGGCCAAGGAGCACAACCTCCAGGACATCGACGTCGCCTTCCCGCTCGGCGTCTTCGTCGCGGTCACCGGCGTCTCGGGGTCCGGGCAAGTCCACCCTGGTCAACGACATCCTCTACACCTCGCTGGCCAAGCAGATCTACAACGCCCGCACGGTCCCGGGACGGCACCGCCGCATCGAGGGGCTCGACCACGTCGACAAGGTGATCCACGTCGACCAGTCGCCGATCGGCCGCACCCCGCGGTCCAACCCGGCCACCTACACCGGCGTCTTCGACCACGTCCGCAAGCTCTTCGCGTCCACGGCCGAGGCGAAGATGCGGGGCTACCAGCAGGGCCGGTTCTCCTTCAACGTCAAGGGCGGCCGCTGCGAGGCGTGCGCCGGCGACGGCACCATCAAGATCGAGATGAACTTCCTGCCGGACGTCTACGTCCCGTGCGAGGTCTGCCACGGCGCCCGCTACAACCGCGAGACCCTCGAGGTGCACTACAAGGGCAAGACCATCGCCGAGGTGCTCGACATGCCGATCGAGGAGGCCGCCGACTTCTTCGAGGCGATCCCGGCCATCTCGCGGCACATGCGCACCCTCAACGACGTCGGGCTCGGCTACGTCCGCCTCGGGCAGCCCGCGCCGACCCTGTCCGGCGGCGAGGCGCAGCGGGTCAAGCTCGCCGCCGAGCTGCAGAAGCGGTCCACCGGCCGCACGGTCTACGTCCTCGACGAGCCCACCACCGGCCTGCACTTCGAGGACATCCGCAAGCTCCTGCTGGTGCTCGGCCAGCTCGTCGACCAGGGCAACACCGTGCTGGTCATCGAGCACAACCTCGACGTCATCAAGACCGCCGACTGGCTGGTCGACATGGGTCCCGAGGGTGGCAACCGCGGCGGGTACGTCGTCGCGGAGGGCACCCCCGAGCAGGTCGCGGCGCACCCCGACAGCTACACCGGGGAGTTCCTGCGTCCGCTTCTCGAGGCGAGCCCGGCCCGCCAGCCCGAGCCCGTCAAGCGCCGCCGGGCGTCCGCCACCACGAAGGCCGCCGCCGCGAAGCCGAGCAGGGCGACCAAGGCGGCGGGATCGAGCACGACGAATGCGGGATCGACCACGAGGAAGGCGGGATCGACCACGACGAAGGCGGCCGGGAGCAGCACCCGCACGTCCTCGTCGCGGACGCGCCGGTCCGCCTGAGGTGCTCCATCGGGCCCGAGCCGGGAGCCTGCCGGGGCGCAGACAAGGACACCTGCAGGCTGCAAGGACGTGACCGGATGGTCATGCGATCCTCAGGGACCTCTCAGGGAACGGTCGGTCTCGCGTGGCAGGGTGTGACCTTCAACGGTTCCCCACCCCAGGAGTGGTCATGACGGACAACCTCGACGAGCTGACGACGAGCCCGGCACCGCACCGCCCCGGGGACGTCGACGTCACCCGCAGGATGCTGCTGCGCGGCGCGGCGGTCTCGGGCCTGGCCCTGCCGGTGCTGGCCGCGTGCGGCGGCTCCGACGGCGACGGCGACTCGGCCGACGGGTCGAACGACAGCAGTGACAGCAACGACTCGAACGACAACGACTCCGGCGACGACTCCGGCGACGACTCGGGCGACGACTCGGGCGACGGCGGCAACGACTCTGGCGGTGGCTCGGGCGGCACGACCGTCCCCACGTCCGACGTACCCGTCGGAGGGGGCAAGATCCTCACCGACCCCCAGGTCGTGGTGACCCAGCCGACGGACGGCGACTTCAAGGCGTTCACGTCGATCTGCACGCACCAGAAGTGCCCGGTCACCGAGATCGACGCCGGCGAGATCATCTGCCGGTGCCACGGCAGCCACTACTCCATCACGGACGGCTCCGTGCTGTCCGGCCCGGCACCGTCGCCGCTCGCGGCCAAGAAGGTCTCGGTGAAGGGCGACCAGATCTCGGTGAGCTGAGCCTCGGCCTGGAACCACTCGTCGCGACGACAGCGGCGCCGGTCGAGGCGCCGGTCGATGACGACGAGGGCGTCGGCGTAGCGGCCGGCGCGCAGCAGCGCGCAGATGCGGGTCTCCTCGACGACCTCGCGCTGCGCGTCGCTGCCGCCGAGCCGCCAGGTCTGCCGGTCCAGGGCGGCGAGGTCGTCGGCCGCGCCCGACGGGTCGCCCAGGACGAGCCGACGCAGGGCGCGGGCCAGCGGCGCCGCGACCTCGCGGTGCGTCGCGTCGGCGCGGCCCGCGCAGGAGCGGGCCAGGGTGGCCAGGCCGTCGGCGTCCTCGGCGGCGCAGAGCGCGACGGCGGCGTGCAGCGCCATGAACGGCGTGGGCGGCGTGGCGAGCAGGGCGTCGTCGACGACGCGCAGCACCTCGTCCATCCCCGGCACCGACCCGCTGCCGGGGGTGAGCGCCCAGCGCCACAGCAGCGACCCGGTGTCGACGAGGGTGCGGCAGCCCATCGCGGGGTGCGGCCGGAGCTCGGTCTCGTAGCGCCGCCGGACCGCGTCGAGGTCGCCGAGCGAGAGCTCGTGCATCGCGGCGTGCCAGGAGAAGTGGCTGAGGCTGTCGACCTGCGAGCCGGCCCCGTGGATCCAGGAGTCCATCCAGCGCAGCCCGTCGGCGTGGTCGGCGGTCTCGTAGTGCGCGTGCGCGCGGGCGTGGGCGGAGTGGCCGGCGCCGGGCTCGACGTCGAGCGAGAGGCAGGAGAGGTCCATCGCCTCGTCGAAGCGGCCCTGCTCCTGGCGCACGAACGCCAGCAAGCCGGTGAACCACCAGTCGTCGCCGTACGCCGGAGCGCAGTGCTCGACCAGCGCCCACGCCTCGGCGGGGACCGTCGTCACGCCCGCGAACGCGATCGTGGGCACGGCCACCGAGAGCAGCAGCGCGTCGGTGGGGTGCCGTCGCAGGTGCGCGACCAGCGGGCCGGAGTCGCCGGCGACATGCCGTTCGACCGCCTCGACGTGGCTGCGCTCGCGCTCCGTGCCGCGGCCGACGTGCCGGCGGGCGTCGAGCAGCCGCGCCTCGACGTCGACGGGTGCGCAGAGCTCGTGCCCGAGCAGCGCGAGCGCGGCGTGCCCGAGGGCGAAGGTGGGGTCGAGGGCGACCGAGGCAGCCACCGCGTGCAGCGAGCCCTCCTCGAGCCGCAGCAGACACTGCACGCCGCGGTTGTAGGCCCCGACGGCGTCCTCACCCCCGGTCAGGCGCAGGCCGTGGCCGTCGACACATCCCATGTAACAACAGTAATCAACTAGACATTGAGAAGCCAGTCGGGCGCGCGGGGAGCGTCGGCGGCCCCCCGTAGGGTTGGACGGTGGCCGACCCGACGACGTACCGCCCCGCAGCGGGGTCGATCCCGACCTCGCCCGGTGTCTACAAGTTCCGCGACGACCGCGGCCGCGTGGTCTACGTCGGCAAGGCGAAGAACCTCCGCTCCCGGCTGACGTCGTACTTCCAGGACATCGTCAACCTGCACCCGCGCACGGCGTCGATGGTGACCACGGCGGCCGCCGTCGAGTGGACGGTCGTCAACACCGAGGTCGAGGCACTCCAGCTGGAGTACTCCTGGATCAAGGAGTTCGACCCGCGCTTCAACGTGAAGTACCGCGACGACAAGTCCTATCCCTGGCTCGCGGTCACCCTCGGCGAGGAGTTCCCGCGGGTGATGGTCGGGCGCGGCGCCAAGAAGCGCGGCACCCGCTACTACGGCCCCTACTCCCATGCCTGGGCGATCCGCGAGACGGTCGACCTGCTGCTGCGGGTGTTCCCGATGCGCTCGTGCTCCAACGGCGTGTTCACCCGCTCCTCCCAGATCGGCCGGCCCTGCCTGCTCGGCTACATCGGCAAGTGCTCGGCGCCGTGCGTCGGCCGGGTCACCGCCGAGGAGCACCGCGACATCGTCGACGACTTCTGCGACTTCATGTCCGGCCAGACCACGACGTTCACCAAGCGCCTCGAGAAGGAGATGTACGCCGCCTCGGCCGCCCAGGACTACGAGCGCGCCGCGCGGCTGCGCGACGACATGGGCGCGCTCAACCGGGCGCTGGAGAAGCAGCAGGTCGTGCTCGGCGACGGCACCGACGCCGACGTGATCGCGTTCGCCGAGGACCCGCTCGAGGTCGCCGTCCAGATCTTCTACGTCCGCGGCGGCCGGATCCGCGGCCAGCGCGGCTGGGTCGCGGACAAGGTCGACGACGCCGACACCGGCGGGCTGGTCGAGCGCTTCCTCCTGCAGCTGTACGACGGCGAGGTCGGCGACTCGATCCCGCGCGAGGTGCTCGTGCCCGCGCTGCCCGACGACGCCCCGGCGCTCGAGCAGTGGCTCAGCGACCTCCGGGGCTCGCGGGTGTCCCTGCGGGTCCCGCAGCGCGGCGACAAGAAGGCCCTGCAGGAGACCGTCGCCCGCAACGCGCTGCAGGCGCTCGGGCTGCACAAGACCAAGCGGGCCAGCGACCTGACCACCCGCAACCGTGCGCTCGAGGAGATCCAGCAGGCGCTCGAGCTGCCCGACGGCGCCGCTGCGCATCGAGTGCTACGACATCTCCAACCTGCAGGGCACCGAGGTGGTCGCCTCGATGGTGGTCTTCGAGGACGGCCTGGCCCGCAAGAGCGAGTACCGCCGCTTCGTGATCAAGGGCGTCGAGGGCCAGAACGACGTCGCCTCGATGCACGAGGTGATCACCCGCCGCTTCCGCCGGATGCTCGACGAGCGCGTCGAGACCGGCGAGGTCGGCGAGTCCCAGGTCCCGACGAGGGCCCGGACGCCCGGCCGGCCCGATGCTGGTCGACCCAGACACCGGCCGGCCGAAGAAGTTCGCCTACGCGCCCGGGCTCGTCGTCGTCGACGGCGGCCCGCCCCAGGTAGCCGCCGCCCAGCGTGCCCTCGACGAGCTCGGCATCGACGACGTCCCGGTCTGCGGCCTCGCCAAGCGGCTCGAGGAGGTCTGGCTGCCCTCCCAGGAGGACCCGGTCATCCTGCCCGCGCACCAGCGAGGGGCTCTACCTCCTCCAGCGGGTGCGCGACGAGGCGCACCGCTTCGCCATCACCCACCACCGGTCGCGGCGCTCCAAGAGCATGGTCGAGAGCCTGCTCGACGACGTGCCCGGGCTGGGCGAGGTGCGCCGCAAGAGCCTGCTCAGGCGCTTCGGCTCGCTGAAGCGGCTGCGCGACGGCCGACAGTCGACGAGATCGCCGAGGTGCCCGGCATCGGCCCCCGCACCGCCGAGGCCATCGTCGAGGCCGCGGTCGCAGCAGCAGGCCGCCGCGGCCGTCAGACCGTCAGCGTCGAACACCGCGACCGGAGAGATCGAGGAGTCGTGAGGCGGACGTCACCGCCGACCGGGCCGACCCCGACCAGCGCGGCGAGGTCGTCGTCGTCACCGGCATGACCGGCGCCGGCCGCAGCACGGCCGCCAAGGAGCTCGAGGACCTCGGCTTCTTCGTCGTCGACAACCTGCCGCCGCAGCTGCGTCTCGGACGTGGTCCGGCTGGTCGACGAGACCCGCGGCACCCTCCAGCCGATCGCGGTCGTGGTCGACGTACGCTCCGGGTCGTTCTTCACCGGCCTGCAGGAGGTGCTCGCGCAGCGGCGCCACCGGCACGGCGCACCACGCTGCTGTTCCTCGAGGCCGGCGACGAGGTGCTGGTCCGCCGGCAGGAGGCCGCCCGCCGGCCGCACCCGCTCCAGGAGGGCGGCCGGCTGCTCGACGGCCTGCGCCGCGAGCGGGTGGTGCTCGCCGAGCTGCGCGCCGAGGCCGACATCGTCATCGACACCAGCGCGCTCAACGTGCACCAGCTCACCGACAAGGTCGCCGGCGCGTTCGGCACCGCCTCGACCACCTCGCTCAAGGCGACCGTCGTCAGCTTCGGCTTCAAGTACGGCATCCCGGTCGACGCCGACCTGGTCGCCGACATGCGCTTCCTGCCCAACCCGCACTGGGTCCCCGAGCTGCGGGCGCTGTCCGGGCGCGACCTCGAGGTGGCGTCTACGTCAAGGACCGGCCCGAGGCGCAGACCTTCCTCGACCAGTACGTCCCGCTGCTGCAGACGGTCAGCGCGGGCTACCTGCGCGAGGGCAAGCGCTTCATGACGGTGGCCGTCGGCTGCACGGGCGGCAAGCACCGCAGCGTCGCGATGACCGAGGAGATCGCCGCGCGGCTGCGTGCCGTCGGGCTCGACGCCCGCCCCGAGCACCGCGACCTGGGCCGCGAGTGACCGGCCCATCGTCAGCGGGACCGGGCCCGCTCGACCTCCGGGTCGTCGCGCTCGGCGGGGGCCACGGGCTCGCGGCCAACCTCGCCGCCCTGCGGCACGTCGTGACCGACCTGACGGCGATCGTGACGGTCGCCGACAACGGCGGCTCGTCGGGGCGGCTGCGCCGCGAGTTCGGCGTGCTGCCGCCCGGCGACCTGCGGCAGGCGCTGTCGGCCCTGTGCGGCGACGACGACTGGGGCCGCACCTGGGCGCAGGTGCTGCAGCACCGCTTCGCCAGCGACGGCGAGATGGACCAGCACGCCGTCGGCAACCTGCTCATCGTCACCCTGTGGGAGCTCCTCGGCGACCACGTCGACGGCCTCGACTGGGTGGGCCGGCTGCTCGGCGCGCAGGGCCGCGTGCTGCCGATGGCGGTGACCCCGATGGACATCACCGCCGCGGTCGCCGGCCTCGACCCGGCCGACCCGGAGGCGCTCACCACCGTGCGCGGCCAGGTCGAGGTCGCCTCCACCAGCGGCCGGGTCAGCGCCGTGCGCCTGGACCCGGAGGACCCGCCCGCCTGCCCGCAGGCGCTCGACGCGGTCGCCGCCGCCGACTGGGTCGTCCTCGGTCCCGGGTCGTGGTTCACCAGCGTCATCCCGCACCTGCTCGTGCCCGGGCTGCGCGCCGCGCTCGTCGCCTCCGCGGCGCGGACCGTGGTGACGGTCAACCTCGAGCCGCAGGCCGGCGAGACCGACGGCTTCTCGCCCGAGAACCACCTCGAGGTGCTGGCCGAGCACGCGCCGGGGCTCACCGTCGACGTGGTGCTCGCCGACCACCGCTCGGTCGTCGACCGGGCCGGCCTGGAGCGCACCGCGGGCTCCCTCGGAGCGCGGCTGGTGGTGGCCGACCTGGCCGCGGACGACGGGACGCCGCGCCACGACCCGGGCAAGCTGACCCGCGCCTACGCCGGCGTGTTCGGGGGAGCATAAGGTGGACGCTTCCCCGGTCGCCGCGACCTGTCGCGCGTCCGCCGACGAGCGCGTTGCAGTGCGCCGACCGGGTCCGCAACTTCTCCGACGGGTGGACTGACGTGGCAGGATCGGGCGCATGGCGATGACGGCACAGGTGAAGGCGGAGCTGGCCAACACGCAGGTGACGAAGGCCTGCTGCCGCAAGTCGGAGGTCTCCTCGATGCTGAGGTTCGCCGGCGGGCTGCACATCGTCAGCGGCCGCATCGTGGTCGAGGCCGAGCTCGACACCGGCGGCGCCGCGCGTCGGCTGCGCCGCGACATCGCCGAGGTCTACGGCCACCCCTCCGACGTCGTGATGGTCTCCGGCAACGGCATCCGCAAGGGCAGCCGCTACGTCGTCCGCGTGGTCCGCGACGGCGAGGCCCTCGCCCGGCAGACCGGGCTGCTCGACGGACGCGGCCGCCCCGTCGTGGGGCTGCCCCCGCAGGTCGTCTCGGGGGCCGGCTGCGACGCCGTGGCCGCCTGGCGCGGCGCCTTCCTCGCGCACGGGTCGCTCACCGAGCCCGGCCGGTCCTCCTCCCTGGAGGTCACCTGCCCCGGCCCCGAGGCCGCGCTCGCGCTGGTCGGCGCGGCCCGCCGCCTCGGCATCTCGGCGAAGGCCCGCGAGGTCCGCGGCGTGGACCGCGTGGTGATCCGCGACGGCGACGCGATCGGCGCGCTGCTCACCCGCCTCGGCGCGCACGAGTCGCTGATGGCCTGGGAGGAGCGGCGGATGCGCCGCGAGGTCCGGGCGACCGCGAACCGCCTCGCCAACTTCGACGACGCCAACCTGCGTCGCTCCGCGCGGGCCGCGGTCGCCGCCGGCGCGCGGGTCGAGCGGGCGCTGGAGATCCTCGGCGAGGAGATCCCCGACCACCTCAAGCTCGGCGGGCGACCTGCGGCTCGAGCACAAGCAGGCCTCGCTCGAGGAGCTCGGCCAGCTGCACGTCCCGCCGCTGACCAAGGACGCCATCGCCGGCCGGATCCGTCGGCTGCTGGCGATGGCGGACAAGCGCGCCCAGGAGCTCGGCGTCCCCGACACCGAGTCCAGCCTGACTCCGGAGATGCTCGCCGAGCAGGCCTGAGCGGCCCCTTCCCGACCCGCCCGGCGGCCCTGGATCTGTCGCCACCGGCCACCTCGTTGTCAACGGGTCGATGGTTACCGGGACGTACGACGGACGGCACTGGCACCCCCACCCGCAGACGGTAGGGTCGTTGCCGTGACGCTGCCCGTGGCACGTCCCGCACCGCGGCCGAGACACGGGACCGGCGTCGCAGACCTGTGACTCAGAGACTCTGTATCGAGGAGAGACCTCCCGTGACCGTTCGCGTGGGTATCAATGGCTTCGGCCGCATCGGCCGCAACTTCTACCGCGCCGTGCAGGCGTCCGGCGCCGACATCGAGATCGTCGCCGCCAACGACCTCGGTGACCTGAAGACGATGGCGCACCTGCTCAAGTACGACTCGATCCTGGGCCGCTACCCCGAGGACGTCTCGGTGGTCGAGGGCGGCATCCAGATCGGCGACAGCACGCTGAAGATCCTGGCCGAGAGGGAGCCGGGCAACCTGCCGTGGAAGGAGCTCGAGGTCGACGTCGTCGTCGAGTCCACCGGCTTCTTCACCGACGCCACCAAGGCGCGCGCCCACGTCGACGCCGGCGCCAAGAAGGTCATCATCTCGGCGCCCGCCTCCAACGAGGACATCACCGTCGTGATGGGCGTCAACCACACCGACTACGACGCCGCGGCGCACACCGTGATCTCGAACGCCTCGTGCACCACCAACTGCCTCGCCCCGATGGCCAAGGCGCTGCACGACGAGTTCGGCATCGTCAAGGGCCTGATGACGACCATCCACGCCTACACCCAGGACCAGAACCTCCAGGACGCGCCGCACAAGGACCTCCGCCGGGCCCGCGCCGCCGCGCTCAACATGGTCCCGACCTCGACCGGTGCCGCCAAGGCGATCGCCCTCGTGCTGCCCGAGCTCAAGGGCAAGCTCGACGGCTACGCGATGCGGGTGCCGCTGCCCACCGGCTCGGCCACCGACCTCACCTTCGAGGCCGGCCGCGAGACCACCGCCGAGGAGGTCAACGCCGCGGTCAAGGCCGCCGCCGACGGCCGCTAGCTCCTGCGCTACACCGAGGACCCGATCGTCTCGACCGACATCGTCACCGACCCGGCCTCGTGCATCTTCGACGCCGGCATGACCAAGGTCATCGGCAACCAGGTCAAGGTCATCGGCTGGTACGACAACGAGTGGGGCTACTCCAGCCGCCTCGTCGACCTGATCGCCTACGTCGGCGAGACCCTCTGACCCGTCCGACCCAGAGCGACATGACCCAGCCCGACGACCTGGCGCGGCTCGGCGACGTACGCGGCAAGCGCGTGCTCGTGCGGTCCGACCTCAACGTCCCGCTCGACGGCGACCGCATCACCGACGACGGCCGCATCCGCGCCAGCGTGCCCACCATCACCACCCTGACCGACGCCGGCGCGCGCGTCCTCGTGGTCGCCCACCTCGGCCGCCCCAAGGGCGCTCCGGACCCCGCGTACTCCCTGCGCCCGGTCGCGGCCCGCCTCGGCGAGCTGCTCGGCGCCGAGGTCGCCTTCGCGACCGACACCGTGGGCGAGTCCGCCCGGGAGACCGCGGAGGGCCTGCAGGACGGCCAGGTCGCCGTGCTGGAGAACGTCCGCTTCAACGCCGGCGAGACCAGCAAGGACGAGGCCGAGCGCGGCGAGTTCGCCGACCGGCTCGCGGCACTGGCCGACCTGTTCGTCAGCGACGGCTTCGGCGTCGTGCACCGCAAGCAGGCCTCCGTCTACGACGTGGCCCAGCGGCTTCCGCACGCCATGGGCGGCCTCGTCGCCCGCGAGGTGGACGTGCTGCGGCGCCTCACCGAGGACCCGGCCCGTCCCTACGTCGTCGTCCTCGGCGGCTCGAAGGTCTCCGACAAGCTCGGCGTCATCGACAACCTGCTCGGCAAGGCCGACACGCTGCTGATCGGCGGCGGGATGGTCTTCACGTTCCTGGCCGCCCAGGGCCTCGAGGTCGGCCGGAGCCTGCTCGAGAGCGACCAGCTCGACGTCTGCCGCGAGTACCTCGCCCGCGCCGAGAGCTCCGGGGTGAGGATCCTCCTGCCCACCGACATCGTGGTGGCGCCGGAGTTCGCCGCCGACGCGACGCCCACGGTGGTGGCCGCGGACGCGATCCCGGCCGACCAGATCGGCCTCGACATCGGGCCCGAGTCCGGCAAGGCCTTCGCGGCCGCGCTCGCCGACGCGCGCACGGTGTTCTGGAACGGACCGATGGGCGTCTTCGAGTTCCCGGCGTTCGCCGGCGGCACCCGCGCCGTCGCCGAGGCGCTGACCCACGTCGACGGCCTGTCGGTCGTGGGCGGCGGCGACTCCGCGGCCGCGGTGCGCACGCTGGGCTTCGACGAGGCGGCGTTCGGCCACATCTCGACCGGCGGAGGAGCGAGCCTGGAGTACCTCGAGGGCAAGGCCCTCCCGGGCATCGACGTGCTCGCCGACTGACCCCGACCACCCTGCTCGGCCCGCTCGGCCCGCTCGGCCAAACCAGACCTCACCAGCCGCACCACCACGCACAGGAGTCGACCACCCATGCCCCAGAGCCGTGTCCCGCTGATGGCGGGCAACTGGAAGATGAACCTCAACCACCAGGAGGCGGTGGTCCTCGTCCAGAAGCTCGCGTGGACCCTGTCGGACAAGAAGCACGACTACCGCAAGGTCGAGGTGGTCGTCGTGCCGCCGTACACCGACCTGCGCAGCGTGCAGACCCTCGTCGACGGCGACCGGCTCGAGATCAGGTACGGCGCCCAGGACGTCTCCACCCACGACGAGGGCGCCTACACCGGCGAGATCTCCGCGGCGATGCTGGCCAAGCTCGGCTGCTCCTACGTCGTGGTCGGTCACTCCGAGCGGCGCGAGTACCACGAGGAGTCCGACGCGCTCGTCAACGCCAAGGCGACGAAGGCCATCGAGGCGTCGATGACCCCGATCGTCTGCGTCGGCGAGGGCCTCGAGGTCCGCAAGGAGGGCCGTCAGGTCGAGCACACCCTCGCCCAGGTCGACGGCTCCCTCGCCGGGCTCAGCGCCGAGCAGGTGGGCGCGCTGGTCATCGCCTACGAGCCGGTCTGGGCGATCGGCACCGGCGAGGTCGCCACCCCCGACGACGCCCAGGAGGTGTGCGCGGCGATCCGCGCCCGCATCGCCGAGGCGTGGTCGCCGGAGGCCGCGGAGGCCGTCCGGGTGCTGTACGGCGGGTCGGTGAAGGCCGCGAACGTCGCCGGCATCATGGAGAAGGCCGACGTCGACGGCTGCCCTCGTCGGGGGAGCCAGCCTCCAGGCCGACGAGTTCGGCGGGATCTGCCGCTTCTACGACATGCCTGTCATCTGAGCCGCCGCCGTGAGCTAGGATCTCCCACCGTGGTCATCGCCTTCACCGTGCTGCTCATCGCGACCAGCCTGCTGCTCATCCTGCTCGTCCTCCTGCACAAGGGCAGGGGCGGCGGGCTCTCGGACATGTTCGGCGGCGGGGTCTCCAGCGGCCTCGGTGGCTCCTCGGTGGCCGAGACGCAACCTCGACCGCATCACCATCGGCGCGGGTGTGATCTGGTTCGCCTGCATCGTCGCCCTCGGCCTGCTCCTCAAGTCCGGCAGCACCGGCCGACGACCGCCTGTCGCACTGACAGGAGCACGCAGCGTGGCACAGGTGGAGGAAACGCGATCCGCGGAAGCCGGGTCGGGGCAGGGCCGATGGGGGAGGCCGAGCGGGGCGAGTCGGCACCGCGCCAGCGGGTCGTCTACTTCTGCGCCCACGAGCACGAGTCGGTGATCACCTTCGCCGTCGAGGCGACGATCCCCGACTCCTGGGACTGCCCCCGCTGCGGCCTGCCGGCGAGCCTGGACTCCGACAACCCGCCGCCGCCGCCGAAGATCGAGCCCTACAAGACCCACCTCGCCTACGTGAAGGAGCGGCGCTCCGACAAGGAGGCCGAGACATCCTCGACGAGGCGATCACGACCCTGCGGGCCCGCCGCAAGCGCGGCGAGATCGTCTTCTAGCCCGGTCGCGCGTCCACGGATCGACCCGGTCGTCGAGCGTCGGCTCGGGGCTCGAGCCCGGGGACAGCCGCGAGGCCGAGCCCTCGTCGAGGAACCACACCGTGCGCCTCGGCCGTGCACCCCGGCCGCCGGGACGTCGTGCAGGTCGGTCCCGCCTCGGTGCCAGCGCCGCGGCGACCGCGTCGGCCTTGCCGTCGCCGGCCACCACGAACCACACCTCCTCGGGTCGGTTGAGGGCGCCGAAGGTCAGGCTGACCCGCTCCGGCGGCGGCTTGGGGGAGTCCGTCGACCGCCGACCGCGACGTCCTCCACGTCGAGCTGCGGGTAGCCCGGGAACAGCGAGGCCACGTGCCCGTCGGGTCCCACGCCGAGCATCACGACGTCGAAGCGGTCCGCGTGCCCTTCGCTGCGGACGCTCCTCGCCGTACGCCGCCGCGGCGTCGTCGAGGCGTCGTGGCCGCCGTCGGAGGCGGGCATCTCGTGCACCCGGGCCGGGTCGACCGGCACGTGGTCCAGCAGCGCCGCGCGGGCCTGCCCGTCGTTGCGCTCGGCGTCGTCGGCCGGGACGTAGCGCTCGTCGCCCCACCACACGTCGACCCGGACCAGTCGACGCCCGTCGTGGCCGGGCCGGCCAGCACGGCCTCGTGGATCTGCACCGCGATGGTGCCGCCGGTCAGCGCGATCGCGGGGACCCGGCCCTGCGGCCTGCAGCGCCGCGAGCCGGCGACCAGCGCGCGCGGCCACGGCCGCGGCGAGCGCGTCGGGTGCGGAGCGGCAGGATCTCGGGCTCGGGCATCGGCGGCCTTCCTGGCCGGGCGGCCGCCGTGGCCTTCGTGGCGCTCTTCTTCGCCGTGCTCTTCCTGGCCGCGCGGCCTTCCGGGGCCTTCCGCGGTCTTCGGTCCGCCGGCGGCCATCTGCTGCACCGTCTCGGCGTAGACGTCGTCGGGGTCGAGGCGGCGCAGCTCCTCGGACAGCAGCTCGTCGAGGTCGCGGCGCTTGAGCGCCACCGGCCGGTCGGGCTGGTTCGGCGAGGAGAGCGTGGCCAGCCGGCCGTCGCTGCGGGTGACGCGGATGTCGCCGTGCCGGGTGGTCAGCACCACCTCGGTGATGCCGGGCCCGGCGAGCTGCGCGCGGCGTACGTCGAGCGCAGCCGGTCGCCCAGCCAGGCCGAGAGCAGGTCGGCGCTCGGGCTGACCCGCTCGGCGGTCACCGAGGCGGACAGCACCGTGTCCGGGTCTGGTCGAGCGCGGCGGCCAGCAGCGCCCGCCAGCCGGTGATCCGGGTCCAGGCCAGGTCGGTGTTGCCCGGTGCGTAGGCGGTGCACTGGGTGAGCATCGCGCGGGCCCTGCTGGTGGGCACCGAGGCCGCGTCGGTGATCCGGCGGGTGCCCAGCCGGCCCAGCGGGTCGGCGGCCGGGTCGTCGGGGGCGCGCCCGGGCCACCAGACGACGACGGGGGAGTCGGGCAGCAGCAGCGGCAGCACGACCGAGTCGGCGTGCTTGGTCACCTCGCCGGAGAGCCGGATCAGCGCGCGCTCACCGGACACGCCGGACGCCGATGCCGACCTGGGCGTCGACCCGGGAGCGCCGCGGCCGTCGCCGACCACGACGCCGAGGATCCGCGCCGGGTGCTCCCGCGAGGCGGCCCGCGCCGCGGTCATCGCGGCCTCGGCGTCGTCCTCGTCGGCCACGATCGACCAGCGTCATCATCATCCCCATCGCGGGGCTGCCGGAGCGCCGTCGGGCCCGCACGAACTCGGCGGCGATCGCGCTGGAGTTGGTGTCGACGAGCTCGATCATGCGGGGTCCCCTCGGAGACGTGGAGCGCGGCGAGCGGACGGGGTGGGTCACGGCCGCCTCCAGACCCGGCCGTCGCGGGCCAGCATGGCGTCGGCCGAGGCCGGGCCCCAGCCGCCGGAGGGGTAGGTGTCGGGCTTGCCGTGCCGTGGCCCAGTAGTCCACGATCGGGTCGAGGACCTTCCAGGACAGCTCGACCTCCTCGTGCTGCGGGAACAGCGGCGGGTCGCCGAGCAGCACGTCCAGGATCAGCCGCTCGTAGGCCTCCGGGGAGGACTCGGTGAACGAGCCGCCGTACGCGAAGTCCATGTTGACGTCGCGGATCTCCATCGAGCTGCCCGGGCACCTTCGAGCCGAAGCGGAGCGTGATGCCCTCGTCGGGCTGCACCCGGATCACCAGGGCGTTCTGGGTGAGCTCCTCGGTGGCGGTCTCGGTGAACGGCAGGTGCGGTGCGCGCTTGAAGACGACCGCCACCTCGGTGACCCGGCGACCCAGACGCTTGCCGGCGCGCAGGTAGAACGGCACGCCCGGCCCAGCGGCGGGTCTCGATGTCGAGGCGCACCGCGGCGTAGGTCTCGGTGTGGGAGTCGGACGGGATGTCCTGCTCCTCGAGGTAGCCGAGGACCTTCTCGCCGCCCGCCCAGCCCTCGAGGTACTGCCCGCGGGCGGTGGCAGGTCGAGGCGGCGGGGCAGCACGACGGACTCGAGCACCTTCTGCTTCTCGATGCGCAGGCTGCGGGCTTCGAAGGAGGTCGGCTCCTCCATCGCGATCAGGGCCATCAGCTGCATGAGGTGGTTCTGGATGACGTCGCGAGCCGCGCCGATGCCGTCGTAGTAGCCCGCCCGGCCGCCGATGCCGATGTCCTCGGCCATCGTGATCTGCACGTGGTCGACGTAGTTGGCGTTCCAGATCGGCTCGAACATCGCGTTGGAGAACCGCATCGCCAGGATGTTCTGGACGGTCTCCTTCCCGAGGTAGTGGTCGATGCGGAAGACCGACTCCGGCGGGAACACCTCCGAGATCACGTCGTTGAGGTGCCGGGCGCTGGCCAGGTCGGAACCGAAGGGCTTCTCGACCACGACCCGCCGCCAGCTGTCCACGCCGGGGTCGGCGAGGCCGTGCTCCTTGAGCTGGCCGATCACGTCGGGGAAGAACTTCGGCGGGATCGAGAGGTAGAACGCGTGGTTGCCGCCGGTGCCGCGGACCCGGTCCAGGTCGGTGATGGTCTGGCGCAGCGTGTCGAAGGCGAGGTCGTCGGCGAAGTCGCCGGGGACGAAGCGGAAGCCCTCCGCGAGCTGCTGCCAGACCTCCTCGCGGAACTCGGTGCGGGCGTGCTGCTTGACCGAGTCGTGCACGATCTGCGCGAAGTCCTGGTCGGCCCAGTCGCGGCGGGCGAACCCGACCAGGGAGAACCCGGGCGGGAGCAACCCCCGGCTGGCGAGGTCGTAGATCGCCGGCATGACCTTCTTGCGCGACAGGTCCCCGGTGACCCCGAAGATCACCATCCCGCAGGGCCCGGCGATGCGGGGCAACCGCCGGTCCTGCGGGTCGCGGAGCGGGTTCGTGACGGTGCTGCCCCCGCTGCTGCCGGCGCTACCGGAGCCCGCCCGCTGCACCGGGCTCACGCCGTCCTCACGAGAGCGCCTCGCGCAGCGCCGCCAGCCCGGCGGCCTGGTCGGTCAGGTGCACGCGCAGCACCGGCCGCCCGTGGTCGGCCAGCACCCGGGCGTCGCCCGCGGACTGGGCCGCGACGAGCCGGCCGAAGGTGTAGTCCTTGCCGGGCACCGGCAGGTCCTCGGCGGGCTCGCCGGTGACCTGGAGGTAGACGCCGACCGCGGGACCGCCCTTGTGGAACTGGCCCGTCGAGTGCAGGAAGCGCGGTCCCCACCCGAAGGTGACGGGCCGGCGCACCCGGTGCGCCAGGGCGCCGCGCACGTCGGCGAGGTCGCTGACGTCGAGCCGGTCGAGGTAGGCCATCACGGCGAGGTAGCCGTGGTCGGGGTCGACCTGCGCGAGCAGGGCCGTGACCGCGTCCTTCAGGGACGAGGCGTCGCCGAGCCAGTCCCCGCCGAGCGCCCGGACCTCGACGGCGCCGTCGGTGAGGTCGGCCGGCGTGCTGTCCGGGCTGCCCTCGAGCATGGACCGGGCGGC
Source organism: uncultured Actinomycetota bacterium (assembly GCA_963781745.1). Lineage (GTDB taxonomy): Bacteria > Actinomycetota > Actinomycetes > Propionibacteriales > Nocardioidaceae > Nocardioides_B. The sequence continues at coordinate 433,884 of CAWAHH010000004.1, read as the reverse complement.
CAACTTGGCGCTCTCGACGTCCGGCTGGTCGAACGGGTTGATCCCGAGCAGCCGGCCGGCGGCCGCGGTCGCGACCTCCCACAGCAGCAGCTGGGCGCCGAGCGAGCCGGTGACCACGACGTCCGAGCCCGTCGCGTGGCTCGCCTCGTCGGCGGGGTCCGTGTCGGCCGCGGCGTCCTCGTCGGCGGCGATCCGGGCGACCGTCACGTCGTGCGGCGGCAGCGCGACCTCGGGGGCGGTGTCGCCGGCGACCACGACCGGCAGCACGCCGGTGCCGTGCTTGCCGGTGCTCTCCGCGATCAGCTGCTCGGCCCAGTCGGCGAAGCCGACCAGCCCGGAGCCCTCGTCGACCAGCACGAGCTTGTCGCGCAGCGGGTCGGTGCCGGCCATCGCGGCGCCGAGGCGCAGGCCGGGGTTGGCCTCGTCGTCGTCGGCGAGCAGGTCGGCGACCGCCTCGGCCTCGTCGAGCAGCCGGCCGATGTCGGCCCCTGCGAGGCCGCTCGGCACCAGCCCGAAGGCGGTCAGGGCGGAGTAGCGCCCGCCCACGTCGGGGTCGGCGTTGACGACGCGGTAGCCGTCCTCGCGCGACTGCTTGTCGAGCGGGCTGCCCGGGTCGGTGACGATCACGATCCGGGTGGTCGCGTCGATGCCGGCGTCGGTGAACGCCTGCTGGTAGGCCCGGCGCTGCGAGTCGGTCTCGACCGTGGACCCGGACTTGCTCGACACCACCACGACCGTGCGGTCGAGCCGGTCCGCGAGGGCCGCCCGCACCTGGTCGGGGTTGCTGGAGTCCAGGACCGCCAGCTCGACGCCGTACGTCGCGCAGATGACCTCCGGAGCCAGCGAGGAGCCGCCCATGCCGCAGAGCACGACGTGGTCGACGCCGGCCTCGGCGAGCTCGTCGCGCAGCGCGGCGACCTCACCGACGAGCGGGCGTGAGGACCGGGGGAGACCCACCCAGGAGAGCCGGACCGACGCCTCGGACTCGGCGTCGGGGCCCCAGAGCGTGGCGTCCTTCGCGAACAGCCTCCCGGCGAACCCGTCCGCGACGAGGGTGGGGACGTGCGCGCGGACCGCCTCGGCAGCCGCGCCGGTGGCTGCTACCTCGAGGGCGTCGGTCACCGCTTCGCACCCTCCAGCTGGCCCTTCACGGTCTCGACGAGCTCGTCCCAGGAGGCGACGAACTTGTCCACGCCCTCGCGCTCCAGGGTGGTGATGACGTCGTCGTAGTCGATGCCGACCGTCGCGAGGTCGTCCATCACCTGCTGCGCCTCGGCGTACTTCGTGGTGACCTGGTCGCCCTCGACCTCGCCGTGGTCGGCGAAGGCCTGCATGGTCTTCTCGGGCATGGTGTTGACGGTGTTCGCGACGACGAGGTCGGTGACGTACATCGTGTCGCGGTAGTCGGGGTTCTTGACGCCGGTCGAGGCCCACAGCGGGCGCTGGGTGTTGGCGCCCTCGGCCTTGAGCGCCGCGAACCGCTCGCCGGCGAACTTCGCCTCGTAGGCCTTGTAGGCCAGGCGCGCGTTGGCGATGCCGGCCAGGCCCACCAGGTTGCCGGCCTGCGGGTTGGTGGACTCGCCGAGGCGCTTGTCGATCTCGCTGTCGACGCGGGACACGAAGAACGACGCGACGGAGTGGATCTTGGAGAGGTCCTTGCCGTTGGCCTTCGCCTTCTCGAGTCCCTCGAGGTAGGCGTCCATGACGGCGTCGTAGCGCTCGAGCCCGAAGATCAGCGTGACGTTGACGCTGATGCCCTCGCCGAGCACCTCGGTGATGGCCGGCCCGCCCTCGGTGGTCGCCGGGATCTTGATGAAGAGGTTCTCGCGGTCCACCTCGGCCCACAGCAGCTTGGCCGCCTCGATCGTCGCCTTCTCGTCGTGCGCCATCCCGGGGGAGACCTCGATGGACACCCGGCCGTCGACGCCACCACTGGCCCGGAAGCTCTCCTGGAGCACGTCGCAGGCGTCGCGCACGTCGGTGGTGGTGATGGAGAAGATCGCGTCGTCGGCGTCCTTGCCGGCCTTCGCCAGCTCGCGCACCTGGGCGTCGTACCGCTCACCGTCGGAGAGGGCGGCCGCGAAGATCGTCGGGTTCGTGGTCACGCCGACCACGGAGCTGTTCTTGACCAGGTCGGCGAGGTTCCCTGTCTCGAGCCGTTCGCGGGACAGGTCGTCGAGCCAGATGGAGACGCCTGCGTCGGCCAGTGCCTTGAGTCGTTCGGTCATGGGGTTCCTCCCGGAAGTCCGTGTGCGGGTGGTGGTGCGGAGGGTGGATCGGTCAGCTGGAGGAGTCGGAGATGCTCTCCTCTGCGGCCAGCGCGACGGCCTCGGCGGTGATGCCGAACTCGCGGTAGATCGTCGCGAAGTCGGCGGAGGCGCCGTAGTGCTCGAGGGACACGCACTTGCCGGTCGAACCGACGAGCCCCTCCCAGCTCATCGCGATGCCGGCCTCGACACTCACGCGGGCCTTGACGATCGGCGGGATGACGGTGTCGCGGTAGGACTGCCCCTGCGCGTCGAACCACTCCCGGCACGGCATCGAGACGACCCGCGCCTGCACGCCCTTCTCCGCCAGCAGGGACCGCGCCTGCACGGCGAGCTGCACCTCGGAGCCGGTGGCGACCAGGATGACGTCGGGGGAGCCGCCTTCGGCGTCGAGCAGGACGTAGCCGCCCTTGGCCACGCCCTCGGTTCCGGCGAAGCCGTCGGTGCCGCGCGGGTAGGTCGGGACGTTCTGGCGGGTCAGGATCAGGCCGGCGGGGGCGGTCGGGTTCTCCAGGATCGCCTGCCAGGCCGCGACGGTCTCGTTGGCGTCGGCGGGGCGTACGACGGACAGGCCCGGGATCGCGCGCAGGGCGGTCAGGTGCTCGACGGGCTGGTGGGTCGGGCCGTCCTCGCCGAGACCGATGGAGTCGTGGGTCCAGACGTAGGTCACCGGCAGCTGCATCAGCGCGGCCAGCCGGACCGCGCCGCGCATGTAGTCGGAGAAGGTCAGGAACGTGCCGCCGTACACACGGGTGCCACCGTGCAGGGCGATCCCGTTCATGATCGAGCCCATGCCGTGCTCGCGGATGCCGAAGTGCAGCACCCGACCGTACTCGTCGCCGCTGAAGTCCTTGGTGGAGTACTCCGCAGGGATGAAGGAGGGCTGGCCCTTCGGCGTGGTGTTGTTGGACTCGGCGAGGTCGGCCGAGCCGCCCCACAGCTCGGGCAGCTCGGGAGCGATCGCGGAGAGCACCTCACCGGAGGCCTTGCGGGTGGCGACCCCCTTCTCGTCGGCGGGGAACGACGGCAGCGCCTTCGCCCAGCCGTCGGGGAGCGTGCGGGTGCGCATCCGGTCGAAGAGCTCCTTGCGCTGCCGGTAGCGCGACGCCCACGCGTCGAAGGACTCCTGCCAGGCCGCCTCGGCCGCCTTGCCGCGCTCGATGGCGCCGCGGGTGTGCTCGATCACGTCGGGCGGGACCTCGAAGGTCTGCTCGGGGTCGAAGCCGAGGATCCGCTTGGTCGCGGCGACCTCCTCCTCGCCCAGCGCCGAGCCGTGCGACTTGCCCGTGCCCTGCGCGTTGGGGGCCGGCCAGGCGATGACCGTCTTGAGGGCGATGAAGCTGGGCCGGTCGGTGACCCGACGGGACCTCTCCAGCGCGTCCCACAGCTCCGGGACGTTCTCCTCGTAGTGCGTGCCGCCGTTGGTCCAGTCGATGCGGTGCACGTCCCAGCCGTAGGCCTCGTAGCGCGCGGCGACGTCCTCGGTGAAGGCGATGTCGGTGTCGCCCTCGATGGAGATGTCGTTGTCGTCGTAGATCAGCGTCAGGTTGCCGAGCTGCTGGGTTCCGGCGATGGACGAGGCCTCACCCGAGACGCCCTCCTCGAGGTCGCCGTCGCTGCAGATCGCGAAGACCTGGTGGTCGAAGATGCTCTCGCCCGGAGCCGACTCGGGGTCGAACAGGCCGCGCTCGCGGCGGGCCGCCATCGCCATGCCGACCGCGTTGCCGACGCCCTGGCCGAGCGGTCCGGTGGTCGTCTCCACCCCGGCGGTGTGGCCGTGCTCGGGGTGCCCCGGGGTCTTGCTGCCCCAGGTGCGCAGCGCCTTGAGGTCGACGAGCTCGAGGCCGAAGCCGGCGAGGAAGAGCTGGGTGTAGAGGGTGATGCTGCTGTGACCGGCGGAGAGGACGAAGCGGTCGCGCCCGGCCCAGTCGGGGTCGGCGGGGTTGTGCCGCATGGCCTTCTGGAACAGCGTGTAGGCAACCGGCGCCAGGCTCATCGCGGTGCCGGGGTGGCCGTTGCCCACCTTCTGCACCGCGTCCATCGCCAGGACCCGCGCGGTGTCGACGGCGCGCTGGTCCAGGTCGGTCCATTCGAGCTTGCTCACGTGCGGGTTCCTCTCAGCGGCGGTCGGTCTCGATGAGGACAGTGCCACCTGGTCAGGCGGCCAAACCTCGCGCTGCCCGGCCGGGGGGTGTGCGCCCCACCACGTCCGTGAGCCTACTCAGATCGCGCCGTCGCCCGCACCCACGCGTCTCGCCGGACGACCGGGCCGTGCCCGACGCCGCCCCGGATGCCCGTCCGGGGCGATCGGAGCACTAGACTCCGACGGTGCCCGCGTGGCACTTCCAGGCCACCGACCAGTCCGCCGAGGTTCTCTTTGACCGCCGTCGACCCGCACGTGTCCGCCGCCGCAGCGGACGCAGGGTCCGGCGACCGCGCGTGACGTGCTGGCCGCCTACGTCGGGCTCACCAAGCCGCGCATCATCGAGCTGCTGCTGCTGACCACCGTCCCGGTGATGTTCCTGGCCCAGCAGGGCGTCCCGCCGCTGGGCCTGGTCGTCGCGACCGTGCTCGGCGGCACCCTGTCGGCCGGCAGCGCCAACGCGCTCAACTGCGTGTACGACGCGGACATCGACGAGCGGATGCGGCGCACGCGCCGTCGGGCCCTGCCCCGGCACATCGTCACGCCGCGGGCCGCGCTGGTCTTCGGGCTCGCCCTCGGGGTGGTCTCGACCCTGTGGCTCGGGCTGCTGGTCAACTGGCTGTCGGCCGGGCTGGCCCTGGCGGCGAACGTGTTCTACGTCGTCGGCTACACGATGATCCTCAAGCGGCGCACCAGCCAGAACATCGTCTGGGGCGGTGCGGCCGGGTGCTTCCCGGCCCTGATCGGGTGGACGGCCGTCACCGGCGAGCTCGCCTGGGCCCCGGTGGTGCTGTTCCTGGTGGTGTTCTTCTGGACGCCGCCGCACTTCTGGGCGCTCGCGATCCGCTACCGCGAGGACTACGCCGCCGCCGAGGTGCCGATGCTGCCCGTGGTGGCCGGCGCGACGGTCGTGGCCCGCCAGATCGTGGCCTACTCCTGGGTGATGGTGGCCACGTCGTTCCTGCTGTGGCCGGTCGCCGGCACGGGCTGGTTCTACCCCGCGGCCGCCCTCGTGCTCGGCGTCGCGTTCCTCGTCGAGTCGCACCTGCTGCTGGGCCGGGCGGCGGACGCCGTACGCCGTGGACGGCCCGACGACGTCGTGGCGCTGAAGCCGATGCGGCTGTTCCACTGGTCGAACATGTATCTCTCGCTGCTCTTCGTGGCTGTCGCGCTCGACCCGCTGCTCAAGCGGTGAGCCCCACCCGGGCCGAGCTCGAGGCTGCTCGCGACCGGCTCCTCCCGGACGTCGTGGCCCCCGGCCTGCGGGTGCTGTTCTGCGGGATCAACCCGGGCCTGGCCTCGGCCTTCACCGGGCACCACTTCGCCCGTCCGGGCAACCGGTTCTGGCCCGCCCTGCACGACTCCGGCTTCACGCCCCGGCGGCTCGTCCCGGCCGAGCAGTCGGCGCTGTTGCCGCTGGGGCTCGGGATCACCAACGTCGTGGCCCGCGCCACCGCCCGCGCCGACGAGCTCTCGGCCGACGAGCTGGTGGAGGGCGGTGCTCTGCTGCGGGCGAAGGTGGACCGGCTCCGCCCCGCGTGGCTGGCCGTGCTGGGCGTGACGGCCTACCGCTCGGCCTTCGGCGTCCCGCGGGCCGTGGTCGGCCCGGTGGACGAGCCCTGGGGTGACACGCGGGTCTGGGTGTTGCCCAACCCCAGCGGTCTGAACGCGCACTGGACGCCCGTCACGATCGCCGCCGAGCTCGCCCGGCTGCGGCAGGCGGCCCCGGGTGCGTCGGGTGGTGTAGGTGCTGGGGTCGGCGTGCTCGGGGCTGGCGGGTGCCTTCGGGGGCGGGTGCTTCGGGGGCGGGTGCTTCGGGGGCGGGTGCTTCGGGGGCGGGTTCGTCCACGGTGTGACGCGGGTGCGCCGCCGGGCGACCGGACCACGCCGCGCGCCCGGTCGACGTACCCCGCATCGACGTACCTCCCCGGGAGAACTGTCGCTTCCCCGGGCATGCACGCCTGGGGGAGTGCACGATTACCAGGGGACCCTGGTGATCGTGTGACGGGTGGGCCGGGGTGGCGCGATCACCCGCCGGCGCAGCCGCTGCCTGTGGGGTGCACCGGGCCGACGTACCTCCCCGGGGAGAACTGTCGCCTCCCCAGGCATGCACGCCTGGGGCAGCGACCGATTACCAGGGGACCCTGGTAATCGTGTGACAGGTGCGTCGCAGGGGCCGCAGGGGCCGCAGGGCGGCCCCGGGCGGCCCGTGCTCAGCGGGGCGGGTCCTCCCGGCCGGCCGGGTCGGAGCCGGTGTCGCCGGGCTGACCCGGGTCGGGCTCGCGGCCGAACTGGCGGCCGGTGATCGGGTCGATCGCGGTCTGGCCGAGGGGGAGGTTCGACAGGTCCTGCGCGATCACGGTCGGCATCACGCCGGAGTCGGGGAGGCCGAGCGTGGCGATGGCGTCCGCGCTGCCCATCAGCACCAGCTCGGCGTGGTCGCGCTTGGGGAGGGTCTCGCCGCGGAAGTACGCCGGCGCGATGCCCTGGTAGACGAACATCACCACGACACCGAGCAGGAGCGAGCCGATGCCGATCAGGAACACGCCGCCCACGCCGCCGATGCTGGTGTAGCCGTAGTCCGGATCGGCGTAGTTGACGGCCGCGATGACGAAGAACGCCAGCAGGAGGACGCCGCCGAGCAGCGGGATCAGGCCCTGCATCACGGTGTCGCGCAGCGAGCCCCACATCGAGCGGCGGTAGAACCACACGCACGCGAAGCCCGTCAGGCCGTAGTAGAACGCGATCATCAGGCCGACCGCGGCGATCGTGTCGGCCAGGATGTTGCTGCTGACCAGGGTGAGGCCGACGTAGAACACGATCGACACCCCGCCCATCCAGATCGTGGAGTCGGTGGGGGTGAGGTAGCGCGGGTGGATCCGGGCGAAGCGCGACGGGATGGCGCGGAACGCCGCCATCGAGAGCGCGGTCCGCGCGGTCGGCAGGATCGTGGTCTGGGTCGACGCGGACGCCGAGGTCAGCACGGTGATCGCGAGCAGGTGCACCATGATCCAGCCGAACGTGCCGCCCCCGAAGACCTCGTGGCCCATCGCGGCGAACACGTCGTCGGCGTTGTCCTCGTTGCCCAGCCCGATGCCCGACGTACCCACGCCGGCGAAGGCGATGGTGGCGACCGAGACCAGCGCGTAGGTCAGCAGCAGCAGGACGGTGGAGATGACCGCGGCGCGGCCCGGGGTCTTCGCCGGGTCGTCGCTCTCCTCGTTGGTGGCCACCGCGGTGTCCCAGCCCCAGTAGATGAACACCGCGATCAGGGTGCCGGTGACGATCGCGGGCAGCGACAGGCCGGTGGGGACCAGCCAGGACAGGCTCGGCGTGAGGTGGTCGCCCGACCCGTCGGTGTAGACCTTCAGCAGGGCGTAGAGCGCGAAGATCACCAGCGTGACGATCTCGACGCCGAGCAGGGCGTACTGCAGCCGTGCCGACACCTCGATCCCGCGGTAGCAGATGTAGGTCATGATCGCGATCCAGATGATGCCGGCGACCGTGCTCCAGAAGACGCTCGCGGCGAGGTCGTCGAGCCCGAAGAGCGTGAAGGTGTACGAGCCGGCGATCTGCGCGAGGTTCGCCATCACGATGACGTCGGCGGCGATGATGCCCCAGCCGCCCATCCAGCCGGTCTTGGTGCCGAACGCCCGCGCCGCCCAGGTGAAGGTCGTACCGCAGTCCGGCTCGGCCTTGTTGAGCTCGGCGTAGGCCACCGCGATGAAGTACATCGGGATGAACGCCAGCACCATGATCAGCGGCGCCTTCACGCCGATGATGCCGCTGCCGTTGGTGGTCACCACGATGTAGCCCAGGCTCGCGGCCAGGCTGTACGCCGGCGCCGTCGACGCGATGCCGACCACGATGCTGCCGACGAGGCCGAGGGCCCCGGCCTTGAGACCCTTGCCCTCGGAGACCTCCGCCGAGCGGTTGTCCACGCTCATCTGCCACTCTCCCTCGCCCGGTACGCGGACGACGAGCGCCGACCACGTGCCCCCGAAGGGCACCCTAGAGGTCGGTGGGCGCCGGGAGATAGGTCCGTTCTGACTAAATCCTGGTGCGGATTCCGACGAGTAGATGGGCCAGCGCTGCGGAAACGAGTGCCGAACCGCACAGATGCAGCGCAACCAGTACGACGGGGAGGTCGGTGAAGTACTGCACGAAGCCGATCGTGCCCTGGGCGAGCTCGACCGCGAGGAGCAGCGTCGCGGCCCGTCGTACGAGCGGGGTCGCCGTCCCGGCCCGGACGACCAGCACCGTGGCCAGGGTCAGCCCGACCAGCAGGAAGACCAGGTCGGTGTGCAGCTGGCTCAGCGCGCGCGGGTCGAGGCCGTTGCGCGGGGCGGACGCGTCCCCCGCGTGCGGCCCGCTGCCGGTCACCACCGTGCCGACGTAGAGCACCGCCCAGCCGGAGACCACCACCGCGCGGACCAGCCAGGCCACCCCGACCGGCACCACGAGAAGGGGCGGACCGTCGCCCTCGCCGACCCGGCGGACCAGCACCACCGCCAGCGCCACCATGGCCAGCGAGACGAGCAGGTGGAACGAGACGATCCAGGGGTTGAGGTCGGTGAGCACCGTCACTCCCCCGATCACGGCCTGGGCCGGGACGCCGAGGGCGAGCAGCACGGCGATGCGCCGGACCGAGCGCCGTCCGTAGCGCCAGGCGAGCACCAGGGTGGCGATGGCGATCGCCGCGACCACGAACGTGACCATCCGGTTGCCGAACTCGATCGCGCTGTGGATGCCGAGCGCGCGGTGCGGCACGAACGACGTGTCGGTGCAGCGCGGCCAGGTCGGGCAGCCGAGCCCGGAGCCGGTCAGCCGGACCACGCCGCCGGTGACGACGATGAGCACGTTGACCACCAGCGAGGCGACGGCCGCGGGCCGCATCCACCGCTGCGCGAACGGCGGAACCGCCCGCACCGGGGTCGCCGGTGCGGTCGCGGGGTCGCTCAGCCTGTCCACGGCACCGATTCTCCCCGACCGGCACAGTGCTCCGCGAGCCGGGCGAACCCCTCGTCCAGGGAGACCTCGGGCGACCAGCCCAGCACCGCTCGGGTGTGCCGCTGGTCGAACCAGTGCGCGGTGGTCAGCTGCTCGGCGAGGAACCGGGTCACCGGCGGCACGTCCTCGCGGCGCGCCAGCGCCCACGCGCCCTCGACGACGGCCCCGGCGGCCCACGCGGCCCGCGCCGGGACACGTCGCCGCGGACCGGGTACGCCGGCCGCCCGGCACAGCCGCTCGAGCACCTCGCCGACGGGGCGCGGCTCGCCGTTGGACACCACGAGCGCCTGGCCGTGCGCCGCCGGTGCGGCGTCGACCGCCGCGACGAGGGCGGCGGCGGCGTTGTCGACGTACGTCGTGTCGATCATCGCCGTGCCGGACCCGAGCAGGGGCAGGCGTCCCCGGCGGGCGCGCTCGACGATCCTGGCGACGAGCTGGGTGTCGCCGGGTCCCCAGACCAGGTGCGGGCGGACCACCAGCACGCTCGGTCCGCTCGATCGTGCCGGGCCCGGGTGGCCGACGGGGGCGCCGGCGGCGAGGGCGACGAGCTCGGCGACCGCCTTGGAGCGGGCGTAGCTCCCGCGTGCCGCCGCCGGGTCGGCCGGACCGGCTCCGGCGCCGACGAGGGCCCGGCCGGCGTGCGCGACGGAGGGGGAGGACACGTGCACGAGGCGGGCGACCCCGGCGGCACGGGCGGCCGCGACGACCGTGCGGGTGCCGGCGATGTTGGTGTCGGCGTAGGCCCGCCACGGGCCGGTCACGTCGACCTTGGCCGCGAGGTGGACGACGGCGTCCTGCCCGGTCGCGGCCCGGCGTACGACGTCCGGGTCGGTGATGCTGCCCCGGACCTCGCGGCAGGGCAGCCCCGAGGGCCCGCGCTGGAGCACCGTCACCTCGTCGCCGCGGGCGAGCAGCCGCCGGGCCGTGGCGCGGCCGAGCATCCCGGACGCGCCGGTGACGAGGACCCTCACGGCATCGTCACCAGCGTGCGCCGGCTCGCGGTCGCGGTCATCGTGAGCCGGCCAGCACCTGCGCGGCGCGGCGGGCGACCTCGGCGCGGTCGACCTTCGACGCGTGCCGGATGTCGAGCGGGAGGGCGCCGACGGTCAGCACCGCCGTGACCTCCACCCCGGCCGCCTCTCGGACGGCGGCCGCCAGCGCGGGGTCGGCCAGGCTCGGACGCCGGCGCCCGGCGCGGATCCCCGTCCGCCGGCCGGAGCCCTGCTCGGGCACGACCACGACCACCAGCGCCTGGGTGCCGGCCGGACCGACCCCCGCGACGGCCGCGGCGGCCACCCCGTCGAGCCGCTCGACGCGCTGCTCGACCCCGACCGGTGTGACCGGTCCGGTGGGAGCGGTGACCACGTGCACGAGGCGACCCTCGACCCACAGCCGGCCCTCGGCGTCGAGGTGGCCGACGTCGCCCGTCCGGTGCCAGCCGGGGTCGCGCGAGGCGTCCCGCTCGGTCAGCCACAGGGCGTCGTACCTGTCCTTCACGTGCGCCGCGCGCGCGCAGATCTCGCCGGTGCGACCGGGCTCGGACGAGGGCGCACCCGGCGCCGTGCCGTCGCCGGCGAGCCGGCTGAGCGCGATCTCGACACCGGGCAGCGGGCGGCCGACGCAGACGCCGTCCCCGGGGCCCGCGTCGACCAGCTCGGAGAGCGAGACGTCGGTCAGGGGCAGCGCCTCGGTCATGCCGTACGGCGTGTGCGGCTCCGCCCCGGGCAGGACCGCGCGGACCCGCTCGAGCAGCGGCACCGGCACGGGGGCACCGGCGGAGACCAGCAGGCGCACGCCCCCGAGGGCCCGACGCTGCGAGCCGGTGAGGTCCCCGGCGGAGGCGACGACCGAGCGCAGGGCGGCGGGGGACGCGAACACGGCGGTCGCGCCGACCGCGGCGACGGACTGCGCCAGCCCCGCGGCGGTGAGCGTCCCCGGCCGGGTGACGTCGATGTCGGGCGTGGCCGACCCGATCCCCAGGGCCGGGCCGAGCAGCGCGAAGGGCGCGAACGCCGCGACGAGTCGGTCCCCCTCGGTCAGGGCGTACGTCGAGCGGAGCAGGTCGAGCTGGGCGAGCACCTGCGTCTCGCGGTAGACCACGCCCTTGGCGGGACCCGTCGCTCCGGAGGTGAACACCACGGCGCAGTCCCGGTCGACCGGCGCCGGCTCGGGGGGAGCGGTGAGCCGGCCGGCCCGCTCGAGCGAGCCCATCGTGTGCGCGGCCCCGGCGGCCCGTCGCGCCGCGGGACCCGGGTCGCCGGCGAGGATCCGCCCGCCGGGCAGGCGCATCGCGCGCGCGGCGGCCAGGCCGGGCAGCCCGCCGAGGACGTGGTCGACGTCGGCGCCCCGCAGTGCGCGGCGCATCCCGGCCAGGCCGAGGCCCTTGTCGGTGACCACGATGACCCCGCCGGCCCGCCACACGGCGTACACCGCGACGGTGAGGTCCACCGACGGCTCCACCAGCAGGGCGACCCGGTCGCCGCGACACACCCCTGCTCCGGACAGGCCCGCGGCGAGGTCCTCGACCCGCCGGTGCAGGTCGCGCCAGGAGATCGATCCGCCCTCGTCGCCGACCGACACGGCCGCTGGGGACGGGTCGTCGGCGCGCGCCTGGAGGGCGGAGAGCAGCGTGCGGTCCGGCGGGGGTGCGGCGCCGTGGCCCGGGGACGTCTCCGGCACGGGCCGGGTCGGCAGCGTGCCCGCCCCGAGGTCGCCCACCCACTGGACGACCGCGTCGGCATAGGCAGGGGCATCCTCGGTGACCAGGTGCGAGGCGCCCTCGAAGCGGTGCAGCCGCGCGTGCGGCAGCCGCTCGCGCAGGTCGGCGAGGTAGCGCTCCCCGAAGACGGGGTCCCGCGGGCCCCACAGCAGCAGCGCGGGCACGTCGAGCCGTCGTACGCCCTCCGCGACCGCCTGCACGGCCGCGCGCGACGGGTGGTCGGCCTCCCCGGCGAAGGGGATGTCGGCCACGAAGTCCCCGACGGCGTGCCGGCGCCTCGCGGTGGAGTACGGCGCGGCGAGAGCATCGCGCACCTCCCGCGGCAGGGCGGGACGTGACAGCGCGGAGGTGGCCCGCACGAAGAACGGCGTCCGCACGCAGACCGCCTCGCGGACGCCGGGCAGGTGCGCGGCGCGGATCAGCACCGGCCCGTGATCGCCCGCGGGCTGGGCCACCGCCGTGTTGGTCAGCACCACGCCACGCAGCTGACCGGGGTGGTCGAGCGCCCAGCCCAGCGAGATCGCGCCGCCCCAGTCGTGGCCCACGGTGACCACCGGACCGTCCACGCCGAGGGCGTCGGTGAGCTCACCGAGGTCGCGGACCCGCTGGGCGAACCCGCGCGGCTCCTGGAGCCGCTCCGACCAGCCCATCCCGAGGTGGTCGGGGGCGACGACCCGCCAGCCGGGCGGAGCGGCGGCGAGCAGCCGACGCCACAGGTAGGACCAGGTCGGGTTGCCGTGCACGCACAGCAGCGTCCCGACGGGCTCGGCAACGCCGTTGTCCAGGACGTGCCAGGTGTGCCGTGAGCCCGGCGCACCGGTCGTGACGGTGCGCGACCACGCCGGGTCGAGCCCCGGGAGGCCCCGGGGCGGGAGGTGCGGCTGGGTCACCAGACGAGCTCGAGGCAGGACGCGTTGAGGCCGGAGCCGATGCCCATCAGCAGCACCCGGTCGCCGGCCTCGAGCGTGTCGGCCTGCGAGGCGAGCGTGAAGGGCACCGAGACCGGGCCGATGTTGCCGCGGTCGGGGAAGGTGCGGGGGACGAGCGTGGGGTCGATCTCGAGCGCGCGGCACAGCGCGTCGGTGTGCACCTGGGAGACCTGGTGGATGACGTAGCGGTCCATTCCGCGGTGCCAGTCGAACTCGGTCGCCGCGTCGGCCCACAGGTCCGAGGACAGCGCCAGGCCGGCGTCGAGCAGGCCCTTGAGGTCGGTGCGCATCAGGTCGTTGTCGCCGACGCAGAGCTCGTGGTGCTCGGTGCCGGCGCGGCTGACCGCCGCGACCATGCGGTGCCCCTCGGGGTGCCGGTCGGCGCGGCCGAGGACCATCGCGGCCGCACCGGACCCCAGGGTGAGGGTGGCGAACTGCGCGAGCACGTCCTTGGCCGTCGAGTCGGGCTGGTTGAGCCGCTCGATCGTGCGCTCCTGCACGCCCCGGGCGTCCTCGCCGTCCACGACGAGCGCGTAGTCGACGTACCCCGCGTCGATCATGGCCGCACCCAGCTCCATGCCGTTGACGAAGCCGAGGCAGGCGTTGGTGACGTCGAAGTTCTGGCAGGAGGGCGGGCAGCCCGACCGCGTCGTGCACGGCGACGGCGGTCGCCGGCTCGAGGTGGTGGCGGCTGACGGACGTGTTGACCATCAGGCCGACGTCGGCGGGGTCGACGCCGCTCTGGGCGAGGGCCTTGGCGGCGGCGGTGGCCGCGCCGTCGACGAAGCCGACGCCGTCGGGCCACCAGCGCCGCTCGCGGATGCCGGCGAGGCGCTCGAGCAGGCCGGGGCGCAGCCCGACGCGGCGGTACGTGTCGGCCAGTGCGACGTCGAAGTCGTCCGACGTGACGACGCGCGAGGCGTCCACGTTGCTGACGTTGAGCACCGCGACGTTGGCGAAGCGGTGCGTGGAGTTGGCGGTCACTGGAGGTCCCATCATGGTGTGCCACTGGATACCCGGTCACGCGGCGCGCATGCCGGGACCCGGACGGGGGAGCGGGGCGGGGTGCCGCGACTCACTCCCATGTGAACGTCCGGGCGGTGAGGAGGGTGCCGACGGCGGTCCAGCCGGCGAGGACGAGGAGGGGTACGACGGGGAGGCCGGCGTCGAGGAAGACGGTGCGCAGCCCGCCCCCGAGGGCCCCCGAGGGCAGCAGCGAGAGCACCGGCGCGGCGGGGCCGTAGCTGCCGGCGGGGAAGACGACCGCACCACCGGCCATCAGCAGCAGGTAGACGAGGTTCGCCGCGGCGAGCGTCGCCTCGGCCCGCAGCACGCCGGCGACGAACAGGCCGAGCGAGGCGAACGCCGACGTGCCGAGGAGCGCGCACCCGACCAAGCCGACGAGCCCGGCAGGCGAGAGCGAGGGCGACCAGCCCATCGCGAGCGCGGTTCCGCCCACGACGACGAACTGCAGCAGCTCCACGACGAGCAGGGCGCCGACCTTGCCGGCGAGCAGGCCCGAGCGGGGCAGCGGCGAGGCGCCGAGGCGCTTCAGGACGCCGTACCTGCGCTCGAACCCGGTCGCGATCGCGAGCGAGGTGAACGCCGTCGACATCACCGCCAGCGCCAGCACGCCGGGCGTCAGCGTGTCGACGGGCGAGTGGGCGAAGGAGAGGTCGAAGTGGCGGGCCGCGGTGATCCCGCCGACCAGCACGATCAGGGGGATCACGACGGCCAGCAGCAGCTGCTCGCCGTTGCGCAGCAGCAGCCGGGTCTCCATGCGCGCCTGGGCCAGCACCATCTGCGGCAGCGGCGCGGCGCCCGGCATCGGGGCGAAGGTCATGGCGTCCTCACGGGACCAGCTCGCGGCCGGTGATCTGCAGGAAGACGTCCTCGAGGGTCCGCTGGCCCAGCGTCAGCGTCTCCGGCAGCACGCCGTTGGCGTCGCACCACGAGGAGACCTTCGCCAGGGTGCCGGCGTCCGCGGGGCCGGTGATGAGCAGCGAGTGGGCGCTGACCGCGCGCACCTCGGCGCCGGGGCCGAGGGTCGCCTGCAGGGCAGCCGGCGCGGAGGGCGGGAACGGCTCGGTGACGACCAGCCGGATGGTGCTGCTACCGCTGCCGCGGGTGAGCTGCTCGGGCGTGCCGGTCGCGATGAGACGGCCGCGGTCGATGACGTGCACGAGGTCGGCGAGCCGCTCGGCCTCGTCCATGTAGTGCGTGGTCAGCACGATCGTGACGCCGTCGCGCCGCAGCTCCTCGAGCAGCTCCCACGTGGTGCGGCGCGCCTGCGGGTCCATCCCGGCCGTCGGCTCGTCGACGAAGACCAGCTCGGGCCGCCCGACGACGGCCATCGCGAGGGACAGCCGCTGCTGCTGGCCGCCGGAGAGGCGCCGGTACGGCGTCCGGCCGCACGAGCCGAGGCCGAGCCGCTCGACGAGCATCGCCACGTCGAGCGGGTGGGCGTGCAGCGCGGCGACGTGCCGCAGCATCTCCTCGGCGCGCACCCCCGACCAGGCGCCGCCCTGCTGGAGCATCACCCCGATCCGGGGGAGCAGCCGGGCCCGGTCGCGGTGCGGGTCGAGGCCGAGCACCCGGACCCGGCCCTGCTGCGGGCGCCGGTACCCCTCGCACGTCTCCAGGGCGGTGGTCTTGCCCGCGCCGTTGGGACCGAGCACGGCCGTGACCGCCCCCCGCTCGACCCTCAGGCTCAGCCCGTCGAGGGCCACCGTGGCGCCGTACGCCATCCGGAGGCCCTCGATCTCCACCGCCTGCCCGGCCCCGACGACCGGACCCGGGACCGGGGTCGCCGCCGCGGGCTCGGGCGGCGAGGGGGGGACGTCGGGCACCCGACCAGTCTAGGAACGGCCTCCCGCGGCCGTTGCTACGGGCCAGTAGGTGAGCCCGCCGCGCCGTGCGGGGGCCGTCGTCCTGCCCGATTACCAGGGTCCCCTGGTAATCGGTCGCCTCCCCGGGGTTGCATGCCTGGGGAAGTGCACGAACACCAGGGGACCCTGGTAATCGTGGGACGGGTGGGCAGGAGTCCGGGGTACGCCGGCGGAAGTTAGGTGACCCTTGTTTGAAGGGCTCCGGCAATAACGACACAATGATGTTGTGGAAATGACCGAGCCGCGCGACACCGTCGACGCACCGACCCGTGAGCGGGTGGCCCGGTCGATCCTGGAGCTCGGTCCCAGCACGGCGGCCGCGCTCGCGGACCGGCTGGACCTCACCCCCGCGGCGGTACGCCGCCACCTCGACCACCTCCTGTCCGAGGGGGCCGTGGAGGCGCGCGAGCCCCGCTCGACGGGCACCCGTGGCCGGGGCCGTCCGGCCAAGGTGTTCGCGCTCACCGAGGTGGGCCGCGACACGTTCGACCAGCACTACGACGACCTGGCCGTGCAGGCGCTGCGCTTCCTCGCCGAGACCGGCGGGGACGAGGCGGTCCTCGCCTTCGCACGGCGCCGGGTCGCCGAGCTCGACACCCATTACGCGGCGATCGTGGCCGACCAGCCCGACCTGGCCCCGGCCCACGCGCTGGCGCGTGCGCTGACCGTGGGCGGCTACGCCGCCTCGGTGCGCGAGGGCCCGGTGGGCGAGCAGCTGTGCCAGCAGCACTGCCCGGTCGCGCACGTCGCCCACGAGTTCCCGCAGCTGTGCGAGGCGGAGACCGAGTTCATCTCCCAGGTCCTCGGCCGCCACGTCCAGCGGCTGGCCACCATCGCGCACGGGGACGGGGTGTGCACGACCTGCATCCCGAGCGGCCCGGCCACCACGCACGTCACCCCCCGGCACCAGCCATCGCACCAGACGCAGGAGAGGTTGACCTCATGACCACGATCGACCAGCGCAACCCCGAGCTCGAGGGCATCGGCCGCTACCAGTTCGGCTGGTCCGACTCCGACGACGCCGGCGCCAGCGCGAAGCGCGGGCTCAACGAGGACGTCGTGCGCAACATCTCGGCGCTCAAGAGCGAGCCGCAGTGGATGCTCGACATGCGCCTCAAGGGCCTGCGCCTCTTCGACCGCAAGCCGATGCCCACGTGGGGCGGCGAGCTCGCGACGATCGACTTCGACAACATCAAGTACTTCGTCCGGTCGACCGAGAAGCAGGCGGCGACCTGGGACGACCTGCCCGCCGACATCAAGAACACCTACGACAAGCTCGGCATCCCCGAGGCCGAGAAGCAGCGCCTCGTCTCCGGCGTCGCCGCGCAGTACGAGTCCGAGGTCGTCTACCACCAGATCCGCGAGGACCTGGAGGAGCAGGGCGTGATCTTCCTCGACACCGACACCGCGCTGCGCGAGCACGAGGAGATCTTCAAGGAGTACTTCGGCACGGTCATCCCGACCGGCGACAACAAGTTCTCCGCGCTCAACACCTCGGTGTGGTCGGGCGGCTCGTTCATCTACGTGCCGAAGGGCGTGCACGTCGACATCCCGCTGCAGGCCTACTTCCGGATCAACACCGAGAACATGGGCCAGTTCGAGCGGACGCTGATCATCGTCGACGAGGACGCCTACGTGCACTACGTCGAGGGCTGCACCGCGCCGATCTACAGCTCGGACTCGCTGCACTCCGCGGTCGTCGAGATCGTCGTGAAGAAGGGCGGCCGCTGCCGCTACACGACCATCCAGAACTGGTCGAACAACGTCTACAACCTCGTCACCAAGCGCGCCACCTGCGAGGCCGGCGCGACGATGGAGTGGGTCGACGGCAACATCGGCTCCAAGCTGACGATGAAGTACCCGGCCGTCTACCTGATGGGCGAGCACGCCCGCGGCGAGACGCTCTCGATCGCCTTCGCCGGCGAGGGCCAGCACCAGGACGCCGGCGCCAAGATGGTGCACGCGGCGCCGCACACCTCGAGCTCGATCATCTCCAAGTCGGTCGCCCGCGGCGGCGGCCGCACGTCGTACCGCGGCCTGTCCAGGTCAACGACGGCGCGCACCACTCGGCCAGCATCGTCAAGTGCGACGCGCTGCTGGTCGACCAGATCAGCCGCTCGGACACCTACCCCTACGTCGACGTCCGCGAGGACGACGTGTCGATGGGCCACGAGGCGACCGTCTCCAAGGTCTCCGACGACCAGCTCTTCTACCTGATGAGCCGGGGCATGGAGGAGGACGAGGCGATGGCGATGATCGTCCGCGGCTTCGTCGAGCCGATCGCCAAGGAGCTCCCGATGGAGTACGCCCTCGAGCTCAACCGGCTGATCGAGCTGCAGATGGAAGGCGCGGTCGGCTGACCCGCCGACGACCCGTCCCACGCCGCCGAACCAGAAAGCGATCAGTCAGTGACCGTCGACCGACACAGCCCCTGGCGGCGCGACGCCGTGGAGACGAGCGACAAGCGGTCGCCAGCCACCTGCACTCCGACGCCGTCCTTCGACCTCGCCGACCACCCGGTGCCGACCGGCCGCGAGGAGGTCTGGCGGTTCACCCCGCTCAAGCGCCTCCGCGGCCTGCTCGACGGGCCAGTCCTCCGACGCGCGCCTGTCCTGGGACACCACGCTGCCCGAGGGCGTCACCGTCACCGAGATCACCGCCGAGCAGGCGCGCGAGCTCGGCGAGCCTGCTGCCCAGCGACCGGCCCTCGGCCCTCGCGGTCGCGCACGCCGGCGAGCGCGGTGCTCGTCGACGTGCCCGCGGAGCACCGAGCTCGACGACCCGGTCGTCGTACGCCTGCGCGGCGTCGTCGGTCGACGACCTGGTCTGGGGCCACGTCGTGGTCCGCGTCGGCGCGCACGCCAAGGCGTCGGTCGTGCTCGAGCACACCGGCTCCGCGCGCTACAGCGCCAGCACGTCATATCGTCGTCGGCGACGGCGCGCAGGCTCTCCGTCGTGTCGCGTGCAGGACTGGGACGACGACGCGGTGCACCTGGCCCGCGACGCGATCCGGGTCGGCCGCGACGCGACGCGTGCGGCACTCGGCGATCAGCTTCGGCGGCCTCGTCCGGATCGACACCGAGGTCGTCGTACGACGGCCCGGGCGGCGACGCCGAGCTGCTCGGCCTCTACTTCGCCGACGCCGGCCAGCACCTCGAGCACCGGCTGTTCGTCGACCACAACGCGCCGCGCACCCGCAGCGAACGTGGACTACAAGGGCGCGCTGCAGGGCGAGGGCGCCCACACGGTCTGGGTCGGCGACGTGCTGATCCGCAAGGTCGCCGAGGGCATCGAGACCTACGAGTCCAACCGCAACCTGGTGCTCACCGACGGCTGCCGGGCCGACTCGGTCCCGAACCTCGAGATCGAGACCGGCGAGATCGAGGGCGCCGGCCACGCGTCGACGACCGGCCGCTTCGACGACCAGCAGCTGTTCTACCTGCAGTCGCGCGGCATCCCCGAGGACGAGGCCCGCCGCCTGGTCGTGCACGGCTTCTTCGCCGACATCATCCGCAAGATCGGTGTCCCGCAGATCGAGGAGCAGCTGCTCGCGCACCGTCGAGGCCGAGCTGGAGAAGAACGTCCGGGAAGCCGGCCTCGATGAGCTTCGCCCGCGCCTGCGGCGTCGCCGACCTCGCCCCCGCTCGGCGCTCGCGGTCGACCTCGACGGCGTCGACGTGGCCGTCGTCCGCGACGGCGACGACTGGTACGCCATCGCCGACGAGTGCTCGCACGCCGCGATCCCGCTCTCCGAGGGCGAGGTCGAGGGCTGCGAGATCGAGTGCTGGCTGCACGGCTCGCGCTTCGACCTGCGCACCGGCAAGCCGAGCGGCCTGCCGGCCACCGAGCCGGTCGCGGTCTACCCCGTGCAGGTCGACGGCGACGACGTCCTCGTCGACGTGAGCACGCCGACCGCCCCCTGACCCGACCTGACCCGAACCACCGAAGGAAGACGAACACACATGGCAACGCTGGAGATCCGCGACCTGCACGTCACCGTCGACACGACGAGGGCGACGGCCCCAAGGAGATCCTCAAGGGCGTCGACCTCGTCATCGACGCGAGGGCGAGACCCACGCGATCATGGGCCCCAACGGCTCCGGCAAGTCCACGCTGGCCTACTCCATCGCCGGCCACCCGAAGTACACCGTCACCAGCGGCACGGTGACCCTCGACGGCGCCGGACGTCCTCGCGATGAGCGTCGACGAGCGGGCCCGCGCCGGGCTGTTCCTCGCCATGCAGTACCCCGTCGAGGTCCCCGGCGTCTCGGTGTCGAACTTCCTGCGCACCGCCAAGACCGCCATCGACGGCGAGGCCCCCAAGCTGCGCACCTGGGTCAAGGACGTCAACGCCGCCATGGAGCGCGATGAAGATGGACCCCGCCTTCGCGACCCGCTCGGTCAACGAGGGCTTCTCCGGCGGCGAGAAGAAGCGCCACGAGATCCTCCAGCTCGAGCTGCTCGACCCGAAGGTCGCGGTGCTCGACGAGACCGACTCCGGCCTCGACATCGACGCGCTCAAGATCGTCTCCGAGGGCGTCAACCGCTTCCGCGCCAAGGGCGACCGCGGCGTGCTGCTGATCACCCACTACACGCGCATCCTGCGCTACATCAAGCCCGACTTCGTGCACGTCTTCGTCGACGGCCGGATCGCCGAGGAGGGCGGCCCCGAGCTGGCCGACCGCCTCGAGGCCGAGGGCTACGACCGGTTCACCGCGGCGAGCGCCTGAGCGCCATGACCACTGGACAGCCGACACCTCGGCACGGGCGCCTGCCCGGGCTGCTCGACGGGCTCGACCTGATCCGGGCTGACTTCCCGATCCTGTCGCGGACGCTCGCCGACGGGCACCCGCTGGTCTACCTCGACAGCGCGAACACCTCGCAGAAGCCGCAGGTCGTGATCGACGCGATGGTCGACCACCTCGAGCGGCACAACGCGAACGTCGCCCGCGCGATGCACCAGCTCGGCGCCGAGTCGACCGCCGGCGTTCGAGGGCGGCCGCGACAAGGTCGCGGCCTTCCTCAACGCGCCCTCGCGCGACGAGGTGATCTTCACCAAGAACGCCTCCGAGGCGATCAACCTGGTCGCGAACACCCTGGCCTGGGCACGCGGCCCGCTCGCAGGTCGGCCCCGGCGACGAGGTCGCTCATCACCGAGATGGAGCACCACTCCAACATCGTGCCGTGGCAGCTGCTCACCGAGCGCACCGGCGCCACGCTGCGCTGGTTCGGGCTCACCGACGACGGCCAGCTCGACCTGTCCGACATCGACGAGCTGATCACCGAGCGCACCAAGGTGGTCTCGCTGACCTGGGTCTCCAACATGCTCGGCACCGTCAACCCGGTCGCCGAGATCACCCGCCGGGCCCACGAGGTCGGCGCGCTCGTGGTCGTCGACGCCGCCCAGGCCGTGCCGCAGATGCCGGTCGACGTGCAGGCGCGCCGGCGTCGACTTCCTGGCCTTCACCGGCCACAAGGTCACCGGCCCGACCGGCATCGGCGTGCTGTGGGGCCGCGGCGAGCTGCTCGAGCAGCTGCCGCCGTTCCTCGGCGGCGGCGAGATGATCGAGACCGTGACGATGGAGCGCTCGACGTACGCCGGCATCCCGCACAAGTTCGAGGCCGGCACGCCGCCGATCGTCGAGGCCGTCGGCCTCGGCGCGGCCGTCGACTACCTCGCCGCGCTCGGCATGGACAACGTCCGCGCCCACGAGGAGGCGATCACCGGCTACGCCCTCGAGGGGCTCGCGACGGTGACGGGGCTGACCGTGCTCGGCCCGCTGGACGCCGCACTGCGCGGCGGCGCGATCTCCTTCGAGATCGACGGCATCCACCCGCACGACGTCAGCCAGGTGCTCGACAGCCGCGGCATCGCCGTGCGCGCCGGCCACCACTGCGCCAAGCCGGCGCACAAGCGGTTCGGCGTGCAGAGCTCGACCCGGATGTCGTCGTACCTCTACACCACGCCGGCCGAGATCGACGCGCTGGTCGAGGGGTTGGACTACACCAAGAAGTACTTCAGGGTGGAGCTGCATGGATCTCGACGCGCTGTACCAGGAGATCATCCTGGACCACTACAAGAACCCGCACCACGCAGGGCTCCGCGAGCCCTTCGAGGCCGAGGTGCACCACGTGAACCCGACCTGCGGCGACGAGATCACCCTGCGGGTGCACCTGTCCGGCAGCGGCGAGGACGCCGTGGTCGAGGACGTGTCCTACGACGCGGAGGGCTGCTCGATCAGCCAGGCCGCGACCTCGGTGATGACCGACCTCGTCATCGGCCGCCCCCTCGCCGAGGCGATGGCCGTGCACGAGAGCTTCCTGGCCCTGATGCAGGGCCGGGGCAGCGTCGAGCCGGACGAGGAGGTGCTGGAGGACGGCATCGCGTTCGCCGGCGTCGCGAAGTTCCCCGCCCGGGTGAAGTGTGCGCTGCTGTCCTGGATGGCCTGGAAGGACGCGACCGCCCAGGTGATCGCCGGCCACGGCTCACCCGACCACCAGAAGGAGATGTCATGACCCAGTCCGCGCCGGACGCCCACGCCCGGACCACAGCGACCTGCCCGAGGTCGACACCTGCGGCGGCAGCACCCTGACCGTCACCAAGGACGACGTCACCGAGGCCATGAAGGACGTCGTCGACCCCGAGCTCGGCATCAACGTCGTCGACCTCGGCCTGGTCTACGACGTGCACCTCGACGAGGCCACCAACGTCGTCCTCGACATGACGCTCACCTCCGCCGCCTGCCCGCTGACCGACGTGATCAAGGACCAGACCAACCAGGCGCTCGAGGGCCTGGTCAACGACGTGACGATCAACTGGGTCTGGATGCCGCCGTGGGGCCCGGACAAGATCACCGACGACGGCCGCGAGATGCTGCGCGCCCTCGGCTTCAACGTCTGACCGGTCGCGCCCCGTGCCCCGGACCGTCCTCGTGCCGCGCGCGCGGGTGGTCCGGTGGTTCGACAACTTCGCGGACCCGGCACGGCGGTCCCGACCCTCGCGGTGACCGACGGCCGGCTGGTCGCCCACGCGCCCGGACGGCGCGGTCGCCTCGGCGGCCCCCCCTTCGACGTGCCGTACGACGGCCCGCCGGACGCCGCGTCGCTCGCGGACCGCTCACCGCCCCGGCGCGCTGGGGCGTGCTGCTGGTCCGCAAGGGCGGCTTCGCCGTGGCCGCCCTCGAGGGCGACAGGTGGTCGCCTCCAAGGTCGGCCAGCGCCACGTGCAGGGCCGCACGAAGGCCGGCGGCCAGAGCCAGCAGCGGTTCGCCCGGCGCCGCGACAACCAGGCCCGGCAGGCCTACGAGGCGGCAGCCGACCACGCCGTACGCCTGCTCGGGGCGGTGCCGGCGCTGGTCTGCGGCGGGGACCGCGTCGCCGTCGAGGCGGTGCTCTCCGAGACCGGCTGCGCCGGCTGGCCCTGCCGTCGCACACCCCGCTGGCTGCCGGTGCCCGACCCGCGCCGGGCCGTGCTCGAGGCGGCGGTCGCCGACGCGCTGGCGGCCGAGATCCTGCTCAGCGAGGCGGAGGGACCCCGGTCGGCGCCGGGGACGGGGAGCTGAACAGCGCCCACACCGCCTTGCCGCCCTCCGGCCGGCTGTTGATGCCCCACGCGGCGGCGGTGTCCGCGAAGATCCGCAGACCGTGGCCGCTGCTGCGGTCCACCTGGCGAGGCATCCGGACGGGCAGGCCCGGATCGGCGTCGCTCACCTCGAGCAGGACCGTGTCGCCGAGGTCGGCCAAGGTGACCTGGAACGGCGTGCGGGCGTGTCGCACCGCGTTGGTGGCCAGCTCGCTCGCCACCAGGCGGACGTCGTCGACGATGCCCTCCTGCTCGTGCTCCGACAGCAGGTCGCTCACGAAGCGGCGCACGGAGGAGACGTTGGTCCTCTCCGGCTCCCATGACTCCGTGTGCGACCAGCCGTCGGTCGACGTCATCCGATCCCGTCCCCGTCCGTCTCTGTCCGTCTGGATGGACACCAGCTCCGCGAGGTCTGGGCGGCGGGGTCGGCGCGTCCGTCCACCGTACGCCGGATCCTCCCGGTGGGAAGCCCTCGACGACCGCGCCTGCCCCTAGAGTGGGGCGGGGAGGCGGTGATGGCCGATGGCGACGGGTCCTGGCACGGCTCAGGCGGCTCGCGCGCGCGCATCGAGAGCCTGTGCTCCTCTGCCGTGGTCGGCGCGGCGGTGGACGGGTGCGGACTCTCGGTGATGGCCGGCTCCGGAACCCCCGTGACGGTGCACGCCACCGACGCGGTCGCCGCCAAGGTCGAGGACCTGCAGTTCATGCTCGGGGAGGGGCCGTGCCGCGACGCCGCCCTGGCCGGGTCGCCGGTGCTGATCTCCGACATCCGGGACCGGCGCGAGGGTGTGGCCGAGCGGTGGCCGATGTTCCTCGAGGAGGTCGACCGGGTCGGCGTGCGGGCCGTCTTCGCCTTCCCCGTCCGGATCGGGGCGATCGCGCTCGGCGTGATGGACCTGTACCGGAGCCGCCCTGGTCCCCTGGCCAGGCAGGAGCTCGCCAGCACGTTCAGCCACGTGGACGCCCTGGGCCAGCAGCTGCTCGACCTCGACGGCATACCGCCCGACGAGCCGGAGCAGGCCTATCCGCTGACGGTGCACCAGGCCGCGGGGATGGTGATGGTCCAGCTCGGTTCCTCGATCGACGTGGCACTGGTCCGGCTGCGGGCCACGGCGTACGCCGAGAGCCGGCCGATCGCCGACCTGGCCGCCGACGTCGTGGCCGGCCGGTTCAGGTTCTCGCCGATGTGACGCCCGATGTGACGCCGGATGTGACGCAGGGAAGTGACGCAGGGACATGACACAGAGACATGACATGGGGCAGACGGTGTCGCCCTCCGAGAGGGCCGAGCGGGACTCCCGGCTCGCCTCGACCTTCGTCTCGCTGGCCGACACGCTGGTGGACGACTACGACGTGGTCGACCTGATGGAGTTCCTGGTGGCCTCCTGCGTCGACCTGCTCGATGTGACGGCCGCCGGGCTGCTGCTCGTCGACCCGCGGGGGACCCTGCAGCCGGTGGCGTCCTCGAGCGAGGAGTCCCGGCTGCTCGAGCTGTTCCAGCTGCAGAACGACGAGGGTCCCTGCCTGGAGTCGGTCCGCACCGGTGCGCCGGTCAGCGTGCCCGACCTCCAGCGGGAGCGCGAGAGGTGGCCGCAGTTCGCTCCGGCGGCGCTGCGGGTCGGCTTCCACTCGGTGCACGCGATGCCGATGCGGCTGCGCGCGGACACCATCGGCGGGCTCAACCTGTTCAGCGGCGAGCAGCCGCCGCTCGGCGAGTCCGACGCGCGGGGTCGCGCAGGCGCTGGCCGACGTGGCCACCATCGGCATCGTCCAGCAGCGGTCGCTGCACCGCGCCTCCCAGCTGGCCGAGCAGCTGCAGTCCGCGCTCACGACCCGGGTGGTGATCGAGCAGGCCAAGGGCGTCCTCGCCGAGAGCGGCAAGACCGACATGGCGGCCGCCTTCGGGGCCCTGCGCAACTACGCCCGGCACCACAAGCTGAAGCTCGGGAAGGTCGCCGCCGACGTGGTCAGCGGTCGGCTGCCGGCCTCCCAGCTGCTCGGGCCCCGCTAGTCGTCGAGCCCGCGGGCGGCCAGCGCCTCCCCGAGGGCGTCGGCGTGCCGCAGCGAGCGCACGATGAGGGGTACGGCGAACGCCCGCGGGCTCGCGGTGAGCCCGCGCGCCCGCTGCGCGTCGCGGACCTCCTCGGCCAGGCCGACCACCACCGGGACGCAGCGGATGCCGAGGGCGATCATCAGCCCGACCCGCTCGGGGTCGACGCCGACGACGCGCAGCGGCCGGCACGCCGCGACCAGCGCGTCGACCAGGTCGGTCGTGCGGGTGGTCAGGGTGACCAGCGCGGCGAGCAGCACCAGCACGGCGATGCACGCCGACCACCACGACGGCGCGCTGCCAGCCGTTGACCACGACGTGGAAGACGGCCGTGACCAGGCCGATCCACAGCAGCGGCCGCAGCTGGCGCGCAGACCGTGCAGCGGGGTGAGCCCGGCGCGCCGTAGCAGCCGAGCACGACGCCAGCGCGGCGACGCGACCTGCCACGGCTCGTCGAGGAGCACCGAGCCGATGCCCGCCGACGACCAGCGCCGCAGCTTGGCGCCGGCCGGGGCGCGGTGCACCGGCGACGAGCCGGGGACGTAGAGGCCCAGCGCGGTCACGGGGCACCCGCCCGCGGTCGCGCCGCTCATGCCATCAGGCTTCGGTAGTGCGCCACCGCCGCCGCCGGCTCGTCGTCGCAGACCAGCCGGCCCTCGTCGAAGACCAGCACCCGGTCGAAGCCGTCGAGCAGGTCGAGGTGGTGGGTGACCAGCAGCGACCTGCTGGGGCAGCGCCGGCGACGACCCGCGAGATCATCGTGGCGTTGCGCAGGTCGAGCAGCGTGGTCGGCTCGTCCATCACCAGCACGGCGGGCTCGGTGACCAGCACCGAGGCGAGCGCCAGCAGCTGCTTCTGGCCGCCGGAGAGCAGGTGGGCCGGGTGGTCGGCGTGGCCGTCGAGCCCGTAGCCGCGAGCGCAGCGTCCACCCGCCCGGCGTCGTCGGCCTTGGCGAGGCCGCGCCGGCGCAGGCCGAACGCGACGTCCTCGGCGACGGTCGGCATCACGATCTGCGCGTCGGGGTCGGTGAAGCAGAAGCCGACCCGGCGCCGCACCTCGCGGCCCTCGCGGCGCGTGTCCAGCCCGTCGACGGTGCACCGTGCCCTCGGTCGGCAGCACGAGGCCGTTGAGCAGCCGGGCGAAGGTCGACTTGCCCGAGCCGTTCGCGCCGACGACGCCGACCCGCGGCCTCGTCGAAGCGCACGTCCACGCCGTCGAGCACGACCCGCTGCCCGCCCGCCCCGGCGCGGCACCGTAGCGGTGGCTCACCCCGCGCACCTCGATCAGGGGCACCGCTCGACCACCATCGCGACGCCCTGGCCGCCGCCGACCGCGATCGCGGCGAGACCGAGCCGGCCGCGGTCCTCGCGCACCAGCTGGCGAGAACAGGCGGACCACCAGCACCGCGCCGGAGGCGCCCCACGGGTGCCCCAGGGCGAGCGCGCCGCCCTCGGGGCAGACCCGCTCCGGGTCGAGGCCGAGCGCGTCGCAGCAGGCCAGCACCTGGCCCGGCGAAGGCCTCGTTGAGCTCGACGACGTCGAGGTCGTCGAGCCCGACCCCGGCGCGGTCGAGGGCCTGCCGGACGGCCGGCACCAGCCCGAGCCCGGGCAGCTCGGGGTCGACACCGGCGGTGGCGGTGGCGAGCACCCGCAGTCCCGGGACGCCGAGCCGGCGGTGGGTGGCCGCGTCGACGAGCGCCACGGCGGCGGCGCCGTCGTTGATCCCGCAGGAGTTGCCCGCGGTGACGGTGCCGCCCTCGGCGGCCGGCCGGAACGCCGGGGCAGCCGGGCCAGCCGCTCGGCGCTCGAGCCGCGCGCGGGCGCTCGTCGCGGTGCACCTCGCCGACGGCGACCACCTCGGCGTCGAACCCGCCCGCGTCGCGGGCGGCCACCGCCCGGGCGTGCGACCGGGCGGCGTACGCGTCCTGGCGCTCCCGACCCACGCCCGCCTTCTCGGCGAGCAGGTCGGCGGCCAGGCCCATCTCCGGGTCGCGCCCGGCGGGGGCGAACGGGGCCCGCTCGTAGCGCCGTGGGGGGTCCTCGGGCCAGAACCGCAGGGGCGCCGTCGACGCCGACTCGACGCCGCCGGCCAGCACCATCCCGCTCCGGCGGCCCAGGAGCGCGGTGCCGACGTCGATGGCGGCGAGGCCGGAGCCGCACTGCCGGTCGACGGTGAGCGCGGGTACGTCGAAGGGGAGACCGGCCGTCAGCGTGGCCACCCGCGCGACGTCGCCGCCGGGCCCCGTGCAGTTGCCGAGCACCACGTCCAGCAGCGGCACGCCCCACCGTCCGGACTCGTCGGCGAGGGCGCGCAGCACCGGCGCCGCGAGGTCGGCGGCGGCCACGGTCGCGAGCGTGCCGCCGGCCGTGCCGATCGGCGTGCGCAGCGCCGCCACCACGACCGGCCGGGTCTCGGTGCCGGCAGTGCCGCCGACCGGCCGGCCGGGGTGGTCGTCGTCGTCTGCGTGGTGATCGGGGCCCGTCACGCCGTGCACGCTAGACCAGCCTCCGACAGCCCCGGCCGGCGCCGGGGCCGGCGCCGTGGCCGCTCCCGTGACGGCACCCGGCGCGACCAGGTCGGCCAGCGCGTCGCGGTCGACCTTCCCGGCGGCCGTGACAGGCAGGGAGGGCACGTGGAACCACAGCCGCGGCCGGTGCGCGGCGTCCAGGGACACCCGCGCCACGGCAGTGCCGGGGCGTGGTCGTCTGCCTCGGTCAGCACGGCCGCGAGCACCTGACCGAGCCGCGGGTGCGGCACGCCCACCACGACCACCTCGCCGGTGACCGCGGCCCGGAGCACCGCCTCGACCTCGGCCACCTCGACGGTCGCCCCGGCGGTGGTGACCGTGCCCGGCCGTCCACGCAGGGTGAGCACGCCGTCGCCGTGCACACGAGGGCACCGCGGTCGCCGACCGTCGCCCAGCCGTCGGCGTCGCGCCGCAGCGGCCCGGTCGCGCCACCGTCGTCCCGGTGCGCTGCAGACGTACGGCGAGCAGCACGCAGACCTCCCCGTCGCGGACCTGCGACGTCCACGCCGGGGAACGCCCGCAGGTCCTCGGCGTGGCCGCCCCAGGCGACGAAGGACAGCTCGGCGGCGCCGTAGTAGTGGTGCACGACCGCGCCGGCGCCCACAGCGCGGGCGGCCACGGCCGGTGACAGCCGGTCCCCGGCCACGACCACGGTCAGCCCGTCCGTCGGCGCGCCCGCGTCGAGCAGCCGGTCCAGCACCGCCGGCGTCAGGAACGCGTGCGTCGCCCGGTCGAGCGCAGCGACGAGCGGGGCGCCGACGGCCTCGGCGTGCACCGCGGCGAACAGGTTCATCGTCGCCGTCAGCGGGCCCGGCACCCACACCGCGGAGTCCGGGCCGAGGCCGCAGAGCGCGGCGGCGGCAGGGAACGACGCGACCCACGACCGCGTCGTGCGGACCACGTGCCGCGGCGCCCCCGACGTGCCGCCGGTGGGCAGCGCGACCCGGTCGCCCGCCGCGTGCGGCGGCGAGGAACGCCGCGACCGGGTCGTCCGTGGCCAGGACCCGCCGCGGCTCAGACAGCTGTCGTCTCCCGCTGCCGACGGTCGCGCGCCGAGCAGCCCGGGGTAGGCCGCGTGCACGCCGCGGGCGACGAGGGCGGCGACCACCACCTTCACCAGGTCGCCCGGCACGAAGATCCACGTGCGACACGGCGGCCGCCTGCACGGAGAGGCCCGCGACCAGGGCGATGCCGGCGATCCCCGCGGCGTAGAGCACCACGATGCCGCCGACGACGTTGGCGACCAGCCCCCAGGCCAGCTGGTACGTCGGCCCGCCGCGCTCGGTCAGCCAGCCGACGACGTACGCCGCGACCGGGTAGCCGAGCAGGAACCCGACCGAGGGGGTGGCGAAGACGCCGAGCCCGCCGCGGCCGCCGGCCAGCAGCGGGAGGCCGACCGCGACCAGTACGCAGCAGCAGCGCCACCGACAGGAAGCCGCGGCGGGCGCCGAGCACCGCGCCGGCGAGCATCACGCCGAGCGACTGGGCGGTGATCGGCACCGTGAAGCCGGGCGGCACGAACGCCGGCACCAGGCCGAGGGCGGCGACGACGCCGGCGAAGGTGGCGACCAGGGCGAGGTCGCGCGAGGTGGCGTCGGGAGCGGGGTCGCGGAGGTCACCGGTGGAGTCTAGGGACGTCGGACGGTCGCAGTCCGCCTGTCCGGACCGCGGCTCAGAGCCTGCTGGCCGCGAACGTGTCGCAGGCCTTGAGGGTGCCCTTCTGCAGCCCGGTGCTGAACCAGCGCATCCGCGCTCGGCCGACCCGTGCGTCCAGCGATCGGGGTCGACGCGGCCCGAGGTCCGGCGCTGGATCCGGTCGTCGCCGACCGCCGCGGCGGCGTCGAGGCGCGCGGTCGATGTCGTCCTGGGTGAGGTCGAGGATGTAGGGCTCACCGCCGCTGTCGTCGGTCGATGGTGGCGTGCTTGGTCCACATCCCGGCGTAGCAGTCGGCCTGCAGCTCGAGCCGGACCGCGTCGCTGCTCGCGCCCTGCTGGGTGCGGACCTGGCCCATGGTGCCGAGCAGGTCCTGGACGTGGTGGCCGTACTCGTGGGCGAGGACGTAGGCCCCGGAGAACGGGCCGCCCTTGCGCGCCGAGCTGGCCCTCGAGCATGTCCTCGAAGAACGTCGTGTCGAGGTAGACGTGCTTGTCGACCGGGCAGTAGAACGGCCCGACGTCGGCGGTGGCGCCGCCGCAGCCGGTGCGGATGGCGCCGCGAGAAGATCGTCGTGGTCCGGGCCTGCGGTGTAGTCCCGGCCGGCCTGCCGCGGCAGCGCGCCGGCCCAGAAGGCCTGGATGGAGTTGACGTCGGCGACCAGCGCGCAGTCCGGGTCCTGGTTGGCGTCGGCGCCGGTCGTGCAGCTGTCGAGCGACGTCGCCGCGCTGCGTTCCCGGGCTGCACCTGGCCGCTGCCGCCGGAGCCGCCGAGCTGGCTCTGCAGCAGGAAGACGACGATCACCACGATGATGCCGCCGACGCCGCCGCCGACCTTGAGCCCGCCGCCGCCGCCGCCGACCGGGAAGCCGATGCCGCCGCCGCCGCCGCCGCTGCCGCGGCGGTTCTCCACCTGGCTCGCGGTCGAGCCGGGCCTTGGGGTTGTAGCGCATGGGCGTCCCTCTCCGGTGGGTGCGTAGGATAGTCGCATGGGTACCCCACGTGACTGACCGCACGACCGCTCGCTGCACGACCCGTAGTCCCGATGCCGCTCACACGTCCGTCAGCATCTCGCTCACCAGCTCGTCGAGGTCTCCCCCCATGATCACCGCCCACCGATCTCGAAGTCCGCGCCGGCGCACGCCTGCTGATGGAGCGACGTCTCCTTCCGGGTCGCCGCCGGCGACAAGGTCGGCCTGGTCGGCCGCAACGGCGCCGGCAAGACCACGCTGACCAAGATCCTGGCCGGCGAGGCCCTGCCGGCGTCCGGCGACGTCACCCGCACCGGCGAGGTCGGCTACCTCCCGCAGGACCCGCGCACCGGCGACCCCGAGGTGCTCGCGCTGCACCGGATCCTCTCCGCGCGCGGCCTCGACGACGTCGTACGCCGGCTGCGCGAGGCCGAGGACGAGATGGGCTCCGACGACCCGGACGTCCGCGACCGCGGGATGCGTCGCTACGAGAAGGCCGACGCCGCGCTGCACGCCGGCGGCGGCTACTCCGCCGAGGCCGAGGCCCGGCAGATCGCCTCGAGCCTGAACATCGAGGACCGGATCCTCGCGCCAGCCGCTGCGCACGCTCTCCGGTGGCCAGCGCCGCCGGGTCGAGCTCGCCCGGATCCTGTTCTCCGGCGCCGAGACGCTGCTGCTCGACGAGCCGACCAACCACCTCGACGCCGACTCGATCGTGTGGCTGCGCGACTTCCTGCGCTCCCACAAGGGCGGCCTGATCGTGATCAGCCACGACGTCGGCGCTGCTCGAGGCGTGCGTCAACAAGGTGCTGCACCTCGACGCCAACCGGGCCGAGATCGACGTCTACAACATGGGCTGGAAGACCTACCTCGCGCAGCGCGAGACCGACGAGAAGCGCCGCAAGCGCGAGCGGATGAACGCCGAGAACAAGGCGAAGACGCTCACCGACCAGGCCAACAAGATGCGCGCCAAGGCGACCAAGGCCCAGGCCGCGCAGTCGATGCTCAAGCGCGCCGAGAAGCTGATGGACGGCGTCGAGGGCGAGCGGCGCGCCGACCGGGTCGCCAAGATCAAGTTCCCCGCGCCCGGCGCCGTGCGGGAAGACCCCGCTGACCGCCGAGCGAGCTGTCGAAGTCCTACGGCTCGCTCGAGGTGTTCACCGACGTCGACCTCGCGATCGACAAGGGCAGCCGGGTGGTCATCCTCGGCCTCAACGGCGCCGGCAAGACCACGCTGCTGCGGATCCTCGGCGGCGTCGACGCCCCGGACACCGGCGAGGTGCAGCCCGGGCCACGGCCTCAAGCTCGGCTACTACGCCCAGGAGCACGAGACCCTCGACACCGAGCCTGACCGTGCTGGAGAACATGCGGCACGCCGCGCCCGCAGCTCACCGACACCGAGGCCCGCAGCGTGCTCGGGTCGTTCCTGTTCAGCGGCGACGACGCCACCAAGCCCGCCGCGGTGCTCTCCGGCGGGGAGAAGACCCGGCTGGCGCTGGCGATCCTGGTCGTCTCCAGCGCCAACGTGCTGCTGCTCGACGAGCCGACCAACAACCTCGACCCCGCCTCGCGCGAGGAGGTGCTGGCCGCGATCCGCAGCTACCAGGGCGCGATCATCCTGGTCACCCACGACGAGGGCGCGGTCGCGCGCGCTCGAGCCCGACCGGGTGCTGATCCTCCCCGACGGCGTCGAGGACCTCTGGAACGCCGACTACGCCGACCTGGTCGCGCTCGCCTGACGGCGTACGCGAGCCCCGGAGGTGGGGGAGGCGGCCACTAGGCTGCCGGCCATGGCGACCGCCCTGGACCCCGAGTCCTCGACCGCGGCGGCCTGCACGTTCGAGGAGAACGGCCTGGTCGCGACGATCACCCTGAACCGCCCGGCCACGAAGAACTCCCAGACCCCCGCACCTGGCACGCGCTGCGCATCATCGGCGCCTCGCTGACCCCGGCGGTCCGCGTCGTGGTGGTCCGCGGTGCCGGCGACACGTTCTCCTCCGGGCTCGACCGCCGGATGCTCAGCCCGGAGGGCATCGACGGCGAGACGTGCGTCCTGCAGCTGCTGGACATGCCCGACCCGGAGATGGCCGAGAGCATCGCCACCTGGCAGGAGGGCTTCACCTGGCTGCGGCGGCCCGAGATCGTCAGCATCGCCGCGGTCCGCGGCGCCGGCGGTCGGCGCCGGCTTCCAGCTCGCGCTGGCCTGCGACCTGCGGGTGCTCGCCGACGACGCCCGCTTCTCGATGCGCGAGCCGCTCCTGGGCCTGGTCCCGGACCTGACGGGAACAAAACCGCTGGTCGACGCTTGTTGGCTACTCGCGAGCCCTGGAGATCTGTGCCACCACCCGGTGGGTCGGGGCCGAGGAGGCCCGCGACATCGGGCTGGCCACGGCCGTCGTCCCGCGCGACGAGCTCGACGACGCGGTGGCCGACCTGGCCGCCGCGCTGACGGCCCCGATCTACGGCGCGGTCACCGAGACCAAGGCCCTGCTGCAGAGCGCAGGGGTCCTCGGACCTCGAGGAGCAGCGGCTCGCCGAGCGGGAGGCGCAGGTGCGCCGGTTCCGGGACCTCGCCGCCCTGATGGGCAGTGACCACGACGCGGACCAGGGGACCGACACGTGCAGCGCACGAGCCGGAGACGAGCAGGGACGGGAGGTGGGCAGATGTCGATGGGCATCGGGCATGGGCCCGGTGTGGCGGCACATGCGCACCGACCGCAGCATCGCGGAGCAGAAGCTCGCCCGCGACACCGTCCGCCGGGTGCTCGGCTTCGCCCGCCCGCACCGGCGGCCGATCGCGTTCTTCCTGGCCCTCACCGTCGTCGACGCCGCGCTGGTCGTGGTCACCCCGCTGCTGGTCAAGCAGATCGTCGACGACGGCATCCTGAAGCAGGACACCGCGCTGGTGGTCTGGCTGGCCCTGGCGGCCGCCGGCGTCGCGGTGCGTCGACGCCGGCCTCGCCCTCGGGATGGGCTGGCTGTCCTCCCGCATCGGCGAGGGCCTGATCTTCGACCTGCGCACCACCGTCTTCGCGCACGTGCAGCGGATGTCGCTGGCGTTCTTCACCCGCACCCAGACCGGCGCGCTGGTCTCCCGGCTCAACAACGACGTGATCGGCGCCCAGCGCGCGTTCACCTCGACGCTGTCGAGCACGGTCTCCAACATGATCAGCGTCGTCGTGGTCGGCATCGCGATGCTCGCGCTGTCAGCTGGCAGGTCACCCTGCTGTGCCTGGCGACCTTCCCGATCCTGCTG
Source organism: uncultured Actinomycetota bacterium (assembly GCA_963781745.1). GTDB lineage: Bacteria > Actinomycetota > Actinomycetes > Propionibacteriales > Nocardioidaceae > Nocardioides_B. Next base: position 399,888 of record CAWAHH010000004.1, on the reverse strand, counting down.
CTGGCCTCCCGCTGGGTCGGCCGGCGGCTCGCCGGGCCTGACCCGCGAGCAGATGCAGGGCAACGCCGACCTCGGCAACTCGATGACCGAGCGCTTCAACGTCGGCGGCGCGATGCTGCTCAAGCTGTTCGGCCGCCGCGACGAGGAGGACGCCGCGCTTCGCCGACCAAGGCCGGGCTGGTGCGCGACCTCGGCATCCGGATCTCGGTGATCACCCGCGTCTTCGGCGCCACGCTGATGCTGATCCCGGCGCTCGCCACCGCGCTGGTGTACGGCGTCGGCGGCACGCTCGCGATCCAGGAGACCGCTGACCGTCGGCACGCTGCTCGCGCTGGCCACGCTGCTGCTGCGGCTGCTCGGCCCGCTGCAGGGCCTCTCCAACGTCCGCATCGACGTGATGACCGCGCTGGTCAGCTTCGAGCGGGTCTTCGAGGTGCTCGACCTGCCGTCGATGATCCACGGAGCGCACCCCGACGCGGTCTGCCCCGCAACGCCGGCCGCGTCGAGTTCGACCACGTCGCGTTCCGCTACCCGCGCGCCGACGAGGTGTCGCTGGCCAGCCTGGAGACGGTCGCCCGCACCGAGTCCCGCGACAACGGGACTGGTGCTCACGGACGTCACGTTCACCGCCGAGCCCGGCCAGATGGTCGCCCTGGTCGGCCCCTCCGGCGCCGGCAAGACCACGATGACGCACCTCGTCGCCCGGCTGTACGACGTCACCGCCGGCGCGGTGCGCGTCGACGGGCACGACGTACGCGAGGTGACCCTGCAGTCGCTGGAGGACGCGGTCGGCTACGTCACCCAGGACGCCCACATGTTCCACGACACGATCCGCGCCAACCTGCCGCTACGCCCGTCCCGACGCCACCGACGAGCAGATCTGGGCGGCCGCTCGACGCCGCGCAGATCGGCACCTCGTGCGCGTCGCTGCCCGACGGGCTCGACACCGTCGTCGGCGACCGCGGCTACCGGCTCTCCGGTGGCGAGCGGCAGCGGCTCGCGATCGCCCGGCTGCTGCTCAAGGCGCCGGCGATCGTGGTCCTCGACGAGGCCACCGCGCACCTCGACTCCGAGTCCGAGGTCGCCGTGCAGCGCGCCCTCGACCAGGCGCTGGAGGGCCGCACCTCGCTGGTCATCGCGCACCGGCTCTCCACGGTCCGCAACGCCGACCTGATCCTCGTCGTCGACGACGGCCGGGTCGTGCAGTCCGGCACGCACGCCGCGCTGCTGGCCGAGGGCGGTCTCTACGCCGACCTCTACGAGACCCAGTTCGCGGTCCGCACCGCCTGACCCACCTGGTGCGGCACGCGGCCGGCCGTGGCTAGGCTGGCGGGATGGATCTCGGACTCACCGGACCGCGTCTACATCGTCACCGGCGGCTCGGGCGGTCTCGGCCGGGCCACCGCCGAGGCGCTCGTGGCCGACGGCGCCAGGGTCGTCGTCTCCGGGCGGACGCCGGAGACCGTCGACGCGGCGGTCGCCGAGCTCGGCGACGGACCGCGCGACCGGCGTCGTCGCCGACAACGCCGACCCCGGCACGCCGGGCGGCTGGTCGAGGCCGCCCGGACGTCGTACGGACGGCTCGACGGGGCGCTGATCTCCGTCGGCGGGCCGGCCGCCGGCCCGGTCATGGACGCTCCGACGAGGACTGGTCGGCCGCGCTCGAGTCGGTCTTCCTGGGCGGGCTGCGGCTCGGACGCGAGATCGGCCGCGCGCTCGGCGACGGCGGCTCGATCGCCTTCGTGCTGTCCTCGTCGGTGAAGTCGCCGATCGCCGGGCTCGCGATCTCCAACGGGCTGCGGCCCGGGCTGGCGATGGTCGCGAAGAACCTCGCCGACGAGCTCGGACCGCGCGGCATCCGGGTCAACGGGCTGCTGCCCGGCCGGGTCGAGACCGACCGGGTGCGCTGGCTCGACGAGCAGACCGGCGACGCCGGAGGCGGCCCGGGCCGCGATGGCCACAGGCGATCCCGCTGCGCCGCTACGGCCGCCCGGAGGAGTTCGGCCGGGCCGCGGCGTTCCTGCTCTCGCCGGCGGCGTCGCTTCGTCACCGGCGTGATGCTCCCCGTCGACGGCGGGATGCTCCGCTCGCTCTGAGCGCCGCCCTGCTCCCGCCGACCCCGGCTGCCGGTCCTGCCGGGCCTTGCGGCGCTCGTCGTAGGCCAGGTAGCAGAACCCGAAGACGGCGAGCACCCCGAAGAACCACCACTGCAGGCCGTAGAAGAAGTGCGGCCCGTTGCCGAGGTCGGGCAGCTCGGCGTGCACCAGCGGGTCGCGCCCGCGGGGTCTCGCGCTCGACGTCGACGAACCCGCCGTACACCGGCACGTCGAGGGTGCGCCCGATCTCGACGCTGGAGATCGCCCGCGTGGAGCCGGTCGGTGACGGTGGCCGCCCGGCCCGGTGGCGTCGGCGCGCACCCAGCCGACGACGGTGACCGTCCCCGACGGCGGCTCGGGGGCGTCGACCTGGTCGGTGCCGACGTTGCCGGTGCCACCCAGCCGCGGTCCACGAGCAGCGCGGTGCCGGCGGCGGTGCGCAGCGGGGTGACGACGTCGACGCCGGAGGCGCCCTCGCGGGTCTGGTAGCGCACCACGACGGTCTCGTCGGGCAGGTAGGTGCCGGTCGCGGTGACCCGCCGCCACTCGTCGCGCGCCGACGCGGGGCGGCCGACGGCGAGCACGTCGTCGACCGGGGCGGGGTCGGCCGCGAGGTTGGTCCGCGTCTGCGCGTTGGTCGACTCCCGGTCGTGCAGCCGGTGGAACTGCCACTGGCCGAGCAGGTAGGCAGCCGTAGGCCAGCAGCACCACCGCGACCGCGAAGAGCACCCACCGCCGGCTGAGCATGAACCTCACGGCGCCGACAGTAGCCGCCGGGTCGGACCGACCCGGCTCGCCCGCCCCGTGATGACCGGGCACCTCCTAGACTGGCCCGATGAGCACCGGCGCTCTCGCTCGACGACTTCGGCCGGGTCGCGACCGACCTGCGGGTCTCGCTGACCGACCGCTGCAACCTGCGCTGCTCCTACTGCATGCCCGCCGAGGGCCTGGACTGGCTGCCCAGCGACGAGGTGCTCACCGACGACGAGGTGGTCCGGCTGATCAGCGTCGCGGTCGACCGCCTCGGCGTCGCGCGAGGTCCGCTTCACCGGCGGCGAGCCGCTGCTGCGCCGCGGGCTGCCCGACATCGTCCGGCGTACGGCGGCCCTCGAGCCCGCGCCCCGAGACGTCGATCACGACCAACGCGCTCGGCCTGACCCGCACCGCGGCCGGCGCTCGCCGAGGCGGGGCTGGACCGGGTCAACGTCAGCCTCGACACGGTCCGCGCGACGACTTCCTCACCATCACCCGCCGGGACCGCTTCCACGACGTGGTCGCCGGGCTCGAGGCCGGCTGCCGCCGCCGGTCTCGGCCCGGTCAAGGTCAACGCGGTGCTGCTGCGCGGCGTCAACGACGACCAGGCGCCCGAGCTGCTCGCAGTGGTGCATGGACCGCGGCTACCAGCTGCGGTTCATCGAGCAGATGCCCCTCGACGCGCAGCACGGCTGGAGCCGCGAGGCGATGGTCACCGCCGACGAGATCTTCGCCTCGCTGCGGCCGGCGTTCGAGCTCGAGCCGGCCGAGGAGCCGCGGGGCAGCGCCCCCGCGGAGCTGTTCCGCGTCGACGGCGGCCCGCACACGGTCGGCGTGATCGCCTCGGTCACCCGGCCCGTTCTGCGGCGACTGCGACCGGGTCCGGCTGACCGCCGACGGCCAGGTCCGCAACTGCCTGTTCGCCCGCGAGGAGAGCGACCTGCGGGCCGCGCTGCGGGGCGGGGCCGAGCGACGCCGAGCTCGCGGACCGGTGGCGCGCCGCGATGCTCACCAAGCGGCCCGGGCACGGCATCGACGACGTGAGCTTCCTCCAGCCCGAGCCGGCCGATGTCGGCGATCGGCGGCTGAGCAGGCCCCGCCGCAGGCGTCCGGGTCCGGAGGGTCCTCCGGACGTCCGCCCGGCGCGGAACGGCGTGCCGATTCCGTGCCCGCCGCGGGAGTGTGCAGGATGGGCGCATGCGCCTGTTCGCCGCCATCGTCCCGCCCCGGGACGATCCTCGAGGAGGTCGTCCCGCGTGGTGGGCCTGGTGCCGCACTCGCCGGACACCGCCGCGGAGCCGCGCGGCTGGCTGCGGCGCCGGCGCGGCGGTCCCGACCGGGGCGGCGCGGCGAGCCGCGCAGGTCAACGAGCAGCTCGACGTCCCGCAGCTCGCCCGAGATGTACATCCCGATCACCTGCTTCGGCAACGTCACCGCCGCGCGACGCCGTCCAGCTGCGGCAGCGCTGCGCGAGGAGGCGGCCGCCTGGCCGCGTCGCCGAGGTGCTCTTCGCCGGCGGCACCGCCCTGGAGTGGAAGGGCGACGAGTCGGTGTGGGCGAAGCTCGACGGCGACCTCGACGAGTCCCTGGGCCGCATCGGGTCGCGGCGTGCCGCACAGTCGTGCAGCGCCTCGGGCTTCTTCGTCGACCGCCGCCAGTTCCGGCCGCTGGCTCTCGGTCGGCACGATCACCGACAGCACCACGGCGCCGTACCTCGAGAACGTCGTGGCTGCGCTCGACGGCTTCCGGGGCGCCACCTGGACCGTCGACACGGTCACGGTCATGAAGGGCGTCTCGGAGTCCGAGAGCGAGTTCGGCTTCGACGTCTACGAGCGGATCCCGCTCGGCACCCGCCACCGCTGACGCGCGGCCACAGGGCCGGGCGTCCGGCGGTGACCGCCCTCAGCCGGCGGTGGTGGCCGTGGGGGTGGTCGGATCGGCGCCCAGGTCCGCGGCCGCGGTTCTCGCGCAGCACCTGGGAGCAGCTGCTCGAGCGGCATCGGCCGGTGCATGAGGTAGCCCTGGGCGAACGGCGCGTGCACGTGGTCGCGCAGGTGGTCCAGCTGGGAGGCGCGCTCGATGCCCTCGACCACGACGTCGAGCCCGAGCGCCTGGCCCATCATCGTGATCGAGCAGAGCAGCGCGCACGAGCGCTCGTCGCGGTCGATGCTCTCGGAGAACGACGCGTCGGTCTTGATGATCTGGACCGGCATGTCCTGGAGGTAGCTGATCGAGGAGAAGCCGACGCCGAAGTCGTCGATGGCGAACGGCACGCCGCGGTCGGCGAGGGTGCGCATCGCGTCGAGCGACGCCGCGTCGTTGCCGATGCCGTCGCGCTCGGTGATCTCGAGCACCAGGCCGGCGCCGTCCATCCGGTCGGCGGCGCGCTCGACCTTCGCCACGAAGTCGGGCTCGCGCAGCTGCTTGGCGGAGATGTTCACGCTCATCGATGAAGGTCGCCCTCCGGCGGCCTCCTGCATCGCGGCCGCGTCGCGGGCGGCCCGCTCGAGGACGACGTCGCCGAGGGCCACGACCAGGCCGGTCTCCTCGGCGACCCGGATGAAGACGTCCGGTGGCACGTCGACGCCGTTGGAGTGCCAGCGCGCCAGCGCCTCGACGCCGATGATGCGACCGGTGGAGGCCCGCACGACGGGCTGGTAGACGAGGTTGAGGTCCCCGGCGGCCACCGAGCTGCGCAGCGACTCGACGAGCTCAAGGCGCTCCAGCCGGGACCGGCCGATGGCGCGCTCGTAGTCGACGAACTGGTTCTTGCCGCGCGACTTGGCCTCGTACATCGCCAGGTCGGCGTTGCGCAGCATGCTCTCGGCAGTCTCGGTGCTGTCGCCGAACGCCACGCCCGACGCTGGCGCTGAGCGCGAGCTGGTGACCGGCGACGTGGGCGCCCCTGGAGAGCGCCGCGAGGATCCGCTCGCAGGCCGTGCTGACCTCGGCGGGCGGACGTCCTCGAGGAGGAGCGCGAACTCGTCGCCGCCGAGCCGGGCCACGGTGTCGCTCTGCCGCACGCAGCTCGATGAGCCGCTGGGCGACGTCGATCAGCACCGCGTCGCCGGCGGCGTGGCCGAAACGGTCGTTGACCGGCTTGAACCCGTCGAGGTCGACGAAGAGCAGCGCGATGCGGGAGCCGCGGCGCCGCGACATCTGCAGGGCGTGCTCGACCCGGTCGAGCAGCAGCCCGCGGTTGGGCAGGTTGGTGAGCAGGTCGTGGCGGGCGAGGTGGGTCATGTCCTCGGTCAGCCGCAGCCGCGCGAAGGCGTCAGGGGAGACCGCGACCATCGCCTCGAGCGCCTGCTGGTCGGCGGTCGTGGTCGAGCGGGCCCGGTGCCGGCCCGGGGCCACGATCCAGCGGTCCCGCTGGCCGTCGCGCAGCTGGGCGCCGATCTCGTGCGCGCCCGGCGGGGTGCTGCGGACCTCGACCTGCTTGATCCGCAGCAGCCTGCGGGCGTCGTCCATCAGCGCGTCGACGACCTGGCGGGTGTCGGAGAGCGTCTGGGCCCGCACCGCGGCGTCGAAGAGCACCGCGAGCCGGCGGGCGTTCTCGCCGCCCCGGGTGACGGCCCGGGTGGCGACGAGCAGGGTCGCCAGCGGCACCGCGAGCAGCAGCAGCGTCCACCGGCGCGAGACGGCGGATGACGGCGCCGAGGTAGCCGAGGGAGTCGAACGGCACGAAGCACACGACCGCCAGTAGGGTGCCGCGCTGGACGAGCTGCTCGCGGAGGGGCGAGGACGACTCGACGGCCACCGAGACGGCGGAGAGCAGGAAGTCCGAGGCGAAGTACGCCGTCGCGGCGAGCGCCACGGCGAGCAGCTCGCGCGGGGTGTTCTTGACGTCGCCGCCGACGATCTCCAGCACGCCCGCCGCTGCGGCACCGCCGAGGATGCCGACGCCGATGTTGAACACCTTGAGAGCAGCGCTTGTCGTTGGTGAGCTGGGTGACGACCACGCCGAGCGACCACAGCATGAGGGCGTCGCGCCGCTCCGCGTGCACAGCAGGTACATCAGCACGCTGGAGTCGAAGCCCACCTCGATGCCCGACCGCCGCTGTCGAGGACCATCGGGAACCTCGCGATGACCATGATCAGCGGCACCGTGACCAGCTCGACGGCCGGCGCGCTGACGCCGTGCTGCGCCAGCGACACGAGGCCGCAGCACAGCACCACGAGGCCGCCCGCGAGGACACCGAGGTCGAACCAGCGGCTACGCGAGGCGAACAGCGATGAGAACGACGATCCCATCGGCCCTCCGGATCCTCCGCATCATGGACAAAGCGTGACCAGTATCAGGTAAAAGCCGACGCGTTAGGGCGTTTCGGCCTACCCGGCCAGCGGCTCGACGTCGCGCAGGAAGTTGCGGGCCGTGAGGAAGTCGCCCAAGGACGTCCGGTGCTCGTCGCAGGCCAGCCAGATCTTGCGGCGCTCGGGGGTGTGCAGCTGGGGGTTGTTCCACAGCAGCGACCAGGTCGCGTCGGCGTGGCAGCCCTTGGCCGAGCACGAGCGCGTCATACCGACAACGATACCCACCCGGGGTCGGTGGACACGGGCCGGAGCCCGCCTCGCGAGAGCGGGACGACACAGCGCCGGACGACCACGGGGGAAGCCGTCCGGCGCCGTGCGTCGTGAGCTCAGACGGGGGAGGCTGAGCTCACTTCGCTCGGATTCTTGCACGCTCGCGCGACGAGATCCAACAGTGTCAGGTCTTCAGCGCGGCGTGTCTGGACCACTCTCGAGGGCCCGTCGCCCGGGCTCGGGGTCGAAGTGCTCGGGGCCGCCGGGGTCGGGGGAGGCGCCGGCGTTGGCGATCACCACCGCGATGGTCGGCAGGAAGAACGAGGCGGCGAGGAAGACCCACATGAACCAGTGGCCGATGCTCACCACCGCCAGCAGGAAGCAGGCGGTCCGGATCGCCATCGAGATGAGGTAGCGCCGCTGCCGGCACGCGATGTCGTCGCTGCGGCTGCGCGTCGCAGTGGTGATCCGGACCGGGTCCGGCTCGTGGCGGGCCATGCGCCCACCGTACGCCGCACGCCCCGGTCTCCCGGCCGTGCGCCTCGCCGGCCGCCGTGGGCCGGGTGCGGGCGGCCCTACGATCGACACGACCCGCGGCAGCAGGCCGCGGCCGACCCAGGAGTCCCCATGTCCAACCGCGTCTACCGCGTCACCGAGATCGTCGGCACCTCGCCCGAGGGCATCGACCAGGCGATCCGCAACGGCATCGAGCGGGCCTCCACGACGCTGCGCCACCTCGACTGGTTCGAGGTCACCCAGGTCCGCGGCCAGGTCAAGGACAACACCGTCGAGCACTTCCAGGTCGGCCTCAAGCTCGGCTTCCGCCTCGAGGACGACTGAGCGACCGGAGCGCGGGCGGGAGGCCGCCCCGATTCCGCGTACCGCCGAGTAGCCGATAGCGTCGCCAGGACCGCGACCGCGAAGCAGGGAGGCACCGCGTTGAGCAGATCGGTACTCGTCACCGGAGGCAACCGGGGCATCGGCCGCGCCATCGCCGAGGCCTTCGTCGCCAACGGCGACCAGGTCGCCGTCACCTACCGCAGCGGTGAGCCGCCCGAGGGCATGCTGGGCGTGAAGTGCGACGTCACCGACGCCGACTCCGTCGAGGCCGCGTTCACCGAGGTCGAGGCGGCGCACGGTCCGGTCGAGGTGCTCGTCGCCAACGCCGGCATCACCGCGGACACGCTGGTGCTGCGGATGAGCGAGGACGACTGGTCCAAGGTCATCGAGACCAACCTGACCGGGTCGTTCCGGGTCGCCAAGCGCGCCGCGAAGGGCATGCTGCGGCTGCGCCGCGGCCGGCTGGTCTTCATCTCCTCGGTCGTCGGCCTGCTCGGCTCCGCCGGCCAGGTCAACTACGCCGCCAGCAAGGCGGGCCTGGTCGGCATGGCCCGCTCCCTGGCCCGCGAGCTCGGCAGCCGCTCGATCACCGCCAACGTGGTCGCCCCCGGCTTCGTCGAGACCGAGATGACCGCCGTGCTCCCCGAGGAGAAGAAGGCGGAGTACAAGGCGCAGATCCCGCTGGGCCGCTACGCCACCACCGACGAGGTCGCCTCGGTCGTGCACTGGATCGCCTCCGACGGCGCCGCCTACGTCACCGGCGCCGTGATCCCGGTCGACGGCGGCCTCGGCATGGGCCACTGACGCCCCGCCGGCTCCCACCCCTGGTCATCACTGGTCACCCCTGGTCGACAGCGGCCATCCACACAAGGAGTACGACGCAGCATGGGCATTCTCGAGGGCAAGCGGATCCTGGTCGCGGGCGTCACGATGGACACCTCCATCGGCTTCGCCGTGGCGCGGGTCGCGCAGGAGCAGGGCGCGACGGTCCTGGTGTCGAACTTCGGCCGGGCGCTGGGCATCACCAAGCGCATCGTCGACCGGCTGCCGCAGCCGGCCCCGGTCATCGAGCTCGACGTGACCGACCACGAGCACCTCGACCGGCTCCCCGACCTGCTCCGCGAGCACGTCGACGGTCTCGACGGGGTCGTGCACTCGATCGCCTACGGCAACCCCGAGACGCTGCTCGGCGGCAAGTTCCTCGACGGCCCGTGGGACGACGTCGCGCAGGCCGTGCAGGTCTCGGCGTACTCCCTGAAGTCGCTGTCGACCGCGTGCCTGCCGCTGATGAGCGAGGGCGGCTCGGTCGTCGGGATGACCTTCGACGCGACCGTCGCGTGGCCGGCGTACGACTGGATGGGCGTGGCGAAGGCCGGGCTGGAGTCGTGCTCGCGCTACCTGGCCCGCGACCTCGGCCCGCAGGGCGTCCGGGTCAACCTGGTCTCGGCCGGGCCCGCTGAAGACGCTGGCCGCGAAGGCGATCCCCGGCTTCGAGGAGCTCGAGTCGATGTGGAGCGACCGGTCGCCGCTGGGCTGGGACGAGAAGGACACCGAGCCCACCGCGCGCGCGGTCGTCGCGCTGCTCTCCGACTTCTTCCCGGCCACCACCGGCGAGATCGTGCACGTCGACGGCGGCTACCACGCCATGGGGGCCTGACCGGGCGACCGCCGACTGACGCTCGGCGGCCGGTCCGGTAGCGTGCGCGCGGTGACCTCCTCACTCGTCGAGCTCCGCGTCCTCGAAGGACCCAACCTCTACTTCCCCCGCGCCGCGATCAAGCTGACGCTGGACCTCACCGGCTCATCGACGCCCCCGAGGACCGGGCGCTGCGGTTCGCGACCCGCATCGGGCTGACGCAGGGCGCGGCCCGGGCGCGCCCGGGCAGCGGCTTCCGGCAGCGGTTCGCCGCCCGGGCGGTCGAGCGGCTGGTCCGCCAGATCGCGCGCGAGGCCGGCACCACCCGGCTCGCCGTGCGGGTGCGGCCCGACCCACGACGTGCACCAGATCGTGGTCGCCTACCCGTGGCGCAACCGCACCCGCGCGCAGGCGCTGGGCGGCGCGGTCGCCGACGTGCTCGACGCGCTGCCCGACGCCCGACACTCGAGGAGCTGGTCGAGCCAGGCGGCCGACGCGCGTGCGCGCCGCCGAGCGCGGCCCCGGCCCGACCACGCTCCGGCCGAGGTGCCGATCGTCGCCGTCACCGGCACCAACGGCAAGACCACCACGTCGCGGATGGTCGCCCACATCGCCCGCACCCACGGGCTGCACGTCGGCTGGTCGAGCACCGACGGCATCTACGTCGACGGCGAGCTCGTCGAGGCCGGCGACTACTCCGGCCCCTCGGGCGCCGGTCGGGTGCTCGCCCACAAGCGAGGTGCAGCTCGCGGTCACCGAGACCGCCCGCGGCGGCATCCTGCTCAAGGGCATCGGGCTGGCCTACAACGACGTCTCGGTGTTCACCAACGTCTCCGCCGACCACCTCGGGATGCACGGCATCGACACCGTCGACCAGCTCGCCGAGGTCAAGGGCGTCGTCCGCCGGATCACCAAGCCGACGGCTGGGCGGTGCTCAACGGCGACGACCCCCGGGTCTACGCCACGCGCACCGTGGTCAAGGCCAGGCCCTGGGTGTTCTCCCGCGACCCCGACTCGCCGGCGATGCGCGAGACGCTGTCCGACGGCGGCCGCGCCACCACCGTGATCGACGGCTGGATCTCGGTGCTGTACGGCCGACACCGACCCCGACCCGCTCGTCGAGGTCGTCGACATCCCGATGACGCTGGCCGGGCTCTCCCGCTTCAACGTCGAGAACGCGCTGGCGCCGCCTCGGCCGCCCTCGGCGTCGGCCTGCCCCGCGAGGCCGTGGTCGAGGGGCTGAGGACCTTCCGCCCGACCCCGCGCACAACCCGGGCCGGATGAACTTCTTCACCCGCGACGACGTCAGCGTGGTCGTCGACCTCGCCCACAACGAGGCCGGCCTCGAGGCGCTGCTGGAGATCATGAACGGCGTACGCCGGCCCGGTGCCCGACTGCTGCTCGGCCTGGGCGCCGTCGGCGACCGCCAGGACGAGATCGTCGACCGCCTCGGCGAGATGGGCGCCCGCGACGCCGACGTGGTGGTCGTCGCCCACAAGGCGAAGTACCTCCGCGGCCGCACGACCGAGGAGCTCGACGCGCTGTTCCGGGCCGGCGCCGCCCGGGTGGGCGTCGAGGACGTGCCGTCGTACCCGCACCGAGGTCGAGGGCCTCGCGGCGCTCGTCGAGCAGGCCGAGCCCGGCGACGTGGTCGGCGCTGATGTGCCACGAGGACCGGCAGGGCGTCTACGACTGGCTGGCCGAGCAGGGGTTCACCACCGACACCCCCGAGACCCTGCGGGACAAGGTCCGCGCCGCGCGGTCGTGACACCCCGGCGCCGGGGGGTGGCGCCGGCAGTGGCGTGCCTGCTCGCGTGCCTGGCGGCCGCGTGCACCTCGTCGCCCCCGTCGCGGCCGGCGTCCCCGCCGGCGTCAGCGTCGGCGTCCGCGCCTTCGGACCCGTCGGCGGCGCCGTCCGCCGCCCACGTGTGGGTCACCACGCCCGACGGCCGGCAGCGGCTCGCCGACGGCGGGACCGTGCCCCTCGTAGCGGACCCGGGGACGCCGGCCGACGTGGTCGTCGACGACCGCGAGACACGCCAGCCGTTCGCCGGCGTGGGTGCGTCGCTGACCGGGTCCTCGGCGACGGTGCTGCGCGCGATGCCCGACGGCGACCGGGACGCCCTGATGCGGGACCTGTTCACCCGCGACGGCATCGGCCTGTCGGTCCTGCGCCAGCCGCTCGGTGCCAGCGACTTCTCACCGGGCCAGGGCAGCTACGACGACCAGCCCCCGGGTCGCACCGACCCCGGGCTCGACGGGTTCTCGCTCGGGTCGGACGGCACCGACGTCGTACCCCTCCTGCGGCAGGCGGCCGCCCTCAACCCGGCCCTGGCCGTCGTGCTGACCCCGTGGAGCGCGCCGGGGTGGATGAAGACCGGCGGCTCGCTGGTCGGCGGGACGCTCGACGCCCGGCACGCCGGGGCGTACGCCGACTACCTCGTCGCCGCGGTCCGGGCCTACCGCGACGCCGGCGTGCCGGTGCGCGGGCTGACCCTGCAGAACGAGCCGTCGTTCTCGCCGCCCGGCTATGCGGGGATGACCCTCGACGTGGCGCAGCAGCGCTCGCTGCTCGTGGACCACCTCGCGCCGGCGCTCGACAGGGCGGGGCTGTCCCCGCACCTGTGGGTGCTCGACGACAACTTCTCCCGTGTCGACGACGCCGACGCGCTGCTGTCGGACCCGGCGGTGCGGCGGGCGTCGTACGGCGTGGCCTTCCACTGCTACGAGGGCGACGTCGGCGCGCTGCGCACGCTGAGGGCCCGGCACCCCGGCGTCCCGCTCGCCGTCAGCGAGTGCAGCAACGGGGCGTGGTCGACGAGCTTCGGCGACGACCTGAGGTTCGAGGCGCGCACGCTGCTGCTCGGCGCGGTGCGCGGCGGCGCGGAGTGGCTGGTGAAGTGGAACCTCGTGCTCGACCCGCAGGGCGGGCCCACCGACGGCGGGTGCCGCAGGTGCCGTGGCCTGGTGGGCGTGGACCCGGCCACCGGTCGCGTCGAGCGCTCCGCGGCGTACGACGCATGGGGCCACGTCGGCCGCTTCGTCGTCCCCGGCGCGCGGGTGCTGGCCACCCGGGCCACCTCGCCGGTCGCGACGGTGGCGTTCCGCAACCCCGACGGTTCGCACGTCCTGGTGGCGTTCAACGAGGCGGACACGCCGGCGCCGCTGCGCGTGCGCTGGCAGGGCAGGTCGCTCGCGCAGCGCGTCGATCCCGGGGCGCTGGTCACCCTCACCTGGTAGTCAGTGAGATTCGGGCCCTCGCGACGTGGTCGGAGGGGCCCGAACGTCACTGACTGTCGTGGGATGAGGCGGGGCTGAAGTCGGGGTCGCCCACGCTGTCGCTGGCGCCGGAGCCTGCCTGGGCCTGGTGGGACCAGGTCTCCAGCTCGGTCATCACCGCCGGGTGCTTGTCGACGCAGATCACGACCAGGTCGCCGGGGTTGGCCCGGGACATGGCGTGACGCAGCGCGTCGATCTCGTCGAGGATCGTCTCGAGCTGCTTGCAGCGGGCGCCGTCGGCCATCGCCTGCCGCACGCCCTCGGCGACCAGCCCGGCGATCTCGCCGCGCGGCCGTCCGCGCAGCGACTGGTCCTCGCGGACCACGACCACGTCGAAGTGCTGGGCCGCGATCGCGCCGAGCTCGCGCATGTCGTCGTCGCGGCGGTCGCCGGCGGTGGCGATGACGCCGATGCGGGAGAGCTTGCCGAGCTCGCTGGTCGCCGAGAGGCTCTCGCCGACGCGGTCCACGAAGTCGCCGAGCATCCGCATGCCCGGCGCGTTGTGGCAGTAGTCGACGATGACGTGCCGCCCGTTGACCTCGACCTCGTTGAGGCGGCCGGGGGAGAGGTAGTAGCTGGTCGAGAACGTCCGCAGCCCCTGGCGGATGTCGTGCAGCGGGGCGCCCGCCGCGAAGGCGGCCGCAGCCGCGGCGAGGGAGTTCTGCACGTTCATCCGGGCGCGGCCGCCGAACGTCGAGGGCAGCAGGTGGGTCCACGCCAGCTGCATCTCGCGGCGGCCGTGCTTGACCACGATCATCTCGCCGCGCTCGCTGGGCTCGAGGACGAGCGCCTTGCCGCCGCGACGGCAGTGCGTGTCGATCATCTCGCGCTCCTCCGAGCCGGGCTCGGCCATCGAGAACCACACCACCTGGCCCGAGCACCGGCGCCGCATCTCGCGCACCAGCGGGTCGTCGGCGTTGAGCACGGCGTGCCCGTCTCGGGGCACCGCCTCGACGAGGACGGCCTTGACGTCGGCGAGCTGCTCGACGGTGTCGATGCCGCGCAGCCCGAGGTGGTCGGGCTGCACGTTGAGCACGACCGCGACGTCGTTGCGCTCGTAGCCGAGGCCCTCGCGCAGGATGCCGCCGCGGGCCACCTCGAACACCGCGAAGTCGACGCGGGGGTTCTGCAGCACCATCCGGGCCGACTTCGGCCCGGACGCGTCGGCGCGGATCACCAGGCGCTCGTCGATGACGACACCGTCGGTCGAGGTCATGCCGACCTTGCGGCCCATCCCCTTGAAGATGTGGGAGATCATCCGCGAGGTCGTGGTCTTGCCGTTGGTGCCGGTGACCGCGACGATCGGGATCCGGCTCGGGGCGCCCGGCGGGAAGAGCATGTCGACGACCGGCTTGGAGATGAACTGCGGGTCGCCGATCGTCGGGTGCGTGTGCATCCGGAATCCGGGCGCGGCGTTGACCTCGCAGATCGCGCCGCCGGTCTCGCGCACCGGCTCGGTGATGTCGGGGCAGATGAAGTCGATGCCGGCGATGTCGAGGCCGACCATCCGGGCCGCCTCCTCGGCGATCTCGACGTTCTCCGGGTGCGCCTCGAAGGTCCGGTCGATCGAGATGCCGCCGGTCGACATGTTGCCGGTCAGGGTCAGCTTGACCATCTCGCCGGCCGGCGGGACGTCGCCGAGCTTGTAGCCCTGGTCGGCGAGCAGCTGCGAGGGCGGCGTCGTCGACCTTGATCCGGGTCAGCACCTTCTCGTGGCCGACGCCGCGCCGCGGGTCGGCGTTGGTCAGCTCGACGAGGTCCTCGATGGTGCTCTGGCCGTCGCCGACGACGTGGGCGGGCACCCGCTCGGCGACGGCGGCGAGCCGGCCGTCGATGATCAGGCAGCGGTAGTCGCGCCCGGTGATGTAGGACTCGACGATCACCCAGCCGCGCCGGGACTGGTCCTTGGCGATCGGGAACGCCGCGCGGACGTCGTCGGCGTCCTGGAGGTCCAGGCAGACGCCGCGGCCGTGGTTGCCGTCGAGCGGCTTGACCACGACCGGGTAGCCGATGCGGTCGGCGACGGCGGCCGCCTGGTCGGCGGTGCGCACGGACTCCTGCTTGGGCACCGGCAGCCCGGCCGCGCCGAGCAGCCGGGTGGTGAGGTCCTTGTCGGAGGCGACGTCGACGGCGATCGCGCTGGTGGCCGAGGTCATCGTCGCCCGGATCCGCTTCTGGTGGACGCCCTGGCCGAGCTGGACCAGCGAGTGCTGGTTGAGCCGGATCCAGGGGATGTCGCGCGAGACCGCCTCGTCGAGGATCGCCTGGGTCGACGGCCCGAACGCCGTGCGCTCGGCACGCAGGATGAACGCCTCCAGCTCCGCGTCCCAGTCGAGCTCCGGGTCGGCCTCGACGAGGTGGTTGACCAGGCGTACGGCGAGCCGGGCGGCGGCGAGGCCGACCTGCTCGTCGACGTACCCGTAGACGATGTTGTAGCGCCCCTTCTGGCCCTTGACCTGCCGGGTCTTGCCGCGGCGGATGTCGTGGCCGACGACCTGCTGCAGGGCGAGGGCGACGTGCTCGGCGACGTGGCCGAGCCAGGTGCCCTCGTTGAGCCGCTCGACGAACCCGCCGCGGCGCCCGCGGGAGCAGGAGTGCTCGCGCAGCCCGGGCAGCATCTGGAGCAGGTTGTCGGTGAAGCCCGGCAGCGCGTTGGTCGGGAAGTCCTCGAGCGAGCCGAGGTCGACGACGAGGTGGATCGCCTTGTCGTAGGACCACACGTTGGCGCCGCGGTAGACCCGGGTCTCGAGGATCGACAGGTCGGGGGACGGGCGATGCTCGTCATGCGCGATCTCCTTCGGTCGGTGCTGGCGGGCGCGGCGGCGTCGCAGCACGGTGGGGGAGATGTCGCCCGCGGCGATGTCACGAGCCAACCGTTTCAGGTCGCGTCCCGCAACCGCGAGCTCCTCGGCCTCGCTCGCGTCGACCACGGGGGCCTGGCGGACCAGCGTCTTGTCGGTCAGGTCGAACACCGAGCCGGCGGGCAGCACGTGCAGCACGACGCCCGAGGCCAGCAGCGGC
The DNA here is from genome assembly GCA_963781745.1 of uncultured Actinomycetota bacterium. Classification (GTDB taxonomy): domain Bacteria; phylum Actinomycetota; class Actinomycetes; order Propionibacteriales; family Nocardioidaceae; genus Nocardioides_B. The sequence continues at coordinate 383,739 of CAWAHH010000004.1, read as the reverse complement.
GCCGTACGACGGGCCTCGTGGGCGTTGGAGACGACGTTGCGGCCGTCGAAGACGGTGACGACGCCGCGGCCGACGACGCGCAGCATCTCGACGCCGTCGATCGTCGGTGATCACGGCGCCGGTGTCCTCGTCGATCCCGATGCCGAGCAGGCCGGGGCTCTGGGCGACGAGCATCAGCAGCCGGCCGTAGCGGTTGCGCTGGCCGAAGTGCTGGTCGATGACGACGTCGCGGACCAGGCCGAGGCCGGCGGCGAGCTGGGTCATCCGCTGCTTGGGGGTGGAGCCGCCGGGACCGAACGCGACCATGTGCGAGGACTGGATGCTGGCGCCGGCACTGGTGCCGCCACGACCACGCCGCGCGCGGTGGGCGGCCTTGATCGCCTCGCCGAACGCGGTGCCGTTGACGATCGCCGGACAGCTTGAGCTGGTTGCCGCCGGTCATGAAGATGCCGGTGACGTCGTCGAGCAGGCCCACCAGCCGCGGGGTCCTCGGCGTCCTCGCGGGTCTCCGGGCGGGCCCCGACGACCTCGCGGGCGCCGAGCTTGCGGAAGAGCGCGTCGTAGACCTCGACGATCTCCGGGCCGAGCGAGGAGGCGGTCGGGATCACCGCGATCTTGGCCTTCGACCCGCCGGCCAGGGACACGAACGTCTTGAGCACGGTGCGCCGGCCGAGCTTGTCCTCGGCCCCGCCGATCGCGACGAGAGGGCCGGGTCCGCCGGCTGTCGCGGCAGCCGTTCCGTCGGGAGATCGGCCAGGCGGGCTGTCTGCTGGACCGTTCGGCATGCAGCGCAGCCTACGGGGTGGAAGAGTTGGCCCCGTGACGGACCGGCGACGCCTGATCGTGATGCGACACGCGAAGGCAGAGCCCTTCGCGGAGAGCGACCACGCCCGTGAGCTGACCGAGCGCGGCGTCGCCGCCGCGCACGACGTCGGCACCCGTCTTCGCGAGGCCGGCCTGCGCCCCGACCACGCCGTGGTGTCCTCGGCGACCCGCACCCGGCAGACCTGGGCCGCCGTCGCCGAGTCGGCCGGCCTGGCCGACTGCGCGGTGTCCTTCGACGACGCGGTCTTCAACGGCAGCGTCGAGACCGTGATGGAGGTCCTCGCGGCGCTGCCCGAGGACGCCGAGACCGTGGTGTTCGTGGGCCACAACCCTACAGCGGCCTACCTCTGCCACCTGCTCGACGACGGCGACGGCGACCCGGAGGCGGTGAGCGGCCTGCTCCAGGGCTTCCCGCCGGGGGCGCTCGCGGTGCTCGAGCTGTCGGTGCCGTGGACGGACCTGGACGCCGAGACCGGCCGGGTGGTCGGCTTCCACGTCGGCCAGGGCTGACGCGGGGGCCGGCGCGACTCCCGGTGCGGCACCCGGCGCGACACCAATCAGGGAAAGCGTCACGGCAGGGGCGGCGCGGGGGTGGTCACCCCGTCGAGGGCGTCGGCGGCCTCGACCTCCTCGCGGCTGATGCCGAGCAGGTAGATGATCGCGTCGAGGTAGGGCACGTTGACGGCGGTGTCGGCGGCCCGCTGCACGACGGGCTTGGCGTTGAAGGCGATGCCGAGGCCGGCGGCCGAGAGCATGTCGAGGTCGTTGGCGCCGTCGCCGATGGCCACCGTGGCCGCCTGCGAGACGCCGGCCTCGGCGGCGAACCGGCGCAGCGCCTCGGCCTTGCCGGCGCGGTCGACGACCGGGCCGACGATCCGGCCGGTCAGCCGCCCGTCGACCACCTCGAGCTCGTTGGCGGCCGCGAAGTCGATGCCGAGGTCCGCGGCGATCCGGTCGGTGACCTGGCTGAACCCGCCGGAGACGATCGCGAAGCGGTAGCCGAGCCGCTTGAGGGTGCGCACCAGGGTGCGGGCTCCCGGCGCGAGGGTCAGCGCCTCGTAGACCTCGTCGAGGGCGCTCGCGTCGAGCCCGTCCAGCAGCGCGACCCGCTCGCGCAGCGACTCCTCGAAGTCGAGCTCGCCGCGCATCGCCGCCTCGGTCACCCGGGCGACCTCGTCGAGGCAGCCGGCCCGCTCGGCGAGCATCTCGATCACCTCGCCCTGCACGAGCGTCGAGTCGACGTCCATCACCACCAGCCGCATGCCGTGCCGCAGCAGGGTGGCCGGCTGGACCGCGACGTCGACCGCCTGCGCGGCGGCCTCCTCGGCGAGCGTGACCCGCAGCCGGTCCGGGTCGACGCCGGAGACGTGCAGCTCGATCGCGGTGACGGGGTAGCGCGCCATCCGCTCGATCCGGTCGATGTTGGCGCCGGTGTCCGCGATCCGCCCGGCGATGGCGGCCATCGCGGCGGGCCGCAGCGGCATGCCGAGCACCGTCACGTGGCTGCGGCCCTCGGGGCGCGACCGGTTGTCACCGGTGCCGCGGTCGACCTCGACCTGCATGTCGAGCTCACCGGCGACCCGCTCGAGCGAGGCCCGCAGCGCCTTCCAGTCGCGGGGCACGGTCACCAGCACGCCGAGCACGAGCCGGCGCCGCAGCACGATCTGCTCGATGTCGAGGACGGCCACCCCGAAGGCGGCCAGCGTCGAGAAGACCGTCGAGGTCACCCCTGGCCGGTCGGTGCCGGTGAGCGTGATGAGCAGGGTCTTCGACGGGTCCTCGGATGCCATGACGCGCCGAGGCTACCCGTGCCACGGGAACGCGCACGCGGCGACGAGACCGCGTCTCGCTGCGTGGTCAAGGGGGGTCAGCGCGCGGCGGCGGGCCTCGGCCTCCGCCACCGTGACCGCCGCCCCGTCGTCGGCCAGCGCCAGCTCGACGATCATGCGGCAGCGCGCCGCCAGCGACGTGAGGCGTACGGCGCGCGGGTGCATGGCCGCGGGCAGCGGCAGGTCGACCGGTCCCCGCAGGGCGGCCAGCTCGTCGGCGACATCGGGTCGCCAGCGGGCCACGTCGAGGTCGGCCAGCGCGTCCGCCGTACGCACCAGGGCGGAGCGGAGGCCGGTGTCGGCCTCCGACGGGTCGGGCAGCTGGCGCAGGGTGACGGCGTGGTGGCACTGCCAGACCACGCCTGCGCCGGCGCGGTGCGGGACCAGGCCGAGGCCGGCGCCGTCGAGGAGCACGCCCTCGCCGGCCTCGAGCACCTCCGCGTTGAACCCGGGCGGCCCCGCCAGCCCGAGCGGGTCGCCGGGCACCGGCAGTGCGACCCCCGCCGCGGTCGCCCGCTCGCTGCGCAGCAGTCCCAGGCCGACGATGAGCGGGACAGTGCCGGTCGAGCCGGGCACCCCGACCAGGTCGTGGGCCGCGTCCGCGCCGACGACGGCGTCGCGCGCGTCGTCGAGGCTGGTGGTGCCGGCGGCCCACGCCGAGAACCACAGCGCCAGGCGCATCGAGAGCGGCAGCGGAGGGGACGTGCTCACGCGCGACAGGCTACGCACGCGCCGGGTCCGCGGACCCGCCGCGCCCGGTCCGTATAGGTTGGGTGACGGCAGTGGCCACGTCGTCAAGGAGACCCCGCAACAGATGGATCCCGTTCTCGAGCTCGCCGGTGTCACCGTCCGCCGGGGCCAGGCGACGCTCGTCGAGGGCGTCGACTGGACCGTGGAGGAGGACGAGCGCTGGGTCGTCCTGGGCCCGAACGGGGCCGGCAAGACCACCCTGCTGCAGGTCGCGTCCGCACAGATCCATCCCACCGAGGGCGTCGCCGGCATCCTCGGCGAGGTCCTCGGCACCGTCGACGTCTTCGAGCTGCGTCCCCGCATCGGGCTGACCAGCGCGGCGATCGCCGAGCGCATCCCGCCCGCCGAGCGCGTCCACGACGTGGTGGTCTCCGCCTCCTACAGCGTCATCGGCCGCTGGCGGGAGAGGTACGACGAGCTCGACCACGCGCGTGCCGACGAGCTGCTCACCGAGGTCGGCGCGGGCCGGCTCGCGGAGCGCACGTTCGGGACCCTCTCGGAGGGCGAGCGCAAGCGGGTGCAGATCGCCCGCGCGCTGATGACCGACCCCGAGCTGCTGCTGCTCGACGAGCCCGCGGCAGGGCTCGACCTCGGCGGCCGCGAGGACCTCGTCTCCACCCTGTCGGCGCTGGCCATGGACGAGGCGTCGCCGGCGACCGTGCTGGTCTCGCACCACGTCGAGGAGATCCCGCCCGGATTCACCCACGCCCTGCTGCTGCGCGACGGGCAGGGTGGTCGCCTCGGGGCCCCTCGAGCACGTGCTGACCGCCGACATCCTCTCCGCGACCTTCGGGATGCCGCTGACGGTGCGGCAGGAGGACGGCCGCTGGTCGGCGCGGCGCAGCGCCCGCCACAGCGCCTGAGCCGTCCACGACGCCCGCCTGGCTAGGCTGGAGGCATGAACCTCCCCGACGGGATCGACCCGTGGGCCGTCTGGCTCGCGCTGGCCGTCGCGCTCGGGGTGCTCGAGCTGTTGAGCCTGGACCTGGTGCTGCTGATGCTGGCTGCCGGTGCGGTCGTCGGCGGCCTCACCGCCGTCGCCGGGGCCGACGTGTGGGTCCAGGTGCTCGCGGCCGTCGCCGGCTCGGTGGCCGCGCTGGGACTGGTGCGGCCCAGCGTCGTACGGCGGCTGCACGCCGGTCCGACCCTGGTGCTGGGGCACGACGCACTGGTCGGCAAGCAGGCCGTGGTCGTCGAGGAGGTGTCCTCCCAGGGTGGGCAGGTCCGGATCGCCGGCGAGCTGTGGACGGCCCGGCCCTACGACGACGACGCCGTGATCGAGACCGGTGCCCGCGTCGACGTCCTGCAGATCAAGGGCGCGACCGCCCTGGTCCACAAGATCCCCGAGCTCGGCGGCTAGCCTCACCGCACGGGCGTGAGCGCCGTGCGACCTGAACGACAACGAGGGAGAAGGTCCGATGACCCTGCTGGTGCTGTTCGTCCTGATCGTGGCGTTCGCCGTCGCCGTCCTGGCCAAGACCGTGCGGATCGTGCCGCAGGCGCGCGCCGGCATCGTCGAGCGGTTCGGCAAGTACAAGGCCAGCCTGCCGGCCGGTCTCAACGTCGTCGTCCCGTTCGTCGACAAGGTGCGCTACATGATCGACCTGCGCGAGCAGGTCGTGTCGTTCCCGCCGCAGCCGGTGATCACCGAGGACAACCTGGTGGTCTCCATCGACACCGTCATCTACTTCCAGGTCACCGACCCGGTGGCCGCGACCTACGAGATCGCCAACTACATCCAGGCCGTCGAGCAGCTGACCATGACCACGCTGCGCAACATCGTCGGCGGCATGGACCTCGAGCAGGCGCTGACCAGCCGCGACGAGATCAACAACCGCCTGCGCGGCGTGCTCGACGAGGCCACCGGCAAGTGGGGGATCCGGGTCAACCGCGTGGAGCTGAAGGGCATCGACCCGCCGCCGTCGATCAAGGACTCGATGGAGAAGCAGATGCGCGCGGACCGCGACAAGCGCGCCGCGATCCTCACCGCCGAGGGCCAGCGGCAGTCCGCCATCCTGACCGCCGAGGGTGGCAAGCAGGCCGCGATCCTCAACGCCGAGGGCGACAAGGAGTCCCTGATCCTGCGGGCGCAGGCCGACCGGGAGTCCCGCATCCTCAAGGCGCAGGGCGAGGGGCAGGCCATCCAGACGGTCTTCCAGGCCATCCACGACGGGCGGCCCGACCAGTCGCTGCTGGCCTACCAGTACCTCCAGATGATGCCCAAGATCGCCCAGGGCGACGCCAACAAGGTCTGGATCGTGCCGAGCGAGATCGGCCGCGCGCTCGAGGGCCTCGGCTCGACGATGAACTCGCTCCAGGGCATCCCGGACAAGGTCGACGGCCCGCGCACCCGGGTCGACATGGGCCCGACCGAGCCGGACGTCCCGGCCGACCGCACCCTGCAGACCACGCACGAGGAGGTCGCCGCGGCGATCGCGGCCGCGGAGGCGTCGAGCAACCCGCGCACCCGCGAGGCGGGCGAGGCCGTGACGGCGGCGGGCGAGGGCACGGTGGACCCGTTCGAGGGTGACCCCGGGGAGCCCGCCGCTCAGTGAGCCCTCTGGAGATCGCCGCCGTCCTCCTGGCGGGGATGGCGGCGGGAACCATCAACACGGTCGTCGGCTCGGGGACGCTGATCACCTTCCCGACGCTGCTCGCGATCGGGGTCCCGCCCGTGACCGCCAACGTGTCGAACACGCTCGGCCTGGTACCGGGGTCGCTCTCCGGCGCGATCGGCTACCGCCGCGAGCTCGCCGGCCAGCGGCCGCGGCTGGTGCGCCTCGGCAGCGCGTCCGTGCTGGGCGGGGCGTCCGGCGCCGGCCTGCTGCTGGTGCTTCCCGCCGAGGCGTTCGGCGCGATCGTGCCGGTGCTGATCGCGCTCGGCTGCCTGCTGGTCGTCGTCCAGCCGATGGTCAGCCGGCGGGTCGCGGCCCGGGCCGAGGCGCGCGGCGTCGAGCGGCCCCAGCACGGGGCCGCCTGGGTGTGGGTGACGGTCTACCTCGCCGGGGTGTACGGCGGCTACTTCGGCGCCGCACAGGGCGTGCTGCTGATGGCGATCCTGGGCATCGGGCTGACCGAGTCGATGCAGCGCAACAACGCGACCAAGAACGTGCTCGCCCTGCTGGTGAACCTGGTGGCGGCCATCGTCTTCGTGTTCGTCGCGGAGATGGACTGGGCCGTCGTGGGACTGATCGCGCTGGGGTCGGTCGTCGGCGGCCAGATCGGGGCCACCGTGGGCCGGCGCCTCCCGTCGTGGGCGCTGCGCGGGTTCATCGTCGTGGTCGGGGTCGCCGCGCTGACGCAGTTCCTGGTCTCGAACTAGCGGGTACCCAGGTGGTGGGTCCTCCCCCGGATCAGTCGGTGAAGCACAGGGCGCGGAAGCGACCGGCGAGCCCGTCGGGCAGGGCGGAGGTGTCCACCTCCACGCGGCCGTAGATCCACAGCAGCAGGTCCGAGGCGGTGGCCGCCAGGGTCGGGGCCTCGCGCGGTGCGCGGCGCGTCCGCGGCCACCTCGGGCTCGAGGCTCAGGGTGCCGCCGGTGGCGTTGACGGCGTCCCAGTGGTGCACCGCCGCCTCCTGGACCTGGTGGCGCGTCACGAAGGCGACGTCGCCCTGCTGGACCGCCCAGGTCCAGCAGGCCGCCGACTGGTCGGCGTCGGCGAGCACCCCGACCAGTCGGGACAGTGCTCGACGCGGGCGTCGAGGTGGCCGCGGGCGGCCTCGGCGAGACCCAGGCTGTGGGACTCGATGGCGGACAGGCAGGCCCGGGTGCTCAGCGACATGGCGCGGACGCTACCGCCGGCCTCCGACATAGGCGTCGTGCCAGCGGCCGACCTCGTCGTAGACCCGGGCTCGCACCGGCTCGCGGGACAGCGTCACGTCGTGGATCGCCCCGGGCACCCGGACCAGCGTCACGTGGTCGCCCAGCTTGGGGGCCCACCGGCGGATCTGCTCGACGTCGAGCACGATGTCGGTGCTCGCGCAGGTCTCGTCGAACTCCTGGGGGTGGCCGCTCGCGTCGGAGGTGAGCACCAGCAGGGGCGCCGGCACGTCGAGGCCACGGTGCGCCCGGGCGTGGCCGCGACGCACGGCGCGAAGCCATCCGGCGTACACGGGCCAGCTCTGCAGGGGCTTCCAGGCGAGGTCGAAGTCCCACTCGCCGTCGTGGTCGCGGTGCAGGCTGCGGGCGTAGAAGCCGGACACGTCGCGCGGGATCGACAGGTAGGGCCGACGGGCGCCGATCTGGTCGATCGCCTTGGTGACCGCGGTGCGCAGCAGCAGGCTGCCGTGCAGGTCGAGCCAGGGCGAGTTCAAGACCATGCCGGCGAGCGGCCCGGCCAGGGCGGAGCGCCGGTCGTGGGCCCACAGCGCGGTGACCAGGCCTCCGGTGGAGTGCGCGGACACGATCACGTGGTCGTGGCCGTCGCGCTCGGCGACGATCCGCAGCGCCGCGTCGAGCTCCTCGTAGTAGGCCGACAGGTCGGTGACGAAGTTCGGCGTCTGGTGGTCGCGGATCGAGCGGCCGTACTTGCGCAGGTCGAGGGCGTAGAAGTCGTAGCCGCGAGCGACCCAGAAGTCGGCGGCGCCGGTCTGGAAGAAGTAGTCGGCGAAGCCGTGCACGTGCAGCACCGCCCGGCCGCGCGAGTCGGCCGAGCGGCGCGAGACCAGGGTCGCGACGACCGCGCCCTCGTCGTCGTCGGCCAGCACGAGCGTCTCCGCGCGGTAGGGCTCGCCGAGGACGTCGACGGTGCCGGTGCCCGCCTCGCTGGTCGTCATCCCGCAATTGTGGCCGACGGCGGCGAATGCCCGGCACCCGGCGGGGTAGATCCCTGGGTCTCGGGGGACGACGACGGCCCGGTCGCACGGGGGTGCCGGGCCGTCGTCGTCGAGGCTGGTGCGGGGATCAGACGGAGCTGGGGGAGTCCACCACCCCGAAGCGCTCGGTCGGGCCGGGCGCCGGGGCCTTCTCGTCGTGGCCCGCGTGCACGGCCTCCTCGATGCGCTTGCCGATCTCCGGGTCGACGCTCTTCCAGTAGTCGAAGACCCGGGGGAGGGTCTGCGGCTTCACGCCGCCGAGGATGTGGCCGGCGACGTTGCCGACGAACCGCTCGCGGGCCGCGTCGTCCATCACCTCGCGCACCAGCGTGCCGGCCTGGCCGAAGTCGTCGTCGTCGCGACGCAGGGAGTACGCCGCGCGCACCATCTCGCCGTCGGTCTCCCAGCCGTCCTCGGCCGGACCCGTCTCGTCGGCGTAGCCGCGCCCGTAGGAGTTCGGGGCGTAGACCGGTGCGTCGCCGGAGTGCTCGTAGGCCATCGGGCCGTCGAAGGTGTAGGTGTTCTGCGTCCTCCACCCGGTTCCGGTTGACCGGCAGCTGGTGGTAGTTGGCGCCGATGCGGTGACGGTGGGTGTCGGCATAGGCGAAGACCCGGCCGAGCAGCATCTTGTCGGGGCTGAACCCGATGCCCGGGACGATCGCGCTCGGCTCGAAGGCGGCCTGCTCGATCTGGGCGAAGAAGTTGTCGGGGTTCCTGTTCAGCGTCATCGTGCCGACCTTGATGAGCGGGTAGTCGCTGTGCGGCCACACCTTGGTCAGGTCGAACGGGTTGTAGCGGTAGGTCTTCGCCTCGTCGTACGGCATCACCTGCACGTGCAGGGTCCAGGACGGGAAGTCGCCGTCGGCGATGGCGTCCTGGAGGTCGCGGCGGTGGAAGTCGGAGTCCTCGCCGGCGATGGTGTTCGCGGCCTCCTGGGTCAGGCACTTGACGCCCTGGTCGGACTTGAAGTGGAACTTCACCCACGACTTCTCGCCGGCGGCGTTGACCCACATGTAGGTGTGCGACCCGTAGCCGTTCATCTCCCGCCAGCTGGCCGGCAGGCCGCGGTCGCCCATCAGCCAGGTGACCTGGTGCGCCGACTCGGGGTTGAGCGTCCAGAAGTCCCACTGCATGTCGTTGTCGCGCAGGCCGGTGCCGCCGCGGCGCTTCTGCGAGCGGATGAAGTGCGGGAACTTCATCGTGTCGCGGATGAAGAAGACCGGCGTGTTGTTGCCGACCAGGTCCCAGTTGCCCTCGGTCGTGTAGAACTTCAGCGCGAAGCCGCGGGGGTCGCGCCACGTGTCGGGGCTGCCCTGCTCGCCGGCGACCGTGGAGAACCGCGCCAGCATGTCGGTGCGCACGCCCGGCTGGAACAGCGCCGCCTTGGTCCACTGCGAGACGTCCTCGGTGGTCTCGAAGACCCCGAAGGCGCCCGAGCCCTTGGCGTGCACGTTGCGCTCCGGGATGCGCTCGCGGTTGAAGTGCGCCATCTGGTTGATGAAGTGGTGGTCGTGCAGCAGGATCGGCCCGGTGTCGCCGATGGTCAGCGAGTTCTTGTCGCTGGGCGCCGGTGCGCCGGACTCGGTGGTCGACCCGCCCTGGGGGCGTGCGTCCTTCTCGGTCATGCTCGTTCTCCTGCTCTTGTCGCGGTCACATCAGGCGTACGACGGTCCCGTGCCCGTCCCGGGCCGGGTCATTCGGGGTCAGCGGGCGTAGATCTGGCGGATGACCTGCTCGATGTCGGGCTCCTGGATCGAGAGGTCGGCGACGTCGTGGGCGGCGGCGACGGCTGCCACGATCGGCGCCGCGCTCGCGTCGGCGGGGAAGGAGAGCCACTGCCGCGGCCCCTCCACGCGGGTGACCTCGGCGCCGGGCACGTCGATCGGCGGGCGGGCGTCGACGAGGTCGACCACGAGCGTGCGGCTCGACGAGCCGCGCAGGTGCAGGTCGGCCAGGGACCCGTCGTGGACGAGCGAGCCGTGGTCGATCACCATCACCCGGCGGCACAGCTGCTCGATGTCCTGCAGGTCGTGGGTGGTCAGCAGCAGCGTGACCTGGCGCTCGGCGTTGACGCTGCGCAGGAACTCCCGCAACCGGCCCTTGCTGACCACGTCGAGCCCGATGGTCGGCTCGTCGAGGTAGAGGATCTCCGGGTCGTGCAGCAGCGCCGCGGCGATGTCGCCGCGCATCCGCTGGCCCAGGGACAGCTGCCGCACCGGGGTGTCGAGCAGGTCGCCGAGGTCGAGCAGCTCGGTGAACTCCGCGAGGTTGCGCCGGTGCCGCTCCGGGGCCACGCGGTAGATGCGGCGCAGCAGCTCGAAGGAGTCCCGCAGCGGCAGGTCCCACCACAGCGTGGTGCGCTGGCCGAACACGACGCCGATGCGGCGCGCGAGCTCGACGCGCTGGCGGGAGGGGTCGATCCCCGCCACGGACAGCCGCCCGCCGGTGGGGACGAGGATGCCCGTGAGCATCTTGATCGTGGTCGACTTGCCCGCGCCGTTCGGCCCGATGTAGCCGACCATCTCGCCGCGGTCGACCGAGAACGTCAGGTCGCGCACGGCGTGCACCACGTCCGACGTACGACGCAGGCGGCCGGCGCGCCGGCGCACGCTGAACGAGCGGGAGAGCCCCTCGACCTCGATCAGCGCGCCAGCCACGCGCGCCATCCTGTCACCCGGGGGGCGGCTCAGCCGGTGACGCTCGCCCCCGGGCCCGTGTTGCCGGCCGCGTCGAGCGCGACGACCCGGAACGTGTAGCGGGTCGAGGCGGTCAGGCCGCTGACCGTGGTGGTGGTCGTCGCGGCGGCGAGGCTGGCCACCCGGGTGGTGCCGCGGTAGACGTAGTAGCGGGTCACCGCGACGTTGTCGGTGGCCCTGGTCCAGGTGAGCCTCGCCGAGGTGCGGGCCCGCACGAGGGTCAGGCTCGGGGGCGCGGTGGGCGCCGTGGTGTCGCGCACCGTCAGCGAGACGGACCGACCGACCGGGCCGGTGTTGCCGGCCGCGTCGCGGGCCCGGACCGTGTAGGTCGAGGACCGGCCCTGCGGCGCGCTCGTGTCGGTCCAGGTCAGCGCGGTGGTGGTGGCCACGACGACGCCGCCGCGCAGCACGTCGTAGCCCGTGACCCCGACGTTGTCGCTCGCGGCCGTCCAGGCGATCCGCGGCCGGTTCGAGACCAGCGTCCCGGTGACCGACCCCGGCGCCGTCGGCGCCGTCGTGTCGCCGATCCGCACGCTGACCGGTGCGCTCTCGGGGCCGACGTTGCCGGCGGCGTCGATCGCGCGGACAGAGTAGGAGTACGTGCCCGCGGCGGCACCCGTCTGCGCCCAGGTGCTGGCCGACGTCGTCGCGACCGGCAGCCCGTCGCGCAGCACGGTGTAGGAGGTCACCGCGACGTTGTCGCTCGCCGCCGACCAGGTCAGCGACGGCTGCCCGCCGACCAGGGTGCCGGTGAGCCCGGACGGGGCCGACGGGGCCGTGGTGTCCGGGACGTCCAGGGAGACACCGGCGCTGTCGGGCCCGGCGTTGCCCGAGGTGTCGACGGCCCGCACCGTCCACGTGCCGGTGGCGCCCTGGGGAGCGCCCGGGTCGTCGAACGTGAGGCCCTCGGTGCTGCCCACCTCGGAGCCGCCGCGCAGCACGACGTACGACGAGACCGCCCGGTCGTCGCTCGCGGCCGACCACGTCACCCGCGGCACCCCGTCGACGAGCGTGACCGCCACGTCGCCCGGCGCCGAGGGCGCGGTCACGTCGGGGAAGGTCCAGGCGCCGGTGAGGGCGGGGGAGTTCGCGAACGCGTTGAACGACGCCTGCTCGGCCGGGTCGAGCACCCCCTCGGTGCCGTAGGCCACCCGGTAGCTGCCGTCGCCCGTCGCGGTGTCGGTGGCGTCGAAGTTCATGAAGAGCTTGAGCCGGGGGAACGTGCCGGCCTCCACCGCGGTCCGAGCCGAGTCGTAGTAGGCCATCGCGTTGGCCTGCGTCGAGGCGTTGATGCCCCACTCCGCGATGCCCCAGGGCTTGGACGCGAAGTCGTGCTCCGGCGTGCTGCTGGCGCTCAGCAGGTCGTACATGTTGGAGACGCGGTGGGGGAAGCTCACGTCGGTGTCGTTGTGCTGGTAGCCGTTGAACAGCACCCAGTCGACGAGGTCGTCGCCGGGGTAGGTCGGCACCACCAGGCAGTTGTACGGCGCGTAGTTCATGTAGTCCATCACCCAGACCACGTTGTCGACGCCGGCCGCGTCGAACCGGGCACGCACGTTGCGCCACATCGCGCGGTACTGCTCCGCCGTGCCGGACGTGCCGCGCACGGTCACGCCCGGGCAGGCCGCCGGCGCCACCGTGAGGTCGTTCTCGGGCTCGTGGAACAGCGTCAGGAAGACCTTGGTGTCGCCGAGCGCCGAGATGCTCGCGGCCATCTTGTCGATGTCGGCGTTGACGGTGGCGTTGCTGCCGTCGGCCGCCGACCAGGTACGGGTGAGCTGCCAGTTGGTCAGCAGCAGGGTGCTCGGCCGTGTCGCGAAGTAGAGGTCGGCCGACGAGAGCACGTTGTCCCCGGCGGTGTGGTAGGTGTGCGCGACGTCGAGCTGGCGGCCGATGCGCTGCTCGGCGTACTTCATCTGGTCGATCTTGAACCCGGTCGTCTGCGGGTAGCCGTTGGCGCTCAGCCCGAACCACGGGCGGCACGAGTTGACCAGCACCGCGTCGACCGTGCAGCCGGGCGCGGCGGCGGCGCGCACGGGGGCGGCGGTGACGGGTCCGGTGCCCGTGAGCAGCAGCAGCGCGCAGGCCAGCGCACCGGCGACGAGCGCGACAGCTCGCTTCGACGAAACCATGGCGGTCCCCCAGGATCCCCGTGTGACAGGCGAGCCCCCCTGGACCACCTGGTCGGACCGTAACCGGAGGCGGCCGGTCCGCGCCAGGGTCGTTGCGCAGCGCCCACCGCCGTGCTGCAGGGGTCGCCGGGGCCGCCTCAGCTGCCCGTCGACCGGTAGCGGCGCACGCCGCCCCGCCATGCCACGGCCGCGAGGGTGCACACCACCAGAGCGGCCACGGGCGAGCCGAAGCGCAGCCAGGTGGGCAGCCCGAACGGGTCGGGACGGTCGAGCACGTAGAGCGCCGGGTACCAGTTGACGAAGGCCACCGGCACCACGAAGGTCAGCGCCTTGACCACCTGCACGGGGTAGATCGTCAACGGGTACTGCGTCATCGCGTCGCCGCCGTACGTGAACGCGTTGGCGACCTCGGACCCGTCGGTGGCGACGAACTGGAAGCTGGCGCCGAGCACGAAGATGCCGGTGAAGATGAGCGACCCGCAGGACGAGCATCCCGACCATCGCGAGCACGCGCCCGACGTCCCAGTGCACCTCGACATGGGCCCGCGCCCAGCCCAGGACGACGGCCGCCTGGGTGACCCGGCCCAGCCGGCGCAGCGCGAACTCGTCGGCGCACATCTGCGCCAGCACGCCCACCGGGCGCACCATCATCGCGTCGAAGCTGCCCAGACGGATCGTTGGTGCCCAGGCGCTCGACGTTGCCCACCACGAGGTCGGCACAGCCGAGCGCGAACGACGTGCCGCCGTAGAGGAACCGATCTCGGCCAGCCCGAACCCGCCGACCCGGTCGACGTTGCTGAACATCACCAGGATCGCCACGAAGTCGAGCCCGGTGATGAAGAACGGGGCGACGGTCATCAGCACGAACGAGGTGCGGTAGGTCCAGCTGACCCGGACCCACGGCCCAGCAGCAGGTAGGCGCGCACGTCGCGGCGCACCGGCCAGGCGAGCCGCTCAGCCACCGTGGACCACCACCTTGCGGCGGGCGCGGCGCAGCACCCAGGCGCACAGGCCGAGCAGCACCGCCGCCCAGGCCGCCTGGAAGCGCAGCGCCGTCCAGGCAGCCGCGCCGGCCGCTGGCCCAGCCAGATGTCGGCCGGCACCTGGATGTACGCCGCCCACGGCAGCGCCATCGCGACGTCGCGGGTCCAGCCGGGGAAGAGCACCAGGGGGACGACCAGACCGGAGAGGAACATCGCGCAACGACCGGAGGTTCGCACGCCGGTCTCGTCGAGCAGCCAGAACGCGCTGGAGGTGACGAGCATCCGGATGCCGAAGGACACCACGACGGCGAGCAGTCACCGAGACCAGGAACAGCAGCAGGTCAGCGGGCGTGGGGGATACCGCACGTCGAACAGCACCGCGCCGACCAGCGTCGGGGCGACGCCCCGGCTGCTCAGGTGGTAGGCGGCACGGCCCAGGTCGGTGGCGAGCCACCAGCCGAGCAGGCTCGACCGGGCGGTAGAGGTCCACGGCGACGTCGCCGGTGCGGATCCGTGCGCCACGTCGTCCGTCGGCCCGCCGGACCACACCGCGACGGTCATGATCATCGCCTGGCCAGCCAGCAGTAGGTGAGGGCGTCGCTGACGTCGTACCCGCCGGCGGTGGGGTTCTGCCTCCAGACCGCGAGGTAGCTGAAGCTGATGATGACGCCGAAGACGAGTTGGTGAAGACGCCTGCGAGCGTCGCGGCGGTGTAGGTCGAGTAGCGACGGAACGCGCGCACCGCCACGGCGACGTACAGCACCTCGCACCCCCTGGATCGCCCGACCGAGGTCCCCTGACCCCGGGCGCGGCCCTGTGAGACGGTGGACGCTCCAGTGTGCAGGAGGTCGCCCGCCGCGGCGGGCCGACCCTCCGGCGCCCGGGGGGAACCGAGCGAGAGGACCAGCAGTGATCGAGCCCGACACGAGCCCGACGAGCGACATCTCGTGCGCGCACCGCAACTGCCGCATCGCGACGGCGATCCTCGTGGACCCGCGAGGCTGGCTGCTGCTGCAGGAGCGCGACCACCAGGCGCCCGTCGCGCCGGACCAGTGGGGCCTGGTGGGCGGTCACGTCGACGACGGCGAGGACTGGGACCACGCCCTGGCCCGCGAGCTCGACGAGGAGACCGGGCTCCACGTCGAGGGGCTCGAGCTCTGGTTCGACGAGGTCGTCCAGCACTCGCCGAAGGTCTCCGAGCACCTGGCCGACCGCTGGCGGATCTGGGTCGGCCGCACCGACGTCACCGACGAGGACATCGTGCTCGGCGAGGGACGTCAGATCGTCTTCGTCGACCCCGACGAGATCCGGGCCGGCACGATGGACCTCTCGATGGCCTGCCGCACCCTGCTCCCGCAGTTCCTCGCCTCCGAGGCGTACGCCCGCCTCACCGCGCCCTGACCCGACCAGCGGGCGTCAGTGCTGGTAGGTCCCGGTGAGGATCGCGCGGCCGGCGGTCTTGAAGGCGAGGTTGAACGAGACCACCGCGGGCGAGGCGTCGGAGTCGACGCCGAGCGAGTCCTCGGTGACGGCGTGCACCACGAAGAAGTAGCGGTGCACCTGGTCGCCCTCGGGCGGGGCGGCACCCATGAAGCCCTTCGAGCCGCCGTCGTTGCGGCACATGAACGCCGACCCGGGCAGGTCGGCGCCCTCGGCGCCGGCGCCCGCCGCGAGGCTGGTGACGTCCGCGGGCAGGTCCACCAGGACCCAGTGCCAGAAGCCCGACGGGGTCGGCGCGTCCGGGTCGAAGCAGGTCACGGTGAAGCTCTTCGTGCCCTCGGGGGCACCCGACCAGCTCAGCTGTGGCGACGTGTTGCCGGCGTCGGCGACCTGCGCGTCGCCGAGCGGGCTGCCGTCGGCCACGTCGTCGCTGGTCACCGTGAACGACGGCACCTGCGGGAGCAGGGTGTAGGGGTCGGGCGAGACGGGGCGGTCGAGCGTCATCGAGCCTCCTGGTGCGGCGGTGGGGGACGATCCGGGCAGCGCCCAACCTAGTCCGCGGGCTGGGCGCGAGCCAGGTCGGTCGGGCCGGTGGGGAGAATGGCGGCATGTCCGGCACCCAGACGTCCCTCGCAGCCGTGCTGGCCCGCGTGCGGCCGCTCGACGAGACGGCGATGCGCACCGCGCGGGAGCGGCAGTCGCAGCTGACCAAGCCGGCCGGCTCGCTCGGGGTCCTCGAGGACGCGTCCGTGCGGCTGTGCGGGATCGCCGGCACGTGCCCACCGCCGGCCCTGCTGCGCCCGGCGGTGGCGGTCTTCGCGGGTGACCACGGCGTGCACGCGCAGGGCGTGACGCCGTGGCCGCAGGAGGTCACTGCCGCGATGGTCGCGAACATCCGCGCCGGCGGCGCGGCCGTGAACGTGCTCGCCCGGCAGTCGGGCGCGGAGGTCGTCGTGGTCGACATGGGCGTCGCTGCCGACCTGCCGCCGGGTCCGGGGCTGCTCGACCGCAAGGTGCGGGCGGGTACGTCGGACCTGGCGACCGGCCCCGCGATGACGAGGGGCGAGGCCGTGCAGGCGGTGCTCGCCGGCGTCGAGGTGGCGGACGTGCTGGTCGACGCGGGGCACGACTGCCTGCTCACCGGCGACATGGGGATCGCCAACACGACCCCCTCGGCGGCGCTCGTCGCGGCGCTGACCGGCAGCCACCCCCGCGACGTGACCGGCCGTGGCACCGGCATCGACGACCCGACGCTCGCGCGCAAGGTCGCCGTGGTCACCGCGGCGCTGCGCGACCGCCCCGCCACCGGCGACGCGCTGGACACCCTCGCGTCGCTGGGTGGCTTCGAGCACGCCGGCCTGGTCGGGTTCGTCCTCGGCGCCGCCACCCGACGCGTCCCGGTGGTGCTCGACGGGGTGATCGCGGGCTCAGCGGCGCTGGTCGCCCAGGCCCTCGCGCCGCAGGCCGTCGACGTGTGCTTCGCCGGCCACCGCAGCGTCGAGCCGGGGCACGCCGTCGCGCTCGCCGCCCTGGGCCTGCGGCCGCTGGTGGACCTCGACCTGCGGCTGGGCGAGGGCACCGGCGCGCTGCTCGCGCTCCCGCTCGTGGTCGCGGCCGGCGCGCTGCTGGCCGAGATGGCGACGTTCGACGCGGCCGGGGTCGCCCGCAAGGACGACCACCCCGGGGCGGACGCGTGAGCGGGAGCGCAGAGGACGGCGGCGCCGACTTCCCGCCGTACCCCTCGGGACTGCGGCTGCACGGCCGCCGGGTCGTGGTCGTCGGCGGCGGGCGGGTGGCGCAGCGACGGATCCCGCGGCTGCTCGCGGCGGGGGCGGACGTGCTCCTCGTGTCCCCGGTCGTGACGCCGGCCGTGGAAGGGCTCGTCGGCTCGGGCGAGGTGGTGTGGCACGAGCGCGGCTACCGGACCGGCGACCTCGACGGCGCGTGGTACGTCGTCGCGGCGACCGACGACGCGGAGGTCAACGCGCAGGTGTCCCTCGACGCCGAGGCGCAGCGGACGTTCTGCGTGCGCGCCGACGACGCGAGCCAGGCCAGCGCCTGGACGCCCGCCGTGGGCAGGCACGCCGGGGTCACCGTCGCGGTGCTCGGCAACCGCGAGCCGCGCCGCTCGGCCGCCGTGCGCGACGCGATCGTCGCCGGTCTGCGCGACGGCGCGATCACCGCGCCGCACGACCACGACCGGGCCCCCGGGGTGGTGCTGGTCGGCGGCGGGCCCGGCGACCCGGAGCTGGTCACGATGGCCGCCCGGCGGGCGCTCAGCGAGGCCGACGTCGTGGTGGCGGACCGGCTCGCCCCGCGCGAGCTGCTCGACGAGCTCTCGCCCGACGTCGAGCTCGTCGACGTGGCCAAGCTGCCCCGCGGCCGGGCCGCGGCGCAGGAGGAGATCAACCGCGTGATCGTCGCGCGCGCCCTCGAGGGCAAGCGGGTGGTGCGCTTCAAGGGCGGCGACTCGTTCGTCTACGGCCGCGGCTTCGAGGAGGCGCTGGCGTGCGAGGCCGCGGGCGTCCCGTGGACGGTCATCCCCGGCCTCACCAGCGCGACCGCCGTACCCGCCGCCGCCGGCATCCCGGTGACCCACCGGGGGGTGGCGCACGAGTTCACCGTCATCTCCGGGCACCTGCCGCCCGACCACCCGGAGTCGCTGGTCGAGTGGGACGCGGTGGCGCGGCTGCGCGGGACCGTCGTGCTGCTGATGGCGGTGCAGAACCTCCCCGCCATCGCGGCGCGGCTGGTCGCGGGCGGGCGACCGCCGACGACGCCGGTGGCGATCGTGTCGGAGGGCACCATGCCGGGGGAGCGGAGCCTGCTCACCACGCTCGGCACCGCCGCCGAGGACATGGCCCGCGAGGAGGTCCGCCCGCCGGCGATCGTCGTGGTCGGGGACGTGGTGGCCGTCGCCCACCCGGACCGCTTCTGAGCCGGGGCACCGGCTGCGGTCCGGGGGGCGACGACGGTCGGGCTACGCCGAGGGGGCGCCGGCCGGCGGGCCGTCGCCGTCGTGGTCGCCCCAGTGGCCACCGGGACCACCGGGACCCGCGTGACCACCCGGGCCGCCGGTCTGGGTGCCCGTGATCGCGAAGTCCTTGCCGACCTGGACGATCACGTGCTCCCCACCGGCGGTGACGATGTGCGCCTCGTAGACGCCGTCGGAGTCGGTCTCCACGCGCTCGATGGTGGCGGCGGGGTACGCCGCCTTCACGGCCGCGGTGACCTTCGTCCTCGTGGTGCCGGTGAGCAGTCGCTCGTCGGGGCGGACGCTCTGGGACGGGTCGAACGACCGTCCCCCCGCGCCGCCGGGACCCTCGGTCCCCTGGGCGCCGGGCGACGGTGTCGGGTCGGCGCTGGCCGAGCCCATCACCGCGAAGGCCGCCCCCGCGCCGAACCCGGCGAGGACCAGCACGCCTCCCACGACCGCCTTCCTCGTCCGTCCTGGTGACCTCATGCGTTCCTCCTCCCTCGCCCCACGGTGGGCCGAGGGACCCAGAGTCCGCGACGTGGGTCACCCGGCGCTGTCGCGCACCTGTCGTGGGCCTGTGAGTCCCGGGGACACCCTGTGAGACCTGCCTGCGGGACCTGCCGGCCCGGGCCGGGATACTGGCCGCCGGGACGAGCGGGGACCGGGGACGGGAGAGCACAGGTGGCGCAGCTGGTGCAGGTGGCGCGCGCCGACGACCCGCGCCTCGCGGACTACCGCGACCTGCGCGACGTCGAGCTCCGCAAGCACCTCGAGGCCGAGCACGGGCTGTTCCTGGCCGAGGGCGAGAAGGTCGTCCGGCGCGCGGTCGAGGGCGGGTTCGCACCGCGGTCGTTCCTGATGGCGCCGCGATGGCTCGACGGGCTCGCCGACGTGCTGGACCGCAGCGACGCCCCCTGCTACGTCGTCTCGGAGGCGCTCGCCGAGGAGGTCACCGGGTTCCACGTTCACCGCGGCGCGCTCGCCTCGCTGCACCGGCGGCCCCTGCCGGACGTCGCGGAGGTGCTCGCCGGCGCGCGCACGGTGGTGGTGCTCGAGGACGTCGTCGACCACACCAACGTCGGAGCCGTCTTCCGCAGCGCCGCCGCGCTCGGCGTCGACGCCGTCCTGCTCGCCCCGCGCTGCGCCGACCCCCTCTACCGCCGGGCCGTCAAGGTCGCGATGGGCGCGGTCTTCACGCTGCCCTACGCCCGCCTGGAGGACTGGTACGACGCCCTCCCCGCCGTGTCCGCCGCCGGGTTCACCACCGTCGCGCTGACCCTCGCCGACGACGCCACCGAGCTCGAGGCGGCGGTGGCCGGGCTGGACCGCGTGGCGCTGGTGGTCGGCACCGAGGGGCACGGCCTGTCCGACCGCTGGCAGCGCTCCGCGGACCGGCGTGCGGTCATCCCGATGCGGGCCGGCATCGACTCGCTCAACGTCGCGGCCGCGACGGCCGTGGCCTGCTACGTCACGGCGCGTCGCTGACGACCTGCGCGTCGACCGGCCACGTCTCGCCGTACTCCTCCTCGACCTGGTCGGCCTGCTTGAAGAGCCGCTTGCGGGTGCGCTTGTTGAGCCGGTCGCCGAACACCGTGCCGTGGCAGTGGTCGGTCTCGTGCTGCAGGCAGCGCGCGAGCAGCCCGAACCCCTGGTAGCCGACGGGCTCGCCGCCGAGGCCCTGCCCCTCGACGCGGGCGTACGTCGGCCGGGCGCACGACACGAACGCGCCCGGCAGGGACAGGCAGCCCTCGTCGCCGTCGTCGAGCTTGCGGTCGCGTCCCTCGGGGAGGAGGAGCTCGGGGTTGCACACCACGCCGCGGTGGGAGACGCCCTTGTCGTCGGGGCAGTCGAACACGAAGACCGAGCGGTCCACGCCGATCTGGCACGCGGCGAGGCCGACCCCGTCGGCGGCGTACATCGTCGCGACCATGTCCGCGACCAGGCTGCGCAGGTCGTCGTCGAACACGGTGACGGGCTCGAGGGTGCGGTGCATGACCGGCTCACCCCACCGGGTGATCGGTCGCACGGTGCCACCCTCGGGGAGAGGCTGCTGGTCGGGCATGCGGGCCAAGGTAGCCGTCCCGCCGGGCGACGTGCGAGCCCGCCTCGGGAGTCGGCGTCGTGTCGGTGGTCACGGGCATGATCGGGGCATGGTCGGCATCGACAGGCTGCTGGACTTCGCCGCGACCCTGCCCGAGGTGGGCGAGCACGAGCGGGGTGGGCCGACCACGATGGTGACCTTCCGCGGCCGGGCGATCGCATGGGTGACCGAGCGCGACGACGGCGAGGTGCTGGTCGTGAAGGCCACGCTGGCCGACCGCGAGGTGCTGCTGGCGAGCGAGCCCGACGTCTACGCCCCGAGCTGGGCCTCCGGGCGGTTCGGCTGGGTGGAGGTCCGGCTCGGCCGGGTCGACGCCCGCGAGGCGTGCGAGCTGCTGGCCGAGGCCTGGCGGCTCACTGCGCCCCGGCGACTCGCCACCGCCCACGACGTCGCCCTCCCCGACTGACCCGCCACCGACTGTGGGGGATCGGTGGGGCTGGGAGGATCGGGCGCATGAAGCTGTATGCCGACGCCTCGGTCCGACGCACCCGCCAGCTGACGGGGGACCTGCTGCTGGTGGTCTGGGTGGTCGTGTGGGTGCGGCTCGCGTTCGTGGTGCGCGACGCCACCCTCGGGCTCGCGGCGCCGGGCCGCCGGATCGAGTCGGCGGGCGGCGGTCTCGCCGAGCGGCTGCGGCAGGCCGGCTCGGCGGTCGCCGACGTACCGCTGCTCGGGGACGCCGTGCGCTCGCCGTTCGACGGCGCGGGCAGCGCGGCCGACCAGCTCGCGAGCGCGGGCACCGCCCAGGTCGAGGCGGTCGAGCACCTCGCGGCGTGGCTCGGGGTCGTCGTCGGGGTGCTCCCGGTCCTCGTGGTCGCGGCGTTCTACCTGCCGCTGCGGTGGCGGTGGGTGCGCGAGGCGACCGCGAGCGCGCGGTTCGTCGACTCCGGGGCCGACGTGGACCTGTTCGCGCTGCGTGCGATGGCCCATCAGCCGATGCACCGGCTGGCCCGGGTCAGCGACGACCCGGTGCGCGCCTGGCGCGACGGCGACGTGGACGTCGTACGCGCCCTGGCCCTGCTCGAGCTCGAGGACAGCGGGCTCCGGCTGCCGCCCCGACCCGACCCGGTGTGAGGGGGCTTCGCGCGGCGGTCCGTGGGGAAGGATGCCGCGCATGACGGTCCCGACCCTGGTGCTCAACAACGGCATCGAGATCCCCCAGCTCGGATTCGGCGTGTGGCGGATCCCCTCCGACGAGACCCGCGAGGCGGTGACGGCGGCGCTCGACGCGGGGTACCGCCACGTCGACACGGCAGCGCTCTACGACAACGAGGAGGGCGTCGGCGCCGCGGTCCGCGACTCCGGGCTGCTGCGCGACGAGGTGTTCGTGACCTCGAAGGTCTGGAACACCGACCAGGGGTACGACGCCACGCTGCGCGCCTTCGACGCGAGCATGGACCGTCTCGGGTTCGAGGTGCTCGACCTCTACCTGATCCACTGGCCGCTGCCCGCGCAGGGCACCGCCGCCGACACCTGGCGGGCGCTCGAGCGGGTCTACCTCGACGGACGGGTCCGGGCCATCGGCGTGTCCAACTTCGAGCCCGGGCACCTGCAGCGGCTCGTCGACGGCGCCGAGGTCGTGCCGACGGTCAACCAGGTCGAGCTGCACCCCTACCTCCAGCAGCACGCCGTGCGCGAGGCGAACGCCGCGCTCGGCGTCGCGACCGAGGCCTGGGCGCCGCTGGCCCGCGGCGGCGACCTGCTCGCCGACCCGGTGCTGACCGAGCTGGCCGACAAGCACGGCCGGACGCCCGCGCAGGTGGTGCTGCGCTGGCACCTCCAGCTCGGCACGATCGTGATCCCCAAGTCGGTCACGCCCGAGCGGATCAAGGAGAACATCGACGTCACGGGCTTCGAGCTCGACGACGAGGACCTCGCGGCGATCGCCGGGCTCGAACGCGACGGCCGCACCGGCGCCCACCCCGACACGGTCGGCTGACCCGGTGGCGACCACGAGGACCGCCCGGGCGTCCAAGCGCCAGCAGCTCATCGTCGACGTGCTCGACGACGCGTTCGCCGACCTGATGACCGCCGACCCGCACGCGTTCCGCTCGAAGTTCCGCAAGATGGCGGCCGACCCGTTCGCGTTCTACCGCGGCTCCGCCTGCCTGTTCTACGCCGACATGACCACGCAGGCCGACCCCTGGGCCGACGACCGCACCGGCCGGGTGTGGATCCACGGGGACCTGCACGCCGAGAACTTCGGCACCTACATGAACTCCCACGGCCGGATGGTCTTCGACGTCAACGACTTCGACGAGGCGTACGTCGGACACTTCTCGTGGGACCTGCGGCGCTTCGTCGCCAGCCTGGCCCTGCTCGGGTGGCAGAAGGCGCTGCCCGACGACGACGTGCGCCGCCTCGTCGGGACCTACCTGCGGGCCTACCTCGCCCAGGTCACGCACTACGCCGGCGAGTCCGACGACGACGACTTCGCGCTGCGCCTGGACAACACCGACGGACCCGTCCTCGACGTGTTGATGCAGGCCCGGATGGCCAGCCGGGTGGAGCTGCTCGACGGGATGACCCGGCTCGAGGGCGGCGTGCGGTTCTTCGACGACCACGCGACCGTACGACGGCTGGGGAAGGCCGAGCGGCGGGCCGTCGAGAGTGCGTTCACGGCCTACCTCGACACGATCCCGGAGTCCAAGCGGTTCGATCGCGGCCTGTTCTACGAGGTCCGCGACGTCGTCGGCAAGACGGGCTTCGGCATCGGCAGCGCCGGGCTGCCGGCGTACAACGTCCTCGTCGAGGGCTACAGCCAGTCCCTCGACAACGACGTCGTGCTGTCGATGAAGCAGGCCAACGTCCCGGCGGTGAGCCGCTTCGTGGACGCCGCGCACCGAGAGGCGGTCGACGGCTACTTCGACCACGAGGGCCACCGGACCGTGGTCAGCCAGCGCGCGCTGCAGGTGCACACCGACCCGCTGCTCGGCTACACCAGCCTCGACGGCGTCGGCTTCGTGGTCGCCGAGGTGTCGCCGTACGAGTTCGACCTCGACTGGTCCGAGGTCAACGAGCCCGACGAGATGCGCAGCGTGGTGGCGAACCTCGGCCGCGCGACCGCCAAGGTGCACTGCGCCTCCGACGAGGACAGCGAGCAGTCGCTGGTCGACTTCCAGACCGAGGAGGCGATCTGCGCGGTCGTCGACGGGCGCCGCAAGGAGCTCGTCGCGGATCTCACCGACTTCGCGGTGGAGTACGCCGCGACGGTGCGCGCCGACCACGCGCTGTTCGTGGAGGCCTTCCGCGAGGGCCGGATCGGCGGGGTCAGCGCGACCTGACGAAGCGGCGCCGCTGCAGGTCCGGCGCCGGTCCGCAACGACCCGTTCGGGCCGTCGACGGAACACGCAGAAAGGTTTACTGTCACGCGTAGGTCCGCGCCCGGGCCGAGGGGGCGGCTCGGCCGAGGGGGTCGCATGTCCGCCCAAGAGTCCGCCCGAGAGTCCGCCCGAGAGTCCACCCGAGGTCGTGGGTCCGTCAGGTCGCGCTGGCTGGTCGGTCTGGCCTGCAGCGCCGCCCTGGTCGCGGCGGCCCAACCCGTCGTCGCGACCGCCGACCCACCGGCCCCGTCGTCGGGCCTGCCTGCGCGGGCCGTCGCCCAGATCGAGGCGCTGTCGAGGGCCAAGGCGGCCCGCACGCCCGCGCAGGACAAGGTCGACTCACCGCTGCTCACGGCCGCCCAGCTGGCCGAGGGGCGCGCGCTGCCCGCGGGCGTCCGGGTCCGCCGGGCGGTGAGCACCGACCGGGCCGGACGGACCCAGGTGGAGATCCGGGGGACCGTCACCACCTCGCTGCTGCGGCGGGTCCGCGCTGCCGGCGGCGTCGTCGGCTACCGGTCGGCGAGGAGCGGGCTGGTGCGCGCCGACCTGCCGCTGACCGCGGTGGGCACGCTCGCCGCGCTGCCCCAGGTCGAGCGGATGCGGTCCGTGGGGGCGGGCGCGATCACCGCCACCCTCCACGACCCCGCCGCGCCGCCGCACGCGGTCGGCAAGCGCGCGCGAGCGGCGCAGCTGCGCCGCGAGCTCGCCGACGCGGTGGACAGGCGGCGCTCGGCGGCGCCGGGCGCGGCCGCCGGCGGGCTGCGCACCGGCTCGGTCACCTCCGAGGGGGATCGGGCGCACGGCGCCGACATGGCCCGCGCCCGGCGGCACCTGTCCGGCATCGGCATCACCGTCGGCGTGCTCTCCGACGGCGTCGACTCGCTGCGCCGCCTCGGTGGCCTCCGGCGACCTGCCGCCCGACGTCGACGTGCTCCCCGGCACCGCCGGGCGCCGGCGACGAGGGCACGGCGATGCTGGAGATCGTCCACGACCTCGCGCCCGAAGGCGAGGCTGGCCTTCGCCACCGCCTTCGACGGCGCAGGAGAGCTTCGCCGACAACATCCGTGCCCTGCGCGCCGCCGGCGCCGACGTCATCGTCGACGACGTCCTCTACTTCGCCGAGTCGCCGTTCCAGGACGGCCCGGTCGCGCAGGCGGTCCTCGACGTCACCCGCGACGGCGCGCTGTACTTCAGCTCCGCCGGCAACGAGGGCAACGTCGACCGACGGCACCTCGGGCAACTACGAGGGCGACTTCCGCGTCCTCCGGCAGCACGATCGGCAAGTTCGCCGGCGACCGCCCACGACTTCGACCCGGGACCGGGCGTCCAGCTCGACCGACCCGACCTCGCCGGTCTCGGTCGGTCCGTCCCGGCGCTCCTGCAGTGGGCCGACCCGCTCGGCGCACGCCGCCGACGACTACGACCTCTACGCGCTCGACGCCGGCGGGCAACGTCGTCGGCGTTCTCCAACGACGTGCAGGACGGCGACGACGACCCCTTCGAGGGCTTCTTCCTGCCCGACGATCGGGGAGCCCGCTGCAGCTGGCCGTGGTGCAAGTTCACCGGCGCCGACCGCTACTTCCAGCTCACGGTGCTTCCGCGGCCGCTTCGCCGACGCCGGCGACCTCGAGGCCTACGTGACGCCCGGCGTGACCCGCGGCCACTCGCACGGTGCCGGCGGCGTACAGCGTGGCGGCGGTCCCGGCGGCCGACCCGCTGCCGTTCGACCTCGAGCCGGGCGACCCGCCCAACCCGTCCGGCCCGTTCCCGGGCCGGTTCGCCCGCCAGCCAGCTGACCGAGCGGTTCACCTCCGACGGCCCGCGACGGGTCTTCTTCACCGCCGACGGCACGCCCGCTGACCCCCGGCAACCTCACCTCGACCGGCGGGCACGTGCGGCGCAAGCCCGACGCTCACCGCCGCGGACGGCGTGCCCACGTCGCTGGAGGAGTTCGACGCCGTTCTTCGGCACGTCCGCCTCGGCGCCGCACGCCGCGGCCATCGCGGCGCTGGCGCTGTCCGGGCATCCCGGGCTGACCGCACGCCGGCTGCGCGCGGCGCTGGCGCGCACCGCGATCGACGTCGAGGCGAGCGGACCGGACCGCGACACCGGCGCCGGCATCATCGACGCGACCGCGCTGCTCCGCTCCGTGCGGGCTCGCGGCCAGGCGTTCGCGGCCGCGGGCGACCCAGAGGTCACCGGGTCGACCGACGGCGACGCCTTCCTGGAGCCGGGCGAGACCGGCACCGTGAGGGTGCCCGTGACGAACCAGGGCGACGTCGCCGCCCGCCGGGTCAGGGCCAGGCTGCGCACCTCGGAGGCGGGCGTGCTCATCTCGCCGGCTCGTCGCGGCTACGGCCGGGTCGCAGCCGGCAGGACGGAGCGGCGGACGTTCCGGGTGACCGTGCCCGCCGAGCTGCCACTGGGCACCAGGGTCGGCCTCCGCACGACCGTCCGCTTCCGTGGCGTGTTCTCGCCGCAGCGGGCCACGACCGACCTCGTCGTGGGCCAGCCGGCCACGAGCCCCGTGACGGTGTCGTACGACGGCCCGCCGGTCCCGATCCCGGACGACTCCAGCGCCGGCGCCTCGGTGCCGCTGGCGGTCACCGGGGTCGGCCCGGTCAGCCGGGTGACGTTCTCGATCGACGGCACGGAGTGCTCCAGCGAGCGGGACAGCACCACGGTCGGGCTCGACCACACCTTCGTCGGCGACCTGGTCGGCACCCTGACCAGCCCCGACGGGACGACCGTGACGCTGTTCGAGAGGACTGCCGACGACGGCGTGAACCTGTGCCGGACGGTCTTCGCCGACGACGCGGACCGGTCGATCCAGGTCGCCGGTCCGGAGGACGCCCCGTTCACCGGCTCGTGGCAGCCGGCCGAGCCGCTGTCGGCGCTGGTCGGCGGCCCGGGCGACGGCACCTGGACGTTCCGGGTGGAGGACCTCGCCGGGGAGGACATCGGGGCGATCCGGGCGGTATCGGTGAACGCCTACGGGTTCGTCGGCACCGGTGCGAGGCCGCGCCGATAGGGCGCGCGGGGTCAGCGCAGTCGGCGGGCGCCCGGGCCCGGCGTGGCGGTGAGGAACTGCGGCGACCGCCAGCCGTGCGCGCCGAACGCGTCGGCGACGGCGCGCTCGACCCGCTCGACGTCGTCGGTGCGGACCAGCGCGATGGCCGACCCGCCGAAGCCGCCGCCGGTCATCCGGGCGCCCAGCGCGCCCTGCGCGACGGCGGTGTCCACCACGGCGTCGAGCTCGGCGCAGGAGACCTCGTAGTCGTCGCGCAGGGACGCGTGGGAGGCGTCGAACAGGGCGCCGAGCCCCTCGACGTCGCCCGCGGCGAGCCGCTCGACCGCGGCGCGGACCCGGTCGATCTCGGTGAGCACGTGCCGGACCCGGCGGCGCACGACGCCGCCGTCGCCGAGGTCCTCGAGGGCGGCCAGGGCGGCGTCCGCGTCCTCGACGTCGCGCAGCAGGTCCACGCCGAGCACGGCGGCGGCCCGCTCGCAGTCGCGGCGGCGGGCGGCGTACCCACCGTCGACGAGGGCGTGCGACGCCCGCGTGTCGACCACGAGCAGGGTCAGCCCGGAGGCGGCCGGGTCCCAGCCGACCTGCTGCCGGCGCCAGTCGCGGCAGTCGAGCAGCAGCGCGGACTCGGCCTCGGCGAAGCAGCGAGACCGCCTGGTCCATGCCGCCGGTCGGGGCGCCGGCCACCTCGCGCTCGGCGCGCATGCACGCCTGCACGAGGGTGTCGCGCACGTCGTCGAGCGGCTCGGCCGACGAGCTCGGCGACCCCGAGGGCGACCGAGCACTCGAGGGCGGCCGAGCTGGACAGGCCCGCACCGAGCGGCACCGTGCCGTCGACGTACACGTCGAGGCCGGGCACGTCCCAGCCCTCCTCGCGCAGCGCCCACACCACGCCGGCGGCGTAGGCCACCCAGCCGTGGACCCGCCCGGGACCGAGCGCGTCCAGGCCGCCCCGGAAGGGCTCGGGCTGCTGGCGGCTGGCCACGGTCAGCAGGTCGTCGTCGCGGCGGCCCACGGCGGCGTACGTCGCATGGGGCAGCGCCATGGGCAGGCACAGGCCGCCGTTGTAGTCGACGTGCTCGCCGATGAGGTTGACCCGCCCCGGGGCCGCGAACACGCCGTCGGGGTCGTGACCGGTCGCAGCGGCGAAGGCCTCCGCGACGCCCGAGACGAGCACGTCCGGGTCGCCGGCGTCGAGTGTGTGCATGCCCGGCACTCTAGGGCCGCGTCGCAACGCACGGGTTCCGGTGGCGCGCGTGACCCCGGGGCGGGAGCGTCGTTGGACCGGGTGGGAGGGTGCGCCGTCCCGCCCGGGGGACGAGGCGGCGCACCGCGGGGCCGGGCACGGGTGCACAGGAGGGACCGGCCCCGCACCCCCTACGGTTACCTCCACCGGACGGCGGGTAGACCCGTCCGGGACCGGTCGGGCCACGAACGACGACCGACAGCCGCACCCCCGAGAGGCACCGCATGACGATGACCCCCGCCCGCCCCGCGCCCCCCGGCCCGGGCGCCGACGCCGCGGGCGAGCTCGCGGCCGTGGTCACCCCGCTGTTCGGCGGCGAGCTGCCGGTGCGGCTGCGCGCCTGGGACGGCAGCGTGGCCGGCCCGGTCGACGCGCCGACCGTCGTCGTGCGCGACGCCGCGGCCCTGCGCCGGATCGTCTACCGGCCCGGCGAGCTCGGCCTCGCGCAGGCCTACGTCACCGGCGAGCTCGACGTCGAGGGCGACCTGCTCGACGGCTTCCGGCGGGTCTGGCGCACCGTCCGCGAGCGCGGCGCCTCCCCGCGGCTCGGCGCCTCGACCGCTGCTCGGCCGGGCTGCGGACCGCGCGGGGTCTCGGCGCGCTCGGGCCGCCCGCCCGGACCGCCGGCCTCGCAGGCCCGGCTGCGTGGCCGGCTGCACTCGCGACCCGGGACCGGGACGCGATCTCGCACCACTACGACCTCTCCAACGAGTTCTACGCGCTGATCCTCGACCCGCACATGGCCTACTCCTGCGCGTACTTCACCAGCGACGACCCGGAGTACACCCTCGAGGACGCCCAGCGCGACAAGCTCGACCTGGTCTGCCGCAAGCTCGGCCTGCACGAGCCCGCCGGCGGCCGGGCCGGCGACCACCGCCACCTCGACATCGGCTGCGGCTGGGGCTCGCTCTCGCTGCACGCCGCCGAGCAGTACGGCGTCCGGGTCGTCGGCGTGACGATCGCGGCCGAGCAGAAGGCGTTCATCGACGCCCGGATCGCCGAGCGGGGCCTGCAGGACCGGGTCGAGATCCGGCTCCAGGACTACCGCGACGTCGCCGACGGGCCCTTCGACACGATCTCCTCCATCGAGATGGGCGAGCACGTGGGGCAGCGCAACTACCCGACGTACGCCGCGGCATCCACCGCCTGCTGCGCCCGGGCGGACGCGCGCTCGTGCAGCAGATGTCGCGCACCACGCGCCCCGGTGGCGGGCCGTTCATCGAGGCGTTCATCGCGCCCGACATGCACATGCGCCCCGTCGGCGAGACCGTCGCGCTGATCGAGCGCGCCGGCCTCGAGGTACGCGACGTGCACGCCCTGCGCGAGCACTACGTGCGGACCGTCGACGCGTGGTACCGCACCTTCGAGGACAACTGGGACCGCGTCGTCGAGATGGTCGGCGAGGAGGTCGCGCGGGTGTGGCGGCTCTACCTCGTCGGCGGGGCGCTCGCCTTCGAGGAGGGCCGGATGGGCGTCGACCAGATCCTGATGGTCCAGCCCGACCGCCGACGGGCGCAGCCTGCTGCCCTCGTGCGCACGCGTGAGCGCCCGGTGACCGACTTCCCCTTCGGCGCGTTCGCCGGATCGCTGCCCGCCTCGGTGGGTGCGGTCGTGGTCGTCCTCGGCGCGCACCTTCCTGGTCGCCCTGCGGGTCGGCCGGCACGCGGTCGTGGACGTGGCCTGGGGCCTCGGCTTCGCGGCGATCGCGGTCGCGGCGTTCGTCGCCTCCGAGGGGGAGGGCGACGGCGTCCTGGCGCGGGCTGGCCCTGGTGATGACCGTCGTGTGGGGCCTCCGGCTGGCCGTCCACATCGGCCTGCGCTCGCGCGGCCACGGCGAGGACCCGCGCTACGTCGAGCTGCTCGCGCGCGCCCCGGGCAGCCCGCAGCTGTTCGCGCTGCGCAAG
The DNA here is from genome assembly GCA_963781745.1 of uncultured Actinomycetota bacterium. GTDB lineage: Bacteria > Actinomycetota > Actinomycetes > Propionibacteriales > Nocardioidaceae > Nocardioides_B. The sequence continues at coordinate 353,690 of CAWAHH010000004.1, read as the reverse complement.
GTCTACCTCACCCAGGGCGTGGTGATGTGGTTCGTCTCCCTGCCCGTCCAGGTGGCGATGTTCGCCCAGGGCGAGGCCAACCTGGTGCACCTGGCTCGGCGTGCTGCTGTGGGCCGTCGGGTTCGTCTTCGAGACCGTCGGCGACCTGCAGCTGACCCGGTTCCGCAACGACCCGGCGAGCAGGGGCCAGGTGCTCGACACCGGCCTGTGGCGCTACACCCGGCACCCCAACTACTTCGGCGACGCCTGCGTGTGGTGGGGCCTCTCGCTGGTCGCGTTCAGCGCCTGGCCCGGCGTCCTGACGATCCTCTCGCCGCTGGTGATGACCTGGTTCCTGGCCAAGGGCACCGGCAAGCCGCTGCTCGAGAAGGACATGGCCTCGCGCCGACCCGGCTACGCCGACTACGTCCGACGCACCAGCGGCTTCGTCCCGCTGCCCCCCAAGAAGCCCACCCAAGGAGACCGTGTGAAGACCCTCACCGAAGGCGCCTCGGCGCCCGACTTCGAGCTCGCCGACCAGGACGGGCGGCAGGTCCGCCTCAGCGAGCGGCTCGAGTCCGGCCCGGTCGTGCTGTTCTTCTACCCCGTCGCCCTGTCCGGCGGCTGCACCAAGGAGGCCTGCCGCTTCCGCGACCTCGGCGCGCCGAGTTCGAGTGGGCCGGCGCCCAGCGGCTCGGCATCAGCATGGACGCCGTCGCCAAGCAGAAGGACTTCGACGAGGCCCACGGGCTCGACTACCCGCTGCTCTCGGACGCGTCCGGCGAGGTCGCGACGGCGTTCGGCGTGCCGCAGGATGTTCGTCACGCCGGTCAAGCGGGCGACGTTCGTCATCGACCGCGACCGCACGCTGCGCACGGTGGTCACCAGCGAGATGAACATGGACGTGCACGCCGACCGGGCGCTCGCCGCGCTGGGTGCCCTGTAGCATCCTGCTCTTGTGCGGTTCCTCAACGAGCGTCCCCCCGGCCACGACCTGACCTACAACGACGTCTTCATGGTGCCGCGGCGCTCCGACGTCGCCTCCCGCTACGACGTCGACCTGTCCACCTCCGACGGCACGGGCACGACGATCCCGCTGGTCGTCTCCAACATGACGGCCGTCTCCGGGCGCCGGATGGCCGAGACCGTCGCCCGCCGCGGCGGGATCGCGGTCATCCCGCAGGACATCCCGCTCGAGGTGGTGCGCGACGTCGTCTCCTGGGTCAAGGAGCGGCACCTCGTCTTCGACACCCCGATCACCCTCGACCCGCACCAGACCGTCGGCGACGCGATGGCGCTGCTGCCCAAGCGCGCGCACCGGGCCGCGTTCGTCGTCGAGGACGGCCGCCCGGTCGGCGTGATCACCGACGACGACTGCGCCGAGGTCGACCGGTTCACCCAGGTGCACCAGGTGATGTCGGCCAACCCGCTGACCCTGCCCGACACCGTCGACCCGCGGGAGGCCTACGACCGGCTCGACGCGGCCCGGCGCCGGCTGGCCCCGGTGGTCGACGCGGACGGCCGGCTCGTCGGCGTGCTCACCCGCACCGCCGCGCTGCGCTCGACGCTCTACGCCCCCGCCGTCGACGCGTTGGGCCGGCTGCGGGTGGCCGCCGCGATCGGCGTCAACGGCGACGTGAAGGGCCGCACCCTCGACCTGCTCGAGGCGGCGTCGACTGCCTGGTCGTGGACACCGCCCACGGCCACCAGGACCGCATGGTCGAGGCGCTGCAGGCGGTCCGCGCCCTCGACCCGCAGGTCCCGGTGGCCGCGGGCAACGTGGTCTCCGCCGAGGGCGTGCGCGAGCTCGTCGACGCGGGCGCCGACATCGTCAAGGTCGGCGTCGGGCCGGGCGCGATGTGCACCACCCGGATGATGACCGGCGTCGGGCGCCCGCAGTTCTCCGCCGTCCTCGAGTGCGCGGACGCGGCCCGCGAGCTCGGCCGCCACGTCTGGGCCGACGGGGGAGTGCGCTACCCCCGCGACGTCGCGCTCGCCCTGGCCGCCGGCGCCTCGTCGGTGATGGTCGGGTCCTGGTTCGCCGGCACCCACGAGTCGCCCGGCGACCTGCACGTCGACGCCGACGGGCGTGCCTACAAGGAGTCGTTCGGGATGGCCTCGGCCCGTGCGGTGGCCAACCGCACCAGCTCCGAGACGTCGTTCGACCGGGCCCGCAAGGCGTTCTACGAGGAGGGCATCTCCTCCTCGCGGATGTACCTCGAGCCCGACCGCCCCGGCGTCGAGGACCTCATCGACCAGATCTGCGCCGGGGTCCGCTCCGCCTGCACGTACGCCGGCGCGCGGACCGTCGAGGAGCTCCACGAGCGCGCCGTCGTCGGGATCCAGTCGGCCGCCGGCTTCCACGAGGGCCGCCCGCTGCCCACGGGCTGGTAGGACCCGGCGGTCAGCGCGAGCTGTTCCCCCGGCGTCCTCGCACCACCCCGACGAACGTCTGGGTGAGCCGGTCGTCGGCCGCGCGCAGCCACACCAGCGCGACCGTCGACGGGTCCACCCCGGTGACCGGCACCGCGACCACGTCACGCCGGTGGTGCAGCCGCGCCAGCGACATCGGCACGACGAGCACTCCCTCCTCGGCGGCGACGGCCTCCACCGCGCGGCGCACGCCCCCGGCCGCGCGGTCCGCGTCGGGGCGCGGCTCGTCGGCGAGGTCGGAGACGTCCACCTCGTCGAAGACGGCCACCGGGTGGTCACGGGAGACCACGACGACCGGCTGCTCGTCGTACAACCGGACGACGTGGAGGTCCTCGCCACCGACCGGCAGCCGGAGCACGCACATGTGCAGGCCGCCCGACCGCAGCAGGTCCGGGGCGTCCTCGTCGTCGACCGGGACCAGCTCGAGGCGCCGCTCGGGCACCAGGTCGGGCCAGACCCGGCCCCACCGGTCCGGCATCACCCCGGGCACGAAGCCGACCCGGAACGGCGGGCCGGACGGGGTGGGGGGCGGCGTCATGGGCTCAGCCTAGGTCTGCGGCGCCGCGGGCCCGGAAGTGGCCGATGGCCGCACGCATCCGGGCGCCGGGCGGGGACTCCTGGGCCACAAGCCGGCCTCGTTGCAGGCATCGGCCACTTCCGAGCGCGCCGGGTGGGCGACCGGGGCGGCAGGATGGGGGCATGAGCTCCCTGGACGGCTGGACGGCCGGCACGCACTCCTTCGACGGCACCACCCACCCGACCTACCGCAAGGGCAGCGGGCCCGGCGTCGTCGTGGTGCACGAGATCCCCGGCCTGACCGACGCGGTGGCGGCCTTCGGCGACGAGGTCGTGGCCGCCGGGTTCACCGTGGTGATGCCGGTGCTCTTCGGCGAGGTGGGCGGCCCGTCGACCACCTCGAAGGTCGTCTCGGTGCTCCCGCGGATCTGCGTGAGCAGGGAGTTCACCAAGCTCGCGACCGGGGAGACCACGCCGGTCGCGGGGTGGCTGCGCTCCCTGGCCCGCACCCTGCACGACGAGCTCGGCGGACCCGGCGTCGGCGCGCTCGGGATGTGCTTCACCGGCGGCTACGCCCTCGCGATGATGGTCGACGACGCCGTCGTCGCGCCGGTGCTGTGCCAGCCCAGCGCGCCCTTCGCCATCGGCAGGAGGCGGGCCGCCGACCTCAACCTGTCGCCGCGCGACCTCGACGTCGTCAAGCGCCGCGCGGCAGCCGGCTGCGCCGTGCTCGGGCTGAGGTACCGCTCCGACAAGGCCGTCGGCACCCGCTTCGACACCCTGCGGGAGGAGCTCGGCGACAGCTTCCTGGCCCTGGAGTTCGAGGGCCGGGGCCACGCGACCGTCACCGAGCACCGCCAGCAGGAGGGCGTCGACCGGGTGCTGGCGTTCTTCCGCGAGCGCCTCAGTTGAGCGGTCGGGTGCCCGCCGGCACCCCGCCGCCGCGGTGCACGTCCTCGACGAGCTCGGCCAGCGCGGTCAGCGCGACCCGCTGCGAGAGCGGGCCGTAGGACACCCGCGCCACCCCGAGCTCGGCGAGCCGGGCCAGCGACGGGTTGCCGGGGATCCCGATGAGGGTGAGCCGCTGCGGGCCGAGCGCGTCGGCCATCGCCGCGACCTGCTCCTCGTCGAAGACGCCCGGCACGAAGACCACGGGGGCGCCGGCGTCCAGGAACGCCTTCCCCCGCTCGATCGCGTCCGCGAGCACCTCGCCGCGGTCCCGGTCGCCGGCCTTGACGAACGCGTCGGTGCGGGCGTTGAGCACGAAGTCCGGCACGCCCTCGGCCGCCGCCGCCTCCATGATCGCCTCGACCTGGCCGGCGGCCTCGGCCAGCGGCTTCATCTGGTCCTCGATGTTCGCGCCGACGATGCCCACGCCGATGGCCCGGCGGACCGTCTCGGCGGCGTCGCCGTAACCGCCCTCGAGGTCGGCGCTCACCGGCAGCGAGGTGGCCGCGGCGATCCGGCCGACCGCGTCGATCATCTCGTCGACCGGGATGTTCTCGCCGTCCTCGTAGCCGTGCGAGGCCGCGATCGAGTGGCTCGCGGTGGCCAGGGCCGTGGTGCCCTCGATGTCGGCGACCACCCGGGCGCTGACCACGTCCCAGACGTTGACGACGGTGAGCAGCTCGGGGGCTCGGTGCAGGCGCGAGCAGCTCGCTGGCGCGGCTCCCGGCGTCGCCGGTGGAGCTGGGTCGGACTGGGGCTGGGTCACGGGGACACCTTTCGGGGTGGGGACGGCTGCTGGGTAGAACCCTCCTACCCCGCGAGATCATCCCCGACGCCCCCGACACGATCGATCCGCTCGGTCCGTGACCGGTTCCGGCGACCTAGGTGGGTACGACGCCCGCCGCCCGCTCGACGTCGTCGGGCCCGTCCAGGTCCGGCAGCGCGACGAACACCGTGCTCACGCCGCGCTCGGCCAGCAGCCGGAAGCGGTCACGGTGCTGCGCGGCCGTGCCGGCGTGGTGGCGGGCGGCGAACGTCGCGGCCGACGTACGCCCCCGCAGCCGCTCGACCCGCGCCCACGCGTCGTCGCGGTCGGTGCCGACCACGGGCAGGTCGAGCACGGTGACGGCCACCTCGTCCGGGTCGCGGCCGACCTCGGCGCAGTGCCGGCGCAGCACCTCGACCTGTGGTCCAGGCGGTCGAGGTCCGAGGGCACGTTGCAGGCGTCCCCGAGGCGCGCCGCGATCCGGAGGGTACGGCGCTCGCCCGCCGCCGCCCACGATGACCTGCGACGTCGTGCGACCGGGCGGGGGTAGCACGTGGTCTCGGGCAGGCGCGACGTGCTCGCCGTCGTACGCCTTGGTGCCGGGTGCCCACAGCGCGCGCATCGTCTCGATGCCGGCCTCGAGCCGGTCCAGCCGCTCGGCCGGCGGCGGGAACGGCAGCCCGAAGCGCGAGGTGCTCGCGCTCCCACCAGCCGGCGCCGACGCCGCAGAACGCGCGTCCGCCGGAGAGCGCGTCGAGCGTCGCGACCGCCTTGGCGATGATGCCGGCCGGACGGAAGGTCACCGGCGTGACCAGGGTGCCGAGCCGCAGCCGGGTGTCCAGCCCGGCCAGCAGCCCGAGGGTCACCCACGGCTCGGGGATCGGCTCCCAGGCCGCTGCCGACCTGCGGGATCTGGATCAGGTGGTCCATCAGCGCGAGGCCCGCGAAGCCGGCCGCGTCGGCGGCCAGCGCGACGTCGCGCAGCCAGGCCGCCGGGTCGTCGCCCCACGGGAAGCGCGAGACCTGGAGCACCACGTCGATGCCGTCCCGGCCCGGCCGCGCCGGCCCCGGGGCGGCGGCGGGCCGTCGGGGACGGCGCCGGGGCGGCGGCCGGCGCATCGCCGGGGCCGGCCACCTCCACGACCGCGACCCGGTCCCAGCCCTCGTCGCCGAGCCGCGTCGAGCGACGCCGCGGAACGGCCGCAGCTGCGTCGGCGAGCACCGGCGCGGGCACCGGACGGTCCCGCTGCCGCGTTGCGCGCGCGGCACAGCGGCGGCGGGCGTGTCGAACGCGACGACCACGGCCGGCAGTCCGTGCCGCGCGGGCCAGGGCGAGGCAGCCGCGGCGCCGCTCCGCGTCCAGCCCGAGGGTGTCGACGACCGTGGTCAGCCCGCGGCGCATCCGGGCCGGCGACGATCGAGGTCCAGCAGCGTCGAACGCCTCCTCGGAGGCGTCGAGGTCGTGCCGGCCGCTGCCGACCACGCCGCGCAGGTCGTCGGAGGACACCACCTCCGCGGCGCGGTAGCGCGCCGCGCCCAGGTGGACTTGCCCGCGCCGGACGCGCCGACCAGCACCACGAGGGCCGGATCGGGCAGCGGGTCCGGGGACGCCATGGTCCGGAGTGTGCCACGGCCCGGGCGGGCCGGGGCGACTCAGTGAACCTCGAGCACCTCGTCGAGCGGACGGCGGTCGGTGGGCTGGAGCGGGGTCCGCTCCAGGGGGAGCCAGCCGACCCGCAGCAGGATCTGCGGGAACGCCAGGTCGCCGAGCACAGCCGCCTGGAGCTCCTCGCGGGTGCCGTCGACCTCCACCGCCTGGCTGAGCGGGACGACGCCGAGGTTGTCCGCCGCCGCGTGCAGCCACACCGCGCTCAGCGCCTCGCCGGCCCGGATCCGGGAGATGGTGTCGTCCGAGGACGTGCAGACGATGAGCATGCCCTCGGATCGCGGCTCGGGGTCCGGCGCGGTGTCGGCCATCGTGCCCGCGGGGAAGTGCCGGTCCAGCACGACGCCGCCGGACGGGTCCTCGCGCTCGCGCAGCAGGTGCTGCTCGGGGATGCCGTCGCCGCGGGAGGGCGGGCGGCCGGTCCAGGTCGTCAGCTCCTCGACGTAGGCCCGGTCGCGGCGCTGGATCCGGTCGGCCCGGGTGGTGAGCCGCTGGAGCTGGCTGCGCACGGTCTCGCTGTCGACCGGGAGCACCTGCGCGCCCCAGATCGAGCCGATCGAGGCGAGCGCGATCAGCCGCGAGGACGGCACCGGCCACGAGGTCGGGGTGCGACGGTCGGTGGTACGGCGGCGCAGCACGTCGAGGCGGTCGACCGCCTCCTGCGACGGACGGCCCGGGGTGAGGGTGATCGTCGCGACATGGTCGTGGTCGGTGCGGTCCGGGAGCCGGCGTACCTGGGCGCGCCAGCCGTGCCCGGCCGCCGCGGTCTGGGCGTGGTGCAGCGCGGCGCCGCAGCTGATCAGCAGGTCGCGGGCGTCCGGGTCGGCGTGCCGCAGGTGCCGGGACCGGTCGGCGAACAGGTCGAGGCGGGTGCCGTCCAGGCGCCAGCGCCAGGGCTGGGTGTTGTGCACGCTGGGGGCGCGGCAGGCGTCGGCGACGACCTGCGCGAGCGGGGACAGCGCGCGCAGGTCGTCCGCGAGGGAGCTCGCGAGGGGCGGGGTCACGAGGTATGTCCCCTGCCCAGGCACCGGCGGGGCGGCGGTGGTGGGCGGGCACGGGCTCCCCGACGATCTCGACGGGGCACGGGGCCTCGCGCAGCACCCCGCGGGCCACGGACCCGAGGTGCGGCAGCGGCCCGCCGCGGCCGTGGCCGTGCGGTCCGACGAGGACGAGGTCGGCGGTGCGGGCGGCGCCGACGAGGGCGTCGGCCGGGTGCAGGTGCGGTACGTCGACCCGGACGGCGACGTCGGGGTGGGTCTCGCGCCAGGGCAGCAGGTGCTCGGTGAAGGCGCGGTCGGCGCGCTCGCGCCACTCGGCGGCGGCCATCCGCTCCACGATCACGTCGTCGTAGGCCGAGGGGAGGTACCACCCGTGCACCACGACGAGCTCGGCCGTGCGGGACCGGGCCTGCTCGAACGCGCGCGCCAGCAGCGCGTCGGCGTCGGTGGTGGAGGCCAGGCCGACCACCACGCGGCCGTGCGGCTGCTCGGGGGCGTCCAGCCCTCGGGGACCGCCACGACGGGGACGTGGGCGCGGCAGGCGACACCGGTGACGACGGAACCGGTGAGCACGCGGTGCATCCGCGACCAGGCCCGGTGCTCGAGGACGATCTCCTCGGCGCCGGTGCACATGTCGAGCAGGCGGGGTACGACGGACCCCCGCTGGTTGTCGACCTCCACGGGGACCGCGTCCTGCTGCTCGCGGGTCCGGCGGCCGCCGGCCTGCTGGTCGAGGAGCTCCTCGACCAGATGGACGAGGTGCTCGTGGGCGCCGGTCAGGACCTGGCGGCCGACCAGGTCGGCCGCCTCGAAGCCGATCAGCAGCTGCTCGGGCGCGACCGGTGCGACGGGCGGGTGCGCGACGTGGACCAGGCGCACGCCCAGTCCCCGCCGGACCGCGTCGGCGGCCGCGTAGCGCAGCGCAGCCTCGGGCAGGTCGGCGTCGCCGATGCCGACCAGGACGGTCCTGTGCGTCGGGTGACCCATGGCAGACCTCCTCGGTCGTCGGGCCCGACCGACCCCTCCGGTCGGGCACGACCTCCAAGGTCCCTCCCGCGCGGGGGCGGGCACAGGGCACAAGGTCCCGCCCGGGGCGGACCTAGGCACCGGATCCGGGGCGTCCGGGTCCCCCCATCTGGAAGGGGTCGGCCGCCGGCGCAGGTTCGGGACCTTCGGCGGCCGGGGTGGGGGGCCAAAGTCCCTGATCGGGCACGGCCGCCCTCCCTAGCGTGGAACGCGAGCCGCAGGCCCGCGGCCCTCCAGCGCGCATCCTCACGCCCGAGCCCTCGCAGAACGACCCGATGAACAAGGAGTGTCCGCAGTGGACGCACTCGACGTGGCACGGTGGCAGTTCGGCATCATCACCGTCTACCACTTCCTCTTCGTACCCATCACGATCGGCCTCTCCGCACTGGTCGCCGTGCTCGAGACCCAGTGGGTCCGCACCCGTGACGACCGCTGGCTCCGACTGACCAAGTTCTTCGGCAAGCTGTTCCTGATCAACTTCGCCATCGGCGTGGTGACGGGCATCGTGCAGGAGTTCCAGTTCGGCATGAACTGGAGCGACTACTCGCGCTTCGTCGGCGACATCTTCGGAGCCCCGCTGGCCGTCGAGGGCCTGCTCGCGTTCTTCCTCGAGTCCACGTTCCTGGGCCTGTGGATCTTCGGCTGGGACCGGCTGCCGGCGAGGCTGCACGCCGCGTGCATCTGGGCTGGTGCACGTGGGCACGCTGCTGTCGGCGTACTTCATCCTGGCCGCCAACTCCTGGATGCAGCACCCGGTCGGCTACGCCTACAACCCCGACACCGGTCGCGCGGAACTGCACGACTTCTGGGCGGTGCTGTTCAACAAGGTCCAGCTCGCCACGTTCCCGCACACCGTGCTCGCGGCCTACATGACCGGCGCCGCGTTCATGCTCGGCGTCGCGATCTACCTGATGACGCGCGGCCGCACCCCGGACGAGGACCGCGGCCTCTACCATCGCGCGGTGCGGCTCTCGCGCCCTCGGTGCTGCTCGTGGCCGGCCTCGGCGTCGCCGTCTCCGGCGACGTGCAGGGCAAGATCATGACCGAGGTGCAGCCCATGAAGATGGCGGCCGCCGAGGCGCTCTACGACACCGAGCAGCCGGCCGACTTCTCGCTGTTCACCATCGGCTCGCTCGACGGGTCGAAGGAGAAGTTCTCGGTCAAGCTCCCCGGCGTGCTGTCCTTCCTGGCCACCGGCACCTGGACGGCAAGGTCGAGGGCATCAACCAGCTGCGCGCGCAGTACGAGAAGACCTACGGCCAGGACCCGGGCCAGAAGTACTACTCCGCCGGCGGCTACACGCCGGTCCTCCCCGTGACCTACTGGTCGTTCCGGATCATGATCGGCCTGGGCTGCTCGCCGCCGCGTTCGCCGCGCTGGTGCTCTGGCTGCACCCGCAGGGGTCGCACCGACGCCGGCCGCGCGCTGGCTCGTGGCTGGCGGTCTCGCTGCCGCTGCTGCCCGTCGCCGCCAACTCGTTCGGCTGGATCTTCACCGAGATGGGCCGCCAGCCCTGGGCCGTGTTCGGGCTGATGACCACCGCCAGCGGCGTCTCACCCGGGGTGAGCGTCTGCGAGGCGCTGACCTCGCTGATCGGCTGCACGCTGCTCTACGCCGTCCTCGCGGTCGATCGAGGTCGGCCTGATCCTGCAGTACATCAAGCGCGGCGCCGACCCGTTCGAGGAGCCACCGGCCCGACGCTCGGCGACGACGACGACGCCGACCGCCCGCTGGCGTTCGCCTACTGACGGACGCGAGAGGAGACCGTCATGGAGCTCACCACCGTCTGGTTCAGCCTGATCGCCGTCCTCTGGATCGGCTACTTCGTCCTCGAGGGCTTCGACTTCGGCGTCGGCATGCTGCTGCCCGTCCTGGCCAAGGACGACACCGAGCGCCGCGTCCTCGATCAACACCATCGGCCCGGTCTGGGACGGCAACGAGGTGTGGGTGCTGGTCGCCGGCGGCGCCACCTTCGCCGCCTTCCCGGAGTGGTACGCCACGCTGTTCAGCGGCTTCTACCTGCCGCTGCTGCTGATCCTGGTCGCGCTGATCGTGCGCAACCTGGCCTTCGAGTACCGCGGCAAGCGCGACGACGCCACCTGGCGGGCCCGCTGGGACTGCGGCGATCTTCTTCGGCTCCGTACCTGCCGGCGCTGCTGTGGGGCGTCGCGTTCGCCAACATCGTGCACGGCGTGCCGATCGACGCGGACAAGGAGTTCACCGGCAACCTGTTCACGCTGCTCAACCCGTTCGGCCTGCTCGGCGGCGCTGATCACCATGCTGCTGTTCCTCACCCACGGCGCGATGTTCGTGGCCCTCAAGACCGACGGCGACATCCGGCACCGGGCCCGCGCCTCTCGGTCCGGCTCGGCCTCGCCACCGCCGTGGTGGCCGTCGTGTTCCTCGTGTGGACGCAGGCCATCACCGGCGCGGTCGGCTCGGCGCGTCGCTGTTCGTGCTCGCCGCCGCTCGCCCTGCTCGGCGGCGTGCTGATGGCCTCGCGGGGCCGCGAGGGCTGGGCGTTCATCGGCACCTTCGTGACGATCGCCCTCGCGGTGGCCGGGCTGTTCGTGGCGCTGTTCCCCGACGTGATGCCGTCGACCACGGACGCGGCGTTCTCCCTGACCACCACGAACGCGTCGGCGACGGCGTACACCCTGACGGTGATGACCTGGGTCGCGGTGATCTTCACGCCGATCGTGCTGATCTACCAGGGCTGGACCTACTGGGTCTTCCGCAAGCGCATCGCCGACGCACCACATCCCCGACCGCACGCTCGCGGCGTACCGCCTCGCCCGGGGCCCCTCGGACCACCGGATCCGACCGTGCACTCACGCCCGGCCAGCCGCGCTGCCCGGCGGGGTGCTGGCCGCGAGGCGTCGTCCGGCGGCCTGCTGCACCGGTCGCCCAGGCCTTCGCGGTGGGCGCGCTGCTGGTCCGGCTGGTCGTCGCGGCGCCGGGCTCGACCGCGATGGCACCGGGACGGCCAGGCGGCTGGCCGTCGCCATGGTCGCCGTCGCGTGCGCTGGCCGGCGTGGGTCGCCGACCTGGCCGGCGACGCGCCGCGGCCGGCCTCGGCGACGGTGCCGCTGCGGCGCGCAGCCGTCGCAGCGAGGTCGCGCTGCGCCGCCCGCGGCCGGCGCCGCCAGCGCAGCGGCGAGCTCGCCCTGCTGGCCGACCCGGGGCGTGGCGGCGGTCGAGCCCTACCTGACCCGCTACCTGCCCGACGCTGGTGCTCGCCGCGCGTGCTGCCGCTCTTCACGCTCGTCGCCATCGCCAGCCAGGACCTGCCTCGGCGCGCCGATCGTGCTGGCCACGCTGCCGCTGGTACCGGTCTTCGCGATCCTGGTCGGCCTCGCGACGCGCGACCGCGCGGAGCGGCAGTGGCAGGCGCTGACGCGCTCGCCGGGCACTTCGTCGACGTGATGCGGGGACTGCCCACCCTGGTCGCCTACCGGCGCGCCGACGCCCAGGCCGGCACGATCCGGCGCGTCACCGACCGCTACCGCGTCGCCACCTTCGCCACCCTCCGGCTGGCCTTCGCGTCCTCGGCCGTCCTCGAGCTGGTCGCGACCCTGTCCGTCGCGCTGGTCGCGGTCACGGTCGGCCTGCGGCTGGCCGCAGGCTCGCTCGACCTGCGCACGGCACTGGTGGTGCTGCTGCTCGCGCCGGAGGCCTACTGGCCGCTGCGCCGGGTCGGCGCGGAGTTCCACGCCGCCGCCGAGGGCACCGCGACGTTCGAGGCCGCGACCAGCCTGCTGGAGTCGGTGCCCGACCGCCCGTCCGAGGAGGCCGCCGGCGAGGCGACCACCGGGCCGGGCGCGGGACCGGGTCTGCGGGAGAGAGCCCCGCGGATCGCCGTCGAGGGACTGTCGGTGACCTACCCGCACCGCTCCGGCCCCGCCCTGGAGGTCGCCCGCCTCGACGTGCCCCCGGCGGCGCTGACCGCCGTCACCGGCCCGTCGGGCTGCGGCAAGTCCACGCTGCTCGCCGCGATCGTCGGCGAGGTCGAGCCCACGACCGGGGCGATCCGGGTGGACGGCCTGCCCTGCACCACCCCGGCTCCGACGGCTGGCGCTCCCAGGTGTCCTGGCTGCCGCAGCGGCCCTGGCTGCTGCCCGGCTCGGTCGCCGACAACGTGCGCCTCGGCCGGCCCGACGCCGACGACGACACGATCTGGGCTGCGCTCGCCCGGGTCGGCCTGGACGACCACGTACGCCGCCTGCCCGGCGGTCTCGCCGCCGGGGTCGGCGAGGACGGCGAGCTGCTCTCCGCCGGCCAGCGCGCCCGCCTGGTGCTGGCCCGGGCGGTCGTCGCGGCGCGGCCGCTGGTCCTGGTCGACGAGCCGTCGGCGCACCTCGACGCCGAGAGCGAGCGGACCATCCTCGAGACGCTGCTGTGGCTCAGCCACAGCGCGACCGTCGTGGTGGTCACGCACTCCGACGCCGTGGTGGCGCTGGCCGACCACGTCGTGCGGCTGACGCCGACCGTGGACCCGGCGGCGGGCGAGCGGTCCCGCCCGGCGCTGCGCCTCGCCCCCGCGCCGGTGACAGCGCCGGTGACAGCGCCGGCAGCGGAGCCGGCGCGGGAGCCGGAGCGCGCGTCGCGCCGCCCGGACCTGCCCGCCGAGGAGCCGGCTCCGTCCCGGACCCGTCTGCGGCTGGCGGCCGCGATCGCGCTCGGCGTGCTCGCGACCTCCTCCGGGATGGCCCTCACGGTCACGTCGGGCTGGCTGATCACCCGCGCCGCCGAGCACCCGCCGGTGCTCTACCTCATGGTCGCGATCATCGGCGTGCGGACGTTCGGCCTGGCCCGCCCGGCGCTGCGGTACGTCGAGCGGCTGCTCGGCCACGACACCGCCCTGCGGCTGCTCGCCGAGCGCCGCGTCGACGTCTACGAGCGCGTCGTGCCGCTCACACCGGGTCGCCTCGGCCGGCACCGCGGCGACGTGCTGGCGAGCATCGTCGACGACGTGGACGCGGTGGTCGACCAGCAGCTGCGGGTGCGGGCGCCCCTCGTCACGGCCGGGGCCGTCGCGGCGCTCGCCGTCGCGGTGGCCGGCTGGCTGCTCCCGGCCGCGGCGGCCGTGGTCCTCGCGGGCGTGCTCCTCGTCGGGCTGGTCACGCTCGTCGTGCGACGTGCCGTGCGGGGCGCCGAGCTCGCCGTCGTGCGCGACCGGGCGGAGCTGTCCAGCAGCGTCCTGTGCACCCTCGCCGGTGCTCGCGACCTCGCCCTGTGGCAGGCCGCCGAGCAGGCGGTGCGGTCGGTCGACACGGCCGCCGCGGCACTGGCCCGGTCCACCCGGCGCGCCGCCGTGCGCGTCGCGCTGGGGAGGGCGGCGGTGCTCGCGCTGGGCGGCGCCACGCTGGTGGGGGTGGCGGGGCTGGCATCGGCAGCGGTCGTCGGCGGGTCCCTGGGGGGGCCCACCGCCGCCGCGCTGGTGCTGCTCCCGCTCGCCCTCGCGGAGGCGCTGGCCGGCACCCCGGAGGCCGCCGCGATCGCCGCCCGCACCGCGTCCGCGAACGAGCGCCTCACGGCCCTCGCCGGGACCGACCCGCTCGTGGTCGACCCCGCTGTCCCGGTGCCGCTCGACGGCGACGGCGCGCGGGTGCGTCTCGACGACGTCTCCGCGTCCTGGGCGGGCCCGCCGGTGCTGAGCGGCGTCCGTGCGGACGTCTCCCGCGGCCGCCGACTCGGGGTGGTCGGCCCGTCCGGCAGCGGCAAGTCCACGCTGGCCGCGCTCCTGGTGCGCTTCCTCGACCCGTCCGGCGGCCGGGTCACCCTGGACGGCACCGACCTGCGCGCGGCCTCGCTGTCCGACGTACGCCGGCAGGTGGCGCTGGTCGACGACGACCCCTACGTGTTCTCCAGCTCCGTGCTCGAGAACGTCCGCCTGGCCCGCCCGGGTGCCTCCCGGGCCGAGGTCGAGCAGGCCGTGCGGCTGGTGTCGCTGGGGACCTGGCTGGACACCCTGCCGCACGGCGTGGACACGTTGCTCGGGGAGGGCCACAGCGCCGTCTCCGGGGGCGAGCGGGCCCGGCTGGGGCTGGCCCGCGCGGTACTGGCCGACAGCCCGGTGCTGGTGCTCGACGAGCCGACCGCGCACCTCGATACGGCCACCGCCCTCGAGGTCTCCGCCGACGTGCTGCGGGCCGCGCAGGACCGCGCAGTCGTGTGGATCACCCACGACCGGGTGGCGCTGGACGCCATGGACGAGGTCCTCGTCGTCGGCGGGTACGTCGACCGACGGGACGTGCCCGGCGCCGCCGGCTCCACCGACTGCACCGGGACGACCGGCCTCGAGGGACAGGCCGCCGAGGCGGGCTGATGGTGCGCGGGCGGGACCCCGGACCGGCCGACGAGTCGGGGTCGCCCGACGACCTGCGCGACCGCCTCGTGGTCGACGTGATGTCGACGACCGTCGTGGCCGTGCACGCGGGGGCGCGGCTGTCGGCGGCCGTCGACGTGTTCCTGCGCACCGGCGCGCGGCACCTCGTGGTCGTGGACCAGGACGGCCGCCCGGTGGGCCTGCTCACCCACGAGCGGGTCAGCGCCGCGTGGCTCGACCCCCGCCCCGCGCACGCCGCGACGACCGCTGAGCTCGCCGTGACCCGGGACGTGGTCGTGCAGCCGTGGACGACCGTGCGCACGGCCGCCCGGTTGATGCGCGACCTCGCGCTGGACGCCGTGCCCGTCGTCGACGACGACGGCCTGGTCGTCGGCGTGCTGACGCTTCTCGACCTGGTCGGTCTGCTCGGCACCTGAGCGCCTCGGCCGGGGGGCGGGCGGTGCCCCTGCGCTCGCGCCCGAGCTCAGGCCACGGTGACGCTGACCACGCCCGGGACGGTGGCCGCGGCGGTCTCGGCGAGCGAGGTGGCCTTGAAGCCGACCGGACCGGTCACCGTCACGACGCCCTCGCTGACCTCGGCGGTCCAGTCGACGCCCAGGCTGCGGAACAGCTCGGTGACCTCCTCCTGGACCCGGTCGTCGGAGCGGGCCACCAGCCGGACGATGTCGCGCCGGCTGACCACGCCGACGACCCTGCGGTGGTTGTCGACGACCGGGAGGCTCTTGACGGCCGTGCTGGTCATCACCTCGGCCGCCTCGGCCAGGTCGGTGTCGCCGGTGACGGTGAGCAGCGCACGGCTCATCACCTCACCCACGACGTGCGGGAGATGGTGGTGCTGCTCCACCCGGCTCAGCTGCGCGCGCCCGTCGGGCGGGACGGCCGCCCGCAGCAGGTCGGCCTCGCTGACCACGCCGCAGATCGTGCCGTCGGCCTCGACCACCGGCATCGCGGTGATCGACCACCTGTCGAGCATCACGATCGCGTCCTTGACCGTCACGTCGGGACCCACCGTGACCGGGTCGCCGGTCATCACCTCACGCACGAGCACGGCTGGCCTCCGGGATCAGGGGACGGGCGACCGCGGTCGGGTAGTCGGCCTCGCGGGGCGGGCAGCGCGCCGGCCGACGGTCGTCGGCGTGCGCGGCCCAGGGACGGACGGGCGGGCGTCGGGCTCGCGCAGCCAGGGCGCGGCGGCCACGAGCTCCTCGACCCACTCGCGGGGCAGCGTCGGCGGGGCCGGCACCACCACGACCGGGCAGGTCGCCTCGCGCAGGCAGCGCTCGCGCACCGAGTCCCGCGTGTGGTCGGTGTCGTCCGCCACGGCGCCGAGCATCGCGTGGCCGAGCACCAGGCAGGCGGCCCCGTGGGCTGCGCGGGAGAGCACCTCGGCCGCGTCGCCCTCGACGATCGCCGACGTGCACGGCGGCAGGTCGGGCACCTGCGAGGAGACCCGGGCCATCACGGCCGACTGGGCCCGCAGCGCGCGGCGCCGGGCGGCCCGCGAGAGCATCAGCGCGCCCTCGACGCGGAACGGGTCGGGCCACGACCAGGCGGTCACCACCTCGACGGACAGCCCACGGGCCCGGGCGTCCCGCACGGCGTACTCCAGCGCGGCGACGCTGGCCAGGGTGCCGTCGACGCCGACGATCACCGTCCTGCTGCGGTCGCTCATGTCCCTCGGCCTCCCGTCCGGCCCCGCTGGGGGGCTGTCTCCAGCCTCGCCGAGCCCGCTCCACGGGGGTAGGGACCTTGGCCCCGTCGGACCGGGCCCGAGCGCACCAGCAGCACCACCGCGGCGACCATCACCAGCGTGCTCGTCACCGCGGCGGGCAGGCCCCGGGCGGCGTCGGTGGCCGAGCCGAGGTTGTAGACGGTGTGCCACATCGCGACGAGCAGGACGCTGCCGCGCCCGCCGGCGTACAACGCGGTCAGCACCACCGAGCCGGCCAGCAGCCCGACCGCCCAGCCGGCCGTCAGCACGCCGAGGTCCTCGAAGGTGTCGACGCAGAAGAACAGCGGCAGGTGCCAGAGCCCCCAGACCACGGCGACGGCCAGGCTGGTGCCGCGCAGACCGAGCCGGGGGAGCAGGGCGTCGGCCAGGAAGCCACGCCAGCCGGTCTCCTCGCCGAGGCCGTTGACCACCAGGACCAGGACGACGACCTCGACGAGGCCGCCCGCAGGGGCGCCGGTGTAGCGCGCCCACGCCGCCGTCGACGGAGAGGCACCGGGGGCGAGCACCGCGCACGCGACGGCGACCGCGGCGGTGCCGGGCACGACCAGCCAGACCCGCAGCGGCAGCCGCCAGCGGACCACCCGGCGGCCCAGGGCGACCAGGCCCGGACCGCCGTCGAAGAGGTACGTCGTGAGCACGGCCGCGACCGCGGGGCCGGCGAGCCCGGGCAGGTGCGTGGGCCAGCCGACGCCGGCGGTCACGGTGCTGCCCGTCGCGATCAGGGGCAGCCAGCACGACCACGACCACGCGTAGGCGAGGACGGTGAAGACGACGGCCCGGCGGGCGGTCACGGCGCACCTCTCAGGTGGCGAGGACCCTGCGTCCGGTGACCGAGTGCGGCGCGACGCGGAGGTACAGCGAGCGCACGCCCTCGGGCCAGGGCTCGGGCAGTGCGGTGTCGGGCAGGTCCTCGACCGACTCGACGATGGACATCGTGCCGCGCATCAGGACGCTCCAGCCCGACTCGGTGTAGTCGTCGGCGTCGTCGACCTGGAAGGCGGCGGGCATCCCGCGGCCCTGCAGGGCGAGCAGGCTGTGCGGGGACGTGCGGAAGATGACCGCGCCCTCGTGGGCGACGTGGTTCACCGGCAGCACGACCGGGCCCTGGGGGTCGCAGTAGGCGACCCGCCCCAGCGTCTTGGTCGCGACGAGCTCCCAGCACTCGGCCTCGGTCAGCTCCTGGAAGCGCCCTCTGTACCAGTGTTCGGTCTTCGTCATGACTTCTCCTCGTGGTGCCGGGTCGGACGGGTGGCTACAGGGCGGTCGGGTCGTGCTCGCCGGCCGGGACGTCGTACGCCGGGACCACGGCGACGGGGCACGAGGCGTGGTGCAGCACCCCGCGGGCCGTCGAGCCGAAGCGGAAGCCGCCGACGTGGCGCGGGGCGGTGTGCCGTCCGACCACGACGAGCTGGGCGACCGAGGCGGCGTCGAGGAGGGCCTGTGCGGAGGGCTCGGCGACCGACGCGCTGCTGAGCTCGACGTCGGGGTAGCGCTCGCGCCAGGGGGCGAGGCGGCGCTCGAGGGCGGCGTCGTGGCGGGCCCGGCTCGCGGTGATGTCGGCGGGCGACCAGGAGTAGAGCGCCGGCAGGTCCCACGCGCTGACGGCGACCACGGGCACCCGCAGGCGGGCCGCGTGCTCGAAGGCGAAGCGCAGCACCCGGCCGTCGGGGGAGTCCTCGTCGAGGGTCGCGTCGGCGTCGGCGGCGGTGTCGTCGATGGCGACGCCGACCACGACGGGAGCGGTGGAGCGGCTGGCCTGCACCCAGGTCTCGGGCACGACCACCACGGTGACCGGTGCGCGGCCTGCGACGGCGAGCGACGTGCTGCCGACGAGCAGCCGGTGCGCGGCGCCGAGGCCGCGGCGTCCGACGACGAGGAGGTCGCTGTCGGCGGCGAGCCGCAGCAGCACCTCGCGCGGGGTGCCCTCGACGACCGCGAGCTCGACCTGCGGGGCGTCGGCGAGCAGCCCGCGGGCCACCTTGCGGAGGTCCTGCTCTGCCGCCCTCTTCACCGCGACGTAGGACGCCGGGTCCATGGTGATCGGGGCGGGGCCGGCGACCGTCTGGGCAGTCGCGTCGCACGCGGTGACCAGGGTCAGCGGCACGCCGAGCGCGACCGCCTCGGCGCACCCCCAGAGCACGGCGCTCGAGCTGGTGGCGACGCCGTCGACGCCGACCACGACCGGACGGGAGGTGACGTGCCGCTGCGTCTCGGGGGACTGGCTGACCTGGGTGCTCATCGGGGACTCCTCACATCCGTCGGCAGATCTGTGTGACTGCCTTGCTCAAGGCTTGCTCGGTGCGCCGGAGTCGCTCAGGGGCGAGGGTAACGACGCGGTGGGGCGAAGGTCCCGAGGTGCGCGCGAGCGCCGGCGGACCTTCGCGTCCACGCACACGGGGCCCTTCGCGGTGACGATGACCGGGTTGAGGTCGAGCTCGAGGACGTCGGGGCGCTCGAGCGCCAGCCGCTCGACGCCGTGCACGAGGTCCACGACGGCCTCCACGTCGACGGGCGCGGCGCCACGGAAGCCGTCCAGCAGCGGCCACGTGCGCAGCGCCTGCAGGGCCCGCAGCACGTCGTCCCGCTCCAGCGGCGGCATCAGGAACTCCTGGTCGCCCCACAGGTCCAGCTCGACGCCGCCCGAGGACACCATCACCAGCGGCCCGAAGCGCGCGTCGCGCACCAGCCCGACCGCCAGCTCGGGCCCGGAGACCTGCTCCTGGACCAGCACCGGGGAGCCCTCCCCGGTGACCGCCTGGATGCCGGTGACGGCTGCGGCGAGCGCGGCCACGCCGGTGAGACCGGGCCGCACCAGCCGGCCCTCGGTCTTGTGCACCACGGAGGCGTCGGCGGTCTTCGCGACAACGGGGTAGCCCAGCTCGGCGCCGGCACGAGCGGCGTGCTCGACGTCGGCGACGGTCCGCGAGCGGGCGGTGCGCACGCCGACCCCCTCCAGGAGCGCGGAGGACTCGGCGGGGGAGAGCCATCGCGACGGCGCGTCCACCTCGGCCGGGCCGACCTGCTCGGGGCGCAGGTCCGGGGCGACGGCGAGCGGCTCGCGGGCCCGGCGGCGCCAGGCGGCGTACTCCACCGCGTGGCGCAGCGCCAGGACAGCGCTCTCGCAGGTCGCGAAGCGCGTCGTCGCGACGGCGGCCGGCGGGTGCTCCGCGCCGCTCATCACGCTGAGCACGGGGATCGTCCGGGTGTGCTCGGCCAGGCGCCCCACCACGCGCTCGGTCGAGGAGCAGATCGCGTCGAGGTCGGTGACGGCGGTGGCGGCCGCGACGACGAGGACGGCGTCGACCTCACCGGACTCGAGGAGTACGTCGAGCGCGTCGGCGAACGTCTGCGCGGTGGCCGCGGCGCCGAGGTCGACGGGGTTGCTCGTGCCGGCCGCGCCCGGGACCCGGCGGGCCAGCTCGGCGCGGACCGTGCCGCCGAGCGCCGGGACGTCGAGCCCGGAGCGGTGCGCGGCGTCGGCGGAGATGATGCCGAGGCCGCCGGCGTTGCCGACGATGCCGAGGCGCGGACCGCGGGGCAGCGGCTGCTCGGTGAGCAGGGCGGCCGTGTCCACAAGGTCGCGGACGCCGTCGACCTCGACCACGCCGGCGGCGCGGAACAGGGCCTGCACGGCGCGTGCCGGGGTGGCGTGCGCGGCCGTGTGGGACGCCCCGGCCCGGGTGCCGGCGGCCGAGGACCCGCCGAAGACGGCCAGCAGCGGCTTGCGGCGGCTGAACGCCGCGGCGACCCGGGCGAACTTGCGGGGGTCCTGGAACGACTCGAGGTAGAGCGCGGCCGCCGAGACCGCGGGGTCGTCGGCCCACGCCTCGACGAGGTCGTTGCCCGACACGTCGGCCTTGTTGCCCATCGACACGAAGCAGGCGAGCCCGGTGCCGCGCGCGGCCGCCGCCTCGAGCAGGGCCACCCCGACGCCACCGGACTGGGACCCGATGGCGAGCGTGCCGGGCAGGCTGACGGTGCGCCCGAAGGTGACGTCGACCTGCTGGCCGCGGACGTGGCTGACCACCCCGAAGCAGTTGGGCCCGACCAGGCGCATGCCGTGCGCCCGGGCGGTCGCGGCGATCCGGGCCTCGGTGTCGCGGCCGGCCTCACCGGTCTCGCCCAGTCCGGAGGTGAGTACGACGCAGGTGCGGGCCCCTCGCCGGGCGACGGTGCGCACGGCCTCCTCGACGGCGTGCGACGGCAGCGCGACGACGACCATGTCGAGGTCGCGGGGCAGGTCTTCGAGCCGCGAGACGCACTCGACGTGGGGCAGCCACAGGCCGGGCTTGCCGAGCGCGTGCACCGATCCGGCGTACCCACCGTTGCGGAGGTTCTCCAGCACCTCGCGGCCGATGCCGCCGCGGCGCCGGCTGACGCCGAGCACGGCGATGCTGGCCGGCTCGAACAGGGGCGCGAGGGAGCGGCGCTCGGCGCGGCGCTCGCGCTCGTCGGAGACCGACCGCCACCGGGCGTTGGGGCTCAGGTCCATGGCGATGGTGACCACGCCGGACTCGCGCTGCTCGGTGAGCTCGAAGCCGGCGTCGTGGAAGACGCGCAGCATGGGGAGGTTCTCGGTGAGGACCTCGGCGGTGAAGGTGTCCACGCCGCGGTCGTGGGACCAGCCGGCGAGCCGCTCGACGAGCAGCGTGCCGATGCCCAGGCCGTGCAGGTCCTCGTCGACGAAGACGGCGATCTCGGCGGACGCGCCCTCGCCGCGGGCCGCCGACGCGAGGCCGACGAGCCGCTCGGAGCGGACCACGACGAGCGACCAGACGGTCTCGGAGGTCCGGCACAGCGTGTCCACGAAGGCGGTGGCGACGGGCCTGTTGAGGGAGAAGAAGCGGCGGTAGACGCTCTCGTCGGAGGCGCGCTCGTGCAGCGCGACCAGGTCGTCGCGGTCGCCCGCCTCGACGGCGCGCACGCGGGCGGGGGAGCCGTCCGCGAGAAGGACGTCGACGGGGACGAACCCGCGAGCGTCGACGTCGGTGGCCGGGCCCGCGGACGTGGTCACGACCGCGCTCGGGTCTCGCCCACGAGCGTGCCGCCGGCCTGCACGCCGATGACGGGGGTCGTCGCGGTCGCGTGCACCGAGCCGCTCGATGCCGCCGGGACGCCGGGCGCCTTGACGGCCACGACCGGGCAGTCCGCCTGCGCCAGGCAGGCCTCGCCGACGCCGTGCCGGGTGTGTCCGGGCGCGCGCCCCGGCCCGTCCTCACCGCGCCCGAGCACCAGCATGCTGGCGGTGCGCGACACCTGCGTCAGCACCGTCGCGGGCCGGCCACCGACCACGACCAGCCGCAGGCCGTAGGGCAGCGCCGAGGAGTCGGCCAGGGCGTCGCGCAGCCAGCGGGTGGCGTGCGTGCGCGCCAGCGCCTCCTGGGCGTGGCGGGCGTCGGTGCGGTCGCTGCGGCTGGCCGGCGGGACGGACTCGTCGGAGGTGTAGACGTGCAGCACCGACAGCGGCGCCGAGGTCATCTGGCTGACCCAGGCCGCCCAGCGCAGGGCCTCCGCGGCAGCGGGGGACCCGTCGAGACCCACCACGATCGGTGACCGGTCGGAGCTGACGTGCGAGCGCGGGTCCACGGTGTCCACGGTGTCCTCCAGGGGTTCGGTGCGTGCTCCCCAGGGTCCGCGCCCCCGGCCCGCCCACCACAGACCCGAGGGTCCGCGATCGCCGGGACCAAAGTCCCCGGCGCCGGATCCCCGCCGTCATCGGGATGCCGGGACCCTCGCGGCACTAGGATCACGATGACCGAGCCGGAGGAGTGGGGATGGGAACTGCCGAGCGCGACGACCCCGCCCCCGTTGCCGATCCCGCCGCCGAGGCCGCGGTCAACCCGTCGGCCGCCCTGGCCCCGCTCGCGGGCGCCGAGCTCGACGACCTCCTCCACGAGCTGCTCCAGCGGGTCGCCGGCATGGTCGACGACCAGACCCGGCTGCGACTGCTGCTGGACGCGGTCGTGCTGATGGCGGCCGACCTGTCCCTGGACAGCCTGCTCAGCCGGATCGTCCAGGTCGCCTCCGAGCTCGCCGGCGCGAGGTACGCCGCCCTCGGCGTGCTCGGCTCCGGACCCGACCACCGCCTGCGCGCGTTCGTCAACACCGGCGTCTCCGACGACGACCGCGCCCTGATCGGAGACCTCCCCAGCGGGCACGGGCTGCTCGGCCTGATCATCGACCGCCCCGAGCCCCTGCGCCTGCACGACATCGCCGCCCACCCGGCGTCGTACGGCTTCCCCGCGCACCACCCGAAGATGTCGTCGTTCCTCGGTGTGCCCGTGCGGATCCGGGACAAGGTGTTCGGCAACCTCTACCTCACCGAGAAGGAGGACGGCAGCGACTTCACGCCCGAGGACGAGGCGATCGTGGTCGCCCTCGCCGCGGCCGCCGGCGTCGCGATCGAGAACGCCCGGCTCTACGAGGAGTCCGCGCGTCGCGAGCAGTGGCTGGCTGCCAGCGCCGAGATCACCGCCACCCTCCTCGGCCCCGTCAACCGCTTCGACGCGGTGCACATCGTCGCCGACCGCGCCGCCGAGATCGCCCGCGCCGACCTGGTCTGGGTGCTGCTGCGCGAGGACGAGAACTCCCCGGAGTTCGAGGTCGTCGGCAACCAGCTCCCCGGCGCCGAGGCCGTCGACTGGAAGCCGGCCCTCAGCGACCTCGTGCACCAGGTCCTGGGCTCGGGGGAGACGCTCGTCGTCGAGGACGTCTGCGCCAGGGCCGTCACCGACGAGGACGTGACGCCCGACCCGCCCGCCCGCCGTACGTCGGAGCCGGCGGCACCCACCTCCAACCGAGAGGTCGGACCGGCGATCGTGGTGCCGCTGCGCACGCCCACGGGGACCGACGGCGTGCTCACGCTGGGCTGGACACGGGCGCACGTCGACGCGTTCTACGAGGTCGACGCGCACCTGCCGCAGAGCTTCGCCGAGCAGATCGCCCTGGCCCTGCAGGTCGCCCGCGCCCACGAGGACCAGGAGAAGCTCGCGGTCTTCGAGGACCGCGACCGGATCGGGCGCGACCTGCACGACCTGGTGATCCAGCGGCTGTTCGCGATCGGCCTGAGCCTGGAGAACACCTCGCGCCTCGCCGAGCGCCCCGAGGTCACGGACCGGATGGTGCGCGCCGTCGACGACATCGACGCGACCATCAAGGACATCCGGCGCTCGATCTTCGCGCTCAGCGTCGCCGAGGAGTCCAAGGACCTCCGCAAGGCGGTGACCGACCTCGTCGAGCGGGCGACCGCGACACTCGGGTTCCGGCCCAAGCTCACCATCGAGGGTCCCGTCGACTCGACCGTCGACGCCCGCACCGCCCCGCACCTGCTCGCCGTGCTGGGCGAGGCGCTGTCCAACGCCTCGCGGCACGCGCGTGCGACCACCGTGACGGTGACGCTCAGCGTCAACGACGGGATCGCGCTGACCGTCGCCGACGACGGCGTCGGGATCCGCCCCGACGTCGCGCACAGCGGGCTGCGCAACATGGTCGACCGCGCCCAGGACCTCGGCGGCAGCTGCCAGATCGAGTCCGAGCCCGGCATCGGCACCGTCGTGCACTGGACCGTCCCGCGGCCGTAGGGACGCGCGCGGACCGGTCCGACGACCCGTCCGGGTGTCCGTTTCGGGACCAAGGTCCCTGCCCGGCCGGGGCGTGCGACCCGCTCGGCGGGCGGCCCCGTCCAGGTAAGGTCGCCCTATGACGGACACTCCCGCCGGCTCCAAGATCCGCGTCTTCCTCCTCGACGACCACGAGATCGTCCGCCGCGGCCTCAAGGAGCTGCTCGAGAGCGAGGGCGACATCGAGGTGGTCGGGGAGTCCGGGCTCGCCCAGGAGGCGACCCGCCGGATCCCGGCGCTGCGTCCCGACGTGGCCGTGCTCGACGGCCGGCTGCCCGACGGCTCGGGCATCGACGTCTGCCGGGAGATCCGCTCGCGGCATCCCGAGATCGCGGCGCTCATCCTCACGTCGTACGACGACGACGAGGCGCTGTTCTCCTCGATCATGGCCGGCGCCGCGGGCTACGTGCTCAAGCAGGTGCGCGGCAACGACCTCATCGAGACCGTCCGACGCGTGGCGGCGGGCCAGTCCACGCTCGACCCGGCCGTGACCCAGCAGGTCCTCGACCGGCTCCGCAAGGGCCCCGAGGAGGACCCGGCCCTCGCGCCGCTGACCAAGCAGGAGCGCAAGATCCTCGAGCTGATCGGCGAGGGGATGACCAACCGCCAGATCGCCGAGCACATGTTCCTGGCCGAGAAGACCGTGAAGAACTACGTCTCGGCGCTGCTCGCCAAGCTCGGCCTCGAGCGCCGCACCCAGGCCGCCGTGTTCGCGGCCAAGCACCTCGGCGGCTGACCGCCAGGGCTGGAGGCCACCCATCGCCGGTGGCGTGCGTCCCGTCCGGTCCACGGCACGGACGAAGGTCCCACGACCCGCTGACGTCGGCCCCTGACCGGCGCGCGCCGACAGGCGTTGCCTGAGAGACGACCGGAGACTCCGGAGACCTCAGGAGGACACGATGAGCAGCACCCAGCCCCGCAAGCAGCACACCCGCATGCCCGACCCCGAGTTCGTCCACCCGGAGCTGGTCGCGCCGGAGACCAAGGCAGGCACCTACGCCCGGTACGTCGCAGCCGCGGCCCGGATCAGCCTGGGCTGGGTCTTCCTCTGGGCGTTCCTGGACAAGGCGTTCGGCCTGGGCCACGAGACCGCGCACGCGGACGCGTGGCTCCGCGGCGGCCACCCCACCCAGGGCTTCCTCGCCTTCGGCGCGGCCGGCCCGTTCAAGGGCTTCTACCACAGCATCGCCGGCGCGGCCTGGGCCGACTGGCTCTTCATGATCGGCCTCCTCGGCATCGGCCTGGCCCTGGTGCTCGGCGTCACGATGCGGATCGCGGCGGCCTCCGGCGCGCTGATGCTCGTGCTCATGTGGACCGTCGTGCTGCCCCCCGAGAACAACCTCTTCATGGACGACCACCTGATCTACGCACTCGTGCTGATCTGGCTCGCCCTGGTCGGCGCCGGCCGCACGGCCGGGCTGGGGAAGGCCTGGGAGCGGCTGCCGCTCGTCGCCCGGCTCCCCTGGCTCCGGTAGTCAGTGGCGGAACGGCCCCTCCAGCGGTGCTGGAGGGGCCTTTTCGTCAGGGACTGTCGGGGGCGGGTCCTTGGTCCCGGCTGACGGGGACGACAGGCACTGATCTTCGTCGGGGCACGCGCGGAGGGTGGGGGGATGAACACCACCATGAAGCCAGGGTCCGTGGTCGTGGGTGTCGACGGATCGCCGCACAGCGACGCCGCGGTCGACTGGGCCGCCGGCTACGCCGCCGTCCGCAACAGGCCCCTGGTCCTGGTGAACGGGGCCGGCGAGGTCGGCCCCGGCAGCCAGCTCGTCGGCACCGACGAGGTCCGCCGGCAGCTGCGGATCGAGTCGCGGCGGGTCACCGACCACGCCCTCGAGCGCGTGCAGGCCCTCGCCCCCTCGCTGGAGGTGTCAGTCAGCCGGCCCCTCGTGGACGCCCGCGAGGCGCTGCTCGGGCTCGCCGACCGGGCCTCGATGATCGTCGTGGGCACCCGCGGCCGCGGTCCCGTCCGGTCGCTCGTCCTCGGGTCCGTCAGTGTCGCGGTCGCCACGCACGCCGAGTGCCCGGTGACCGTCGTCCGCCCGACCGACCGCACCGAGACCGCCGGCGAGGGGCACGTCGTGGTCGGCATCGACGACATCGGCTCGTCGAACGACGCCCTCGACTTCGCCTACGACATCGCGTCGGCTACCGACCGGTCGCTCGACATCGTGCACGCCTGGAGCAGCCGCGACACCTTCGTCGACCCGGCGAGCTACCAGCAGCGGCTGGACCTGCTCGACCGCCACGAGCGGATCATCAGCGAGGCATCGGCCGGCTACGCCGAGAAGTTCCCCGACGTCGTGGTGACCCACCGCATGCCCGACGGGGCGGCCGTGCACACCCTCGTGGAGATGTCCGCCCACGCCTCGCTGGTCGTGGTCGGCTCCCGCCGGCGCTCCGGCGCGGGTGCGCTGATGGGCTCGGTCAGCCGGGCCGTCGTCGAGCGCGCGCACTGCACGGTCACCGTTGTCCGACCGCCCGCCTGACCCGGGTGGTCCTCGGCCGTCTGCCTCGGTGCGGTGGCTGAGCGACCTGGTCGGCACGCCGGTCGCCGGGGTCGAGGGCGCCGGCCGGCTGCGCGACCTCGTCGGGACCCTGGACGACGGACCACCGCGGGTGGGCGGCGTACTGGCCGGGGCCGGGCGCCGCCCGGTCCGGCGGCCCGTCATCGGGCTCGCGAGCGGGGGAGTGCTCGCCGGTACCGGGCCGGCGTCAACGCCCGACCTGGCTCCCGGCGACCTGCTACTGCGCCGTGACGTCCTCGACGCGGCGATCGTCGACGCCGCCGGAGGGCGCGGTGGACGGGTCGCCGACGTGCTTCTCGCCGACGTGGGTGCCGGCCGCGTCGAGGTGGTCGGCATCGACCTGGGCCTCGGGTCCGTGCTGCGCCGCCTCGGACTGCGCCGAGCGGCCGCGCGGCTGCCGGTCGACCTGGTGGACCTCACCGACCTGCACCTCACCTCGACGCGCGGTCACGCCGTGCAGACCACTCTGGGCGCCGCAGGGCTGCGGTCGCTGGACGCCGACGGCCTGGCCGTGCTGCTCACCCGGCTGTCGGTGGAGCACGCGCACGACGTCACCGCCGCCGTGCCGGACGACCTGCGTGAGGAGGCGTGGCGGCTGCTGCACCCGCACGTGCGAGCCCGACTGTCCCGGACCGCTCCACGCCGGCACCTGCGCACCCACGGCTGGCGCCTGCACCTGCCGCCGCCCCGACGCCCATGACCCCGGGGCGCTCGGACACGCGGTCCGCCGCGGGGAGCGGCCGCCGTCGGGGCGTCCTGCTCGGCACGCTCGCCGTGCTCGGCCCCGGTCTGCTCGCGGGGCTCTCCGACGACGACCCGGCAGGCATCACGACGTACTCCGTCCTCGGCGCCGGACACGGCTACCGCCTGCTGTGGGTGCTGCTGCTGTCGACGGTCGCGCTGATGGTCTTCCACGACCTCGGCTCCCGGATGGGCGTCGTGACCGGGCAGGGTCTGGTCGGCCTGGTCCGGCAGCGGTTCGGCGTCCGCGTCTCCGGCTTGGTCCTCGCCGCGCTGCTGGTCGCCAACACCGGGACCGCCGCCGCCGAGCTGGCCGGGGTGGCCGCCGGCTCGGAGCTGCTGGGCCTCAGCAGGTACGTCGCCGTGCCGGTCGCCGCGGTCGCGGTCACGTGGCTGGTGCTGGGCGGCGGCTTCCACCGCGTCGAGCACGTGCTGCTCGCACTGTCCTCGGTCTTCGTGGCGTACGTCGGAGCGGGGCTGCTCGCCGGGCCGGACTGGGGTGCGGCGCTCCAGGGGCTCGTCGTGCCGCGCCTCGCCGCCGGGGACGCCGCGATCGTGGCCGCGACCGTGGGCACCACGCTCGCGCCGTGGGGGCTGAGCTTCATCCAGTCCTACGCCGTCGACAAGCGGCTGACCACCGCCGACCTCGGATACGAGCGCGTCGACGTGCAGACCGGGGCCGTGCTGACCGGCGTGATCGGCTTCTTCGTGGTCGTCGCCTGCGCCGAGACGCTGCACGTCCGGCACGCCTCGGTCACCTCCGCAGCCGACGCCGCGACGGCGCTGGCACCGTTGGCCGGGGACCTCGCCTCGACCCTGTTCGCGGTCGGTCTACTCGGCGCCGCGCTGCTGGCCGCCGCAGTGCTGCCGCTGTCGACGGCGTACTCCGTGTGCGACTGGACCGGCGCCGACGCCGCCTTGGACCGCAGCTTCGGACAGGCGCGGCTGTTCTACCTCAGCGCGGTCACGGTCACCTGCGTCGCGACCGTGCTGGTGCTGGTACCGGGGATGCCGCTGATCGGGCTGCTGGTGACCAGCCAGGTGCTCAACGCGGTGCTCCTGGTGCCGGTGCTGGTCGTGCTGCACATGCTCTCCCGCGACCCCGACGTGATGGGCGCGTACGTCGTCCCGTACCCCGTCGCGGTGGCCCAGGTGGCCGTCGTGGTGGCCGTCTCGGCGAGCGTGCTCCTCCTCCTTCCGGTCTGAGGGCACCGCCCGGACGGGCCATCCGCGACGGGACCATCGTCCCGCCCCCGGACGACCTCGGGCCCTGGGGCGCGAGGGCCCGCAGCCGAGACCCTGGGAGGTGACGCCGGAGCGCCGGCGGCACCGTCGTACGGCCTCGGGCTCCCTCGCCCGTCGCCGTCCTGGGAGGGACACCGATGAGCTGGTACGACCGAGTCTGGACCGCCGCAGCCGGCATCGCCACGGCCGTCGGCCTCTTCGACGCCGTGCGCCTGATGGGCCCCTTCGCCCTCGTCGGCGTCTTCCTGGCCACCGCACTGGTCGGCGGGGCGACCGCGCTGGCCTGGTCGCCGGTCCTGTCCCTGACCGCCCCGCCGGTGATCCTCGGCGGGCCGGCGGCCGCGGCCGTGCTCGTCGTGACCATCGGCCTGGGCCACCTGCTGCAGCTGAGTGCCCTGTGGCTGGTGACCGGCCTGGTGCTGACCTCGCCGCTGGTGGTCGCCCGGGTCCGCCGACGCGTCCGCCCCTCGTCGGCCGCGCCCGTGCGCAGCGCCGTGCTGGCCGAGAGCTCCTCGCCCTCGGCCGTCGCCGCCACCCTGGTCGTCGACCCGCAGCCCGACCTGGTCGTCCCCGACCGGATGCCCGTGTCCGACCTGTGCGAGGCGTGGCGGAGCAGCTTCGTGGCCCTGCAGCGCGCGACGTCGGTGGAGTCGCGGATGCGGGTCGTGCGGATGCGCGAGCTCTACCTCGACGAGCTCGAGCGCCGCAACCCGGACGCCCTGACGGCCTGGCTGCACGGGGGCGCCCGCGCCGCGAGCGACCCGAGCCGGCACTGGGGCACGAAGCGGCGCCGCCACCTCCGCTGAGCCCGCTGCTCCCCAGGACCGTCACCGACTGGTGACGAAAGGCCTCCCGGCCTCGTGACGAAGGCACCTGATCCGGCCGCTCCGCAGGCAGCATCGTGAGCGGTGGGCGGACCGCCGCGGGTGCTGCGGCCCTTCCCTGGAGGGCCAGATGCAGACGTCCGCAGCCGCCGTCGGCCACCCGACCCGCGCCGCCGTCCACGAGACGCACGCCGCGGTGGTGATGCTCGTCGGCGACCGGGCCTACAAGGTCAAGAAGCCCGTCGACCTCGGCTTCCTCGACTTCACCCGCCCCGAGGTGCGCGCGGCCACCTGCCACGCCGAGGTCGAGCTCAACCGCCGGCTCGCTCCCGACGTGTACCTCGGCGTCGGCGACCTGGCGCAGCCCGACGGCGGCCACGAGCCGGTCGTCGTGATGCGCCGGATGCCCGAGGACCGCCGGCTCTCCACCCTGGTCGGTCAGGGTGCCGACGTACGCCGCGACCTGCGGACGCTGGCGCACCGCCTCGCCGGCATGCACGCCGCCAGCCCGCACGGCCCGGTCATCGACGCCGAGGGCTCGCCCGAGCGGCTCTCCGCGCGCTGGACCGCGAGCTTCCTGCAGGTGCGGCCGTTCCACCGCCGCGTCGTCGACGCCGCCGAGGTCGCCGAGGCTCGAGCGGCTCACGCAGCGCTACCTCGCCGGCCGGGTGCCGCTGCTGACGCACCGGGTCGACACCGGCTGCATCGTCGACGGGCACGGCGACCTGATCGCCGACGACGTCTTCTGCCTGCGCGACGGCCCGCGCGCGCTGGACTGCCTGGAGTTCGACGACCGGCTGCGCTACGTGGACCGCCTCGACGACGCCGCCTTCTTGGCGATGGACCTCGAGCGGCTCGGCGCCGCCGACCTCGGCGCCCAGTTCGTCGCGTGGTACGTCGGGTTCGCCGGCGACGTGGCGCCGCCGTCGCTGCTGCACCACTACATCGCCTACCGCGCGTTCGTGCGCGCCAAGGTCGCCTGCCTCCAGCACGACCAGGGCGACGACACGGCCGACGAGTCCGCCCGCCGGCTGGTCTCGATCGCGCACCGGCACCTCACCGAGGCGTCGGTGACGCTGACCCTCGTCGGCGGCGCGCCCGGCACCGGCAAGTCCACGCTCTCCGGGGCGCTCGCGGACCGGTTCGCGATGGTCAGCCTCAGCACCGACCGGATCCGCAAGGAGCTCGCCGGGCTCGACCCGCTGGCGCCGGCGCCGAGCACCTACCGCGAGGGCCTCTACACGCCCGAGCGCACCCGGGCGACGTACGACGAGGTGCTGCGCCGTGCCGAGCGGCTGCTCGGACGGGGCGAGTCCGTCGTCCTGGACGCCACCTGGTCCGACCCGGGGCTGCGCTCGCGTGCCCGAGCCGTCGCGGCGAGCACGAGCAGCGACCTCGTCGAGGTGCTCTGCTCGACCCCGGCGGAGGTCGCGGACTCCAGACTGGCCGGACGGACCGGGGGCTCCGACGCCGACCCGGCCGTCGCCGCCGCCCTGCGCCGCGAGCGGGCGCGCTGGCCCGAGGCGACCGTCGTCGACACCGCCGGCTCGCGCGAGTCGGCCCTCCTGGACGCGGCGGCGCTCTTCGCCCGCACCGGCACCGCCACCCCGCCCCACCCAGCCCCCGCATAGTCAGTGACGTTCGGGCCCCTCGGAGGGCCTCGGCAGGGCCCGAACGTCACTGACTATGCGGGGGTGGTGGCACCACCCGCACCACCCGTACCACCACCGGTCCCGGGACGGGACCCAACGAGAGGAAGCCATGCAGGCACTGGTCGTGTTCGAGTCGATGTTCGGCAACACCGAGATGATCGCCCGCGCCGTCGCCGCGGGACTGGAGGAGTCCATGGCGGTGGAGACCGTCGAGGTGGGCCAGGCGCCCGTCGCGATCCCCGACACCGTCGACCTGCTCGTGGTCGGCGGCCCGACACACGCGTTCTCGCTGAGTCGGCCCGCCACCAGGGCGCAGGCGGTCGAGCAGGGCGCCACCCACGGGTCGCCCGCGACCGGCCTGCGCGAGTGGCTGGGACGGCTGCCCCACGGGTCGTCCGCCGTAGCGGTCGCGACCTTCGACAGCCGCGTCGACAAGGTCAGGAAGCTGCCGGGGTCGGCGGCCAAGAAGGCCGCGAAGCTCGTCCGCGGCCTCGGGTTCACCCCGGCCGGCCGGGAGAGCTTCTTCGTCGAGGACACCCGCGGTCCGCTCCTGCCGGGCGAGGTCGAGCGGGCCCGCGCCTGGGGACGCGGCCTCGCCGCGGAGGCGACCCGGCGCGTCGCCTGAGCGCACCACCGGGACCCGGCGGAGTGCGCCGGGTCCCGGTCGAGCAGAGCGCAGAGGCGCGGGCCTCAGCTCTCGCGCATCACCGCGAGGAAGCTGCCCACCTCGCTGCGCAGCACCTCGGCCATCTGCGCGAGCCCCTGGATGGGGGCCTCGCCGAACTGGTCGGAGCCGTCGCGACGGGTGCCGTCGACGGCGGTCCACACCGCGTCGACCATCGGCGACATCTCGCGCACGGTGCCCTCGACGGTCGCCATGGCGGTCGTGCTGTCGCTGGCGACCTCCTGCATCGAGGCGACCTGACGGGTGATGTCCTCGGTGGAGCGCGCCGTCGAGTCGGCCAGCGACTTGACCTCGGACGCGACGACCGCGAAGCCACGACCGGCCTCGCCGGCGCGCGCCGCCTCGATGGTGGCGTTGAGGGCGAGCAGCTGCGTCTGCCGGGCGATCTGGGAGATCAGCCGGACCACGTCCTGGATCTCCTGCGAGGCCGTGTCGAGCCGGCGCACCGTGCTGCCGGCGCTGTCGGCCTCGGAGACCGCGTGGTGCGCGGAGTCGGACAGGCTCGCCGCGGTGGCGCTGAGCTCGGTGGCTGCCGCCGCGACCTGCTCGGCGACCGACATGACGGTCTCCTCGAGGCGGTCGGCGAGCTGCTGGCGGGTCTCGGCTGCGGCGTCGATGCGCGCCTGCGCCTCGGCCATCCCGTCGCGGGCCCGGTTGATGGTGCCCGCGCCGGTGCGGAACGCACCGCTCATGCCCGACAGCAGGAAGCGACGGTAGTAGCGGCCCTCGCTGGCCGACTGCAGGGACGCTGCGGACTCGCGGACGTAGGCGTCGGTGCGGTCCAGGATCAGGTTCAGCGCGCCGCGCAGCGCGAGCACGTCCGGCATGTCCTCGCTGCCCGGGACGTGGGACGCGCGGGCCTCGAGGTCGCCGGCGGCGGCGGACTGGCAGGTGGTCAGCCACTCCTGTACGACGGCCTTGTAGACGTCGCCCTCGGAGCCGGGGGAGCCGGAGCGGCCACCGGGCCTGCGGCGGAGGCTGCTCATGCCATCACCCCGTTCGTCAGCGACCACACGTGCTCGTCGTACGTCGTGCCCTGACCACGGAGGATCTCGGTGAGCAGGTCGAGGCCGGCCTGCGCCGCCTCGACGGCGCGGGTGTGCCGGCGCTCCTCGGCCAGGAGCGTCTGGTACAGCGGCTGGATCTGCGCGATCACCCGCGGGTCGGGGAGCCGGCGGTTGGAGTGGTAGCCCACGACCTCGCCGTTCTCGCCGATGCTCGGGGTGACGTGCGCGAAGACCCAGTAGTGCGCGCCGTCGCCGGCCAGGTTCACCACGTAGGCGAACAGCTCGCGCTTGGCGGCCAGCGAGTCCCACAGCAGCCGGAAGACGCCGCGGGGCATGTCGGGGTGCCGGATCATGCTGTGCGGCTGCCCGAGCATCTCCGACTCCGGGTAGGCCGAGACGCGGCAGAACACGTCGTTGGCGTAGGTCAGGTGACCCTTGAGGTCGGTCTTGGTGACGATCACCTCGTCCACGCCGAAGCGGCGTTCGACCCCTGTGGGCTTGATGCGTTCCGACATGTCTTCCCTCTCCCGCCGCGCGGACTGCAGCACCCGGAGGATCGGGTCGGGCGGCCCGGAGGTGAGGCGATTCCGACAGGGGTCCAGACCGGTGAAGTGCGAAAAGGGCCAAGGTCCCGATCCGGACGACCCGCCTGCGCGGACTTGATGGCCGGATCGGGCCACCTCTGTCGCGGTGTGGCCGGGTTGCGGGACCTCGATGCCCACGCAACGCACGCGACGACCGCAGTATCCGCCGATTAGGTTCGGGGCGGACCGGTTCGCGGAGGCCGGTCCCTTCCTGCCGGGCCGGGGGGCGCGGGACGGAAGCGGGTGCCCGGCAGGGTGTCCGGACAGCGAGCGCGGGCAGTCGCGGGGGACTGTCGGGGCCGCGGTCCGGCTCCCTGCCGGGTGCACGCGAAGGTATGCCGGCGGCGTCAGGCCTCGCGAGCCGCGGCGCGCACGTGCGGCGGCAGGTCGGTCCACCACCGGATCGCCCGGCGCCACACCTCCGCGAGACCAGGGTCCTCGTTCGCCGGCGGCTCGGCGCCGTCGGGGCTCCCGTCCTGACCCGGTGCGGGCACGGCGCCGTGCCGCCCCAGCACGTAGGCCCAGGCCTCCAGCAGGCTCGGCGTGACCGGGCGGGCACCCGAGAGCGCCTCCGCGACGGCCGCCTCCACCTTGGCCCGCACGGCCGGCACGTCGACCGGGGCGAACATCGCGTTGCCGACGGCCCAGCACGCCTCGACGGCCACCTCGTCGTCGAAGGCCGGCACCCGCGGCGACCGGGTGGCCAGGTCGGTCAGCAGGCCCAGCCGGTCGCCCGGTGCGAGGCACATCAGCACGCCCAGCGTCTCGTGCACGCGGGTCAGGTCACGGTCCGCCACGGCGCTCTCGAGCTCGTCGACGTACGCGTCGCCGAAGGCCCGCCCGACCGGCAGCACCATCAGCAGGTGCAGTGCGTGCGAGCGCCGGTCGTCGTTGGTCTCGGTGGTGACGGTGTCGAGCACGCCGAGCAGCTGGGCGTCATCGCGCGCTGAGCCGCCGAGGCTGCCGGCGAGCCGGGCGACCATGCGGGTCCGCAGCCCCTGGAGCACCGCGGACGGCATCGGCCCGTCGCCGGACACGATCGAGGCGACGGCGAGGTCGCGGCTGTGGCGGCGCAGCTCGCCGGCGATCCGGCGCCGGGCCGCCGGCGTGAGGGCGAGCAGCACGTCGGCGGCGCTGCGACGCACGCGGTAGGGCTGGTCGGGGGACTGGCACAGGTCGAGGGCGAGCCGGACCAGCTCCACGGAGTCCCCGGGGGTCAGCCGCCGCTCGCGCACCAGGGTCGCGGCGGCGAACAGGCTCGCTCGCAGCGAGTTGGCGTTGACCGGGTCGCGGAGCACGCGCAGGAGGGTGGCGGCGGTCTCGGGGTGGTCGTAGTACTGCAGCAGGGACGCGGCCTCGCTGTAGACCTGGGTGTCCGGGTCGGACAGCACGTCGCCGACCAGACCGCGGACGACGTCGGGGGCACGCCGGTGACCGCAGATCCGCGCCATCGCCTCGGCCCGCCGGACGTAGGCGATGCCCACGCTGGCGTTCATCTCGGCGAGGACGCGGTCCAGCAGCGCCCGCCACTGCCACCGGGGCATCAGCGTCTCGGGCATCTCCGCGAGCAGCATCGAGAGCTCGTCCCAGCCCGCGCCGGTCAGCGGCTCGGCGGACAGTGCCGCCTCGAGCAGCGGCTCGGCGGCCTCGGCCGGGCAGGGCGGCAGCGGGCGGCGCAGCCGGGGACGGGCTTCGCGCGGGCTCTGGTCGCGGTGCACGAGGTCGATCGCGGCGACCAGGCGGCCGGGCTCGATGCCGCACAGGATCTCGTAGCGGCGCACGATCTCGAAGGTCGGGACGGTGACCCCGCTCTCCCACCGGGTCACCTGCGAGCGGTGCACGGACGGGACCTCGTCGTTGCCGGCGGCGAAGCGAGCGGCGACGCGCACGGCGGGGTCGGCGGCGTACTCCCGGGCTGAACGCAACAGCCACGACGTCCCCACCAGCGCCATCCGCTGAGTATGGGGTACCCCGCCGACACGCATGGGGGGTTGTTGCGTCAACTGTGTTGCAACGCAACAGCTCGACGACACCGCGGTGGTCCACCGCCGGCGAGCGACGGTGCATCCAGTGGTACACCACGGCGTGCAGGACGGGCGCGTGTCGGCACCGGCGTCGGCCGGGGTGTTGGATGGGCGGATGAGCAGCCCCCTGCGGATCGGCATCGTCGGCTACGGCACGGGCGGGCAGCACTTCCACGCGCCGTTCGTCGAGGCGGCCGAGGGGGTCGAGCTCGTCGGCGTGGTCACCCGGTCGCCGCAGCGCCGCGCCCTCGTCGCCGAGGAGTGGCCGGGCGTGCCGACGTACGACTCGCTGGGCGACCTGCTCGCCGCCGGCGTCGACGCGGTCACGATCACGACGCCTCCGACGACCCGGCGCGAGCTCGTCCTGGAGGCGGTCGCCGCGGGCGTGCACGTGGTCGCCGACAAGCCGTTCGCCCCGACCGCCGAGGACGGCTACGACCTCGCGCGCGCCGCGGCCGAGGCGGGCGTGCTGCTCACGGTCTTCCACAACCGCCGCTGGGACGCCGACGTGCGCACCCTCGCGGGCGTGCTGGCCGGCGGCCGCCTCGGCGACCTGTGGCGGGTGCACTCGCGCTTCGACCTCGACGACGCCGGCACCCTCGAGGCGGGACCGGGCGGCGGGCTGCTGCGCGACATCGGCAGCCACGTGGTGGACCAGATGCTGTGGCTGCTCGGCCCGGTCGCCCGGGTCACCGCGCACCTCGACCACGTCGACCTCCCGGAGGGCCGCACCGACGCCGGCTTCGTCCTCGACCTCCAGCACACCAGCGGCGTCCGGTCGTACGTCGAGGCGAGCAAGGTCAACCACGTGGCCGCCCGCGACCTGCGGGCCTACGGCAGCGCGGGCAGCTACTGCGCCTCGGGGACCGACGTGCAGGCGCAGGCGATCTTCGCGGGCCGCCGTCCCGCCCAGGACCCGGACGGCTGGGGCTACGACGACGAGGCGCACTGGGGCGTGCTCGCGACCGGCGCCGGCCGGGAGCGGGTGCCGTCGGAGCAGGGCCGCTACCACGACCTCTACACGCAGTTCGCGGCCGCCGTCCGGGGCGAGGGCGAGCAGCCGGTCCCGGCCAGCGAGGGCGTGCGGACCCTGATGGTGCTCGACGCTGCCCGGCTCAGCGCCGAGAGCGGCACCGCCGTCGACGTCGGCTGACGACCCGACCGGTCGACCGGGCGGGCGGGTTCCCGGGCTACCCCGCCGGCAGCCAGGTGCGCACCGCGGTGCGGAAGGCCTCGACGCCCAGCGACAGCGTCGGGTCCGGCACCGGGGCGAACTGCGGCGAGTGGTTGCTCGGGATGGCCCGCACCACCTCCAGCAGGTCCGCCTCGGACCGCACCGAGGCGAACAGCGCCGGGTCGGCCCCGCCCAGGATCCAGAAGACGCACGGCGCCCCGGCCGCGGTGGCGAGCACGCCCACGTCCTCGCTGCCGGTGAGCACGCCCGGGTCGACCACCGCGCCCTCGCCGAGCCAGCCCCTGAACGCCGCCGCAGTGCGGGCCGTCGCGTCGGCGTCGTTCACGAGGGCCGGGAAGTGGTCGGTGTGGTCGACCACGGCCGGGCGCGGGGCGCCGGACGCCTCGGCCTCCGCGGTCGCGATCCGGGTGATCGCCGCGAGCGTGCGATCGCGCACGTTCGGGTCGAAGGTGCGCACGTTGAGCCGCAGCTCGGCGCTGTCCGGGATGATGTTGTTGGTGGTGCCGGCGCGCACCATGCCCACGGTCACGACGGCCGTCTCGGTGCCGGCCGTCTCCCGCGCCACGATCGTCTGCAGGCGCAGGATCGTCGCGGCCGCCATCACCACGGGGTCGACGGTGGTCTCCGGCCGCGAACCGTGGCCGCCGCGCCCCTGCAGCGTGATCGTGAGGGAGTCGCTGGCCGCCATCGCCAGTCCGGCCCGCAGCCCGACCATCCCCGCGGGCAGCGGGCCGACGTGCTGGCCGAGCACCACGTCCGGCGTACCGAACCGCTCCAGGAGGCCGTCGGCGACCATCGCCTTCGCGCCCGCCCCCAGCTCCTCGGCGGGCTGGAAGACCAGCACCAGCCGGCCGGAGAACTCGTCGCGGGCCGCGGCCAGCGCGGCCGCCGCCCCGAGCAGGCAGGTGACGTGCACGTCGTGGCCGCACGAGTGCATGACGGGTACGTCGTTCCCGAGCCGGTCCACGGCTCGGGCGCTGCTGGAGTAGTCCAGGCCGGTCTCCTCCTGCATCGGCAGCGCGTCCATGTCGGCGCGCAGCATCGCCGTCGGGCCGGGGCCGTTGCCGAGCACGCCGACCACCCCGGTGCCGCCGACGCCGGTCGTGACCTCGTAGCCCCACCCGGCGAGGCGCTCGGCCACCACGCCCGCGGTGCGCGTCTCCTGGAAGGACAGCTCGGGGTTCCGGTGCAGGTCGCGGTAGACCTCGGCGAGCTCGTCGGGCGTCATCGGGGTGGGGGAGGCGGTCATGGCGGGTGCCCTTCCTCGGACGGCCCGCGGGCGCAGGCCGCCCTCTCTCTAGCACCGGCGCCCGGGCGCTCACAACGGCCGGAAGCCCTCGGACCGGCGCGCGGACGGGGGCGGGTGGGCGCCGGGACCGGGACCCCCCGCTAGCGTGAGGGCATGAGCCACCCCCACCTGGAGCTGTCCTCGCCGCCCACGCTGGCCAAGAACGGGCTCCGGGTCGTGCCGCTCGGCGGGCTCGGCGAGATCGGACGCAACATGACGGTCTTCGAGCACGCCGGCCGGCTGCTCGTCGTGGACTGCGGCGTGCTCTTCCCCGAGGAGCACCAGCCCGGCGTCGACGTGATCCTGCCCGACTTCACCTGGATCCGGGACCGCCTCGACAAGATCGACGCGCTGGTGCTCACCCACGGGCACGAGGACCACATCGGCGGGGTGCCGTACCTCCTCCGCGAGCGCAAGGACATCCCCGTCGTCGGGTCGCGGCTGACGCTGGCGCTCATCGAGGCCAAGCTCAAGGAGCACCGCATCAAGCCGCGCACGATCGAGGTGCGCGAGGGCGACGAGCGCTCCTTCGGCCCCTTCGAGTGCGAGTTCCTCGCGGTCAACCACTCGATCCCGGACGGCCTCGCCGTGGCCCTGCGTACGTCGGCGGGGCTGGTGCTGCACACCGGCGACTTCAAGATGGACCAGTTCCCCCTCGACCGGCGGATCACCGACCTGCGGGCGTTCGCGCGCCTCGGGGAGGCCGGGGTGGATCTGTTCCTGACCGACTCCACCAACGCCGAGGTGCCCGGCTTCACCACCGCCGAGCGCGACCTCGCACCAGCCATCGAGACGGTGTTCCGCACGGCCCCGCGCCGCATCATCGTCTCCAGCTTCGCCAGCCACGTGCACCGCATCCAGCAGGTCCTCGACGCCGCGCACGCGCACGGGCGCAAGGTCGCGTTCGTCGGCCGGTCGATGGTGCGCAACATGGGCGTCGCCCAGGAGCTCGGCTACCTCGACGTCCCGAAGAACCTCGTGGTCCCGCTCAAACAGCTCGAGGGCATGCCGGCGAACAAGAGCACGCTCGTGTGCACCGGCTCCCAGGGCGAGCCGATGGCGGCGCTGTCCCGGATGGCCAACCGCGACCACGTGATCCGCGTCGGCGAGGGCGACACCGTGCTGATGGCCAGCTCGGTCATCCCCGGCAACGAGAACGCCATCTCCGGCGTCATCAACGGCCTGACCCGCTGGGGCGCGCACGTGGTGCACAAGGGCAACGCCAAGGTGCACGTCTCCGGTCACGCCAGCGCCGGTGAGCTCGTCTACTGCTACAACATCGTGCGGCCGTCCAACGTGATGCCCGTGCACGGCGAGTGGCGTCACCTCCAGGCCAACGCCGAGCTCGCCATCGCCACCGGCGTACCCAGGTCCAACGTGGTGATCGCCGAGGACGGCGTCGTGGTGGACCTCGTCGACGGGCACGCCACGATCACCGGCAAGGTCCCCGCCGGCAACGTGTACGTCGACGGGGCGCAGGTCGGCGGCGCGACCGAGGCCACACTGCGGGACCGGCGCACGCTCGCCGAGGAGGGCGTCGTGACCGTGCTCGCGATCGTCGACGCCGACACCGGCAAGCTCGCCGACCGCCCGGACTTCCTGGTGCGCGGCTTCGTGCACGACGAGCACACCTTCGACGGCGCCGTGCCGGTGGTCGAGAAGACCCTGGCCCGGGCCGCCGCCGAGGGCATCGGCGACGCCCACCAGCTCGAGCAGATGCTCGGTCGCGACGTCGGACGATGGGCGGAGCGCCAGTTCCGGCGCAGCCCGCTCATCATCCCGATCGTCATCGACGCCTGAGCGGCTACCCCTTGGTGGCGCCCAGGGTCAGCCCGGCCACGAACTGCTTCTGCAGCACGATGAAGACCGCCAGCGTGGGCAGCGCGATGATCACCGAGGCCGCGGCGACCAGGTTGTTGTCGGTGAAGAACTCGCCACGCAGGTTGTTCAGCGAGCTGGTGATCGGGAACTTCGTCGGGTCCTGCAGCAGCACCGTGGCCCAGAAGAACTCGTTGTAGATCCAGGTGACCTCGAGGACCGTCAGCGCCGCGAGCGCGGGCCGGCACAGGGGGAGGGTGATCTGCCAGAACTGCCGGAACACGCTGGCGCCGTCGACCTCCGCAGCCTCGTAGAGCTCCTTGGGGAGCGTCTTCATGTAGTTGCTGAGCACGAAGGTGCAGAACCCCGTCTGGAACGCTGTGTTGATCAGGATCAGCCCCAGGAAGCTGTTCAGCAGGGAGCCGCTGCTGCTGATCGAGTCCGGCATCGGGACCTCGCGGAACATCCGGTACACCGGGATCAGCAGTGCCTGCGGGGGCAGCAGGTTCGCCGCCGTGAACAGGCCGAGCAGGGCCAGGTTGAAGCGGTAGCGGAAGCGCGCCAGCACGAAGCCGATGCACGAGGCGAGGAACAGGCTCGCCACCACGGCCGGCACGGTGATGTAGGCGGAGTTGAGGAAGTACTGACCGAAGTTGCCGCGCCGCCACGCGTCGCCGTAGTTGTCCAGGGTCCAGCCGCCCAGGGAGACGTAGCCGTTCTGCGAGGTGTAGGCGTAGTCCCGGAACGACGTGAGCACCGCCCAGACGACCGGGAACAACCAGGCCAGCGCCATCACGATCACGAAGGCGTAGACGATCCGCAGCCGGCGGCCGCCCGGCGGGCGCGCGGGCGCGTGCTGGGCCGCGCCCGACCGGGTCGAGACGGCCGTGCCGGTCACCGGGGCGCTCACGAGTCCTCCTTCATGACGATGCGCAGGTAGATCGCCACGAACAGCGAGGACAGCAGCAGCATGATCGTCGCGAGGGCCGACCCGAAGCCGATCCGGCTCGCCTCGCCCACGATGTTCTGGGTGACCAGGGCGCTGATCAGCTCCAGGCCGTTGCGGCCCTTGTTGATCACCCACACGAGGTCGAAGGCCCGCAGCGACTCGATCACGGTGATCACCAGGATGATGATGTTGATCGGACGCATCACCGGGAAGACCACCCGGAAGAATGTCTGCCGCTCGGTGCAGCCGTCCATGAGGGCAGCCTCGCGCAGACCCGGGTCGACCCCCTTCAGGCCGGCCAGGTAGAGCAGCATGATGTAGCCGGTATGGCGCCAGCCCGCTGCCACGATCACGGCGTAGAGGTTGATGTCCGGGTCGCCGTACCAGTCGGTGGTGCCGTGCAGGACGGCGTTGAGGAGGCCCTGGTCGCGGGAGTAGATGAGCTGCCAGATGAACCCGATCAGCGCCAGCGACAGCACGGTCGGCAGGAAGAACGCGGTCTGGTAGAAGCGACCGCCCTTGAGCTCCTTGTCGAGGATGACGGCCAGGAACATGCCCAGGGCGGTCGGCACCAGGAACAGCGCGACCAGCCAGATCAGGTTGTGCTGGACGGCCGGCCAGAACGCCGGGTAGATGTTCACGATGTCGTCGTAGTTCTTCCACCCGATGAACTGGGCGGTGTCGATGCTGCCCAGGCCGTTCCACCGGAAGAACCCCAGCGTCACCGTCGCCAGCGCCGGCACCCACACCAGGGCGACCACGAGGGCGGTGGGGACCACCACCATCAAGAACACCGTCAGCCGGTCCATCCCGTGCAGCCGGCGCTCCTTGGCCC
This sequence comes from uncultured Actinomycetota bacterium, assembly GCA_963781745.1. Classification (GTDB taxonomy): domain Bacteria; phylum Actinomycetota; class Actinomycetes; order Propionibacteriales; family Nocardioidaceae; genus Nocardioides_B. The sequence goes on along the minus strand of CAWAHH010000004.1, from coordinate 312,283 downwards.
GGGTGGGTCGGCGGCGGCCGGTGCGCGTGCCGGTGTCGCCGGTCGTGCTCGTCGAGGACACCTGGTCAGCCCGCGAAGATCGACTTGCGCTGCTCCTCGATGCTCTTCAGCAGCGCGTCGACCTCGGTCGGCTCCTTGATGAACTGCTGCAGCGCGGGGATCATCACCGTCGAGGCGAACCCGGGGTCCGTGTCGCGGTCGAGGAACTGCGCGATCGACTTCTGCTGGCCGATGAAGTCGGCGGCCCGCTTCTGCAGGTCGGTGTAGTTACTCGTGTCCGCGTTGGCGTTGGTCGAGATCATCGGGATCTTCGCGGTGTTCAGAGCGTCGTTCGCGGCGGGGGACCCGAGGTACTTCAGCAGCGCCTTCGCGCCCTTCTCGTTCTTGGGGTTCGCCGACATGCAGAAGCCGTCGATGGGCGCGTCGATCGCGTCGGCCCCGACGTTGGAGTCGATCTCGGGGAAGGTGAAGAAGTCGATGTCCTGCTGCTGCTTGACGGGCAGCGTGTCGGTCAGGAACAGACCGAGGAAGTACATCCCCGACTTCTTCTGCTGCAGCGAGCTGACCGACTCCTGGTAGGTCCGGCCGAGCGAGTCGCTCTGGTGGTAGGGGAGCAGGCCGCGCCAGGTGTCGAAGACGGTCTTGACCTTGTCGGACTGCCAGGACTCGTCGCCCGCCATCAGGTCGATGTGGTAGTCGTAGCCGTTGATCCGCATGTTGAGGATGTCGAACGTGCCCATCGCCGGCCAGCCGTCCTTGTCGGCGAACGCGATCGGGTCCAGGCCGTCGGACTTCATCTGCTTGCTCAGCGCGACCAGCTCGTCCATGGTCTTCGGGACGGTGTAGCCCTTCTCCTCGAACAGGCTCTTGAAGTAGAAGACCGCCCACGGGTAGTTGTTGGTCGGCACGAAGTACTGCTTGCCGTCCGAGCCGGTCGAGGCGGTCTTGAACGAGTCGTTGACGCCGTCGATCGGCCACACGTCGCTGACGTCGCCGACCAGCCCGTTGTCGGCGAAGGACTTCACTCGGTAGCCCGCGAACCACGTGAACACGTCGTCCGGGTTGCCCTGGAGGTAGTTGTTGATGCTGTCCTGGAACGTGTTGTGGTCGACGTACTTCGTCTTGAGCTTGAGGCCCTTGGCCTGCTTCTCGAAGGCCGCCAGCCGGCCCTTCATCTGGTCGTAGGCACGACCGGAGCCGACCGCCTCGTTGGCGCCGACGGTCACGGTCCCGCTGGTGGCGCTCCCGGAGTCGCCGCCGCCTCCGCAGGCCGCGAGCAGGCCGGACATCGACACGGCACCGGCGCCGAGGCCGACACCGCGCAGGAACGACCGGCGGGTGAACGGCGACGTGGCGGCCAGCGACGGCGGGAGGACGTCGGCGGAGCGCTGCGGGCGGGGACGTGACGAAGCCATGGGGGTTCTCCTCCTCGGGGATCCGTCCACCAAGAGCGAACGGACTCAAACAGAACTGACCACACTGTCCGCGCAGCCCGATCGGGCTGTCAAGAGTCCGAGCGACGGTTGTCACAACGATTCAGCCTGGTCTAGGCAGACCGGCCCCCGGACGACCGATGTTGGATCACGGCGGGTGTGTGCACACTGGCGACGCGTTGGTGGTATTTGTTGACAACCGCGCCCAGCCGGTCCAAGGTGCCGAGCATGGCCCCACCGGCTCTGCTGCGCCATCCGACCCCGTCCGGCTCCGCCCCGTCCGCCCGCGCCGGGCTGGGCTACGGCGGCGACTACAACCCCGAGCAGTGGCCGGAGGAGGTCTGGGCCGAGGACGCCGCGCTGATGCGCGAGGCGGGGGTCACCTTCGTCACCCTCGGCGTCTTCTCCTGGGCCCGCATCGAGCCCACCCAGGGGGCGCGGGACCTCGGCTGGCTGGACCGCGTCGTCGACCTGATGCACGACAGCGGCATCGCGGTCGACCTCGCGACGGCGACCGCCTCCCCGCCGCCCTGGCTGGCCGCGGCGCACCCCGAGGTGCTGCCCGTCGACCGGGACGGCCGCCGGCTCGCCTACGGCAGCCGCCAGACCTGGTGCCCGAGCTCGCCGGTCTACCGCGAGCACTCGCTGCGCCTGGTCGAGGACCTCGCGACGAGGTACGGCGACCACCCGGCCGTCGTGCTGTGGCACGTCTCCAACGAGCTCGGCTGCCACAACGCGCACTGCTACTGCGACGTGAGCGCGGCGGCGTTCCGGCGCTGGCTGGCGCGGCGCTACACCGACCTGGACGGGCTCAACCGCGCCTGGGGCACGAGCTTCTGGTCGCAGGCCTACTCCTCCTGGGAGGAGGTCCTGCCGCCGCGGGCCAGCACCGCCCAGTGCAACCCGACCCAGCAGCTGGACTTCCGGCGCTTCTCCTCCGAGGAGCTGCTCGACCAGCACCGCGCCGAGCGCGACGTGCTGCGCCGGATCTGCCCGCAGGTCCCGGTGACCACCAACTTCATGGTCAGCAGCCACATCGACGGTCTCGACTACTGGCGCTGGGCGCCCGAGCAGGACGTGGTCAGCAACGACCACTACCTCGACGGCCGGATCGAGCGACCGCACGTCGAGCTCTCGATGTGCGCGGACTGGACTCGCGGCCTGGCCCGGGGACGGCCCTGGGTGCTGATGGAGCACTCGACGAGCGCCGTGAACTGGCAGCCCCGCAACTACCCGAAGGCGCCCGGTCAGATGCGCCGCAACAGCCTCCAGCACGTCGCGCGGGGTGCCGACTCGGTGGGCTTCTTCCAGTGGCGGGCCTCGGTGGCCGGGGCCGAGAAGTACCACTCCGCGATGCTGCCGCACGCCGGCACGGACAGCCGGGTCTGGCGCGAGGTCGTCGAGCTCGGCGAGACGCTGGCCCGCCTCGGCGAGGTGGCCGGCACGCGCCCCGCCGCGCAGGTCGCCATGGTGCTCGACTACGAGTCGTGGTGGGCCGTGCAGCGGGACTCCCTGCCGTCCTCCGACCTGCACTACCTCGACCGCGCCCTCGCGCTCTACCGGGCCCTGTGGGAGGCCGGCGTCACCGTCGACGTGTGCTCGCCCGCCGACGACGTGGACGGCTACCGGCTGGTGCTGGCGCCGACGCTGCACCTCGTGCGCGACGCCGACGCGGCCAGGCTCGCGTCGTACGTCCAGGGCGGCGGCCACCTGCTCACGACCTACTTCTCCGGCGTCGTCGACGAGGACGACCACATCCGGCTCGGCGGCTACCCGGGCGCGTTCGCCGACCTCCTCGGCATCCGGGTCCAGGAGCTCTGCCCGCTGCCGCCGGGGACGACCGTCGCCCTCGAGGGCTCCGCCGGACCAGGCCGGTCCGACACCTGGGTGGAGGACCTCGCCCTGCGCGGCGCCTCACCCCTGCTGTCGTACGTCGACGGGCCGCTCGCCGGCACGCCCGCGGTGACCCGCAACAGGAGTGGCGACGGGGTGGCGTGGTACGTCGCGACGCGGACCGACCACCCCACCACCGTGGCCGTGCTGGCCGAGGTGCTCGCCACGGCGGGCGTCGAGACCTCGGGCCTGCCGCCCGGCGTGGAGCTGGTGCGACGGGTGGGGGAGGGCCGCAGCTACGCCTTCGTGCTCAACCACACCGACGACCCGGTCGACGTACCCCTGCGCGGGGTCGACCTGGTCACCGGCGAGGAGCACGGCGACGGGCTCACCGTGGGCCCGGGCGGCGTCGCGTGCGTGCGGGAGCAGGGGCGGTAGCCGTGCTCGCGGCGCAGCGCAGGGAGCTGATCCTCGACATGGTCCGGCGGACCGGCGCGGCCCGCGTCAGCGAGCTGACCGCGAGCCTCGGCGTCTCGGACATGACGATCCGCCGCGACCTCGAGGCCCTCGCCACCGACGGCCTCATCGAGAAGGTGCACGGCGGGGCCACGGCCACCTCCAGCACCCACGAGCCCGGCTTCGAGGCCAAGTCGCTGCGCGAGAAGGCCGAGAAGCTGGCCATCGCCCGGGTCGCGGTCGGGCTGGTCGAGCCCGGGGCCGCAGTGGGCCTGAGCGCGGGCACCACCACCTGGACGCTGGCCCACCAGCTGCGGCTGGTGGCCGGACTGACCATCGTGACCAACTCGATGGAGGTCGCCGACATCCTGCACCACGGCCCGCGCGACGACCAGACGGTCGTGCTGACCGGCGGGGTGCGCACCCGGTCCGGCGCGCTCGTCGGCCCGGTGGCGGTCAAGTCGCTGCAGGGACTCAACCTCGACGTCGTGTTCATGGGGGTGCACGGCATGGACCCCCGGGCCGGCTTCACCACGCCGAACCTCATGGAGGCCGACACCAACCGGGCGCTCGCCGCCGCCGGGCGCAGGCTCACCGTGGTGGCCGACAGCACGAAGTGGGGCGTCGTCGGGGTCTCGACGTTCGCCCGGCTCGACGAGGCCGCCGTGCTGGTCACCGACGACCGGCTGCCCGACCACGCCCGGGCGGCCCTGGCCGACCAGGTCCGCGAGGTCGTGGTCGCACCACCGGTGCCCCCGAGCGTCCAGGGCTGACCCCCTCTCGCCGGCCCCGGTGGCCCAGCACCCCGGCGCACGCAGGCGAGGACGAACGGGCAAAACGCCACGGGCGACACCTCCACGCCCTAGCATGGTAAAGACCATTTTGTCCGTTCCGAGCCGCGGGTCGCCCGACCCGGTCGAGAGACTGCCATGACGCTGTCGTCGCGTGCCACCGCCGCGGCGGCTGCGTGCTGCCTGGTGTGCGCGCTGGCGACGGGCACGATCGGCGCGCTGGGCATCGAGGGCGTGCGCTCGGCGACCGCGGCGCAACGCTCCCTGGCCGAGGACGAGCTGGCCACCGCCGCGGTCACCGCCTCGCTCGGGCACCGCATCGACCTGACCTACGCCGAGGCGCAGGCCGCCACCCTCGGCCCCGACCGCGCCACCCGCACCGCGACGGCGCAGCGGCTGCGCAACGTCGACCTGCCCGCCGTCGACGCGTCGATGGCGGACCTGCGGCACATCCACGACGGGGACGCGACCGACGAGCTCGCCGACCTCGCCGTCTTCGCCCGGCAGTGGACCGCGCTCCGCACCGTGCTCAACGGCGACGACCTCACCTCCGGCGGGGCCCGGGCGGCCGACGCCGTACGCCGCACCTACCGGCCCCTCGCTGACCACCTCGCGGCCCTGGTCGACCGCGAGCGGGAGGACGCCGAGGACGAGCAGCACAGGTCCTCGGCGTACGTCGGACGGCTGCTGTGGGGGATCGTGGCGGCCGTCCTGCTCACCGTCGTGGGCTTCGCGATGCTCGCGCGCGTCGTGGTCCGCCGGCTGCGCAGCGCGATCGAGCCGGCCCGGGAGCAGGTGGAGTTCGCCGACATGCTGCAGCTGGCCGAGAACGAGGGGGAGGCGCACGGGCTGCTCCAGCGCCACCTGCAGCGACTCGTCCCGGGCAGCACCGTGACCGTCCTGAACCGCAACAACAGCGCCGACCGCCTCGAGGCGGTGACCGTGCTCCCCGACGACTCGCCCCTCGCCGAGCCGCTCGCCGCGGCCGAGCCCCGCGCCTGCCTCGCCGTCCGGGCCGCCCGCGTGCACGAGACCGACGAGAGCAGCCCCGGCATCCTGGAGTGCGGCGTGTGCGGCACCTGCCCGGGGGTGTCCACGTGCATGCCGCTCAACGTCGGCGGCGAGGTGATCGGCTCGGTGCTGGTCAACCGCACGCCGCGGCACCGCACCGGCGAGCGCCAGCAGATCCGCGAGGCGGTCGCCCAGGCCGCGCCGGTGCTCGCGAACCTGCGCAACCTCGCGATCGCCGAGCTCCGCGCGTCCACCGACTCGCTGACCGGCCTGCCCAACAAGCGCACGGTCGCCGACACCGTCAAGCGGATGGTCGCGCAGGCCTCTCGGACGATGTCGCCGATGGCGCTGCTGATCCTCGACCTCGACCACTTCAAGGGGCTCAACGACCGCTTCGGCCACCAGGTCGGCGACCAGGCACTGGCCAACGTCGGTGCCGTGCTGCGCTCCGCCGTGCGCGAGAGCGACTTCGCCGGGCGCAACGGCGGCGAGGAGTTCGCCGTCCTCCTGCCCGACACCGACCTCGCCGGGGCGCTGGCCACCGCCGAGAAGATCCGCGCCTGCATCGCGGACATCAGCCTGCCCGGGCTCGACGTCACCATCACCGCCAGCATCGGCGTCGCGGTCTACCCCGACCACGCGGTGGGCCCGGAGCGCCTCGAGCGGCTCGCCGACTCGGCCCTCTTCGCGGCCAAGCGCGGGGGCCGCAACCGCGTCGAGGTGGCCGAGGCCTCGGTCGAGGCGTTCGCCCCGGCCGCGCCCGGCGAGTCGACGTAGCAGCTCGCACCCATCCCTTGCCACCGGCCGCGGCCAGCGTCCAAGGTGGTCCCTGGGAGGCGCCCACCCGGGCGTGCTGGGGCAGCTCCCGATCCGGTGGACGGTTCGGAGGAGTGGTCGGCGTGAGCGCACGGTCGAAGGACGCAGCACGGGCGGGGACGGACACGGAGTCCGGGGAGGTAAGCCGGCGCTCGGCGCTGGCCCTCGGCGGGGCACTGGCGGCCGGGGCGGCGGTCACACCGCTCCTGGCGGCGAGCCCCGCCGACGCCGCCTCCAGGGGCGGCTCCGTCGCCGCCCGCACGATCAGCCTGGCGCAGGCGAACCGCCTGGTCGCCGCGGCGGTGAGGTACGTCGAGTCGCACCCGGGCATCCCGCCGATGTTCGTCCTGGTGGTCGACGCGGCCGGCGACGAGAAGGCATCGCGCCGCATGGACGGCAACAGCCCGGCGGCCGTGGCGCTGGTCCCGCCCAAGGCGGCGACGGCCCGCGCGTTCCGCACCGCGACGATCGACCTCGGCGCCAACACCACCGACCCCGGCCGCATCGCGTCCTTCGTCGGTGCCGGCTTCAGCCTGCTCGGCGGCGGCCGCCCCATCGTGGAGGGCGACCAGGTCATCGGCGCCATCGCCTGCGGCGGCGGCTCGCCGGACCAGGACGACGAGGTCGCCTCCGCCGCCCTCGAGGCCCTCTGAGCGACGGCGGTCCCGTGACACCGTGAGGTCGCGGTGCGGGGATGACGTGGGGGATACGGTCGGGGCCATGCGCGCGATCGAGTACTCCCTCACCGGCGACCCGACGGTCCTCTCGCTCGTCGAGCGGCCCGTCCCCGAGCCCGGCCCGGGGGAGGTGCGCGTCCGCGTGCACCGCTCCGGGGTCAACCCGACCGACTGGAAGACCCGGCGCGGCAGCGAGGACGGCACGCCGGTCGACCCGCCGCAGGTCCCGAACCAGGACGGCGCCGGTGTGGTCGAGGCGGTGGGCCGGGGCGTCGAGGAGTCGCTGCTCGGCGTCCGGGTGTGGATCTGGGAGGCGGCCTACGAGCGCCCCTCGGGCGGCACCGCCCAGGAGCAGGTCGTGCTGCCCGCGCGCCACGTGGTCGCGCTGCCCGACGCCGCGTCGTACGACCTCGGCGCCGGCCTCGGCATCCCGTTCCTGACCGCGCACCGCTGCCTGACCGTCACCGAGGACGGCCCGACCAGCCTCGGCCCCGGCACCCTGCAGGGGCGCACCGTGCTGGTCGCCGGGGGCGCAGGCGCCGTCGGCAACGCGGCGATCCAGCTCGCCCGCTGGTCCGACGCCACCGTCGTGACCACCGTGAGCGGGCCCGAGAAGGGCCATCTCGCCGCCCGTGCCGGTGCCGACCACGTGCTGGACTACCGCCGCCAGGACGTCGTGGCCGAGGTCCGCGCGATCGCTCCTCGATGGCGTGCAGACCATCGTCGAGGTCTCGCCGACCGCCAACGCCGGGATCGACGCGCAGGTGCTCGCCCGGCACGGCTCGGTCGCGGTCTACGCGAACAACGGCGGGAGCACCATGGAGCTGCCGGTCCGTCCCTCGATGCTGCCGAACGCGCGCTGGCAGTTCGTGATGGTCTACACCGCCCCCGAGCGCTGGCGGGCCCGGGCGCTGGAGGACGTCTCCTCCGCCGTGCTCGAGGGGGCACTGCGTGTCGGGGACGCGGCCGGCCTCCCCCTGCACCACTTCCCGCTCGAGGACGCGGCGGCCGCGCACGAGGCGGTGGAGCGCGGCGTGGTCGGCAAGGTGCTGATCGACGTCGTCCCGTGACGGGGCCGCGCTCGCGTGAGCCGTTCGGGAGCTGGTTGGAGCTGGTGTCCGAGGGGGGACTTGAACCCCCACGCCCGATAAAGGGCACTAGCACCTCAAGCTAGCGCGTCTACCTATTCCGCCACCCGGACAGGGTGCCGCACCCGAGGCCCGCGAGGCGAGCCCTGAGTGCGGCGGCAACTGTAGCAAAGCCGGGTGCCGACTCCCGCATCGGGAGGGTCGTCCAGCACGGTGTCAGGATGGGGCGTATGACGACGAGCACCGAGGAGACCGAGCCCGAGCGTCGTACGACCCGGCCGCCGAGGTCGTCGACATCTGCCGCGACCTGATCCGGATGGACACCACCAACTACGGCGACGGCTCCGGCCCGGGGGAGCGCAAGGCGGCCGAGCACGTCGCCGCGCTGCTCGACGAGGTCGGCATCGAGGCCGAGCTGTTCGAGGGCGTCGCCGGGCCGGACCAACGTGGTCGCCCGCTGGGGCGGCCGGGGCAGCAGCGACAACCCGCTGCTGCTGCACGGCCACCTCGACGTCGTCCCCGCCGAGGCCGACGACTGGAAGGTGCACCCGTTCTCCGGCGAGGTCCAGGACGGCTACCTGTGGGGCCGCGGCGCGGTCGACATGAAGGACTTCGACGCGATGCTGCTCTCCGTCGTGCGGGCGCGGGCCCGGGCGGGCGCCGAGCCGGAGCGGCCCGATGGTGCTGTGCTTCACCGCCGACGAGGAGGCCGGCGGCCACCAGGGCGCCGAGCAGCTCGTCCTGCACCGCCCCGACCTGCTCGAGGGCTGCACCGAGGGCGTCGGCGAGGTCGGCGGCTTCAGCACGACCATCCGCGGCCGGCGGTTCTACCTCGATCGAGGCGGCCGAGAAGGGCATGGCCTGGATGCGGCTGACCGCCACCGGCAACGCCGGCCACGGCTCGATGCGTGCACCCCGACAACGCCGTCACCGAGCTCGCGCAGCGCGGTCGCCCGGATCGGCGCGCACGAGTGGCCGGTGCGGCTGACGCCCGTCGATGCAGGTGCTGCTCGCCGCGGTCGGCGAGGTCGCCGGCATCGAGGCCACCCCGGAGAACGCCGAGGAGCTGGTCGCAGGAGTTCGGCTCGGCGGCCCGGATGCTCGGCGCGGTCATCAAGCACACCACCAACCCGACGATGCTCGGCGCCGGCTACAAGGTCAACGTCGTGCCGGGCGAGGCGACCGCGCACGTCGACGGCCGCTTCCTGCCCGGGCTACGAGGACGAGTTCTTCGCGACCCTCGCCGAGCTGGTCGGCGACGGCATCGCCGTCGACTACGTCAGCAAGCAGAGCGGCCTGGAGACGACCTTCGACGGCGACCTCGTCGACGCGATGACCGCCTCGCTGCTCGCCGAGGACCCGGAGCGCGGTCGTGGCGCCGTACCTGATGTCCGGCGGCACCGACGCCAAGCACTGGGACAAGCTCGGGATCCGCTGCTTCGGCTTCGCGCCGCTGCGGCTGCCCGCCGACCTCGACTTCACCGCGCTGTTCCACGGCGTCGACGAGCGGGTGCCGACCGACGCCCTGGAGTTCGGGGCGCGGGTGCTTCGACCGGTTCCTCGACCGGGCCTGAGCGGCGGGCCGGCGTGCGGACCGCTCAGACGTAGTACGTCGACCGCTGGCGGATGATCTTGCGGCGCAGCACGACCCGGCGGGTGCCGTCGGGGGAGAGCCGCAGCCGGTCCAGCTCCCAGCCGCCGCGCTCGGCGCGCTCGACCAGCAGCCGGGTGACCGAGTTGCGGGAGAGGTCGCGGCGAGATCGTCAGCCGCTCGAACTCGTACTCCACACCCGGGCGAGAGCGCCCGTCGCCGGGCCGTGGTGTGGAGTGGTGCGCGAGTCATGCGGTCCATGACAGGAAATGGTGGCACGCGCCGCCGACAGGCGACAGCGCCGGGCCGGGGCGTCAGCCGTGGGCCGCGGGCCCGCCCGACACGTCGTCGAGCGCGGCGACGATCTGGGCCGGCAGCTCGCAGTCCTCGACGGTCAGGGACCCGCGCAGCTGGGCGGCCGTGCGCGCGCCGACGATCGGCGCGACCACGCCCGGCCGGTCCCGCACCCAGGTCAGCGCCACCTCGAGCGGCGACCAGTCCAGGCCCTCGGCGGCCCGGGCGACCGCCTCGACGATGCGGGCCGAGCGCTCGTCGAGGTAGCCACCGACGAAGCTCGCGAAGTGCGGCGAGGCGGCCCGCGAGTCGGCCGGCGTCCCGTGGCGGTACTTCCCGGTCAGCACGCCGCGGCCCAGCGGCGACCAGGGCAGCACGCCGAGCCCGAGCGCCGCGGCGGCCGGCAGCACCTCGGCCTCGACCCGCCGGTTGAGCAGGGAGTACTCCACCTGGTTCGACGCCAGCGGCGCGCGGCCCGGCACCGCCCGCTGCCACGTCGCCGCCTGCGCGCTCTGCCAGCCGGTGTAGTTCGAGACCCCGACGTACGCCGCCCGGCCGGTCGTCACCGCGTAGTCGAGCGCCGCCAGCGTCTCCTCGAGCGGGGTGTCGTCGACCCAGGTGTGCACCTGCCAGAGGTCGACGTGGTCCACGCCGAGCCGGCGCAGCGACGCGTCGAGCGTGCGACAGCAGGAAGCCGCGCGAGGCGTTCGTGGTGCGACCGCCCGCGGGCCCGGCTGATGCCGGCCTTGGTGGCGATCACCACGTCGTCGCGGGCACCACGTCGCCGAGCAGCGAGCCGATCAGCTCCTCCGCGGCGCCGTCGCCGTAGCCGGCCGCGGTGTCGACGAGGGTGCCGCCGGCCTCGGTGAACGCGACGAGCTGGTCGCGGGCCTCGTGCTCGTCGGTGTCGCGGCCCCAGGTCAGCGTGCCGAGCCCGAGCCGGGAGACCTGCAGGCCGGTGCGGCCCAGGTAGCGCTGCTGCATGGCGCCCAAACTATCCACGCGGGCGCCCGCCGCGGGTCCCGCCCCGCCGACGTCGCCTGCGTCGCACCCGCCCGGTCTTTGCCGTGTGCGACCGTCCGCGCCGCCGGCCAGCCCTAGGGTGTGCGGGCCAGATCCCGTCGCCAGGAAGAGCACCGAGACCCGACATGGACTACCTCCAGGCAGTGATCCTCGGCATCGTCGAGGGGCTCACCGAGTTCCTCCCGGTCTCCAGCACCGGCCACCTCACGATCGCCGAGAAGCTCCTCGGGCTCCGAGGTCGACGACCCGGCCGTCACGGCGTACACCGCGGTCATCCAGATGGGCGCGATCGCTGGCGGTCCTGGTCTACTTCCGCGCGACATCTGGCGGATCGCGAAGGCGTGGGTGGCCGGCCTGTTCAAGCCGGAGCTGCGCGGCACGCTTCGACCACCGGATGGGCTGGTACGTCATCGTCGGCTCGATCCCGATCGGCATCGTCGGCCTGCTCGCCAAGGACCTCATCACCGGCCCGCTGCGCTCGCTGTGGGTCGTGGCGGTCGCGCTGATCGCCTGGAGCGCGGTGATGGTCCTGCGCCGAGCGGCGCGGCCGTCAGGACCGCGCAGGAGCGCGACCTGACCCTGCGGGACGCGATCGTCGTCGGCCTCGTGCAGTGCGTGCGCGCTGGTCCCCGGCGTCTCCCGCTCCGGCGCGACGATCTCGACCGGCCTGCTCCTCGGGCTCGACCGGGTGGCCGCGACCCGGCTCTCGTTCTTCCTGTCCATCCCGGCGCTCGTCGCGGCCGGGCTCTTCGAGCTCAAGGACGCGCTCGGCGGCGACATCGGCGTCGGCCCGACGCTGGTCGGCACGGCCGTCAGCTTCGTGGTCGCCTACGCCTCGGTCGCCTGGCTGCTGAAGTTCGTCGCCGGCCACTCGATCGTGCAAGTTCGTGCCCTACCGCGTCGCGCTCGGCCTGGTGCTGCGTCGTCGTGCTCGGCGCCGGCTGGATGAGCGCCACCTGACCCCTCCCGAGCCCGGCGTACGTCGGACCGGCGCGTGGCCTACAGCCAGCCGGACTTCTTGAAGAACCGGTAGAGCACCACCGACGCGCCGACCATCAGGCCGAGGGCGAAGAAGTAGCCGTAGTGCCACTGCAGCTCGGGCATGTTGACGAAGTTCATGCCGTAGATGCCGGCGACCAGCGTGCCGACGGCGGCGATCGCGACCCAGGCGGAGATCTTCCGCATGTCCTCGTTCTGCTGCACGCTGATCCGCGCGAGGTGCGCGTCGAAGGCGGTGGAGAGCAGGCTGTCGAGGGTCTCGATGCTCTCCGAGACCCGGATCAGGTGGTCGGTCGACGTCGCGGAAGAACGGCGCCGCCTCCTGGGTGACGAACGGCACCGACCCGGTCGCGAACCGCTTCATCGGCTCGCGCAGCGGGTTGACCGCGCGGCGCACCTCGGCGAGCTCGCGCTTGAGGACGTAGATGCGCTGGGAGTCCTGGGTGCGGGTCGGGGAGAACACCGACTCCTCGACCTCGTCGACGTCCTCCTCCAGCGACGTCGCCGACCGCCTCGTAGCTGTCGACGACCCGGTCGCAGATCGCGTAGACGCACCGCCGACGGGCCGTGGCCGAGGACGGCGGCCTGCTCCTCGAGGTCGAGCCGCGCGGTGTGCAGCTCGGTGCCCTGGCCGTGCCGGACGCTGACGACGAAGTTGCGGCCCACGAACAGGTTGATCTCGCCGGTCTCCACGGCGTCGTCCTCGTCGACGTACCAGAGCGTCTTGAGGACCAGGAACAGCCCGTCGTCGTAGCGCTCGAGCTTGGGCCGCTGGTGCGCCTTGAGCGCGTCCTCGACCGCGAGCGGGTGCAGGTCGAAGACCTTGGCGACCCGGTCGAGCTCGTCCTCGGCCGGGCTCGTGCAGGCCGACCCAGACGAAGTCGCTCCGTCGCCGGTGGCCTCGTCGCGCAGGGTCGGCAGGTCGTCCTTGGTGCAGTCGACGGCACGCGGACGCCGTCGCGGTAGAGCGCGCTGTCGACGATCATGCGGCTCAGGGTACGTGTCCTAGGCTCGGTCCATGGCAACCGTGATCCTGGCCCGCCACGGCCGCACCACCGCCAACGCGACCGGGGTGCTCGCCGGGCGCAGCAAGGGCGTCCACCTCGACGAGCGCGGGGTCGAGCAGGCCGCGGGCCGCCGGCGCAGCGGCTGGCCGGCGCTGCCGCTCGCCGCCGTGGTCACCAGCCCGCTCGAGCGCTGCCGCGAGACGGCCCGCGAGATCGCCCAGGCGCAGCCCGCCGCGCCCCGCGTCGCCGACCGAGCGCGGCCTCCTCGAGTGCGACTACGGCGCCTGGACCGGCCGCGAGCTCAAGACGCTGGCCAAGGAGAAGCTGTGGCGGACCGTGCAGGCGCACCCGTCGGCCGCGGTCTTCCCCGACGGTGAGTCGATGGCCGAGATGTCGGCGCGGGCGGTCGCCGCCGTACGCCGCTGGGACGCGCGCCGTCGAGGCCGAGCACGGGCCCGACGCCGTCTGGGTGGCGGTCAGCCACGGCGACGTGATCAAGGCGATCCTGGCCGACGCCCTCGGCATCCACCTCGACGCCTTCCAGCGGATCGTCGTCGACCCGGCGTCGCTGTCGGTGGTCCGCTACACCCCGCTGCGGCCGTTCGTGGTCTCCATGAACTCCACCGCCGGCGACCTCGCCCACCTCAAGCCGCCGGCCCGGTCCAGCGCCGCCGGCGGGCGACCAGCAGCGACGCCGCCGTCGGCGGCGGCGCTGCGCGACCACCCCCTAGGCTCGACTCCATGGCATCGGTCATCCACAGCTTCGACCCGCCCGAGCGCTTCGTCGCGGGCACGGTCGGCCCGCCCGGGCAGCGCACCTTCTTCCTGCAGGCGCGCGCGGGCACCCGCGTGACCAGCGTGGCGCTGGAGAAGCAGCAGGTCTCGGTGCTCGCCGAGCGCATCGACGAGCTGCTCGACGAGCTGCTCCGCGCCAGCGACGGCGAGGCACCATCCCGGCGGTGGCGCCGGTCGCGCTCGAGGACAACGGCCCGCTCGAGCAGCCGATCGTCGAGGAGTTCCGCGCCGGCACGATGACGCTCTCGTGGGACTCGGCCGACGAGCGCGTCGTCGTCGAGGTCTTCCCCTTCACCGAGGAGGCCGTCGTCGAGCCGGGCACGCCCGAGGAGGAGATCGAGGAGCCGGAGCCGGAGGAGATCCTCGTGGTCCGGCTGCCGGCCGGGCTGGCCCGGGCGTTCAGCAAGCGCGCCGCCGTGGTGGTCTCCGCCGGCCGCGCGCCGTGCCCGTTCTGCGGCGGGCCGCTGGACCCCTCGGGCCACCTGTGCCCGCGCGCCAACGGCTTCCGCCGCACCGCGACCGCCCGAGGCCTGACCCGGCTGGACCCCGACGTCGAGGCGGAGGCCCTGCCGCCTCGGCGAGGTCGAGATCGAGGGCCGCGATCATGCCGGCGTCCAACGCGACCTTCTTCGGCACCGCCACCCTCGGCGGGGACGTCAGTCGCAGTGCGTCTACAAGCCGGTCGCGGGGGAGCGGCCGCTGTGGGACTTCCCCGACGGCACCCTGGCCGGCCGCGAGGTCGCGGCGTACGTCGTCTCCGAGGCGCTCGGCTGGGACGTCGTGCCGCCGACCGTGCTGCGCGACGGCCCGGCCGGCCCCGGCATGGTGCAGGCCTGGCGCGAGCCCGACGCCGGCCAGGACCCGGTCGACCTGGTGCCCACCGGGTCGCCTGCCGGAGGGCTACCTGCACGTGCTCGACGCCTACGACGGCGACGACCGGCCGGTCTCGCTGGTGCACGAGGACAGCGACGCGCTGCGCCGGATGGCGGTCTTCGACGTGCTGGTCAACAACGCCGACCGCAAGGGCGGCCACGTGCTGGCGATGACCGACGGGCACCGCTTCGGCGTCGACCACGGCGTGACCTTCCACGTCGACGACAAGCTGCGCACCGTGCTGTGGGGCTGGGCCGACCGAGCCCGTCGACGAGGCGCGACGCCGAGGACGTGCGGGCCCTCCTCGACCAGCGCCTGCGAGCCGGGCGGCGCCCTGGAGGCCACCGCTCGGCGAGCTCCTCGCCGGCGACGAGGTCGCGCGCGTTCGTCGCGCCGCGTGCGAGCTGCTGCTGCGCCGCGGACGGATGCCGCAGCCCGTCGGGCGGCCGGCCCTCGATCCCGTGGCCGGCGTTCTGAGCGCCCGTCCTCTAGGCTTCCCGCATGCGTGCCTGGACGAGCCCCGACGTGCCCGCGCTCGCCGACCTCGGCGTCGCGGGCCGGTCCGGGTCCACGACACCGCGACGGGCACGCTGGTCACCCGCGACCCCGAGGGGCCCGCCCGGCTGTACGTCTGCGGCATCACGCCGTACGACGCCACCCACCTCGGCCACGCCGCGACCTACGTCGCCTTCGACCTGCTCAACCGGGCCTGGCGCGACGCCGGGCACGAGGTCCACTACGTCCAGAACGTCACCGACGTCGACGACCCGCTGCTCGAGCGGGCCGACCGCCACCGGCGTCGACTGGCAGGAGCTCGCCGAGCGGGAGACCGAGCTGTTCCGCAGCGACATGACCGCCCTGCGGGTGCTCGCCCCCGACGCCTACGTCGGCGCGGTCGAGTCGATCCCGCTCGTCGTGGACCTGGTGGCCGCGGCTGCGCGAGCGCGGCGCCGTCTACGACGTCGACGGCGACCTCTACTTCTCGGTGCACTCCGACCCGCGTTCGGGTCGCGTCGCGGACCTCGCCGACGAGGAGATGCTCGCGTCTTCGCCGAGCGCGGCGGCGACCCGGACCGGCCCGGCAAGAAGCACCCGCTCGACTGCCTGCTCTGGCAGGCGCGAGCGGCCCGGCGAGCCGGCCTGGGACTCCCCGCTGGGCCGCGGCCGGCCGGGCTGGCACATCGAGTGCTCGGCGATCGCCCTGCACCACCTCGGCGCCGACCTTCGACGTCCAGGGCGGCGGCAGCGACCTGGCCTTCCCGCACCACGAGATGAGCGCCTCGGAGGCCGCAGGCGCCGACGGCGCGCCCGTTCGCGCGGGCCTACGTGCACGCCGGCATGGTCGGCTACGAGGGCGAGAAGATGTCGAAGTCCAAGGGCAACCTGGTGCTCGTCTCCACGCTGCGCGAGGCGGGCGTCGACCCGATGGCGATCCGGCTGGCGCTGCTCGGCCACCACTACCGCGAGCGACTGGGAGTGGACCGACGCCGACCTCGACCGCGCGCCGAGGACCTCCTCGCCGACGTGCGACGCGCCGTCGGTGCCCCGGCGGGGGCGCCCACCGCGCCGCTCGTCGCCGCGGTCCGGGCGGCGCTGGCCGACGACCTCGACGCCCCCGCCGCGGTGGCCGCGGTCGCCGCCTGGACGGCCGCGACGCTCGACCTCCCGCCGGACGCCCCGGACGCGGGGGAGCACGGCGCCGGGGACGTCGTACGCCGGCTGCTGGACGCGCGGCTCGGGCTGCTGGTCTGAGCCGATCTTTACCTTTTTGGGACCAACGCGCTGATTGCGGCTAGGGTCGTGGCCCGTGCGCGTCGGACGCCACGGACCCCGACGGTCCCGGTCCCGGGACGATCTGTGTCAGTCAGGGGAGCCGTCGATGCTCGTCGGC
This sequence comes from uncultured Actinomycetota bacterium, assembly GCA_963781745.1. Lineage (GTDB taxonomy): Bacteria > Actinomycetota > Actinomycetes > Propionibacteriales > Nocardioidaceae > Nocardioides_B. Next base: position 295,705 of record CAWAHH010000004.1, on the reverse strand, counting down.
CGGTCGCCGCACACCGTGAGAAGTCCGTTGCGGGGGACCGAACGATGGGATGAACCAGGTCTATGCAGACACCACACACACGACTCCTGCGCGGCCTCGCGGTCGCCGTAGCCCTCGTGGTCGCGGCCGTGCTCGTGCCCGGGAGCCTCGCCGGCTCCTCGGCGCAGGTGCCCACCCGCGCCGCCGTGTCGGCCCAGCTGTCGGCACAGAAGCTGGTGGCGGCCCCGGCCGCGCGCCAGCGCAACACCTGCACGCGCAACTCCAACTACGTCCCGCGCTGCGGGGTGCTGTGGGGGATGTACCTCCCGCCCGTGTCCGGGCCGGGCGTGTGGAAGCAGCCCTACGCGGCGACCGAGAAGAAGCTCGGCCGTCGACTCGACATCGTCAAGGCGTTCTACGGCTTCGAGGCCGGAAAGCGCTTCCCGAACAGCCGCCAGCGCACCCTCGCGAAGAAGCGTCTGCTCCAGGTGTCCTGGAACGCCTACGACTACGGCCGGGGTCGCGCCCTGTCCTACGCCGCCATCGCCCGCGGTGACTACGACGCCTCGATCATCCGCCCTCAGGCCCGCGCGCTGAAGTCGTGGAACCACCGGGTGATCGTGGACTTCGACCACGAGATGAACTTCGCCGGCTCCAAGACCGGCACCGGCACCGCGGCGCAGTACCGCAAGGCCTACCGGCACGTCGTCAAGGTGTTCCGCTCCGTCGGCGCGACGAAGGTCCGCTGGGCCTGGGTGACGACCGGCTACAACACCACCTCGATCAAGAAGTGGTACCCGGGTGCGACGTGGGTGGACTGGGTCGGCTACGACCCGTACAACTTCTACACCTGCCACGGTGTCCCGTGGCGCACCGCGCGCTCGGTGATCTCCGGGTTCTACCGCTACGCGACCCGGGAGCCCGGCATGCGGCACAAGCCGCTGATGCTCGGCGAGTACGGCTCGCAGATCGGCCCCAAGGCCGGCGCGTGGTACGTCAACGCCGCCAAGGCGCTGCGGTCGATGCCGCGGATCAAGGCGGTCATGCAGTTCAGCTCCACGGTCGGCTCGCGCTGCAACTTCAGGGTCGGCGACCACGCCGCCACGCTGCGCGGCTTCAAGAAGGCCGGGCGCTCGGCGTACGTCATGGGCGTGCGCTGACCCTGCCCGTACGACGGCCCGCGGGCCGTCGCGCGCAGGCACCTGCCGCGGGGCCGGCCGGGACTCAGTCCTGGTCGGTCTCGCGGCGCTTGAGGTAGCGCTCGAACTCCCGGGCGATCGCCTCGCCGGTGGCCTCCGGCAGGTCGGCGGTGTCCCGGGTCTCCTCGAGGGCCCGGACGTAGTCTCCGACCTCCTCGTCCTCCTCCGCGAGCTCGTCCACGCCGCGCTCCCAGGCGCGGGCCTCCTCGAGCAGGTCGGCCAGCGGGATGCTCACCTCGAGCAGGTCCTCGAGCTGGCCGAGCAGCGCCACCGTCGCCTTCGGGCAGGGCGGCTGGGCGACGTAGTGCGGGACCGCCGCCCAGAACGACACCGCGGGCATGTCCACCCGGGTGCACGCGTCCTGGAAGACCCCGACGATGCCCGTGGGGCCCTCGTAGTTGGACTGCTCGAGCTTGAGCCGGTCCGCGATCTCCGGCTCGGTCGCGGTGCCCGAGACCGGGATCGGGCGGGTGTGCGGGGTGTCGGCGAGCAGCGCCCCGAGGGTCACCACCAGCTCGGCACCGAGCTCCTCGGAGGCCGCGAGCAGCTCGGCGCAGAACTGCCGCCACCGCATGTTCGGCTCGATGCCGCGCAGCAGGATCACGTCGCGCAGCGCGCCGGGCGGGGAGCAGATCGCCAGCTGGGTCGACGGCCAGGTGATCCGGCGCATGCCGTCCTCGCCGGTGCCGACCGCGGGCCGGTTCACCTGGAAGTCGTAGAAGTCCTCGGGGTCGATCGGCCGCCGACCACCCGCGCGTCCCACACCCTGGCGAGGTGGTCCACGACCGAGGAGGCGGCGTCCGCGGCGTCGTTCCAGCCCTCGAACGCGGCGATGAGGATGGGCGACCTCAGCTGCGGGACGTCCTCGATCTCGATCACCCGCCCAGCCTAGTGCCGGGTCGGGGCGCTGCGTCCGCACGACGTACGGCGTCACCCGGGACCCGAGGCCCGACCTGACACAATGGGAAGGCCGTGCCCACCCCAGCCGTGAAGGACTCCGTGACCGAACCGCAGCACCGTCCCGACGCCACCGCGGAGCTCACCGCCGCCCTGCGCGAGCGGATCCTCGTCATGGACGGCGCCATGGGCACGATGATCCAGCGGCACGGCCTCGAGCGAGGACGACTTCCGCGGCGAGCGCTTCGCCGACTGGGGCCAGGACGTGCGCGGCAACTCCGACCTGCTGAGCCTGACCCAGCCCGACGTGATCCGCGCGATCCACACCGAGTACCTCGAGGCCGGCGCCGACCTCGTCGAGACCAACACCTTCAGCGCCCAGCTGATCTCCCAGGCCGACTACGGCATGCAGGACCTCGCCTACGAGATGAACTTCGCGTCCGCCCGGCTGGCCCGCGAGGCGTGCGACGCGGTCACCGCCGAGACCCCGGACCGGCCCCGCTGGGTCGTCGGCGCGCTCGGCCCCACCAACACGACCGCGTCGATCTCGCCGGACGTCAACGACCCGGGCAAGCGCAACATCACCTACGACCGGCTCGTCGAGGCCTACCTCGAGCAGGCGCAGGGCCTCGTCGACGGCGGCGCCGACCTGCTGCTGGTCGAGACGATCTTCGACACCCTCAACGCCAAGGCGGCGATCTTCGCCCTCGAGACGCTCTTCGAGCAGCGCGGCCGCCGCTGGCCGGTGATCATCTCCGGCACCATCACCGACGCGTCCGGCCGCACCCTGTCCGGCCAGGTCACCGAGGCGTTCTGGAACTCCGTGCGGCACGCCCGCCCGCTCGCCATCGGCCTGAACTGCGCGCTCGGCGCCGCCGAGATGCGGCCGTACGTCGCCGAGCTCTCCCGGGTCGCCGACTCCTTCGTCTCCTGCTACCCCAACGCCGGTCTGCCCAACGCGTTCGGCGAGTACGACGAGGCACCCGACGAGACCGCCGCGGTCCTCGGAGGAGTTCGCGTGCAGCGGCCTGGTCAACCTCGCTCGGCGGCTGCTGCGGCACCACCCCCGACCACATCGCGGCCATCGCGGCGGCCGCCGCGGACAAGGCGCCGCGCGTGCCGGCCCGCAGCGCCGCCCGGCGCTGCGGCTGTCCGGCCTCGAGCCGCTCACGGTCACCGGGGACTCGCTGTTCGTCAACGTCGGCGAGCGCACCAACATCACCGGCTCGGCGCGGTTCCGCCGCCTGATCAAGGACGGCGACTACGGCACCGCGCTGACCGTCGCCCGCCAGCAGGTCGAGGCCGGCGCGCAGGTCATCGACATCAACATGGACGAGGGGATGATCGACGGCGTCGCCGCGATGGACCGCTTCGTCAAGCTGGTCGCCAGCGAGCCCGACATCTCCCGGGTGCCGCTGATGATCGACTCCTCGAAGTGGGAGGTCATCGAGGCCGGCCTGCAAGTGCGTCCAGGGCAAGCCGATCGTCAACTCCATCTCGATGAAGGAGGGCGAGGAGAAGTTCCTCGAGCAGGCCCGGCTGTGCCGCAAGTACGGCGCCGCGGTGGTCGTGATGGCCTTCGACGAGGACGGCCAGGCCGACAACCTCGACCGGCGCAAGGCGATCTGCCGGCGCGCCTACGACCTGCTCGTCGACGAGGTCGGCTTCCCCGCCGAGGACATCATCTTCGACCCCAACATCTTCGCGGTCGCGACCGGCATCGAGGAGCACGCCAACTACGGCGTCGACTTCATCGAGGCCACCCGCTGGATCAAGGAGAACCTGCCCGGCGCGCTCGTCTCCGGCGGCGTCTCCAACGTGTCCTTCTCCTTCCGCGGCAACAACCCCGTGCGCGAGGCGATCCACGCGGTCTTCCTCTACCACGCGATCAAGGCCGGCATGGACATGGGCATCGTCAACGCCGGCGCCCTGGTCGTCTACGACGAGATCGACGCGCGGCTGCGCGAGCGGATCGAGGACGTCGTGCTCAACCGCCGCGACACGCCCTCGACAGCACCGAGCGGCTGCTCGAGATCGCCCCCGAGTTCGCCGGCGACGGCTCGGTCAGGGAGGTCGCCACCGAGGAGTGGCGCTCGCTGCCGGTCGCCGAGCGGATCACCCACGCGCTGGTCAAGGGCATCGACGAGTTCGCCGAGTCCGACACCGAGGAGCTGCGCGCCGAGATCGCCGCGCGCGGCGGGCGCCCGATCGAGGTCATCGAGGGCCCGCTGATGGACGGCATGAACGTCGTCGGCGACCTGTTCGGCTCCGGCAAGATGTTCCTGCCGCAGGTGGTGAAGTCGCGCCCGGGTGATGAAGAAGGCCGTCGCCTACCTCATCCCGTTCATCGAGGCCGAGAAGAAGCCTGGCGACGCCGAGGAGAAGAAGGGCACGATCGTGATGGCCACGGTCAAGGGCGACGTGCACGACATCGGCAAGAACATCGTCGGCGTGGTCCTGCAGTGCAACAACTACGAGGTGGTCGACCTCGGCGTGATGGTGCCGGCGCAGAAGATCCTCGACACCGCCCGGGAGGTCGACGCCGACCTGATCGGGCTGTCCGGGCTGATCACGCCGTCCCTGGACGAGATGGTCAACCTTCGCCACCGAGATGGAGCGGCAGGGCTTCGAGATCCCGCTGCTGGTCGGCGGCGCGACCACCTCGCGCGCGCACACCGCGGTCAAGGTCGACCCGAGGTACCACGGCCCCGTCGTGTGGGTCAAGGACGCCTCGCGGTCGGTCCCGGTCGCCTCGACGCTGCTCTCGCCCGAGCGCCGCGACGCGCTGATCGACGACGTACGCGCCGACTACGACTCGATCCGCGAGCGGCACGCCGCCAAGACACAGCGAGCAGGGTCATCCTGCCGCTGGAGGCCGCGCGCGCCAACCGGACGCCGATCGAGTGGGACGGCTACCCCCCGCCGCGTCCCGCAGGTCGCCGAGGCGGTGACGGTGCTCGAGGACTACCCGCTCGCCGAGCTGCGCGACTACATCGACTGGCAGCCGTTCTTCAACGCGTGGGAGATGAAGGGCCGGTTCCCCGACATCCTCAACAACCCGTCCATCGGGCGAGACCGCGCGCAGGCTCTACGACGACGCGCAGGCGATGCTCGACAGGATCATCGAGGAGGGCTGGCTCACGCGCCAACGGCGTGTTCGGGCTGTTCCCGGCCAACGCGGTCGGCGACGACATCGAGGTCTACGCCGACGCCGGCGCGCGAGGAGGTGCTCACCCGCTGCGTCACCCTGCGCCAGCAGGGCCAGCACCGCGAGGGTGTGCCCAACCGCGTCGCTCGGCGACTACGTCGCACCGCGGGAGACCGGGCTGGCCGACCACGTCGGCGCCTTCGCGGTCACCGCCGGGCTCGGCAGCCAGGAGCGGGTCCGCGCCTTCAAGGAGGCCCTCGACGACTACTCGGCGATCCTGCTGGAGTCCCTCGCGGACCGTCTCGCCGAGGCGTTCGCCGAGCGGCTGCACGAGCGGCTGCGCACCGAGCTGTGGGGCTACGCGCCCGAGGAGCACCTCGACAACGAGGGGCTGCTCAAGGAGGCCTACGACGGCATCCGGCCGGCGCCGGGCTACCCCGCCTGCCCCGACCACACCGAGAAGCTCAAGATCTGGGACCTGCTCGACGTCGAGAAGAACACCGGCATCACGCTCACCGAGAGCATGGCGATGTGGCCCGGCGCCGCGGTCAGCGGCTGGTACTTCTCCCACCCGCAGTCGCAGTACTTCGTCGTCGGCCGGATCGGCAAGGACCAGGTCGAGGACTACGCCCGCCGCAAGGACCTGAGCCTGGCCGAGGCCGAGCGCTGGCTGGCCCCCAACCTCGGCTACGACCCCGAGGACTGATGACGACGGACACCCGCCGCGGTGCTGTGGGACATGGACGGCACCCTGGTCGACACCGAGCCCTACTGGATCGACTCCGAGTTCGAGATCATCGAGGAGTACGGCGGCACCTGGAGCCACGAGCACGCCATGCAGCTGGTCGGCAACGACCTGATGGACTCGGCGCACTACATCCGCGAGCACAGCGGCATCGACCTCGAGCCCGAGCAGATCGTCGAGATGCTCCTGGACCGCGTCACCTCCCGGATGACCGAGGACGTGCCGTGGCGACCGGGCGCCAAGGACCTGCTGCGCGACCTCCGCGCGCGGGGCGTGCGGTGCGCGCTGGTCACGATGTCCTACCGCCGCTTCGTCGCGCCGATCCTGGCCACCCTGCCGCCGGGCACCTTCGAGGTGGTGGTCACCGGCGACACCGTCAGCCGCGGCAAGCCGCACCCCGAGCCCTACGAGAAGGCCGCCCGGGTGCTCGGCGTCGACCCCGCCCACACCGTCGCGATCGAGGACTCCGAGACCGGCGCCCGCTCGGCCGAGGCGGCCGGCTGCACGGTGCTCGTGGTCGCCCACCACGTGCCGGTCCAGGACGGCCCGCGGCGGGTCTTCGTGGACACCCTGGCCGGTATGACGACCGCAGACCTGCCGCGCTCGGTCGCGCCCGCGCCGGGGTCCTAGGACGACCGGGCAATGGCGCTCTGCCCGTCCCGACCGCGACGCTGGTGTCCTCGGCGCACCGGCCGGGACCGACACGAGGAGCACCCGATGAGGTCTTCAGCCAAGCACGCAGCCGTGGCCCTGGCCGCCGCCACCACGTTCGCGCTGGTCGCCGCGCCCGCCCAGGCCCAGGGCAAGAACGACGTCGTCAAGCGGGGCGACTGCACCGGCTCGACCAGCTGGAAGCTCAAGGTCGGCCCCGACGACGGCCGGCTCGAGGTCGAGGGCGAGATCGACAGCAACCGCAACGGGCAGACCTGGCGCTGGCGGATCCGCCACAACGGCGCCATCGTCCGCGCACGGCGTCCGCCGTACCCACGGCCCCAGCGGCTCGTTCGCGGTCGACCGCAGGATCGCCGACGGCGCCGGCCAGGACACCGTCGTGTTCCGGGCCCGCAACCCGCGCAGCGGCGAGGTGTGCCGCGGGGTCATCCGGCTCTGACGTCCCCTGACGATTCACTGACCGGGGGAGTCCGCACGGGCATACTGGCCTCTCCTTCGAGGCGGGAGGAGGCCGGAGTGCGCCTCGTGAAGAACCCGGTGGCGCAGTTCCTGGCGGCAGGGCTGGTCGTCCTGGCCGTCGTCGTCATCGGCACCGTGCGGCTCAGCCGCGAGGCCGCCGACGACGAGGCGATCGACGACGCCCGCTGACGACCACCGAGCTCCTCGCCCGGTCGGTCGCCGCGCCGGCGATCCCTCGCGGCCTCGTCGAGGGGGACGCGGCGGCGGTCGCGGACCGTTCTCGACCGCACCGCGCAGAGCCGGCTGCTGGTCGGCGAGGTCAAGCGGATCAAGATCTGGAGCGCCGACGGGACGATCGTCTACTCCGACGAGACCCGGCTCGATCGGCGGCCCGCTACCCCCTCGGGGACGACGAGGAGCGAGGTGCTCACCGAGGGCGGCAGCGACGCCGAGATCTCCGACCTCGACCAGCCCGGAGAACCGCTCGAGCCGCGCGACAGCGGCGGGCTGCTCGAGGTCTACACGCGGGTGCGGTCGCCCGAGGGGCGAGCCGCTGCTGTTCGAGGCGTACTTCTCCGCCGCCGACATCGCCCAGCGGCGCCAGCAGGTCTACGACTCGTTCCGGCCCGATCACGCTCGGCGGCCGCTCGTCCTGGTCGCGGTCACCACGCCGCTGCTGTGGGTGCTCACCCGCCGGCTGGACCGCTCCGCCCGCGACCGCGAGCGGCTGCTGCGTGGCCGCGGCCGACGCCTCGGAGTCCGAGCGCCGCCGGATCGCCCGCGACCTGCACGACGGCGTCGTCCAGGACCTCGCCGGCACGTCGTTCGCGCTCTCGGCCACGCGCGCGACCCGCGGACCGACGCCCGACACCGTCGCGAGCTCGAGCCGCATGGCAGGGTCGCTGCGCACCAGCCTGCGCTCGCTGCGCTCGCTGCTGGTCGAGATCTACCCGCCCGACCTGGGCGTCGACGGCCTGGCAGGCGGCGCTGGACGACCTCGTCGCGCCCGCCGCGACGCGGGCGTCACACCGACCGTCGAGGTGTACGACGTCGAGGGCGCCTCCCGAGGACCGGTGCGACTGGTGTGGCGGGTCGCCCAGGAGGCCGTCCGCAACGCCCTGCGGCACGCCGACGCGCCACCTGCGCCGTGCAGGTGCGCCCGGTCGGGCGACCGGCTCGTCCTCGACGTCACCGACGACGGCACGCGGCTTCGAGGCCGGGCGCGCGGACTGCGCATCCGGCGCCTCGGCCTGCGCGGGCTGCGGGACCTGATCGCGGAGGCGGGCGGCCGCCTGGACGTGCGCTCGCAGCCCGGGCGCCGGCACTACGGTGCACCTGGAGGTGTGCACGATGAGCCGAGAAGATCCGGGTCGTGCTCGTCGACGACCACGCCGTCGTGCGCACCGGCCTCGCGCAGCTGCTCGGCCGGCGCCGGCGACATCGAGGTCGTCGGCCAGGCCGGCGACGGCGCCGAGGCCGTCGGACGTGGTCCGCGAGACCCGCCCCGACGTGGTCGTGATGGACCTGCAGATGCCCGGCATGGACGGCGTCGAGGCCACCCGGCGGATCCTGGCCGAGGACCTCGGCGTGCGAGGTCGTGGTGCTCACGTCGTTCTCCGACAGCGCGCGGATCGTGGCCGCCCTGGACGCCGGCGCGGTGGGCTACCTGCTCAAGGACGCCGAGCCCGAGGACCTGCTCGACGGCGTCCGCGCCGTCAGCCGGGGCGAGTCGCCGCTGCACCCGCGGGTCGCCCGCGCAGCTGCTGACCGCGCGCACCGAGGCCGGCCCCCGGCGATCGCCAGCTGACCCCCCGCGAGGCCGAGGTGCTCGGCGCTGGTGCGCGACCGGGCTGGCCAACAAGCAGATCGCCCGCCGGCTCGGCATCAGCGAGCGCACCGTCAAGGCCCACCTGACCTCGGTCTTCCAGCGCATCGGCGTCGTCGACCGCACCCAGGCCGCGCTCTGGGCCGAGCGCAACCTCTGACGTCCGGTCGAGGACCGACCCACCGTCGGCCCGGCGCGGACGTCACGGGCCGGTGATCGGCTCGCGCTCGGGCTCCGGCTCCGGCTCGGGAAGCGGGGGAGGAGTGCCGCCCCACGCGGGGCACAGCGCGCGGTGGGCGCACCAGCCGCACAGCGCGCTCTTGCGCGGCCGCCAGTCGCCGGTCTCCTGGGCGGTGAGGATCGCCTCCCACAGCGCCTCGACCTTGCGCTCGGTGGCCAGCAGGTCGCGCTCGTCGGGGGAGTAGCGCAGCACCTCGCCGCTGCCGAGGTAGATCAGCTGCAGCATCCGCGGGCACCACCCCGCGGGTGCGCCAGACCACGAGCGCGTAGAACTTCATCTGGAACAGCGCCTTGGCCTCGAACGCCTCGTGCGGGCGCCCTGCCGGTCTTGTAGTCGACGACCCGGATCTCCCCGGTCGGGGCGATGTCGAGCCGGTCGATGAAGCCGCGCAGCAGCAGCTTGGAGTCCAGCAGCGTCTCGACGTACAGCTCCCGCTCGGCCGGCTCGAGCCGGGTCGGGTCCTCCAGCGCGAAGTAGCGGCCGAGCGACTCCTGGCAGGACGCGAGCCAGGCGCCGACCTCGGGGCCCTCGCGAGCCGAACATCTCCGCGACCTCCGGCTCGGCCTCCAGGATCGGCTCCCACGCCGGCTGCAGCAGCTCGGCGGCCCGGTCGGGCGTCCGGTCGGCCGCGGGCAGGTCGAAGAGGTCCTCGAGCACCTTGTGCACCACGGTGCCGCGCACGGCGTCCGGGGACGACGGCTCGGGCAGCCGGTCGACGGTGCGGTAGCGGAACAGCAGCGGGCAGGCCATGAAGTCGCCGGCCCGGCTCGGGGACAGCGAGCCGAGCACGTCGACGCCGTCGACGAGCGGTGCGCTCCGCCGCCGGCACGGGTCACCCGGTCGCACCGGCGTCGCCGTGCCTGTCCCGTCCCGCGCACCGACCGTAGGCCAGCCGCACCGACACGTCACGCGTCCTGCCGTCCGGCGACGGCGCCGGAGCGGCGGTCGCCGCGATAGCGTCGAGACGTGGAACAGCGCACCGCCGACCCGGCGACCGAGCCGACCCGCGGTCGGCCGACGCCCCGGCGCCCGCCCGGCACGCTCAGGATCGGTCAGATCGGCGGCGTCGACGTCCTGGTCCGCTCGTCCTGGCTGCTCGTCGCGGTCGCTGATCTCGGTGATGCTCGCCCCGGCGGTCGACGCAGGTCGAGCCCGGCCTCGGCGGCTGGAAGTACGTCGCCGGGCTCGCCTTCGCGGTGCTGCTCTACCTCTCGGTGCTGCTGCACGAGGCCTCGCACGCCCTGATGGCCCAGCGCTTCGGGCTGCCCGGTCACCTCGATCACCCTGCACTTCCTCGGCGGCGTCACCGAGATCGACGGGGAGCCGGACACCCCCGGCCGCGAGTTCGGGGTCTCCGTCGTCGGCCCGCTGACCTCGCTGGCCGTCGGCATCGCCGCCCTCCCGCTGCGCGACCCTCGCCCCCGACGGCCGCTGCTCGACCTGGCGGCCAAGGGGCTGGCCTGCGCCAACCTCGTCGTCGGCGTGCTCAACCTCGTGCCGGGCCTGCCGCTCGACGGCGGCCGGGTGCTGCGCGCCGCCGTCTGGAAGGCCACCGGCAACCCGCACCAGGGCACCGATCGTGGCCGGCTGGGGCGGCCGGGTCGCCGCCGCTGCTGGCGCTCGCCTACCCGTTCGTGCGGCAGCTCGTCGCTCGGCGCGCGCCCGGCGACCCTCACCGACTACGTCTTCGCCTTCGTCATCGCGAGCTTCCTGTGGAGCGGGGCCTCCGCCGTCGATCGTCTCCGCCCGGGTACGCCGCCGGCTGCCCGCGCTGCGGGCCCGCGCCTGGCCCGCCGTACGCTCGCGGTCCCGCACGACCTGCCCCTGGCCGAGGCGGTGCGCCGCGCCCAGGAGGAGCAGGCCGGCAGCATCGTGGTGCTCGACGCGACCGGCCGGCCCAGCGCCATCGTCAACGAGGCGGCGGTGCTCGCCACCCCGGAGGACCGCCGGCCCTGGCTGCCGGTCAGCGCCGTCGCCCGCTCGCCTCGAGCCCGGGCTGTCGTTCTCCGGCCGACATCGCCGGCGAGCCGCTGATCCTGGCCATGCAGAAGGCGCCGGCCTCGGAGTACCTCCTCGCTCGACCCCGACGGCAGCATCTTCGGCGTGCTGGTCACCGAGGACGTCGACAAGGCGTTCGCCGCCGGCGGCTGAGGGGCACGGCCCGTCGGGGCGCCCCGACCCGCGTGAGAGGTCCAGCTGCCACCGAGCCCATCGTCGACCGCCCGAGCCACCGTGGGCCGTGCCCGACGAGCGGGACGTGGCCCCGCAGGCCTGGTCCGGCGTGCACCGCGGCCCGCTGCGGGCCGGGGAGTGGGTCCGGCTGACCGACACCAAGGGCCGCCGGCACAACATCTGCCTCGACCGCGGGCAAGCAGTTCTTCACCAACCGCGGCTCGATCGACCACGACGACCTGATCGGCCGTCCGGAGGGCTTCAGCATCACCTCCTCGGCCGGCGGCGAGTACCTCGTCTTCCGGCCGCTGCTCAACGAGTTCGTGGTCTCGATGCCGCGCGGGGCCGCGGTCGTCTACCCCAAGGACGCCGCCCAGATCGTCGCGATGGCCGACGTCTTCCCCGGGCGCCCGCGTCGTCGAGGCCGGCGTCGGGTCCGGGGCGCTGACCTGCTCGCTGCTGCGCGCCGTCGGCCCGCACGGCCTGGTGTCGTCCTACGAGCGGCGCCAGGAGTTCGCCGACGTCGCCGAGCAGAACGTCGACCAGTTCTTCGACGGCCGGCACCCGGCCTGGAAGCTCACCGTCGGCGACCTCGTCGAGAGCCTCGACGACGAGCGACGTCGACCGGGTCGTGCTCGACATGCTGGCGCCCTGGGAGTGCGTCGACCGGGTCGCCGAGGTGCTGACCCCCGGCGGCCTCGTCTGCGCCTACGTCGCCACCACCACCCAGCTCGGCCGGACCGTCGAGACGCTGCGCGCGCACGGCGGCTTCACCGAGCCGCAGCCGTGGGAGACGCCTGGTGCGCGACTGGCACGTCGAGGGCCTCGCCGTCCGCCCCGGGCACAAGATGATCGGCCACACCGGCTTCCTGGTCACCGCCCGCCGGATGGCCCCGGGGGAGACGGCGCCGGCCAAGAAGCGCCGCCCGGCGCCGGGCGCCTACGGCGTCGACTACGCCGGGCCCGCGGCCGGCGGGACTGCCGCCGCAGGTCGCCGAGGAGCCGTACGACGACTGACGGGGCCGCCGGTCGCCGTCCGGGCCAGCCGCGTATCCGCGGCGAGGTCACGGTTGCGGCAGAACACGGACACATCCGGCGGTCATCCCGCTTCGGAACCTCGCGCGCGCCGCGGGTAGTGTCGAACGTCCGTAGCACCCACGCTGTGGAGGTGACTGACATGCCAGCATCAGAGAGTGGTCAGGGCCGGTCGGGCCGCGCACGCCCGACGGAGCTGCGAGAGCCAGCTCGGCTTCCTCGAGGACGAGGTCAGCGAGCTGCGCCGCCGCCTGGCCGAGAGCCCGGTGCACTCCCGCGCGCGTCGAGCAGCGGCTCGCCGAGACCCAGCGCTCCCTGGCCGCGCGTCACCGCCCAGAACGAGCGGCTCGCCCAGACGCTGCGCGAGGCCCGCGACCAGATCATGACCCTCAAGGAGGAGGTCGACCGGCTCGCGCAGCCGCCGGCCGGCTTCGGCACCTTCCTGGCCCGCAACGAGGACGACTCCATCGACGTGTTCACCGGCGGGCCGCAAGCTGCGGGTCAACGTCAGCCCGTCGGTCGACCTCGACGACCTGCAGCGCGGCCAGGAGGTCATGCTCAACGAGGCCCTCAACGTCGTCGCCGCCCTCGAGTTCGAGCAGGTCGGCGAGGTGGTGATGCTCAAGGAGATCCTCGCCGACGGCGACCGCGTCCTGGTCATCGCCAACGCCGACGAGGAGCGCGTGGTGCGCATCGCCGAGCCCGCTGCGCGACGAGACGCTGCGCGCCGGCGACTCGCTGCTGCTCGACGCCCGCTCGGGCTACGTCTACGAGAGGGTGCCGAAGTCCGAGGTCGAGGAGCTGGTCCTCGAAGAGGTCCCCGACATCGACTACAACGACATCGGCGGCCTCAAGCGGCCAGATCGAGACGATCCGCGACGCCGTCGAGCTGCCCTACCTGCACCCCGAGCTGTTCATCGAGCACGAGCTCAAGCCGCCCAAGGGCGTGCTGCTCTACGGCCCGCCCGGCTGCGGCAAGACGCTGATCGCCAAGGCGGTCGCCAACTCGCTGGCCAAGAAGGTCGCGGCCAAGACCGGCGCAGGAGGGCAAGTCCTACTTCCTCAACATCAAGGGCCCCGAGCTGCTCAACAAGTACGTCGGGGAGACCGAGCGGCACATCCGGCTGGTGTTCCAGCGGGCCCGGGAGAAGGCCAGCGAGGGCACCCCGGTCATCGTGTTCTTCGACGAGATGGACTCGCTGTTCCGCACCCGCGGGTCGGGCGTGTCCTCCGACGTCGAGAACACCATCGTCCCGCAGCTGCTCAGCGAGATCGACGGCGTCGAGACCCTGGAGAACGTCCTGGTCATCGGCGCCTCCAACCGCGAGGACATGATCGACCCGGCGATCCTGCGGCCCGGCCGCCTCGACGTGAAGATCAAGATCGAGCGCCCCGACGCCGAGTCGGCCCGCGACATCTTCTCCAAGTACCTCACCGCGACCCTGCCGCTGCACGCCGACGACCTCGCCGAGTTCGCCGGCGACAAGCGACGCCTGCGTGGCCGGGATGATCCAGGCCACCGTGGAGCGGATGTACACCGAGACCGAGGAGAACCGCTTCCTCGAGGTCACCTACGCCAACGGCGACAAGGAGGTCCTCTACTTCAAGGACTTCAACTCCGGCGCGATGATCCAGAACATCGTCGACCGGGCCAAGAAGATGGCGATCAAGGACCTCCTCGACCTCGACCAGAAGGGCCTGCGGGTCACCCACCTGCTGCAGGCCTGCGTCGACGAGTTCAAGGAGAACGAGGACCTGCCCGAACACCACCAACCCCGACGACTGGGCCCGCATCTCCGGCAAGAAGGGCGAGCGGATCGTGTTCATCCGCACGCTGATCACCGGCAAGCAGGGCACCGAGCCGGGCCGCTCCATCGACACCGTCTCCAACACCGGCCAGTACCTCTGACCGGACGCTCGCGCGCACCCGGGACCGTGCGGTACGACGGTCCCGGGGCACGGCCTAGCCTGGGGCCATGTTCTTCTGCGTCGGCCTCGCCGTCGTGCTGGTCGCGTCGTCGCGGGCGTGGTCACCTGGGCCGTGCGCGGCCTGCCGGACCGGGCGCACAAGCCGGGGACCCACTACCTCGACTGAGGGGTCCCGGGAGGTCGGCTCAGCCCACCGGGTCGGTGACGTCGGCGACCGTCGCGCCGAGGGCGCGGACCAGGTCGGCGGCGGCCACGGTCAGGGCGACGCCGTGCGCGCCGGCGCCGATCGAGACCTCGCCGTTCAGCGAGGCGTCCGCGACGACCGGCCACGCGGTCCGGGCGCCCAGCGGGGTGATCGTGCCGCGCACGTAGCCGGTCACCTCGAGGGCGACGTCGGCGCTCGGCATCGACAGCCTGTTCACCCCGAGCAGCGCCCGCAGCCGGGGCCAGGCGATCTCCCGGTCACCGGGGACCAGCACGAACCGGTAGTCCTCGTCGCTGACCCGCACGACCATCGTCTTCACGATGGCGCTCGGCGCTACCCCTCGCGCGGCGGCCGCCTCCTCCAGCGAGGAGACCGGGCCGTGCCGCGTCAGCGTGAACGCGAGGCCGAGCGCCTCCGCGGCCGCGACCGCGCGCGCCTCGCCGGAGCCGTGCCCCTGCGCTCGCACCTCAGCCACCGGTCGCGGCCAGGGTGGTCAGCGCCGCGTAGTCGCGCGACGCCGCGGCGGCCAGCCGGGTCAGGAGCGCCCGGGTGTCGGGGACGAACGGCCAGTCCGGGTCGGCCAGGTAGCCCGTCGAGCTCGGCCAGCGTCATCCACGCCCCCCAGACCACCTCGCCGTCGGCGTGCACGACCGGCCCGTCCCAGGTAGTCTCGAAGCACGTGCTCGACGCAGCGGGTCGTGGCGTCGCTCGTACACCGAGAGGCCCAGCGGCACGCAGCGTCGCGCCCTCGATGCCCGAGCTCCTCGGCCGAGCTCGCGGACCGCGCGAGGCCAGCGGGCTCCTCGCTCGCGGCGAGCACCCCGCCGGCGGCCGCGTCGTGGTGGGCGGGCGCCCAGTCCTTGTCCGGGGAGCGGCGGTGCACGTAGACCCGGCGGCCGCGGGTCGCGCACCAGCACCGCGGTCGCGGCGTGCATCAGGTTGTCCCGGCGTACGACGGACCGCCGGCGCGGAGCCCACGACGGCATGCCGAGGGGTCGACCAGCGCGACGATCTCGGCATGGCGACCATCATGTCACGGATGGCCCTCATCCTGTCAGGCCGCGCCGCGTAGGCTCGCGGCCATGAGTGTGCGGCGCGTCATGGGCACCGAGACCGAGTTCGGCATCTCGGTCCAGGGCCAGCCCACGGCCAACCCGATGGTGGCCTCCTCCCAGGTGGTCAACGCCTACGCCAGCAGCAACCTGCGGGCCCGGCGGGCCCGCTGGGACTTCGAGGAGGAGTCGCCCGCTGCGCGACGCCCGCGGGTTCGACATGTCGCGCGAGGTGGCCGACGCCTCCCAGCTCACCGACGAGGACCTCGGGCTGGCCAACGTCATCCTCACCAACGGCGCCCGGCTCTACGTCGACCACGCGCACCCGGAGTACTCCTCGCCGGAGTGCACCAACCCCCGCGACGTCGTGAAGTGGGACAAGGCGGGGGAGCAGGTCGACGCTCGACGCCACCCGCTTCGCGGCCGCCGTTCCCGGGCGCGGCGCCGATCCTGCTCTACAAGAACAACACCGACAACAAGGGCGCCTCCTACGGCGCCCACGAGAACTACCTGATGCGGCGGACCACCCCGTTCGGCGAGATCGTCCAGCACCTCACCCCGTTCTTCGTCAGCCGCCAGGTCGTCTGCGGCGCCGGCCGGGTCGGCATCGGCCAGGACGGCCGCGAGCACGGCTTCCAGATCAGCCAGCGCGCCGACTACTTCGAGGTCGAGGTCGGGCTCGAGACCACCCTCAAGCGGCCGATCATCAACACCCGCGACGAGCCGCACGCCGACCCCGAGAAGTACCGCCGCCTGCACGTCATCATCGGCGACGCCAACCTCGCCGAGATCTCGACGTACCTCAAGGTCGGCACCACCTCGCTGGTGCTGGCGATGATCGAGGACCGCTTCATCGGCGCCGACCTCGCCGTCGCAGCAGCCGGTGCGGGCGCTGCGCGAGGTCTCCCACGACCCCACGCTGAAGCACCTGCTGACGCATGGCCGACGGCCGCCGGCTGACCGCCGTCCAGCTGCAGATGGAGTACCTCGACCTGGCCCGCAAGTACGTCGAGGACCGCTACGGCTCCGACGCCGACGCGCAGACCGTCGACGTGCTCGCCCGCTGGGAGTCCGTGCTCGGCCGGCTCGAGACCGACCCGATGCTGTGCGCGCGCGAGCTGGACTGGGTCGCCAAGCTGCAGCTGCTCGAGCAGTACCGCGACCGCGACGGCCTGGAGTGGGACGACGCCAAGCTGCACCTCATCGACCTGCAGTACGCCGACATCCGCCCCGACAAGGGCCTCTACCACCGCCTGGTGCGGCTGGGCCGCATCGAGCGGCTGCTCGACCGACGAGGAGGTCGCGGCCGCGATGGTCCGGCCCCCGACCGACACCCGGGCCTACTTCCGCGGACGCTGCCTCGAGAAGTACGCCGACCAGATCGCCGCCGCCTCCTGGGACTCGGTCATCTTCGACCTGCCGGGCCGCGACGTCGCTGCAGCGGGTGCCCACGATCGACCCGCTGCGGGGGAGCCGCGCCCACGTGGGCGAACTGCTCGACCGTTGTGACACGGCTGAGGCGCTGTTCGCCGCGCTGACTCGGTAGGGTCGACACAGGGTCGACGCTCGCACCAGGAGGACCTGATGGCACAGGAGCAGAAGCAGCCCAAGAAGGCCTCGGAGACCGAGGACCAGACCGAGGCGCGCCCCGCAGAGCGACGTCGCCGAGCGCAAGGAGCAGCTCGACGAGGACATCGACGCGATCCTCGACGAGATCGACGACGTCCTGGAGACCAACGCCGAGGACTTCGTGAAGTCGTTCATCCAGAAGGGCGGCGAGTGAGCCGTTGAGCGACTCCCGCCTGGGGCCGCGCCGTTCCTGGCGCCCGGCTCCTCCTCGTTCGCCGACTTCCTCTCCGAGCAGGCGCCCGACCTGCTGCCCGCGCCGCCGCGCCCTGCCCGGAGGGCAACGCCGCCGGACCTGGCCCCGCACGGCACCACGATCGTGGCCGCCGACCTTCCCCGGCGGCGTGGTGATGGCCGGCGACCGCCGCGCCACGATGGGCAACATCATCGCCCAGCGCGACATCGAGAAGGTCTTCCCCGCCGACGAGTACTCCTGCGTCGGGATCGCCGGCACGGCCGGCATCGCGGTGGAGATGGTCCGGCTGTTCCAGACCGAGCTCGAGCACTACGAGAAGATCGAGGGCACGACGCTCTCCATGGACGGCAAGGCCAACCGGCTGGCCGCGCTGATCCGCGGCGAACCTCGGCGCTGGCCATGCAGGGCCTGGCCGTCGTGCCGCTGTTCGCCGGCTACGACCTGACCGCCGAGCAGGGCCGGATCTTCTCCTACGACGTCACCGGCGGGCGCTACGAGGAGACCGCCTTCCACTCCGTGGGCTCCGGGTCGCTGTTCGCCCGCGGGTCGCTGAAGAAGCTCTACCGCGAGGACCTCGACGCCGACGGGCTGCGTGACCGCCGTCGTCCAGGCGCTGTACGACGCCGCCGACGACGACTCGGCCACCGGCGGCCCCGACGTCACCCGCCGGATCTTCCCCGTCGTCGGCGTGATCACCGCCGACGGCTACCGCCGGCTGCCCGACGACGAGGTGGCCGCCGTGGCCGACCGGGTCATCGCCGCCCGGATGCACCGGCCCGACGGCCCCGCCGCCCCCCTGACCTGACGCCCCCGAGCGGTCCCCGCCCCGCAGACCCGACGAGGACCCGCACCCATGAGCATGCCGTTCTACGTCTCGCCCGAGCAGCTGATGAAGGACCGGGCCGACTTCGCGCGCAAGGGCATCGCCCGCGGCCGCTCGCTGGTCGTCGTGCAGTACGTCGACGGCATCGTGTTCGTCTCGGAGAACCTCTCCCAGGCCCTGCACAAGGTCAGCGAGATCTACGACCGGATCGCCTTCGCCGCGGTCGGCCGCTACAACGAGTTCGAGAACCTCCGCATCGCCGGCGTGCGGCTCGCCGACATGCGCGGCTACGCCTACGACCGTCGCGACGTCACCGGCCGCGGCCTGGCCAACGCCTACGCCCAGACCCTCGGCACGATCTTCTCCAGCGGCGGCGAGAAGCCCTACGAGGTCGAGATCTTCGTCGCCGAGGTCGGCGACACCCCCGAGGACGACTCGATCTACCGGCTGACCTACGACGGCCAGGTCGCCGACGAGCACGGCTTCGCGGTGATGGGCGGGTCGGCCGAGCGGGCCACGACGTACCTCAAGGAGCACTCACCGCCCGGCGCCGGCCTCGCCGACGCCATCGCGCCTGGCCGTCCAGGCGCTGGGCCAGGGCGAGACCGAGACCCGGGTGATCCCCGCGGAGAACCTCGAGGTCGCCGTCCTGGACCGCACCCGCGACCCAGCAGCGCAAGTTCCGGCGGCTCACCGCGCCGAGCTCGGCGCGATCCTGGGCAACGGCGAGGCGCCCGCCGCCGAGGACCCGGCCCCCACCGGCGGCGCCCACGCCGCCGAGCCCGACCCCGGCGACCCCGAGCCTCCCATCGCCCCGCCCGTCTGACCCGTCCGTCTGACCCGCCCGTCTGACCCGCCCGTCTGACTTGCCGGGTCCCAGCCCCCGGTCGGCCCGGTTGTGGCCGATCCCCGCACGTCGGCCCGGTTGTGGCCCCCGGGTCCCGCGCCACGCCGTCGTACGGTGCGGGCAGCGGCCAGTTTCGAGCCGACGCCGCGGGCGCCGTCCACAGGTCGGGGAACTGCCCCTTCGCGCCTCGGCGCTCCGTCCTGCACCGTCCCGCCATGCGAGCAGAGCAGGACGTGGTGGTCGGTGAGGTACGTCGACGAGGGTGGCAGCGGGTCGGCCACGGGCTCTACCGGCGCGCGACCGACCCCGCCGACGCCCGTGCCGCCGACCTGGCCGCCTGGCAGGAGCTCCTGCCACGCTCTGGCTGCTTCACGCACCTGACCGGTGCGGCCCTGCACGGGCTGTGGCTGCCACCTCCGGCCGGCGACCTCCCGGTCTTCGTGAGCACGGCGACGTCCGAGACCCGACCGAAGCGGCCCGAGGTCCTCGTCATGCGTCACACCCGCCCCGTCGCGACGGTCCGCCGCGACGGTCTGAGGGTCGCCACCGTCGAGGAGGTGCTGCTCGCCTGCGCCCGGGACCTCCGCCTGCTCGACCTCGTGGTGCTCGGCGACTCCGCGCTCGCGTCCGGCCTCACCACCGAGGAGGCCTTGCGAAGGGCCACCGACCGCCGTCGGTGGGGCGCCGCCCGACTCGCCCGCGCCGTCGGGTGGATGGACCGGTCCGAGTCCCCGTGGGAGTCGCTGCTGCGCGTGCTCCACCGGGCCTGCGGCGTCCCGGTCGTCCCGCAGCGCGAGGTCCGCGACGCCGCCGGCGCGTTCGTGGCGCGAGGCGACCTGTGGATCGTGGGCAGCCGGATGCTCCACGAGTACGACGGTGGGGTGCACCGCGACCCCGCGCAGCACCGCGACGACCTCGCACGGGACCGTCGGCTGCTCTCGGCCGGCTGGCACCGGCGCGGGTACACCGCCGCGGACCTCCTGCTGCGACCCGAGACGATCCTGCGCGAGGCCGACGAGACCCTGGGCCGTCGGCACCGGGTCGACCGGCTCGACCCGTGGCTGTCGATGCACCGGGAGTCGCAGTTCCACGACGAGGGCCGGCGCCGCTTCGAGGCCCGCCTCGCCCGGCGTCACCCGTCCCCCTGAAAGTGGCCGATCCCCGCGCCATACGGGCCCTTCCGCGTGCAGCCCTGGGCCAGAAGCCGGCCATCCTGCAGCGATCGGCCACAACCTGGCTCACCGGGGTGCCGCGCGTCGGCGGGGGAGGGGTTGCGCCCTGCGCCTAGGCTGAGCAGGTGGACCGCCGGATCTTCGGGATCGAGAACGAGTACGGCGTCACCTGCACGTTCCGCGGGCAGAGGCGCCTCTCGCCGGACGAGGTTGCCCGCTACCTGTTCCGCAAGGTGGTGTCCTGGGGTCGCAGCAGCAACGTGTTCCTGCGCAACGGCGCGCGGCTCTACCTCGACGTCGGCAGCCACCCGGAGTACGCCACCCCCGAGTGCGACGACATCATCGACCTCGTCGCCCACGACAAGGCGGGGGAGCGGGTCCTCGAGGGGCTGCTCGTCGACGCCGAGCGGCGGCTGCACGACGAGGGCATCGCCGGCGACGTCTACCTCTTCAAGAACAACACCGACTCGGCCGGCAACTCCTACGGGTGCCACGAGAACTACCTGGTCAGCCGGCACGGGGAGTTCTCCAAGCTCGCCGACGTGCTGATCCCGTTCCTGGTGACCCGCCAGATCATCGTCGGGGCCGGCAAGGTGATCCAGACCCCGCGCGGCGCGATGTACTCGGTGTCCCAGCGCGCCGAGCACATCTGGGAGGGCGTCAGCTCCGCGACGACGCGGTCCCGGCCGATCATCAACACCCGCGACGAGCCGCACGCCGACGCCGAGCGCTACCGCCGGCTGCACGTGATCGTCGGCGACTCCAACATGAGCGAGACGACCACCATGCTCAAGGTGGCCAGCTGCGACCTCGTGCTGCGGATGATCGAGGAGGGCGTGGTGATGCGCGACCTCACGATGGAGAACCCGATCCGGGCGATCCGCGAGATCTCCCACGACATGACCGGCCGCCGCAAGGTGCGCCTGGCCAACGGCCGCGAGGCCAGCGCGCTCGACATCCAGCAGGAGTACCTCACCCGCGCCCGCGACTTCGTGGACCGTCGCGAGATCGAGACCCCGCTGATCGCGCGGGTGCTCGACCTGTGGGAGCGCGGCCTGAAGGCCGTGGAGTCCGGGGACCTCGGTCTGGTCGAGCGCGAGATCGACTGGGTCATCAAGTGGAAGCTCATCGACCGCTACCGCGCCCAGAACGGCCTCCCGCTCAGCCACCCCCGGGTCGCCCAGCTCGACCTGGCCTACCACGACATCCACCGCCGCCGCGGCCTCTACTACCTCCTGGAGAAGCGCGGCGCGGTCACCCGGGTCACCAACGACCTGCAGGTGTTCGAGGCCAAGTCGGTCCCGCCGCAGACCACCCGTGCCCGGCTGCGCGGCGAGTTCATCAAGAAGGCCCAGGAGCGGCGCCGCGACTTCACCGTCGACTGGGTCCACCTCAAGCTCAACGACCAGGCCCAGCGCACCGTCTTGTGCAAGGACCCGTTCCGGGCCCACGACGAGCGGGTGCACAAGCTCATCGAGGGCATGTAGCACACCCGCCCGACCGCCCGCCTCTCGGCTGCTGGCGGCGGCCTTCCGGGCCCTGGCTATGGTGGTCGGAGCCCGACCCCGTCTTCTCCCGAGGTGAAACTCTCCGTGCGTCGTCTGCTCATGCTCCTCCTGGCCACCGTCCTGCTCCTCACGAGCGCCGCCTGCGGCGGGAGCGACGACTCCGGCAAGGCCGCCCCGAAGGTCGACATGGGCGACGACATCAAGGGCCTCGCGGTCAGCGGGGCGTTCGGCGAGGAGCCGAAGGTGTCGGTCGACCCCGCGGTGAGCGTCGACAAGCCCGAGACGCAGGTCGTCACCGCCGGCACCGGCGACCCCGCCCGGGCCAGCAAGAAGGCGATGTTCAACCTGTACGTCGCCAAGGGCTCGGACGGCAAGAAGATCTTCAGCAGCACCGACCAGGGCACGCCGTACCAGATCGAGCTCTCCGAGAACCAGTTCTTCAAGGTCGTCATCGACGACCTGGTCGGCAAGCCTCAGGGCTCCCGGATCGCGATCGCGGCCACCGTCGAGGACATCTGGGGCAAGGCGGGCGCGCCGCAGCTGAAGCTGAAGACCAGCGACACCGTGCTCTTCGTCGTCGACCTGCTGTCGGTGGAGCCGAAGGAGGTCATCGACGGCCCCGAGGGCGACAAGGTCGCGGCCCCGGCCGGCGCCCCGGTCGTGGAGGAGAGCGGCGGCAAGGTCACCGGCTTCGACTGGTCGAAGGCGCCCAAGCAGGCCCCGAAGAAGCTCGAGGTCATCCCGCTCATCGAGGGCGACGGCCCGGCCGCCAAGTCCGGCCACCTCGTGACGTTCAACTACTACGGCGCCGTCTGGGGCAAGAACAAGGCCTTCGACTCCTCCTACACCCGCGGTGCGCCGGTGCCGTTCGGGATCGGCGTCAGCGGCCTGATCCCCGCCTGGGACAAGAGCATCCCCGGGCTCAAGCGGGGCAGCCGGGTGCTGATCATCGCGCCCGCGGCCGACGCGTACGGCGGCAAGGCGCAGCCCGGCATCCCCGCCAACTCCACGCTCGCCTTCGTCGTCGACGTCCTCGGCGTCGACGGCTGAGCGCGGCCGTTGCGTGGGGTAGGTTCGCCTCCTCATGAACCTGTCGAGGGAGGACATGACCGCCCGCAAGAGTGAGCGCCTGATCAACCTGCTGATCACGCTGCTCGTGGCGCGCACCTACGTCACCAAGGACCGGCTGCGCGAGGTCATCGAGCCCTACCGCGAGGCCGGCGACGACGCGTTCGAGAAGATGTTCGAGCGCGACAAGGAGGAGCTGCGCTCCCTCGGCATCCCCATCGAGGTCGGCTACGTCGACCGGGCGTTCGAGGACGAGCCGGGCTACCGGATCGAGCGCTCGGCGTTCGAGCTGCCCGACATCGACCTCGAGCCCGAGGAGGCGGCCGTCATCGGGCTCGCCGCGCGGGTCTGGCAGCACGCCGGCCTCGCCGCGGCCACCTCCGACGCGCTGGTCAAGCTCAAGGCGGCCGGCGTCACGCGTCGACCGGGCCGCGCTCGACGTCGTGCAGCCCCAGCTCACCGCCGAGGAGCCGGCCTTCGAGCCGTTCTGGGACGCCACCCGCACCCGCACCGCCGGTCCGCTTCGACTACCGCACGTCCTCCGTCGAGCCCGAGGCCGCGACCCGGCACCTCCAGCCCTGGGGCGTGGTGTCCTACCGCGGCCGGTGGTACGTCGCCGGGCCACGACACCGACCGCGACGACGCCGCGGGTCTTCCGGCTCTCCCGCGTGCAGGGCGCCGTCGCGACCGACGGCCAGCCCGGCACGTTCGTCGTCCCGCCCGGCACCGACCTGCGCGCCGCTGACCCAGTCGCTGGCCCCGGCGCCGGCCGACCGCACCGCCCAGGTGCTGGTGCGCCGCGGCGCGGGCCACGGGCTGCGCCGGCACGCCGCAGCCGGCGCCCGACCAGGACGGCGTCCCCGACGGCTGGGACCGCCTCGTCGCGTACGTACGGCGCGCAGCGACGGCTTCGCCGACGAGGTGCTCGGCTACGGCGCCGACGTGGTCGTGCGTGGAGCCCCGAGCGAGCTCCGCGGCCGAGGTCGTCGCCGGCTCGCGCAGCGGCCCGCGCCGACGCGGACGAGGCCGCGTCGTGAGCGGCGCCCGCGACCAGGTCGCCCGGCTGCTGGCCCTGGTGCCCTACATCCAGGCGCGGCGCGAGGTCTCCGTCGACCAGGCGGCCGCCGACTTCGGGGTCAAGCCCGCCCAGATCGTCAAGGACCTCAACGTGCTGTGGTTCTGCGGGCTGCCCGGGCCTCGGCATGGGCGACCTGATCGACGTCGACATGGACGCGCTCGAGGGCGAGGGCGTGATCCGGGTGTCCAACGCGGACTACCTCCGCCGCCCGCTGCGGCTCGACAGCTCCGAGGCCGTCCGCGCTGATCGTCGCGCTGCGGGCGCTGCGCGAGGGCAGCGACGACGACGTCCGCCCGATCGTGGACCGCACGCTGGGCAAGCTCGAGGCGGCCGCCGGCGACGGCGCCGGCGCTGGCCGCGCAGGTCGACGTCCGGCTCGACCGGCGCCAGCGACGTCACCGCGAGCTGCGCGAGCGGCTCGACGGGCGCCGTGACCGCGCGCCGGCAGGTGCGGCTCGACTACTACGTCCCCTCGCGCGACGAGTCCACCGAGCGGGTGGTCGACCCGCTGCGGGCTGGTCACCGCCGAGGGCAACACCTACCTCGACGCGTGGTGCCACCTCGCCGAGGACCAGCGGCTCTTCCGGCTCGACCGGATCTCCACGGCCGAGGTGCTCGACACCCCCGCGCAGGAGCACCACGGCCTCGAGCCCGCGCGACCTCGCCGACGGCATCTTCCCGCCCTCGCCCGACGACCTCGCGGTCACCGTTGCTCCTGGAGCCCCGAGGCGCGCTGGGTCGCGGAGTACTACCCGACCGAGCAGGTCCGCCGAGGCGGCCGCGGGCGGCGGCCTGACGGTCCGGCTGCGCGCCGGCGACCCGGCGCTGGCTGGTCCGGCTGATGCTGCGGCTGGGCGCCGGCGCCCGGGTCGTGGACCCGCCGGAGTTCGCCGAGCAGTGTCCGACGGATCGGCCGCCGACGCGCTGGCGAACTACTCCTGACGCCCGCGGCCGTAGTATGGACCCGTCCCAAGGTCGCGTGCGTACGATGGGCTGGAGTCGACCAGTGAAGAGGACGACATGGGAGTACCTGGGCCCGCCCGGAGATCATCCTGATCCTGCTCGTCGTGCGTGCTGCTCTTCGGCGCGAAGAAGCTCCCGGAGCTCGCCCGCGGCAGCGGCCGCGCGCTGCGCATCTTCAAGGCCGAGACCAAGGGCCTGATGACGATGACGACGACGACACCAAGACCGACGGAGCAGCGCCAGGTCGACGCCCAGCGCCGCGCGGAGGCCGCCGAGCGCATCGAGACGACGACCGAGCAGCCGCAGGCCCGGCGCGACACCGAGCGCTGAGCCGGCGGCCGCCGTTGCGTCCGTCCCTCGACTGATCCGCCATGTCCGTCACCGGAGTCATCGGGCTGTTCCGCGCCAACCCGCAGAACGCCATCGGCGCCGACGGCCGGATGGCCCTCGCCGACCACCTGCGCGAGCTGCGGGCGCGGCTGCTGCGCGTCGTCCTGGTCGCTGATCGTCGCCGTCGTCGTGGCGCTGTTCTTCTACGACCAGCTGCTCGCCCTCGTGCTCGACCCCTACCGCAAGGCGATGGACCAGCTGCCGGGCAGTGAAGTCGACGGCCACCATCGGCGGCGTCGGCGGCCCGCTGCTCCTGCAGCTGAAGCTCTGCGGCCTGGCCGCGATCGTGGTCACCAGCCCCTACTGGCTGATGCAGATCTGGGGCTTCATCGTCCCCGGCCTGCACCCGCACGAGAAGCGCTGGACCCGGCTGTTCGCGGCGGTCGCCGGCCCGCTGTTCTTCGTCGGCGTCGGCGTCGGCTACTACGTCCTGCCCAAGGGCCTGCAGGTGCTGATCGGCTTCACGCCGGCCGACCTGCACCAACCTGGTCGACTTCGGCGAGTACTTCTCCTTCATGACCCGGATGCTGCTGGTCTTCGGGGTGGCGTTCGAGATCCCGCTGTTCGTGGTCCTGCTCAACCTCGCCGGGGTGGTCTCCGGCCGGACGCTGGGTGCGCACCGGCCCTGGATCGTGGTCGGCACGTTCGTCTTCGCCGCCGTCGCGACCCCGTCGACCGACCCGTTCTCGATGCTGATGCTGGCGCGTCCCGATGACGCTGCTGTTCCTGGTCTCGGAGGTCATCGCCCGGCTCGTCGACCGCCGGCGCCGGCCGTCGCGCGCTCGACGGGCATCCCCGACGACGAGGCGTCGGTGCTGGAGCCCGACGTGCGACCCGTGCGCCGCTCCGGGCTCAACCAGGACGAGGACGACCTGCGCGACGACGAGCGGGACTGAGGGCCGGCGTGCCGGGACCCCGACACACGGTCGAGCTCGTCGACCCCTTCGACCTGCCCGACTGGCTCGGCACCGCCGAGGTGACCTGGACGCGCCGGCGTCGAGCGTCGCGCGGCGCCCCGCGCGTCGAGGGCGTCGCTCTCGGGCGGCGGAGGACCGGATCGTGCCTGCGACCTGCTGGCCGCCGACCAGGCCTACCCCGAGCCGGTGCTCGACGACGCCTGGCGCCGCCAGGCGCACCAGGCCTGGACGCTACGGCCAGGTGCTGCTGCTCGAGCTACGACGGCCGGCTGACCCTGGCGGTGCCCGGCACGGCGTTCACCGCCGACCGGGCCCTCGAGGCGGTCGGCCGGCTGGCCAAGGCGGTCGGGGTCGCCCCGGAGCGCTTCGTCGTCGCGCTGCGCCTGTGAGCGGGACCTGGCCGCCGCCGCCGTAGCGACCGTCGCGACATCGGCCTGCGCTCGAGCGCGGCCCGTCCTGGTCGCGGTGATGCTCTCGACGGCGCTGGTGGCGCTCGACCAGACGATCGTCGCGACCGCGGTCCCCTCGATCGTGCAGCGACCTCGGCGGCTTCCGGGAGTTCCCGTGGCTGTTCTCGGTCTACCTGCTCGCCCAGGCGGCCACGGTGCCCGGTCAACGGCAAGCTCGCCGACCCTTCGGCCGCAAGCCGGTGATGTACTACGGGATCGGGATGTTCCTGCTCGGCTCGGTGCTGTGCGCGCTCGCCTGGAGCATGCCGGTGCTGATCGTCGGCGCGCGGGCTGCAGGGCCTCGGCGCCGGCGCGGTGCAGCCGATCGGGATGACCGTCATCGGCGACATCTACACGCTGCGCGAGCGCGCCGAAGATCCAGGGCTACGTCGCCAGCCGTGTGGGGCGTCTCCTCGGTCATCGGCCCCACCGTTCGGCGGGGCCTTCAGCCAGCTGCTGAGCTGGCGGTTCATCTTCTGGGTGAACGTCCCGCTCTGCCTGCTCGCCGCCTGGATGCTGCGCCGGTTCGCCGAGCAGGTCGAGCGGGGCCCGGTCACGGATCGACTACGCCGGCGCGGCGCTGCTGACGCTGGCGACGACGCTGGTCGTGCTCGGGCTGCTGGAGGGCGGCCAGTCGTGGGCGTGGGGCGCCTGGCAGACGCCCGCGATCTTCGGGGCGCGCGGTCGTGCTCCTGGTGGCGTTCGTCCTCGTCGAGCGGAGTGGTCAGCCAGCCGGTGCTGCCGCTGTGGGTGTTCGGCGAGCGGCACGCTGCGGGTCACCAGCGCGCTCTCCCTGCTCGTCGGCGGGCTGCTCCTCGGGCTGTCGTCCTACGTCCCGACGCTGGGCCAGGAGGTGCTCGGCGCCTCGGCCATCGTCAGCGGCTTCGCGCTGGCAGCGCTGACGCTCGGGCTGGCCGGTGTCGCGGCGTCCCTGTCCGGGCCGGCTCTACCTGACCGATCGGCTTCCGGGCGACCGGGCTGCTCGGCGTCGGGCTGGCCGCGTGCCGGCGTCGCTGCGTGCTGGCGCTGCTGGACCCGGCGGGCTCGCTGTGGCACGTCGCGGCCGGCTGCGCGCTGATCGGCTTCGGGATGGGCTGGGTCGCGGCCCCGGCCCTGGTCGTCGCCCAGTCCAGCGTGGCCTGGGGCGACCGGGGCGTCGCCACGGCGACCAACATGTTCGCCCGCTCGGTCGGGCTCGGCGATCGGGGTCGCGGTCTTCGGCGCGGTGGTCAACGCCGTCGCGGGCGACCGACCCGACCGCCGGCCGACGCTGGCCACCGGCGTGCACCGGGTCTTCGTCGGAGATCCTGGTGCTCGACGCTGGCGATGGGGGTCGCTGGAGCTCGTCATGCCCAGTGCGGGTCACCCGCGCAGGAGTGAGCGCCGGCGAGGTCGAGCAGGTCGTCGAGGATCCGCGGCGATCTGCGGCCACAGGCGAGAGGTGCCCCTCGCCCGTCCACGAGGTGCGGCGCGCACGCCGGGCACGTGCGCGGCCAGCCAGCGGGCGTGCGCGAAGGGCACCATCAGGTCCTGGTGCCCTGCCACACCGCGACCGGGACCGGTGATGCGGCGAGCGCGAAGCCCCACGGCCGGAAGCGCGAGGTCGTCGTCGCGCCAGCCCACGCACGCCCTGCACGGCCGCAGCGCCGGAACCCGCAGCGCGAGCGTGCTCGGCGAGCTCGCCGGTCAGCGCGGCCGCGGTCGACCGGCGGGAGCGAGCCCGCCGAGCAGGTCGGCCACCTCCTCGGCGGTCGCGGTGAACATCCCGGTGCCGTCGGCCTCCAGCTACGCCTCCAGCGCGTCGGCCCCCTCGAGACGCGGCGCCGAACTCCTCGACGTTCTCCGCGCCCATGCCGGCGAGGAAGTCGCCGTCGTACTCCGCCGGCGGGACCGGCCCGACGCCGCAGCGCGGCGGCCAGGCAGCGTCCGGGCAGCAGCGCCGCGCAGGCCAGCGCGCGCGGTCCGCCGCCGGACCAGCCCGAGGGTGACGAAGCGGTCGAGCCCGAGGTGGTCGAGCACCGCCGCGGTGTCGGCGGCGTCGTCGGCGACCGTGCCCGTCGTGCGGCCGTCCGGGCGCGGGGTCGACCCGCCGTAGCCGGGCCGGGAGTACGACACCACGCGCAGCCCGCGCTCGGCCGCCGCGCCTCGACCAGCGGGTCGGGGACGGCGCCCTGCGGGGTGCCGTGGTGGAAGACCAGCGGCAGCCCGTCGTCGGGGCCGGCCACCAGCACCTCGAGCTCGCGGCCGTCCGGGGTGGGCACCTGCAGGTCCATGTCGTCTCCTGGTCTCGCGCTCGCCGGGTCTGCCCCCACCGTAGGGCGTCGGCCCCGGCGTCCCCGCGCCCCATGCCCTGCCGCGTATCCTCGCCGCGTGGCCAGAGAGATCGCGCTCCTGACGAACCCGACCTCCGGCAAGGGGCGCGGGATCCGCACGGCCGCGATCGCGCTGCCCCGGCTGCAGGAGGCCGGGCTTCACGGTCCGCAGCTCGTCGGCGCGCGACGCGGTCGAGGCCGCCGAGCTGGCCCGGACCGCGCGTCGCCGACGGCGTGGAGAGCCTGGTGGTCGTCGGCGGCGACGGCATGGTCCACCTGGCGGTGCAGGCCGCTGGCCGGGACCGGTACCAGTCTCGGCATCATCCCGGCCGGCACCGGCAACGACGTGGCCCGCTACCTCGACATCCCGCGCAGCGACCCGCAGCTGGCCGCCGACGTGGTGGTCGGCTCGCGGACCCGGCGCATCGACCTGGCCCGCGTCGGCGCGACGTACTTCGTGACGGTGCTCGCCGCCGGCTTCGACGCGATGGTCAACGAGCGGGCCAACGCGATGCGCTGGCCGCGCGGGCAGTCGCGCTACAACGCTGGCCACGCTCGCCGAGCTGCGGGTGCTCGAGCCGCTGCCCTACACCCTCGACCTCGACGGCGAGGAGCGCAGCCTCGACGCGATGCTGGTCGCGGTCGGCAACGGCCCGTCCTTCGGCGGCGGGCTGCGGATCACCCACGGCGCGTCGCTCGACGACGGCTGGCTCGACGTGGTGGTCATCAAGCCGATGACCGAAGCCGAGGCTGGTGCGCGACCTACCCGAAGCTGTTCACCGGCGGGCACGTCCGACCACCCGGCAGTACGAGCACCACCGCGTGCGCGCGGTGACCGTCGCCGCGCCCGGCATCGTGGCGTACGCCGACGGCGAGCGGATCGGCGCGCTGCCCCTGACCGTCGAGGTCGCGCCGCTGGCGCTGAAGGTGCTGGTCGGCCTGATGAGCCGAGTCGCCCTCGCGAGCGCTACGCCCGGTTCCGCCGCGAGAAGGCCGCGCCGGTCTTCCACGACTTCGCGCAGCTCTACGACTTCGCCGCTCGACGACTTCCAGGTCGAGGCCTGCAAGGCAGCTCGAGGCCGGCAGCGGCGTGCTGGTCGCCGCGCCGACCGGGCTCCGGCAAGACGCTCGTCGGCGAGTTCGCCGTGCACCTGGCGCTCAGCAGGGCCGCAAGTGCTTCTACACCACGCCGATCAAGGCGCTCTCGAACCAGAAGTACGGCGACCTGGTCGCACCGCTACGGCGCCGACCAGGTCGGCCTGCTCACCGGCGACAACACCATCAACGGCGAGGCGCCGATCGTGGTGATGACCACCGAGGTGCTGCGCAACATGCTCTACGCCGGCTCCTCGACGCTGACCGGGCTCGGCTTCGTGGTGATGGACGAGGTGCACTACCTCGCCGACCGGTTCCGCGGCGCGGTGTGGGAGGAGGTCATCATCCACCTGCCCGAGTCGGTGGCGCTGGTCTCGCTCTCGGCGACGGTGTCGAACGCCGAGGAGTTCGGCGAGTGGCTGGAGACCGTGCGCGGCGAGACCGCCACGATCGTCGAGGAGCGCCGCCCGGTGCCGCTCTACCAGCACGTGATGGTGGGCCGGCGGATGTACGACCTGTTCGCGACGACGGGAGCACCGGCCGGCGCCGACGGGGCCAGGTCAACCCCGACCTGATGCGGGTCGCCCGCGACGACTGGCGCTCCGGCCCGGACCGCGCGACCGGCGCCGCCAGCGCAGCGCGCCCGCGGGGCCGCGCGGGCGCCCGCGGCCAGGGCCAGCAGCGCGGCCCGCGCCTGCCCAGCCGCTACGACGTCGTCGACCGGCTCGACTCCGCAGGGCCTGCTGCCGGCGATCGTGTTCATCTTCAGCCGGGTCGGCTGCGACGCCGCCGTGCACCCAGTGCCTCAACGCCAACCTCCGGCTGACCACCCCCGAGGAGCGCGAGGAGATCCGCGCGTTCGTGCGAGGAGCGCTGCCGGAACCTGCCCGAGGAGGACCTGCACGTCCTGGGCTACCACGACTTCCTCGACGGGCTCACCCGCGGCGTCGCGGCCCACCACGCCGGGCATGCTGCCGACCTTCAAGGAGTGCGTCGAGGAGCTGTTCGCCGCGCGGCCGGTGCCGGGTGGTGTTCGCCACCGAGACGCTGGCGCTCGGCATCAACATGCCGGCCGCGGTCGGTGGTGATCGAGAAGCTCTCGAAGTGGAACGGCGAGACCCACGCCGACATCACGCCGGGGGAGTACACCCAGCTCACCGGCCGCGCCGGGCGCCGCGGCATCGACGTCGAGGGCCACGGCGTGGTGCTGTGGCAGCCGGGGCTGGAGCCGAAGTCGGTGGCCGGGCTCGCCTCGACGCGCACCTACCCGCTGCAGGTCGTCGTTCCGCCCGTCGTACAACATGGCGGTCAACCTGGTGCACCAGGTCGGCCGGGCCACCGCGCGCGAGCTGCTGGAGTCGCTCGTTCGCCCAGTTCCAGGCCGACAAGGCGGTGGTCGGGCTGGCCCGCCAGCTGCGCAAGGCCGAGGAGGCGCTCGACCGGGTACGCCGAGGCGGCCACCTGCCACCTCGGCGACTTCATGGAGTACTCCGCGCCTGCGCCGCCGGCTCTCCGACGTCGAGGCCGACCTGGCCAAGGCACGCCGCGCCGACCGGCGCGACGAGGTCGTCGACTCGCTGGAGGCGCTGCGCGCCCGGCGACGTGATCGAGGTGCCCGCCGGGCCGTTCTCGCGGGATGGCGGTGGTCATCGACCCGGGCATGCGCTCGGACCGCGACGGCCCGCGGCCCTACGTGCTGACCGCCGACCGGCACGCGCGCCGGCTCTCGATGGTCGACTTCCCGGTGCCGGTCGAGGCGTTCACCCGGATGCGGATCCCCAAGTCGCTTCAACGGCCGCAACCCGCAGTCGCGGCGCGACCTCGCCTCGACGCTGCGCGCCCGCACCCAGGGCTTCACCCCGCCGCCGTCCGGCGCTGGCAGCGACCCCGGGCGGCGGCGGCCGGCCCGGGCGCGGACCCGGCGAGCGGCGGGGCGAGAACGAGATCACCCGGCTGCGCGCCGAGCTGCGGGCGCATCCCTGCCACGGCTGCCCCGACCGCGAGGACCACGCCCGCTGGGCCGAGCGCACCACAAGCTCGAGCGCGACACCCGCACGCTGCAGCGGCGGATCGAGCAGCGCACCAACACCATCGCCCGCCAGTTCGACCGCGTCTGCGAGGTGCTCACCACGCTGGGCTACCTCGACGGACGACGAGGTCACCGAGACCGGGCAGCGGCTGATGCGGATCTACACCGACATGGACCTGGTCGCCGCGGAGTGCGCTGCGCAACGGGCTCTGGGACGGGCTCTCGCCGAGCGAGCTCGCCGCCGCCCTGTCGGCGCTGGTCTTCGAGGCCCGCCGGCCCGACGACGCCTCGCTCCCGCGGCTGCCCGGGCGGACGCGTCAAGCAGGTGCTCGCCGACATGGTGTCGCTGTGGGCCGACCTCGACGCGCTCGAGCGCGAGCACAAGCTCGACTTCCTGCGCGAGCCCGACCTGGGCTTCGCCTGGGCGGCCTACCGCTGGGCCGAGGGCGCCAGCGCTCGACGAGGTGCTCGACGAGACCGACCTGGCCGCGGGCGACTTCGTGCGCTGGATGAAGCAGCTGCTCGACCTCACCGACCAGGTCGCGCGACGCCGCCGGGGACGGCGCCTGCGCCGACCGCACGCGCCAGCCGCCGGCGCGCTGCGCCGCGGCGTGGTGGCCTACTCCTCGGTGGCCGACTGATCCGTAGCTGACCGGGCGGCTCTCGTAGGGCGTCGACAGCACGATCGTGGTCCGGGTGGACACGTTGGCCGCCGCCCGCACCCGGGCCAGCAGGTCCTCCAGGTCGGTGGGCGTCGCCACCCGGACCTTGAGGATGTAGGACTCGTCGCCGGCGACCGACCAGCAGCTCTCGATCTCGGTGATCGCCGGCGCAGCCGCTCCGGGGAGTCGTCGGGCTGCGAGCGGGTCGATCGGCCGGATCGAGATGAACGCGGTCAGCGGCAGGCCGACCTGGTCGTAGTCGATGCGTGGCGCCGTACCCCTTGATCATGCCGCGCTGCTCGAGCCGCTTGACCCGCTGGTGCACCGCCGAGGTGGACAGTCCGGTCGCCTTGCCGAGGTCGGTGAAGGACATCCGGCCGTCGGCGGCGAGCAGCGTGCAGGATGCGCTGGTCGAGGTCTTCCACGAGCGACACCCTAGCGCGAGGGCGCCGGTCCGGCCGTCGGCTCCCCGTGGGCCGCCGGTCGATGGCGTCGTGGCAGACTCAGCCGGCGTGACCGACCGGCTGATGCTGCTCGACACCGCCTCGATGTACTTCCGTGCCTTCTACGGCGTCCCGGACTCCTTCAAGGCCCCCGACGGCACGCCCGGTCAACGCGGTGCGCGGCCTGCTCGACTTCATCTCCCGGCTGGTGGGCGGAGTACCGGCCGACGCACCTGGCCTGCTGCTGGGACAACGACTGGCGCCCGCAGTGGCGGGTCGACCTGATCCCGTCGTACAAGGCGCACCGGGTGGAGTACGTCGTGGCGGGCGGGCCGGACGTCGAGGAGGTGCCCGACCCGCTCGAGGCCCAGGTCCCGGTGATCCTCGACGTGCTCGCGGCGTTCGGGATCGCGGTGGTCGGCGCGGACGGCTACGAGGCCGACGACGTGATCGGCACGCTCGCCACGCGACGCCGGGATGCCGGTCGACGTCGTCACCGGCGACCGCGACCTGTTCCAGCTCGTCGACGACGAGGCGCGAGGTGCGGGTGCTCTACATCGCCCGCGGCGTCGGCCGGCACGAGCGGGTCACCAACGCCGTCGTCCGGGAGAAGTACGGCGTCGACGGCGCGCAGTACGCCGACTTCGCCGCCCTGCGCGGCGACGCCTCCGACGGCCTGCCCGGGCGTGGCCGGCGTCGGGGAGAAGACCGCCGCCACGCTGCTGCAGCGCTTCGGCGACATCGCCGGGCTCCGGGCCGCGGCCGACGACCCGGACTCGAACCTCGCGCCCGAGCCCGCGCCGCAAGATCATGGACGCCGCCGACTACCTCGAGGTCGCGCCGCAGGTCGTCGCGGTCGCCCGCGACATCGACCTCGGCTCGCCCGACCTGCACCCTGCCGCTGACCCCGGTCGACCCCGACGCCCTGGTCGCGCTCGCGGAGCAGTGGGGCCTCGACAGCCCGATCGCCCGGCTGGTCGAGACCCTCACCGACCTCCGCTGACCGCGGCGTCGTACCGCCGAGGCGTGCCGGGCGTACCGTCCTGCATCCCGCGGGATCGTGCGGCATCCGTAGCGAACCGCTGCGCAGGTGACGTCACCACGGGCGCCGGGTACTCAGCGCCGCGTCAGGACGAGCGTCAGCGCTTCTGGGACTCGGCGGCCTCGCGGGAGGCGGCGCGGCACGCTCGGCGAGCGCCGCGCCTCGCCGGTGTCGCCGGCGTGCTCGCGCCACCAGGCCTGGCCGGCCTCGGGCAGGGTGTGGATCGGGTCGTAGTACTCGTAGGTGCGGGTCAGCGCCTCGGGGTCGGTCGGCCTCGATCGAGGTGCGGTAGTTCTTCGTCCAGTAGGAGATGCCGCGCTCGTGGTCGTAGTCGGCGAGCTGGTGCACCCAGCGCTTGCCGACGAACGGCACGTCGCAGACGATCCGCGGCGTCGCGAAGCCGGGCAGGTAGCCCATGATGTGGTGCTGCAGCCGCTGCGCGTCGGCGACCGAGACCCGCCAGTGCTCGCTGAACGGGATCATGTCGCACATGTAGAAGTAGTAGGGCATGATCTGCGCGCCGTCGAGCAGCGCGAAGCACAGGTCGAGCAGCGCGTGCGGGTCGGCGTTGACGCCGTCGAGCAGCACGCCCTGGTTGCGTACGTCGCGCAGGCCGGCGTCGAGCATCGCCCGCGTGGCCTTGGCGACCAGCGGGGTGACCGAGTGCGGCGTGGTTGACGTGGGTGTGGATCGCCAGCGAGACGCCGCGGTCGCGGGCGATGCGTGGCGACCCGCTCCACGCCGGCGCGGACGTCGTCCTGCAGCCAGTGCTGCGGCAGGCCCATCAGCGCCTTGGTGGCCAGCCGGATGTCGCGGATGTTGTCGATCTCCAGCAGCCGCGGTGAGGAACTCCTCGAGCCGCGGCCACGGCATGTTGGCCACGTCGCCGCCGGAGACCACGACGTCGCGCACCGACGGCGTACGGCGCAGGTAGTCGAGCATCTCGGCGTGCCGGTCGACCGGCTTGCCGAGGAACTTCAGCTTGTCGATCACCGGGCGTGGAGTTGCCGACGAGGTCCATCCGCGTGCAGTGGCCGCAGTACTGCGGGCAGGTCGGCAGCAGCTCGGCGAGCACCTTGGTGGGGTAGCGGTGGGTGAGCCCCTCGGCGACCCACATGTCGTGCTCGTGCAGCGAGTCGCGGGTGGCGTGCGGGTGCGAGGGCCAGTCGGTGCGGCGGTCGGAGAACACCGGCAGCATGTAGCGGCGCACCGGGTCGGCGTACATCGCCTCGGTCAGCGAGCCCGGGCCGCGCCGGCGTCTCGCGCGGCGCCATCGTGTTCATCATCTGCGGCGGCACCAGCATCGACATGGTCGCCCGCTCGGCCTGGTCGCGCTCGAGGTCGGCGTAGAAGCGCTCGTCGACCAGGTCGCCCAACAGCGCGCGCAGCTGGCGGACGTTCTTGACGCAGTGCGCGCGCTGCCACTGCACGGAGGCCCACTCCTCGGCGGTGACGTCGCGCCAGCCGGGGAAGCGGGTCCAGTCGGGCTCGACGAGCTCGACGCGCCGGTAGGGGTAGGGCTGGCCCGGTCTCGAGGCCGATCGCGGTCTCGATGCTCATGGGTGCTCTCCTGTCGGTGTCCGGTGCGAGCTGTGACGGCTGACGTGCGCGCGCGTCGGTTTGTGTGGCGCATCGCCGTACATGCCAGAGTACGCAAAGAATCTCCGGTGTGTCGAACGAACCGCCGGAAGATTTCCCGTCACAGCTCGCTAACGCAGGGAGGACCACCCGTGAACGACGTCGACGACGCAGCCCGGTCGGGCCTGCACCGCGTGCTCGCGCCGGCCGGCGTGCTGCCGCAGGCCGCCGAGCGGCTCGACACCCGCCGCGAGCTGTGGCCCGACGAGGTCCGGATCCGGGTCGAGCGGCTCAACCTCGACGCCGCGTCGTTCCGCCAGCTCGAGCGCACCCACGACGGCGACGGCGACGCGGTCCGCGCCGCGGTGCTCGACATCGTCGCCGCCCGCGGCAAGATGCAGAACCCCGAGACCGGGCTCCGGCGGGATGCTGGTCGGCACCGTCGAGGAGGTCGGCCCGGAGTCGCCGCTCGGCCTCGCGGTGGGGGACCGGGTCGCCACGCTGGTCTCGCTGACCCTGACCCCGCTGGTGATCGAGGACGGCCTCGCCGCGCTGGGACGGCCGCAGCGAGCAGGTGCCGGCCGACGGCTACGCCGATCCTCTTCGGCCGCTCGATCGCCGCCAGTGATCCCCGACGACCTGCCGCCGGAGCTGTCGCTGGCCGTGATGGACGTGTGCGGCGCGCCCGCGCCTGACCGCGCCGGGTGGTGCGGCGGAGCTACGATCGACCCCGGTCGGTCGCCGTCATCGGCGGCGCCGGCAAGTCCGGGTCGCTGTCGCCTGGCGGCGGCCCAGGCGGCCGGGGCCGCCCGCACGATCGGCGTGGTGCCGCACCAGGCCGAGGCCGACCTGCTGCACGAGGCCGGGGCTCGCCGACGCGGTCGCGGTCGCCGACGCCCGCGACCCGGTCGCGCTGTCGCGAGGCGGTCGACGCGGCCGGCGGCCCCGCCGACGTCACCGTCGTCTGCGTCGACGTACCCGGCTGCGAGGGCGGCGCGATCCTGGCCACCGCCGAGCGGCGGCACCGTCATCTTCTTCTCGATGGCCACCTCGTTCAGCGCCGCGGCGCTCGGCGCCGAGGGCCTGGCCGCCGACGTGACCATGCTGGTCGGCAACGGCTACGTCCCCGGGCACGCCGACTACGCGCTGACCCTGCTGCGCGGGCACGCGGGGGTGCGCGCGCTGTTCGAGCGCCGGCTGTGAGGATGGGGCGGTGACCCGGACTCCTGCTGCGCGGCGGCTACGTCCACACCCCGGCCGACCCGCACGCGACCGCCCTCTGCGTCGAGGACGGCGCGATCGTCTGGACCGGCGACGACGACGCCTCGGTCCACTTCGAGGACGGCGCCGACCGGATCGTCGACCTCGACGGCCGCCTGGTCACGCCCGCCTTCGTCGACGCCCACGCCCACCTCGCCCAGACCGGCTTCGCGGCCGCCGGGGTCGACCTGTCCGGCGCCGACCTCGCTGCACGAGGCGCTCGACGCCGCTCGCCGCGCACGCCCGCACCAGCACCGCCCCGGTCGTGCTCGGGCATCGGCTGGGACGAGACCACCTGGCCCGAGCAGCGCGCCTTCACCCGCGAGGAGGTCGACCGGGCCGACCGGGGGCCGGCCGGCCTACCTGGCCCGCGTCGACGAGCACTCCGCGGTCGTCTCCACGGCCTTCCTCGACGCCTGCCCCGACGTCGTGCACGCCGAGGGGTACGACGCCACGCGGGCGCGTCGCGCGCGACGCGCACCACGCCGCCCGCGAGGGCCTGTTCCGGCTGATGCCGGCCGTCGGCCCGCGAGGACGCGATCGTGCGGGCGCTGCGGACGGCCGCCGCGGCAGGGCATCGGGATGGTCCACGAGCTCGGCGCGCCGCACATCTGCCCGCCCGAGGACCTCGCTCGGTCGCACGCGGCCGCTGAGCGCGGACCGGCGCGCTGCCCGAGGT
The DNA here is from genome assembly GCA_963781745.1 of uncultured Actinomycetota bacterium. Classification (GTDB taxonomy): domain Bacteria; phylum Actinomycetota; class Actinomycetes; order Propionibacteriales; family Nocardioidaceae; genus Nocardioides_B. The sequence goes on along the minus strand of CAWAHH010000004.1, from coordinate 258,010 downwards.
GGTCGGCTACTGGGGCGAGCTCGGCGCCGTCGACACGGCCCGTCGAGCTCGGCTGCGTCGGCGCGGCCGGCGACCTCTGCATGGACGGCTCGATCGGCTCGCGCACCTCGGCCCTGCGCGCGCCGTACGCCGACGCCGGACGACCGCCGGGCCACCTCTACCTCGACGCCGGACAGGTCACCGAGCACGTCGTCGCCTGCACCGAGGCCGGGCTCCAGGCCGGCTTCCACGTGCATCGGCGACCGGGCCGTCGCCGAGGTCGTCGCCGGCTTCCGCGGCCGCCGCCGAGGTCGTCGGCGGCCCGCCGTCGTGCAGGCGCGGCACCGGCTCGAGCACGTCGAGATGGTCAGCGCCCGAGCGAGATGGCCGACCCTCGGCGAGCTCGGCGTCACCGCCAGCATGCAGCCGATGTTCGACGCGCTCTGGGGCGGCGACGACGGGCTCTACGCCCAGCGGCTCGGCGCCGACCGGGCCCGGCCGATGAACGCCTTCGCCTCGCTCAACCGGGCCGGCGTCGCGCTGGCCTTCGGCTCCGACAGCCCGGTCACCGCGTTCGGCCCCTGGGCCGCGGTGCGGGCCGCCGCCTGGCACCACACCGAGTCCGAGCGGATCACCGTGCGGGCCGCCTTCAACGCCCACACCCGCGGCGGCTGGCGCGCCGCCGGCCGCGACGAGGGCGGCGTGATCGCGCTCGGCGCCCCCGCGAGCCTCGCCGTCTGGGACGTGCCCGGCGACCTCGTCGTGCAGACCCCCGACGCCCGGGTGGCCGCCTGGTCGACCGACCCGCGCGCCGGCGTACCCCATCTGCCCGACCTGCACCCCGACATCGACCTGCCGACCTGCGTGCTCACGCTGGTCGACGGGCGAGGTCGCCTTCGAAGAGACCTGGAGCGCTCGACATGACCAGCCACGAAGCGGCCGGGGCAAGCTCGACCTCGACCCGGCTGACCGTCCGGTCACGGCCCGGCACGCCTGGCCCGCCAGGCCGGCCGGCCCGATCGTCGACCTGGCCAAGAAGCACACCACCGTCTCCGTCGAGCGGGCCACGCTGCGGCTGGCCGGCCTCCAGGGCGCCGACGCCGACGGCATCCCGTGGGTGAACCGGCTGCTCGACGCCGTGCGCGGCGACGTCGGCATCGAGCACGGCGTCGCGCTGCCGGTCTGGGACGCGCTGGTGCGCGGCGAGGCCGACGACCTCGTCGGTGCTGGCCCAGAAGGCCTCCGCCGGCTCGGTGCGGTTCCGGCTGCCCGAGGGCCGCGACCTGACCCGGGCGCCGTGGCCGCGCCGCGCAAGCAGGTCGGCGCCGGCATCAAGCGCGTCGACGCCCGCCGCCGCGAGCGCGAGCGGCTGGTCAAGCGGTGGGGCGACCCCGACCAGCAAGCCGTGGATCTACCTCATCGTGGCGACCGGCGACATCTACGAGGACATGCCGCAGGCCCAGCAGGCCGCGCGCGAGGGCGCCGACGTGATCGCGGTGATCCGCTCCACCGGGCCAGTCGCTGCTCGACTACGTCCCCGAGGGGCCGACCCGCGAGGGCTTCGCCGGCACCTACGCCACCCAGGAGAACTTCCGGCTGATGCGGGCCGCGCTCGACGAGTCCAGCAAGGAGCTCGGCCGCTACGTCCGGCTGACCAACTACGCCTCCGGGCTCTGCATGCCCGAGATCGCCGCGCTGGCCGGGCTCGAGCGGCTCGACATGATGCTCAACGACTCGATGTACGGCATCCTCTTCCGCGACATCAACCCGGTCCGCACCTTCGTCGACCAGCGGTTCAGCCGCCAGGTGCACGCCCGCGCCGGGATCATCATCAACACCGGCGAGGACAACTACCTCACCACCGCCGACGCGGTCGAGGCCGCGCACACGGTGACGGTCAGCCAGCTGCTCAACGAGTACTTCGCCAAGGAGGCCGGGCTCGAGGACTGGCAGCTCGGCCTCGGGCACGCCTTCGAGATCAACCCCGAGCTGCCCGACAGCTTCCGGATGGAGCTCGCGCACGCGCTGCTGGCCCGCGAGCTGTTCCCGAACGCGCCGCTGAAGTGGATGCCGCCGACCCGGCACATGACCGGTGACGTGTTCCGCGGCTACCTGCTCGACGCGTTCTTCAACCTCGCCGGCGCGCTGACCGGGCAGAGCATCCTGCTGGTCGGGATGATGACCGAGGCCGTGGTGACGCCCTGGATCTCCGACCGCGACCTCGCGCTGCAGAACGTCCGCTACGTCATGAACGCCGCCGGCAACCTGCACGAGGACTTCCACCCGCGCCCCGACGGCTTCATCGTCGCAGCGGGCCCGGCAGGTGCTCGCGCGAGAGCATCGACCTGCTGGAGCGGATCCTCGCCCACGAGGGGAAGCACGGCCTGCTCGACGCGATCGCCGACGGCACGTTCGGCCTGATGAAGCGGCCCGCCGACGCCGGCCGCGGCCTCGACGGCGTCGCCAGAAGGCGCCCGACTACTTCAACCCGGCCACCGAGATCCTGGAGGGCGAGCAGTGAGCGAGGGCAGGATCGTCCGGCCGTACGGCGACACCACCGGCGACGGCATGGTGCAGGTGTCGTTCACCCTGCCGATGCCCTCACGACCAAGGTCGCCGAGGGCGCCGCCGCCCAGCTCGCCAACAAGATGGGCATCGACCCCGCGCTGGTCGTGCACGCCAAGGCGATGGGCCCCGACTTCACGTTCTTCGTGGTCTACGGCCGGGTCAACCACCTCGTCGACACCGCCAAGGTCGAGGTCGTCGAGCGCGACTACCCGCTGCTGACGCCCAAGGAGGTCAACCTCGCCATCCGCAAGGGTCTGCGCCGCCGGCTGGTCGTGGTCGGCGGCTGCATCGGCACCGACGCGCACACCGTCGGCATCGACGCGATCCTCAACATCAAGGGGTTCGCGGGGGAGAAGGGCCTGGAGTACTACCGCGAGCTCAAGGTGGTCAACCTCGGCGCCCAGGTCTCCGTGCCCGCAGCTGGTCGCGCGGGCCCGCGAGGAGCAGGCCGACGCGATCCTGGTCTCCCAGGTCGTCACCCAGCGCGACGCCCACATCCTCAACACCAAGGAGATGTCCGCGGCGTTCCGCGAGTCCTACCCGAGCGCCAAGCGGCCGCTGCTGATCGTCGGCGGTCCCCGCTTCGACGAGTCGATGGCCGCCGAGCTCGGCGTCGACCGGGTCTTCGCCCGGGGTACGACGCCCGGGCGAGGTCGCGTCCTACCTGACCGAGCAGCTCGTCACCCGGCGGACGGCCGGAGCCGCGACCACCGAGGAGGCAGCCTCGTGACCGATCCCGGACCGATCCTGTGACCGATCCCGACCCGCGGCTGGGACTGACGGTGACGCCACCGCCGCTACGTGCCCTACTCCCACGCCCACTACGCCGGCAACCTCGTCGACGGCGCCTACTCGCTCGGCCTGTTCGGCGACGTCGCCACCGAGGTGTGCATCCGCACCGACGGTGACGAGGGGCTGTTCGCGTCGTACTCCGACGTGCAGTTCCGTCGCCCCGGTGCGGGCCGGCGACGTGCTCGAGGTCACCGCCGAGGTGGTCGCGCGTCGGCACCCGCTCGCGGACCCTCGAGTTCCGGGTCGGTCGTGGTCGGACGGGGCCGCCCGGACCTGTCGGAGTCGGCCGCGCGGATGCTCGAGGAGCCGCTCGTCGCGACGACCGCGACGGGCGTCGTGGTGGTGCCGCCGGCCGGCTGAGCGCTCCTGGACCAGCGCGGCGTGTCGGCTCGCGACACGCCGGACCGGCAGAAAAATGCAGCGTGAATTCCGTGCGTCCGCAGAGCCGCCGCTGACCTGCGACTTTCGCGCGAATCCGCTGGTCAGCGGCGGTTGACACTTGCCACCGGCACCGACAGTCTTCTCCGAGTTCCATCGAGCAGGCCGTCGTCGCGTGCTGACGTCCAGGTGGCCGCGAGACCGGGTCGGGTACCACGAACCAGGGTGCGCCGCGGTTCCCGGAGGTCGGCGCGACTGCGACGGGTGGCACACGAACAAGAGTCCGGCGCCCAGTAGACAACGGCCCCGTCCTCCGCAGCCAGCGGAGGCGTGGTCGGTCCGAAGGGTCCGGGCTCTTTTCGCGTCCCGGGGTTCGCTAGGTTGGGGACGGTCGCGGGGCAGCGGGTCCGTCACCGTCTGGGAGGACGACGTGCGCAGGTTCGGGCCCGCCGCTGGTGGCTCTCGCCGCCGGAGTCGGCGCCGCGCTGGCCTTCGAGCCGTTCCGCCTCGCCGTTCCTGCTGCCACTCGCCGTGGCGGTGCTGACGCTGCTCGTGCTGCGCGCGCGCGCCTGCGCGCCGGGTTCTCGCTCGGCTCGTGTTCGGCACCGCGTTCATGCTCGTGCTGCTGCCGTGGCTGCAGGTCATCGGCGTCTACGCCTGGATCCCGCTGGCCGCTGCTCGAGGGCGCTGTTCTACGGGCTCGCCGGCCTGGCCACGGCCGCCGTCGTGCGCCTGCCGGGCTGGCCGGTGTGGGCGGCCTGCGTCGTGGGTCGGCGTCGAGGCGCTGCGGGCGAGCGTGCCGTTCGGCGGCTTCCCGTGGGGACGGCTCGCGTTCGCCACCGTGGACACCCCGCGTCGCCCCGCTGTTCGCCTACGTCGGCGCGCCCGGCGTCACCTTCGTGGTCGCGCTGCTCGGCACCACGCTCGCCTGGGCGGTGCTGCGCCTGCGACGGGCGCCGCTGCGGGTCCTGGCTCGGCGTGGTCGCGGCCGTCGTGGTGACCGGGTTCGCCGCGGTGGTCCCGGTCGGCACCCCGACCGCCGCCGGTGGCGCGGACACCGTGCGGGTCGCCGCCGTGCAGGGCAACGTGCCCGGCGCCGGCCTCGACGCCTTCTCCGAGCGCCGGGCCGTGCTCGACAACCACGTGACCGCCACCCTGGACCTGGCCCGCGCCGGTCGAGGCCGGCACCACCCCGCGGCCCGACCTCGTGGTCTGGCCGGAGAACTCCTCCGACATCGACCCCTACGCCGACCTCAGCGCCGGCTCGGAGATCGCCGACGCCGCGATCGCGCCGTCGGCGCGCCGCTGCTGATGGGCGCGGTGGTCGGGGACCGCGAGGACAGCGGCTGGTTCAACCGGGCGATCGTGTGGTCGACGGAGGGTCGACCCGGTGCGTACTACGACAAGGTCCACCCCGTGCCGTTCGGCGAGTACATCCCGCTGCGTCGGCGCTGGCCCCGCTTGTCCCGGCCCTCGACCAGATCCCCAGCGACATGGTCCGCGGCACGCGGCCGGGCGTGCTCGAGGTGGGGCCGGCCCGGGTGGGCGTGCTGATGTGCTTCGAGGTCGCCTACGACGGCCTGCTGCGCGACGTGGTCGCGGGCACGTCCGCCGCGCGGCGCCGACCTCGTCGTCGTACCGACCAACAACGCGACCTACACCGGCACCGGCCAGGTCGAGCAGCAGTTCGCGATGTCGCGGCTGCGCGCGATCGAGACCGGGCGCTACGTCGTGGTCGCCTCGACCAACGGCATCTCCGGCATGATCGCCCCCGACGGCAGCGTCGTCGAGCGGGCCCCCGAGCAGCAGCCGGTCGTGCTGGAGCAGGACGTGCGTCCTGCTCCCGCCGGCTCACGCCGGCCGTGCGCCTCGGCCCCTGGCCCGAGCTGGTGCTGTCCGGCGTGGCGCTGCTCGCGGCGCTCGCCGGGCTGGCCGGCGGGCACGGCGGGCCGCTCGCGGCGCGTCGCCGGCGACCGCGGTGACGCGACGGGTCCGGCGACGCCCGCGGGACCGACCAGGGACCGAGCGGGCGGCCGAGCCCACCGAGGCAGGACGCGGCATGACGGGGCGCGACCAGCCGACGTCGGCTCGGGCGGGTGCTGATCGTGTCCCCACCTACAACGAGCGCGACAACCTCGCCTGGATCGTGGGCCGCGTGCGCGCGGCCGTGCCCGCCGTCGACGTGCTCGTCGTCGACGACGGCTCCCCGGACGGCACCGGCGAGATCGCCGACGGGCTCGCCGCCGAGGACCCCCAGGTCACGGTGCTGCACCGCACCGACGAAGGCCGGGCTCGGCGCGGCGTACCTGCACGGCTTCGGGGTGGCGCTCGAGCGCGGCTACGACGTGGTGGGGGAGATGGACGCCGACGGCTCCCACCAGCCCGAGCAGCTGCCGCTGCTGCTCGCGGCGCTCGAGCGACGCCGACCTGGTCATCGGCTCGCGCTGGGTGCCGGGCGGCTCGGTGGTCAACTGGCCGCTGTTCCGCAAGGCGCTCTCGGTCGGCGGCAACCTCTACGCCCGGCTGCTGCTCGGCATCCCGGTGCGCGACGTGACGGCCGGCTACCGGCTGTTCCGCCGCACGACGCTGGAGGCGATCGACCTCGACAGCGTCGAGTCGGCCGGCTACTGCTTCCAGACCGACCTGGCCTTCCGGACCCACCGGGCGGGCCTGCGGGTCGTCGAGGTGCCGATCGAGTTCGTCGAGCGGGTCCGCGGGGAGTCCAAGATGAACCGCGCCGTCGCCACGGAGTCGCTGCGCCGGATCACCACGTGGGGGCTCGACGAGCGGCGCCGCCAGGTCCGCCGACGTACTCTCGAGAGCAGTGACGCGCCGCGCGCGCACGTCCTGAGCGCCGGACGGACCCGGCGCCGGAGGTCTGGATCAGGGAGTGGGCCGATGAGGCGACGGGTCCCCTGGTGGGTGCTGGCGCTGCTGTTCGTGGTGGTGCCGGTGGCCGAGATCTACCTGCTGATCCAGGTCGGCCAGGTCATCGGCGCCTGGTGGACCGTGCTGCTGCTGATCGCCGACGGCTTCCTCGGCAGCTGGCTGATGAAGCGCGAGGGCGCCCGGGCCTGGCGGCGCTGCGGGAGGCGCTCGACGACGCGCCGGATGCCGGCCAAGGAGCTCGCCGACGGCGCGCTGATCCTGGTCGGCGGCACGCTGCTGCTGACGCCCGGGTTCCTCACCGACGTGGTCGGCCTGTTCTGCGTCCTGCCGCTCACCCGGCCGCTCGCCCGGCCGCGGGCTCACCCGGTTCCTGACCCGCAAGTTCCTCGACGGCCCGGGCGCGGTCCCGGCGTTCGCGGGCCCGGGCACGACAACGCCCCGGACCCGACGGTCGGTGGTCCGGGGCGAGGTCGTCGACGACCTGAGCGGCGGGCGGGCCCGCCGGGGCTCAGGCCGTCGGGCCTTCTTCTTGGTCGGCCGGTGCAGGTGCGCCGGGCCGATCTCGCCGCCGCGCAGCAGCTCGAGCCGCTCGGTGAGGATCTCCTCCAGCTCGGCGATCGAGCGCCGCTCCAGGAGCATGTCCCAGTGCGTGCGGGCCGGCTTCTCGGCCTTCGCCTCCTGCGTCTTGCCGTCCGTGCTCAGCGCCTCGGCGCCGCAGCGCGGGCACTCCCACACCGCCGGGACGTCGGCCTCGACCGACATCGGGATCTCGAACTCGTGCCCTGCGGGCAGGCGTAGCCGACGTTCTGACGGGCCGCGAACTCGATGCCGCGCTCGTCCTCGAAGCTCTGGCCGCCGAGGCGGGCGCCGCGCAGAGTGCGCTCTCCCATGAGCCACCTCCTGGTCTTGTGTGTCCCCGTTTGCGTCTCCAGACGCGTGACGACGCGCTCAGAGGCGGCCGAACAGCGTCATTCTCCTGCACAACGATCCAGCACCGGGGGAGATTCCCGTCCCGACCTACGCCGGTGGGCGTGGCGCTCGAACCCGTGATCGAGTACCCGGATCTGGCCCACCTCGACACCTCCGCGAGGCGTGTCGGCGGCACGACGGCGGCCACGACGGGGGCAAATCGGCTGGCCGCGCGGCGCGGGCCCGACGTAGCGTCCCCGCCATGGAGACGTACGACACACCGGTCGGGAGCGAGCGGGACCGCCTGCTCGCGCGGTTCGTGACCGACGGGCGCCTGACCACGATGCCCACGCAGGGCGACCAAGCGCCGGGTGGTCCTCGAGCACGTCGCGCAGCGCTTCGAGCCGGGAGTGCGCTACGCCGAGCGCGAGGTCGACGCCGTCCTGGGCGAGGTGTGCGAGGGGCGGCGGGTCCGACCACGTGACGCTGCGGCGCTACCTCGTGGACCACGGCCTGCTCAGCCCGCGCCGACGGGGTCTACTGGCGCAGCGGCGGGCCGGTGCAGCCCGCCTAGAGCCCGTTCACGGCCCGGCTACAGCACCGACGGCGGGGTGTTGCCGGCCTCGCGGATGCCGCGCGCGGGTCGACCCGGGCCAGCAGCAGCCCGCCGACCACGAAGAAGATGATCAGCGCGAAGATCGCGGGCCGGTAGGAGTCGGTCAACTGGTAGACCAGGCCGAAGACCAGGGTGCCGAACCAGCACGTGCCGCGCTCGCAGGCCTGGTAGAGGCTGAAGTACTCCGCCTCCTTGCCGCGGGGGATCAGCAGGCTGAAGAACGACCGGGACAGCGCCTGGGTGCCGCCCAGCACCATCCCGATGCCCACCGCCGAGGGCCAGGAACGCAGCCGATCTGCCCGGCCGGCAGGAAGTAGCGCGCCGGTGACGATCAGCATCCACAGCACGAGCCCGGCCAGGATCACCCTGCGCGCCCCGTACGCGCTCCGCCAGCCGGCCGAACAGCAGCGCACCGCCGAAGGCCACGAACTGCACGAGCAGGATCGTCGCGATCAGGGTGGACGGTCTCGAAGCCGAGCTCCTTGTCGCCGTACGTCGACGCGGAGGCGATCACCGTCTGGATGCCGTCGTTGTAGAAGAGGTAGGCCAGCAGGAAGGTCAGCGTGACCGGGTAGTGGCGCAGGTCGCGCAGGGTGGCGCCGAGCTGGCCGAAGCTGCGCGCGCACCAGGCCGCCGCTCTCGGGGACCACGCCGAGCGCCGGCGCGGTTGCGGATGCCGAGGAACGGGATCAGGGTGAACCCGGCCCACCAGAGCGCCGCCGAGAGCAGCTCGAGCCGCACCGCCATGCTCGTGGACAGGCCGAGCGGAGTCGTGCAGGGTCACCAGCACGAGGTTCAGCGCCAGCAGCAGGCCGCCGCCGAGGTAGCCGCAGCGCCCAGCCGCGCGAGGAGACCCGGTCGCGCTCGTCGGCGTGGAGATCTCGCACAGGATCGCGTCGTAGACGACCAGCGAGGAGCCGAGGCAGATGTTGCGCCACGAACAGCAGACCGGCGCCGAGCTGCCAGTTGTCGCCGGTCACGAAGAACATCAGCGCCGCCGACGACGCTGCCCGCCCAGGCGAACGCCGGCCATCACCGTTCGCTTGCGCGACGAGCGGTCGGCGGCGGCGCCGACCACCGGCAGCAGGAGGGCCGACACCACCGTCGCGAGCGTGACGATGTAGAACACCAGCGACCCGGGGGAGACCGCGAGCCCGAGCACGGACAGGTCCGCCGGCACGGGCGCTCGGTGGTGCCGCGTACCCGCAGCGGCGCGCTCGGCGACGGAGATCAGGTACGGCGCGAACAGCACCGTGGCGATCGTCGTGACGTAGCGCCGAGTTGGCCCAGTCGTACCAGTACCACGCGCGCTGCTCGCGGCGCCGGGCCAGCGGCTCGAGGTTGGCGATGCCGCCGGTGCGCCGGGGGTGTGCGTCATGCGGTGGCCCCGATCCACTGTCCGCGGCTCGACCAGCACCTCGCGCAGCACGTCGGTGCGGTCGGTCATCAGGCCGTCGACGCCGAGGTCGAGCAGCGTGGCCATCTCGGCCGGGTCGTCGACGGTCCACACGTGCACCGGCCGCCCGGCGGCGTGCGCGCGGGCCACGAACCCGCCGGTGACGACCGGCACGCCGTGCAGCGGTGTGCGGCACCTGGAGCGCGTCGCCACGGCCGGCGAGCACCACGTCGCCGAGCCGCCGTGGGGCGAACCGGGCCAGCGCGACGCCGACCGGCCCGTAGGACGTCGCGACCGGCCGCGACACCGCGGCGCCGGAACGTGCGCAGGCGGCGGTCGGAGAACGACCCGACGCAGACCCGGTCGTGGGCGGCGGTGCGCTCGACGAGGTCGGCGAGCAGCGGCACCGCGGCGTCGCTGACTTGAGGTCGATGTTGAAGCGCGCGGCGGGGAAGTGCTCGAGCAGCGTCGCCAGCGGCGGGATCGGCTCGCGGCCCCCGATCAGGGCATCCGCCAGGCCGTCGTACGTCGAGGTCGGCGATCGAGCCGGCGGTGCCGGTGACCCGGTCGAGCACGTCGTCGTGGAAGGCCAGCAGCACGCCGTCACGGGTGGCGTGCACGTCGGTCTCGAGGTAGGTGTAGCCCAGGGCCACGGCGTGCTCGAAGGCGCGCAGGGTGTTCTCCAGGCCCTCGACCTCGGGGTGGTGGGCGCCGCCGCGGTGGGCGAACGCCAGCACCGCCGCCCTCGTCGAGCCCGGCGTCGAGGAACGGCAAGCCGGTCTGCGGTCGCGTCACGCGAGCAGTATCACGTCGCTCACGCCGCCCTCGCGCCGGCGATCTCGCGCGTACTCAGCCGCGAGGCGCGCGCGGGTAGCGTTCCGTGAGCATGTCGCCAGGACGCCGAGATGACCTGCCCGCAGTGCCAGTCCGCGATGGACGACGCGCCACCTCGGCGACGTCACGGTGCACCAGTGCTCCGTCGTGCCAGCGGCATCTTCCTCGAGCGCGCCGACCTCGGCAACCTCATCGAGGCGGAGAACGACTGGCACCGCGACAGCGGCCCGATGACCCAGCCGCTGCCGCGGATCACCGCCGGACATGACCGCGCCGCCGCCGGCCCGCCGGTCGCCCGCGCCTACATCGAGACCCTCTTCGGCTGACGGCCTGGTCAGCGCCGACGTCGCGCGTGCAGCGCAGCCGGCGCTCGAGCGGCTCAGCGCCTCAGATGTCGCGGAAGGTCTCGATGCTGGCGCCGAGGTCGTTGAGCCGGGTCGCGAGGTCCTCGTAGCCGCGGTTGATGACGTAGACCGAGCGCAGCACCGAGGTGCCCTTGGAGGCCAGCATCGCCAGCAGGATCACGACGGCGGGACGCAGCGCCGGCGGGCAGACGATCTCGGTGCCGCGACCAGCGGGTCGGGCCCTCGATCATCACCCGGTGCGGGTCGAGCAGCTTGACCGAGGCGCCGAGCTTGGTGAGCTCGGTGAGGTAGATCGCGCGGTTCTCGTAGACCCAGTCGTGCAGCAGCGTCTGGCCCTCGGCCACGGCGGCGATGACCGCGAAGAACGGCAGGTTGTCGATGTTGAGGCCCGGGAACGGCATCGGGTGGATCTTGTCGATGGGGGAGTGCAGCGTCGGAGACCAGCGTGTCGAGGTCGACCAGCCGGGTGTGCCCGTTGGCGGCGACGTACTCCTCGCTGCGCTCGTAGCGGAAGCCCATCTCCTCGAGCAGCGCGAGCTCGATCTCGAGGAACTCGATCGGCACCCGCCGGATGGTGATCTCCGAGTCGGTGACGATCGCGGCGGCCAGCAGCGACATCGCCTCGATCGGGTCCTCGGACGGCGCGTAGTCGACGTCGACGTCGATCGTCGGCGTCGCCGTGCACGGTCAGCGTCGTGGTGCCGATGCCGTCGATGCGGACGCCGAGCTTGTCCAGGAAGAAGCAGAGGTCCTGGACCATGTAGTTCGGGCTGGCGTTGCGGATCACCGTGACGCCGTCGTGGCGGGCCGCGGCGAGCAGGGCGTTCTCGGTGACGGTGTCGCCGCGCTCGGTGAGCACGATCGGCCGGGTCGGCGAGACCGCCGCGGTTGACGGTCGCGTGGTAGCTGCCCTCGGTGGCCTTGACCTCGAGCCCGAACGGGCGCAGCGCGGCCAGGTGCGGCTCGACGGTGCGGGTGCCGAGGTCGCAGCCGCCGGCGTAGGGCAGCTCGAAGGTGTCCTCGCGGTGCATCAGCGGGCCGAGGAACATGATGATCGAGCGGGTACGGCGGGCGGCCTCCTCGTCGATGCGGTCGAGGTCGAGCTCGGCCGGCGGGACGATCTCGAGGTCGTTGTCGGCGTTGAGCCAGCGGGTCTGCACGCCGATGCTGTCGAGCACCTCGAGGAGCCGGTTGACCTCCTCGATGCGGGCGACCCGGCGCAGCGTGGTGCGGCCGCGGTTGAGCAGGGACGCGCACAGCAGCGCGACGCCGGCGTTCTTCGACGACTTCACGTCGATCGAGCCCGACAGCGTGGTCGGCCCGGTGACGCGCAGGTGGGTCGGCCCGGCGCCGAGCGAGACGATCTCGGAGTCGAGCGCCTCGCCGATGCGGGCGAGCATCTCCAGGGAGAGGTTCTGGTGGCCGCGCTCGATGCGGTTGACGGCGCTCTGGCTGGTGCCAGCACGTCGGCGAGCTGCTGCTGGGTCCAGCCGCGGTGCTTGCGGGCGTCGCGGATGAGGTTGCCGATCCGGGCGAGGTAGTCGTCGCTCATGCGGCCACGCTATCTCACATATGAGATAACGCTCGCCACCGACGGCGTCCGGGGCGTGTCGCCTGCGACACATGCCCGCGGACGTGCCCGGGTGGAACCGCGTGGACACCCGGGGGAGCGGCGGGCGATGCTGGCCGCGATGGCGACCGACCGCACGACCCCGTCCCGCCGCCGGGCCGCCGAGGAGACCGCGTCGTGGCGGCCGTCGCAGCGGTCCTCGCCGGCGCCGCGCTCGTCGGCGGCTGCACGTCCTCGGCGGACCGGCCGGCGAGCCGGAGACCCCGGCCGCGGCGCCGGCCCCGAGCGGCACGGCGGACCCGTGCCCGCGTCCGACCTGGTCGCCTCCGTCACCCAGTTCCGCTTCGACGAGGGCACCCGCGACCTCAGGGCCGGGGTCACCAACCAGGGGGACGCGCGCGGTGGTGGTCACCCGGGCCACCATCGCCTGGGACGGCCTGGCCTTCCCCGAGGTGCGCACCGACGACGGCCGGTGCCCCCGGGACAGACGGCCGCGTTCACGATCGCGTACGGCGCCCCGCACTGCGACTCGCCGCCGGGCGCCGCCGCCGGTCCTGGTGGCCACCGTCGACGGGCGCGGAGCTCCGGCTGCCGCTGCGGGTCGAGGACCCCGGGCTGCTGGTCCGGCTGCCGCGCGAAGGCGTGCGCGCGAGCGCGGCTCGACGCCGCGGCCGGCGTACGGCTGACCTGGGCGTCCTCGACCGTCCGCGCCGAGGGGGAGGAGCGGCTCCCCGGTCGGCTGGTGCTGCGCCGCCGGGTCGGGTCGGACACGCCGGTCCGGGTCGTCGACCTCGGCGGCAGCGTGCTCTTCGACCGGTGCCGGCGTCCGGCCGGCTGCCCGCCGTCCTGGGCCCTCGCAGCCGCGTCCTGTCGGTCCCCGTCTGCGCGGCTCGGCGCACCGCTGCGACGCCGCACGCGCGCGGCCAGAGCTCGCAGACCTTCCTGTTCAGCGCCTACCTCCGGGTCGCCGGCACGCCCACCCAGAGGCTGGTGCTGGTCCCGCCGGTCCCGGTGCAGACCCGCCTGCTCGCCCTCCTCGACCGCGCCTGCGCACAGTCCGGTGGGGCAGGGTGAGGGGATGACGAGCTTCGACGACGTGGAGCGGTTCGCCCTGAGGCTGCCCGAGACGACCAGCACCCCGTCGTACGGCGGCTTCCCGGCGCTGCGGGTCAACAAGCGGATGTTCGCGCGGCTGCGCGGGGAGATGGCCGAGGACGTCGACCCGGAGACGGGGGCGGCGTACGGCGAGGTGCTGATGGTCGGCACGTCGGACCTCGGCGAGAAGGAGGCCCTGCTCGCCGCGGACCCGCGGGTCTACTTCACGGTCGCGCACTACGACGGCTACCCGGCCGTGCTGGTGCGCCTGGCCGAGGCGGACGAGACCGAGCTCGGCGAGCTGCTCGTCGAGGCGTGGATCCGGCACGCCCCCCAGCGGGCGCTGCGGGCCTACGAGGACACGATCGGCCCGCTGCCCGGCGGGTGAGCCGGGCAGCGGGCCGGATCGCCAGGCTCAGCGCAGGACCGCGACGGCGCCCTTGGCGGGCACCGTCACCGTGGCCCGGCCGTGCGAGCCGACCACGACGGTCGTGCCGGTGCAGGAGCCGCCCGAGCGTCCACCGGTGACCAGGTCGCAGTAGCGACCGCGGGGCAGGCCGGTGCGGACGGTGACCTGCTGGTCGGTCGTGTCGTTGTTGAACGCGACCCAGCCGGGCCCGCGGCGGAACGCGATCACGTTGCCGCCGTTGTCGTACCAGCTCTCCTGCGGCGTCGTGCCGACCGCGTTGTGCCACCGCACGAGGGCCGCGACGCCCGGGTCGCGGTCGATGCACGTCCAGCCGGCGCTGCAGTCGGTGTCGGTGATCATCCCGTCGTCGTCGGCCGGCGGCGAGTCGTCGTTGGTGTCGAACTCGAAGGCCGAGTACACCTGCGGCGTGCCGTAGCCGGAGGCGAGGAGGTACTGCGTCGCGAGGATGTTCGTCGCGCCGTCCTTGTAGTTCAGGGCGTCGCCGTTGCGCTCGGTGTCGTGGTTCTGCACGAACGACAGGGTCTTGTCGCTCGCGGTCAGGCCCGAGCCCGCGCCGAACGTGCGCAGCGTGGCGAGGCTGCCGATGTGCTGCTCGGGGTAGCTCTTGAAGGCGTCGCGCAGCTGCTTGACTCCGTCGAGGCCGAGCACGTCGCCGCTGGTCGTGAACGCCTGCGGGGACAGGGTGCCGGGGCCGCCGCCGAAGACCTCGAGCGCCCAGTAGGGACGGGTGCCGTCCTTGGTGCGGTGCAGGCGGGCGTAGATCGCGTCGAGGTCGGCCTGGCCGACGTGCTTGGCCGCGTCGACCCGGAAGCCGCTGACGCCGTAGCGGATCAGCTTGTTGAGGTACGCCGCGAGCCTGGCCTGCACCCGGGCCTGGCCGGTGTCGAGGTCGGCGAGCCCGACGAGCTCGCAGTTGAACACCTGCGCCTGGTTGTTGAAGTCGTCGATGCCGCCGTTGGAGGACGTGCACTCCTCGCCGAGGTGGTGGAAGTCGGCATCGGTCCACCCGGCGTCGGGGTAGTCGAAGTGGGTGTAGTGCTTGCCGCCGTAGGACGTGTCGCCCTGCCCCGTGGTGTGGTTGATGATCGTGTCGACGTACACCTTCACCCCGGCGCGGCGGCAGGTCGAGACCATCGACCGGAACTGCGCCTCGTCGCCCATCCGGCTGGTCAGCGCGTAGTCGACGGCCTGGTAGACCTCCCACCAGGGGTGCAGGATCGTGTCGCTGCCGTCACCGAGCTGCTGGCGCTTGACGGAGTCCTGCGGGGGTGCGACCTGGACGCCGCCGTAGCCCTGCGGCCCGAGGACCGTGGTGCACTCGTTGGCGATCGAGGGCCAGTTCCACTCCCAGAGGTTGGCGATGACGTCGTGGACGGGACGGACGGCCGCTCGCGGGCTGGCGTCGGCGGTGAGGCCGGACGAGACGGGCAGCACCACGGCCAGTCCTGCCGACAGGACGGCGGCCACGGTGACCGCCGAGCGTCGTCGGGAGGGTCGGGGCCGGCGGAGCGGGATGCGGGGACGTTGCATGGTTCCTCCCGGGATCGGCGGAAGGGACTCCTTCCGTCCGCTCTTCGTAGTGACTGACGTCCTACGGCGTCAAGGGGGCGGCCCGGGACACGTCATCCTGGTGGCATGACACCGCCCCCCGAGCCGGCCTCCGGCAGCACCGACCCGACCGCCCCCGACCGGTCCGGGACCTCGCGCACCGTCTCGGCCGCGCTGGCCGGCGACGTCACCGGCGGCGCCCGTGTCGAGCTGCTCGTCGCTGTGGCCCGGCGCGCGGGCCTGGACGTCGACGAGGCACTGTCCGTGCTGGTCGACGGCGAGCCGGTCGAGCCGTCGGTCGTCGAGGTCGGGGGAGGCGCGCGGGTGCACCTGCTCGAGGGCGTGGAGGGCGCGCTCCAGGTCGACTACCGCGCCACCGTGACCGGTGTCGAGGAGCCCGCGGCGGTCACCGAGCAGGACCTCGTCACGTTCGCGCGGCCGAGCCGCTACGCCGAGTCCGACCGGCTCTTCGCGTTCGCGCGCCGGCAGTTCGGCGAGGGCCGCCCGGTCGCCGAGCGGGTCACCGACGTCGCCTCGTGGGTCGGCTCGCGGCTCGCCTACGTCCCGGGCAGCAGCGGCCCGACCGACGGCGCGGTCGACACGCTGCTGACCGGTCAGGGGGTCTGCCGCGACTACGCCCACCTCGTGACCGCCCTGCTGCGCGGGCTCGACGTGCCGGCACGGCTGGTCGCGGTCTACGCGCCCGGCTGCGACCCGATGGACTTCCACGCGGTGGTCGAGGCCGTCGTCGACGGCACCTGGCAGTGCGTCGACGCGACCTGCCTGGCCCCGCGGCAGAGCCTGGTGCGGATCAGCGACGGCCGCGACGCGGCGGACACGGCGTTCCTGACCACGATCGGCGGCGGGCTGGTGCTCACCTCGAGCCTGGTGACGGCGGTGGTCGACGGCGACCTGCCCGTCGACGACAGCGTCGGCCTGGTGCCGCTGGGACGGGGCGTGGCACGCCCCGTTTGATCCCGGGCGCTGCGGGTAGCGGAGGGCATGACCGATTCGAACACGCATTCGACGCCCGAGCCCGTTCCCGACGCGCCCGCCGACAGCACCGCCGACGCCACCGCCCGTGAGGACGCACCGACCGGCGACGTGCTCGGCGCCCCGGCCCCCGGCGGCCAGGGCGGCAACACCACCGAGAAGGACCCCGACGACTGGGTGACCGGCGACGAGCCGATGACCGGCGCCCAGCGCAGCTACCTCGACACCCTGGCCCGCCAGGCGGGCGAGCAGCTGAGCGCCGACCTGACCAAGGCGGAGGCCTCCGAGCACATCGAGCGGCTGCAGGCCGCCACCGGGCGCGGCGGGAGCTGACGCGGTGACGCGGTGACCGGCGTCTCGTCCCGCTGGGCGGGACGAGACGCCGCCGGGGTGACGGGTTGCCGTCACCCGAGCGCGTCCGGCGTACGGCGTGCGTCGTCGTTTGTCACAGTTCCCCCGCGGGGCGCACCCACCAGCACGATCGGGGGACGTGTGTCGGTGCGCCCCGCACCAGGTAGTTGCAGGCGGATGTAGGCACACGAGGCCCGGGCGGGCCCCGGGCTGCGAGGATGCAGCGGCGAGGGCGGGGGGTCGGCGATGCAGGAGAGCAGCGAGGTCACCGCGCTGCGCCGTCTCACCGACGACGTACGACGCCTGGTCGACGAGGCCTCGCGGCAGGGCCCGTCCCCGGACCTGCGGCACCTCGTGGGCTACCGGCAGATCGTCGGCTGCATGAAGGCCCTCGAGCCCGGCGCCCGGCGCACGGTGTGGAACCTCCAGCCCCGTATCTACTTCGACCCCGACGACCCCGGCATCGACCTCACCGCGGAGTCCGAGGCGCGCGGTGTGAGGACCCAGCTGGTCACCCGGGCCACCACGCCGCGGCTGAACCCGCTCATCGGCTGCCTCTACCCGACGACCCGGATCGCGCCCGTCTTCGTGCGTGCGCTCGTGCTCGACGAGGAGCGCGCGCTGGTCGAGGGTCTCGACACCGTGGAGGGCGACCCGACCGCCTGGGTCACCCACCGGCCCTCGATCGTGGCCGCCGTCCTGGAGCTCTGGCACCGGACCCTCGCCCTGTCCACGCCGCTGCTCCCGCCCGGCACCGAGCCCGCGCTGACCCCGCGGCAGGTCCGGGTCGCCCGGCTCGTGGCGGTGGGGGAGAAGGACCAGACGATCGCGCGGATGCTCGACACCTCGGCGCGCACCGTCGAGCGCGACGTGCGCGCGGTGCTGTCGTTCCTGGGTGCGCGCAGCCGCACCGAGGCAGTCCTGGTGATGCGCGGGCGCGACCTGCACGACCCTCCGGGGTCCTGACGGGCGGGCCCGGGCTGGACTGGGCAGGGCCGCCCGCGGCTGGCACGATCGGGCCCGTGAGGAACGCAGACGCCGAGGCCCAGCGGCTGCGCGACCTGGCCAGCCTGCGCCGGGTGCGCGACCGGATGGACCGGGAGTACGCCCAGCCCCTCGACGTGGAGGCCCTCGCGCGGGGCGTGCACATGTCCGCGGGCCACCTCTCGCGCGCCTTCCGTGCGGCGTACGGCGAGTCGCCGTACTCCTACCTGATGACCCGGCGCATCGAGCGGGCGATGGCGCTGCTGCGCCGTGGCGACCTCAGCGTGACCGAGGTGTGCTTCGAGGTCGGCTGCTCCTCCCTCGGCACGTTCAGCACCCGCTTCAGCGAGCTCGTCGGCATGTCCCCGAGCGCCTACCGCGCGCTCGACCTCGAGCCGATGGCCGGGATGTCGCCGTGCGTGGCCAGGAAGGTCACCCGACCGGTCAGGAAACGAGAAGCGCGTCCGGGCACGTCGTCGCTAGCGTGACGGGCATGAACAGCGACGACAGCACCGCGGGCCCGAGCAGCACCGGCAGCCCCGACATCACCATCCACCAGAGCTACCTCCCGCACACCGACGCCGAGGCGTCGCTGGCGTTCTACCGCGACGCCCTCGGCTTCGAGGTGCGCAACGACGTGGAGTACGAGGGCCTGCACTGGCTGACCATCGGCCCGCCCGGACAGCCCGACACCGCGATCGTGCTGCACCCGCCGGCCGTCGACCCGGGCATCACGGAGGAGGAGCGCCGCACCATCGCCGAGATGATGGCCAAGGGCACCTTCGCCTCCATCAACCTCGCCACCCACGACCTCGACGGCACCTTCGAGCGCCTGCAGGCCGGCGACGCCGACGTGGTGCAGGAGCCGACCAACCAGCCGTGGGGCGTGCGCGACTGCGCGCTGCGCGACCCCGCTGGCAACATGGTCCGCATCTTCGAGGTCTGAGGGAGACACATGACCGATCCGGTGACACGGCTCGCCGACAGCCACGACCTGATCCGCGTCCAGGGCGCGCGGGAGAACAACCTCAAGGACGTCCACGTCGAGATCCCCAAGCGGCGGCTCACGGTGTTCACCGGGGTGTCCGGCTCCGGCAAGAGCTCACTGGTCTTCGGCACGATCGCCGCCGAGTCGCAGCGGATGATCA
Organism: uncultured Actinomycetota bacterium; assembly: GCA_963781745.1. Lineage (GTDB taxonomy): Bacteria > Actinomycetota > Actinomycetes > Propionibacteriales > Nocardioidaceae > Nocardioides_B. The sequence goes on along the minus strand of CAWAHH010000004.1, from coordinate 239,165 downwards.
ACGAGACCTACAGCGCCTTCGTGCAGGGGTTCATGCCCAACCTGGCCCGCCCGGAGGTCGACCGGCTCGAGGGGCTGACCACCGCGATCATCGTCGACCAGGAGCGGATGGGCGCCAACCCCCGCTCCACGGTCGGCACCGCGACCGACGCCAACGCGATGCTGCGCATCCTGTTCAGCCGCCTCGGGACGCCGTACGTCGGACCGCAGACGGCCTTCTCCTTCAACGTCCCCACGCGCCGGGCGAGCGGCGTGATGTCGACCGACAAGGGCGGTCGCGTCGAGAAGAGCGTCGTGAAGGACGCGGTGTACCTCGGCGGGATGTGCCCGCGCTGCGAGGGCATGGGCAGCGTCAGCGACATCGACCGGACGGCGTTGTACGACGAGACGAAGTCGCTGCGCGAGGGGGCGCTGACGATCCCGGGCTACTCGATGGACGGGTGGTACGGCCGGCTCTTCGAGGGCGTCGGGCTGCCGATGGACAAGCCGATCGCGTCGTTCACGAAGAAGCAGCTCGACACGATGCTGTTCGCGCCGCCCACCAAGATCAAGGTCGAGGGCATCAACCTGACCTTCGACGGGATCATCCCGAAGATCCAGAAGTCCATGCTGTCCAAGGATCCCGAGGCGATGCAGCCGCACGTGCGCCGCTTCGTCGAGCGGGCGGTGACCTTCCAGACCTGCCCGGAGTGCGACGGCACCCGGTTGACCGCGGAGGCGCTGTCCTCGCGGATCGCCGGGAAGAACATCGCGGACCTGTGCCGGATGCAGATCAGCGATCTGGCCGAGTGGGTGCGCGGGCTCGACGAGCCGTCGGTGGCGCCACTGCTCAGCGGCCTCCAGCACCTGCTCGACTCGTTCGCGGAGATCGGCCTCGGCTACCTCTCGCTCGACCGGCCGGCCGGGACGCTGTCCGGGGGAGAGGCCCAGCGCACCAAGATGATCCGGCACCTCGGGTCGTCCCTGACCGACGTCACCTACGTCTTCGACGAGCCGACGATCGGCCTGCACCCGCACGACATCGAGCGGATGAACGCCCTGCTGCTGCAGCTGCGCGACAAGGGCAACACCGTCCTGGTCGTCGAGCACAAGCCCGAGACCATCGCGATCGCCGACCACGTCGTCGACCTCGGACCGGGCGCGGGCAGCGGGGGAGGCAGCGTCTGCTTCGAGGGCACGGTCGAGGGGCTCCGCGGCTCCGACACCACGACCGGGCGCCACCTCGACGACCGCGCGTCGCTCAAGGAGTCGGTGCGCACGCCGTCCGGCGCGCTCGAGGTCCGCGGCGCCTCCACCCACAACCTGCGCGACGTGGACGTCGACGTCCCGCTCGGCGTGCTGTGCGTGGTGACCGGGGTCGCCGGGTCCGGCAAGAGCTCGATGATCCACGGGTCGGTGGCCGGTCGCGACGGCGTGGTCGTGGTCGACCAGGGCGCGATCCGCGGCTCGAGGCGCAGCAACCCGGCGACGTACACCGGGCTGCTGGAGCCGATCCGGAAGGCGTTCGCGAAGGCCAACGACGTGAAGCCGGCGCTGTTCAGCTCGAACTCCGAGGGCGCCTGCCCGACCTGCAACGGCGCCGGGGTCATCTTCACCGAGCTCGGCGTGATGGCGACCGTGGAGTCGCCGTGCGAGGAGTGCGAGGGGCGGCGGTTCCAGGCGGCGGTGCTGGAGTACACCTTCGGCGGCCGAGACATCGCCGAGGTGCTGGCGATGTCGGTCACCGACGCCACGACGTTCTTCGGCCAGGGGGACGCGCGCACCCCGGCCGCGCACCGGATCCTCGAGCGGCTCGTGGACGTCGGGCTCGGCTACCTCAGCCTCGGGCAGCCGCTCACCACGCTGTCCGGCGGCGAGCGGCAGCGGCTCAAGCTGGCGACCCAGATGGCCGACAAGGGCGACGTGTACGTCCTCGACGAGCCGACCACCGGCCTGCACCTCGCCGACGTCGAGCAGCTGCTCGGCCTGCTCGACCGGCTGGTCGACGCGGGCCGGTCGGTGATCGTGATCGAGCACCACCAGGCCGTGATGGCGCACGCCGACTGGATCATCGACCTCGGGCCGGGCGCCGGTCACGACGGCGGCCGGGTGGTGTTCGAGGGCACGCCGGCGGACCTGGTGGCCGGGCGGTCGACGCTGACCGGCGAGCACCTGGCGGCGTACGTCGGGGGGTAGGTCCGGGGCACCTCAGCCGGTGTGGGGGAGCGCCGCGCGCCACTGCTCCTGCAGCGCCGCGACCGAGGGCGGGCGCCGGGCCCGGTCGGGGTCCGTCGCGGCGGCGACCACCTCGGCGAGGCGGGGGTCGGGGAGCGACAGCTCGAGCAGCCGGCCGAGGTTGAACACGGTCGTGCGCTCGTCCACGAGGGCGCCGCGCCGGTGCTCCTCGGGGGCCATGAACCGGGTCGACCCGGGCAGCCGGCCGACCTCGTTGAGGTAGGGGCCGCGCTGGTAGCACTCGAGGTCGACGACCACGATCGAGCGTGCGGCGAAGTCGTACATCAGCGCCCCGTCGTAGAGGTCGCCGGCGACCCACCCGGCGCGTTCGAGGGCGACGTGCAGGTCGATCACCCGGTCCAGCGCGGCCGCGACCTCGGGGACGGGCAGCGCGCGGAACCGGGTGCCGGCCTCGTCCGGGTGGTCGCGGCGCTCGGGCGGGCTGCGCAGCAGCTCGCCCTCGAACCACTCGTGGACCACGAGCACGCCGTCCGGGACGTGCACGACCGCCTCGAGCGGCACCAGGCCCGGGTGCTGCACCTCGAGCTGGACGCTCGCGGCCCGCACCAGCGCCTCGACGCGCTGCTCGAAGGTGGAGCCGCCGGGCTCACCGACGCCGGGTCGCCGGCCGTCTTGACGAACCTGCGCCGGCCGTCGGGTCCCAGCACGCCGTACGACACGTGGCCCGAGTCCTGCGTGCGCTCGTCGAAGGTCGCGAACACGCTGCCCATCGCGTCGAGCGTCACCCGGACCGGGCGGTCCGACTCGAAGTGGTGGGTCACGAGCCCATCCTCGCCTGTCCCACCTCGGATAGTGAGCCGATAAGCGACATTATGTCAACTAGCGTGGATGTCGGCGCGAGAAGGGGTCCCCCTCAGCCGTCCCTCGCCCGCTGGCGCAGCACGGCCGCCTGCCTGGTCAGGTGGTCCCGCTCGGCGGCGTTGGTGGCGCGCCGGGCCGCCTCGGCGTAGAGGTCGGCGGCGACGACGGTGTCGCCGGCCTTGGCGTGCAGGTACGCCGCGACGGCGGTGTGGCGAGGCAGCGAGTCGTCCAGGACGGCCAGCGCCGCCAGGCCGGCTCCGGCGCCGTCGGCCTCGCCGACCGCGACGGCCCGGTTGAGCCGTGCGACGGGCGAGGCGGTCAGGCGCACCAGCTCGTCGTACCACTCGACGATCTGGACCCAGTCGGTCTCCTCGGCCCGCAGCGCGTCGGCGTGCAGCGCAGCGATCGCCGCCTGGGCCTGGAACTCCCCCAGCCGGTCGCGAGCCAGCGCGGCCTGCAGGATCTCGACGCCCTCGGCGACCAGCGCGGTGTCCCACAGCGAGCGGTCCTGCTCGGCGAGCGGGACGAGCCGGCCGTGCGCGGTGGTGCGCGAGGCGCGCCGGGCGTGGTGGAGCAGCATCAGCGCCAGCAGTCCCCCGACCTCGGGCTCGTCGGTGATCGCCGCGAGCTGGCGGGTCAGCCGGATCGCCTCGGCGGCCAGGTCGAGCTCGCCGGAGTAGCCCTCGTTGAACACGAGGTAGAGCACCCGCAGCACCGTCGCCGGGTCACCCGGCAGGCCGAGCGGCGCGTCAGCGATGCGCCGCTTGGCACGGCTGATCCGCTGGGCCATCGTGGCCTCCGGCACGAGGTAGGCCTCGGCGACCTGACGGGTGGTCAGGCCGCCGACCGCGCGCAGCGTCAGCGCGACAGCCGAGGCGTCGGACAGCGACGGGTGCGCGCACAGGAAGTACAGGCGCAGCGTGTCGTCGAGGCCGGGTACGTCGGCCGGCTCCGGCTCCAGGTCGACCCGCTCCTCCCGGTGCCGACGGGCGTCCTCGGAGCGGACCTGGTCCAGGAACCGGCGCCAGGCGACGGTCACCAGCCAGGCCTTCGGTTCCCGGGGCGGGTCGTCGGGCCAGGCCTCGAGTGCGCGCAGCAGCGCCTCCTGGACGGCGTCCTCGGCCGACGCGAAGTCCGCTCCGCGCCGGACGAGGACGCCGATGACCGCAGGGATCAGCTGGCCGCAGCAGGACCTCGTCCACGTCCGTCGCCTCCGGAGGGTCACTCGTTGACGGTGGCCGGCTCCTCCAGGAACGGCCGCAGCTCGAGCCACTCCCCCAGCGGCTCGCCGCCGGACCCGGGTGCGGCGGACAGCTCGCCGGCGAGCTCGACGGCGCGCTCGTAGGTGTCCACGTCGATGATCATCCAGCCCGCGATGAGGTCCTTGGTCTCCGCGAACGGCCCGTCGGTGATGGGCGGGCGGCCCTCGCCGTCGTAGCGCACCCACGCACCCTCGGGGGCGAGCGCCTGGCCGTCGACGAACTCGCCGCTGCCCTCGAGGCGCTTGGCGAAGTCCTGCATGTAGCCGATGTGCGCGTCGATCTCCTCGGGCGTCCACTGGTCCATCGGGACGTTGTTCACCGGCGGCTGGTTGCCCCGGTAGTGCTTGAGCAGCAGGTACTTCGTCATCGTGCGACTCCTCGTGTCCGGTGGCCCATTGTGGCCACGTCCACCCCGAGGACGGAGCCGCCACGGCGTTCTCGACATCGCGCGGGCACGGATCGTGGACGAGTTTCGCGGGAGCGTCGGTCGCGGCCGTCGCGGCCGTCGCGGCGGGCTCGGCCGTCGCGGCCGTCGGCCGTCGCGGCGGGCTCTCGGTGGCATCCGCGTGCTCCGTGGCGCGGCGCGCCCGGGAGGGCGGCGCGACCCGGCGGCCGTCGTACTGCCCATGGAGAACCACCGCTCCCCCTGGCTCGCATGCCCGGGGAAGCGCACGATTACCAGGGGACCCTGGTAATCGTGTGACGGGTGGGGCTGGTGCGCTCGGCCAGGTGAGCGACATCGCGCCATGAGTCGGCGGTTCGGGCGCGGTCACGCGGCCGTCGTACTGCCTATGGAGAACTACCGCTCCCCCGGGCTTGCAAGCCCGGGGAAGCGCACGATTACCAGGGGACCCTGGTAATCGTGTGACCGGCTGACCCGATTACCAGGGGACCCTGGTAATCATGTGACGGACGGGGCCCGTGAGGGTCAGGCGTAGAGGGAGGGTACGACGGCTGGGGCGGCCTCCGTGCGGAGGTAGGCGGCGGCCTCCTCGGTGGGCAGCGGGCGCGCGAAGAGGTAGCCCTGTCCGACGTCGCAGCCGTGCAGCCGCAGGCGCACGCGCTGGGCCTCGTCCTCGATGCCCTCGCCGTAGACCTCCATGCCGAGCGCCTGGCCGAGGCCGATCACGCCGCGCAGCAGGTCGTCGGCGCGCTGCGGGTCGACGGAGTCGAGGTAGGACCGGTCGACCTTGAGGATGTCGACCGGCGAGCGTCTGCAGGTAGGCCAGCGCCGAGCGGCCGGTGCCGAAGTCGTCGAGCGCCACCCGGACGCCCAGCTCGTGCAGCGCGTCGAAGCGCAGCCGCGCGGTGTCCAGGGCCGGCTCGACGGCCGACTCGGTGACCTCGAGGACCAGCTGCTCGTGCGGGCAGGCCGCTGGTGGCCAGGCACTCCTCGACCATCGCGACGAAGCCCTCGTGGACGAGGTCGACCCCGGAGACGTTGACGTGCACGGTCGAGCGGCACCCGGAACGTCGAGGACCACTGCGGCGACCTGGGCGGTGGCCGTGGACAGCACCATCCGGCCGAGCTCGGAGATCAGGCCGAACTCCTCGGCGACCGGCACGAAGCGGGCCGGCGAGACGTGGCCGTGCACGGGGTGGCTCCAGCGCACCAGCGCCTCGAAGCCGATCACCGAGCCGTGCGCGAGGTCGACGACGCGGCTGGTAGCAGACCCGCAGGCCCTTCTCGTCGAGCGCCTTGCGCAGGTCCTTGCCGATGGCGAGCGTCTCGTCGGCGACCGCGATGAGCTCGGGGGTGCAGACCTCGATGCGGTTGCGGCCGGCGCGGCGGGCCTCGCGGACCGCCAGGCCGGCGCCGCGCAGCAGGTCGTCGACGGTGGCGCGCGATCCGCATCGAGTCCCAGGTGACCAGGCCGCAGCTGGCGGAGAGCTGCATCTGGCGCAGGTTGGCCAGGTCGACCGGCGGCGGCGACGGCGGCGACGAGGCGGTAGGCCAGGTCGAGGGCGACCGCGGCGCTGCGTCAGGCTCGGGAACAGTACGCCGAACTGCTGGCTCGGACATCCGGGCGACGACGCCGAGCGTGCCGACCTCGCGGATGATCCGGCCGCGCGATGGTGCGCAGCAGCTCGTCCGAGGCGGAGTGGCCCGTCGCCGTTGACGGCCTCGCTGACGCCCTCGAGGTCCAGGAGCAGGACGGCGGGCTCGGCGCCGTGGCTGCGCGCGGTGACCGCGTCGGCGCAGTGGTGCACGAAGGCGGCGTACGGTCAGCAGCCCGGTCACCTCGTCACGAGTGTGCAGCACGCTCGCGGCGGCCGCTGGTCGCTTCCGTGGTCTGTTTCCCCAACGCATCCCGTGACTCCCGACATCCCTATCGCCCAGCGCATCCATGCCACCACGGCCACGAGGGCTCCCCGGTGTGTGCTTTCAGCGTAAGGGACAAGAAGCGACGTTTGTCCTATTTCCGTAAGGAGGCGCGCCGCTGCCCCGCATCTGGCCCGGAGGGGCTGGCTAGGGTGACCGAATGGCCGATCCCGACCCGCAGGGTCCCTACGCCACCCGGGACCTCCCCGGCGACGGCGTCCTTCCCCACGCCGACCCGGTGATGGACCGGCACCTGCGCCTGCCCGGCACGCCGGCGCAGGTCTGGCCCTGGGTCGAGCAGCTCGGCAAGACCCGCGCCGGGTGGTACCTCCCCCGCCGGGTCGAGGCGGTCCTCCCCCGCGGACGGCGGGCCACGCGGCGCGTCGATCAGCGCTGGCTCGGGCTCGCCGTCGGCGACGTGGTCCCGGACTGGGGGCCGGGCGACCCCACGTTCGAGGTCCTCGAGATCGAGCCGCCGCACCACCTCGTCTACTGGTCCGAGCGGCCCCGACGTCCCCGTCGTGGCGTGCAGCGCCCGCCGATGCTGTGCACCTGGGCGCTCGTGCTCACTGCCTCCGGGGCCCGCGAGACCGACCTGCACCTGCGGCTGCGGCTCGACCTCGGCAAGCCGGCGGGCCCGGTCGCGACGTACGGCGGCGGGGCGATCGACCTGCTGACGGTCGCGCTGATGGGCCGCGGGCTGCGCGAGCGGCTCGAGGAGCAGGCGGCCCGCCGGGCGACCGAGCGCTCGTGACCGCCCGGCACCCCGACCTCCCGGCGACGGACCGCCCCACGCCGTACCTCCTCGTCGACGGCGACCGCCTCGACGCCAACATCGCGGCGATGGCCGCCCTGGCGAACGAGGCGGCGTCGCGCTGCGACCGCACGCCAAGACCCACAAGGCGCCCGAGATCGCCCGGCGCCAGCTCGCGGCCGGCGCCGTCGGCCTGACCGTCGCGACCGTCGCCGAGGCCGAGGTGTTCGCGGGGCCGGGGTGCACCGACCTGTTCGTGGCCTACCCGCTGTGGGTCGACGTCGCCCGCGGCGCCCGGCTGCAGGCGCTCGCCGGCGCGCGCGACCCTCACGGTCGGCGTGGACTCCGCCGAGGGGGCGCGGCGCGCTCGCCGCCCACGTCCCCGGCTGCCGCGTCCTGGTCGAGGTCGACAGCGGCCAGCACCGCACCGGCGTGCCGCCCGACCGAGGCCGGCGAGGTCGCCGACGCCGCGGCGGCCGCCGGGCTCGACGTCCGGGGCGTGTTCACCTTCCCCGGCCACTCCTACGCGCCCGGCGCGCAGGACGACGTCGCCGCGCAGGAGGCGGCCGCCCTCGCCGCGGCCGCGGCGGCGCTGACCCGGCACGGCCATCGCCCCGCCGTCGTCAGCGGCGGCTCGACGCCGAGCATCGCGCACACCCGCGGTGCCGGGCGGGGCGGGCCGGTCACCGAGCTCCGGCCCGGTGTCTACGTCTTCGGCGACGCCCAGCAGTGGGAGCTCGGCAGCATCGACGCCCGACCGGGTCGCGCTGAGCGCGGTCGCCACCGTGGTCAGCCATGCCGGCGGCCGGGTCGTCCTCGACGCCGGCAGCAAGGTCCTGGCGCCGACCGGTCGGCGTGGGCCACCGGGAACGGCCGGCTGCTCGACCACCCGGACGCCCGCGTCGTCCAGCTGTCCGAGCACCACGCGGTGGTCGACTGGCCGCACGGGCAGCCGCTGCCGCCGCTGGGCAGCCGGCTGCGCGTCGTACCCAACCACGTCTGCACCGCGGTCAACCTCGCCGACGAGCTGGTCGTCGTCCAGCGGCGGGGTCGAGACGGGGACGTGGCCGGTCGCCGCCCGCGGGGCCAACACGTGACCCGGCCCGACCTGGTCGTCCTCGACTGCGACGGCGTGCTCGTCGACACCGAGCGGCTCACCGTGCGACGTCGAGGCACGGGTCCTGACCGAGCTCGGCTGGCCGCACACCGCCGAGGACGTGGTGGCCCGCTGGATGGGTCGCTCCTCGGCCGCCCAGCTCGCCGAGCTCGAGGCGCACTTCGGCGCCGAGCGCACCCGGCTCTTCGACGAGCGCACGACCGCCGAGCTGCACGCCGCCTTCGACCGCGAGCTGGGCGCCGTCGAGGGCGTGGTGGGGCTGCTCGACCCCCTGGAGGGGTACGGCGTCGCGACCTGCGTGGCCTCCAGCGGCACGCACGAGCGGATGCGTCGCACCCTGGGCCTCACCGGCCTGTGGGAGCGGCTCGAGGGCCGGATCTTCAGCGCCTCCGAGGTGGAGCACGGCAAGCCCGCCCCCGACCTGTTCCTGCACGCCGCCCGGCGGATGGGCGCGGCACCGGAGCGCTGCGCGGTCGTCGAGGACAGCGTGCACGGCGTCCGCGCCGCCGTCGCCGCGGGGATGGCGGCCTACGGCTTCGCGGGCGGGCTCACGCCGGAGGCGGACCTGCGTGCCGCCGGGGCGACCACGTTCGCGCACATGCGCGACCTCGGCGCGCTGCTCGGCCTCCCGCCCCGGGGCTAGTCCGACGGCCTCGCCTCCCACTCCCGGTCGAGGATCGCGAAGTCGTCCTCGTCGCCCCACTCCCCCTTGAACAGCTCGTTCTCGACCAGCCGCGCCTCGTGCCGCATCCCCAGCGGGTCAGCACCGCGCGCCGAGGCCCGGTTGCGGGCGTCGATGCGGGCGATGACGCGGTGCAGGCCCAGCCGGCCGAAGGCGATGCCGAGCAGGTGCCGCGCCCCCTCGGTGGCCAGCCCGCGACCCTGGAAGTCGGGGTGCACGATGTAGCCGACCTCGCCGCCGCGGTGCTCGACGCTGCGCAGGAACAGCACGAAGCTCGCCGACCAGCCGGCCGGTCTCCTTGTCGAAGCCGGCGAGGGTGAGCGCCGTCCCCGTCGACCTCCAGCCTCATCCCCTGGTGCCGCTCGAGGGCCGCGCGCGCGGCCGGCCTCGTCGCGGGTGTCCCAGGGCAGGTAGCGGGCCACGTCCTCGCGGCCGTGCAGGTCGAAGAACTCCTCGAGGTCGTCGGGCGGTAGGTGACGCAGCAGCATCCGCTCGGTCTCCGCGGTGGTAGCCGGTGAAGTCCATCAGACGCACCCGCGCCTCGACCGGCGTGCCGACCTCGACGGTGCGGCTGACGGTGCAGAGCCGGTCGTGCGACTGGCGCACGGCGCGCGGCAGCACGTCGTACGCCGCCCGGCCGCCCTCGTCGTCGGGGAACGTCGACGTCGAAGGTCAGCACCAGGTCCGGTCAGCCGGTTGCCGTGCTCGTCGCGGACCTTGTCCCCGCGCATCGTCACCTCGAAGCCGGGTCGGCTCGGCGCGCTTGGCGGTGATCAAGTCGACGTCGATCGCGCTGCACCCGGCGATCGCCGACGAGCAGCAGCTCGACCGGGCTGAACTCCTCGCTCGTGTCGCCGATGCCCAGCCGCAGGGTGCCGCCGCGCGCGTTGACGGCCTCGTAGCGGCCCTTCTCCAGCCGGGTCAGCGCGACGCTGCGCTCGCTGTCGGCTCCCGGGGACTCCTTCGAGACACTCATGTGCAGAGCGTAGGAGACCCATGCGACATGATCTGCGGGTGACCTCGCCCGCACCCGACCTCCTCGAGCTCGCCCACGCCTACGGCGTCGCGACCGAGTTCAACGACTGGCGCGGCCGCACCGTCGCCGTAGCGCCGAGGCCGTCTCCGCCGTGCTCTCCGCGATGGACGTCGACGTGTCCGACCCGGCGGCCGCCCTGGCCGCGGCGGCACCGACGAGCACTGGCGCCGGATGCTGCCGCCGTGCGTGGTCGCGCAGCCAGGGCACCGCGCGGACGTTCTGCGGTGCACGTCGACCACGGCGCCCCGGTCGAGGTCTGCGATCGACCTCGAGACCGGCGGGCGCCGCGACGGGCTCCACCAGGTCGACCGCTGGGTCGCCGCCGCGCGAGGTCGACGGCCGGCTGGTCGGCGAGGCGACCTTCGCGGTCCCCGACGACCTGCCGCTGGGCTACCACCGCGCTCCGCGCCCGCTCCGGCGACGACCGGTCGCCGGCCACGCTGATCGTCACGCCCGCGCTGGCTCGGACTGCCCGAGCGGCTGGGCCACGGCCGGTCGTGGGGCCTCGCGACGCAGCTCTACAGCGTGCGCTCGCGGCGCTCGTGGGGCGTCGGCGACCTCGTCGACCTGACCGACCTCGCGGTCTGGTCGGCCGCCGAGCTGGGCGCCGACTTCGTGCTGGTCAACCCGCTGCACGCCGCCGAGCCCGTGGCGCCGCTGGAGCCGTCGCCCTACCTGCCCACCTCGCGGCGCTTCTTCAACCCGCTCTACGTGCGCGTCGAGCGGGTCCCGGAGTACGCCGAGCTGGCGGCCGCCGCCCGCGCGACCGTCGACGCGCTCGGGGCCGACGTGCACGCCGCGCCTCGACGCTGCCGACGTCATCGACCGCGACACCGCGTGGACCGCCAAGCGGGCCGCCCTCGCAGATCGTGCACGCCGTGCCGCGCAGCGCCGGCCGCGAGCCGCGACCTGGCCGCGTTCCGCGCCGCCACGGCAGCGCCCTGCGCGACGTCGCGACCTGGAGCGTGCATCGCCGGCGAGCACGGCACCGACTACCGCGCGTGGCCCGACGAGCTGCAGGACGTCGGCCTCGCAGGCGGTCGCGGCGTTCGCCGCGAGCACGCGCGACGAGATCGACTTCGAGACCTGGCTGCAGTGGGTCGTCGACGAGCAGCTCCAGCATGCGCAGGCCAAGGCCGTCGGCGCCGGGATGGCGCTCGGCACCATGCACGACCTCGCCGTCGGCGTGCACCCCGGCGGCGCCGACGTCTGGCGGCTGCGGACGACGTACGCCGCGCGGATCCAGGTCGGCGCGCCGCCGGACCCGTTCAACCAGATCGGCCAGAACTGGAGCCAGCCGCCGTGGCGCCCCGACCGGCTCGAGGAGCTCGGCTACGCGCCGTTCCGCGACATGATCGCCGCCGTCCTCCGGCACGCCGGCGGGGTCCGCGTCGACCACGTCATCGGGCTGTTCCGGCTCTGGTGGATCCCGGCGGGCCGGCCGCCGTCCGAGGGCACCTACGTGCGCTACGACCACGAGGCGATGATCGGCGTGCTCGCCCTCGAGGCGCAGCGCGCCGGGGCCGTCGTCGTCGGCGAGGACCTCGGCGTCGTCGAGCCCTCGGCGCGCGACTACCTCGCGCTCGCGCGGCATCCTCGGCACCTCGATCCTGTGGTTCGAGCGCGACGGCGACGGCGGCCCGCTGGCCGCCGAGCGCTGGCGCGAGCTCTGCCTGGCCTCGGTCACCACGCACGACCTGCCGCCCGACCGCCGGCTACCTCGCCGGGCGACCACGTCGCGGCTGCGCGACCGGCTCGGCCTGCTGACCGCGCCGCTGGAGGAGGAGCTCGCCGCCGACGACGCCGAGCGGGGTCGTGGCTGGCCGAGCTGCGCGAGCGCGGCCTGCTCGCCGAGCGGACGCGGACATCGAGGCGACCGTGCAGCGCTGCACCGCTACCTCACGCTGACCCCGGCCCGGCTGCTGTGCGTCTCGCTGACCGACGCCGTCGGCGACCGGCGCACCCAGAACCAGCCGGGCACGACCGACGAGTACCCCAACTGGCGGGTCCCGCTGGCCGGCCCCGACGGCGCGCCGCTGCTGCTCGAGGACGTGCTCGCCTCGCGACCGCGCCGCCCGCCTCGGCCGCGTCGCGTGCGCGACACCGGCCGGCGGCGGAGCGTACGATCGCGGCATGCCCTTCGACGCGCGCACCGACGCTCCGCGTCGGCGACGACGGGACGTCAACGCCTACCGGCTGATGACCGCGGTCGTCGTACCCCGCCCGATCGCGTGGGTCACCACGCTGTCCGCCGACGGGACGGTCAACCTGGCGCCGCACTCGTTCTACACCGTCGCGTGCGCGCACCCGCCGATCGTGCAGTTCACCTCGGTCGGCGCCAAGGACACCCTGCGCAACGTGCGTGGCCACCGGCGAGTTCGTGGTCAACCTCGCGCCGGCCCGCTGATCGAGGCAGGTCAACAACTCCTCGGCCGCCTTCGACGCCGACGTGAGCGAGCCCGCCCAGCTCGGCATCGCGATGGAGCCCAGCGAGCGGTGCGGCCGCCGCGGGTCGCGGACTCCCCCGTCGTCGCTCGAGTGCACGCTGCACAGCACGCATCGAGCTCGGCGACTCCACGATCGTGCTCGGCGAGGTCGTCGCGTTCTCGATCGCCGACGACGTGCTGGTCGACGGCCACCCGGAGTACGCCCTGCTCGACCCGCTGGCCCGGCTCGGGCAAGGACGAGTGGGGCGCTGCACGCGCGAGGTCATCTCGGTCCGGCGCCCGCGCACGCCCGAGGACATCGAGCTAGCCGCCCAGGCCGAGCTGCTGCAGTCCGCGAACAGCGCCGCCGGGTCGAACAGGTCCGGGCAGCTCCTCGCGCAGCACCGGGTCGGCGGCGTGGTCGCGGACCTGCTCGGCGCGACCTCCGCGGCTGAGCACGCCGTCCCGCACGTCGTACGTCGTCTGCCGCACGTCCCACGCCAGCACCACCCCGGGCGGCTCGCTCGGCCGTCGCGCGGAGCACTCGACGGCGACCCCGCCGCCGGGCGGCACACGGCCGTCATCGGGGCCACCCCGCCGTCGGTGGCGACGAACGGCACAGCGGCCGCCGTCCACCGTCAGCCCGTCCGTCGCGGCGACCGTGAACAGGTGCGGCTGGAAGCCGCCGCGCGGGTGCGACCGGCCGTCGACCCGGAGCAGCGGTCGCCTCGCCGCCGCCGCGAGGTGCACCACGCGCGCCCGGGCGGCGGTCGAGGCCCAGGCCGTGCACGTCGAGCCCCGACCACGTCGCCGTCGCTGGCCGCGACCAGCCCTCCGCGCAGCGCCGCGAGGCGGCAGCCGGACCAGCCGGCACGTCGACCGGGGTCCCGGCTCGCCGAACGGTCGGACGCGGGCGAGGTCGCCGGCCCTCGTCGGCGACGTCCGCGGCGCTGCAGTCCTGCGTAGCCGGCCCCAGCGCTCCGGGGCCGCTGGCGGCTCCTTCACCGCTGCCCGCAGCCCGTGGCGAGCAGGGCGGTCAGCGGCGGTCACGGTCACGAGCGTCCCGAGGGTGCGCATGGCGGTGGGACGCACGGCGACGCGGGCCGGGTTCCCCGCGGGCTCGACGCGTCCCGGGTGCGACGGGCCACGGCACCCGCGTGCGAGGCGCGCGCAGCCGCGCACGGCCCGCGAGGACCGGCGTCGAAGCCGGTGTCGGGCATCGCGGCGTCGCGCGGCGACGGTCAGCTCGAGCACCACCCCGCCGACGATCAGCCCGGCGATCAGGTCGGCGAACCAGTGCCAGTTCAACGTCAGCGACACCACGACCATCAGCACCGACAGCAGCGCCGACCGCCGACCAGAGCACAGCCGCAGGCGCCGGCCGCTGCACCGCCGAGGTAGCGGCCGAGCAGGAACACGCGCGAGGCCGTAGACGAGCACGATGTTGGCCGTGTGCCCCGACGGGTAGGCCATCCCGCCGATGAAGAACGACGGGTCCGCGGGCGCCGGCTGGCCGCGGCCGAGCGCCAGCTTGAGGATCAGCACGACCAGGTTGAGCGTGAAGACCGAGCCGGCGGCGACCACGCGCGGGCCGCCAGGACTCCGTGGCGCCGGCAGCACGCCCACACCACGACGGCCAGCACCGGCAGGCAGACCGCCCGCTGGCCGACCCGGTCCAGGACCTGCAGCACCGGCACCCAGCCGCGCCGGCGGCCGGCTGCGAGGTTGAAGTAGGCGTCCAGGGCGATCAGCCGGCCCATCGCCAGCAGCGTGAAGCCGCAGAACACGAGGAACAGGAAGCCGGCGAGCGCGAGCGCCGAGGACGCCTCGCGCGTCCAGCCCTCGTGGCGCCCGGGCACGTCGCCGGGCGCGGCCGCTCCTCGTCACCCCGCCTCCGCTCGCTCCCGGGCAGCCGGCACCGATCCGAGCCGCACCGGTGCCCGCCAAATATAGGCGTTCACCTGTGAGCCCGAGCCGTCGCCCCGGACCGTCGCGTGCGCGACCCGCGTCCACGAGTTCGGTCGACCGGCGGCGTGCGCGCGCGAGGACCGGCTCGCCACCGAGGAGCCGCTGGAGATCCGGCTCGCCTGGCCGGGCCGCCGGCCACGCCGGGTCGCGGTCACGATGCGCACCCCGGGCCACGACTTCGAGCTCGCCACCGGCTTCCTGCGCGCCGAGGGCGTGCTCGCCCGGCCGACGACCTCGCACCGGGTCGCCTACTGCACCGACGTCGACGCTGCCGGCCGAGCAGGAGTTCAACGTCGTCACCGTCGAGCTCGTCGGCGCCCGCTGCGACGCGACCCCGGCGGCCGCTACGCCGGCCTCTCGGCGGCGTCGTCGGCCTGCGGGGTCTGCGGCACCGAGAGCATCGACGACGTGCTGGCGCCTGTGCGAGGTCGGCACTCCAGGGCTCCCCGGCGAGCCGTCGCACTGGCCGACCTCGGTCGACCCCGACGTGCTGCACGGCCCTGCCCGCGCGGCTGCGGGAGGCGCAGCGGTCTTCGACTCGACCGGGCGGCCTGCACGCCGCCGGCCTCTTCGACGTCGACGGCGACGCCGCTGGTCGTCCGCGAGGACATCGGCCGGCACAACGCCGTCGACAAGGTGGTCGGCGCGCGCCTCCTGGCGCGGCCAGCCCGGCCGCCGACCGTGCTCGTCGTCAGCGGCCGGATCGGCTTCGAGATCGTCCAGAAGGCCGTCGCCGCCGGCGTCGGCGTGCTCGCCGCGGTCGGGGCGCCGTCCAGCCTGGCGGTCGACGCTGGCCGCGCGGGCCGGGCTGTGCACGGTCGGGTTCGTCACGCGGCGAGCGGTTCGTCGTCTACGGCGCGCCGGAGCGCCTCGGCGTGTGAGGTCCGGCACTGTCGGCGGCCGCGCCTAGCGTTGCACGCGTGCGCATCCTCCACACCTCCGACTGGCACCTGGGGCGGTCCTTCCACCGGGTGGGGCTGCTCGGCGCCCAGGCCGCGTACGTCGACCACCTGCTGTCGATGGTCGAGGCGCGAGCGCGTCGACCTCGTGGTGGTCTCCGGCGACGTCTACGACCGGGCGCTGCCGCCGGTCGACGCCGTCGAGCTCGCCGACGACGACCTTCGCCCGGCTGGCCGCCTCGCGGGCCCAGGTCGTCGTGACCAGCGGCAACCACGACTCCCACAT
Organism: uncultured Actinomycetota bacterium; assembly: GCA_963781745.1. Lineage (GTDB taxonomy): Bacteria > Actinomycetota > Actinomycetes > Propionibacteriales > Nocardioidaceae > Nocardioides_B. The sequence continues at coordinate 223,377 of CAWAHH010000004.1, read as the reverse complement.
CAGGCTCGGCTTCAACGCCCGGCTGGCCGACGCCGCCGGGGTGCACCTGCGCACCCGCTGGCAGGACGTCGGCACCCCCGTGCTGCGTCGACGACGCGCACGGCCCGGTCGCGGTCTACGGCCTGCCCTACCTCGAGCCCGACGCGGTGCGCGGCCCGTGGGCGCTGGAGGCCCGCAGCCACGAGGCCGCGCTCGCCGAGGCGATGCGCCGGGTGCACGCCGACCTGGACCCGCCCCGGCACCCGCTCGGTCGTGATGGCGCACGCCTTCGTCGCCGGCATCGCCCGAGGCCGCCCCGTCGCTGGCCAGCGACAGCGAGCGCGACATCTCCGTGGGCGGCCTCCAGATCGCCCCGACGAGCCTGTTCGCCGGCGTCGACTACGCCGCGCTCGGCCACCTGCACGGCCGCGCCACCTGACCGACTCCGTCCGCTACAGCGGCTCCCCGCTGGCCTACTCCTTCTCCGAGGCCGCCCACACCAAGGGCTCCTGGCTGGTGGAGCTCGGGCCCGCCGGGCTTCGAGCGGGCCGACTTCGTCCCGGCACCGGTCCCCCGCGCGGCTGCGCCAGCGTGCGCGGCCGGCTCGAGCGACCTGCTCGCCGACCCGAGCCTGCGCCGACGCCGAGGACGCTGGCTGCAGGTGACCCTGACCGACCCCCGCCGGCCGCGCACGCGATGGAGCGGCTGCGCGCGCGGTTCCCGCACACGCTGATGCTCGCCTTCGAGCCCGAGGGCGCTGCCGCGGCCGCGCGGGGCCCGGTCGCTGCCCCGCGTCGACGGCCGCTCCGACCTCGACGTCGCCCTGGGCTTCGTCGCCGAGGTGCGCGACCTCGAGGCCACCACCGAGGAGGCGCTGCTGCTGCAGCTGGCCTGCGACTCCTGCCGGATCGACGACGACCGTGACGCCGACGCCGGCTCACTCCGACGTCCGCGCAGCACGGGACCGGGCTGATGCGGCTCCACCGGCTCACCGTCAGCCGCCTTCGGCCCGTTCGCCGGGACCGAGACGCGTCGACTTCGACGCGCTCAACGAGGCCGGCCTGTTCCTGCTGTCCGGTCGCCACCGGCGCGGGCAAGACCAGCATCCTCGACGCCGTCTGCTTCGCCCTCTACGGCACAGGTGCCGGGCGTCCGCGGCGTCAAGGCGCTGAAGTCCCAGCACGCGCCCGACGGGACGCGCACCCGAGGTGGTGCTCGACTTCAGCGTGCGCGAGCGGCGGTTCGTCGTACGCCGGTCACCGGAGTGGACCCGCCCCAAGCGGCGCGGCGAGGGCATGCTCACCGAGAAGGCGCGCGCCTCCCTGACCGAGATCCACGCGGACGGACCGAGCACCTCGCTCAGCTCCCGGGCGGCCGAGGTCGGCTGCACGTCTCCGACCTGTCGGGCATGCAGCGCCGCCCAGTTCCAGCAGGTCGCGATGCTGCCGCAGGGCGAGTTCCAGACGTTCCTCCAGGCCACCACCCAGGAGCGCCACGACGTCCTCCAGCAGCTCTTCCACACCGACCGCTTCGCGCGGATCGAGGACTGGGTGCACGAGCACAGCCGCGTGCTGGCCGAGCGCGCGCGGGTCGGTGCGGCCGAGGTGCAGCGGCTGGTCGACACCGTGGCCGACCGCTCCGGCGTACCCACCCCCGACGAGCTCGGCGGCGACCGCCTGGCCCGCTCCGCCGCCGACGACCTGGTGCTGCCGTGGGTGCGCGCCCGCGTGGCCGGGACCCGCGCGGCCGCGGCGCTCGCCTCGTCCTCCGCGACGGCGGCGCGGCGCCGGCTCGAGCAGGTCCGAGCCGGCCACGCGGCCGCGGCCCGGCGGCGCGAGCAGGCGCAGCGGCAGGCGGCGGCTCGCCGGGCGCTCGACGACCTCGCGAGCCACCACGCCGAGGCGGAGCAGGCCCGCGAGGCGCTCTCGGCCGCCGACCGTGCCGCCGCGTGCGCGCCGCTCCTGCGGCTGCTCGACCGGTCCGAGGAGACACTCCGTGCCGAGCGCTCCGACCTGGCCCGGGCCCTCGCCACCCTCGCGGAGGCGCCGCTCGTGGGCGCCCTCGTCGGGCCTGACGCTGCAGGCGCCGGGGCACTCCACGGAGCTCTCGACGCGGTCCCCGGCGGCGACGTCGACGGCGACGGCGACGACGACGACGGCCGCAGGGGCAGACACGCGCCGGCGGATGTCTCGTCCGCCCTGGAGGCGGCCGTCGAGCAGGCGCGCACCGCCTGGCGACGCTGCGCGCGCTCGCCCCCCGCCAGCAGGCCGCCGACGTCGCCCGCAGCGACGAGGAGCAGGCGGCCTGCGCGCTCGCCGACACCGAGGCGGCGCTGGCCCGGTTGGTGGAGCGGGCAGCGGTCGTCCCCGACGAGGTGCGGGCGCTCGAGGCCCGTCTGGAGGGGCTCGCCGCCGCCGCGGCGCGCCGGGAGGCCCTGGGCCTCGCCCGGGACGCGGCTCGCACCCGGCACGAGGCGGCGATCGAGCACGCGGACCTCGCCGACCGGCTCGTGCCGCTCGAGGACGCCCACCGGGACGCCCGCGAGGCCGTGCTCGACGCGCGCGAGGTCGTCCAGGACCTCGCCGGCCGTCGTCTCGCCGGGATGGCCGCCGAGCTGGCCGGCCGGCTCGCCGAGGGAGTGCCCTGCCAGGTGTGCGGCAGCGCCGACCACCCGCACCCGGCCGCGCCTGCCCCGGACGCCGTCACCGAGGCCGACCAGGACCGCGCCGAGGCGCTGCTCGCCGATCGCGTGCGCCGTCTCGACGAGGTCGACGAGCGCGTGCGCGACGCCCGGGGGCGGCTCGCAGTCCTCACGGCCGCGACCGACGGGCTCGACCCCGACCGGGCACGGTCTCGACTCGACGCGGTCATCGCCGAGCTCGCGGACGCCGACCGGCTCGCCGCCGAGGTGCCGCCGGCCGAGCGCCGGCTCGCCGCCCTGCGTGCCGAGCAGGACGACCTCACCCGCCGGCGGGCCGCCGCCGAGGCCGCCGTCACCCGGCTGCGCGACGAGGTCGCCGCCGCGCGCGCCGTCCTCGCCGACGTCGCCGAGGAGGTCGCGACGGCGGTGGCGGAGGCCGTCGGCGGTGTCAGCGCTGGTCACGGGGCGCTGCCCGACGTGCTCGACGACCTGGGTCGCACCCTCGACGTCCTGCTCGTGGCGCTGCGCGACGTCGAGGCCCTCGACCGGACGACGGCCCGCGTCGCGGAGCTGCGCGAGCAGGCCGACGCCACCGCGAGCGCCCAGGGCTTCGCCGACCTCGCCGAGGCCAGGGCGGCGACGCTCCCCGCCGGTGACCGGGCACCGCTGGAACGGCTGCTGGCCGACCGGGCCGCCACCGAGGCGCGCGCCCGGGCGGTGCTCGAGGAGCTGGGCTCCCCCGCGCTCGACGGCGACCCAGACGCCGGCCCCGAGGACGGAGCCTCCGCGGACCTCCAGGACGCGCTGTTCGACGCCGACGAGGTCGACGACGACCCCGCCGGCTGGGCCCAGCGCCTCGCCGACGCCGAGTCGGCGGCCTCCGCCGCCGACCGGGACGCCCACCTGCTCGACGAGCGCGCCGACGCCCTCGAGGCGCTGCTGGTCCGGCTGGAGCCCGCGGTCGCGTCGTGGGCGCCCGTCCGCGACGACTCGCTGCGTGCCGAGTCGATGTCCCGGCTGGTGCGCGGCATGGGCCACGACAACCAGCTCCAGATGCGGCTGTCCGCCTACGTCCTGGCCACGCGCCTCGACCAGGTCCTGGACGCCGCCAACGAGCGCCTGGGCACCTTGCGCGACCAGCGCTACCTCCTCCAGCGCACCGGCCGGGCCACCCGCAAGGGCGCCCAGGCCGGGCTCGGCCTCGAGGTCGTCGACCAGTGGACCGGCGACGTGCGCGAGCCGACCACGCTGTCGGGAGGCGAGACGTTCGTGGTCTCGCTCTCCCTCGCCCTCGGGCTCGCCGACGTGGTCACCCAGGAGGCCGGCGGCACCGAGATCGAGACGCTCTTCGTCGACGAGGGGTTCGGCACCCTCGACGCCGACACCCTCGACGACGTGATGGACCGCCTCGACGGCCTGCGTGCCGGCGGTCGCACCGTCGGCGTGGTCACCCACGTCAGCGAGCTGCGCAACCGCATCCCCACCCAGGTGCACGTCGAGAAGCACCGCAGCGGCTCGACGGTCGCGGTCCGTACCCTCGTCGGGTGAGCCAGCCCCGGATGGTCGCCGTCCTCGACATCGACGGCGTCCTCGCCGACGTCCGGCACCGCCTGCACCACGTGTCGGGCGGTGCCCGCGACTGGCCGGCGTTCTTCGCCGCCGCCGGGAGGGACGGGCTGCTCGACGAGGGCGCCGACGCCGCGCGCAGGCTCGCCGAGGTCTACGACCTCGTGTACCTCTCCGGACGCCCCGAACGGCTCCGTGCCCTGACGGCGGGATGGCTCGCCTCCCACGACCTCCCCGAGGGCGAGCTGCGGCTGCGCCCGGAGGGCGACCACCGGCCGGGCAGCCTGCTGAAGGTCGAGGTGCTCGACGCGCTCGCCGCGACCCGCACCGTGGTCGTGCTCGTCGACGACGACCCGCGCGTGCTCGACGCCGCCCGCCGGGCCGGCTACGACGTCCTCCCGGCCACCTGGATGGGCGAGCACCACAGCCTGCGCGCCGCCCAGGAGCGGGACGGCCGCACCTGAGGCCGGCGGGCCTGGGCGGGCTGGCTAGCCTCAGGGGCATGACCTCGCCGCACCAGATCGACCCGTCCTTCACGGCGCTGCCCTACCGCCGGATGGCCGAGGCCGCGCTGACCCGCGCCCAGGACTTCCACGTCAGCCACGCCGACTTCCGCTTCGAGCGGGTCCGCAGCCAGGACGTCCGGGTCCGCGACGGCCGGCTGCAGGGCGCCGCGGACACCGAGGACGTCGGGTTCGCGGTGCGGGTCGTCCTCGACGGCGCCTGGGGATTCGCCTCCGGCGTGGTGCTCACCGTCGAGGCGGCCGTCCAGGTCGCCGAGACCGCCGTCCGCACGGCGCAGGTCGCCGCGGCGATGACCACCCGCCCCGTGGAGCTCGCCCCCGAGCCGGCGTACGACGACGTCAGCTGGGTCTCCGCCTACGAGATCGACCCGCTCTCGGTGCCCCTCGCCGACAAGGTCGACCTGCTGACCGGGTGGAGCCGGCGTCTCGGCGAGGCCGCCGGCGTCGACCACAGCAGCGTCACCGTGGCCCAGGTCGTGGAGAACAAGTTCTACGCCGACCTGGCCGGCACGACGACCACCCAGCAGCGGGTCCGCCTGCAGCCCGACGTCGAGGTGTTCGGCACCGACGCCGCGACCGGCGTCTTCGACTCGATGCGCACCATCGCCCCCCCTGCCGGGCGCGGCTGGGAGTACCTCACCGACCGCACACGACTGGGACGCCGACCTCGCCGAGCTCCCGGGCCTGCTGGCCGAGAAGCTCGCCGCGCCCTCGGTGAAGGCCGACGCCTACGACCTGGTCATCCACCCCTCGAACCTCTGGCTCACCATCCACGAGTCGATCGGCCACGCCACCGAGCTCGACCGGGCGCTGGGCTACGAGGCGAACTACGCGGGCACGTCGTTCGCGACGCTGGACCGCCTCGGCACGCTGCAGTACGGCTCGCCGGTCATGAACGTCACCGGCGACCGCACCGTCGACCACGGCCTGGCCACCATCGGCTACGACGACGAGGGGGTCGCGACCCAGCGGTGGGACATCGTCAAGGACGGCGTGCTGGTCGGCTACCAGCTCGACCGGTCGATGGCGCAGATGCACCCCGAGCTCAACGACGGCCGCTCCAACGGCTGCGCCTACGCCGACTCCCCCGGCCACATCCCGATCCAGCGGATGGCGAACGTGTCCCTGCAGCCGGCCCCCGACGGGCCGTCGACCGACGAGCTGATCGGCCGCGTCGAGCGCGGCATCTACGTCGTCGGCGACAAGTCGTGGTCGATCGACATGCAGCGCTACAACTTCCAGTTCACCGGCCAGCGGTTCTACCTCATCGAGAACGGCCGGCTCGCCGGCCAGCTGCGCGACGTCGCCTACCAGGCGACGACGACCGACTTCTGGGGCTCGATGGAGGCCGTCGGCGGGCCGCAGACCTGGGAGCTCGGCGGCGCCTTCAACTGCGGCAAGGCCCAGCCGGGCCAGGTCGCGTCCGTCTCCCACGGCTGCCCCAGCGCCCTGTTCCGCGGGGTCAACGTCCTCAACGCCACGTCCGAGGCCGGCGGCTGACCTCGTCCTCGCCCGGGAACCAGACCGCACCAGACCGCACCGACCGCACCGACCGCTCCGACCCGAAGGAAGACCATGACCGCCACGTCCCCCCAGGAGATCGTGGAGCACGCCCTCGCCACGTCGACCTCCGACCAGTGCGTCGTCATCGTCCGCGACTCCACGAGCGCCAACCTGCGCTGGGCCAACAACACCCTGACCACCAACGGCGTCATGCACGGCGTCTCGGTGACGGTCGTCGCCTTCCACGGCGCCGCCGGGGGCACGGCGACCGGCTCGGTGTCCGCGAGCGCCGCCTCGACCGAGCAGGTGACCCGCATCGTGGAGGCCGCCGACGCCGCCGCGAAGGCCGGGACGCCCGCCGAGGACGCCGCCCCGCTCGTCGAGGGGGACGCCTGCGAGGACTGGGCCGACCCGTCGGGCGACACCTCGATCGAGGTGTACTCCGACTTCGCGCCGGCCCTCGGTGAGGCGTTCGCGCGCTCGCAGGCGGAAGGTCGGATCCTCTACGGCTTCGTGGACCACGACGTCACCACGACGTACCTCGGCTCCAGCACCGGCCTGCGGCTGCGGCACGTCCAGCCGACCGGCCACTACGGCTGCACCGCGAAGCCGACCGACCTGTCCACGAGCGCGTGGGTCGGCGGCGCCACCCGCGACTTCGCGGACGTCGACGCGACCGTGATGGAGGCCGAGCTGACCCGGCGGCTCGGGTGGGCCTCGCGCCGGGTCCGCCTCGACGCCGGTCGCTACGACACCGTGCTGCCGCCGACCGCGGTCGCCGACCTGATGATCTACGCCTACTGGACCGCCTCCGCGCGCGACGCCGCCGACGGGCAGACCGTGTTCTCCCGTCGCGGCGGCGGCACCCGCATCGGGGACCGGCTCTCCTCCCGGCCCGTGCAGGTCTTCTCCGACCCGTCCTACGACCGCCTGGTCGCCGCGCCGTTCGTGACCGCCTCGACGAGCAACGCCATCGAGAGCGTCTTCGACAACGGGCTGCCGCTGGGCCGCACGACTGGGTCCAGGACGGCACCCTGACCGCGCTCCTGCAGAACAGGTACTCCGCCGGGCTCACCGAGCAGCCCGTCACGCCGTTCGTCGACAACCTGGTCGTCTCCGTCGACGGGGCGACCGGCTCGACGCAGGACCTCGTCGCCGGCGTCGAGCGGGGCCTGCTGGTGACCTGCCTGTGGTACATCCGCGAGGTCGACCCGCAGTCGCTGCTGCTCACCGGCCTGACCCGCGACGGCGTCTACCTCGTCGAGAACGGCGAGGTCACCGGGGCGGTCAACAACTTCCGCTTCAACGAGAGCCCGGTCGACCTGCTGCAGCGCTTCTCCCAGGCGTCCGCGACGGTCCCGAGCTTCTCGCGCGAGTGGGGCGACTACTTCCCGCGCACCGCCACGCCGGCCCTGCGGGTCCCCGACTTCAACATGTCCACCGTCTCCCAGGCCAACTGACCACCCCGCCGGTCGAGCAGGCTCACCCGGCGGCGGGCGGGTGGCCGCCGGGGATCGGCGCGGCGGGGTCGTAGGGCACGCGGGTGTAGACGAACGTCTCGCAGACGAGGTGGCTCACCGAGCCGTCGTCGTCGCGGACCACGTGCAGGGTCTCGCCGTGGTGGTAGCCGCGGGTGCCGAGGAGCGTGCCGTCCTCGCGCGGCACGAAGCGGTGCGACTCGAGGCCGCGGCTGGGGTTCGCGACGACGACCTCCCGGCCGTCCCACGAGAAAGTCACGGCGGTGTTGCCCCAGTGCCAGACGCCGAGGACCTCGGTGACCACCGACGGGCACGTCGACCGAGGGGCGCCACGGCGTCGCGACCGTGCCCTCGACGCGCTCCACGGTCTCGAGCAGGTCGACCGCGAGCCCCTCGCAGCGCATCCCGCACGGTGCCGTTGGCCAGCACCACCGCGCCCGTACGCCGGACGGGGTCGGCGAACAGCGCCGGCCAGGAACCCCGGCATCGAGCCGGTGTGGCCGTAGACCATCCCGGATCCGCCGCGGGCGAGCTGGAAGCCGAGACCGTGCGCGGAGGCGAGCCGGGCCGCCCGCGTGGACGACTGCGGGGTGCTCGCCTCCTCGAGGGTCGACCACGGCAGCACGTCGTCGTGGCCGGCGACCAGGAACGCGGCGTAGCGGCCGAGGTCGGTCAGGGTGCTCCACACCTGTCCCGCCGGCGCCATCGCGCCCGCGTCGTGGGCGGGCTCCGCGGTCGAGCGTGCCGGCGAAGTGGTGCACGCTCCAGCCGGTGGCGTGCGGCGCCTGCGGGAGGTACGTCGTCCGGGTCATCCCCAGCGGCTCGAGCACCCGGGTCCGCACGACGTCGAACCACGGCATCCCCCGGTGCCGCGCGACGACCTCGCCGAGCAGCGCGAAGGCGATGTTGGTGTAGTGGAAGGTCGCCCCCACGTCGAACGCGGGGCTGCTGTCGTCGAGCGCGGCGACCAGCTCGTCGAAGGTGACGCCCGGGCTGCGCTCCCACCACGAGCCCGGTGGCTCGGAGTGCATGCCGCTCGCGTGCGAGAGCAGGTCGCGCAGCGTCCGGTCGCCGTACGGCGACGCCGGGCAGGTGCGCGTCGAGCCGGTCGCCGAGCTCCAGCGCGCCCTCGTCGCGCAGCTGCAGGACGCAGACGGCGACGAGGGTCTTGGTGATCGAGCCGATGCGGTACTGCAGGTCCGGCCCGGTCGCCAGGTCGTCGAGCGCCGAGACGCCGCCGTGCCAGACCAGCTCGCCGTCGCGGACCACCCCGCCGACGACCGAGGGCAGCCGTCCCCCGGCCTGCTCGCGGGCGAGCAGCACGTCGAGCCGCCGCGCGGCACCGTCGGTCAGGGCGGACCGGCTCATGCGTGCGCCGGGTCGGCCGCGTCGGTCGCGTCCGGCTCGGCGAACGCCTCGGGCGACGGGCACGAGCAGACCAGGTGCCGGTCGCCGTACGCCTGGTCGATGCGGGCGACCGGCGGCCAGTACTTGTCCGGGTCCGGCCCGGCCGGGAACGCCGCCAGCTCGCGGGTGTAGGCGCGGTCCCACTCGCCGACCACCGCGGCCGAGGTGTGCGGCGCGCCGCGCAGCGGTGAGGCCTCCGGCGTCCACTCCCCCGCCGCGACCCGGTCGATCTCGCCGCGGATCGCGACCATCGCGTCGACGAACCTGTCGATCTCGGCGAGGTCCTCGGACTCGGTGGGCTCCACCATCAGCGTGCCCGCGACCGGGAAGCTCATGGTCGGCGCGTGGAAGCCGTAGTCGACGAGCCGCTTCGCGACGTCGTCGACGCTCACGCCGGTGCGCTTGGTCAGCTCGCGCAGGTCGAGGATGCACTCGTGCGCCACCAGCCCGCCGTGCCCGGTGTAGAGCACCGGGAAGTGCTCGCCGAGCCGCTTGGCGACGTAGTTGGCCGACAGCACCGCGACCGCCGTCGCGTCCGTGAGGCCCTCGCCGCCCATCAGCCGGACGTAGGCCCACGAGATCGGCAGGATGCCCGCCGAGCCGTACGGCGCGGCGCTGACCGGTCCGATCCCCTCGCGGCGCGCGGGGTCGGGGTGGCCCGGGTGGGAGGGGAGGTACGGCGCGAGGTGCGCCCGCACCCCGACGGGGCCGACCCCGGGGCCACCGCCGCCGTGCGGGATGCAGAAGGTCTTGTGGAGGTTGAGGTGCGACACGTCGCCGCCGAACTCCCCGGGCCGCGCGTAGCCGAGCAGCGCGTTGAGGTTGGCGCCGTCGACGTACACCTGGCCGCCGTGCGCGTGCACGGTCGCGCAGAGGTCGCCGATGCCGTCCTCGTAGGCGCCGTGCGTGGAGGGGTAGGTGACCATGATCGCGGCCAGGTCGTCGGTGTGCGCCTCGCACTGGGCCCGCAGGTCGTCCATGTCGACGCGCCCGTCGGCGGCGGCCTTGACCACGACGACGCGCATCCCGGCCATCACCGCGGAGGCGGCGTTGGTGCCGTGCGCGGAGGCGGGGATCAGGCAGACGTCGCGGACGGTGCCGCCGTCCTCCTGGTGGGCCTGGTGGTAGGCGCGGATCGCGAGCAGCCCGGCGAGCTCGCCCTGCGAGCCGGCGTTGGGCTGGATCGAGACGCGGTCGTAGCCGGTCACCTCGGCCAGCCAGCCCTCGAGCTCGGCGATCAGCCGCTCGTAGCCGACCGCGTCCTCGGCGGGCGCGAACGGGTGCAGGTCGGCGAAGCCGGGCAGCGAGACCGGCTCCATCTCGGTCGTGGCGTTGAGCTTCATCGTGCAGGAGCCGAGCGGGATCATGCCGCGGTCGAGCGCGTAGTCGCGCGCGGACAGCCGGCGCAGGTAGCGCAGCATCGCGGTCTCCGAGCGGTGCGCCGAGAACACCTCGTGGGTCAGGAAGTCGCTGGTGCGCACCAGCCCCGGAGGCAGCTCGTCGCCGACCCGTGCGTCCACCTCGTCGAGGTCGACGCCGCCGGCGGTGCCGACCTCGACGCCGAACGCCGCCAGCACCGCCTCGAGGTGGGCGCGGGCGGTGGTCTCCGAGGTGGACACGCCGACGGTGTCCTCGTCGGCCAGTCGCAGGTGCACGCCGCCGTCGCGGGCCGCGGCCACGACCGCGCCCGCACCGCCGGGGACGCGCACCGTCACGGTGTCGAAGAACTGCTCGTGCACCACGTCGAGGCCGGCCTCGCGCAGCGCCGCGGCGAGCACGGCGGCGTAGCGGTGCGTGCGCAGCGCGATCGTGCGCAGCCCCTCGGGGCCGTGGTGGACGGCGTACATCGAGGCGACCACCGCGAGCAGCACCTGCGCGGTGCAGATGTTGGAGGTCGCCTTGTCGCGGCGGATGTGCTGCTCGCGGGTCTGCAGGGCCAGGCGGTACGCCGCACGGCCCTCCGCGTCGACGGAGACGCCGACGAGCCGGCCGGGCAGGTGCCGCTCGAGCCCGGCGCGGACGGCCATGTAGCCGGCGTGCGGGCCGCCGTAGAACAGCGGCACGCCGAAGCGCTGCGTGCTGCCCACGACGACGTCGGCGCCCATCGAGCCGGGCGACTCGAGCAGGGTCAGCGCGAGCAGGTCGGCCGCGACGACGGCGAGGGCACCCCGCTCGTGGGCCGCCTCGACCAGCGGGGCCGGGTCGAGGACCGCCCCGTCGGCGCCGGGGTACTGCACGAGCACCCCGCACAGCTCGCCCTCGGGCAGCCCCTGCGTGAGGTCGGCGACCACGACGTCGATGCCCATCGCCCGGGCCCGGGTCTCCACCACGGCGATGGTCTGCGGCAGGGCGTTCGCGTCGACGACGTACGCCCCGGTCGCCTTCCGGTTGGCGCGCCGCACCAGCGTCATCGCCTCGGCGGCGGCGGTCGCCTCGTCGAGCAGCGACGCGTTGGCGGTCGGCAGCCCGGCCAGGTCGCCGACCATGGTCTGGAAGTTCAGCAGCGCCTCGAGCCGGCCCTGGGAGATCTCCGGCTGGTACGGCGTGTAGGCGGTGTACCAGCTCGGGTCCTCGAGCACGTTGCGGCGTACGACGGGAGGGGTGAGGGTGCCGTGGTAGCCCAGGCCGATCATCGGCTCGCGCGGGACGTTGAGCGCGGCGAGGTCGCGCATCTCGCGGGCGGCCTGCGCCTCGGTGGCCGCGGGCGGCAGCGCCAGCGAGTCGGCTGAGCGGATGCCACCGGGCACCGCCGCGTCCATGAGGGCGCCGAGAGAGTCGAAGCCGAGGGCGGCCAGCATGGCGGCCCGGTCCCGCTCCCCGGGCCGATGTGCCGGCCGGCGAAGGGGTGCGCGGCGTCGAGCTCGGACAGGCTGGGGTGGTCGGACACAGAGGCTCCTGGGGGTGGCGCGGTCAGGTCGCCTCCCCCTCTGTCGGCCCACCGGGGTGGACGCTCCAGAGTTGCCTGCCCCGCACGGTCCTGGCGCCTGAGAGGTTCCGGGGAGGATTTGCCCCTTCGGCGCTCCGAGGGGAAAGGTCTCGGAGACTCTCCCGCGCGGTGTCAGCAGCGGGCCCAGCCTACCAAGCCGGGCCGCTCAGCCGGCGGCGCGCGCCCGGCGACGCGCGGCGAGCTCGTCCGCGGCCGTGGCCGCCGACGTCTCGGAGCCGGACACGACCCGCTCGCTCGGCAGCTCGGCGAGCGAGCCCTCGATCTCGCGCCAGACCCCGCCGATCGCGATGCCGAAGACGCCCTGGCCGCCCTGGAGGAGGTCGATGACCTCGTCGTTGCTGGTGCACTCGTAGACACTGGCGCCGTCGCTCATCAACGTGACGCCGGTCAGGTCGTCGGTGCCGCGCTGGCGCAGGTGCTGGACCGCGGTGCGGATCTGCTGCAGCGAGATGCCGGCGTCGAGCAGGCGCTTGATGATCTTGAGCAGCAGGATGTCGCGGAAGGAGTAGAGCCGCTGGGTGCCGGAGCCGGTGGCACCGCGGACCTCGGGCTCGATCAGGCCGGTGCGGGCCCAGTAGTCGAGCTGGCGGTAGGTGATGCCGGCCGCGTTGCACGCGGTCGGGCCGCGGTAGCCGGCGTCGCGCGGCAGCGGCGAGACGTCGTCGTCGAAGAGCAGTCCCTGCTCGTCCGCCGCGGCCGCAGCCTCGTGCGCAGCCGTCGGGTCGACCGCGTCGTGCGCAGCCTTGTCGCCGTTGCCAGTCACCGTGAGCCTCCGTCGTTCGCTTCGCTTGGTCTGTCGCTCCCTGGGGAAGCCGTCCGCCCTCGGGAAGAGAACAACGGTGGAGTTACAGCGAAGTCAGTCCTGACGGTAGGCCCCACCGGGGGGCGGGTCAACGAACGCGCCCGCGTGTCGTCACCCTCAAGTTGAGGTTGAGGTTGCCCCCGCGCCTCGTGAGCGGGCGGGCACGCTCAGAGCGACTCGAAGTCCTCGGGGGTGACGTGGTCGAGGAACTCGCGGAACTTCTCCACCTCGTCCTCCTGCTCGTCAGGCACCGCCAGGCCGGCCTCGTCGAGGACGTCGTCGGCGCACACGATCCGGGCGCCGGTGCGCAGCGCGAGCGCGATGGAGTCCGAGGGACGGGCGCTGACCTCGACGCCGGACTCGAAGACCAGCAGGGCGTAGAAGATGCCGTCGCGCATCTCGGTGATCCGGACCTCGGTGAGGTCGTTGCCGAGGGCGTTGAGCAGGTCCTTCATCAGGTCGTGGGTGAGCGGGCGCGGCGGCACCACGCCCTGCTGGGCGAAGGCGATCGCGGTGGCCTCCACGGCGCCGATCCAGATGGGGAGGTAGCGGTCGCCGGCCACCTCCCGGAGCAGGACGATGGGCTGGTTGGAGGGCATCTCCACCCGGACACCGATCACGTCGACTTCGCGCACGCGGCCCACCCTACTCCCGGCCCGAAGGCCCGGTGGCGGGCGTGCGGCGGGCGTGTGGAGGCCGCGTCCGGGGGGCAGGCGGGGCCGGTCGGACCGGCGCGTCTAGGAGCGCAGCCCGGCGTTCACGAGCGCGGCGTGCAGCCGCACCGAGAGCGCCGCGATCTGGGCCACGGTCTCCTCCGCACGCGCCGAGGCCCCGGCGTCGCGACCCCGCCGCATCGGAGCCACGACCTGCTCGACCAGGCCCGACCTCGCGGTCCGCGGCGGTCTTGAACGCCCGCAGGTGACGCGGCTCGAGCCCGAAGGCGGCCAGCTCGCCGGCGGTCTCGCCACGACCAGCGCGTCGCCGTCGTACGGCGCCGGACCCGGCCGGGAGCGGACCAGGCCGAAGGTCTCCAGCGCCTCGAGCAGCTGCTCCTCGATGCCGGCGGCGCCGAGCAGCTCGCGAGCGGGACAGTCGCAGGTCGGGCGCCTCCGAGCCGAACGCCTCCGGGCGCCGGGTAGCCGTCGGTGGCCAGCGCGACCCGCGGCACCGCGGCGCGGTGGAGCCGTTGAGCAGCGGCGGGTCGAGCCCGCGGTCGATCGCGTCGAGGTGCTCGCGGATCACCTTGAGCGGGAGGTAGTGCTCGCGCTGGCAGACCAGGACGTAGCGCAGCCGCTCGACGTCCTCGGTGGGAGAACTTGCGGTAGCCCGACGGGGTGCGCTCGGGCTCGATGAGGCCCTCGGCCTCCAGGAAGCGGATCTTGGAGATGTTCAGGCCCGGGAAGTCGGGACGGAGGCGCTCGAGCACCTCCCCGATGCTCATCCGCGCCCGGGACGCGCGGCTGACGCACGACCCTGGGCGCCTAGCCGTTCGCGCCGGTGTGCGAGGCGAAGTAGACCAGTCGGTACTTGCCGATCTGGACCTCGTCGCCGCCCTGCAGCGCCACCTCGTCGATCCGGTCGCGGTTGACGTAGGTGCCGTTGAGGCTGCCGACGTCGGCGACGGTGTAGCCCTCGGGCGTACGCCGGAACTCCGCGTGCCGCCGCGAGACGGTCACGTCGTCGAGGAAGATCTCGCTGTCGGGGTGGCGTCCCGCCGAGACCACGTCGGTGTCGAGCAGGAACCGGCTGCCGGCGCTCGGCCCGCGCTGGACGACGAGCAGGGCGCTGCCCGCAGGCAGGGCGTCCACGGCGGCCGCGTCGGCGTCGTTGAGCGGGCGGTCGTCGCGGTGGTCGGGCTCGACGGTCCCGCCGAAGGTGATCGTCGCGGTGCTCTCGCTCGGCGTCTCGCCGGACCCGCCGCCGGCGGGTGCGCCCGCGGGGGCCGCGGCGGGCGGCGCGAGCCGGGTCCCGCACTGCGAGCAGAAGCGGGCACCCTCAGGGTTCTCGTGTCCGCACTGCGTGCAGAAGGGCATCGTCGGCCTCCCGGTGGGCTGGATCGGCATGAAGTCGGGCGATGGGGCGGTCGTGCGTGTCGCGGCAACCCTCAACCATCAGTCGAGGTTCATGGTTGCTGCCCAGAACCTATCAGTGCGGCCGTGGCGCACAAGGCCACGTCGGGCTCAGGACCCGAGGCCGCCCTCGTACGTCGCGGCGTCCATCAGCGCGTCCACGGCGGCGGCGTCGGAGGGCTCCAGCTCGAAGAGCCAGCCCTCGCCGTAGGGGTCGGAGTTGACCAGCTCGGGGGTGCCGTCGAGAGCCTCGTTGCGGGCCACGACGGTGCCGGTGAGCGGGGCGTAGACGTCGCTCACGGACTTGGTGGACTCGAGCTCGCCGACCGGCGTACCCGCCTCGACGGCGGAGCCGACCTCGGGCAGGGACACGTAGACGATGTCGCCGAGCGCGTCCTGGGCGAACTCCGTGATGCCGACCCGGACCGAGGCGGCGGCGTCGCCGGGGGTGCGGACCCACTCGTGCTCGGCGGTGTACTTGAGGTCGTCGGGGAACACGGCGCTCCTTGTGGCTCGGTGTGGCTCGGTGTGGCTCGGTGTGGCTCGGTGGGTGGTCGGGATGGCAGCGGCCGGCCGGCTGCGAGCCGAGGCTACTCGGTCGGGCCGGGCACGGCGTACTGCGGTGAGGGCGGGCGTCGCACGGTCGAGACCTGCACGGTGTCCAGCGAGCGCACCTCGACCTCGCCGCCGGCGACCTGGACCGCGGAGATGAAGCCGCCGTAGAAGTCCAGGGCGGTCGCCAGCGTCTCCGAGTCCCCGATCGCGTCGATCTCGAACGGGGCCCGCAGGGTCTGCCCGTCGACGACCACGCCGCCGGACTCACCGTCCCGCAGCGAGGTCTGCGCGATCACCCGCACCTTGTCGTTGAGCTCGATCACCTCGGCGCCGGCGTTGCGGAGCTCCTCCAGCCCGTCGAGGAGCTGGTTGCTGCCCACGCCCGTGCCGGGGTCGGTCACGGTGATCCGCACGCCCGGGCCGACCGCCGGGAGGGTGCCGGCGAGGATGCCGAGCGTGTCGGCCTGCTCCTGCGCGCGGTCCAGGGCCGTCCGGCGCGACTCGGACTCGTTGCGCAGCGAGGAGCGGGTGCGCTCGAGCTTGGTGATCTCGGTCTCCGTGCGGCTCGAGGCCAGCGACAGGTTGTTGATCAGCTGGACCAGGTCGCCCTGGCGGGCACCGACGTACTTGTCGTCCCTGCCGTTGGCCCGGACCTGGGTGACCGCCGCGAAGCCCAGCAGCGCGAGCAGGACGGCCACGACGACCTGGGCGCGCGAGCCCGGCCGGCGCAGGGCGGCGACCAGCCGCGTGCGCCCGTCGGGGCCCTCGCGCTCGGGGGCGTCCGGGCTAGGCATGGAAGATGTGCCGCCGGATGGCGGCGACGTTGGAGAAGATCCGGATGCCGAGGACGACGATGACCCCGGTGGAGAGCTGGCCGCCGACGCCGAGCTTGTCGCCGAGGTAGACGATCAGCGCGGCGATCAGCACGTTGGAGACGAACGAGACCACGAAGACCTTGTCGTCGAAGATGCCGTCGAGGAACGCTCGCAGCGCCCCGAACACGGCGTCGAGCGCCGCCACCACCGCGATCGGGAGGTACGGCTCGAGCCAGATGGGCACGGCGGGCTGGAGCAGCAGCCCGGCGAGGATGCCCAAGAGCAGGCCGATCGCCGCGATCACTGCTGCCGCTCCTGCGACGACCGGGGCTGGCGGGCGTGTCGCACGACGAGTCCTTGTGCGGGGGGCAGTGTCATCGACTCCTCGGTGGTGACGTCGAACTTCAGGCCGAACGAGGATTGTAGGGCCGCCCAGGTCTGTCCCCCGGACGTCTCCAGCAGCGCGCCGCCCATCTGGGGCCCGCCGATCGCGGAGAGCACGTAGGGCCGGCGCAGCGAGACCTTGTTCACGGTGATCGCCTTCCCGGCGTCACGGATCGCCGACAGGCTCGTGAGGCGCTGCCCGTTGATGGACACCGCCTCGGCGCCGACCTGCCAGAGCCCGTTGGCCAGCCGCTGCAGGTCCTGGCCGATCACCTTCTGCTTCGTGCTGGCCGCGTCGGGTGCGTCGTCGACGGTCACCCTGACCCCGGGGCCCCGGGCGCTGTCCTCGCCGGTGGCCACCCCGAGGGTGCGCAGCCGGGTGCGGGTGGCGCTGGCCTGGTTGGTGGTGTCGAGCAGGTCCGAGCGCACGGCCGCGATGCTGCGCTCGAGGGCGACGACGCGGTCCTGCTGCCCGGCCAGCACGGCCTTGCGGTCGTTGGCCTGCGCCACCAGCGCGTCGCGCGAGGACGCCGTCTCCTCGGAGTTGCGGGAGGTCTGCACGGCGGCGGTCGCGACGAGCACGCCGAAGACGGCCAGGACGACCAGGCCCCAGGCACCCGGACTGCGTCGGCCGGCGCTCTCCCCCTCGGTCCGCTCCCCCTCGGTCCGCTCCCTCGCAGCCCGCCGCTCCGCGGCCCGCCGGCGCGCCGAGACGTGCGCGTAGTCCTCGTCCAGCGACGTGGCGGTGAGGTAGTTGAGCAGGCCCATCACGGCCTGCGGCGGTGGCTCCGGCAGGGCCCGGGGGGAGGTCGGCGGCGTCTCGGGGCGCCGCCCGGTCTCAGCCGCCATCGAGCGCCGGTGCCCGGTGGTCACGGTCGGCCAGCAGGGTGCGGACCTGCCAGGCGTAGAGGAGCCCCGCCCACCAGTACAGCCCGGTCCCCCACGCCGCGAAGGCCCAGCCGAACACCTTCGCGAGCGTGGCGACGACACCGGTGCCGTCGCCGAGCAGCAGCAGCGGGAACGCGTAGAGGAGGTTCGCGGTGGCGGCCTTGCCGAGGAAGTGCACCGGGAGGGAGCTGTAGCCGCGGGTGCGCAGGAACGGGACGAGGCACCAGAGGAAGGCGTCGCGGGCCGGCAGCAGGATGGCCAGCCACCACGGGATGATGCCGCGGACGGCCAGGCCGACGACCGTGGAGAGGATGTAGAGACGGTCCGCGACCGGGTCGAGGATCTCGCCGAGCTTGGAGGTCTGGTGCAGCCGGCGGGCGAGGTACCCGTCGAGCCAGTCGGTCACGCCGGAGACGAACAGCACGGCCAGCGCCCAGGCGTCGGCCTCCGGGACCAGGACCAGCCAGAGGAAGAGGGGTACGCCGGCGAGCCGGATGATCGAGATGACGTTGGGGATCGTGAGGACCCGACGGCTCGGGGCCACCGTGCCGTCCTGCTCGTCCACCCCGCACCTCTCGCTCACCGAACCCGGACGGCGGCGTCGTGGCCGGGCCGTCGGTCAGTTCGTACCTTAGCCGGGCGGTTCGCCGGACCGGCGCAGGGAGCCGTGCGGTTCGGTGCCGGATCGGGGCGGGGCCGGCGCGGGCCGGCGCGGGTCCCGGGTCAGCGACGCGGCAGCGTGCGCCCGCAGCGCGGGCAGTGGTCCTGTGCGCACATGTCGAGCTGCTGCCCGCAGCGGCAGCTCGTGGAGCGGCTGCAGCGCGCGCGGGGGGCGCCGGACGCACCGACCGGGCCGTCGGCGGTGCGGGTCTTCGCGGTGGTGGTCTCGATGCGTGTCACGGTGCTCAACTCCTGGTCGTTCCTCTGTTGTAGAGGAAACCGACGGGCGCGCCGTTCGTGACGCAGAAACTCCGGCAATGGTCACAACGGGCCATCACATCCGGCCCGATCGGGCAGCAGCACCGGACAGCCGCGTGCCGATCGGACGGTCGGGAGGGGCGGTCTGACGACACGCGTCGGCGCAGGGGTGTCGCTACGACGACAGGATCTGCTGTGATGAGACCGGCACGTCGTCCCAATGAGTAAAGTCTGCGGTGGTGTAACGCCTGCTCCAGCACGGGGGCCGGTGGACAGGGCTCGCACGTCCGGGCGTGCGGCACTCACATGAACGACAAGCGGCGGGGGCCTGCTTCATGATGGACCAAGGGTCGTCCACGACTCCAGGGACACCGCGCGCGCCCGGTGGGACGCGTGCGTCGGTCGTGCCGCTGGACGACCACTCGATCGCCGCGGCGATCGCACACTCCTCGCAGGACGCGATCATCGTCAAGACGCTCGACGGCCTGGTGACCTTCTGGAACGACGCCGCGACCGAGCAGTACGGCCGCACCGCCGAGGAGATGCTGGGACGCAGCATCGAGGCGACCTTCCCCCCAGGGGCGATCGGCGACGAGCGGTCCCGTCGCCGGGCCGTGGGCGAGGGCGAGGCCTTCTCCGGCTACCGCTGCACCCGGGTGCACGCCGACGGCCGGGTCTTCGAGTGCGTGATGACGCTGTCTCCCCTGCGCGACGAGACCGGCGCGGTCACCTCGGTGGTCTCCGTGTCGCGTCCGGTGACCGCCGAGGAGCGGCAGAGCGAGCGGTTCGCCTCCCTGCTCGAGGCGGCCCCGGACGGCATCTTGTGCGTCGGCCCCGAGGGCACGATCACGGCGCTCAACGCGCGGGTCCCCGAGATCTTCGGCTACGACGTCGGCGAGCTCCTCGGCGCCCCGCTCGAGGTGCTGATCCCCGAGGACCGCCGGGCGGTCCACGTCGCGCACCGCGACGGCTTCTTCACCCACCCGCAGGTGCGCTCCATGGGCGCCGGCCTGGCGCTGTCGGGACGGCGCCGCGACGGCACCGTGTTCCCGGTCGAGGTGAGCCTGGCGCCCGACCACAGCACGGACCCGGTCCAGGTCATCGCCGCGGTCCGCGACGTCACCGCCAGCGCGAGCTCGAGGCCGAGGTCCGGGAGAGCGAGTCGCGGCTGCGCCAGCTCGCCGAGAGCGTCAACGCGGTCTTCATCCTCGTGCAGGTCGACACCGGCGCGTACCTCTACGTGAGCCCCAGCGTCCAGGAGGTCGTCGGGCTCACCCCCGACGACCTGATCGGCCGCACCGCCGCGATCGTCGACCTGGTCCACCCCGAGGACCGGGCGCGCGTCGAGCGCGACTACCTCGCGCCCGCGAGCGCCGGACGGGCGGCGATCTCCGAGCATCGCCTCATGCTGCCCGACGGGCGGGTGCGCTGGGTGCGGACGGTGTGCTCGCCGGTGCCGGTCCCGGCCGGTCCCGCGCAGCGGGCGGTCGTCACCCTCGAGGACATCACCGACCGGGTCGAGGCCGGTCAGGCGCTGCGCGACGCGGAGGCTGCCGCGCGGGCGGCCAACGACGCCAAGAACCAGTTCCTGTCCCGGATGAGCCACGAGCTGCGGACCCCGCTCAACGCCGTGCTCGGGTTCGGCCAGCTCCTCGAGCGCGAGGTCACCTCCCCCGACCAGTCCGAGTCGATCGGCCACATCCTCAAGGCGGGCCGGCACCTGCTGGACCTCATCAACGACGTCCTGGACATCACCCGGATCGAAGCGGGCGAGATGTCCGTCAGCCCGGAGCCGATCCTGGTCTCGCACCTCGTCCGCGAGACCGCCGACCTGATGGCGCCGGTTGCCGGCGCCACCGGCGTCGCGCTGCAGATGCCGTCCGGCCCGGAGGGCGCCTACGTGCTCGCCGACCTGCAGCGGGTCCGCCAGGTGCTGCTGAACCTGGTCTCGAACGCGATCAAGTACAACAAGCCCGGCGGCAGCGTGTGGATGGAGTGGTCGGTGGACCAGGCCGCGGTCTCGATCAGCGTCCGCGACGACGGCCCGGGCATCCCGTCGGGAATGGAGCACCGGCTCTTCACGCCGTTCGACCGGCTCGGCGCGGAGCTCACCGGGGTCGACGGCACCGGCATCGGGCTGTCGCTGACGCAGTCCCTGGTGGCGCTGATGGGTGGCCGGATCGACGTGCGCACGGCGCCGGGGGCCGGCACCCGGTTCGTCGTACGCCTGCCGACGACGCAGCCCCTGCCGGACTCCACGCCGGCGGCGCCGGCCGAGCAGGCGCCGGTGCGCGCCGAGGTCAGCACCGTGTCGACCCTGCTCTACATCGAGGACAACCAGCCCAACGTGCACGTCGTGGAGCACCTCCTCAAGCTGCGTCCGAACTGGAGGCTGCTGCACGCCGCGCTCGGTGGGCTCGGCTTCGAGCTGGCGCTCGCCCAGATCCCCGACCTGGTGCTGCTCGACCTGCACCTTCCCGACCGGTCCGGCCACGACGTGCTCCTGGCCCTCAAGCGGCGCCCGGAGACGGCGGCGATCCCTGTCGTGGTGCTCTCGGCGGACGCCACGGCGAGCCAGGCCCGCCGGCTCATCGCGGACGGCGCGGACCGCTACGTCACCAAGCCGTTCGACGTGGACGAGGTCCTCGACCTCCTGGACTCCTACGAGCGCGAGGCATGAGCGCCGTGTTCGAGCCGTCGCTGGCGACGTACGTCGACATGAGCGTGCTCATCGTCGACGACAACGTGAGCAACGTGGCGCTGTTCGAGGCGCTGCTGCGCCAGGAGGGGCTGGTCAGCGTCACCACCACGACCGACCCGCGCACGGTGATGGACAACCTCGCCGACTGGGACCCCGACCTGGTCCTGCTCGACCTGCACATGCCGCACATCGACGGGTTCGAGGTGCTCGGCCAGGTGCAGCAGTTCGCCGCCGGGAGCTACCTCCCCGTGCTGGTCATGACCGCCGACAGCACCCTGACCGCCCGTGACCGCGCGCTGGGGGCGGGTGCCCAGGACTACCTGACCAAGCCGATCGACACGATCGAGGCGACGCTGCGGATCGCCAACCTCCTGCACACCCGTCGGCTCTACTCCGCCCTGCGCTCGCGGGTCGGCGCACCGCGCACGGTGCAGCCGGCCGGCACGCCGCTGCAGGCTCGCGAGGACGTCCGCCAGCGGATCACCCGGGTGCTCGCCGACGAGGACCCGCTCACGATGGTCTTCCAGCCGGTCGTCGACCTCGCGACCATGGCGACGGTCGGCCACGAGGCGCTGGCCCGCTTCCCCGACCACGGCCTCGCCGGCCCCGACCGCTGGTTCCGCGAGGCCTCGGAGGTCGGCCTGGGCGCCGAGCTCGAGTGGCACGCGGTGCACACGGCCCTGCGCTCGGCGGCTGCGGGTCCCGAGGACACCTTCACGGCGGTGAACATGTCCCCCACCGGGGTCATGCACGTCTTCGAGAGCGACCTCTGCCAGGTCGCGGCGTGCGACCGCGTGGTCATCGAGCTCACCGAGCACGTCCCGGTCGAGGACTACAGCGCCATCCACCGGGCCATGCGCGAGGTGCGCGGCAAGGGCGTCCGGCTGGCTGCCGACGACCTCGGGTCCGGCTACGCCGGCTTCCGGCACCTGGTGAACCTCGAGCCGGACATCATCAAGCTCGACATCTCCCTGACCCGCGGCATCCACCGCAGCGCGGCCCAGCGGGCCCTGGCGCGGGCGCTGCTCGCGTTCGCGGCGGACATGGGGGCGACGGTGATCGCGGAGGGGGTCGAGGAGCCGGACGAGCTCGCGGTGCTCACCGACCTCGGGGTGCCGCTCGCGCAGGGCTACCTGCTGGGCAGGCCGGGGCCGCTGCCGGCCTCCTGAGCCGGGTCAGCGGTGCGCGCGGAAGGGCTCGGTGTAGGCGCCGTGGCCGTCGGCGCCGACCTTGGTGACCAGGAACTGGTTGCGCGCACGGCGCGGGGACACGATGGCGGCGACGACGGTGAACTCGGCCTGGCCGAACCCGTCGAGGGTGTCGAGGTCGAGCGCGTTGCGGGTGACCTCGTCGACGCGGGCGAGGTAGGTGACACCGTCCGGGCCGGCGACGCGGATCTTGGCCCCGCGGCGGTACGGCGCCCGCGCGACCTGCTCGACGTCGAGGACGTCCTGTCGCGCGATGTTGACGACGGTCATGTCGCTGCCCCTCCCTGGTGTGCGGCCGGCCCCAGAAGTCCTTGGAAGGCCCACGAGGATGATCGGCGGGTCGCCTACCCCACTGAACCCCTCTGCACACTCTTTACCGAAGAAGATGGTCCGAGACAGGTGCTTTCGGGTCAGGTCGGGGGACTTTCGGCCCTGCGAGGGCACCGGTCGGGCTGGGGCCGTAGTCCTGCACCACCCCAGGGAGCGTCCCGCCGCCACGTGCGCCCGGCGGAGGGACGCTCCCGCCGCTCGTGTCGGGGCCGCGCCCGGCCGGGAGGGTCAGCCGCCGCTCATGACGGTCTTCCAGGCCGAGACGCTCGGGGCGTCGCGCAGCTCGAAGTCGCCCTTGTTGGTGGACTGGAAGTAGGTCGTGAAGACGGCCTTGTTGGTCTTCAGGTAGGCCGCGGCGCTCTTGAGCCACGCCGCCCGTCCCGTGCCGGCGGAGTCCCCCGGGATGCGCACCGTGCCGGTCTCGGCGATGCCGAACGGCTTGCCCACCGACTTCGACGCGGCGACCACCGGGTCGAAGATCGAGGCCGCCGACTTGTACGACGTGGCGTCGCCGTTCGCGCCGTTGTAGGGGTCCCAGCCGAGCACGGAGACGTAGGACGAGCCCGGGTAGTAGTCGGTCCAGTCGAGCTTGGAGGCCGGCATCGCGGTCCAGCCCATCAGGATCACGGTCGGGTAGAGGTTGCTGTGGCACACCGACCCGGCGATGTCGGCGACCCGCTTGAAGGCCGCGACGTACTGCGCCGCCGGTGAACTGACCGGCCTTGACCTCGTCCTCGGGCTCGTGGAAGTAGCTCCAGAAGATCGGCGCGGTGGTCGGCGCGCTGCTGAAGTAGGTCTTGAGCGCCGCGTCGTACTTGCCGGTGAGCACCTCCTGCGGCTTCGCCTTGATCGAGGTCACCACCCACCGCGAGCCGAAGCCCGCCGCACGCTTGGTCCACACGTTCGTGGTCGGGATGCTCGCGTCCCAGGTGCGGACCACCGGGACCGTCGTGCCGAAGCGGCGCTCCTCGGTCGCGAGGTCGTCGATGACCGAGCCGCTGCCCGTGACCGAGAGGCTGACGCCGAAGCGGGGCGTGGTCGCGTTCCAGGTCGGGGCCGTGGTGCAGGCGGCCGCCGCGGACGAGCCGGGAGCGGTCGACGAGCCGACGGACAGGACGGGGGCGACGGTGGCCGTCACCAGGGCAGCGGCCAGCAGGCCGAGGCGCTTGTGCATGTGGGGGATCCCTGGTTCACGCGGGCGGCCGGACACGCGCACCCACTGCGGAGAGAACCCGAGGAACCTAAGGAACCGGGGTGCCCATCAACACATCGGAGTCTCGACGTGTGGGATTGAGTCCGTTTCCTTTATCTTTACCTTCGAGTACACCAGGAGGTTCCTCGCAAACAGGACGCCGTCGGTCTAGTCCGACGTCGCCCGACTTGCGAGTCAGGGGGCCGTTGTGACAGTGGCCCGCAGGTCGAACGTCGCGTCGGTGGTGCTCCTGCTGTTCAGGTGGGTCTCCACCGCGACCGTGTTGGTGCCGGCCACGAGCAGCCCGGTCGGCACCGTCAGGGTCACCGGCGAGGCGTTCGCGGTCGCCGTACGGCGCGAGCTGGAGGCGAACGTGTTGAAGGAGATCGTCCCCGCCGGCATGTTCGAGCGGCCCACCTCGGTGCCGTTGACGTAGACCACCACGCCGTCGTCGGCGACCGTCGAGAGCGTCAGCGCGGTCACCGCCGCCGGGTCGGCGATCTGGAAGGTGCGCACGAACTGGGCCGCGACGGGCCTGGTCGAGGTCGGCACGAACGAGTCGATGTTGGTCTTGACCGAGGCGTCACCGAACCCGAGCACGGCGTTGCCGGAGCCCCACGAGCTCGCGTCGAAGCCCTGCTGCGTCCAGGCGACGGGCGGGGCGGAGGCGACGTAGCGCCAGCGCCACGAGGAGCCGAACGGCACGACGTTCGGGTCGGCGGTCACCACGGTGATGCTGTGGCTGACGCTGCCGATGGCGCCGTCGTCGTCGGTGACCGTCAGCGTGACCGGGTAGGTGCCCGAGGCGGCGTAGGCGTGCGACGGGGACACGCCGGTGCCCGTCGTGCCGTCGCCGAAGGTCCAGTCGTAGGACGCCACCGAGCCGTCGGAGTCGGCCGACGCGCTCGCGTCGAAGCTCGCGGCGAGCTGGCTCGACGACGACGTGAACGACGCCGTCGGCCGGGCGTTGCCGGTCGTGACCAGCGCGGTCAGGTCGAACGTCACGTCGGGGGTGGACCGGGAGTTGAGGTGCGTCTCGGCGCTGATCACGTTGGTGCCGGCCACGAGCAGGTCGGGCGAGGCGTTGATGGTCACCTTCGCCGCGCTCGCAGTGCGCACCGGCGCCGACGCGGACGTGGAGAGGGTGACCGCGCCCGCGGGCATGTTGGTGCGACCCACCTCGGTGCCGTTGACGTAGACGATCACACCGTCGTCGGCGACCGTGTTGATGACGAGCTGGCTGACCTTGCTCGGGTTCGCGATCTGGACGGCCTTGGTGAAGTACGCCGTCTTCGGCCGGTCGACCGAGGTGAAGCCCGTGTCGATCCTGGTGATCACCGAGGCGTCGCCGTACCCGAGCGGGGCGTTGCCGCGGCTCCAGGCCGACGAGTCGAAGCCAGGGGTGTTCCAGCCCGCCGGTGCGGCCGTCGCGCTGTAGCGCCAGGGCCAGCTGTCGCCCTTCTGGATCAGCGTCTGCTGAGGCGAGACGGCCGTGACCGTGGCGACCTCGGTGTCCAGCGCCCCGGCGTTGTCGAGCACGCTCAGCACCACGCGGTAGTCGCCGGCGGTGGTGTAGGTGTGCGTGGCGGTGGCGCCGGTGCCCGACGTGCCGTCGCCGAAGTCCCACGAGTAGAAGGCCACGGTGCCGTCGGAGTCCGAGGACCCGGTCGCGTCGAAGGACCCGGTCATGCCGGCCATCGACGAGGTGAACGCGGCCACCGGCGAGTGGTTGGTGGTGTCCGGCGTGTTGTAGAGCCCGTCGAGCTCGAGGTCGAGGCCCATGTCCGAGGACGTCTTGGAGAACTGGTGCACCTCGACCGCGACGGTGTTGGTGCCCGTGGTCAGCAGGCTCGTGCTCACCGGGAACTTCGTCAGCGCCGTCTCGGCGCCGCCGCTGCGGTCGGCGAGCGCCGTCGTGGTGTTGGTGACGGTGCCGGCGGGCAGCGAGTCGCGGGCGACCTCCTGGCCGTTGACGTAGACCACGGCGCCGTCGTCGGCGGACACCTCGAGGTCGAGCGAGTCCGGGATCGTCGCGAGGTCGAAGGAGGAGCGGAAGTAGGTGGTGATGAACTTGTTGGTCGACGAGGGCCCGAAGCCGACGATCGTGTCGTCGAAGGTGTCGCCGTAGCCCAGGCGCGGGACGCCGCGCGACCACGTCGACGAGTCGAACCCGCTCGTCTCCCAGCCGGTGGGCCGGGTGCCCTTGTCCCAGTAGGCCCACGAGGAGTTGGGGCCCAGCAGGCTGACCGACGTCGGGGGCGGCGGCGGCGGGGCCGAGGTCGCCAGGAAGCGCGCGAAGCCGGTGGTCGGCAGCCCGCCCGCCGAGGTGAAGTCGCCGCCGACGACGAGGCCGGCCGCGGAGACGTCGATGGCCCAGACGCCCCAGAACTGGTCGAAGGTCGGCCGGAAGGACGGGTCGACGGCGCCGGTCTGCGCGTCGGCTGCGAGCAGCCGCAGCGAGGTGTTGCCCTGGTAGCCGTCGTGGAAGCCGAAGTAGACGACGCCGCGGTAGTAGACCATCGCCTGGTTGTCGCCGTCCGTGACCACGCGCCACTTGCGCACGCCGGTCGTCGCGTCCCAGGCGCCGGTGGCGTTGGTCGCCGAGCCGCCCGAGGCGAAGACCGTGCTGCCGTCCTCGTTGGTCGAGATCGCGAAGGTCGGCTTGGCCGAGCTGGCGAAGACGATCCCGGCCAGCGAGCCGTCGGCCGGGTTGACCGCACCCATGCCGTTGCGGGCGACGCCGTTGATCGTGCCGTAGTTGCCGCCGATGTAGAGGCGGTCGCCGGACGGGCTCATCCGCAACGCGTAGACCGAGTTGTTGACGTTGGCCGCGAACGTCGTGTCGACGACACCGGTCGACGGGTCCATGCGCGCGACGTGGCCACGGATGCCGGTGTTCAGGTGCGTGAAGTTGCCGCCGACGTAGAGGCGGCCGCCGCTGTACAGCAGCGCGCGCACCGAGTCGTCGGGAACGGGCGCGAAGCCCGGGGCGACCGCGCCCGTGACGAGGTTGACCTTGCCGACGTACGTGCGCGCGACGCCGCCGAGGGAGAGGAACGCGCCTCCGACGTAGAGCGAGCTGCCGTCGGTCGCGAAGGCGCGGACCGTGCTCGCGGCGTCGGCGCGGAAGGAGGTCACCAGGGCGCCGGTGCTCACCGAGAAGGCGGCGAGGTTGTTGCGCGGCACCAGCGTGCCGTCCGGCGCCACGGCGTTCTTGAACACGCCGCCGACGTAGACGGTGTCACCGACGATCAGCGTCGAGTAGACGACCCCGTCGACCTGCCACCCCGGTGTCGCCGACGTGCTGACGAAGACCGCTGCGGCCGACGCCGGCTGCTGCACCCCCGCCACCATGAGAAGCGACGCCATGACCGTGAGCACGCAGGCCAAGGCCCGCCCCCCCAAATTCCACCCCATGCTGGCAAACAGTAGGGCCTCATCGGTCGATCGCCGTGCCCACCTGAGCCCAGAGGCCGCGAATCACCCGTTAACCACCCGGGCGGGTGGTCCGGCGGTGCCCAACCGGGTCACCTCGCGGTCGCGCTGGGGGGTGCCACGACCGAGACGTCGAGCTCGAACCACACGGTCGTGCCCTCGGTGGTGCGCTCGGCCTTCCAGTCCAGGGCCAGCGCCTCCACCAGGGTCAGGCCACGCCCGGACACCCGGGCCGGCTCGTCGTGGGGACCTGTCCCCATGGGGCTGACGGGGCTGACGGTGCCGTCGAGGCCGTGGTCGGTGACCAGCACGGTCAGCACGTCCTCGTCCAGCTCGACGGTCACCTCCGACCGGGTGCCGCCGTGGATCACCGCGTTGGTGACCAGCTCGGAGACGCAGAGCTGCGCGGTGTCGGCGGCGTCGTCGTCGACGCCCCAGGCGGCGAGGGTGTCGCGCACGAACCGTCGCGCCAGCCCGGGTGCGATCGCCCCGGCGGGCAGGGCCAGCGCGCGGCGGACCAGGTCCGGCGGCGGGACGGCGAGGGCCAGCATGGTCACGTCGTCGCCGCGGTCGACGGCGGCCGCGGCCGCACGCACCTGCCCGCAGAGGTCCCGTGGCTTGCGTCGCGCGGGCGGCAGCGCCGCGAGCAGCGCGACCAGCTCGGCCATCCCCGCGAACAGGTCGGAGCGGTGCCCACCGACGACGCCGTCGCTGTAGACGAAGAGCGCGTCGTGGGCGGACAGCTCGAGGGTGTGGTCGTCCCACGGTCCGGCGTCGAAGCCCAGCGCCGGGCCGATCCCGTCCTCGAGGAGGACGGGTGCGCCGTCGCGCGGGACGAGCACGGGCGGCGGGTGGCCGGCCACGGCGAGCGTGACCGTGCTCCGGTCGGGCGCGAGCACGCCGTACACCAGCGTCAGGAGCTGGTCGGGCCCGAGCCGCGTGCAGACGAACCCGTCGAGCAGGGACAGCACGACGGACGGGTCTGCGTCGACCAGGGCGTAGGCGCGCAGGGCCGTGCGCACCTCCCCCATCAGCGCGACCGCGCCGCTCCCCTTCCCCATCACGTCGCCGAGGGCGAACACGGCGGACCCGTCGGGCAGGTCGAACAGGTCGTACCAGTCGCCGCCGACGTCGGAGTCGAGGCCGCCCGCCTCGTAGGACGTGCTGACCGACAGCCCCGGCAGCTCGGGCAGCACCGGCAGCGAGGGCCGGCCCTGGCCATGGCCGGTGTGGCCACCCGACGCGCCGGCGTGGCCCGGGTCCGAGCGGTGCAGCCGCTCGCGGTGCAGCGCCTGGGTCACCTGGGCCGCGAGCGCGGCGAGCCGCCAGCGGGACGGCTGGTCGAAGGCGTGCTCGTGGTCGAAGGCGACCAGCAGCCCGCCCATCCGCTCGAGGTCGGTGCCGAGCGCGAGCGCGGCGAGGCTGCGGGTGCCCAGGGCGACCTGACGGTCCGCGATCATGGGGTACGACGCCCGCAGCTCGTCCGGGGTGGAGAGGAGGACGTCCTCGCCGGTGCGCACCGCGGTGGTGAGCGGCACGTCGTCGAAGGCGTCGATCAGGCACCACCGCACCACCGGCTCGAGCTGTCCGGCGTCGCTGGGCACGAACTGCAGCTGCCGGCCGCCGGCGCGGTCGAGGGCCAGCCCGGCCCGCACGGCCCCGGGCAGATCGAGGGCCGCGCGCAGGGCGGCCCGGGCGACCTCGTCGAGCGAGCCGGCCGACCCCAGGGCGGCAGCCCAGGCACGCTGTCGTCGCTCGTCGGCACCCACGCGGCCTCCCTCCACCCGGCGTCCGAGGGTACCGCGTCGGCGCCGTCACGCAGCGGCACGGGACGCACCTCCGCCGCCGGGTCAAAACTCACCAGAAAAACTCCGATAACGGACACGCCCGCCGACACTGAGGGAGACGACTGCACGCGCGACCGAGAGACGACACCGTGGGCCACCCCTCCCGTCCGACCATCCCTCAGCCTGGCCCTCCGACCGGCAGCCGCTGGACCGGCCGCCGCTGGACTCGGGTGGCCCTGACGATGGCCGCGCCGGCGCTCGCGTGCTCGGTGCTCGCGGCCCCGGCCGCCTCGGCCGTCGAGGTCGCGGACCCGGCGGCGAGCGCCACGGTCGTGGCGAGGGCGCGGTCCGAGCACGCCGCCGCTGCGCGGGGCGTCGCCGCCCGTGCGGCGGCCCGGGTGGACACCCCGGCCGTGCCCCGCCACCTGCCCGAGGGCCCCGACGGCATCGAGGGCCTCGCCCGCTACGTCGCCGGCGAACTCCTGCGACCCGACGGCCAAGCCGGGCGTCGACGGCGTTCGGCGACCTGCTGAAGGCCACCTACCCGCACGACGTCTACGGCATCTCGCGCACCTGCGGCACCGACCCGCTGCCGACCAGCGAGCACTACGACGGCCGCGCCGTCGACTGGATGACCTCGGTCCGCGTGCACGCACCGGGCGCCAACGCGCAGGCGGTCGCTGGACTGGCTGCTGGCGACCGACGCGGCACGGCAACCGCTACGCGAACGCGCGCCGGCTCGGCGTCATGTACGTCATCTGGAACAACAAGATCTGGGGCTCCTACCGCGCGTCCGACGGCTGGCGGCCCTACTCCAGCTGCGCCGTCGCACCCGGACCGGCTACGACACCACCTGCCACCGCGACCACGTCCACGTCTCGCTGTCGTGGGAGGGCGCGATGGAGCGCACGTCGTTCTGGACCCGCCGGTCGCGCCGCCGTCGACTACGGCCCGTGCCGCGAGCCGCGGACCTGAACTGGGCCGCCCCCTACACGCGGCCCCCGCGCCACCCCGTGCCCGTCGTACCCGCACGTGAGCGCTCCCGCGGCGGCCTCCCCGCTGCGCAGACACGCTGACGACCTACTCCGGGATGACGCTGCCGCAGGGCTCGACCGGTCCGGTCGTGAGCGCCGTCCAGCAGGCCGTCGGCGCCGGCGCCGACGGCGACTTCGGCCCGGCGACCGCAGGCGGCGCTCGACGCGTGGCAGGCCGCGCACGGCGTGCCCGCGACCGGGGTCGTCGACGCGGCGACCTGGCGGGCGCTGCTGCGCTCGACCCCGGCGCCGGCACCGGCCTCGGGCCTGGCGCGCTACCTCGGCACCGTGCTCCGGACCGGCTCGCGCGGCCCGGCGGTCACCGCCCTGCAGACCCGGCTGCACATCGAGGCGGACGGCTGGTTCGGCCCGCAGACCCGCTCGGCGGTCAACCGCTTCAAGCGCGCGCACCACCTTCCGGCCGACGGCGTCGTGCGTCGCGCCGCCTGGCGGGCGCTCGGCGCCTGAGCCTCGCCTGCGGGGTGGCTGGGGCCCCGGGTCGGTGGTGATACTGGGCCGGTGAAGGTCTTCGAGACGACCGGCGAGGTCGCGGTCCCCGCGGCGACGGTGTGGCGGCGCGCCGCCGACCCCACCGCGTGGCCGGACTGGAACGACTCGGTGCGCAGCGCCCGGCTGGTCGACGACGGGCCGCTGCACGTGGGCCAGCGGGTCCGGCTGCACCAGCGGCGGCTGCCGCCGACGACGTGGACCGTCACCGAAGTCGACGACGGCCGGTCGTTCGCCTGGACGTCGTCCGCTCCGGGCACGCGGACCACCGGCGACCACGTCGTCGAGGCGACCGGGCCGTCGTCGTGCCGGGTCACCCTGCGGCTCACGTTCACCGGGCCGCTGGCCGCGCTGACCGCGGCGGCGTACGGCCGTCTGATCCGGCGCTACCTGGCGCTCGAGCTCGCGGGCCTCGGCCGGCCCTGACCGCGAGCTGGCCGACCGGACGGCGCGGGCCGGACGGGCCCGGTCAGCCGCCGGTGAGGGGTACGTCGAACGGCAGCGCCAGCGTGTGGGCGCCGTGCACCGACTTGGTCGGCGAGGTAGCGCGGCGTTCGCCGGGGACAGGTGCACGCCGGTCGGCACGCGCTCGGCGCACCCGGACGCCGAGCGCCTCGAGCTGGTCGGCCTTGTCGGGGTTGTTGCTGAGCAGGCCGACCTCGCCGACGCCGAGCGCGTGCAGCATCTGCGCGGCGACGGTGTAGTCGCGCTCGTCGGCGCCGTGGCCGAGCGCGAGGTTCGCCTCGTAGGTGTCGAGGCCGGCGTCCTGCAGCGCGTAGGCGTCGAGCTTGGCGTACAGGCCGATGCCGCGGCCCTCCTGGCGCAGGTAGAGCAGGAACCCGCCGGCGTCGGCGATCCGCTCGACCGCCTCGCGCAGCTGCGGGCCGCAGTCGCAGCGCTGGCTGCCGAACACGTCGCCGGTCAGGCACTCGCTGTGCGGGCGGACCAGCGGCGGCGCCGAGCGCTCGGGGGCGAGCGGCGCCGCGCGGTCGCCGAGGCCGAGGGCGAGGTGCTCGCGGCCGTCGACGAGCCCGTCGAAGGTCAGCACGCGGGCGGTGGTGGCGTAGCCGTCGGCGAAGCGCAGCGGGACCTGGAGCTGCGGTCGTCACGGTGGCCGGGCGGGTCATGGGGACTCCTCGCAGTCGGTCGAAGCGGGACGAGAGGGCGTAGCGCAGCAGCACCACGTCGCCGATCTGGCGCACCTCGACCAGGCGGCGCGCGCCGGTCGGGGTTCCAGGGGAACCGGCCGTCGCTCGACGAACCGCGGGGCGCGCGAGTCGCCGACGAAGAACGGGCGCGACCACGAGCTGCAGCTCGTCGGCGAGGTCGGCGGTGAGGAACTGGGTGTGCACCGCTGCCGCCGCCCTCGACCATCAGCCGGTCGACGCCGCGGGCGTGCGAGGTCCTCGCTGACCCGGCGCAGGTCGACGGGCTGGCCGCCGTCGACGACCGTGGCGACGCGGTCCGAGCCGCGCGCGCGGCCTCGTCGAGCGCGCCGGTCGCGCAGTAGACGAGCTTCTCGGCGTCGCCCGTCGGTGAAGAACCGGGCGCACGCGTCGAGGTCGCGCCCGGCCGGTCACGGTCACCTTCATCGGCGACGGGGCGCAGGCCGCGGGCGAGCCGCTCGTCGCGGCGCGCCGGCGAGCGCACCAGCAGCCGCGGGTTGTCGTTGCGGACCGTCGCGGCGCCGACCAGGATCGCGTCGCAGCCCGCGCGCACCGCGTCGACCCGGTCGAGGTCGGCGTCGTTGGAGAGCAGCAGCCGCTCGGCGCTCGCGGTGTCGAGGTAGCCGTCGATCGACATGCCGCAGCTGAGCAGGGTGTAGGGGCGCTCGCTCACGGCCGGGCGTCCTCCCACGGTCGCCGGGTGCCCGGACGGCCGCCCCGGTCGCTCGGGGGCGTCGGCCGCCTCCCCCCGTGGCGCGGCCGCCGTGGCGCCGGGACCGCCAGGCGACGCAGGAGCACGCCGGCACCCGGGAGGGTCGACGACGAGCGCCAGGACGCCGTACACGACGGAGACGGCGACGCCCTGGGCGGCGCCGAGGCCGGCCGCGCCGAACACCCACGCGGCCGCGCCCTCGCGCGGGCCCCAGCCGGCGACGCTGGCAGGCACCGCCATCGCGAGCAGGACGAGCAGGGCCAGCGGGAGAAGCCGGGAGGTCGAGACGTCGACCCCGGCGCTCCGGGCCGCGACCAGGAAGGTCGCGGTGTGCCCGGCGACGACCGCGACCGAGGCGAGCAGCAGGCCGGGCCACAGCCTCGCGTGCCAGCAGTCCGCCAGCGACGGCCGAGCACGAGCGCGACCGCCACCAGCGCGGCGGCGCCGCAGCGCGACCAGCGGCGCCCGACGCACCGCGGCACCGGCGAGGCCGAGCGACGAGGAGGACCACGGCGGTCACCGCGACCTGGACGACCTGGCCGGCGGCGCGGTCGAGCACCACGGCCTGCAGGCTGCGTCCGACGTCGCCCGACCCGCCGGCCCTGGGAGACGCCGCGGTCCACGTCGCCGAGCACGCCGCCGGGCAGCGTCGAGTTGAGGAACAGCGAGCGGTAGTAGGCCGCGACCGCCGTCCGCAGCGGCACCGGGACGCCGAGCGCCCGCGCGACCAGCGTCCACCGCCAGGCGCAGCACACCGTGGTGGCCAGGCCGAGCAGCAGCGCCGCCATCAGGGCGAGCGGGTGGATGCGGTGCAGCGCGTCGGTGAACGGCGCCGCGCCGATCTCGCGCACCAGCAGCGCCAGGATCGCCGCGCCCACGAGCAGGCGGGCCAGCGCCCACGCCCGGGCCCGGGTCATCGCGGCAACGCCAGCAGGTCGAGGTGGTGCACCGTCACGCGGAGCCGGCCGTCGGCGGCCTCGGCGCGGCGGCGGTGGAGGTACGCCGACGCCGGCTCGGCGAGGTCGGGACGCTGCTCGACGGCGGCGCCGACCCACCCCGCGAGCCACTCCCCTGTCAGCGCCGCGTGCACCCGGCCGAGCCGCCACGGGCTCTCGCGCACCTCGACGTCGGCGCCGCGACGCGTGAACGCCTCGACGGTGGCCGCGGGGGCGTCCGGGCCGAGCAGGCGGCGCCCTCCCGACGTACGCCGCTGGTGCTCGTCGAAGGCGGCCGCGAGGTCCGCGTCGAGCGGGTCGACCGGGGCGAGCTCGACGCGGCCCGCGACCGAGAGGGTGAGCAGGGCCGGGCAGCCCGCCCCGACGCAGGCGGTGGCGAGGTGCTCGACCTCGTCGGCGGTGAGCAGGTCCAGCAGGGCCGAGGTCGTGACCAGCGACGCGCCGGCGAGGTCGTCGGCGGTCAGCGCGGTGACGTCGTCCACGCGCGTCTCGACGCTCACCGCGGACGCGTCGGCGGCGCGGCGCGGCGCCCGGGCGGCGGCGTGCGCGAGCAGGTCGGCGTCGAGGTCGTGGAGCACCCAGTGCTGCGGGCCGTCGAGCACCGGGGCCAGCCAGCGACCCATCGAGCCGGTGCCGGAGCCGAGGTCGTGCACGGTCAGCGGCCCGGTCGTCGCAGCACCCCGCAGCCGCTCGCGCACCCGCGCGACGAGCTCGGTCGAGCGCGCCGCGGCGTCGGCGGGCTCGCGCAGCGCGAGCCAGCCGGGGGTGACCCTCACGGCGGGCGCGGTGGTCACGACCCCGCCCCCGCGAGCACCCGTGCGACGCGGTCGGTCGTGGTCGACCAGCCGTCGAGTCCGGCGCGTCGCTCGGCGGCGGCGCTGCGCAGGCCGCGTCGCTCGGCGGGGTCCTCGAGCCACCGGCGCAGGGCCGCGGCGAGGGCCGGCGGGTCCTCGGCGGGCACCAGCACGCCCGGCCGGCGACCCCCTGCGCTGCCGAGCGCCTCGGGCACGCCGCCCACCTCGCTGGCGACGACGGGCAGCCCCCGGGCGAGCGCCTCCGCCACGACCATGCCGTAGGTCTCGCCCCGGGTCGCCAGCACCAGCAGGTCGGCGGCGGCGTACGACGCGTCCAGGTCGGCGCCCGTGCGCGGGCCGGGGAAGGTGACCCGGTGGTCGAGGCCGGAGCGGCGCACGTCGCGGGCGACCCAGCGCACGAAGGCGGGGTCCCGCTCGAGCGACCCCACGCAGTCGCAGCGCCAGGGCAGGTCGGCGACGGCGGCGAGCGCCTCGACGAGGACGTCGTGGCCCTTGCCCGGCACCACCGCGGCCACGCACAGCAGCCGCACGCCGTCCGGGGAGCCGGGCGCGGGATCGGCGGCGTCGACCCCGGGGGTCGCGACGTGCACGCGCTCGGGCGGCAGCGCGTAGTGCTCGACCAGCCAGGCCCTCGCGAACGCGCTCGTGGTCAGCACCCCGGCGGCGGCGGCCAGCAGCCGCCGCTCGCCGTCGACCACCCCCGGGTCGGTGCCGCGGGAGCCGGAGGCACCGAGGGGCAGGTGCACGAGGACCACCACCCGCAGCCGGGCGGTGGCCGGCACCAGGACGTCGGGGGCAGCGGAGGCGACCAGCCCGTCCACGAGGACGACGGCACCGTCGGGGACCGCCGTCACGGCGCGGGCGAGCCCGGCGAGGGCCGCGCGGTCCGGCGTGGGCCAGGCGCCGGCGACGACGTGCTCACGGACGGTCCAGCCTCTGGCGGCCAGGCCGGCCCGGACCCGCCGGTCGTAGGTGTTGCCGCCGCTCGGCCGGGCCGGGTCGTCGACCCCGTCGGGGACGACGAGGTGCACGCTGCGCGGCCTCACAGCGCACGCTCGTAGGCCGCGGACGCCACGTGGGACTCGTTGAGCGTGACCGCGATCGCGGCGAGGGACCGGGCCGACTCTCCGAGCTCGCCGGCGTGCACCCGCTCGACGATCCGGTCGGCGACCCACCGGGCGAGCAGCTCGGTGGTGGTGTTGAGGCCCTCGAAGGCGGGCTCGTCGTCGAGGTTGCGGTAGGCGATCTCGCCGAGCACGGCGTGCAGCGTCTGCGTCGCCGCGCCGATGTCGACGACCACGCCGTCGGCGTCGAGGTGCTCGCCGCGGAACGCCGCGTCCACGACGTACGTCGCACCGTGCAGCCGCTGCGCCGGGCCGAACATCTCCCCGCGGAAGCTGTGCGCGACCATCACGTGGTCGCGGACGGTCACCGTGAACACCGCCTCAGCCCTCCGATCCGTCGTAGGTCACCGAGTGGCAGAGCGCCGGCAGGCTGCCTGCGGACAGCCGGGCCATCACGTCGGGCAGGTCCTCCAGCCGCGAGGTCCCCGTGAGCAGCGCGTCGAACGCCGGGTCGCGCAGCAGGTCGAGCGCGACGGCGAGCCGCTCGGCGGGCGTGCGACGGGCGCGCGCCGGCGAGACCGTGCCGACCTGGCTGGCCCGGATCGAGAGCCGTCCGGCGTGGAACGTGCCGCCCAGGGAGAGCGCGACCTCCCGGTCGCCGTACCAGCTGAGCTCGACCACGGTGCCCTCGCGCGCGAGCAGGTCCAGGGAGAGCTGGAGGCCCGCTCCGGTGGCGCTCGTGTGCAGGACCAGGTCGCGGCCGTCGGGGGCGTCGTCGGGCAGGGCGAAGCGGACGCCGAGCGCGTCGGCCACCGCCGCCCGGGAGGGGTCGACGTCGACCAGCGTGACGTCGACCGCGGGGTGACGCGCGAGCAACCGCGCCACGCAGCAGCCGACCATGCCCGCGCCGACGACCGCGACCCGGTCGCCCACGAGCGGGCCGGCGTCCCACAGGGCGTTCACGGCGGTCTCGACGGTCCCCGCCAGCACGGCCCGTCCGGCGGGGACCTGCTCGGGGACGGCGACGACGGCGCTGGCCGGGACGACGTACGACGTCTGGTGGGGGTAGAGGCAGAACACCGTGCGCCCGCGCAGGTCGGCGGGGCCGTGCTCGACCACCCCGACGTTGAGGTAGCCGTACTTCACCGGCCCGGGCAGGTCGCCCTCCTGGAAGGGCGCGCGCATGGCGGCGTACTGGCTGCGCGGCACCCCTCCCCGGAAGACGAGTGTCTCGGTGCCGCGGCTGATGCCGGAGCGCAGCGTCCGCACCCGGACGTCGCCGTCGGCCGGCTCGGGCAGGGTGCCCGTCCGGATCTCGCCCACGCCTGGCTGTCGCACCCAGAACGCGGAGGCCTCACTGACCACAGGTCCACCTGTCTGGACCCCGGATGAACCGGGGCGCCGTCCGTCCCGTACTTCCTTCGTCCCCCAACACACGGAGGTGCGGTGCGGATGGTTCACGGCGGCCTGCCGGCCGGGGCGCTCGCGCAGGTCGGCCTGCTCGGCGTCCTCGCCGTCTCGGTGGGGCTCGACGCGACCGGCTGGGTCGCCGGGCTGCTCTGCGGCGCCGCCACGCTCGCGCTGCTGGCCCGCGGCCTCACCCGCTCGGGGCGTACGTCGCTGGGGCCGGCCGACCGGGTGACGCTCACACGCGCCGCGCTCTCCGGCGGCGTCGCCGCGCTCGTGGCCGACGGGCTCTCCGGGCCACCGGCGCCGGTGGTCCCGCTCGTCGTGCTGGCGTCCGTGGCCCTCGCCCTCGACGCCGTCGACGGGCGGGTCGCCCGCCGCACCGGCACCGTCTCCGCGCTCGGCGCCCGCTTCGACATGGAGACCGACGCGTTCCTGCTGCTCGTGCTCAGCGTCCACGTCGCGCAGGAGTACGGCGGCTGGGTGCTCCTGGTCGGGGCGGCCCGCTACCTCTTCCTCCTCGCCGGCGTCGGCCTCCCCTGGCTGCGCGGCAGCCTGCCCCGGCGGGTCTGGGCCAAGGCCGTGGCCGCGGTCCAGGGGGTCGTCCTGACGGTCGCCGCCGCGGACGTCCTTCCGCGACCTGTCACGGTCACGGTGCTGGCTCTCGCGCTGGCCCTGCTGGCGGAGTCCTTCGGCCGCAGCGTGGTGTGGCTGTGGGTGCGCCGGCACCCCCTCGTCGCACCGGACCCGGAGCCCGCCGACCGGCCCGCGCCGACCCGTCAGCGGGTCCCCGCGGAGGCGCGCGATGTCTGAGCCCGCCCGGACGCAGCGGCGGCTGCCCCGCCCGGTCCGGGTGGCCGGTGGCGCATTCGCCACCCTGGTCGCGGCCGCGCTCGTGTGGTTCGCCCTCGTCGCGCCCGACGAGCTCGAGGAGCTGACCCCCCGCGCGTTCCTGCGGGTGCCCGTCGAGGGGCTGGTCCTGCTCGCGCTCGTGCTGGTGCTCCCGGGTCGCCTGCGGCGGGTCGTCGCGGTCCTGGCGGGGCTGGTGCTCGGCGTGCTGACCGTCCTGAAGGTGCTCGACATGGGCTTCCTCGAGGCGCTCGGGCGGCCCTTCGACCCGGTCATCGACTGGAGCTACCTCGGCCCGGCGGTCGGCGTGCTGACCGACTCCGTGGGCCGGCCGGCGGCCCTGGCCACCGTCGCGGTGGCGCTGCTGCTCGCGGTGGCGCTGCTCGTGCTGCTGCCGCTCTCGGTGCTGCGGCTGGCCCGGATCGCGCACCGGCACCGGCTCGTGTCGGCGGCGTCGCTGACCTCGCTGGCGGTGGCCTGGGCGGTCCTGGCGGTCCTCGGCACCCAGCTCGTCCCCGGTGAGCCGGTCGCGTCCACGAGCGCGGCGACGCTGACCTACGACCGGGTCAGCCGGATCCCCGCGGGCCTGGCCGACCGGGCGACGTTCGCTCGCGCCGCCCGCGAGGACCCGCTGCACGACGTGCCCCCGCAGGACCTGCTGACCTCGCTGCGCGGCAAGGACGTCGTCGTCGCGTTCGTCGAGAGCTACGGCCGTGCGGCGGTCCAGGGCACGGCGTACTCCCCCGGCGTGGTCCGCGTCCTGGACGCCGGCACCCGGCGGCTCGCGCGGGCCGGCTTCGGCGCCCGCAGCGCGTTCCTGACCTCCCCGACCTTCGGCGCGGTGAGCTGGCTGGCCCACTCCACGTTCCAGTCCGGGCTGTGGGTCGACAGCCAGCAGCGGTACGACGTCCTGGTGTCGAGCCGCAGGCTGACCCTGAGCGACGTGTTCAAGCGGGCCGGGTGGCGGACCGTGGGGGACGTGCCGTCCAACACCGAGGCCTGGCCGCAGGGGAGGTTCTACGACTACGACCAGCTCTACGGAGCCGACGACGTCGGCTACGCGGGCCCGTCGTTCTCCTACGCCACGATGCCCGACCAGTACACCCTCTCCGCCTTCCACCGGCTCGAGCTCGCGCACCCGCACCAGCCGGTGATGGCCGAGATCGACCTCGCGTCGAGCCACGCGCCGTGGACGCCGCTGCCCCGACGGGTGCCGTGGGACCGGGTCGGCGACGGCTCGGTGTTCGACCCGATGCCTGACCAGGGTCTCCAGCCCGAGGAGGTCTGGCCCGACCCGCGCAAGGTCGGCCGGGCCTACGGCGCCTCGATCGAGTACACCCTCGACACGCTGACCTCGTTCGTGCAGCACTACCCCGACCCGGACCTCGTGCTGGTCGTGCTCGGCGACCACCAGCCGGCCACCATCGTCTCCGGCACCGACCCGGGCCACGACGTGCCGGTCTCGGTGATCGCCAAGGACCCCGCGGTGCTGCGCGGCATCGACGGCTGGGGGTGGCAGGACGGCCTTCGGCCGGGACCCGACGCGCCGGTGTGGCGGATGGACGCGTTCCGCGACCGGTTCGTCGACGCCTACAGCCCGACCCGCGACACCTCGTCCAACGACCTCGCGGACGGCTCGCGGTGAACCGCCGCGGCCCTAGCCTCGTGTTGACGGAGGAGGTGTCGATGCCCGACGACCAGGCCCTGATGCAGCAGCTGCACGACGAGCACGCCGCCGCGCTGTGGGGCTACTGCCTGCGGCTGACCGGCCAGGACCGGGCCCGCGCCGAGGACGTCGTCCAGGAGACGCTGGTGCGGGCGTGGCGGCACTTCTCGGTGCTCGACGGCTCCCAGGGGTCCGTCCGCGCGTGGCTGTTCACGGTCGCCCGCAACATCGTCATCGACGAGTGGCGCACCCGCCGGGCCCGTAGCGAGCTGTCCGTGGCCGACGTACCCGACCGTCCGGACCAGGTCGACTCCACCGACCAACTGCTGCTCTCGTGGGTGGTCGCCGAGGCGATCACCCAGCTCTCGCCGGACCACCGTGCGGTGCTGCTGGAGTGCTACTACCGCGGCGCCCCGGTCGCCGAGGCCGCGCGGCGGCTCGGCATCCCCGCCGGCACGGTCAAGTCGCGCACCCACTACGCCCTGCGAGCGCTGCGGCTGGCACTCGAGGAGATGGGGGTCGGAGCATGACCTGCGAGTTCGCCCACGACGACGGCGCCTACGTCCTCGGCGCGCTGTCCCCCGCCGAGCGCCAGCGCTTCGAGCAGCACCTCGCCACCTGCGACGAGTGCTCCCGCTCGGTGCGGATGCTGGCCGGCCTGCCCGGACTGCTGGCCCGTGTCGACGCGAACCTCCTCGAGGACCCGCCCGACGCGGAGCCTCCGCCGGCCACGCTGCTGCCCACCCTGGTCCGGGAGGTACGCCGGACGCGCACCCGCCGCACGCTGCTCGCCACCGGGATCGCGGCAGCCGCCGCGGCGGTGGTCGTGACCGGGTCGCTGGCCGTCTCGGGTGTGCTCGGCAGCGACGGGTCCCCCTCGGCCGCGCCCCCGGCCGTCACGCCGACCGGCCAGGCGATGCGACCCGTCGGCGAGGAGCGGGTCCGGTCGAGCCTGGCCTTCGAGAGCGTCGCGTGGGGCACCCGCCTCGACCTGACCTGCACGCTACCTCGACCGCGCCCGCGGCTACCCGCCGCTCTCGCCGTCCTACGCGCTGGTGGTGCGCACCCGCAACGGTCACACCGAGCAGGTCGCCACCTGGCGCTCGCTGCCCGGCCGGACGATGCAGCTCACCGCCGCCACCGCCGCCCGCCGCGACGACATCACCTCGGTCGAGATGCGCACCGCTGACGGCACGACCGTCCTGAAGCTGACCTCCTGACGCGCCGACCGCGGTGGTGCGACCGGCCCGGCGGGGACTGCCCGCCGGGCCGGTCGGTCCGTTCGGTCGTTCGGGCACGTCAGCCGTGCATCGACTCCGTGTCCACCGCGGTGAAGCCGTGCATCACGGCCAGGCCGGTGCCGCCGAGGCCGACGGCGGTCACGGCGACCAGCGCCACGACGCCGAGCCGGACCGGGTGGGCCGAGCGCGAGGTGCGACGGAACCGGCGGGGGGTCCACGCCAGCAGCACCGCACCGACCAGCGTGGCCAGCTCGAGCAGGCACGCCGCGCAGTCGGCCAGGCCGACGGCCTCGGCCTCGAAGGGCTCGGGGCCGAACGGCAGGCCCACGCTGCGCGACCAGCCCCACAGCAGCAGCGGGCCGACCGACACGAGCGCCACCAGCCCGGCGGTCGCCGGCACCCGCCACAGCACCAGGACGGCGACGAGCAGCTCGGCAGCCGTGAGGGCCACGAAGAACAGCCCGGCGAGGCTCCACTCGGCGAGGTGCTCGGGGATGACGGCGGCGTGCACCGCCGCGCTCCCGACGAGCCCGGCGACGACCAGCACGCGGACGTCGCGCTGACCGGTCGTGCGGGGCCGCGCCGCGACACGCTCGGAGCGCAGCCGGAGCCGGCCGCCGCGCAGGGCGACCACCCAGGCGACCACGACGAGGTTGGTCACGAGCATCAGGGCGGCACCCACCCCGAGGGCCCGCAGGTGCAGCGCCCAGGTCGCGTCGCGCTGGTTGGCCAGGCAGTCGCCGACGCAGCTGCCGTCCATCGAGGACATCGAGGCGAGCTGGCCCACCTGGAGGTGGTAGTCGTAGGCCGCGCTGCCCGCCGCGGTCGCGACGCCGGCCACCGTGGCGGCGACCGCGACGAGGACCGCGGTCGCGATGACGGGCCCCGGCCGTCGTACGTCGGGACCGAAGCGACGCGCCGCCAGCACGAGGACGCCGAGCACCGCCAGCACGAACACCGGCAGCAGCAGCGTCGAGTCGCGCAGCCAGCTCAGGAACGGCGTCTGCGCGCGCTCGATGGCGCCGACGGCCACCCGCAGCGACGACGTCCAGAAGCCGTCGGCGAACGCGACCACGACGGCCAGCGGCAGCACGGTCGACCACGGGACCGCCGCGCGACCTGAGGAGC
Source organism: uncultured Actinomycetota bacterium (assembly GCA_963781745.1). Taxonomy (GTDB): domain Bacteria; phylum Actinomycetota; class Actinomycetes; order Propionibacteriales; family Nocardioidaceae; genus Nocardioides_B. Next base: position 181,703 of record CAWAHH010000004.1, on the reverse strand, counting down.
GGGGCGGCCTGCCCAGGCGCCGGTGCGGGCGCCGGCAGCGACTCGGCCGCGCCGGCTCGGCGCTGCCGGGGCAGGGCGCCGAGCGCCCTCCCCTCGAGCAGGCTCATGGCGTGATCTCCCAGCCGAACATCATCGCGTGGTCCTCGTGGGCGAGGTTGTGGCAGTGCGCGACGTACGGCCCGACGAAGTCACGGAAGCCGCGGTAGATCGATCACCGACTCGCTCGGGTCGAGCGCGACGAGGTCCTCACGCGAGACGTCGTCGGGGTGCGCCGGGTCTGGCACCTTGGTGACGTCCTTGCCGTTGCGCATCACCGTGCGGTGCTCCTCCATGTGGAGGTGGAACGGGTGCACCCAGCCGCCGCCGCCGTTGCGGATCTCCCAGAGGTTGAAGCTGCCCATCTTCTGCTGCGCCAGCGGCGTCTTGCCGGCCTTGTTCTTCAGGCTGGTGGCGACCTTGCTCGGGTCGAACTGCTTGCCGTTGATCAGCCACTCGATCTCGCCGCCGACGCTGCCGCGCTGGACCTCGAAGATCAGCCGGTTGTCCATCAGGCTCTGCCAGTTGCTCGGCAGCGGCGGCAGCGGCGCGCATCGTCGGTCGGGATCTGGCTGTCGTCCGGGGCGTCGTCGCCGATGACGATCTTGATCATCGGCACCTTGTACTTCGGGTCGGGCGAGAACCGCGAGGAGTTCGTCCACATCCGCCCGTTGGGCATCTTCATGACGTTGGTGAGGTAGATGACGTCGCCCTTCGTGGTCGGCGAGCCGTCCTGGTAGCGGGTGAAGTCGACGATGACCTCGCGGCGCTTGGCCGGCCACAGCTCGAAGCGAGTCGCGCTTGACCGGGAAGGGCAGCAGCCCGCCGTCGGAGGCGATCTGGGTGAACTGCATGCACTGCTGGCCGTCCGGGATCCGCCACTGCCCCTCGAGCTCGTCGCCCTTGTAGCCCGAGCGACGTCGCGGTCTTCGGACCCTGGGTCGACGCCATCAGCTTGAACTCGTAGATCCGGGCGACCGAGGCGTCGAGGAAGCGGAAGCGGTACTTGCGGCGCTTGACCTCCAGCACCGGGTACGCCGTGCCGTTGACGGTGAAGATGTCGCCGACGAAGCCGTGGTTCGGGAAGTGCTTGAAGAAGGTCTTGCCCCACCACTCCGGGTGCGTCGCCGGGTTCTTGGCCTCGGGGAACTCGCCCTGCCGTCGTGCATGTCCTGGTGGACGGTGACGCCGTCGTCGAGGCGGCAGTCGTAGAACGCCAGCGGGATGTCGTACTCGACGTCGAAGGAGCCGTCGGAGTTGTCCGTGCGGACGCCCGGGCAGGCGCAGGCCCTGGCGCTCGTCGCCCATGTCCATGCCGTCCTTGGGGTCGTAGATCGGGTAGAGGCCGACCATGCCCTTGTAGACGTTGGACCCCGTGTGGTCCATCCGGTGGTCGTGGAACCAGAAGAAGCTCTGCTTCTCGCGGTCGTCGCCGCCGGCGGGCCAGTTGAGGTAGAGGTTGTCGACCAACGTGCCGGGCGGGTAGCCGTGGCCCACCGGCCCGTACTGCATGGTGTAGTGCGGGTTGCCGTCGCTCTCGGGCGCGGTGTGGCCGTTGTGCAGGTGGGTCAGGAACGACCAGTCGGGCGAGCCGAAGTCCTGGCGGTCCAGGTCCAGCGGGTTCTCGTCGAGGTGGTTCTCGAAGCGCACCAGCACCGGCTTGCCGTACTCCGCGTTGATCCTCGGCCCGGGGAACGTGCCGTTGAACCCGTAGATCGTGCTCAGCGGCAGCGTCCGCTGGGTGCCGGCGGGGACCGCCTTGCCGGACTGGTCGAAGGACACGGTCGGCTGTGCCGAGCGAGTTGATCGGCAGCACCTTCGAGGTGGTGAAGGAGTGCTGGCGCACGAGCAGGTCGATCTTGTAGACGATCGGGTCGGGGTAGCCCGGTCCGCTCGACCAGATCTGGTGGCGCTCGTTGCCGCATCGAGTTCTGCTGGCCGATGCCGGGTCCGGGCGGCTTGGCCCAGCCGGCGTACTCGCCGTTCTGCACCGGCGCCAGCGCCTTGGGGATCGGCAGCTTGTCGGTGAACGGGGAGAGGATCAGCGGGCTGGTCGGGAAGACCTCGGTGTAGAACAGCAGGTCCCCGAGCGCCGTCGAGGTCGCGGCGAAGGCGCCGTCGGCCGACAGCAGGCCCCGCTGGGAGAGGTACGGCGTCCCGAATCCGCCGGCGGCGCCGAGGGCCACCCCGGTGGCACCCGCGGCGCCGAGCCGCAGGACCGTCCGGCGGGACACGCCGTTCTCGGCGGCGGTCCTGTTCACCTCGGTCGTGGTCATGGTCGTGCTCGCTGCGTCTGTCTCGGACCGGGACGGGTCCAGGTGCTCGTTCGTCATCGCGCCACTCCTTGTCTCGGGCGAGAGAAAGGTTCGACCGGCCGACTTGGGAAAAAGTTGGGTCCTACAGCGACGTAGCGCGTCCCGGTGCGCCGGGTAGCCCGTCCGGACCGGTGGCGACCACCCGCCTGGGGGTACCCCGGACCCGGAACCGTCGCCTAGGCTTCGTCCGCACGTCGTGGCGGGGCCCTCAGGTCCGACCCGGGCCACGACGCCTACCAGGGGGAACCACAGATGAAGAGCTCCGCTCCCGCACGCCTCGCCGCGATCGCCACCGGGGCGGCGGTGCTCGTGGTGCCGACCCTCGCCGCGACCGTCGGCCCGGCCGACGCGGCCGCACACGACCAGTCGCTGAGCGGGGCGTCGTCGTCGATGTGGCAGACGAACGGCAACGTCGACACGATGGACGTCTCCCGCGGCGTGGTGTACGCCGGCGGCAGCTTCACCAGCGTCCGCCCGCCCGGCGCCGCGGCCGGCAGCCAGGAGACCGGCCGCACCTACCTCGCCGGCTTCAGCACCTCGACCGGCGCCGTCGTGAGCGGCTTCAACGTCCGGCTCGACGGCCCGCTCACCGACATCTCGGTCTCCCCGAACGGGAGCCTCCTCTACATCGCCGGCCGGTTCACGTCCGTCAACGGCGTCGCGAAGAGCCGGATCGCCGCGATCAACCTCCCGTCCGGGACGCTGAACACCGGCTTCACCGCGGTCGCGAACAAGGCCGTCACGGCCGTCGACGCCAACGCCACGACGCTCTACCTCGGCGGCGACTTCACCACCGTCGACGGCGTCGCCAAGAACATGATGGCCTCGGTGAACGCCACCACCGGAGCGCTCAACACGGGCTTCACGACGAGCCTCGACACCCGGCCCTCGACGATCAAGATCGCGCCCGACAACAGCCGGGTGATGATCGGTGGCAAGTTCACCACCGTCAACGGGGCCGCCACGGCCGCCAACGGGGCTCCCAACGCGGGCTTCGTCTCGGTCAGCCCGACCACGGGGGCGGTGCAGCGCTGGGACGCCAGCCTCAGCCAGCCGATCAACACCGGCTGCACGGGCCGCGTGGCCGACATCGAGGCGCAGGGCACGACCGCCTTCGTGACCAGCGAGGGCGACCTCCCCGGCTGCTACGAGGGCACCTACTCGGCCAACATCGCCGACGGGCGGATGAACTGGAACTCCTCGTGCCTGGGCGCCTCCAAGGGCCTGGCCGTCATCGGCACGGTGCTCTACCGCGCCGACCACCAGCACGACTGCGCCTACAACGAGGGCGACGCCCGCGGCGGGTTCGTCGGCGGCTCCTTCCGCGACGCGTTCGTGCACCGCTACCTCACCGGCATGGCCATCGCCGACGGCGCCTTCACGCACTGGACCCCGCAGACCAACGCCACCGGCTCGCAGCCGATCGGCCCGCACGTCATCGCGACCGACGGCACCCAGCTGTTCGCCGGTGGCGACTTCACCCGCATCAACGGCGTCGCCCAGCAGGGCCTGACCCGCTTCGCCCCCGGCAACGGCGCCACCCCCCGCACCCCCGGTCAGAACGTCGTCGCGGACCCGTTCCCCGACACCGTCCCGGTCGTCGCCATGAACCTGGCCGTCACGGTCACCCCGACCCGCGCGGGCACGCTCACGGTCGAGGTGCCGACGGTCGAGGACTACGACAGCGGCACGCTGACGTACCGCATCTACCGCGACAACGGCACCACGCCGGTCAGCACGCAGACGGCCGAGTCGTTCCCGTGGAGCCGTCCGGTGCTGCGCTTCGACGACGCCGGCCTGGCGGCCGGGAGCACGCACTCCTACCGGGTCACCGCCAGTGACGGCGTCCACACCAGCGCCCGCTCCGCCGCGGTGTCCGGCACCGCACCGACCGCCGCGCCCGCCTCGCTGCCGACGGTCTACCAGGGCCTGACCCCGCAGCTGTGGTGGCGGCTGGCCGACACCGGGACCACCGCGGCCGACAGCGGCTCCACCGGTGCGACCGGCACGTTCCAGGGCGGCGTGACCCGGGGGGCGCCGGGCGCGATCACCGGCAACGCCGGCGTCACCTTGAACGGGTCGACCGGCTACGTCGCCTCGACCCGCACGATCGCCGCCCCGACGGCCTTCTCGGAGTCGGCCTGGTTCCGCACGACCAGCACCAACGGCGGCAACATCCTGTCCCAGACCGACGCGTCCACCGGGGCCGGCGGCACCACCGACCGCGTCATCTCGATGGACAACAACGGCGGCCTGGTGTTCGCCCTCAAGGCGCCGCCCACGGCGCCGCCGCTGTTCGGGCCCTCCACGATCAACTTCCGCAACCAGGGCGCGATCTGGAACGACGGCAGGTGGCACCACGTGGTCGGCACCTACGACGGCACGCGCGCCAGCCTCTACGTCGACGGCAACCTGCAGGGCAGCGTCGCCGGCACGTCGTTCGACCCGACCGCCACCGCGGTCGGGATGCCGACGAGCTTCCTGCGCGCCGGCTACGCCGACCTGTCCCAGATGCAGGTCGTGTTCGGCCTCAACTACTACAACCGGACCACGCCGGCGAGCGAGCACTTCGCCGGCAGCATCGACGAGGTGGCCGCCTTCTCGCGGGCCCTCACCGCTGCGCAGGTCCGCTCGATGTACGCCGCGGGCGTGGGCGGCGGCGCCTGACCGACCGCACGACGGCACCCCCTCGACCCCGGTCGAGGGGGTGCCGTCGTCCGGGCGAAACTGGTTCGACCCGGGACGGACCGGCCACCTAGGCTCGGGCCTGCCATGAAGGACTTCCCCCCACGCCACAGCGTCTTCCACCGGCTGCCGGACGAGACCCCGACAGCGACGCCCGACCTGAGGTCGCCGGCGCGGTTCCTGCTGTGGCACCTCACCCAGCAGTGGCCGGTCGTGCTCAGCGCGACGCTGGTCGGCGTGCTGTGGCAGCTGCCGCTGACGGTCGGGCCGTGGATCGTCGGCCGCGCCATCGACCAGGGCATCCTCGGCGGCTCGACGTCGGCGGCGCTGGGCTGGGCGGGCCTGCTGCTGCTGGTCACCCTCATCGGCGCCGTGTTCGGCATCGCCATGCACACGCTGGTGGTGCGCAGCTGGCTGATCGCGCTCTACGGCACCACGGCGATGGTCACCCGCAAGGCAGTCCAGCTGGGGCACGTGCTCCCCCGCCGTACGCCGACGGGCGAGGTGCTCAGCGTGGCCGCCAGCGACGCCGACGAGTTCGGCGCGCTCACCGAGATCACCGCGCGCGCGTCCTCGCAGCTGGTCGCGTACCTCACCGTCGCCGCGATCGTGCTCGCGACCTCGCCCGCCGCTCGGCCTGATGGTGCTCGCGGCCGCACCGGTGCTCGTCGGGGTGGCGCTGCCCCTGCTGCGTCCGCTGCACCAGCGCCAGCAGCGGGAGCGCCAGCGCAGCTCGACGCTGACCTCGCTGGCCACCGACATCGTCGCCGGGCTGCGGATCCTGCGCGGCATCGGCGGCGAGAGCACCTTCGGCCGCAACTACGCGCGCCAGTCGCAGCTCACCCGCGAGGCGGGCGTCTCGGCGGGCCTGTGGCAGTCGGCGATCGAGGCCGTCGGCGTGCTGATGTCCGGCAGCTTCCTCGTGCTGCTGATGTACGCCGGCGCGCGGGCCGTCGACTCCGGCGACCTGTCGGTCGGCGAGCTGGTCAGCTTCCTCGGCTACGGACTGTTCATGGTGGGCCCGATCCGGACGTTCTTCGAGCTGGCGCAGAAGGTCACGCGCGCGCTGGTGTCCGCGCGCAAGGCGGTGGCCGTGCTCGAGCAGTCGCCACCGTGGCGCGAGGACACCGCCGCCGCGTCCGCTGCCCGTCGAGGGCGACCTCGTCGACGCCGCGAGCGGGTTCGTGGCACGTCCGGGACGGCTCACCGTCGTGGTCAGCGCGCGCCCGGAGACCTCCGCGGCGCTGGCCGACCGGCTCGGCCGGTGGTTCACCGCCGAGGACGAGCCGCCCCCGCTGGTGGAGGAGGGCCGTCGCCGGGGCCGACGCTCCCGCGAGGAGCGCCGGGCCGCGCGCGAGCTGATCGCCACCCGCGACGCCGAGCGGGCGGCGCGCCCCTGGGGCGTGACCTACGGCGGCGTCGACCTCTCCGCCGTACCCCTCGCGGAGGTGCGGCGCACCATCCTGGTCAGCGACACCGCCGCGCAGCTGTTCTCCGGGACGCTGCAGGACGCCGTCGACCCGCACGGCACGCTGACCCGCGCCCAGGCCGAGCACGCGCTGCGCACGGCCGCCGCCGAGGACGTCTACGACGCGCTCCCCGACGGCTGGGCCGGCGAGCTCGACGAGCGTGGACGCGGCCTGTCCGGGGGCCAGCGCCAGCGGGTCGTCCTCGCCCGCGCCCTGGCCGCGGACCCCGAGGTGCTGGTCCTCGTCGAGCCCACCTCGGCCGTCGACGCGCACACCGAGGCCCGGATCGCGGAGCGGCTCGCCGAGCACCGCGCCGGGCGGACCACCGTGGTCACGACCGTGTCCCCGCTGTGGCTGCACCACGCCGACCACGTCGTGCTGCTCGTCGACGGGACCGTGGTCGCCGGCGGGCGCCACGAGGAGCTGCTCGCGTCCTCCCCCGACTACCGCGACCTCGTGGTGCGCACCCTGGAGGACAGCCATGCCTGACCTGCTGGCCACCTCGCGGGAGACGTGGCGCGAGCGCGCCCTCGAGCCGCCGCTGCTGCCGCCGGAGCTCGCCGACCCCGTCCGCGGCGGCCCGGCGGGGGCGCGGGCGCAGGCCCTGCGCGAGCGACACCGGCTGCGCCGGGAGCGCGCCGACCGCGTCTACGCCGAGTCGCGCAGCCCGGCCCGCGGCTGGCCGGTCGCCGACGAGCGCGCCGTCGTGCGCTTCATCGCGGCCCGGATCGCCGAGCGCCGCGGGTCGTTCGGGCTGCTGGTGCTGCTCAACGCGCTCGCCGCCGTCGCCGCGCTCACCGTCCCGCGCCTGCTCGGCCAGCTCGTCGACCGGGTCACCGCGGCCGGTCCCGCCGAGGGACTGGGCTCGCTGGCCCTGGTGGTCGTGGCGTTCGTGGTGGCCCAGGCGGCGTTCACCTTCGCCGGCCAGGTCACCTCCACGATCTTCGGGCAGAACCTCCTCGCCTCGGTGCGCGAGTACGTCGTCGACACGATCCTGCGGCTGCCGCTGAGCCGCGTCGAGGGCGCGAGCACCGGCGACCTCGTCACCCGGGTGACCCGAGACGTCGGCACGATGAGCCGCGCGGTGCAGTTCGGCCTCCCGATGGCGGTCATCACCCTGCTCACCGTCGTGCTGTCGGTCGGGGCGATGCTGCTCAACTCCCTCGTGCTGGCGGTCCCGGCACTGCTGGTGGTGGCGCTCTCCTCGGTGCAGGTGCGCCGCTACCTCCGGCTGGCGCCGCGCTGCTACATCACCGAGGGGGCGACGTACTCCCGCATCAACACGACGCTCACCGAGACCGTCGAGGGCGCCCGCACCGTCGAGGCGCTCGGCCTCGCCGACCGTCGCGTGCGTGCCGGTGAGGACGACCTCGCGCTGTCCGGGCAGGCGGAGCGCTACGGCCTGACGCTGCGCAACCTGCTGTTCGCCGTCATCGACATCGCCTTCAACGCACCGCGCGTGATCACCGTGCTCGTCGGTGCGTGGGGCTACGCGCGCGGCCACGTCACCCTCGGGCAGATCACCGCCGCCGTGCTGTACGTCGAGTCGCTGTCGGGTCCCCTCGACCGCCTCATCGGCGAGGTCGACCGGCTCCAGGTCGGCGCCGCGTCCACCGCGCGGCTGCTCGGCATCGCGTCCGTGCCGCCCGACCGCGAGCCCGGGCCCGACCGGCCCACCGGGCCGGAGCTCGTCGGGGAGGACCTGCGCTTCGCCTACCGCCCCGGGCACGACGTGCTGCACGGTGTGGACTTCCGGCCGCGGGTCGGCGAGCGCCTCGCCGTCGTCGGCCCGAGCGGGTCGGGCAAGTCGACGCTGGGCCGGCTGCTCGCCGGCATCAACGGGCCGCGCACCGGGTCGGTGCGCGTCGGCGGCGTCGACCTCGTACGGCTGCCGCTGGAGGACTTGCGCGACGAGGTCGCGCTGGTCACCCAGGAGCACCACGTGTTCATCGGGTCGGTGCGCGACAACATCGTGCTCGGCCGGGAGAGTGCCGACGACGACGCCGTGTGGCGCGCGCTCCAGGCGGTCGGCTCGGCCGACTGGGTGCGGCGGCTGCCCGGTGGCCTCGACACCGAGGTCGGCTCGGGGCGCCAGGCGCTCACGCCCGCCCAGGCCCAGCAGGTCGCGATGGCCCGGCTGGTGATCGCCGACCCGCACACGCTCGTGCTCGACGAGGCGACCTCGCTGATCGACCCTCGCACGGCGCGCACCCTGGAGGGGTCGGTGCACGCGCTGCTGGTCGACCGCACCGTCGTCGCGATCGCGCACCGGCTGCACACCGCCCACGACGCGGACCGGATCGCGGTGGTCATCGACGGCCGGATCGCCGAGCTCGGCACCCACGACGAGCTGGTCGCGCTCGACGGCGAGTACGCCGGCCTCTGGCGGGCCTGGACGAGCTGACCGTCGCGCGTTGCCGCGGCTGGACGTCGCCCGCGGGCCGACGGGCTGTCGTGCGCGCGGTCAGCCGAGCCGGGCGCCGATCGCCTGGCGCAGGATCACCGGCAGGTCGCGCGGGTCGGTCGCGGTGTAGAGCGTGCCGCCGGTGGCCTCGCTGATCGCCCGCATCGCGGCCTCGTCGCTGTTGGGCCCGTAGGCGATGGACACCACGATCACAGGCCGCCGCGGGTCGGCCTCGGCCCGCAGGGTCGCCAGCAGCCGGTCCAGGCCGACGGCGTGCGCGGTCGCGTCCTGGTCCCTGCCGTCGGAGAGCACGATCACCGAGTTCACCCGCGTCGGGTCGTAGGTGCGCCGGACCTCGCGAACCGCGGCGAGCGTCGAGGCGTAGAGCCCGGTGCCCCCGTCGGGGTCCACGGCGAGGGTGTCCACCGCGGAGCCGAGGGCCTGCCGGGTACGCCCGTCCAGCAGCGTCATCGGCGCCAGCCGCTGGTAGTCGGTGGTCGGCGTGAGCTCGGCGGAGAAGCGCCACAGCCCGGCCACCGTGCCGTCGGGCAGCATCCCCATGCCGCGCCGCAGGGCGGCGCGGGCGAGGTCCATGCGGCTCGCGCCCGCGGCGCCCGGCACGGGCGTGGCCATCGAGCCGGACACGTCGACCAGGGCGAGCGTGCGGGTGGGTCGCTCGACGAGGGCCACCGTGCGCAGGGTCGCCGCCGAGGCGGCGGCGGTCAGCACGCTCGCGGGCGCCTCGCCCCCGGCGCGCAGCCCGGCCCGCTCCAGGGCCGCGCGTCCCGCGGGGGCGGTCAGCCCGTCGAGCAGCCACTGGGCGGTGCCCGTCTGCGCGGGGTCGGTGCTCAGCACGACGTACGGGAAGTCCAGGGAGGTACCGCCCGACGCGGGTCCGACCGCGCGCAGCACCGTGCGGCCGGCAGACCTGTTGGCCGTGCGGACCGCCTGCTCGGTGCTGGCGGTCGCGACCGCACCACGGCGCGCCGGGGCGGCCGGTGCCGGAGCGGCCAGGTCGGCCGAGCGGATCAGCGCGGCGAGGTCGCCCCGCCCGGCGGCGGTGCCGCGGAGGGAGGTCGCGAGGTCGGAGAGCACCGCCTGGGCGGCGGCCGAGCGCTCGGGGCTCGCGGTCCGCAGCACGACCGGGTGCGCGGCCGTCGCGGCGTGCCCGATCCGGGCGTACGTCGCCCGGCCGCCCAGCCCGCGCGCGGCTCTCACCGGCACCGCCAGCACGGCGGGCGTGGACGCCAGCGACACGGGCGCCGGCCGGTCGGCGAGGCCGGCCAGCCACACCGAGGAGTCGGGGATCCACACGTCGGCGGCCGCCGTGCCCGCGGCGACCGACGCGGCGGTGGCGGCCGGGTCGGCGGCACTCACCTCGACCCGGGTGCAGCCCAGCGCGGTCAGCGAGCCGGCGACCCGGGTGACGGCGCGCGCCACCTCGGGCGCGGCTGCCACCCGCAGGGTCCGCACATCCGGGCAGTCGGTGCCGTCGGCGCTGCCGCCGGACAGCCCGGCACCCACGAGGGCGACCGCTCCGGATGCGGCGAGGGTGCCGAGGACCCCGGCCGCGGTCACCGCGAGGGCGGTGCGTCGGCGCGGACGCCGGTGCCGGGCGTGCCGGTGGGGCTCGGGTCGGGTCGCTGAGGCCATCGGGGCTCCTCGGGTCGGGTCTCCCCCGAGAGGAGCCGTCCGGACCGCCGGAGATACCCCGTGACGTGCACGGCCACCGGGACGACAATGGAGCCGGCCGCCGGGTCCTGCGAACTTTCCCGCCCCGCGACGTACTTCCCGGCCGGCTGGCGGCTCTCCCTCTGTGAGAGCTGTTCGAGAGCTGCTGAGAAGGGCGACGCGACGAGGTCGCCCGTTCGCAACAGGGGGTTCGGCCATGGCACGAGGGATGTGCTCGACATGAACGGATCGGCGACGGTGAGCGACCTGGTCGGCGCCGCGAGAGGAGGCGACCGCGATGCCTGGAACGGTCTGGTGCAGCGCTACATGCCACTCGTGGCGGGCGTGGCGGGCAGGTACCGCCTCGGCCCGGACGACGTCGCCGACGTCAGCCAGGCCCTCTGGCTGCGGCTGGTGGAGCACCTCGACGACCTCCGCGAGCCGCGCGCCCTGCCCGGCTGGATCGTCACCACCACCAAGAACGAGGCGCTGCGGGTGCTGCGCACGCGCCAGCGGACGGTCGCCGTCGACCCGCAGACTGGCACCGTGCTGGACGGCGCCGACCGTGGAGCCCCGCTCGAGACAGACCTGATCAGGCTGGAGCGGCAGCAGGCGCTGCGCGACGGCCTGAAGGAGCTGCGCCCGCAGCACCGGGAGCTCCTGCTCCTCCTCATGACAGATCCCCCGCTGTCGTACGACGAGATCAGCCGCCGGCTGGGGATCCCCAAGGGCAGCATCGGTCCGACGCGAGCGCGCGCCCTCGAGGCGCTGCGCCAGACGGAGCCGATGCGGTCCTTCCTTCCGACGAGCGACTCGGTCCAGCTAGGAGATGAGCACCATGGACCCGACGACGGGCAACGAGAGCGACGACGCCCTCCTCGAGGAGCTGCGGGAGGCCCTGCGGGCCGAGCGCACCACCCCCGAGCAGCTGATGGAGGCGGCCCGCGCGGCCTTCGACTGGCGACACCTCGACGAGGAGCTCGAGCTGCTCACCCTGTCCTACGACTCCTCGCTGCAGGAGACCGCGGGCGTGCGCGGACCGGCCGTCGACGCGCCCGGATGCTGGTCTTCGACGGCGACAGCGTCACCGTCGAGCTCGAGCTGGGCCCGGAGGTGCTGATGGGCCAGGTCGTCCCCGCCGGGCCGGCCGGGTGGTCCTGGAGACCGCCGACGGCGAGGCCGTCGAGACCGACACCGACGACTCGGGGGTGTTCCTGCTCCGCCGGGCCCTCCCACGGTCCGGTGCGGCTGCGCTGCCGGCAGGACGAGGCCTCCGTGGTCACGGAGTGGCTGACCCTCTGACCCCTCGCGCACCCGGCGCCCCACGCCTACCGGCGCCCCCACCCTTGATTACCAGGCTCCCCTGGTAATGGAGCACCTCCCCAGGCGTGCATGCCCGGGGAAGCGCCGAGAACACCAGGGGAAGCACCGGCGCTCAGCCGGCGCCCAGGCAGACGAAGGCCGCGGCGGCCGCCCGGCCGACCGTGTCCTGCCGGTCCCACGCCCGCCTGTGCCGCGGCGAGCGCCTCGGCGGGCGCGCGGCCCGCCAGCACCCCCCGGTGGTAGCCGACCATCAGCGGCACGGTCGCGAGGTCCGGCACGGCGACGACCGGTGCGACGAGCGTCGCGGTCCCGCCGCCGAGCAGCGCCGGCGCCGAAGCCGAGGATCTCCTCGCCGGCCACGACCTGCGGCCGCCCGGTGTCGCACGCCGCGAGCACGACGTGGTGCGGCGGCCGGCGAGCCGCTCGAGGTCGTAGACGGTGAACGGCCCGTCGGCGAGCCGCAGCGAGGAGAACAGCGGGTTGTCCGCGCGCACCATGCCCGTGGGCGGCGAGGTGCAGCAGTCGCGGCCCCGTCCATCGCGTGCCGGACGGCGGCCGCGGTGGCGCCCGTCGCCGACGCAGCAGCGCGCGACCCGGGGTACATGCGCGGCGACGGCGTCGGCCTCCGCGACCGCGCCCGGCAGGCCGGGGCCGGCGACGACGACGACGTCGGCGCCGGCGCGGCGGCCGCGCGCGAGCGCGGCGTGCCACAGCGCGGCGGACGGCTCACGCTCACCGGCCGGCCCGGCGCAGGACGGCAGCAGCGACCACGGCAGCGACTGCAGCCTCCGTCGGGACGACGACCAGCGGCCGGTCCCCCAGCATCCGGCGCCAGCGGTCGGAGCAGCGTGTCGTCGAGCATCGCCGCCGCGCGGTCGAGCACGCGGCCGGCAGCGGCCGCGACGTCGGCGGCCGTCCGCCGGGCGGCGCGAGCCGGCGCAGCGCGAACGGGCAGGTGGCGCAGGCAGCGTCGCGGAGCCGGTCCACCGGGCCCAGCTCGTGCAGCCGGGCCCGGCCGCCGACCACCGTCACCGCATGCAGCTCGCCGTCCAGCTCGACGAACTCGACCAGCGCGGTGTCGCCGAGGGGTCGCGCAGCTCCACCGACGGCGTCGGGGGCGCAGGCCCGATCCGCCGGGTGCCGTCCCCGGAGGCGCGGCAGCGGTCGCGGATCCGCCGCTCCAGCGCGACCTGACGCCGCAGCAGCGCCGCGTCGTCGCGCCGCCGCGTGCGGGCCTCCTCGATGCTCGGCCATCGTGGACGCGCAGGTCGGCCAGGTCCTGCGCCAGCTCCGGGTCCTCGGGCGGCTGGCGCGGGCCGGAGCGCAGGCGCGCCGCCCGGCCGCGCTCGGCCCACCACAGCGCCGCGCGCGCGTCGCCGTCCTCGACGGCCATCGCAGCCCGGCCCGGGCCAGCGCGCCGCGGTGCACGCTGACGTGGGCGCGCAGCTCGGTCGCGCCGAGGGTCGCCTGGTAGTCCTCGACGATGCGCAGCCCGGCCCGCAGGGCGGAGCGTCGCGGCCGGCCGCCGGCCGTCGGCCTCGCGCAGCAGCGCCTCGGCGAGCCAGGCCGCGGGCGCGCGCGTCCGCCGGGCCGGAGCGTCGGCCTTGCTCGCCCGCGGCGAGGTCCGCCGGGCGTCCGTCGCGCCGGCCCCGGGTCAGCGCCAGCCGCCCGGCGAGCACCCGCGCCTCGAGCGCCGGCACCTGTCCACCCGGCGGCCTCGAGCTCGTCGGCGACGCGCGGCATGCCGCACGTCGCTGACCCGCGCCGGGTCGGCGGCGACGAGCGCCTGGAGGTGGGAGTACCTCGCCAGGGCGACGGAGTGGCCGTGGCCCAGCCGGCGGAAGCCCGGCGCGGCGTCGGCGGCACTGCGTCGTCGCGGCGTCGGTGTCGCCCTGGAGCAGCGCGACCGTCGAGAGCATCAGCTGCGCCTCGGGGACGTGCACGTCGCGTCCCTGGCCGACGTACGCCTCGACCGCGCCGTCGGCGGCGACCCGGGCCTCCTCCAGCAGTCGCACCGACAGCAGCACGCCCGCGCCGGTCCAGCAGCAGCGACGCCTCGACCAGCCCGAACCGCTGGTAGCGCTCGGCGGCGGCCCCGATCAGCCGCAGCGAGCCGGGTACGTCGCCGCGCTGGGCCTTGACGAAGCCGAGGTTCTGCTCGGCGTAGCCGGCCGGCAGCTCGAGACCGTGCTGCAGGCACAGGCTGCGGGCGGCGAGCAGGTCGGCCTCGGCGGCCGCGAACGCACGACGCCGCACGTGGATGAGCGAGCGGTTCGACATGCCGCGGGCGGCCCACTCCGCGTCGCCCGCGCGCCGCAGCGTCGGCAGCGCCCGCCGGAGCTCCCCGAGCGCGGCGTCGTCGAGCCCGAGCTCCTGCAGGATCGCGGCGTGCTGCACCTGCGCCCGGGCGGCGGGCACCCCGCTCAGGTCCCGGGCGGCCGCCTCGATGGTGCGCGAGGCCTGGCGGGCAGGCCGCGCAGGACCAGCGCCGAGGCCAGGCTCATCCGGGCCTCCCCCACCCCCTGGCGCGACCCGGCCCGCCGGCCGGCGAGCACGGCGGCGCGCAGGTGCACGATCGCCTCGTCGATGTCGCTGAGCGTCATCGCGGCGACGCCGAGGGCCCGCTCGGCGGTGCAGACCGCCTCCCAGGAGCGCTCGGCGCGCGCCGAGGCGAGCACCGTCTCGCTCAGGGTGCGCGCGCCCGCCGGGTCGAGGGCCGCTGCCTGCAGGGCCTCCTCGGCCGACGCCAGCAGGTCGGTCATGGTCCTCAAGGTGTGGGGTGGGCGCCGGGGGTGTCAAGCGTGATACCGGTCCAGTGCGGGTCTGCTCCGGGCCGCAATGCGGTTGCAGGGGTGAGTACCGCTCGCGATACTCGGCTCGGGGGATCGCGTCGAGAGGGGACGCCATGGCAGGGACCGGGGGGACCGACCTGACGGCCGGTGCGCGCGAGGGTGCGCGCCACGCCTACTTCAGCTCCGACGTGATCGTCGCCAGCAAGCACCGGGCGGCCGTCGCCGCGGTGCTGGCCGAGAGCGGGGTCGGCTTCGACGAGGTCGACGACAGCACGGACCTGGGGCTGGCGCTGCTGACCCTGCACGACGACCGCGCGGCCGCCGACGCGATGGCCCGCGCAGTGGCAGCCGAGCTCGGCGACCGGCCCACGCCCGCCGGACCGGCCGACGGTGCCGCCGACCTCGACCTCTTCCTGCACCGGCTGCGCGGGTGGTTCGCGCTGCGCTACGCCGGCTGGTCGCCGACGCTGGGCAAGAACCGGCTGGTCGGGCAGGTGATCGGCGGCGGCGGCAAGATCTCGCACGGCGGCGGCGGCAACCCCTCCCCCAGCGCCGGCGGCCTGCCGGACCGGTCGACCATGAAGAAGGGCAGCGGCGACGGCCGCGGCGTGCGCGTCGGCGTGCTCGACACCTCCCTGTCCTCGCACGAGTGGCTCTCCGGCGGGTGGGTCGCCGCCGCCTCCGACGTCCTCCCCCGCACCCCCCGATCAGGTGCGTATGCCGTCCCGGCCGGCCACGCCACGTTCGTTGCCGGCCTCGTGCTCCGCCAGGCGCCCGCGGCCGTCGTCGAGGGGCGGCGGCTGCTCTCCGACGACCTCGGCCAGGCCGACTCGTGGACAGCCGCCAAGGAGATCGCCGCCTTCGGCGCGACCCGGCCGGACGTGCTGAACCTGTCCTTCGCCTGCTACACCGAGGACGGCCAGCCGCCGCTGGCGCTCTCGACCGCGGTCGACCGCCTCGACCCGGGCACCGTCGTGGTCGCCGCCGCGGGCAACCACGGCGACCTGGTGCTCGGCCCGGGCGAGGACGAGGACGACCGCCGCAAGCCCGCCTGGCCGGCAGCGCTCACCTCGGTGGTGGCCGTCGGTGCGACCGACGACACCGGCACGCTGGCGACGTTCACCCCGCCGGACGTGCAGTGGATCGACGTGCTGGCCCCGGGCGTCGAGGTGGTCAGCACGTTCCTCGACGCCGAGGTCGACCTCGACTCCGGCGGGGCGTCGAGCCCGGAGCGCTTCGAGGGCTTCGCCTCCTGGAGCGGTACGTCGTTCGCGGCGGCGACCGTCAGCGGGATGGTCGCGGCGCGGACCCGGCCCGGCCGGGTGAGCGCCCGCGATGCCTACGAGTCGCTGCTCTCCGACGCCTCCGACGACCCGCCGTTCCTGCGGCCCGGCTGAGCCAGGGCGTCCACCACCCGGGCGTAGGTCCCCTCGACCGAGCCCGCCTCGCTGCGCACGACGACGGCGCTGGGGCGGGCGCGTGCGACCTCCAGCAGGCCGTCGTACATCTGGCCGAGCAGCCGCGCACCGCCCAGGTCCGCGACGGTACGACGGTTGTGCGCGTCCCACTCCGTGCGGTCCTCGCGAGCGTCGAACCGTGCGACCGACGCCTCGCGCGTGTCGAGCAGGACGACCTCGTGGAAGGTCGCGCCGTGCCGGCGGGCGACGTCCTCGAAGGCGGCGATCTCGTCGAGGCGGGAGACGAGCTGCGGCAGCACCACGTCGTGGCCGCCCTGCAGGTGGGCCGCCGCCATCGCCAGGGCGACCGGCCGCAGCAGGTCGTGGGTGCGGGTGTCCTCGCGCCAGCCGCCGACGAGGCGGTGCAGCGTGTCGATGTCGAGGTCGAGCGTGCCCGGGTGCCGGTCGGCGAGCAGCGCCGCGATCGTGGACTTCCCGATCCCCGGTGGCCCGTTGAGGTGGATCAGCCGCACCCGTGCAGCATGCCAGGGGTGCCGGGCCGGGCGGCGCTCAGGTCGCGAGGGGGCGGCCCAGCGCGCGCTCGACGGCCCGCACGGAGGCGGCCGACTCGGCGGCGTAGAGGTCCTCGGGGACGAGGGACCTCGCGGTCGAGCACGTCGGCCATCCAGTCGGCGTCGCGCGGGGCGGCGCCCTGGTCGGCGTCGCGGCGGCCGGCGTCGGCCAGGTTGGAGGCGAAGATGCCGGCGGCCGAGCGCGGCAGGAAGTCCTCGTAGACGATCGGGTCGGCGCGCAGCACCCCCGCCTCCACCAGGTCGTCGAGCCCGCCGTGCGACACGGCGGCCGCCCGGGCAGGCGAGCCGGCGGGGTCGTCCGGGTCGTCCGGGTCGTCTGCGAGGGCGTAGGTGAAGAAGCCGAGCCCCTCGCGGCGGAGGCCGTCCTCGGTGGCCGGCAGCCCGGCCCGCCACACCTCCGGCGCGACGTCGGCGCGGGTCAGGGTCGGATCGTCGGCGAGCCGCTCGTCCACCCGGGCGACCAGCGCGTCGAAGCGGTCCCGCCCGGCGGGGGTCAGCGCGATCCCGCGCGCCTCCACCTCGCCGAAGCGCACCCGCAGCGACCCGTCGACGACCCGACCGTCGGGGTCGCGGAAGCGCCGCGGCTCGGCCAGGGCGCGGAACGACGTCTGCCGCAGCAGCACGTCGGGACCCTCCCAGCGCGGCGGTCCCTGGATCTCGTCGATCATCTCCACGCCGCGGGCCTGCATCGAGGCGTAGAGGTCGTCGATGTCGAGCACCCGCGGGGTCAGGTGGTTGACGTGCGTGGAGGCGACGCCGCCGATGTCGGCCGCGACCCCGGAGACCCGCTCCAGCTCGCCGTACCACGCCCTGTCGACGGGCTCCGGGGACAGCGCGAACGACCCGGCGGCCAGCTCCAGGAACCGATCCGCCGGACCGGCGGGCAGCCCGCCCTCGGCGACGGCGACGTCGGCCAGCTCGAGCAGCTCGGGGGCGAAGAGCTCGCGGGCGTCGAGGAAGCGCCGCAGCCGGGCCTCGAGGTCCGCGTCGAAGAAGCGCCGGTCCTCGGGCACCAGCACGGAGGTGAACACCCGGAACGGGTTGGCGGCCAGCTCCTCGCGCGCCAGCGGCCGGAACGCCGTCGAGACCACCGGGACGGGTGCGGGCGCCGCGTCGCGCAGGTCGTAGAAGCCGCACGGCGCCATCCCCAGGGCCCCGAAGACGCGGGCCACCTGGGCGAGCTCGCGCGGCGACCCCACCCGGATCGCGCCGTGCCGCTCGGCGGTCACCCGGGCGATGCTGCCGAGCCGCTCCGCCTCGGCGCCGTCGCGGTCCAGCACCCGGCGGTTGACCTCCTCGGAGACCTCCACGAGCGAGGTGTACGCCGGCACCTCGCGGCCGTAGAGGTGCGAGAGCCGGCTCGCGAAGCGGGCCCGGAGCTCGGTGCTGCCGACGAGGCCGGCTGAGGGCGCGGCCATCAGACCGTGAAGTCGACGCCCTGGGCCAGCGGCAGCTCGCCCGAGAAGTTGACGGTGTTGGTGGCCCGGCGCATGTAGGAGCGCCAGGCGTCCGAGCCCGACTCCCGCCCGCCGCCGGTCTCCTTCTCGCCGCCGAACGCGCCGCCGATCTCCGCCCCCGAGGTGCCGATGTTGACGTTGACGATCCCGCAGTCCGAGCCCTCCGCGGATACGAACAGCTCGGCCTCGGCCTGGTCGGAGGTGAAGATGCTCGACGAGAGCCCCTGCGGGACGGCGTTGTTGAGCGCCACCGCCTCCTCGAGGTCGTCGTAGGGCAGGACGTAGAGCAGCGGCGCGAACGTCTCCCGGGCGACGACCTCGCTCTGCCGGTCGATCCGCACGATGGCCGGGCGGGCGTAGTACGCGTCCGGCGCCCGGTCGGCCAGGGCGCGCCCACCCCCGGCGACGACCTTGCCGCCCTCGGCGGCGGCCTGCTCGAGCGCGGCCTCCAGACCGTCGTACGCCGCCTTGTGCACGAGCGGACCGACCAGCGTGCCAGCGGCCAGCGGGTTGCCGATCGGGAGCCGGTCGTAGGCCGACGCGAGCCGGTCGGTGAGCTCGTCGACGACGCTGCGGTGCGCGATCACGCGGCGCATCGTGGTGCACCGCTGGCCGGCCGTGCCCGCGGCCGAGAACACCACGCCCCGGGTGGTCAGGTCGAGGTCGGCGCTGGGCGCCACCACCGCCGCGTTGTTGCCGCCGAGCTCGAGCAGCGAGCGGCCGAAGCGCTCCGCGACGCGCGGTCCGACGGCGCGGCCCATCCGGGTCGACCCGGTGGCGCTCAGCAGCGCGACCCCGGGGTGGTCCACGAGCGCCTGTGCGACGTCGGCGCCGCCGAGCAGCACCTGGGAGAGGTCGGCGGGCGCATCGGCCTCGGCGACCGCGCGGGCCAGGATCGCCTGGCAGGCCAGCGCGCTCAGCGGCGCGAGGTCGGACGGCTTCCACACGACGGGGTCGCCGCAGACCAGCGCCACCGCGGTGTTCCAGGACCAGACGGCCACGGGGAAGTTGAAGGCGCTGACCACCCCGACCACCCCGAGGGGGTGCCAGGTCTCCATCAGCCGGTGGCCGGGACGCTCGGAGGGCATCGTGCGGCCGTAGAGCTGGCGCGACAGACCGACCGCGAAGTCGCAGATGTCGATCATCTCCTGCACCTCGCCGCGCGCCTCGGAGGTGATCTTGCCGACCTCGAGGCTGACCAGCGTGGCCAGGTCGTCCTTGTGCTCGGTGAGCAGCTCGCCGAACCGCTTGACCAGGGCGCCGCGGGCCGGCGCCGGCACCCGGCGCCACTGCAGGAACGCCTCCCCGGCCCGGGCGACGGCCCGGTCGGCGGCGCCCGCGACGTCCCCGCCGAGCAGGGGTACGTCGACCAGGTGCGCGCCGTTGACCGGCGACGTGGTGGCGACCGTCCCCGCGCCGCCGAGCGCGTCCACGTCGACGCCGCAGCGGCCGGCCGCGCCGACGGCCAGCTCGTGCAGGGTCGCGCTGTCGGGGATCTGGTCGCGGGGCTCGGTCATGCTGCTCCTTGCTGGGGTTCGGGCGTGCCGGTCGGCGCCCGTGGTCGGCTGGTCACACGATGTTGAGCTCGGGCCGCACGCTGTCGTCGGCGAACCTGCCGGCGCCCAGCGAGGCGACGTCCACCACGGGAGTCTGCCCGAGGCACAGGTCGCGCATCACCTCGCCCACGGCCGGGCCCATCAGGAAGCCGTGACCGGAGAAGCCGGTGGCGTAGAGGAAGCGCGAGACGCCCTCGGCCTCGCCGACCAGCGCGTTGTGGTCGGGCGTCATCTCATAGAGCCCCGCCCAGCCGGACGCGAGCCCGACCTCGGCGAGCGCCGGCGCGCGGTGCGCGATGGCGGCGCCGAGGCGGTCCAGCCAGCCGTCGGAGCGCTCGAGCCGGAAGCCGGGCGTCTCGTCCGGGTCGGACATGCCCAGCAGCAGCCCCGGCCCCTCGCCGTGGAAGTAGAACGACGTCGAGAAGTCGATCGTGAACGGCGTGCGCGGGTCGAGCCCCGGCACCGGCTCGGTGGTCAGGATCTGCCGTCGCAGCGGCTCGACCGGCAGGTCGACACCGGCCATCGCGCCGACCTGCCGCGACCACGCCCCCGCCGCGCACACGACCGTGTCGGTCGCGACGGTCCCCCGCTCGGTGACGACCTCCGTCACCCGCCCGGCGCTCGTGCCGATGCCGGTGACCGCGCAGCCCGTGACGAGGCTCGCGCCGTGCCGGCGGGCCCCGGCGGCATACCCAGCGACGACGCTCTCGGGCGTGCAGTGCCCGTCGGTCGGGGAGTACGCCGCCGCGAGGAGGCCCTCGGGACTGACCAGCGGGGAGAGCGCCACCGCGTCGGGCGGGCGCAGCATCCGGCTCGGCACGCCGAGCTCGTTCTGGAGCGCGACGCTGGCCTCGAAGAGGCCGACCTGCTCGGGGGTGTCGAGCAGGAACAGGTAGCCGACCTGGTGCAGGTCGATCTCCTGGCCGAACGTCTCGGCGAAGGTCTCGAAGGTGCGCAGGCTGCGCGACCCGAGCTCGATGTTGACCGCGTCGGAGAACTGCGCACGCACGCCTCCGGCGGCCTTGCAGGTCGACCCGCCGCCGAGGCCGCCGCTCTCGAGGAGCAGCACGTCACGCACCCCGGCCCGGGCGAGGTGGTAGGCGGTGCTGAGCCCGATGACGCCACCGCCGACGACGACCACGGACGCGCGGGCCGGGAGCTGGGGGGGCATCGCCCCACCCTCCCTGCTGGCAGCCTCCGGCGACAAGCCCGGGCCACCCTTGCGACCGCCCCCTCCGACAGTCAGTGACCATGGGGAAGGGGACCCGCGAGTCAGCGGACCCGGCGGACCGGCAGGATCGCGAGGGCGCCCAGCAGCGCGGCCACCCCCGCGACCGCGAACAGCACTCCGTAGTCGCGTCCGCCGGCCGCCAGCACCGCCGGCGCGAGGGCCGGGGCGACCGAGAACGGCAGTGCCCCCGCGATGTTGAGCACGCCCAGGTCCTTGGCCGCGCTGCCGGCGTCCGGGAGGACGTCCGCGACCAGGGCCAGGTCCACCGCCGTGTAGCAGCCGAACCCGAGCCCCGCCACGGCCAGCGCCACGAGGAACCCGCCGAACCCCGGGGCCGGGCCGACCAGGCACATCGCCGCCCCGAAGACCACGGAGGCCACCACGACGTACGGCTTGCGGCGGCCGGACCGGTCCGAGAGGTGGCCGCCGACCAGGGAGGCCACGACGACAGCGCTCGACATCACGAGCGTGCCGAGCAGGATCCGCTGCGGTACGTCGTCCTGCGGCGTGTGCAGGTCCTCGAGCAGGAAGTACGCCTGGTAGGTCACCAGGACGGCATACGCGAGGACGAAGAGGAAGCGGCTCGCGAACGCCCACGCGAGGTCCGGCGAGCGGCGCGGGCTGAGGTAGAACGTGCCGGCGAGCTCGCGCAGCGACCACGGCGGCCGGTCCGCGAGGTCGAGCCGCCGGTCGTCCAGCACGACCACGAAGAGCGCCACCAGGGCGCCCCCCACCAGGCACGGCAGCAGGAACATCGCCACCTGGTGCCCGGTGGCCAGCCGCACCAGCAGTGCCCCGGTGACCGAGGCGAGCGGCACGCAGACGCCCAGCACGCCGGCGACGCGGCCGCGCTGGGCGGTCGGGACCTGGTCGGGGAGCACCGCGACCATCGCCGCCAGCAGTCCGTTGAGGCCGAGCTGGGCCAGGCACCAGCCCGCCAGCACGACCGGCACCGACGGCGCCACCGCCACGACCAGCACGCCGAGCGTCCCGGCCGCGAGCCCGCCCAGCATCCACGGCCGGCGCATCCCGAGCGCCGAGGTCGTCCGGTCGCTGAGCCGGCCGAGCAGCGGGTTGCCCACCATGGCGACGACGGCGCCGACGCCGACCACCAGAGCCAGGCGGCCGGGCGCGCGGTCGATCCCGACCAGCGAGTCGACCTTGAGCGCCAGGGTGACCAGCAGCGGCGCGATCAGCATCAGGCAGGTGCCGAGGTACGCCGCGACGTAGAGCGTGACGAACCCCCGGCCGACGCTCGGCGCCACCGCGGCGGCACCCGCACCGTCCCTCACGGGACTAGTGTGGCCGTGCCGTGCCGGTCCCCCGTCACGGCACCCGCACGAGGGGCGGCTCATGACACCACCTCCGCTGCTCGAGACGAAGCTCTACCCGCCCCGGGCACGGCACGGCCTGGTGCCCCGGCCCCGGCTGGACGAGCGGCTCGACGCCGGACTCGGGTCGACCCTGCTGCTCGTCTCGGCGCCCCCCGGCTTCGGCAAGACCACCCTGGTCGCGACCCGGCTCGCCGGCCGCCCCCGCGTCGCCTGGGTCTCGCTCGACGCCGGCGACGACGACCCCACGACGTTCTGGACGTACGTCGTCGCGGCGATCCGGACCACGGTGCCCGAGGTCGGCGAGGCCGAGCTGGCGCACCTGCGCTCCCCCGAGCCCCCTCCCCTGCGCTCCCTGCTCACCACGCTGCTCAACGACCTCGCGCACGTGCCGGGCGAGGTGGTGCTCGTGCTCGACGACTACCACGTCGTGGACTCGCACGACGTGCACGACGGTCTCGCCTTCCTGCTGGAGCACGGGCCGCCGCAGCTGCACGTCGTGGTCTCGAGCCGCGCCGACCCGCCGCTGCCCCTGGCCCGGCTGCGGGCCCGCGGCGAGCTGGTCGAGGTGCGCGCCGCGGACCTGCGGTTCACGACGGAGGAGGCGACGACGTACCTCGCCGACGTGATGGGCCTGGCCCTGTCCACCGGCGACGTCGCCGCCCTCGAGGCGCGCACGGAGGGCTGGATCGCGGCCCTCCAGCTGGCGGCGCTGTCGGTGCGAGGGCGCGAGGACGTCGCGGGGTTCGTGGAGGGCTTCGCGGGCGACGACCGGTTCGTCGTGGACTACCTCGTCGAGGAGGTGGTCGCCCGCCAGCCCGAGCGCCTGCGCTCGTTCCTGCTGCGGACGTCCGTGCTCACGCGGCTCAACGGGCCGTTGTGCGACGCCGTCACGGGCCACGACGACGGGCGCGCCACCCTGGAGGAGCTGGACCGGGCGAACCTCCTCCTCGTGCCGCTCGACGACCGCCGGCACTGGTACCGCTACCACCACCTGTTCGCCGACGTGCTGCGCGCCCGGCTGTCGGCCGAGTCGCCGGAGCTCGTGCCCGACCTGCACCGGCGCGCGAGCACCTGGCACGAGGAGCACGGCGACCCCGGCGCCGCCCTCGAGCACGCGATGGCCGCCGGCGACGACGAGCGGGCCGCCGACCTCCTCGTCGCGGCGATGCCTGCGCTGCGCCGCGACCGCCAGGAGCGCCTCCTGCGCGACGCGATCTCGCGGCTGCCCGCCGAGGTCGTGCGGACCCGGCCGGTGCTGGGCATCGGCTACGTCGGCGCGCTGCTCTCGACCGGGCGGACCGAGGGCGTCGAGCCGCTGCTGCGGTCGGTCGAGCAGTGGCTGGCCGACACGCCCGCGGCGGACCGCGACAGCGAGCACCGGCGCCTGCCCGGCTGGGTCGAGGTCTACCGCGCCGGGTTGGCGATGGCCCTGGCGGACGCACCCACCACCGTGGCTCACGCCCGCCGCGCGCTCGGGCTGCTCGACGAGGACGACGACCTCGGCCACGGTGCGGCGTCGGCCCTGCTGGGACTGGCGTCCTGGACCGCGGGCGACCTCGACGACGCCCACGCCGCGTACGTCGAGGCGACCGACCGGCTCGGGCACGCCGGCCACGTCTCGGACGTGCTGGGCTGCTCCATCGCGCTCGGAGATCTTCGCCAGGCGCAGGGCCGCCTCGACGACGCGCTGGCCACCTACGACCGGGCGCTCCTGCTCGCCGGAGGCGGGGGTGGACCGGTGCTGCGGGGCACCGCCGACATGTACGTCGCATCGAGCACCGTCCACCACGAGCGCGGCGACCTGGCGCTCGCCACGAGCCTGCTGGACCGGGCCGTGGCCCTGGGCGAGCACACCGGCCTGCCGCAGAACGCCTACCGGCTGCGGGTCGCGCGGGCCCGGCTCCACCAGGCCGAGGGGGACCTCGACGGCGCCGCCCGGCTGCTCGAGGAGGCCGAGCGCGTCTACGTCGGCGACTTCTCCCCCGACGTCCGCCCGGTCACCGCGTCGCTCGCCCGTGTGCGGGTCGCGCAGGGCCGACTCGGGGACGCGTTCGCCTGGGTCCGCCGGCGCGGGCTGTCGGCCGACGACGACCTCTCCTACCTGCGCGAGTTCGAGCACCTCACCCTCGCCCGGGCCCTGCTCGCCCGGCACCGGACCCACCGCGGCGGGCCCGACCACGGTGCTTCCGACCTCGACGCCGCGAGTCGCCTGCTGGCCCGGCTGCTCCTCGCGGCCGAGGCGGGCGGGCGCGCCGGAACGGTGGTGGAGGTGCTGGTGCTGCAGGCACTGGCCGAGCACGAGCGCGGCGACGTCCAGGCCGCGCTGCGCGCACTGGCCCGCGCCCTCGACCTGGCGGCACCCGAGCAGTACCTCCGGGTCCTCGCCGACGAGGGCGCCCCGATGAGCGCGCTGCTCGTGACCGCTCGCCGTCACGGCGTGGCCCCCACCGCCGTGGACAGGGTGCTCGGGGTCATCGCCGGCGGCGCGCCCGCCGCGTCGCGGTCCGAGGTCTCCGCGCACGTGCCGGCCGGGCCGACGTCGGCGACGGCCCTGGTCGACCCGCTCAGCGAGCGCGAGCTCGACGTGCTCCGGCTCCTCGGCAGCGAGCTCAGCGGCCCCGGGATCGCCCGCGAGCTCACGGTGTCTCTCAACACCGTGCGCACGCACACCAAGAGCATCTACGCCAAGCTCGGCGTCAACAGCCGCCGGTCCGCCGTACGCCGCGCGGCTGAGCTCGACCTGCTCCGGCACGGTCGCGGACGCCGTACCTGACCGGCACCCCGACCCGGCACCCGACTGCCTGCAACCGGGGCCCGCCGACCTCAGGACCACCACATCTGGTGACGCCTGCTCACCACCTCCGCTCCTACCTTCGGGCCATCAGCGACCCGGCTGACCACTCCCCGAGGAGCCCCCGATGACCCTGACCGCCCCCTCCGGCACCGCGACCGCCCGACCCGGGCACCCCAGGACCGACCCGACGAGGAGGACGGCGTTCCTCGGCGGGATGTTCTACGTGCTCACGTTCGCCTCGTCGATCCCCGCGCTCTTCCTCCTCGGTCCGGTGCTGGACGACCCCGGCTACATCATCGGTGCCGGCGCCGACACCCAGGTGACCTTCGGCGCCGTCCTCGACCTGGTCAACGCGCTGACGGCGATCGCGACGGCCGTCGTGCTCTATCCCGTCGTACGCCGACGCAGCGAGACCCTGGCCCTCGGGTTCGTGACCACCCGGCTCTTCGAGGCCGCCGTCGTCGCGGTCGGCGTCGCCGCCCTGCTGGCCGTCGTCGCCCTCCGGCAGCCCGGCGCGACCGGTGCCGAGGCGGACACCCTGGTGGCCGTGGGCCGCTCCCTGGTCGAGGTCCGCGACGCGACGTTCCTGCTCGGCCCCAACGTGATGGCCGCGATGAACGCCCTGATGATCGGCACCCTGATGTTCCGCTCCGGCCTCGTCCCCCGGATCATCCCCGGCACCGGCCTGGTGGGCGCTCCCCTGCTGCTCGCGGTGACCCTGGCCACGATGTTCGGCCTGACCGAGCACGGCAGCCCCGCCTGGGTGCTGGCCGCCCCCATCTTCGTCTGGGAGCTGTCGTTCGGCGTCTACCTGATGGTCAAGGGGTTCCGGCCCGGAGCCGTGCTCGCCACCGAGGCCGGCTGACCCCCGTTCGCGGGCGCCCCGTCGGACGCCCGGCGCGCCGGCGCACGCGTCGTCCAGCCGGCCGGGGTCTGCTCGACCAGGCCGAGGTCCGCGAGCTCGGCGAGCCAGCCCTCCATCGGCCAGACGCCCCAGCGCTCGTGGAAGAGCGTCGCGTTGCGGACGATGTCCTCGACGTGCTCGACGGGCGGGCTGGCTCGACCGGGTGGTGCTGGTGGTAGGCCCGCGCGTCCCCGACCCAGCCGAGCTCGACGCCCCGGTCGGCCGCGACCTGAAGGCGAAGTCGGTGTCCTCGCCGCCGTAGCCGACGTAGCCCTCGTGGAACCCGCCGACCCGTCGCCAGGTGCCGGCCGACAGCGCGAACGACAGCGACCAGAACAGCCGCGGGTCGGCGTCGCGGACCAGCTCCCCCGGTGCCGGGCGCAGGCCGGGCGGGGTGCGGCGCGTCGAGCACCCACGGCGTGCCGCAGCTGCTCCTCGGTCAGGCCGGCGGGCAGGTAGGTCACCGGCCCGGACCAGCATGGTGCCCGGGTGCGAGCGCACGGCCCGCGCGTAGCCGTCCAGCAGGCCGGGGCCGGGCATGCAGTCGACGTCGAGGAACACCAGCACGTCGGCGCCCAGGTCGAGCGCCGCGCGGGCGCCGCGGTTGCGGGCGAGCGGCGAGCGGCAGGCCCGTCGCGGCGTCGTCGGGACGTCGACGACGTGGGGCGCGAGTCCCTCGACAGCCGGCACGCCGCGCGACGCGCAGGGTCGTCCATCGCGACGACCACCCAGTGCAGGTCGGGCGCGCGCTCCGCGGCGAGGGCGCGGTGCTGGCGTCGCAGGTGGTCGTGACGGCCGTGCACGATGGTCACGACGGCGACCGCTCGACGATGCGCCCGCTCACGCCGAGTCCTGGCGGGACCGCTCCCGGTCAGACGGCGACGCCGCGACCTCGAGCACGACCGCGGCGAAGCGGGACGCCGCCCGCCCGTCGCACCAGTCGTCCCACGCACTCGCCGTCCAGGCGCGGCGGCCCGGTCGAGCACCGTCGGCGAGCAGCGCGTCGTGCGAGGTCGGGCACCACGACGGCGGGCCAGCGGCCCTGCGGCGAGCACGGCCGCCGTCGCGTGCTGCTCGTCGAAGGGCCGCGGCGGCGGGTACGACGACCGCGGGCCGGCGCAGCGCGGCGACGTCGGCGAGCGACACTCTGGCCGGCGTTCGTGACGACGACGTCGGCGTCGCAGGATCGCGCCCGACGGGTCGTCCACCCACGTCGCCGGCGCCGCCCAGGACCGTCCACTGCCAGCCCGGGACGACCGCGGCCAGCCCGGCCGCGCCGTGCTCGGTCAGCCGCTCGCCGCCCCTCCCTGCAGCACGACGGCCCGTCGGGCGCCGGCGCGGTTGCGGCGCGGCGCGGCGACCGCGAAGCGGGAGACCGCCGCCGATGCGCACGAGCCGCTGCCGGACGTCGTCGGGCAGGCCCGGGGTCATGTCGGGGCCGTCGCGTCCGCGGCGTCCGGCCAGGCCGCCACGAGGGCCGAGCTCAGCCGGAAGGCCGTAGGTGTGGGCGGGGTCGGTGCGCCGCCCGGGCAGCACCATCGACACGACGCGGCACGCCGTGCAGCCGCGACGAGCAGGGCGACCTCGGCCGAGACGTCGACCACGACGACGCTCGGCGCGACCCGGTCGAGCCAGCGCCGAGATCGCGGCCATCCGCTCCGGATGCCCGGCGTCGCCCACCGGGCACCCAGTGCAGGTGTCCGCCGGCGGTCGGGTCGACCGGTTCGGCGCGGTCGTCGTCGCGCGGCAGCTGCACCCACGGCCCGCGCCAGCTCGCGCGGCCGCGGCAGCGAGCGACAGCCCGGTGACCTCCTCGCCCGCGGCGGTCAGGGCCGCGGCCAGGGCCTCGCGCGCGGTGCAGGTGCCCGCGCCCGTGGTGGTGGACGTAGTAGCCGATCACGCGACGCGCCTGCAGCGAGCGCGATCTCGGCGTAGGCGGCCTCGTAGGCGTCGACCATCCGCGTGACGCCGAAGCGCTCGGCACGGCGCTGGCGCGTACCGCGACCCGGTCCAGCCGCCGCGGCCTCGGCGCACGGCGGCGGCCAGCGCGTCCGATGTCGCCGGGCGCGACAGCCGCCCCGTCCTGCTCGTCGACGATCTCGGGCGAGCGCGCCGCGCGCGTACGCCGCGACGGGGGTGCCGCACGCCAGCGCCTCGGCGGCCACCAGCCCGAACGGCTCGTCCCAGCGCGGCGTCACGACCGCGACGGCCGCGCCGGCCGACCAGCGTCGCGCAGCTGCGTCGGCGCCCAGGTGACCGACGTAGCGCGCGTCCGGCCCGAGCAGCGGCGCGACCTCGTCGCTCGAAGTACGCCCGGGTCGTGCGACCGGGCCGGCCAGGTCGATCGGCACGCCGGCGCAGCCGCGGCCGCGTCGACGGCCTCGTGCGGGCGCCTTCTCGGGCACGATCCGGCCCGGTCCAGACGGCGCCCGCCGCCGCCGGGCCCGGGCGCCAGAACGACGTGTCGACGCCGTTGTGGATCGTGTCGGCGTCGCACGACGTGCCGCCAGGCCCGGCCATGTGCCGGCTGACCGCGACGAAGCGCGAGGAGCCGCCGCCGACGCAGCGACCGCGCCGACTCCAGCCACGGCGATCGGCGGTGTGTGCAGGGTGGTCAGCGACGGGCACGTCGAGCAGGCTGGCTCATCGCGACCGGGCAGGTGGTGCAGCGAGTTGTTGTGCACGACGTCGAACCGGCCGTGCCGCGCCGCGCGCCAGCGACAGCATCAGCTCGAGGTAGGCGTGGTGCTCGCGCATCCACGCCTCCGGCAGGCTGCCGACGTCCTGCCGCGCCTGGGCGCTGCTGGCGAACGGCCGCGACCGGCAGCGTCGTGGACGCCGAGCGCCGGGTCGCTGCCCGGCGCGGCGAACACGCTCACGTCGTGACCGCGGCGCCAGGAGCCGGGTGGCCAGCGCGTGCGTGTGCGCCTCCAGCCCGCCCATGAACGGCTCCCGCAGCGGGAACCGCGACGACGCGATCAGGCAGACGCGCACGACGCCACCCCGCGTAGAGGTCGCGGTGCGCCTCGGCGACGCGCGGCCCGCTGCGTGCGACGTACCTGCGGGCTCAGCGGGACGACCGGGCCGGCGTCGTGGGCGTCGCGGACGGCGCGCGACCAGGGTCGCGGGCTCGAAGCCGCCCTCGTCGAGGACGTAACGAGTGCACGGGTCCCTGGTCGGCGTAGTAGCCGCAGGTGGGCGCGACCACCGCCGTGCCGAGGTCGCGGCACGCCTCCAGCCAGCCCGAGTGGGTGCCGAACCGGTAGGGCAGCACCGACGACGTCGAGCGCGCCGAGGTAGTCCCAGAGCTCGGCGTCGCTCAGGAAGTCGTGGACGTGCAGCTCGAGCAGCTCCGGCGCGCCTCGGCCTCGCGCAGGTACGTCGCGAGCGCTGCGTCGTACCTCGCGCCGTCCGGCGTCAGCACGTCGTGGTGGCCGTTGACCTGCAGCACGGCGTCGGGCAGTCGCGGACCGCCTCGCACGAGCGTCGGCAGCAGGGCCGCTGCGGGTCCATGCTGGCGCGCAGGCTCTTCACGTGCAGCCCGACCCGGAACGGCCCGTCGCTCGCTCGGGGCCGCCGCTGGCGCGAGGCCATCGTCGCGAGGTCGACGACGTGCGGGTGCGCCAGCACGTGCGCGGTCCGGCCCCACCGGCGCTCGATCTCCTCGGCGGCCCCCGGCGTCAGGGTGACCACCTCGTCGGCCCGCCGTCACCAGCACGTCGAGCTGGGCGTCGTGCAGGTCGCGGCGAGGCGTGGTGCGGGTTGCGCAGGTCGTGGACGGTCTGCACGAACATCCGGCCGCGTGCGTGCACGGCGTCGACGACGTCGCGACAGGTCCGCGCGGGTCGAACGCGTCGAAGCCGAAGTGGACGTGGAAGACGTCGAAGTCGTGCCCTGCGACCCAGTCCGCGCTGAGCATCACCGGCGGCCACCACGCCTGCTCGGTGGAGCGGCCGGGGGCGTCCGGGTCGGGGTCGGGCAGCCGGCCTGACCCCGTCGTCGGTCTCGGCGGCGAGGTGACGCACGTAGACGTGCGAGCCCGGGACCGATGCCACCTGGGTGAGGTGGCCCCGCTCGCTCGGCGCGGGGGTGGTCGCGCCCTCTCGCGAGCGGCGAGAGGTGGTGTCGGGGGTCGTGGACATGGCGCGCCGTACCCGGCGCCGCCGAACTCAAGCAGGCGGCCTCGACCGGCCCGGGCGGGCACGCGCAGCGGCCCCGCCCTGCGCGAGGGCGGGGCCGCCGAGGGCCGCGCTAGGACGAGATCGCCGCGTGCTCGTCGGTCGAGGAGGCGCGCGAGACCTCGACCTTGCGCGGCTTGGCCCGCTCCGCGACCGGCACGGTCAGGCTGAGCACCCCGTCCTCGTAGTGGGCCTGCAGGCGGTCGAGGTCCAGGTTGTCGCCCAGCACCAGCTGACGGCTGAAGAGGCCGGTCGGACGCTCCGAGGCCAGCGGCTCCCAGTCGCCCCGGCGGGCGGGACGCTCGGCGCGGATGGTCAAGACGTTGCGCTCCACGTCGATGTCGAGCGTGTCGGCGGCGACGCCCGGCAGGTCGAACTCGATCCGGAAGACATCGCCCTCGCGCCACGCGTCCATCGGCATGACGGCCGGCCGGGACGTCGTACCGGCACCCAGCACCTGCTGGGCCAGGCGGTCGAACTCACGGAACGGGTCGGTGCGCATCAACATGTCGGTCTCCTTCCGACGCGGGCGCCAGCCCTGTACTGGCGGCTATAGATTTCTTATAGCGCACCTGTCATGCTCAGGCAAGACCTCCCGCACGAGATGTCGAGGAGCGGCTCAGGTGACGAGAGGTGAGGGCAGGTGAGGGCAGGTGAAGGCATGGTGGGGCAGCGCTCACGGGGCGTCTACGCGATCTCCGTGGCTGCGGAGCTGACGGGAGCGGGAGTGCAGAACCTCCGCGCCTACGAGCGTCACGGTCTCGTCTCGCCGAGCCGCACGGACGGCCGGACCCGCCGCTACAGCGAGGACGACCTCGACCGGGTCCGCCGCGTCCTGGCCCTGCTGGAGCAGGGTCTCAACCTCGCCGGCATCGCCCTCGTCCTGGCGCTCGAGGACGACAACGCGAGGCTGCGGGCCCGGCTGCGCCGCTGACCGGCTCGCGTACGGCGTTCGCTCAGCCGTCCTCGCGGGGCACCCGTGGAGGCGCTGCCGCACCGGCGATCACCACGAGCATCACGATCCCGGTGACCACTGCCGCTGCCGGGGCGGCCCGCTCGTCCCAGGCCCAGCCCAGGACCAGCCCGACGACGCCGAGAGCGCCGACCAGCAGCCCCAGTCTCGTGAACACGGGCGCGTGGAACGCCGACGCGAACGGCAGGAAGTGCAGGCCGACCGCGACGACGATCAGCGCCGGGCGCAGGACGAGCCCGTCCGCGCCGCGCTGGGCGTCCAGCACCTCGCTGCCGACCCGGATGAGAGCCAGCATCCCGACGACGCTGGCCAGGTAGACCAGCCCGGCGCTGCGGCGCACCGGCTGCACCGGCTCGGGCACCTGTGGGCGGACGAACGTGAGCCACAGGTAGGCGAGGAACGCTGCCGCCCACGCCACCAGCGCGATCGTCGGCCAGGGGCGTCGACGGTGCCCCGGTTGGCCATCACGAACACGGTGGCGCCGGCCGCGCCGACCGTCGTCCCCCAGATGCGGGGGTCCCCGATCCGGGAGACGCCGCGCACGGCGAGGGGCTCGGTGGTGTGTGTCTGCTCAGGTCCGGGCACCATCTCAGGCTCTCATCCCGGCCGCGGGGGTCGGGCCCCCGGTCAGCCCCCCGGTCGGGCCACCGGTCCGCCCACGGGTCGGTGCAGCAGGTCGACGACGGCAGCGCTCACCGCGTCGGGGTTCTCCTCCGCCATGTGGTGACCGCTGTCGATCCTGGCGCGCGTGATCGGCCCGGTGACCCAGGGGCGCCACCACGGCACCAGGTCGCCGTACAGGTCCTCCATGTCGTCGCGCACCGACCAGGCGACCAGCGTGGGACAGACGATGGTGCGCCCCTGCTCGAGGTCCTCGCGGTCGTGGTCGACGTCGATGCCGAGCCCCGCCCGGTAGTCCTCCAGCATCGCGCGCACGGTCAGCGGGTCGTGCAGGGCCTCCGAGACGTAGTCGAAGCTGGCCGCCCCCATCGCGCTGCGCTTGGCCTCGTCGAGTCCGTACCACGCGTCGGGGTCGGCGTTGATCACGCGCTCGGCGTGCGGCGAGCCGGCGAAGAAGAACCAGTGCCACCACTCGGTGGCGAACCTGGCGTCGACCTGCTCGTACTGCACGACGTGCGGCAGGCCGTCCAGGACGCCGAGCGCGGTGACCCGGTCGGGGTGGTCCAGGGCGGTCCGGTAGGCGACACCCTGCCCGCGGTCGTGGCCGACGACGGCGAACCGGTCGGTGCCCGACGCCTCCATCACCGCGACGACGTCACGGGCCATGGTGCGGTCGCAGTAGGTCTCGTGCCGCGGGTCCGGGTCGGGCTTCGAGGAGCGGCCGTAGCCGCGCAGGTCCGGGCAGACGACGGTGAACCCCTGCTCGGCGACCCGCGGCGCGACCAGGTGCCAGGTCGTGTGCGCACGCGGGTGCCCGTGCAGCAGGACCACGGCCGGACCCGATCCCCCGGAGCGTCCGTGGATCCGGACGCCCGGCTCCACCTCGATGTCCCACTCGTCGAACCCGTCCATCACCTCGTCACCCTCGCACGGAGGTCCGGGCGAGCACGGGCGTGACCCGCCGCGATCGACGGCCTCGCTCACCGACCGACGAGCCCGACCAGGTGCCGCGCCTGGTCCTCCGTCGACCCGGGAGGGTTGCGGCTCCAGGCGCGGTTCCCGGGCAGCAGGAGGGCCAGCCAGAAGCAGGCGAACATCCGCCGGTGGTGCTCGACCCGGTCGCGCTGCGCCGCGTCGAGGTCCAGCCGGCCGAGCAGCCCAGGAACGTCGAGGTGCCGGCCCAGCCGCGACGAGACGTGCTCCACGAGGTCGGCCACCTCGTAGGCGAGGTCCGAGGCGCCGTACTCCTCCCAGTCGACCAGGTGGCAGGTCTCGCCGTCCCACAGCACGTTGTCGAGGTTGCCGTCGCCGAGCGCGACGACGGGGTCGACCAGCCAGTCGGGCGGCGTGGGGTGCTCGTCCAGCCAGTCCCGAGCCACGTCGACGGTCTCCCGCACCAGGTCCGGGTCCTGGCACAGGGTCCACTCGTGCTCCTCCGACAGCGAGGGTCGGAAGCGCTCGCGGAACCCGACAGGCTCGTTGGCGCGCGTCGCGAGGCCCTCCGGCACGGGTACGGCGAACAGCCGCTGCACCGCCGCCGCGAGCGACTCGGTCCGTCCCGGCGACAGCCGTCCGGCGTGGGACCGCCCCCGCACACGGGACATGACCACCACCGGCCGCCCCTCCGACACGAGCCGGGAGATCGGGCGGGGCGCCAGGCCGGGGGCGTGCGCGGACAGGTGCACCAGGCCCGCCCACTCGCGCTCCGGCTCGCCGTGCGACCAGCACACGTAGGTCTTGCGCACCACGTCGCCGACGATCTCGACGTCGTGGGTGTGCGGCACGCGAGCCACCCTAGGCACGCGCGCGGCCCGATCGACGTGCGTGTTGTCCTCATCCGTCCCGTTTGTGTGCCGAAGTACCAGTCTCAGGACCAGATCGGCTGTCAGGGGGTTGCGGCGATGAGCGAGCCGGGCGTGAGTGTCGTCGGCGAGCCTGCCGACGCGCTGTCCCGGATGGAGGAGCGGCTGCGCGAAGCCGAGCGCCGGTTCCGGGCCGTGTTCGACCTGTCCCCGCTCCCCATGGGTCTCACGGTCGGCGAGACGGGCACCTACGCCTGGGTCAACGACGCCCTGTGCGAGCTGCTCGGCCGACCCGCCGACGAGCTGGTCGGGATGTCCGCGAGGGACCTCCTGCACCCCGACGACGTGGTTCTCGCCGACCCGGCCGGAGCAGCCGCGATGGCATCGGCGGACGGACGGCACCGCGTCGAGATGCGCCTGCTCCGCAAGGACGGCGAGGTGCTGACCACCCTCGTCACCCTGTCCTCCGTGGCGGCCGAGGACGGCGGGCGCTACCTGCTCGCCCAGATCGAGGACATCACCGCGCGCCGCGCCGCCGAGGACATGCTGCGGCGTCAGGCGGAGCTCGACGGGCTCACGGGGCTCGCGAACCGCACGCACACCAGCCGGGTGCTCGGCGAGCTGGCGCTGCGGCGCGCGCGGGTGGCCGTGCTGTTCCTGGGCCTCGACGGCTTCAAGCTCGTCAACGACACCCGCGGCCCGGACGTCGGCGACCAGGTGCTGGTCGAGGTCGGGCGCCGGATCCGCGCCCTGGTCCGGCCGGGCGACCTGGTGGCGCGGTACGGCGGGGACGAGTTCGTCGTGCTGAGCGGGCTCGGCGAGGACGGCTCGGTCCTCTCGGGCGACCTGCTCGCGGGGTCCGTCGAGCACGCCCTGACACCGCCCGTCGTCACCGAGGCGGGCGAGATCAGGGTGACGGCCAGCATCGGCCTCGCCAGCGGCCAGGTCGACACCGACGACCCGATGGCTCTGGTGCAGCGGGCCGACACGGCGAAGAACAGGGCGAAGAGCCTCGGCCGCAACCGTCGCGAGACCTACGGGCCGCACCTGCACCGCGAGACGATGCAGCACCGGCGGACCGAGCTGAGCCTGAGGCACGCCCTGGACGAGGACCGCTTCCGCGTGCACTACCAGCCGATCGTCGACCTGCAGACCGCCGCCGTCGTCGGGGTCGAGGCCCTGGTCCGGCTGGTCGACGAGCACGGCGACCTCGTGCCCCCCGGCGTGTTCCTGCCCACCGCCGAGCGCAGCGGCCTGGTGGTCCCGATGGGCTCCTGGGTGCTGCACGAGAGCTGTCGCGCGATCGCCGCCCTGCGACGCGAGACCGGCGTGGACCTGCGCCTGTCGGTCAACGTGGCCGCCCGGCAGGTCGCGCGCCCCGACCTCCTCGAGGTCGTGCACTCCGCCCTCACGGGAGCCGGCCTGCGCGAGAACGTGCTGAACCTCGAGCTCACCGAGTCGGCCCTGCTCGAGGCGGACACGCAGACCCTGCGCAGCCTGGTCGAGCTCCGCGACGGCGGGGTGGGCGTCAGCCTCGACGACTTCGGGACCGGCTACTCCTCGCTGGCCTACCTCCGGCGGCTCCCGGTCACCACCTTGAAGGTGGACCGGAGCTTCGTCGAGGGCATGGTGACCTCCCCGAGCGACCTGGCCATCGTGTCCGCCGTGACGCGGCTCGCCGAGAGCCTCGGGATGCAGTGGGTCGCCGAGGGCATCGAGACGCACCAGCAGTGGCAGACGGTGTCCGGGCTGGGACCGGGCCTCGGGCAGGGCTACCTGTTCGGTCGGCCGGTGTCGCTCGAGGCGCTCCGCGCCACCGTCGCCCGGCCGGTGCCGGACCGTCGTACGGCGTGATCGACCGCGGGACTCAGGCGAGCGCCGAGGACCGGTCGCCGCGGGTCGAGGCGGACGCCTTCGCGACGTACATCGCGAGGTCGGCGGCGTGCAGGACCTCCTCGACGAGGTCGCCGGCGCCGGCGGTCGCCGTGCCGATGCTGACCCCCACCTGCACGTCCAGACCCTGCAGCGAGACGGGGGCCCTGACGGCGTCGGTGAGCCTGTCGCTCAGGGCGGTCAGGTAGCCGCTCGCCGGGTGCGGGTCGCCCAGCAGCACCGCGAACTCGTCGCCGCCGAGGCGGGCCACGGTGTCGTCGGCCCGCAGGCCGTCGCGCAGCCGGTCGGCGACCACGCGCAGCAGGTCGTCGCCCGCGGAGTGGCCGAGGCTGTCGTTGACGGCCTTGAACCCGTCCAGGTCCAGGAACAGGACCGTCGAGCCGCCCTCGGGATGCTCGCTGAGCGCCCGTCCCAGCAGGTCGGTGAACTCGCGCCGGTTGGCCAGTCCGGTCAGGTCGTCGTGGGCGGCCCGGTGGGCGAGCTCGCCCTGCAGCGCGTGCCGCTGTGCGAGCACCCGCTCCATCTGCACGACGAGGACGGCCATCCGCGCGACGACGAGGAGGAACAGCACCGCGGCGCCGGCGCTGGTGACGATGAGGTCGCGCATGTGCTCGCTCGCGACCTCGGCGACCAGCGCGACGGGGGCGATGAGGGACGCGGCGCACAGCGAGGCCAGCCGCAGCCAGCTCGGACGGCCGACCTGGTCGGAGTCCGGCAGCGCCAGCCGCTGCGCGCCCGGGTGCAACGCGACGGCGCCCCACCCCAGGTTGTAGGTCAGAATCAGGGCGTCCACCGGGTGTCCGGTGTGGTAGGCGCCGAGGAGGTTCAGGATCGCGAACAGGCTGTCGGCCACGAGCATCACGACGACGGTGCCGGCCAGCCACCCGAACGCGCGGCTGACGTGGCGGGCGCTGAAGAAGAACCGGGCGCTGACCGCGACCACCAGCACGTCGGCGACCGGGTAGCCCAGTGCCACGAGTCGCTCGACGACCGGCGTGCCGGCGTCGTGCAGGAGGGGCGCCATGAAGACGGTCCACGACGCGACCGTGAAGCCGATCGTGATGATCGCCGTGTCCAGCAAGGCGGCCAGGTCCCAGCGGGTGGTCCGGGAGTGCTGGAGCCGCAGCAGGCCCGCGGCGAGGAGCACGTAGCCGCCCAGGAACGCCGCGTCGCCGTACGACGGGAAGGGGGTGACGTGCCGGAGGGAGTCGTTCACGAAGTAGATGCTGTTGCCGACACCGGTCGCGACCGGGAAAGCCGCCAGGAGCAGCCATCCGCCCACCGGCCGGAGGCCACGGGAGCGCAGGCACCACAGCACGGTCACGGCCGCCGTCGCGTTCGAGGCGACGAAGGCGACGTTCTGGGCCGCGGCGGGCAGCACGAAGTAGCCGCCGATGCACAGCAGAGCCACCCACGTGTAGCGCCTCAGCGCCGCGTCACCGGTCATCCTGTCTCCTCGAGTGCCACCGGCCACGCCTGAGATCGAGCCGTCTCGCAACTCATCGGCAGGCAGGAGCGCCCTCTGAGCAGTCGTGCCCGGGCGGCTCCCGCGGACCGGGACGGCGTACGGCGGACGGCGGGGCTCAGGTCCTAGAAGCCGAGCCGCTCCCGGGCCTCGTCGAGCCAGTCCACGTAGGCGTGCCACCCCCACCTGGTCGCGGTGTCGCGGGCGGCGGCGGCGTACCGGCAGGCCGCCTCCCGGTCGCCTGTCGTCGCTGCCGCAAGGGCGAGGTAGCCGCTCACGGGGCCGAAGCAGGCGGCGGCGCCCGCGAGGCCGATCCTGTCGGCGTACCGCGTGAGCACCGCGAGGCTGCGCCGGGCGAGCTCGACGTCGCCGACCGCCGCGGCCGCCTCGGCCTCCATGCACCAGTCCGCGACGTGCGACCACTGCGCGGGGTCGTCCTCGGTGACGCGGGATCCGGGCAGCAGGCGGCGCAGGTCGTCGTGGAGGCCCGCGCGGGCGAGCATCTGGTGCACGGGTGCGTCGATCTGGCTCGAGTCCTCGAAGGCGGCGAGCATGGGGCCCAGCGCCGTTCCGACCGTGCCGTCCCACAGCGAGGCGATCATCGCGGCCGCGGGGGCGTGGATCTCGGCCATCGGCAGCGCCACCTCGCGAGACGTCGTCTCCAGGCCGGTGAGGTTCTCAGCCACCCCTGCCCGGTCCCCGCTCATGGCGGCCAGGGTCATCCGCAGCCAGTGCACGGTGAACATGACGTAGGAGAGCCGCTCCCGTCGGGCGATCGCGACGGCGGCGGTGCTGTGCTGCTCCCACGCCTCCTGCCGCCCCAGCTCCAGCTCGTCGACTGCCCGGGTGACCAGGAGGACGGCCTCGGCTGCCGGGTCGCCGGCCTCGCGTGCCGCCCTGAGGCCCTCCGCGCTCCAGCCCGTCCGCTCGGTCAGGTGCTGCGGCGCCCAGGTCGCCATCCACGCGGTCCGCATCGCCCACCACGTCAGCTCCGGGTCGGCGATGCGGCGCGCGAGCGCCAGGCCGGTGTCGAGCAGTGCGCGACGCTCGGCCGAGGACTCGGCGACGTAGTAGAGCTCGACGGCCAGGGACAGCTGGAGACGGCATCGGGTGGCCGGATCGTCGTCCGGCACGTGGGCCAGGGCCCACCGCAGGTCGTCCACGACGTCGTCCATCACCACGCCGAAGTCGTGCGGGATCCACACGCAGTAGCGGCTCAGGGTGCTGGCCGCTGTGCCGACCAGCGTCGGGGAGCCCAGCGCGCGGCCGAGCGCCGTCGCCTCGACGGCGGCATCCTCGACCTGGGTCCAGCGACCGGCGAACGCCGCGTCGGTCGCGAGCTCGAGCAACAGGTCGTAGCGCTCCTTGTCGACCCCGTCGGCCGCCCGCCGGTGCGCCTCCACGGCGGCTGCCCGCAGCTGCATCGCCTCGGTGTGCGCCCACACCGAGCGCGCCTGCGCGGCGGCCGCACGCGCGGCACGCCAGGCCCGGTCGGAGTTGCTCGCGCCGGCGCGGAGCCAGTGCTGGGCGAGCTCGGCCGTCAGCTCCGGGTCCGGCACCAGCCGACGTACGCCCCGGTCGGACTCGAGCGCCCGCGCCACGCGCCCGTGCCGGCGCGCCCGGCGGTGCTCCGACTCGGAGAAGTACACCGCGTCGCGCGTGAGCGCGTGCGCGAACGCCGGCCGACCGGACTCCTCCTCCACGACCAGGCCGGCGACCCTGGCCGCGTCCAGGTCGTCGGCCACGTCGTCGAGGTCCGACCCGCCCGCCGCGGCGACCACCTCGGGGCGGAACCGGTGCCCGGTGACGGCGGCGGTGATCAGCGTCTCGCGAGCGCGCTCGGGCAGCATCGAGAGCCGGCGGGCCACGACCTCTCGGACGGTCGGCGGGACGCGGTCGGGATCGCCCTCCCCCAGGCGTGCGAGCTCGACCAGGAAGAACGGGTTGCCGCCGGACCGGGCCTGCCAGGCGTCGAGCAGCGAGTCCGGCACCGTGCGCCCGGCCAGGCCGCTCAGCAGCGCCGCGGTCGCGTCACGTTCGAGCCCGGCGACCTCCATCCGCGCCGCGTGCCTGCGGGCGAACGCCTCGCCGACCAGTGCGAGGGAGCCGGACAGCTCCGCCTGGGTCCGTCGCGTGCCGACCACGCACAGCGCGACCTCCGCCGGAGCGGAGGCGAGCAGGTGGGCCAGCGTCCTCGAGGTCGCCTCGTCCGCCCAGTGCAGGTCCTCCATCACCAGCAGCACCGGGGAGGTCCTGGTGGAGCACCCGGCGCGCGATGCCGTCCCAGCGGGCGAAGGCGGCCTGGGCCGGGGTGGCGTCGGGCCCTGGCTCACTCTCGTCCGGTCCGGCGTCCCGGCCCCGAGCGTCTCGAGGACGGCTCGCCACGGCCACAGCGGCGGTGCCCCGTCGTCCTGCGAGCAGCGCCCCCAGGCCACGACGAATCCCCGTTCCCGCGCCTCGGTGGCCAGGTCGGTGACCAGCCGGGTCTTGCCGATTCCCGGTTCGCCGACCACCTGCGCGCACGCGAAGCCGCCGCCGGCGGCCCGCTCGAGGAGGTCCGAGAGCACCGCTCGCTCGGCGCCACGACCGACGGTCGGATCCGCTCGGGCGCCGGGCGCCGACCGGCGTCCGCGGGCACCGCGGCGGGGGTCGGGGCGGGAGTCGGCGTGGCGGTGCGGGCGGGGTCCGGCGACACGACGACCGGAGCGGTGAGCGTCTGCTCGATCCCCGGACCTGCCGGAGGACCGCGGCCTCCAGCGACCGCAGCCGCGACCCGGGATCGACGCCGAGCTCCTCGGCCAGGGTCGCCCGCACGGTCCGCATCGCCTCGAAGGCGTCTGCCTGCCGGCCCGCCCGGACGAGGGCCAGCGCGTGGGTCGCCCACAGCGCCTCGTCCATCGGGTTGCGGGCGGTCGCGGACTCGGTGGTGGCCAGGACGCCGGCGTGGTCGCCGACGGCCAGCAGGCCCAGCAGCCGGACCTCCTCGGCAGCGGACCGCAGCTGCTCGAGGGACGAGCGCGCCGCCACCACCTCGGGGTGCTCGGGCAAGTCGGCGTACGGCTCACCGCCCCAGGTCGCGAGCACGTCGTCGAGCAGGTCGACCGCCCCCGTCACCTCCGCATACGTCGGCCAGGCGGCCGTCGGCCCGACGTCGAACTGCGACGCCAGGGGCGCCAGCAGCCGGCCGACGGCGCCCACGTCGCCGGCGAACGCGTGGGCGTCGACGGCCCGCGCAGGTACCCGCAGCACGTAGCCGTGGTCAGTCGTCTCGATCACCGAGGCCGCTCCCCGGACCGGGCGGTCCGGCTCGAGGGCGCCCCGCAGTCCGGACAGGTACGCGTGCAGCGACCCCAGGGCGGTGCGCGGCGGCTCGCCCGCCCACACCAGGTCGGCCAGCGCACCGACGGGGACCGCTCGTCCCGGCGTCAGGGCCAGAGCGGCGACGATCGACCGCGGCTTGCGTGAGCCGAGCTCCACCTCCGCGCCCTCGAGGTCGATGACCCGGCATGCGCCCAGGACACAGATCCGCACGCCGACACCCTAGCCCGGCGCCTCGCTCGTGCGGAGTGCCTCGACGCCGTGCCAGGCCGTCACTAGTGCGGCACAGGTGCGGCACAGGTCTCGGCGCCGACGCTGGGGGCATGACCCAGATCTGCCTCCCCGGTCAGGCCCACGTGGCCGAAGGACCGCACGACCAGACCGGCATGTACCTCATGCACCACGCCTTCCGTCGCGACCTCGACCGGTTCCGCGACGCCGTACGCCGGACGCCTGTCGAGGACCACGACACCTGGCGGGCTCTCGCCCGGCGGTGGGAGCGTCTCGCCGAGGTCCTGCACCACCACCACACGGTCGAGGACGACCACATCTGGCCGCTCGTTCGACGCCGGGTCGAGGAGCACGACGAGCCCGGCGGGCTGGAGGTGCTCGCGGCGATGGCTGCCGAGCACGACCTCCTGGACCCGGCGCTGGACGCGTGCGGCCGCGGGCTCGCCGCGATGGCGGCGACCCCCACCGAGGACCAGCGCAAGGCGCTCGACGTCCACGTCTCGACGACGCGCACGCTGCTGCTCGACCACCTGCGGCACGAGGAGACCGAGGCCCTGCCGCTCCTCCAGCGCACCCTGACCGTCGCGGACTTCGCGGCCACCGAGGCGGCGGCCGAGAAGGGCTACCCCGCCCGGGTCGTGCCCTTCGTGCTGCCGTGGGTCGCCGACGGCGTGGCTCCCGACGTGCTCCAGCGGATGTTCGGAGGGTCCGGTCGGGTCTACCGCCTGGCCGCTGCGGCTGTTCCGTCCGCGCTACGCCCGCGCCGACCGGCGTGCCTTCGCCCACCTCGGCGCCCGAGCCGAAGCGCACCGCGGGAGGAGGCGCATGACCACCCAGCTCGCCCGCACCGCTCCCGACCGGCGCCGCCACGACGACCGTCGGGCGCCTGCTCGTCGGTGCCATGGGCGCCCTGGTCGTCGTCGACCTGGTCGGCGGGACGTGGGCCGCGCTGTCCGGCGTCAACGGCTGGGGCGACGCGTGGGGCAGCCACGCCCTGCTCGCCGCCCCGCTCCCGATGGTCGCCGGCCAGGTCGTCACGACCTGGCTGGCGGTCCGTGGCCGACGCCGCCCCGCGGCCGTGCCGGCCGGCCTGCTGGCGCTGGCGTGCCTGGTGAGCCTGGCCGTCCGGCTTCGTCGACGGCGGCCTCGGCAACGCCGCCCTCGACCCGGGCATGTCGGCCTACCAGGTCCTCCTGCTCGCCGTCACCGGCACGGTCGGGGCGCTCGCCGCGATCCGTGCCTCGCCAGCTTTCCTCCCGCACCAGGCCGTCGACCACCCACCACCCGATCAAGGAGACCGCGTCATGACCCAGGTCCACTCCTCCGCGCCTGCTGTGACCACGCCGCCAGCGGCACCGGCGGCCGCGCTGGCCGCTGCTCGCCACCGCCGCCGGCCTCGCCGGCGTCACGGCCACCCTCGCGCTCGACGGTCGCACCGTCGACCAGGGCGCGTCCCTCGACCGCCGGCTGTTCCTCGACCTCGACCCGATGACGTACCGGCTGAGCATGGTCCTCGGCTACCTGGCCGTCGTCCTGCTGCTCGTCCTCGCAGCGACGTGGCGGCGACGGGTCGAGCCGCTCCTCCCGGACTCCACCGCGGCCCACCTGGTGCCGCTCGGTCTGGTGTCGTCGGCGGCCGGCCTGACCTACGGGTACGGCTGGAAGGGCGCCCTGGGCAACTACCTGCCCGACTCGCTCGAGCCGCACGCCTTCGACGACGCCGGGCTGTACGTCTACTACGTGCTCAACGACTTCGGCTCGTTCATCGGGTGGCTCGGCGTGGTGGTCGTGGCCGGCGCGGTCGCGGTCCTCGGGCTGCGCGAGCGAGCCGTCCCGCGCTGGATCGGTGTCGTGGCCGTGCTGCCCGTGCTGCAGACGACCCTGATGGTCGCCGGCCTGGGCGTGCCCGGTGTGCCGGCCCTGCTCGGACCGGTCTGGCTGGCCGTGACGGGCCTGGGGCTCTACCTCGGCCGGAGCGCGGTCGTCACCCGGGTGTGACGACCGCGGTCCGTCAGGAGGCGGTCGGGACGCTGCCTCGAACCGTCGAACCCGTCGAACCCGTCGAACCCGTCGAGCCGTCAAGCGAAGGCCGGGGTGCGCGAAGGCAGGTCGTGCCGGTCGCGGGTCCAGTCGGTCGGCAGGCTGATGCCGTCGAGTCCGATGCCCTGGTAGATCAGCCGGTAGGCGTCCGGGTTGCGTCGTCGTTGCTGGTCGAACATCTCCCGGA
Source organism: uncultured Actinomycetota bacterium (assembly GCA_963781745.1). Classification (GTDB taxonomy): domain Bacteria; phylum Actinomycetota; class Actinomycetes; order Propionibacteriales; family Nocardioidaceae; genus Nocardioides_B. Next base: position 139,034 of record CAWAHH010000004.1, on the reverse strand, counting down.
GATCGGCCCACGCAGGCGTGCTGCGGGGGGAGCCGAGGTAGTCCCCCTCGGCGGTGCCCGGCAGCGTCCGGGTCTCCATGCCGGAGGCCGAGAAGAGGCGCCGGGCCCGTGCGTCCACGATCATCACGATGGACTCCACGGCGTTGGCGAGACCGGCCGCCGCGACGCCGTGGTAGAGGGCTGCCGCGGCCAGGCCGCCTCGCGCCGATCGCCGGACCGAGACGGTCGCGATGTCCCAGGTCCTCGACACGTCGATGCCGGCCGCGCGCGCGGACCGCTTCCCGTCGACGTTCCAGGGTGGCCGCCCGGTGTCGTTGAGGGTCTTGAGGCCGGCCGGGCCCGGTGTGATGAACCGCGTGGTGGCGAGGGCGCGGCCGTCCTCGTCGAGCAGGGTCATGAAGCCCGTCGCGTCGGCGTACGGTCCGTACTCCTCGGCCAGCTGCTCGACGGTGTTGCCGTACGTCTGGAGGAACACCTCGGCCTCGCACTCCAACGCGGCACGGAGCTCGTCGCCGACCGGGTCCAGCACGAAACGTAGGGGCGTACCGTTCATGGGGGTCTCCTCGTGTGCGGCCGTCCGTGGCTCTGCTGTTCGTCCCTGAGTTCGGTCCGCTGGTCGGTCCTGACCAGCGGTGTGGCTGCGTGCCCGGTGTGGTCAGAGCTCGGTGTTGCGCCTGCCCTGTGCGCGGGGCGAGTCGAGGATCCGGCTCGCGCGTCGTGGTCGCCGGCTGCGTGGATGGGCGGCGCGCACCACGCCGCCCCCGTCTCCACCGCGGGAGACCAGGGTGGAGGTGGTCGTCCAGTCGCGCACCCACCGCTCGACCTCGGCGGGCGGGAGGGGTCGCGCGAAGTGGTAGCCCTGGAGGACGTCGATGCCGATGGCGACGAGCTCTGCGGAGTCTGCGGCATGCTCGACGCCCTCCGCGACGGTCCGCATGTCCAGGGCGTGCGCGAGCTGGACCGTCGAGGCCACGATCATCCGGGTGCGCTCGTCGGTGGCGACGTCGCGGATCAGCGACCGGTCGATCTTCAGCTCCTGGACGGGCAGGTCGCGCAGGTAGGTCAGGGAGGAGAACCCGGTGCCGTAGTCGTCGATGGACACCTGGACCCCGTGCGCGCGCAGATCGAGCAGGATGCTCCGAGCGCGCTGCGGGTCGGCCAGGAACGAGTCCTCGGTGACCTCGAGGACCACGCGGTCGGCGGGGACGTCCCACTCGACCAGGCAGTCGTAGAGGCGTGGCAGGAAGGTGTGGCTCAGCAGCTCCGGCGGCGCGCAGTTGATGGCCACCCGCAGGTCGAGCCCGGTCTCGAGCAGCCGGTGCAGGTCGCGGACGGCGAGGTGGGCGATCCGCTCGGACAGGGCACCCATCAGACCTGCGCGCCGCGCCGCGGGAAGGAACGCGACGGGGCTGAGCAGTCCCTCGGTGGGGTGTCTCCAACGCACGAGCGCCTCGAGGGCGTGGACCTGCTTGGTCGCGGCGTCGACCTGTGGCTGGTACCACACCTCGATCTGGTCCTCCGCGATTCCCCGGCGCAGGTCCTCGGCCAGCTGCAGCCGCGACCGGGAGAACTCGTCGAGGTGGGCGTCGTACAGCGCCGCGCCGGTGCGGGTCCCCTTGGCCTGGTACATGGCGACATCGGCTCGACGGAGCACCTCGCTGTCCTCGCGGTCGGTGTCCTGGACCACCGCGATGCCGACCGACCCCGAGGGACAGATCTCGATGCCGTCCACCATGAGGGGTTTGCTGAGCTCGGCGAGGAGCCGGTGGGCGGTCTCCATCAGCTCGATCTCGTCGTCGGTGCACAGCACGATGGCGAACTCGTCGCCGCCGAGGCGAGCGACCAGGACGTCCGCGGCCAGCGACTCGCGCATCCGCACCGCGACGAACTCGAGCACGAGGTCGCCCGCGTGGTGACCCAGCGCGTCGTTGATCTCCTTGAATCCGTCGAGGTCGAGAAGCATCAGCGCCATCGGAGCGCGGTCGGCGATGCCCTCGTTCAGCCGTGACCGGACCGCACGACGGTTCGGAAGCTTGGTCAGGTCGTCGGTGCGGGAGAGCGTCAACGCGTCGGCGGCCCGGTTGGCGTCCCTGACCGCCAGGCCCATCCGGGCGGCAGCGGCGGCCAGTGTGAGCACCGCCGGGGGTACGACGTAGTCGCCCAAGGTGTCCCCGGGCCGCACCGTCAGGACGGCCAGGGCGACCACGCCGGCACCCACGACCAGCCAGGTGCCGGATCGCTTCGGGATGACCCTGATCACCGACTGCTCGGGTCGGCAGGCCGCCGCGACCAGCACCGCGAACGCCCCGCCCCACAGGGCGTTGCTGATCGCGCCGAAGTCGTAGGTGCGGGCGGAGACCTGCAGGGCGAAGCCGGAGTCCCCTGCGGCGAGCATGAGGAACGCGACGCCGATCATGATCGTCTGCCCGCGGTTGGTGCGGGCCCGCAGCAGGAACTGCCCGAGCACGACCAGGGCCAGCATCGTGTCCGCCAACGGGTAGACCACGGCCAGCAGCAGCGGCAGGCCCTCCTCGCCGGAGGCGACCTGGATCGGTGCGACCAGCAGCAGCGACGCCAGGCAGGCCGTCCCGCCGCAGACGACCGCGATGTCGAGCCAGCCCACCGAGGGACGCAGCCGCTTGCGGTCCGCGTCCATGACCAGGTAGCCGGCCATCCCGACGTAGGAGATCAGGAACAGCCACTCCCCCGGCGCAGGGAACTGGGTCTGCGCCTCCAGGCTGGCCGAGCTGATCGACATCGAGCCGAGCGACCACGCGGCGACGGCCGCGAGCAGCAGGACGAGCCCGGCTCGCCGAGCCCGGAACAGCCGGGCGGCCAGGGCCAGCCGCAGGACGAGCAACGGGAAGAAGACGCCCAGGCTCGTGACGACGATCTGCTGGCTCAGCTGCGTCGAGATCGACTCGGCGACCCGGTTCGCGAGGAGGGCCGTGGCGAGCACGACCCAGGACAACCGGGCCACGGCACGGTGCAGCGCCGAGACACGCGGGTGCTCGACGGCGGTCGGCGTCGTACGCCTCATCGTCTCTCCCCAGGCCGGTCACGAGTCATGTCGGCACCCGGGGGCCACATCTGAGAGAAGTCACCAGACCGGGTCCCACGGTGCCCGGGGTTCACGTCGCCGGCCTCTCCAGGCTGCCGAGCACGAGATCCACGTCGGCCGTGGTGGTCAGCGGGTTCACGAAGCACAGCCTCAGCACGGTCTCCCCGGCGAACCTCGTCGGCGCCACCAGCGCCAGGCCGCTGCGCCACATCTGCTCGGACCACCGCCAGTAGTCCGCCGACTCCCAGCCGAGGCGGCGAAGGAGCACGACGGACAGGTGCGGCTCGGCGACGAGCTCCACCACCTCGCTCGACTCGACACGCTTCGTGGCGTACGTCGCGGTCTCCAGGCATCGCTCCACCGCGTCGACGTAGGCGTCGGTGCCGTTGGCGACCAGCGAGGCCCACAGCGGGATCCCGCGGGCGCGACGGGTCAGGTGCACCGCGTAGTCGGCGGGGTTGTCGGCGTCGTCCGTCGAGGCAGCGTCGAGGTAGTGGGCCGACTGCCTGTGCGCCGCACGCGCGACCGCCGGAGCCCGGTAGACCACGGCCGCGCAGTCCAGCGGGGTGAACAGCCACTTGTGCGGGTCCACGGTGACCGAGTCGGCACGCTCGATGCCGTCGAACCGGCTCCGGTGGGCCGCCGCGAGCATCGCAGCGCCGCCGTACGCCGCGTCGACGTGCAGCCAGACCCCGAGCCGGCCGCAGGTGTCGGCGATCCCGTCCAGGTGGTCGACCGCACCCGTGTTCGTGGCCCCGGCGCTCGCCACGACCGCGATGACGTCGGCGGTGTCGAGGGGCGCAAGGGCCAGGTCGAGGTCGGCGGCCGTCAACGGCACGTCGCACGAGCCGGCGACCACGACCCTGCACCCCATGATGGCCGCCGCCGACCGCACCGAGGAGTGCGCCGACGCACCCACGACGACGACGCCCGGCGGCCGACCGTCCGGAGCCAGCCGGCCGTGTCGCGCCGCCACCAGAGCACTGAGGTTGGCCGTCGACCCGCCGCTGACGAAGGCACCGTGCGCGTCCTCGGGGAGCCCGATCACGTCGCACAGCCACCGGATGGCGGACCGCTCGGCGGCCACGACCGCACCGGCCTCGAGCTCGCTCCCGCCGTACACGGCGGCGGCTGACATCGCTGCATCCACCAGGACCGCGGCCGGGGTGGGCGCTCCGCCCACGAACGCGAGGTACCGCGGGTGATCGGTCGGGAACGCCGTCGGCAGGATGGCCCCGCGCAGGGCGGTCCACACCGCCTCGATCCCCAGGCCCTCGGCCCCCACCGCAGGCACAGGCGCCACCGCTGCAGGAGTGGGGCTGCTCCCGCGGCCGGTCAGCCTGCCCTCGATCCAGTCGCGGATGTCACCCAGCGCTCGACGGTCCTCCGCCAGGAACTCGTGCATGGACGGCCCATCGGCAACCGCCCGGCGGACCTGAGCCGAACCCAGGCGGCCCTGCGGCGCCGCTCGTCGAGACGGAAGCGCCTCTGCCCGCGTCTCGGCAGGTCAGAGGCGTTCTTCGGTCGGGCTGACAGGATTTGAACCTGCGACCCCTTGACCCCCAGTCAAGTGCGCTACCAAGCTGCGCTACAGCCCGAAGCCCGCGACCGGGTTGCGATCGAGGGCGAGTAGCACCTTATCGCAGACGCGGGACGGCCCCGGACCGAGGGTCCGGGGCCGTCTGTCACTCAGCCGTTACGACCGCGCTCACCACCAGTAGTTGTAGGCGAACACCGAGTTGCTCGGGTCGCCGGGCGTGCCGTTCGACACCGCGCGGACCCGGACCGTGTCCCCCGGGGTCATGTAGTTGGTGTAGGGGAACCAGCCGTACCAGCTGCCGTTGCCCTGGTCGTACAGGTTGAGGTCTGTCCAGGTGCCCGACCCGTTGAGCTCGATCTGGTACCCCGTGACGGCGGCCCCGTTCGCGGCCGGCGCCGTGAACCACACCTCGATCTCGTTGAACCACTCGTCGGCACTGTTCAGCATCGGTGCGTTCGGCGCCGCCGGGGCGGTCACCGTGACGTGCGACGCGGAGGTCGCAGCCCCGGCGCCCGCCGCGTTGACCGCGCGGATCGCGACGTCGTATCCGCCGACGCCCAGCCCGGACACGACCGCGCTCAGGGAGGTGGTCCCGGTGACCGTGAGGGCGTGCCAGGTGTCGCCGTCCGTGGAGTACTCGTAGCCGGTGATCTCGGACCCGCCGTTGTCCGACGGAGCCGTGAAGCTCAGCGTCGCCTGGAGGCTGCCGCCGGTGACTTCCGCGACGGTGGGCGTGCCGGGCACGGTGCGCGGCGTGACGCTGCGCGTCGTGCTGGCCGCGCCGGCGCCGACCCCGTTGACCGCACGGACCCGGACGTCGTACGCGTGACCGTTGGTCAGGTCGCGCAGGTGCAGGGTCGGACCGGTGGCGGACGTCCAGTGGTCGCCGCCGTCGGTGCTCACCTCGTAGCCCGTGATCTCCGAGCCCCCGTCGCTCCCGGGGGCGGTGAGGGCCAGGTCGGCGCCTCCGTCGAGCAGCGTCGGAGCGCCCAGCGAGGGCGCGCCCGGGACCGTGACCGCCGTGACCTCGCGACCCTCGCTCCAGTCGCCGTCGCCGATCGCGTTGACCGCACGGAAGCGCAGGTTGTAGACGTGGCCCGGGGTCAGGCCGGTCACGTGCCCGGTGCGGACACCGTCGACCACGTCGAGGACGAGGGTGCCGACGTGCTCACCGTCGGTGAACTCGTAGCGCAGGATCTCCGAGCCGCCGTCGTCCTCGGGAGCGGTGAACACCACGTCCGCGGCCGAGTCGAGCAGGGTCGGCTCCGCCAGCGTGGGTACGCCGGGCACGGTGAGGACCCGCAGCGCGGTGACGTGACGGGGGTCGGTCGCGGCCGAGTGGCCGGCCGCGTTCACGGCTCGCAGCGAGACGTCGTGACCGCCGACGGCGAGACCGGTGACGACCGCGGTCAGCGGCGTGCCGGGCGTGACGTCGAGGTCTGCCCAGTCGCCGCCGTCGACGGAGTACTGGTAGCCGGTGACCTCCGAGCCGCCGTCGCTCTCGGGAGCCGAGAAGGACAGGTCGGCCGAGAGCACGCCGCCGGTGGCGTCCTCCCAGACAGGGACACTCGGGACGGTCCGCGGGACCACGGTGAGGGTCTCGCTCGCCGGGCCGTGCCCGAGGTCGCTGAGCGCGCGCACCCGGACGCCGTACGTCGTGCCGTTGGCCAGGCCGGTGAGGTGGCCGGCGAGGTGCCCGTCCACGGTGACGACGACGAGCTCCTGCCAGGTGTCGCCCTCATCGGTGGAGACCTCGTAGCCGGTGACCGGGGAGCCGCCGTCGTCGGAGGGCACGTCGAGGACGACGTCCGCCGAGCCGTCGAGCGGCGTGACCAGGCTGAGCGCCGGGGCGGCTGGGGTGGTGGCCGCCAGGACGAACGTCTGGTCGACGTCGCCGGGGCCGTAGAGGTTCGAGGCGCGGACCTGCACGGTGTAGAAGTGCCCGTTGGTCAGGCCGTCGAAGGACGCGGTCCACGGGCCGTCGCCCAGGGTGTCGACGTCGACCCAGGTGTCGCCGCCGTCGACGGAGGCCTGGTAGCCCGTGACCGGCTTGCCGCCGTCGTGGTCGGGCGCCGAGAACGAGACGTGCACGCTGCCGTCGTCGCCCCAGGTCTCGCCGATCGCGGGTGCCGAGGGCCGGCCGAAGGCCATCGCGGTCAGCAGGTTGCTGGCCGCGCTGTGACCGGCGTCGTTGAGCGCGCGCACGCGCAGCGCCCAGACGTTCTCCGGCGCCACGTCGGACCAGGTCTTGGTGAGCGGCCCGCTCCCGGAGACGGAGATGCGCGACCAGGTGGCGCCGCCGTCACGCGAGGCCTCGTAGGCCGTCACGGCCGATCCGCCGTCGCGCTCGGGCGCGGAGAAGGTGATGGTGACCGAGTACTCGCCGCCCTCGGCGCTCAGGAGCGTCGGGGCGCCGGGCACCGCGACGGGCGCGACCGGGGTGGCGCGCAGCACGCTGCTCGCCTCGCCGGCGCCCGCGGAGTTGACCGCCCGCACGGCCACCCGGTACGTCGTACCGTTCTCGAGGTGGCGCACCGTGGCCGTCGACGGGTCGCCGTCGTCGACCGAGAGACGCTGCCAGGTGCGACCGCCGTCGAGGCTGACCTGGAAACCGGTCAGGGCGCTCGCACCGCGGCCCGCGGGCGCGTCGAAGGACAGGCCGAGGGACCGGTTGCCGGCCCGCACCCGGAGCTGGGTGGGGGCGTCGGGGGCGACCACGATCGGGCGCGAGTCGGTGACGGTGATGACCACGCGACGGTTCTTGTCGCGCGCGTCGGCGTCGCCGCCGACCACGGCGGGAACGTCGCCGCCGAAGCCCACCACGCGGGTGTCGATGCCTGGGCGCTGGTCGTCCAGGAGGTCGCAGATCTCGCGGGCCCGGGCCCGGCTGAGGCGCTGCTCGTTCGCGGGCAGGCCGGCGTAGTCGGCGTAGCCCTCACAGGTCACCGCCGAGACGTAGTCCAGCGAGGCGGCCAGCCGGCGGATCTGCTGGCGCGTCGAGCGGGTGGCCTGCGCGGAGTTGAAGTCGAAGAGGCCGTGGTCGTCGAGCACGACGGCCTGGCGGGACTGGAGGTCGTGGCCGTAGGCCCAGGTGACCGGCACGGCGACCCCGCCGGCGCGGGTGCGGTAGACCGCCGTCGTCTCGCGCAGGCGGCCGCTGTAGGCCGCCGGGTTCGCGGGGACGTCGATCTCGGCGCGGCGCTGGGCCGGGGTCCGCGGGTCGCTGAACCAGTCGCGGGAGGCGTCGCCGGCACGGGCCGACGCCGAGGAGACAGGCGTGGAGCCCTGCGCGAGGGCGGGCGCACCGCCGAGCAGGGAGCTGATCCCGACGCCGGCCACGGCGACTGCCGCGACTCGTCGGGGCCAGGGGGACTTCGGTGACGAGAACGTCGAGGGCATGGAAGGTCGATCCTCCGGGGCGCATTCGGGGGCGGTGGGCAGGCTCGATCGAGCCCGCCGGACGTCCTCTGATCGGCAGCGTCGGGCGCCGCGGCAGAACAATTCACATAAGTAGCCAAACGGTCAGAACGGACAACCCAACGGAACGGGCGCACCCGTCCGCTCGTGCGGGAGCCGGCGCTCTCAGGAACTCCTTCGCCTCCGCACAGCGCTCTCCCCCGGGTTCTCACAGGCTCCTCCTGGGTTCGGGGACTTGAGTGGGGTCACCAGCGAGACCGGAGGAACCATGGACGAGCAGAGGCCCGGCAACGAGCCGGACGCGACCGAGACCCACCCGAGCGACGAGCAGGGCTGGCCGGCCCCGCCGCCCCTGCCGGGCGACCCCGGCTCCCCCGCCGGGTCGCCCCGACGCCCCCGCCGGGGGAGCCGGCGCAGCGTCGCCCTCGCGGCCAGCGGCGCCCTCCTCGTCGGCGCGGTCGGCGTCGGCGCGGGCTACGCGGTCCGCGGCGGCACCGGCACCACGACGACCGCCTCCGGGTCGACGTCGTCGACCACGCCCGACCAGGGATTCGGCGACTGGTGGCAGCAGCAGCAGGCGCAGGGCCAGCCGGCCGACCCGGGCAGCCAGGGTCCCGGCCTCGGCGGCACCGGGTCCCAGTCCCCGTCCTCGGACTCCTCGACCAGAGCCAGCGGGTCGCAGCTGACCGGGATGGTGCGGATCGTCTCGACGCTCGGGTACGCCGACGGCTCGGCCGCCGGCACCGGGATGGTGCTGACCTCCGACGGCGAGGTCGTCACCAACCACCACGTCGTCGAGGACGCGACGGCGATCAAGGTGACCGTGATGTCGACGGGCCGCAGCTACGCCGCGAAGGTGGTCGGCACGGATGCCACCGACGACATCGCCGTGCTCCGCCTGGTCGGCGCCTCCGGGCTGGACACCGTCACCACCGACAGCGACGGCGTCGCGAAGGGCGACGACGTGACGGCGGTCGGCGACGGCGGCGGCACGGTCGGCTACCTCAGCGCCGCCGACGGCGAGGTCCTCGCCACCGGGCAGTCGATCACCACCCGCAGCGAGCTCACGTCCAGCGCCGAGAGGCTCACCGGGCTGCTCGAGATCAGCTCCGACGTCATCTCCGGCTACAGCGGCGGGGCGACGTACGACTCCGACGGCGAGGTGGTCGGCATGACCACCGCGGCCTCGAGCGGCAGCTCGGACATCGTCGGCTACGCGATCCCGATCAGCAAGGTGATGCGGGTCGTCGACGAGCTCGACGCCGGTGTCGTCAAGGCCCGCTACGACTACGGCTACCCGGCGTTCCTCGGTGTCGGGCTCGCGTCCGGGACCACCGTGCAGGGCGTGTACGCCGGCACGCCGGCCGCCGAGGCCGGGCTCGGCGCGGGCGACACGATCACCAGCGTCGGCGGGATCGGCGTCTCGACCCGGACCCAGCTCCAGGCCGCCGTGGCCGCCCACTCCCCCGGCGACCGGGTGTCGCTGACCTGGACCGGGTCGGCCGGCCGGACGCACACCGCGACGGTCACGCTGACGACCGGCCCAGTCGAGTAGCCAGTCGAGAGCCAGTGAGCCCGTCGACTAGCCCGTCGAGTAGCCCCGCTGCGCGGGGCTACTTGCGCTTGCGCTTCTCGCGCGGCCGCTGCTGGACGTGCACGGGGCTGCCGACGAAGCCGAACTCCTCGCGCAGGCGCCGCTCCACGAACCGCAGGTAGGACGCCTCGAGCAGGGCGCTGGTGAACAGCACGAAGGTCGGCGGCTCGGTCGAGGCCTGGGTGCCGAACATGATCCGCGGCTGCTTGCCGCCGCGGACCGGGTGCGGGTGCTCGGCGACCAGCCGGCCGAGGAACGCGTTCAGGGCGCCGGTGCCGACGCGCGTCGACCAGCCCTCGAGGGCGGCGTCGAGCGCCGGCACCAGCCGGTCGACGTGCCAGCCGGTGCGCGCGGTGATGTTGATCCGCGGCGCCCACTGCACGCGGACGAGGTCGCGCTCGATCTCGCGGTCGAGGTAGTAGCGGCGCTCCTCGTCGACGAGGTCCCACTTGTTGAAGGCGATCACCAGGGCGCGGCCGGCCTCGGCGACGGCGGTGATGATCCGCAGGTCCTGCTCGGAGACGGGCTGGCCGCCGTCGACCACGACGACGCAGACCTCGGCGCGCTCGATGGCGGTGTGGGTGCGCAGGCTCGCGTAGTACTCGTGCCCGGACGCCTCCTTGATCCGCTTGCGTACGCCGGCGGTGTCGATGAAGCGCCAGGTGCGACCGCCCAGCGCGATCAGCTCGTCGACCGGGTCGACCGTCGTCCCGGCGACGTCGTCGACGACCGCGCGCTCCTCCTTGGCGAGCTTGTTCAGCAGCGAGGACTTGCCGACGTTGGGGCGCCCGACCAGGGCGACCCGGCGCGGGCCGCCGACGGTGCCGTAGGACTCCGGCGGCGTCTCCGGCAGCGCGTCCAGGATCGCGTCGAGCAGGTCGCCGGAGCTGCGGCCGTGCAGCGCCGAGACGGGGTAGGGCTCGCCGAGCCCGAGGTTCCACAGCGCGTGCGCCTCGGCCTCGGCGCGCTGGTCGTCGACCTTGTTGGCGGCCAGCACGACCGGCTTGCCGGACTTCCGCAGGATCCTGACGACGGCCTCGTCGATGTCGGTGATGCCGACGGTCGCGTCGACCACGAACAGCACGGCGTCGGCCACCGACACGGCCACCTCGGCCTGGGCGGCGATCCGCTCGGCGAGGCCGCGGGCGTCCGGGTCCCAGCCGCCGGTGTCGACGACGGTGAAGGCGCGGCCGTTCCAGGTGGCGTCGTAGTAGACCCGGTCCCGGGTCACGCCCGGGACGTCCTGCACGACCGCCTCGCGACGCCCGATGATCCGGTTGACCAGCGTCGACTTGCCGACGTTGGGACGGCCCACGACCGCGAGGACGGGCGTGGGGGCGACCGCCTGGGGGGTCCCCGGGGAGGTGGTCGTGTCGGGCTCGGTCATCGGACTTCCTTCGTGCGGTGCTCGCGTGCCGGCGCGAGGGTGGGCGCGGTCCGGGCCGGCGCGGGGCGCGCGGGTCACGGCGGGGACGGCGGGGTGCGCCGGAACCAGTCAAGTAGACAGGAGCGTGCGCCGCGAAGTCGAATCAGGAGACGCAGGTCACCCGGCGACGGCCGCCTCCACCAGCGCGACGACCTGGCCGACCACCTCGTCCAGGGTGTACGGCGTGGTGTCGAGGTGCGTCGCGTCGACCGCCATCGACAGCGGGGCGGTGGCCCGGCCGGAGTCGATGGTGTCGCGCCGGACCAGGTCGGCCTGCGTGGCGGCGACGTCGGTGCCGGACTGCTCGGCAGCGCGGCGGGTGGCCCGCGCCGAGGCGTCGGCGGTGAGGTAGACCTTCACCGCGGCGTCGGGGGCCACCACCGTGCCGATGTCGCGGCCCTCGACCACGATGCCGCCGTCGCCGATGATGTCGCGCTGCTCGCGCAGCAGCCGGGCCCGGACCGCCGGGACGGTGCTGACCGCGCTCACCGCGGCCGTGACCTCCGGGCCGCGGATCGCCTCGGCGACGTCGGTGCCGTCGACGGTGATCGTGGGCGCCGACGGGTCGGTGCCCGAGACCAGCAGCGGCGCGTCGGCGTGGGCGGCCACGGCGGCGGCGTCCTCGACGTCGACCTCGTGCTGGAGCATCCACCACGTCATCGCGCGGAACATCGCGCCCGTGTCGAGGTAGCGCAGGCCGAGCCGGGTCGCCACCCCCCGCGACGTGCTCGACTTGCCCGACCCGGACGGACCGTCCATCGCCACGACCACGCCCACTGCTGCTCCTCCCGATGCCCCGTCCGGGCCCTGCCGACTCCGGCTGGACCGGAGCAGCCTACCGGTGGGCGGTCCAGCCCCGGTCGCCGAGAGCGTCGACGAGGTGGTCGGCGGTGTCGGCGGCCACCGAGATCTCCACGAGGCCGAACTCCCGTCCCGGGTCGTGGTCGATGCGGAGGTCCTCGATGTTGACGGCGATCTCGCCGGCGTCCGCGAACAGCCGCGCGAGCTCGCCCGGGTGGTCGGGCACCGCGACGTAGACGACCGCCTCCTCGCGCGACGGGCCACCGTGCTTGCCCGGGATCACGGCCGTGCCGGCGACGCCGCGGTCCAGCACGCGGACCAGCGCGTCGCGGTCGCCCGAGCCCAGGGCGCCCAGCAGCGTGTCCACGTCGCGGCGCACGTCGTGCAGCAGGGCGGTCAGCGCGTCGGTGTTGGCCGCGATGATCTGCTGCCACATGCCCGGGTTGCCGGCGGCGATCCGGGTCACGTCCCGCACGCCCTGCCCCGAGAGCGCGAGGTGCTCGCGCGGCGCGTCCGCGAGCCGGCCCGCCACCAGCGCGGCGAGCAGGTGCGGCAGGTGCGACGTACGCGCCACCGCCTGGTCGTGCTCCTCGGGGGTGAAGGTGACCGGCGTGGCGCCGCAGGCCCGCGCCAGCTCGGTGACGAGGTCGACGGCGGCGGGGTCGGCGGCCTCGTGCGGCGCCAGCGCCCAGGGCCGCCCGTCGAACAGGCTGCCGGAGGCCGCGAACGGGCCGGACCGCTCGCTGCCGGCCATCGGGTGCCCGCCGACGTAGCGGCCGGCCTCGTCCCCGGCGAGCTCGCGGACGGCGCGCAGCGGCGCCGCCTTCACGCTGCCCACGTCGGTCACCACGGCCCGGGTCGCGTGCAGCAGGCGGACGATCTCGGCGGCGAGGTGGTCCGGGGGCACCGCGACCACGACCAGCCGGGGCTCGAGGCCCTCGGGAGCCGCGGTCCCGGCGCCCAGGCTCGCGGCGATGCGGACGTTCTCGGGGTTGACGTCGGAGAGGGCCACCTCGGTGCCGGTGCGCCGCAGAGCCAGCCCGACGGAGGTGCCGAGCAGCCCGGCCCCGACGACGAGGACGGGTCCCTCAAGCGTCATCGGGGACCTCGCGGACCCGCGTGAGGTCCCGGCGGAGCGCGGCGGCCCCGTGGAGGTACACGTGCGTGATGTCGGCGCGCGGCAGGTCGGTCTCGACGTGCGCCAGCATCCGCACCACCCGCGGCATCGACCCGGCGATCTCCAGCTCGCGCGCGCAGATCAGCGGCACGTCCCCGAACCCGAGCCGGCGGGCGGCGTAGGCGGGGAACTCCGAGACCAGGTCGGAGGTCGCGGTGAAGATCACGCTGATGAAGTCGTCGACCTCGAGGCCGTTGGACTCCATCACGTCCAGCACCATCTCCGCGACGCGCTCGAGGAGGTGCTCGCGCACGTCCTCCTCGAGCTGGGTGGCCCCGCGGACCGCACGCACCGTCACGCCGCAGACCCTATAGCGCCGCACGCGCCCGGCGGGTCGGGCGCCTCGGCGGGTGGACGGCACCGGCGTCAGAGCCGGGCGGCGTCCAGCAGCTCGCCGAGCTCGTCGGAGGTCAGCTCGCGCAGCTCGCCGCTGCGCAGGCCGCGCAGGACTACCGGGCCGATGGCGGTGCGGGTCAGCCGCCGGACCGGGTGGCCGACCTCGTCGAGCAGCCGTCGCACGATCCGGTTGCGGCCCTCGTGGATGACCAGCTCGACGATCGAGCGCTCCCCGTGCGTCGACCGGACCGAGAACGAGCGCACCTCGACCGGGCCGTCCTCGAGGGTGACGCCGGCCAGCACCCGTCGGGCGGTCCCCCTGCTCACCACGCCGTCGACCTCGGCGACGTACGTCTTGGTCAGCTCGTACGACGGGTGGGCGACGCGCTGCGCGAAGTCGCCGTCGTTGGTGAGCAGGATCAGCCCGTCGGTGTCGGTGTCGAGCCTGCCGACGTGGAAGAGCCGCTCGGGCCGGTCGGCGACGAGGTCGGACAGGGTCCGGCGACCCTCGGGGTCGGACATCGTGGAGACGACGCCGCGGGGCTTGTTGAGCACGAGGTACACGTGCGGGCTCACCGGCGGCAGCCGCCGGCCGTCGACGCGGACGACCGCGCGGGTCGGGTCGACCTTGGTGCCGAGCCGGGTGACCACCTCGCCGTCGACCTCGACGAGGCCGGCCAGCATCAGCTCCTCGCACTTGCGACGGCTGGCCACGCCGGACTGGGCGAGGAGCTTCTGGAGCCGGACCAGCCCGTCCTCGTCGGGCGTCAGCGTCATGCGGACGCGGCCGTGCCGGCGTCGTCCGCCACGCCCCCGCGGGCCCCGTCGGGCCCCTCGCTCCCGCCGAGGCCCTCGAGCCCGTCGAGCATGTCGAGGTCACCGAGGTCGGGCAGGAACGGCGCGAGCTCGGGCAGGTCCTCCAGCGACGAGACGCCGATGCGCTCGAGGAAGTAGCCGGTGGTGCGGTAGAGCATCGCCGTGGTCTCCGGGTCGTGCCCCGCCTCCTCGACGAGCCCGCGGGTGACCAGCGTGCGCATCACGCCGTCCACGTTGACGCCGCGGATCGCGGAGATCCGGGCGCGGCTGACCGGCTGCTTGTAGGCGACCACCGCGAGCGTCTCCAGCGCGGCCTGGGTCAGCCGGGCGCGCTGGCCGTCGAGGACGAACCGCTCCACCACCGCGGCGAACTCCTCGCGGGTGTAGAACCGCCAGCCCCCCGCCACGTTGCGCAGCGTGAAGCCGCGGCCCTGCTCGTCGTACTCCCCCGCCAGCCCGGCGAGCGCGTCGGCCACCTCGGCGGGCGGGTAGCCCACGGCGGACGCGAGCGTCAGGTGGTCCAGCGGCTGGTCGGCGACCATCAGCACCGCCTCGAGGGCCGGCCGGAGCTCGGCCAGCGGGACGTCGAGGCTGTCCTGCGCGGCCTCGACGGCGTCCTGCGGCTGGTCGGTCACTGGTCGTCCTCCGTGTCGTCGCCATCGGCGTCGGGTGCACTGTCGGGTGCACTGTCGGGTGCACTGTCGGGTGCACTGTCGGGTGCACTGTTCGGGTGCACTGTCGGGTGCACTGTCGGGTGCACTGTCGGGTGCACTGTCGGGTCGGCCACGCCGTCGGCCTCGGCCGGCTCGTCGTCCTCCGGCGCCAGCCCGTCGAACTCGTCGGTGATCTCGACCTCGCCGTCCTCGCTGCCCGTCCACCGCACCGTGAGCTCGCCGAGCGGGGTGACCTGGTCGAAGGACACGACGCCCTCGCGGAACAGCTCGAGAAGCGCGAGGAACCGGGCCACCGTGGTCAGCGTGTCGGGCGAGTCGCCGGACAGCGCCCGGAAGGTCATCGTGCCCTGGCGGCGCAGCCGGTCCACGACCAGCGCGGCCTGCTCGCGCACCGACACGGTGGGGGCGTGGATGTGGTCGAGCGAGAGCTCCTGGACCGGCTTCGGCTCCAGGGCGCGGGCCGCCAGCGCGGCGAACTCCTCGAGCCCGAGCCCGATCAGGACGTCGGGCAGCAGCGTGGCGAAGCGCTCCTCGAGCCCGACGGCGCGGGGGAACCGCTGGGCCTCGCCGGCGATCCGGTGCTCGAGGACGGAGGCGACCTGCTTGAAGGCGCGGTACTGCAGCAGCCGGGCGAAGAGGAGGTCGCGGGCCTCGAGCAGCGCGAGGTCCTCCTCGTCCTCGACGTCGCCCTGCGGCAGCAGCCGGGCGGCCTTGAGGTCGAGCAAGGTGGCCGCGACCAGCAAGAACGACGAGGTCTGCTCGAGGTCCCAGTCGGCGCCGGCGAACTTGATGTGCGCGATGAACTCGTCGGTGACCTTCGAGAGCGCGACCTCGGTGATGTCGAGCTTGTGCTTGGCGATCAGGCTCAGCAGCAGGTCGAAGGGGCCCTCGAAGTTGTCGAGCCGGAGCGCGAACTCCTCGGCACGACCCGGGGCCGGGCCCTCGGCGGGCGGCACGGGCGTCACGGGGTCGGCGGTCGCGGTCATGCCTGGGTGAGGCGCTGCACGAGGAGGCTGTCGTCGCCGCACTCGTCGAGGTCGGCGAGGACCAGCGCCACCGCCTCGCGGACCAGCCGACCGCGGTCGACGCTGAGGCCGCTGCGCCGCAGGGTGAGCCGGGCGTGCTCGATGTCGAGGAGCTCCTCGGAGGTGACGTAGACCGTCATCTTCTCGTCGTGGCGCACCCGCCCGCTCGGCGTCCGCGCGCGCTGCGCACCGCCGTCGCCCACGGCGCCCGAGCCGTCACCGGAGTTCCTCGTCGCGGACGACCGTCGGCCGGAACAGGTCGTCCGCAGCCGGCACGCTCACGCGTCGTGGCACCGAACCAGCACCTCCTTGGCGAGCTGCCGGTAGGCCTCCGCACCGGCCGACGTGCCGGCGTACGTCGTGATGGGCTCGCCGGCCACCGTGGAGTCGGAGAACTTCACGGTCCGCCGGATCACGGTGTGGAAGACGGTGTCGCCCCACGCCTGCACGAGCCGCTCCATGACCTCGCGGCCGTGCAGGGTGCGGCCGTCGTACATCGTGCCGAGCACGCCGTCGATCGTGAGCCGGGGGTTCAGCCGCTCCTGGACCTTGTCGATCGTGGTCTTGAGCAGCGCCACGCCGCGCAGCGCGAAGTACTCGCACTCCAGCGGCACGATCACCCCGTCGGAGGCGGTGAGCGCGTTGACGGTGAGCAGGCCGAGCGACGGCTGGCAGTCGATCAGGATGACGTCGTACGTCGAGATCGCCGGCTGCAGCACGCGCTGGAGGGTCTGCTCGCGGGCGACCTCCTGCACGAGCTGGACCTCGGCCGCCGACAGGTCGATGTTGGAGGGCAGCAGGTCCATGCCGGGCACGTTCGTGGGCACGATCACGTCGTCGATGTCGACGTCGCGCTGCATCAGCAGGTTGTAGATCGTCAGGTCCATCTCGTGCGGGTTCAGCCCGAGCCCGACCGACAGCGAGCCCTGGGGGTCGAAGTCGACGAGCAGCACCTTGCGGCCGTGCTCGGCGAGCGCCGCCCCGAGGTTGATCGTGGTGGTGGTCTTGCCGACGCCGCCCTTCTGGTTGCACATCGAGATTACCCGGGCGTTGCCGTGGATGCCGATGGGCGTGGGCTCGGGCAGGAACGGCATGGGGCGACCGGTCGGACCCAGCTCGACCACGGGCTCGACCACGGGCTCGACGACCGGCTCGGGCGCGTGCTCGACCCCCGGCTCGCGCTCGGTGGGCGGGTCGGCGACGTGCAGCTCCTCGACGGACGGGGCGGGTGCCTCCGGGCGTCGGAACGGGATGGGGTCGCTCACGCGGTCGGCTCCTCCTGAGGCGCTGACGGGCTGGCTGCTCGCACCGGGGCCGCCCGGCGCGACGGGCGGGAACCGGACCATCCGGACCAGGGGCGGCATCTCGGACGCGCTGGTGCCCTGTCCCCCGCTGTGTCCGCTGCCATGGCCTGTGCCGTGGTCGCTCACGCCCGCTGCCTCTCGTCCGGCCACGCTGCGCGAATGTCGACTCGTCGGTTCGTCGCGCGCAACGCGGCGACTCTATGGGTTCGGTCTCGGCACCGCCAACACGGTCCCGGGCCCTTGCTACAGCCCCAGTAAATCTGGGGACGGCGTGTGGACGGCGCAGGCGCGCCGTGCACAGGCGGGGTGTCGGCTGGGGACAACCCGGTGCACGACGCGGGCCCCGCGACGGCCCCTCGGCAGCCGGAAACAACTGGTAGTCACCAACCTCTTGACGCCCGGGCCCTCCCCGCGAGTGGATGGGCCGACCCGTCACCGCCCCGGCCCGCCATACCCCCGGCCGCCGGGGCCGAGCGAGAGGCAGGACCCATGTTCCTCACCCGCACCCGAGCCGCCGTCGCGATCGCCACCCTCGGTCTCGTCGCCGGCGGCAGCGGCGTCGCCCTGGCCGGCCAGGGCCACGAGCACCCGTCGCCCGCACCCGGCGGCTTCGACCAGGGCGGGGCGCCCACCGACATCCCGAACCTCGGCCTGGTCAAGAACGAGATCAAGGTCTACTACGGCGACGACGGGACGACCGACCACAACGCCACGGAGACCAGCCGCTACGCACGCGACGTGGCACGGGTCGAGCGGCGGGCCGCGCACGCGCTCCCCCGCCTGGTCCGCCGCGCCGCCGCGGCGCCGGTGCTGCTCGTCGACGTCGACGACACCACGCTGCTGACCTACCGCTACGAGGCCACCCACGACTTCGGCTTCGACCCGGCCGTCAACGCCGCCTACATCCACGACACCGGGATGCCCGCGGTGTTCGGGATGCCCCGCCTGCTCTCCCGCGCCGCCGCGCACGGCGTCGAGGTCTACTACCTCACCGGTCGTGCGGAGACCCAGCGCGCCGACACCGAGCGCGACCTGGCGGCGGCGGGCTACCCCGACGTGACGAGCGACCACCTGTTCATGCGGGACCGGACCGCGCCGCCGGCGTACCTGCCCTGCGAGCCGACGTGTACGACGGTCGAGTACAAGTCGCTGACCCGCGCGCACATCGAGACGCTCGACGGCGGCCAGGACATCGTGCTCAACCTGGGCGACCAGTTCTCCGACCTCGAGGGCGGCTACGCCGACCGGACCCTCAAGATGCCCAACCCGATGTACTTCCTGCCCTGAGCCGGGGCGGCCCGCCCGCGCGCGCCGGCGTCCTCAGCCGAGCGCGCGCGGGTGCGAGGTCGCGTAGACCTCGCGCAGGCTGTCCACGGTGACCAGCGTGTAGACCTGCGTGGTGGTCACGGACGCGTGGCCGAGCAGCTCCTGGACGACGCGGACGTCGGCGCCGCCGTCGAGCAGGTGGGTGGCGAACGAGTGCCGCAGCGTGTGCGGCGACACCTCGGCCGTCACCCCGGCCCGGTCGGCCGCCTTGGCCAGCACCGCCCACGCGCTCTGGCGCGACAGCCGCCCGCCGCGGGCGTTGAGGAACACCGCCGGCGTGCCCTCCCCCAGGCCGGCCAGTGCGGTGCGGCCCCGCACGAGGTAGGCCTGCACGGCCTCGCGGGCGTAGGACCCCACCGGGACCATCCGCTCCTTGCCGCCCTTGCCCCGCAGCAGCACCGCACCCTGGGCCGGGTCGCTCAGCTCGAGGTCGTCGACGTCGAGCCCGACCGCCTCCGAGATCCGGGCGCCGGTGCCGTAGAGCACCTCCAGCAGCGCCCGGTCGCGCAGCGCCAGGGCGGTCCCGGGCGCGCCGGCAGCCTCCAGGATCCGCTCGATGTCGACCAGCGGGAGCGCCTTGGGCAGCCGCTTCGCCGAGCTCGGCGGGCGGACCGCGGCGGACGGGTCGAGCGCCGCGAGCCCCTCCCGGACCGCGAACCGGTGGAAGCCCCGGACCGCGACGACCGTGCGCGCCGCCGACCCGGCGCTGAGCGGCGGGTGCTCGGCGTCGCCCTCGCGCAGCGCCACCAGGAATGCCGTCACGACCTCCTCGCGGACCGCGCCGACGTCGTCCACGTCGTGCGCGGCCAGCCAGGCGACGTACCTGCGCAGGTCGCGGCGGTAGGACTTCAGGGTGTTGTCGGCCACGCCGCGCTCGACGACGAGGTGGTCGAGGTAGGTGCGGACCGCGCGCTGCAGCCCCGACGGGCCGACCGGCCCAGCGCTCCCCGTGCTCACCGACCGCCCGCCCGCCGCCCGGGCCTCAGCCCAGGACCTCCTCCAGCGCCTTGCTCTCCAGGCCGTGGGCGGCGGCGACCGGCGCGTTGGTCAGGGAGCCGGCGTGGGTGTTGAGGCCCAGCGCCAGCGAGTGGTCGTCGCGCAGCGCCTGCCGCCAGTCCTTGTTGGCCAGCGCCACGACGTAGGGCAGCGTGGCGTTGGTCAGCGCGTAGGTCGAGGTGTTCGGGACCGCGCCGGGCATGTTCGCGACGCAGTAGAACACCGAGTTGTGCACCGTGTACGTCGGATCGGCGTGCGTGGTGGCGTGGGTGTCCTCGAAGCAGCCGCCCTGGTCCACCGCGATGTCGACCAGCACCGAGCCCGGCTTCATCTGCGCGACCAGGTCGTTGGTGACCAGCTTGGGGGCCTTGGCGCCGGGGATCAGCACGGCACCGATCACGAGGTCGGCCTCGATGACCTGCTGCTCGATCGTCAGCTTGGACGACGCCAGGCCGTGCACCCGGTTGTCGTAGCGCCAGAACGACATCCGCAGCTTGTCCAGGTCGGTGTCGAGCAGGGTCACGTCGGCACCCATGCCGAGCGCGATGTTGGCGGCGTTCTGCCCCGAGACGCCCGCACCGATGACGACGACCTTGGCGTTCGCGACGCCGCCGACGCCGCCGAGCAGCACCCCGCGGCCGCCCTGGGCCTTCATCAGCGAGTAGGCGCCGACCTGCGGGGCCAGGCAGCCGGCGACCTCCGACATCGGGTAGAGCAGCGGCAGCGCGCCCGAGGGCAGCTGCACGGTCTCGTAGGCGACCGAGGTGACCCGCCGCTCGACGAGCTCCTGGGTCAGCGGCAGGTCGGCCGCGAGGTGGAGGTAGGTGAACAGCGTCTGGCCCTCGCGCAGGCGGTGGTACTCCTCCGCGACGGGCTCCTTGACCTTCAGCAGCAGGTCGGTGGTGCCCCAGACGTCGTCGGCCGAGTCCAGCAGGGTCGCTCCCGAGGCGACGTACTCCTCGTCGGGGATCGACGAGCCGACGCCCGCGCCCCTCTCGACGTACACGTCGTGCCCGTTCTGGGTGAGCTCGTGGACCCCGATCGGGGTGAGCGCGACGCGGTACTCGTGGTTCTTGACTTCCTTCGGGACGCCGACCTTCATCGACCAGGATTCCTTCCGCTGTGAGGCCGGCCACGTCGTCGTGGCAGCCGGGGCGAGTGTATTCCCAGCGCCCGGACCGCCGTCAGCGGGTCAGGCCCGCCGCAGCGCCCACCCGAGCACCGCCTGCGCGGTCGGCCCGTCGGTGATCCGGCCGTCCCAGACGCCCGCGACGAGGTCGGCGACCGGCACCCAGGACAGCGTCATGTCGGCCTCCTCGTGCTCGGGCTCGAAGCCGCCGCGGTCCGGCGCCGGGCTCAGGCCCTCGGCGAGGTAGTAGACGATCCGCTCCGAGGACAGTCCCGGCGAGGAGTACGTCGAGAACAGGTGCGTCCAGCGCTCCGCGAGGACGAGCCCCTCCTCGCGCAGCTCGCGCCGGGCGGCGACCTCGGGGTCCTCCCCCTCGACGTCGAGCAGGCCCGCCGGCAGCTCGACGAAGCGCGTGGACGCGGGGTGGCGGTACTGGTGCAGCACGAGCGCCCGGTCCTCGTCGTCGACGGCGAGGATCACCACCGCGCCCGGGTGCTCGAGCACGAGGCGGCCGAACCGCTCGTCCGGACGGTCGGGTGCGGAGATCACGTCGCGTCGTACGGCGAAGGGCGCGGCGCCCTTCCAGATCCTCTCGACCTCGTGGACCGGCCAGGCCTCGGGGACGTCGCGGGCAGCGTCCGAGGGCCTCACTCGGCCGCGCCGACGGGGCGGCGCACCTGGCCGTCGACGTGGTCGGCCGGGTCGGCCTCGTCGAGGTGCCGGCGCAGCGCCGCCTCGTCGAGGGGGAAGCGGAGCTCGCGCTGCCGGGCGATGGCCGCGCCGACCAGCCCCGCGAACAGCGGGTGCGGACGGGTCGGCCGGGACCGCAGCTCGGGGTGCGCCTGGGTGGCGACGTAGTAGGGGTGCACGTCGCGCGGCAGCTCGACGAACTCGACGAGGCTGTCGTCCGGGGACGTCCCGGAGAACACCATCCCGGCCTCCTCGAGGCGGTCGCGGTAGGCGTTGTTGACCTCGTAGCGGTGCCGGTGCCGCTCCTCGACCTTGGCCGCGCCGTAGGTCTCGCGCACGACCGTGCCCTCCTTGAGCCGGGCGGGGTAGAGCCCGAGCCGCATGGTGCCGCCGAGGTCGCCGGCCCCCTCGACGAACTGCTCCTGCTCGGCCATCGTCGCGATCACCGGCTCGGCGCAGCCGGGGTGGAACTCGGTCGAGTCGGCCTGCTCGATGCCGGCCCGGTGCCGCGCGAACTCGATCACCATGCACTGCAGGCCCAGGCAGAGCCCCAGGGTGGGGATGCCGTGGGTGCGGGAGAACTCCAGGGCGCCGACCTTGCCCTCGATGCCGCGGATGCCGAACCCGCCGGGCACGCACACGGCGTCGACCTCGGCGAGGTGGCGGGCGGCCCCCTCGCGCGTCTGGCACTCGTCGGACGGCACCCAGACCAGGTTCACCTTGGCCTCGTGGGCGAACCCGCCCGCGCGCAGGGCCTCGGCCACCGAGAGGTAGGCGTCCGGCAGGTCGACGTACTTCCCGACGAGGGCGACGGTGACCTCCTCGGCGGGGTGGTGCACCCGGCGCAGCAGGTCGTCCCAGCCGGTCCAGTCGACGTCGCGGAACGGCAGGTTCAGCCGGCGTACGACGTAGGCGTCGAGGCCCTCGCCGTGCAGCACCTTGGGGATGTCGTAGATGGAGGCGGCGTCGCTGGCGTTGACCACGGCCTCCGCGTCGACGTCGCACATCAGCGAGATCTTGCGCTTCATCGAGTCCGGGATGGGCCGGTCCGAGCGGCAGACGATCGCGTCGGGCTGGAGGCCGATCGAGCGCAGCGCGGCCACGGAGTGCTGGGTCGGCTTGGTCTTGAGCTCGCCCGAGGGGCCGATGTAGGGGACCAGCGAGACGTGCAGGAAGAAGACGTTGTCGCGGCCGACGTCGTGGCGGACCTGGCGGGCGGCCTCGAGGAACGGGAGCGACTCGATGTCGCCGACGGTGCCGCCGACCTCGGTGATCACCACGTCGATGTCGGGACCGGCCATCGCCCGGACCCGGTCCTTGATCTCGTTGGTGATGTGCGGGATGACCTGCACCGTGTCGCCGAGGTAGTCGCCGCGGCGCTCCTTGGCGATCACCTCGGAGTAGATCTGCCCGGTGGTCACGTTGGCGATGCCGGCGAGGTCGGTGTCGAGGAACCGCTCGTAGTGCCCGATGTCGAGGTCGGTCTCGGCGCCGTCGTCGGTCACGAAGACCTCGCCGTGCTGGAACGGGTTCATCGTGCCGGGGTCGACGTTGAGGTAGGGGTCCAGCTTCTGCATGGTGACGCGCAGCCCGCGCGACTTCAGCAGGCTGCCCAGCGAGGAGGCGGTCAGCCCCTTGCCGAGCGAGGAGGCCACGCCTCCGGTGACGAATATGTGCTTGGTCGGCTGCGAGGCGGCCAAGTGAACTCCCGTGGTCGGTGCGGCTGCTGCGAGTGGCTCATGCGAGGCGGTCGGAACCCCGAGCCTCCACGGGGTTCGAGCCTACCAACGCCGGGCCCCCGCAGCGAAAGCCGCGCCGCGGATGGTCCAGATCTCGGTCGTCAGTCGGTCGCGCCGCCGGCGCCGGGCATCGCGCCGTCGGCCGCGTCGACGGCGCCGTAGTGGCCGGTCCGCCCCGCGGCCTGGCCGGCCAGCGCCATCACGGCGACCACCTGGCCGGCGGCCCGGCCGAGCGAGTCGACGGTGGAGACCGTCCGGGCGGCCGCGACGTCGTCGCGCAGCGCCTTGACCACGCCGCCGTCCCTGGCCGATGCGACCGGCCCGGCCAGCACCACGCCGTCGGTGACCGCGTCGACCGAGGCGGCCAGCGTGGTGACGATCGTGGCGGCGCCCTGCCGCTCCTCGTCGCTGCCCTGGCCGGCTCCGGCGACCATGACCACCAGGCTCGCCCGCCGCGCGACCTTGCCCTCGGGCGACATCAGGCCGGCGGTGGTGAGGCCGGACAGGATCTCGGTGCTGGTCGCGTCGGCGGTCGCGCCGGCGTCGGCGGTCGTCCCGACCGCCCGCCCGACCAGGGCGCCCATCCGCTCGTACGGGCTGGCGTCCGGTGGCACCTGCAGGCCCTTGGCCTGCCCCTCGAGCTGGCTGCCGAGCTCGTCGACGAGCTGCTTGTCGCCGGCGTCGACCAGCTTGGTGCCGACTCGCAGGGTCGACCCGACGGTCCCGCCGGCCACCCCGACGAGGTCGGAGAGCGCCGACACGTCGGACTGCTGGGCGGTCGGCAGCACCACGAGGCTGACCGTGCGGCCCTTCAGCGTGCCGCCGACCAGCGACGGCGCGGCGGTGGTCGCGAACGAGTCGGTGAAGGCGGTGCCCTCGCGCAGCGTGGCGATCTGGGACTGCAGCGCCGCCTTGGTGGCCCGGTCGTTCTTGACCTGGTCGACCAGGGTGTTGTCGACCTCGCCCTTGAGCGGGCCACCGCCGAGCGCGACCCCGACGGCCAGGGCCAGGAACACGGAGACGATCGAGACGATGTGGTAGCGGAAGGAGATCACTCAGAACAGTCCTTGGATCCAGTCGAGTACGTCGGACAGCGCGGCGCCGATCGACGACCACCACTGCTCGCCCGTCGGGGTGGCCGCGACCGCGACCCCGAGGGCGACGAGGCCGGCGAGGAGCACCAGCACGAGGTGCCACAGGCGCACCCGTCCGGCGTACAGCTGCGGGACGCCCTTCGCGTCGACGAGCTTGGGGCCGACGCGCAGGCGGGTCAGGAACGTGCTGGCGAGCCCGGTCCGCTGGCGGTCCAGGAACTCGTCGAGGGTGGCGTGCATGCCGACGGTGATGATCAGGCTGGCCCCGCGCACGTCGGCGAGCAGCAGCGCGACGTCCTCGCTGGTGCCCGAGGCGGTCAGGGTCTGGTGGCGCACGCCGAGCCGGTCCAGCCGCTCGGACCCGACCTCGCGCCGGGCCCCGTCGGAGTGCAGCACGACGTCGCGCGGGCTGCGCAGCGCCTTGTCGCTGATCGTGCCGGCCTGGTCCTCGTCGGTGCTGCCGCGGCGGAGCCCGTCCTCGCCGACCAGGACGATGTCTGGCCGGAGCCGGGCCGCGAGCAGCGCGTCGGCGCCGGCGTCGACGCCGATCAGGACCGGGCGCTGCTCGCGCACGAAGCGGCGCAGCCGCCGCAGGTCCTCGCGGTAGTCGTAGGCGCGCACCACGACGACCACCGGACGGCCCTCGATCGCGGTGCGGGTCCTGGGCACGCCCTGGCCGTGCAGCAGCAGCTCCTGCTCGCGCCGCAGGAACTCCGTGGTGTTGTGGGTGAAGCTCTGGAGCTGGGTGGCCAGGCCGCTGCGGGCGTCGTCCATCCGGGTGGTGATCTCCTCGGCGGCCAGCGGCTGGCCCGAGGCGACCTCCTCCTCCCCGACCAGGACGGAGCCGCCCGTCACGCGGACGGTGCTGCCCTCCTTGAGCGCCGAGAACACCTCGGGCCCGACCGCGTCGACGAGCAGCACCCCGGAGCGGGCGAGCAGCTCCGGGCCGAGGTTGGGGTAGCGGCCCGAGATGAACGACGACGCGTTCACCACCGCCACCACGCCGCGCTCGACGAGCGCCTCGGCGCTCGCGCGGTCGAGGTCGAGGTGGTCGATGACGGCGACGT
The DNA here is from genome assembly GCA_963781745.1 of uncultured Actinomycetota bacterium. Taxonomy (GTDB): domain Bacteria; phylum Actinomycetota; class Actinomycetes; order Propionibacteriales; family Nocardioidaceae; genus Nocardioides_B. Next base: position 113,822 of record CAWAHH010000004.1, on the reverse strand, counting down.
CGCCGGGCCGGAGCCGGCGCAGCAGCGTGCTGGTCCGGCGGTCCAGCCGGACGGTGCCAGACACTCCGGGCACGCCGTCGACGGATGGTTGGCGGGAGGGGAACTTCATGGCCCGGCCATCCTGACACGGCGCCCGGAGCGATCCCCGGAGGTAGCCGGGCGTGTACGGCATGGGCTGGTGTGACGGGTGTGACGAGCACCTCGGCGTCGGGTCCCGGTCAGACCGGGCCGGATGGGGGCCGGGGCGGATGGGGGCCGGGGCGGACCGTGTCCGCGCGGTGGCGTCAGGCGGTCCGGGACTCCTGCGCGGTCGCGAGGAGCTCCTCGGCGTGCGCGAGGGCGGTCTCGGAGTCCTCGAGGCCGGCCAGCATCCGGGACAGCTCGCGCACCCGGGCGGCGTCGTCGAGCACGGTGAGGCCCGAGGTGGTCACGGTGCCGTCGCTGCTCTTGACCACCACGACGTGCCGGTCGGCGAACGCGGCGACCTGGGGGAGGTGGGTGACCACGAGCACCTGCGCGTGTCGCGCCAGCATCGAGAGCCGCCGGCCGACCTCGACCGCCGCCTTGCCACCGACGCCCGCGTCGACCTCGTCGAAGACGAAGGTCGGGACGGGGTAGGACGCGGCGAGCGCCACCTCGATGGCCAGCATCACCCGGGACAGCTCGCCGCCCGAGGCGCCCTTGCCGAGCGGGCGGGGCTCGGCGCCCCGGTTGGCGGCGAGCAGGAGCTCGACCTCGTCGAGGCCGGTGGAGGACGCGCGCAGGAGGCGGCCGTCGACCGCGAGGCCCCGGTCGTCCTCGACCTGGCTGACCGCGACCGTCACGGTGGCGTGCGGCATCGCCAGCGAGGTCAGCTCGGTGGTGACGACGTCGCCGAGGCGCGCCGCCGCCTCGGCGCGGCCCCGGGTGAGGGCGGCGCCGACGTCGGCGAGCTCGACCCGGATCCGGTCCCGCCGGTCGGTCAGCTCGGCGATCCGCTCGTCGGTGCCGTCGAGGTCGAGCAGCCTCGCGGCGGCCTCGTCGGCCCAGGCGAGCACGTCGTCGACCGTCTCGCCGTACTTGCGGGTGAGCCCGGTCAGAGCCGCGCGCCGCTGCGACACGGCGGCCAGGCGCTGGGGATCCGTCTCGAGCCCGGCAGCGTAGGAGGAGACGTCGGCGGCCAGGTCGGAGACGACGTAGCTGACCTCGGCGAGCCGGTCCGCGAGCCCCGCTGCCTCCGCGTCGTGGTCGCGGACGCCGTCGAGGAGCGTGCGGGCGGCGGACACGGCGCTCAGGGCGTCCGGGCCGTCGTCGGCGGACAGGCACTCGCGGGCCTGCTCGGCGGCCGTGCGCAGGGTGTCGGCGTAGCCGAGGCGGGCCTCCTCCGCACCGAGCGCGACGTCCTCGCCGGGCACCGGCTCGACGGTCTCGACCTCTCCGAGCCCGAGGCGCAGCAGGTCGGCCTCGCGGGCGCGCTCACGGGCCGACGCCACGACGGAGGTCAGCTCCGCCTCGGTGGCACGAAGCAGTGCGTGCCCGCGGGCGAACCGCTCGCGCAGGGCCAGGGTCTCGGGACCGGCGAACCGGTCCAGCGCGTCGCGCTGGGCGGCCGGGTGCAGCAGCCGGTGCTGGTCGGACTGGCCGTGCACCGCCACCAGCGGGTCGGCGACCGAGGCGAGCGTGGACACCGGGACCGACGCCCCGCCGGCGAAGGCGCGCGAGCGGCCCTCGGCGGAGATCTGGCGGGCCAGCACCACGCGCCCGTCCTCGACCTCTCCCCCGGCCGCGTCGACGGCCTCGGCCAGCTCGGGCCCCTCGGCCGAGACGATCCCCTCGACGCGAGCCCGGCGGGCACCCGTGCGCACGGCCCCCGAGTCGGCGCGGCCGCCGAGCAGCAGGCCGAGCGCCGTGACCACCATGGTCTTGCCCGCACCCGTCTCGCCGGTGATCGCGGTGAAGCCCGGTCCGAGCTCGAGCACCGACTCCTCGATCACTCCCAGCGAGGTGATCCTCAGCTCCTCAAGCACCGACGTCCCCTTCGCCGTACACGTCGACCTCGTCGGGGGCCGCACCGACGTCGTCGTCGTCCGGGTGGCCCAACGAGCCGTTGCGGCGGCGCCGCTCCGCCGCGCCGCGCCAGCCGCTCACCGGGAGGTCGAACTTCGCGACCAGCCGGTCGGTGAACGGCGCCTGGTGCAGGCGGACCAGGCGCACCGGAGTCCGGCCGCGGCGCACCTCGATGCGGGCGCCCGGCGGCAGGTCGACCGTGCGCCGCCCGTCGCACCAGAGCACGGCGGCGCCGTCGGTGCGCGCCATCACCTCGACGGCGAGCACCGAGGTCGGCGCGACCACGAGCGGCCTCGCGAACAGGGCGTGCGCGCTGATCGGCACCATCAGCAGGGCCTCGACGCCCGGCCACACGATCGGCCCGCCGGCGCTGAAGTTGTAGGCGGTCGAGCCGGTCGGGGTCGCGCAGACCACGCCGTCGCAACCCCAGCGCGACAGGGGCCGGCCGTCCACCTCGGCCACGACCTCGATCATCCGCTCGCGGGCGGCCTTCTCCACACTGGCCTCGTTGAGCGCCCAGGTGGTAGCCACGAGCTCCTTGCCGTGCTCGGCCTCGCGGTAGACCGACACGTCGATGGTCAGCCGCTCCTCGGCGGTGTAGCGGCGGTGCACGATCGCGTCGACGGTGAAGTCGACGTCGTCGGACTCCGCCTCGGCGAGGAACCCGACGTGGCCGAGGTTGACGCCCAGCAGGGGCGTCCCGCACTCGCGGGCCAGCTCGGCCGCGCGCAGGATCGTGCCGTCCCCGCCGATCACGATGACCACCTCGCAGTCGGCGGCGGCGTCGGCGCGCGGCCCCACCACCTCGACCCCCTCGACGCCGGCGAGCTCGCGGCGCAGGTCGTGCGCCTCCGCCTCGAGCAGGCGCAGGGCGAGCCCGTGCTCGAGCAGGCCGCGGCAGAACTGCGCCGCCACGTCCCGCGCATCGGCGCGGCCGGTGTGCGCGATCACCAGCACACGACGCTGCGGCGGCTCGGGGTCGGTGCTGGTCACGGACCCACCCTCTCACCGGGCGCCCCCAGGCTCGCGGTGCGACGGACCTCCGCCTCGATCTCGTCGCTCCCGACGACCGCGTCGCCCCGGCGCAGCCACAAGAAGAACTCCACGTTGCCCGACGGGCCGGGCAGCGGGCTGGTCGTGACGGCCTGCGCACCCCAGCCGCGCCGGGCGGCGCCGGCGGCGACCCCCTCGACGGCGTCGGCGCGCAGGGCGAGGTCACGCACCACGCCGCCCTTGCCGACCCGGTCCTTGCCGACCTCGAACTGCGGCTTGACCATCAGGCAGAGGTCGCCGTCCTCGCGGGTCACCCCGAGCAGCGCGTCGAGCACGAGCTCCAAGGAGATGAAGGACAGGTCGCCGACCACGACGTCGACCGCCCCGCCGACGAGGTCGGGCGTGAGCTCGCGGATGTTGGTGCGGTCGTGCACGTGCACGCGCTCGTCCTGGCGCAGCGACCACGCGAGCTGGCCGTAGCCGACGTCGACGGCCACCACCTCGGCCGCTCCGGCCCGCAGCAGCACGTCGGTGAACCCGCCCGTCGACGCGCCGGCGTCCAGGCAGCGCCTCCCCCGCACCTCGAGCCCGGCCGGTCCGAACGCCTGCAGCGCCCCCGCGAGCTTGTGGCCGCCGCGCGAGACGTAGTCGGGCCGGTCGGGATCGGCCACCACGACGAGCGCCACGTCGGTGCCGACCCCGGTCGCGGGCTTGGTCGCGACCACCCCCGCGACCTTGACGCGCCGCGCCGCGATCAGCTCGGCCGCGTGCTCCCGTGAGCGCGCCAGCCCCCGGCGGACCAGCTCGGCGTCCAGGCGCAGTCGTCGTGGCACGGGCCGCTCGCCTCTCCGGGTCGGGCCCCGGCGGACCGGTGCGGCCGTCCGGGACGAAGCTGGTGGTGCTGTGAGGAACGTGGGTGCTGGAGCGGCGCGATTCGGGCGCGGGAGCGATCTGGGCGCCGGAGCGATCTGGCGCGGGAGCGATCTGGCGCGGGAGCGATCGGGCGCGGGAGCGATCTGGGCGCGGGAGCGATCTGGGTCGCACCGGCTCAGGTGCCGGCCGGACGCCCGTCGTCGGAGAGCGCCGCGCGCAGTCGCTCGTGGGCGGCCTCGAAGACGGCGACGTGCTCCTCGAGCGGGGTGTCCGCCAGACCGTCGAGCGAGGCGAGGACCGCGTCGACCTCGGGCCTGCCCGTCGACACGGTGGCCGCGGGCTCGGACCGGTCGGCGCTCGGCTCGTCCGGCTCCGGGGGCCCCGCTGTGCTCCCCGTCATGTCCTCCGTCACGCCGATGCTCCGTCCGTCGATGTCCCGTCAGGGCCGCGGTCCACGCTACTCGGCGGCCGGACCGCCGAGACGTCCACCGGCGCGCCCGTCGTGTCGAGGTGCGACCAGGCGGCACGCGTCACCGTCCGCCACCAGCCGTCCGCGTCGCCGGACCCGCGCACCTGCAGGACGCCGTCCTCGACGCTCGCGCTCCAGCCGCCCGGGTCGCTACGATCGCCACCACTCACGTCGCTGCCGCCACCACTCCCGTCGGGGCCGTCGGGGCCGTCGAGCCGCTCGAGGACGCGGCCGAGGGCCCCGAGGTCCGCTGCGACGAAGGTGGGTCGGCTCCCGGGCGGGGCGGCCACCAGCTGCGCGAGGTCGGTCACCCCGGTCATGACGAGCAGGCTGTCGTAGCCGGTGGACCGCGCTCCCTCGATGTCGGTGTCGAGCCGGTCGCCGACGACCAGCGGGTGGCTGCCGCCGACGCGCCGCAGCGTCTCCTCGAACAGCGGCGCCTCGGGCTTGCCGGCGATCACCGGGGTCCGCTCGGCGAACCGCGCGACCACCCCGACGAGGGCGCCGTTGCCCGGCCCCGGACCGGCCGGGGTCGGCACGGTCAGATCGGTGTTCGACGCCACCCACGGCAGCCCCTCGCGCACGAGGATGGCGCCGGCGATGACCGTCGACCATCGCAGGTCGGGGTGGAAGCCGGACACCACGGCCGCAGGTTGCTCGTCTCGGCTCTGCACGGGGCGCAGGCCCCGCTCGGTGAGGGCCGCCTCCAGGCCCGCCCCGCCGATCACGAACACGGCCGCACCGGCAGGCAGCTGGTCGGCGAGCAGGCGGGCGGCGGCCTGGGCGGAGGTGACCACGTCCGTGTCCTCGACGTCGATCCCGAGGCGGCGGAGGTGCGCTGCGACCCGGTCGGGGGTGCGGGCCGCGTTGTTGGTGACGTAGGCGAGGTGCATGCCGGCCCCGCGCGCGGCGGCGAGGTGATCCGGAGCACCCGGGACCGCGTCGGGGCCGATGTAGACCACCCCGTCGAGGTCGAGCATGGCGACGTCGTACGTGTCCCACAGCCTGGCGGTGCTGACCTCCGGCACGTGGCCCACCCTTCGTGTGTCCGGCGACGGGGAAGTGACCCGAGCAGTCTCCCGCGCCCGCGGCGTCCGGTCGTGACCGGCCCCCGCCAGGCGGCCCGCACCTCGCCGGCAGCGCTCTCGTACGATGCCCGGATGGCCACCGACGCCGACCCGGCTCCCCCTCGCGAGGGGGGACACCGGTTCACCGCCGAGCAGGGGCGGGCGCCACGACCGTTCGTGCTCCTTCCTTTCCGCGGGCTGCGCTTCGACCCCGCGACCGTCGGCGACCTCGGCACCGTCATCTCCCCGCCGTACGACGTCCTGGACGCCGAGACCGTCCGGGACCTTGAGGCGGCCAACCGGCGCAACATCGTCAGGTTGACCCTGTCCCGTCGCTTCGAGCGGCCCTACCGTGCCGTGCGCGACCGGTTGCGCAAGTGGCGCGAGCGCGGGTTCCTGCGCGCCGACGCCGAGCCCGCGCTCTACCTCTACGAGTACACCGCCGACGACACCACCGTGCGCGGGCTGATCGGGCTCGTCGGGCTGCGCGAGGAGCACGAGCGCGTGGTGCTGCCGCACGAGGACGTGATGCCGGCCCCGGTCGAGGACCGCTCGGTGCTCATGCGGACCACCCGGACCAACCTCGAGCCGATCCTGCTGGTGCACGAGGGCACCGACCGCATCCACGACCTCGTCGACGCGGCGGCCGCTCGGGAGCCGCTCGCCGCCTTCGTCGCGCTCGACGCCAGCCGGCACCGGCTCTGGACGGTGACGGACACCGGCACGCTCGACGCCATCGCCGCCGAGCTGGCCGGGAGCCAGGCGTTGATCGCCGACGGCCACCACCGCTACGCGGCCTACCTGCGGCTGCAGGCCGACCTGCGGGACCGCGACGCCGCCGACGGCGACTCGCCGTGGGACTCCGGGCTGGCGATGCTCGTCGACCAGCGCGACCACCCGCTGCACATCGGCCCCATCCATCGCTCGGTCTCGGACCTCACGATGGCCGACCTCCAAGATCTCTGCCTCGACCGGGGCGACGGCTTCCACACCGCCCCGGACCGCGAGGCGGCCTTCGCGACACGGGCCGAGCTGGCCGACCGGGACACCGCGGCCTTCGTGGCCTCCGACGGGCGCGCCTGGGCGGTCGTGTGCACCGGCCGCTCGAGCGCCGTCGACGCGGCGGTGCTGCACGAGGACCTGTTGCCCGCCTGGGGGGTCGACGAGGAGCAGATCGGCTACCACCACAGCCTCGACCAGGCGCTGCACACGACCGCCCAGCGGCCCGGGGTCGTGGTCGCCGTGTGCGCGCCCACGGTCGCCGACGTCATGGAGTCGGCGCTGCGGGGCGTCCGCATGCCGAGGAAGTCCACGTCGTTCTTCCCCAAGCCGCGGATGGGCGTCGTGATGCGCGACCTCGGCGACACCTGAGTCCCCCTCACGCGTCACGGGCCTCGTTCACCCGCGCCCTACGGGCGGTCAGCACCTCGACCTCGAGCCGGGTGGTCGCGCCCTCGCCGGCGCGGAAGAACCGGCGGCGCAGCGCACCACCGACCTCGACGTGGTCGCCGACCTGCCAGGCACCGACGCTGCGCCGGGAGCGCGCGCTCCAGGCCACGCAGTCGACCCAGTCCACCGACTGCCGCGACCCGGAGGTCATCGGCGTGCGCGCCCGGGCCACGCTGACCCGGAACGTCGTGATCTGGGAGCCGCTGGGCAGCTCCCGCGTCGTCGGCGCCGACGAGACCCGTCCGCGCAGCTCCACCACGTTGTCGGCCCCGTCACCGGACGGGACCTCGGTCCGATCGACCACCTGCACCACCTCCGCGTCCCAGGATGGTCGCCGCGGCCGACCGCGTGGCCGGCGCCCGCGCGGACCTGGGGACGCGCGGGCGCCCGGCCCGCTGTGGAGAGGATCAGGCCTGCCGGCTCTCCAGCTCGGCCACCCGCTCGGCCGCGTCGGTGACCTGCTCGCCATCGATGGCGTCGGTGCGGTGGAACCACTCGATCGCGTCCTCGGTGCGTCCGGCCGCCAGCAGGGTGTCGGCGTAGGCATAGCGCAGCCGCACCACCCACTCGGCGCGGGACTGGGACCGCAACGGTGCGTTCTCCAGGGTGCGCAGGGCGGCGTCCATCTCACCGAGGTCACGGCGCGCGCCCGCCTCGACGATGGTCATCTCGGCCTGCAGGGAGGGGTCGAGGTTGGCGACGGCGGGGTTGCGGGCCAGCGCCAGCGCCTTGTCGGGGCGCCCGAGGGCGCGCTCGCAGTCGGCCATCACCGGGAGGTACTCCTGCGAGCCGTTCATCCGCTTGGCCGCCCGCAGCTCGGAGAGCGCCTCGGCGTACTCGCCCGCCGCGTATGCCGCCTCGCCGCACGCCTCACGCACGACCGCGATCCGCGCGGCCCTCGCGCGGGCGGCGAGGGTGTGCTGGTAGGCCGTCTTCGGGTCCTCGTCCATCAGGAGTCCGGCGGAGACCAGGTGACGGGCCACGCGGGCCGCGAGCTTCTCGGGGAGACCGCGCAGCTGCTGGGCGATGGAGCGGTCGAGCTCCTTGCCGGTCACCGCCTCGTCGATGGGCGGGCCGTCGTACTTCTCCTGCTCCGAGGAGCGGGGACCATCCGTGCGCCGGTCATCGCGCCGGTCGTCGCGCCGGTCGCGCGGGCGCTCGTCGCGACCACCCTGGCGCCGCTGGCCACCCGGGCCGCCCTGGCCGCCGCGGCCCGCGCCGGCGCTGCTCCCGCGTCGGGCTGCTGCGTCTCCACGAGACCCCTGCGACCCCTGGCCCCGACCCCGGTCCTCGCTGCGGCCCTGGCCGCGGCTCTTGCCGCGATCCTGGCCGCGATCCTGACTCGCCATCACGCACTCCTCGACACTGCTCGGCGACCCGGCCCGCACGAGGTGCGGACTCGGTCTGCTGCTACGGACATCCTCGAGCCGACCGCGACAAGGGTCGACAAAAGCGTAGAGGCCACCCGAAACGGGTGGCCTCTACGAAGATTATGTCCGGCGACGTCCTACTCTCCCACAACCTCCCGGTTGCAGTACCATCGGCGCTGAAAGGCTTAACTTCCGGGTTCGGAATGGAGCCGGGTATTTCCCTTTCGCTATGGCCGCCGAAACTCTATGGAGTTATGTCTGCCATGACAATTCATGGCTACCGACCGTAACTCGGGAACCACACAGTGGACGCGCAACATCTTTGAGGGACAAGCCCTCGGCCTATTAGTACCGGTCGGCTCCGTGTATTACTACCTTCGACCTCCGGCCTATCAACCCAGTCGTCTACTGGGGGCCTTACCCGGTTAACCCGGTGGGAAACCTCATCTTGAAACGTGCTTCCCGCTTAGATGCTTTCAGCGGTTATCACTTCCGAACGTAGCTAACCAGCCGTGCTCCTGGCGGAACAACTGGCACACCAGAGGTTCGTCCATCCCGGTCCTCTCGTACTAGGGACAGCCTTTCTCAAGTTTCCTGCGCGCGCGGCGGATAGGGACCGAACTGTCTCACGACGTTCTAAACCCAGCTCGCGTGCCGCTTTAATGGGCGAACAGCCCAACCCTTGGGACCTACTCCAGCCCCAGGATGCGACGAGCCGACATCGAGGTGCCAAACCATCCCGTCGATATGGACTCTTGGGGAAGATCAGCCTGTTATCCCCGGGGTACCTTTTATCCGTTGAGCGACGCCGCTTCCACATGCCAGCGCCGGATCACTAGTCCCGACTTTCGTCCCTGCTCGACATGTCTGTCTCACAGTCAAGCTCCCTTGTGCACTTACACTCGAAACCTGATTGCCAACCAGGCTGAGGGAACCTTTGGGCGCCTCCGTTACATTTTAGGAGGCAACCGCCCCAGTTAAACTACCCATCAGGCACTGTCCCTGATCCGGATAACGGACCTAGGTTAGATATCTAGTACGACCAGAGTGGTATTTCAACGATGGCTCCACATGAACTGGCGTCCATGCTTCAAAGCCTCCCACCTATCCTACACAAGCCGAACCAAACACCAATACCAAATTGTAGTAAAGGTCCCGGGGTCTTTCCGTCCTGCCGCGCGTAACGAGCATCTTTACTCGTAGTGCAATTTCGCCGAGTCCACGGTTGAGACAGCGCCCAAGTCGTTACTCCATTCGTGCAGGTCGGAACTTACCCGACAAGGAATTTCGCTACCTTAGGATGGTTATAGTTACCACCGCCGTTTACTGGGGCTTAAGTTCTGCGCTTCGCTGACGAATCAGCTAACACGTCCCCTTAACCTTCCAGCACCGGGCAGGAGTCAGTCCGTATACATCGTCTTTCGACTTAGCACGGACCTGTGTTTTTAGTAAACAGTCGCTTGGGCCTGGTCTCTGCGGCCATCATCGCTTCCGGGAGCAAGTCCCTTCACGAATCCGGCCCCCCTTCTCCCGAAGTTACGGGGGCATTTTGCCGAGTTCCTTAACCATGGTTCACTCGATCGCCTTGGTATTCTCTACCTGATCACCTGAGTCGGTTTGGGGTACGGGCGGCGCATAGCTCGCTAGAGGTTTTTCTCGACAGCATAGGATCATCCACTTCGTCCATACGGACTCCCCATCGGATCTCAGGCACATGAGACGCGGATTTGCCTACGTCTCGCCCTACATCCTTAGCCGTGGTCTACCATCGCCACGGTTGGACTACCTTCCTGCGTCACCCCATCGCTTGACTACTACTAGTTCGGGTCGTGCGCTCCGCCTCCATCGTCCCGAAGGATCCCGGAGGTTTTGGGCACTTAGCATCACTAGGTTCGTCATGGGCGCTATTTTGCCGGTACGGGAATATCAACCCGTTGTCCATCGACTACGCCTGTCGGCCTCGCCTTAGGTCCCGACTTACCCAGGGCAGATTAGCTTGACCCTGGAACCCTTGATCATTCGGCGGAGGAGTTTCTCGCTCTTCATTCGCTACTCATGCCTGCATTCTCACTCGTATGGCGTCCACGGCTGGTTCACACCGCCGCTTCGCTCGCCATACGACGCTCCCCTACCCATCCACGCACCTGGACCTACGAAGAGGCCGGGCTGATGCGTGAATGCCATAGCTTCGGTGGATAACTTGAGCCCCGCTACATTGTCGGCGCGGAATCACTTGACCAGTGAGCTATTACGCACTCTTTCAAGGGTGGCTGCTTCTAAGCCAACCTCCTGGTTGTCTGTGCGACTCCACATCCTTTTCCACTTAGTTATCGCTTAGGGACCTTAGCTGATGGTCTGGGCTGTTTCCCTCTCGACTACGGAGCTTATCCCCCGCAGTCTCACTGCCGCGCTCTCACTTACCGGCATTCGGAGTTTGGCTGATTTCGGTAAGCTTGTGGGCCCCCTAGACCATCCAGTGCTCTACCTCCGGTAAGAAACACGCGACGCTGCACCTAAATGCATTTCGGGGAGAACCAGCTATCACGGAGTTTGATTGGCCTTTCACCCCTATCCACAGGTCATCCCCCAGGTTTTCAACCCTGGTGGGTTCGGTCCTCCACGCGGTCTTACCCGCGCTTCAACCTGCCCATGGATAGATCACTCCGCTTCGGGTCTTGGTCGTGCGACTCAGTCGCCCTATTCGGACTCGCTTTCGCTACGGCTTCCCCACACGGGTTAACCTTGCCACACAACGCAAACTCGCAGGCTCATTCTTCAAAAGGCACGCCGTCACAAGTCCGAAGACTCGCTCCGACGGATTGTAGGCACATGGTTTCAGGTACTATTTCACTCCCCGCCAGGGGTACTTTTCACCTTTCCCTCACGGTACTTGTCCGCTATCGGTCACCAAGGAGTATTTAGGCTTAACGGGTGGTCCCGCCAGATTCACACGGAATTTCAGGGGTTCCGTGTTACTTGGGGTGACGTCTCAGAGCCATCGTCTTACGTGTACGGGGGTATCACCCTCTACGCCGGGACTTTCCAGTCCGCTTCAACTTCAACGATGGTTTCTTACTCTGTGTTGGATCGGCAGAACCAACGTGACGGCCCCACAACCCCTACTGCGCAACGCCTGCCGGCTATCACACGCAAGTAGGTTTGGCCTCTTCCGATTTCGCTCGCCACTACTCTCGGAATCACTTTTGTTTTCTCTTCCTGTGGGTACTGAGATGTTTCACTTCCCCACGTTCCCTCCAACTGCCCTATGTGTTCAGGCAGAGGTAACTGGACATGACTCCAGCTGGGTTTCCCCATTCGGAAATCCCCGGATCACAGCTCGGTTGCCAACTTCCCGGGGCTTATCGCAGGCTCCTACGTCCTTCATCGGCTCTTGGTGCCAAGGCATCCACCATGTGCCCTTAGTAGCTTGTCTTGCTACAAAGATGCTCGCGTCCACTGTGTAGTTCTCAAATTACGGGCGGTCCCACCCTCAGTATCCGCGCTGACCGGGTGGACGAATCCGTCCGGTCGGTAGTTCGCGGGGGGGGTGGTCCAGAAGAGATCGATGTACTCGATCCCTCAGGACCCAACAGTGTGCCTGGCCGTGCTCCGTCGCTCCTGCTCGAGGTTCCACGCCGCCGGCGAACCGGAGACAGTACTGACGAGCGATCGCTTGAGCGACTGACCAAATAGTCGACGTTCCACTAGTGAGCTGTCGTCTGCCGAGGAACGGATGTCCCCGAAACAGACGACCTGGACGACGCACGAGGCCGCTGCCAATGTGCTCCTTAGAAAGGAGGTGATCCAGCCGCACCTTCCGGTACGGCTACCTTGTTACGACTTCGTCCCAATCGCCAGCCCCACCTTCGACGGCTCCCTCCACAAGGGTTGGGCCACCGGCTTCGGGTGTTGCCGACTTTCGTGACGTGACGGGCGGTGTGTACAAGGCCCGGGAACGTATTCACCGCAGCGTTGCTGATCTGCGATTACTAGCGACTCCGACTTCATGGGGTCGAGTTGCAGACCCCAATCCGAACTGAGACCGGCTTTTTGGGATTCGCTCCACCTTGCGGTATCGCAGCCCTTTGTACCGGCCATTGTAGCATGCGTGAAGCCCTGGACATAAGGGGCATGATGACTTGACGTCATCCCCACCTTCCTCCGAGTTGACCCCGGCAGTCTCTTATGAGTCCCCACCATTACGTGCTGGCAACATAAGACGAGGGTTGCGCTCGTTGCGGGACTTAACCCAACATCTCACGACACGAGCTGACGACAGCCATGCACCACCTGTATAGAGCCCGTAAGGACCTGCCATCTCTGACAGTTTTCTCCATATGTCAAACCCAGGTAAGGTTCTTCGCGTTGCATCGAATTAATCCGCATGCTCCGCCGCTTGTGCGGGCCCCCGTCAATTCCTTTGAGTTTTAGCCTTGCGGCCGTACTCCCCAGGCGGGGCGCTTAATGCGTTAGCTGCGGCACGGAACTCGTGGAATGAGTCCCACACCTAGCGCCCAACGTTTACGGTGTGGACTACCAGGGTATCTAATCCTGTTCGCTCCCCACACTTTCGCTCCTCAGCGTCAGGTAATGCCCAGAGAACCGCCTTCGCCACCGGTGTTCCTCCTGATATCTGCGCATTTCACCGCTACACCAGGAATTCCGTTCTCCCCTGCATACCTCTAGTCTGCCCGTATCGGAAGCAGGCTCAGGGTTAAGCCCTGAGTTTTCACTCCCGACGCGACAGACCGCCTACGAGCCCTTTACGCCCAATAATTCCGGACAACGCTCGCACCCTACGTATTACCGCGGCTGCTGGCACGTAGTTGGCCGGTGCTTCTTCTGCAGGTACCGTCACTTGCGCTTCGTCCCTGCTGAAAGAGGTTTACAACCCGAAGGCCGTCATCCCTCACGCGGCGTTGCTGGATCAGGCTTTCGCCCATTGTCCAATATTCCCCACTGCTGCCTCCCGTAGGAGTCTGGGCCGTGTCTCAGTCCCAGTGTGGCCGGTCACCCTCTCAGGCCGGCTACCCGTCGTTGCCTTGGTGGGCCATTACCCCACCAACAAGCTGATAGGCCGCGAGCTCATCCTTCACCGCCAGAACTTTCCACCACCATCAGATGCCTGAAGTGGTCGTATTCGGTATTAGCACCGGTTTCCCGGAGTTATCCCGATGTGAAGGGCAGATTGCTCACGTGTTACTCACCCGTTCGCCGCTCGTGTACTCCCGAAGGAGCCTTACCGCTCGACTTGCATGTGTTAAGCACGCCGCCAGCGTTCGTCCTGAGCCAGGATCAAACTCTCCGTTGAATTCTTTTGATTGCCCGACAGGACAAAGTCCATCGAGATTCATCGACTTCTTGGAGTATCCCAGCAAGAGTTGCTCTACCGAAGTTCGTAGAACGTTGTCTTACCTAAAGGAATCATCGACAGATACCGGACGACCGAAGGCGTCTCGCAACCTGCCGACTGGCGTTACAAATTAATTCGTCGACTTTTGGCACACTGTTGAGTTCTCAAGGATCAAGCGCGCACCGCAGTCCGGCCTCTCGGCCTCGCTGGGGGGCAACCTGGTCAAAACTTACCGGGTCGTGCAGGCCCCGTCAAATCCGGGCCCTGCCTTCCGGCCCCCACCCGCGCCACAGCCACCGGGCCGATCCGGGGCCGCCGAAGCGCGCACCCGAACCACCTCGGTGGAGGTGAATCAGAAGGGGTTCCGCCTCGGGGCCGGCCGCCCGGCCTCACGGCCTTGCGTCCCGCCGCTCCCTGGCGACAGACAGAACATTACGGAGGACCCGCGGCGAGGTCAAATCGGGTCGGAGTGGCCCCGGTCACAACCGCATTCTCGCAGGTCAGAGGCCCTCAACGCACCGAACCGGCCAGACCGGCGGGACCGGCGGGACGCACGCCGGTCGGCCCGGTCGAACCAGTCACTGCGGTCAGTGCGGTCGGGTCCGGTCACGGGCACGACCAGGTCGCGGGGCACGGCGCCCGCCGCGGGGCACCCGGCCAGGCGCAGGGCCTCCACGAGCTCGTCGGCCAGCTCGTCGAGCAGCCGGCGTACGCCGCCGTCGCCGTCGACCGCCAGGGCGTAGAGCGGCAGCCGTCCCAGGAAGACGCCGCGCGCCCCGAGGGCCAGCGCGGCCAGCACGTGCCGGGCGTTGCGCACTCCCCCGTCGACGTACACCTCGGCGCCGCACCGGCGACCTCGGCGACCACCGCCTCCAGGCAGTCCGCGGTGGGCGACCGCGTAGTCGAGCTGGCGGCCCCCGTGGTTGGACACCCAGATCGCCGCCGCGCCGGCGTCGACGCAGCGGCGCGCGTCCCCGGCGCGGAGCACCCCCTTGACGACGACCGGCAGCCCGGTCGCCTGGGCCAGCCAGTCGACGTCCTGCGGCCCGAGGTCGGTGGCCTTCTCGTCGCCGGGTGCCTCGCCGTGGTCCGGGCGGGAAGTTGGCGCGCAGCCAGTCCGGGGCACGACGTCCCACACGGTCGGGCCGGTGCCGTCGTACTTCGTGCCGACCACCGGGGTGTCGGCGGTGAGCACGACCGCCGAGGCGCCGGCGGCCACCGCACGCCGCGAGCAGGGGGAGCGTGGTCTGGCCGCTCGGCGGTGACGTAGACCTGCAGCCACCACTGCACGCCCGGTCGCCGCGATGTCCTCGAACGTGGAGCCCGCGTTGCTGGAGACCACGAGCACGGACCCGGCGGCCGCGACGGCCCGGGCCATGGCCACCTCGCCGTCGGGGTGCGCCGCCCGCTGCAGCGTCGTGGGGGCCACGCCGATCGGCGACCGCACCGGCGTGCCGAGCAGCGATGTCGACGTGCCCACCCCGGTGACGTCGCGCAGGACGTGCGGCAGGAACCGCCTGCCGGTCCCAGGCGGCCACGGCCTCCCCCGCGGTGACCCCGTCGCGGGCACCCTGGCGGACGTAGCGGTGCACCTCCTCGGGCAGCAGCGCGGCGGCGCGCTCCTCGAGGCCCTCGGTGAACCGCGGCGAGCTCACCCCAGGACCTCCACGCCGGCGAGGTTCTTCTTGCCGCGCCGCAGCACCAGCCACGACCCGCCGAGCAGGTCGCTCCTCCCCCGGTGCCAGGTCGGGGTCGGCGACGCGCTCGTTGTTGAGGTAGGCGCCGCCCTCGGCGATCGTGCGCCGAGCCTCGCCCTTGCTCTTGGACAGCCCGGTCGCCACGAGCAGGTCGACGACGGTGGGCACGCCGTCGGATCGTCGTGACGCCGGTCGCGCCGGCCTCCCTCAGCGCGGCGCCGAGCGTCGCGGGGTCGAGGTCGCCCAGCGCGCCACCGCCGAACAGGGCGGCCGAGGCGGCCTGGATCCGCGGCGGTCTCCGCGGCGCCGTGCACCAGCGTGGTGACGTGCTCGGCGAGCGCCCTCTGGCCGGCCCGCAGGAACGGCTTCTCGGCCGTCTGTGCCTCGAGCTCCTCGATCTCCTCGTGGCCGAGCAAGGTGAACGCCCGCAGCAGCTCGCCGACCTTCTCGTCCTCGACGTTGAGCCAGAACTGGTAGAAGGCGTAGGGCGAGAGCATCTCCGGGTCGAGCCAGAGGGCGCCGCCCTCGGTCTTGCCGTACTTCGTGCCGTCGGCCTTCGTGACCAGCGGCGTCGCGAACGCGTGCACGCGGGCACCCTCGGCCCGGCGGATCAGCTCGACGCCGCCGGTGAGGTTGCCCCACTGGTCGCTGCCCCCGAACTGCAGGGTGACGCCGTGGTCGCGGTGCAGGTTGAGGTAGTCCATCGACTGCAGCAGCACGTAGCTGAACTCGGTGTAGGAGATGCCCGCCTCGAGCCGGCTGCGCACCACGTCGCGGGCGAGCATCCGGTTGACCGGGAAGTGCTTGCCGATGTCGCGCAGGAAGTCGATCGTGGACAGGCTCGCGGTCCAGTCGTAGTTGTTGACCATCGTGGCGGCGTTGGCGCCCTCGAAGGACAGGAACGGCTCGATCTGCGCGCGGACCCTCTCGACCCAGCCCTTGACGACGTCGAGGGAGTTGAGGACCCGCTCGCCGGACTCCTTCGGGTCGCCGATCATGCCGGTGGCGCCGCCGACCAGGGCGTAGGGCACGTGACCGGCGTCCTGCAGCCGCCGGGCGGTGACGATCTGGAGCAGGTTGCCCATGTGCAGGCTCGGCGCCGTCGGGTCGAAGCCCACGTAGAACCGGACCGGGCCCTCGTCCATCTCGGCGCGCAGGGCGTCGAGGTCCGTCGAGTGCGCGATCGAGGCCGCGCCACTCGAGGTCGTCGAGGACGTGCAGGTCAGAGGTCAACGGTCTGCCTTCCGTGCTGGTGCGGTCCCGGCTCGGACACCGGTGCGGGTGAGTCCAGCCTGCCGCATCGACGGGGTGTCCTGGCAACGGGATTCGCCGCGCGGACGCGCCCGCGCCCGCGACTCAGGCATGCCCGGGCCCCGAGTGCCCGAGTGCCCCGAGTGCCCCGAGTGCCCCGAGTGCTGGGAGAACGCGAGCGGCGCCCTCGTCACGAGGTACGTCGCCCAGCTCAGCCGGGCCACGGCGCCGGCATCGTCGCGGACCACCCGGAGCAGCTCGCCGGCCTCGCGACCGGACACGGTCCGGAAGAGGTCCGGGCCCGACCGGCTCGAAGACCGACGGGGGCTTGTGCTCGGGCGCGAGGGCATGCGGGCCTCGAGGCGGCCCTCGCGCACGGAGAACGTCGAACGGGCTGCCCTCGGTGTACCAGACCCCCACGAGCTCGCGGAGGTCGTCGGGCACGGTCGTCCCGGGCCGCCAGGGCTCCGGCTCGGCGGGGTCGTGGTCGGTCACGTGGTCGGCCAGGGCGACCGCGAAGCCGGTGATGTCGGGGGTGGTGCCGGAGTTGGTGAGCACGATGCCACCGGTGTGCGCGTCCCGGTCGGTGAACACCGCGGTGATGTGCCCGGGCATGCCGCCGGTGTGGCCGACGTACGTCCTCTCACCGGAGCGGACGAGGAAGAAGCCGAGGCCCATCGCGCCGGTCCAGCGCTCGCGGTCGGTCATCGCCTGGGGCTCGCACATCTCCTCGAGCGTGTCGGGCGAGAGCACCTCGGCGACGGGGTCGGCGACGAACGCGGACCAGCGGGCCAGGTCCGCGCCGGTGCTGGCCAGACCGCCGCACGGGTCCATCGCGCGCAGCGTGACCTCGTGCTCGGCGACCGGGACGTCGGTGAACGGCGGCACGTAGTAGCCCTGCGCGCGCAGGCCGTCGAAGCCGACAGTCGTACGGCGCATCTCCAGCGGGTCGAGGATGCGGGCCCGCAGCGACGTCCTCCCAGGGGCGGCCGTCGAGGCGGGCGACGACCTCGCCCGAGCATGGAGTAGACGAGGTTGGAGTAGTGCCAGGTGCGCTGCGGCGGGTGCACCCGCTCGGCCCGGGTGAGGCCGTCCGAGCAGGGACGCGGTGTCCGGGTGCTCGAGGCTCTGCCAGACGTCGCCGAGCGGCTCGCGCTGCATGCCGGAGGTGTGGCCGAGGCACTGGCGGAGGGTCAGGCCGGTGTGGCCGACCTCCGGGACGAACGTGTCCAGGGTGTCCTCGAGGCGCAGCCGACCCTCGTCGCGCAGCTGCATGACCAGGACGGCGGTGAAGGTCTTGGTGTTGGAGGCGACGAGGAACTGGTGGTCGGGCCCCGGCGCGACGTCGGGGGTGCCGAGGTCGGCCGACCCGATGCCGCCGTGCCACGCCAGCCCGCCGTCGCGCACGACGCCGGCGAACACACCGGGCACGCGGGAGGAGCGCTGGCGGTCGAGGGCGATCCGGCGCAGCCGGCGGGCGGTGTCGTCGCGGAGGGTCACCCCGCGACCCTAGCCACGGCCCGGGTGGGGACCGCGCCCCGCGGGTCGGGTGGTCAGGGCCCCGCGACGGCGTCGTCGCGGCGTCGCAGCAGCAGCGCCCGCGCCGCCGCGTCCATCGGCCCGTCCCGCTCGGCGAGGTGCGCGGCGATCTCCTCGCGGTGCTCGGGCGTCTTGTTGCCGCCGTACTTCTGCTTGGCCCGTACGGCCTCGACGTGCAGCCGCAGCCCGCGGATCCCGGGCAGCTGGCGCCGGTCGCGCTCGTCGGCCGTCGAGGGCGTCGACCCGCGTGGACCCGGGCGGCTCGAAGTGGGCGAGCTGCAGCGCGAGGATCGCCGCCTTCTCGTCCGGGTCGTCGACCACGGTCGCGCGTGCAGAGCAGCTGGACGGCGGTGTAGTACGACGTCGGCACGCCGCGGGTCGGGTCGGTGCCGGGGTCGGCGTTCCAGGCGGCCTCGACGTAGACGTAGTCGCCGGCCAGCGCGAGCACGACGTGCGGGTCGGCGTCCAGCGCCCGCCACACGGGGTTGGGCCGGGCGAGGTGCAGCAGCACCGTCTCGTCGCCGTCGAACAGGAAGTGCGTGGGCACGACGACCGGGTAGCCGTCGACGAGCCCCGCGCTGACGAGCTGCCCGAAGTCGCTGCGGGCTAGGACGTCGCGCCACTCCTCGCGAGTGGCCCGGTCCCAGGGGTGGATGAGCATGGCGCCCATCCTCCCCCGGGCCGGTTCCCCGGTGTCCGGCGCTCAGCCGAACAGGCTCGAGACCTTCACGACGGTCTGGTAGACGCCGTACGCCAGCGGGATCCCGACGACCGCCCACGAGACGACCAGCAGGACCGGCCGGGTCGACGTGACGGCAGTGGTCCGGGTGCGGGTCGCCACTCCCCCGCCGACGGCACCGGCGGTAGCGGGCTCGTCGGCGGTCAGCTGGGTCTCCTCGTGGTCCTGCTCGTGGAAGCGGTCGGCGACCTGGCGCACCAGCAGGTTCGCGACCAGGCCGACGGCGAGCACGCCCACCATCGTCAGCAGCGCCGGGCGGTAGGCGTCGGCGGTGAGCTGGCCGGGGGTGCCCTCGGCGTCGAGGTAGCCGTTGACGATGAGCGGTCCGGCCACGCCCGCCGCGGACCACGCGGTCAGCAGCCGGCCGTGGATGGCGCCGACCTGGAAGGTGCCGAACAGGTCGCGGAGGTAGGCCGGCACGGTGGCGAACCCGCCGCCGTAGAAGGAGATGATGACCCCGGCCAGCAGCACGAAGAGGCCGGTCGAGCTGTGCCCGGTGGTGGCGAGCAGGGCGTAGAGCACCATGCCGACGCCGAGGTAGCCGAGGTAGATCGGCTTGCGGCCGACGACGTCGGAGGTCGACGACCACACGAACCGGCCCGGCCATGTTGCAGATCGAGAGCAGTCCCGACGAACCCGGCGGCCGCGGCCGGGTCGACGCTGGAGCCGCCGCCCTCGCGGAAGAAGTCCTGGATCATCGGCGCCGCCTGCTCGAGGATGCCGATGCCGGCGGTGACGTTGCAGAACAGCACCACCCACAGCAGCCAGAACTGCGGCGTGCGGACGGCGTTGCGGGCGCTGACGCTGGCGGTCGTGACCATCGCCCGGGACCGCACGGCGGCCGGGTCGAACCCGTCGGGCACCCAGTCGTCGGCGGGGACGCGGACCAGCCAGGCGCCGAAGAGCATCACCACGAGGTAGACCAGGCCGAGCGTCACGAACATCGTCGCGACGGCGGACCCGCTGGCCACCGAGGTGGCGTCCTTGGCGTCGAACCCGCCGTCGTACAGGGAGAGCAGCTTGCTCTCGACCGGCGATGCGACGAGAGCACCGCCGCCGAAGCCCATGATCGCGAGGCCGGTCGCGAGGCCGGGCCGGTCGGGGAACCACTTGATCAGCGTGGACACCGGCGAGATGTAGCCGATGCCGAGCCCGATGCCGCCGATCACGCCGTAGCCGAGGTAGAGCAGCCACAGCTGGCCGCTGGCGATGCCGGCACCGCCGACGAGGAAGCCGATCGACCACGCGCAGGCCGCGGCGACCATGGCGCGCCGCGGGCCGCCCGAGTCGACCCAGGTGCCGAACACGGCGGCGGAGAGGCCGAGCATCACGATGGCGATCGAGAACACGATGCCGACCGAGGTCAGGCTGGTGTCGAAGTGGTCGACCAGGGAGGTCTTGTAGACGCTGGTCGCGTAGGCCTGGCCGATGCACAGGTGGATGGCCAGCGCGGCCGGCGGGACCAGCCAGCGGTTGTAGCCCGCCGGCGCGATCGTGTGCCTGCGGTCGAGGAAGTCGCACATGCGGTTCTCCTGCATCCGAGTCTGCAGCCCGAGGGTGAGCCACCGACCCTCATGCCCGGGCCCCGTCGGTTGAAACGTCCACCGTGCCGCGGCGGCGCTCAGGCGTCGGGCGACGACCGGCGTCGGGCGACAGCGGGGCGGTAGGCCGAGACGGTCGGCTCGCCGTCCGACCAGAAGCGCCAGGGGCGTTCGGCGGCGAGCCGCAGGCCGACGCGCGGCCCCGTGCGTACGTCGCCCGGTGGCCGCTCCGCCGGGGTGAGCGTGAGCGCCCCGCGGGTCAGGTCGCTGCCGTCGTGGGAGAGGTCGACGGCGAGCGCCGAGCACAGCCGGGCCGGGCCCCGCGCGAGGTCGCGGTCGGGGCCGGTCCCCCGGGCGGTCCCGGCCCACCGGCGGGCGCGGGCCAGGTCGAGCCCCTCGACGACCTCGCCCGCGCGCAGCAGCACCGCGGACGGGACGCCCTCGGCGCCGACCACGACGTTGCAGCAGTGGTGCATCCCGTAGGTGAAGTACGTGTAGAGCCGGCCGGGCGGCCCGAACATCACGGCGTTGCGGGCGGTGCGGCCGCGGTAGGCGTGCGAGCCCGGGTCGTCGGGGCCGTCGTACGCCTCGACCTCGGTGAGCCGGACGGCGACGGCGCCGTCGGGGGTCTCGTGCCGCAGCACGGCGCCCAGCAACCGCGGCGCCACGTCGAGGACGTCACCGTCGAGGACCGCGCGGAGCGGGTCAGCCGACCCAGGCACGGTGGTCCGCGACGACCGAGCGCAGCTCGGCGAGCTGCTCGGCCACCCGGTCGGGAGCGGTGCCGCCGCGGGCGTCGCGCGAGGCCACCGACCCCTCGACGGTGAGCACCTCGCGCACCTGCGGGGTCAGGTGCGGGGACACCTCGGCGAACTGCTCGTCGCTCAGGCCGTCGAGGTCGACGCCGAGCGCCTCGCAGCGGCGCACGCAGGCACCGGCCACCTCGTGCGCGACCCGGAACGGCACGCCCTGCCGGACCAGCCACTCGGCGACGTCGGTCGCGAGC
This sequence comes from uncultured Actinomycetota bacterium, assembly GCA_963781745.1. GTDB lineage: Bacteria > Actinomycetota > Actinomycetes > Propionibacteriales > Nocardioidaceae > Nocardioides_B. The sequence continues at coordinate 92,429 of CAWAHH010000004.1, read as the reverse complement.
GAGAAGCCCTGCGGGGCCAGCTCGGCCATCCGGGCGGTGTCGAGGCGCAGCGTGGCGACCATCCCGGTGAAGGCCGGCAGCAGCACCTCGAGGGTGTCGACGGAGTCGAAGACCGGCTCCTTGTCCTCCTGGAGGTCGCGGTTGTAGGCCAGCGGCAGGGCCTTGAGGGTGGCGAGCAGCCCGGTCAGGTTGCCGACCAGCCGGCCCGCCTTGCCGCGCGCGAGCTCGGCGATGTCGGGGTTCTTCTTCTGCGGCATGATGCTCGACCCGGTCGAGTAGGCGTCGTCGAGGACCGCGAAGCCGAACTCCCTGGTGGCCCAGAGGATCACCTCCTCCGCCTGCCGGCTGACGTCGACCCCGACCATCGCGGCCACGAACGCGAACTCCGCCACGAAGTCGCGCGCCGCCGTGCCGTCGATCGAGTTCGGGCTCGAGTCCTCGAAGCCGAGGTCGCGGGCGACCTCCTGCGGGTCGAGGCCGAGGCTGGAGCCGGCCAGGGCGCCCGAGCCGTACGGCGAGTCGTGCGCGACGCGGGCGTCCCAGTCGCGGATCCGGCCGACGTCGCGCAGCAGCGGCCACGCGTGCGCGAGCAGGTGGTGCGAGAGCAGCACCGGCTGGGCGTGCTGGAGGTGCGTGCGGCCGGGCATCACCGCGCCGAGGTGGGCCTCGGCCTGACCGGCGAGGGCGTCGGCGAGGTCGAGCACCAGGCCGGCCACGACCCGCGCGTGCTCGCGCAGGAACACCTTGAAAAGGGTGGCCACCTGGTCGTTGCGGGAGCGCCCGGCGCGCAGCCGCCCGCCGAGGTCGGCGCCGACCTCGTCGAGCAGCAGGCGCTCGAGGGCGCCGTGCACGTCCTCGTCGGACGGGTCGGGCCGCAGGTCGCCGGCGGCGAAGCGCTCGCCGAGCCGGTCGAGCCCGGCGACGAGGCCGTCGCGCTGCTCCTCGGTGAGCAGGCCCGCACCGTGCAGCACGCGGGCGTGCGCCCGCGAGCCGGCGAGGTCGTAGGGCACGAGGCGCCAGTCGAAGTGCGTCGAGCGCGACAGCGCGGTGAGCGCGTCGCTGGGCCCGCCCTCGAAGCGTCCGCCCCACAGGGCGCCCTCGTTGGTGGCGTGGGTCATGGGTGCCTTCCTGCAGCAGCGGGGGTGGTCAGTCGGTGCCGAACTCCATGGCGGCGTGGTCGAGGGCCTCGTCGCCGGCGTCGCCCTCGGCGGCCGGGTTGCTGGCGATGCGCAGGGCGCCGCCGGGCTCGAGGCGACCGAAGAGGTTGCCGTTCTCCACCAGCACGTGGCCCTGGTCCTGGGGCTGGGTGGCGTAGGCCTCCAGCTTGGAGCGCGAGTCGGCGATGTCGAGGTTGCGCATGGTCAGCTGGCCGATCCGGTCGGTCGGCCCGAAGGCGGCGTTCTCGGTGCGCTCCATCGACAGCTTGTCGGGGTGGTAGGAGAACGCCGGGCCGTCGGTGCGCAGCACCGTGTAGTCCTCGCCGCGCCGGAGCCGCAGGGTGACCTCGCCGGTCACCAGGGAGGCGATCCAGCGCTGGATCGCCTCCCTCAGCATCAGCGCCTGCGGGTCGAGCCACCGGCCCTCGTAGAGCAGCCGGCCGAGGCGGCGGCCCTCGAGGTGGTAGTTGGCGATGGTGTCCTCGTTGTGGATGGCGTTGAGGATCCGCTCGTAGGCGATCCACAGCAGTGCCATCGCGGGCGCCTCGTAGATCCCGCGCGACTTCGCCTCGATGATCCTGTTCTCGATCTGGTCGGACATGCCGAGGCCGTGCCGGCCGCCGATCACGTTGGCGTCGTGGACCAGCTCGACCGGGTCGTCGTACCTGCGGCCGTCGATGGCGACCGGGCGGCCCTGCTCGAACCGGATCGTGACGTCCTCGGTGGCGATGTCGACGGCGGGGTCCCAGAACCTCACGCCCATGATCGGCTCGACGGCCTCCAGCGAGACGTCGAGGTGCTCGAGCGTCTTGGCCTCGTGGGTGGCGCCCCAGATGTTCGCGTCGGTGGAGTACGCCTTCTCCTGGCTGTCGCGGTAGGGCAGGCCGTGCTCGGTGAGCCACTGGCTCATCTCGGTGCGGCCGCCGAGCTCGTGCACGAAATCGGCGTCCAGCCAGGGCTTGTAGATCCGCAGGTCGGGGTTGGCCAGCAGGCCGTAGCGGTAGAACCGCTCGATGTCGTTGCCCTTGAACGTCGAGCCGTCGCCCCAGATGTCGACGCCGTCCTCGTGCATCGCGCGCACCAGCATGGTGCCGGTGACCGCGCGCCCCAGCGGCGTGGTGTTGAAGTAGGCGCGACCGCCGGACCGGATGTGGAACGCCCCGCAGGCCAGCGCGGCCAGGCCCTCCTCCACCAGCATCCGCCGGCAGTCCACGGAGCGCGCGAGCTCGGCGCCGTACTCGACCGCGCGTGCCGGGACCCCGGAGATGTCCTCCTCGTCGTACTGGCCGATGTCGGCGGTGTAGGTGCACGGGATCGCGCCCTTGGCCCGCATCCAGGCGACGGCGACGGAGGTGTCGAGACCGCCGGAGAAGGCGATGCCGACGCGCTCGCCGACGGGGAGGGAGGTCAGGACCTTGCTCACGGTGGTTCCTTCGGAGGCTGGTGGTGCGTGGGGCCGGGACGGCCAGGTCGGGTTGGCGTGCTCTGGGTCAGGGGTGCGGCGAGGCGGTGGGCTCGCCGGCCGCGCCGAGCGAGGCGACGTGTCCGTTGGCGAGCTCGACCAGTCTCTCGGAGAGCTCGTGCCCCCCGTCGGGCCGTCGGCTGATCACCAGCACGGTGTCGTCGCCGGCGACCGTGCCGAGGACGTCCTCGAGGGAGGCCCGGTCGAAGGCCGAGGCGAGGAACTGCGCGGCCCCGGGCGGGGTGCGCAGCAGCGCGAGGTTGCCCGAGCCGTCGGCGGAGGTCAGCAGCTCGCCGAGGAGCCGGGCCAGCCGCGCCTCGGAGGCCGCCGACTCGGTGACGCCCGCGGGCCTCCGGTCGCCGCCCTCGGCGGGCACGGCGTAGACCAGGGCGCCCGAGGCGGCGCGGACCTTGAGGGCGTCGAGCTCGAGCAGGTCGCGCGACAGGGTCGCCTGGGTGACGACCACTCCCGCCTCGGCGAGCAGCTCGGCGAGCTCGGTCTGCGAGCGGACCTGGTGCCGGGCGAGCAGGTCGACGATGCGCTGCTGGCGCGCGCCCTTCGTGCCCGGGATGCCGGCGCTCACGACGGGCCGCCCTGGTGCGACATCAGCCAGGTGAGCAGCGCCTTCTGGGCGTGCAGCCTGTTCTCGGCCTCGTCCCACACGACGCTGCGTGGGCCGTCGATGACCTCGGCGGCGATCTCCTTGCCGCGGTACGCCGGCAGGCAGTGCATCACGATCGCGTCGGCGGCGGCGTGCTCGAGCAGGGCCGGGGTCAGCGCGTAGGGCAGGAACGGTGCCGTCCGCTCGTCGGCCTCGTCCTCCTTGCCCATCGAGACCCAGGTGTCGGTCACGACGACGTCGGCCCCGGTCACCGCCTCGACGGGATCGCGCACGACGCGCGCCGAGCCCCCCGTCGTACCCCCGAGGTCGACGGCGCGCGCCAGCACCGCCGCGTCGGGCTCGAACCCGTCGGGGCCGCTGACCCGCACGTGCAGGCCGGCGGTGGCCCCGGCGAGCAGGAACGAGTGCGCCATGTTGGACGCGGCGTCGCCCAGGAACGCCACGGTCAGCCCGGCGAGCCGGCCCTTGTGCTCCTCGATGGTCTGCAGGTCCGCGAGGAGCTGGCAGGGGTGGAACTCGTCGGTCAGCGCGTTGACGACGGGTACGCCGGCGTGCTCGGCCATCTCCTCGAGGCGGTCCTGGCCGAAGGTGCGCCAGACCACCGCGGAGACCATCCGGCCGAGCACCCGCGCCGAGTCGGCCACCGACTCGCGGGTGCCGATCCGGGCCAGGGCGCCGTCGACGAGCATCGGGTAGCCGCCGAGCTCGGCGACCCCGGCGGTGAACGACGCCTGCGTGCGCAGGGTCGGCTTGTCGAAGATGATCGCGACGGCCCGCGGCCCCGCGAACGGGGTGGCGGCATGGCGCTCGGCCTTGAGCTCGCGGGCCAGGGCCAGCACCTCGGCCTGCTCCGCGGGCGTGAGGTCGTCGTCGCGCAGGAAGTGCCGCGTCACGACGGGTCCCCGGCGTCCGCGTAGGCCTCGTCGAGCACGCGGGGCCAGACGTCGAGGAACTCGCCCGCCTGCTCGGCGGTGAGGACCAGCGGCGGGGCCAGCCGGATGGTCGCCGGCGCGCAGGCGTTGACGATCACGCCGTGACGCTGGGCCGCGGCGGCGACCCCGGGGGCGACGTCGCGGTCGAGGTCGATGCCGACGAGCAGGCCGCGGGCCCGGACCGCGGTGACCCGGGGGTCCTCGAGGCCGTTCTCCAGGACCTCGCCGACCTTGCGGGCGTTGTCGAGCAGGCCGTCCTTCTCGATCGTCTCGATGACCGCGAGCGCGGCGGCGGCCGCGACCGGGTTGCCGCCGAAGGTGGTGCCGTGGTTGCCGGGCCCGAGCAGGTCGGCCGCGTCGCCACCCGCGACGGTGGCGCCGATCGGGAAGCCGCCGGCGAGACCCTTCGCGAGGGTCACCACGTCGGGGCGCACCCCCGACCCGGCGTGCGCCATCCAGGACCCGGTGCGGCCCATCCCGGTCTGCACCTCGTCGAGCCACAGCAGGGCGCCGTGCTCTCTGGTGATCTCGCGCGCCGCGGCCAGGAAGCCGTCCGGCGGAACGACCACGCCGGCCTCCCCCTGGACCGGCTCGAGCACGACGGCGGCCGTCTCGTCGGTCACGGCGGCCGCGAGCGCGTCGGCGTCGCCGTACGGCACGAAGGTGACGTGGCCCGGCAGCGGCTCGAACGGCTCGCGGTAGGCGGCCTTCGAGGTGAGCGCCAGCGCCCCCGTCGTACGGCCGTGGAAGCTGCCCTCCATCGCGACGAGGTGGGTGCGACCGGTCCGCCGGGTGAGCTTGAAGGCGGCCTCGTTGGCCTCGGCGCCCGAGTTGGAGAAGAACACCTTGCCGTCCAGGCCCACCAGCGTCAGCAGCCGCTCGGCGAGCGTCACCTGAGGCTCGGTCGCGAAGAAGTTCGACACGTGCCCGAGCGTGCGCATCTGGGTGGTCACCGCCTCCACCAGCGCCGGGTGGGCGTGGCCGAGCGCGTTGACGGCGATGCCGCCGAGCAGGTCGAGGTAGCGCCGGCCGTCGGCGTCCCAGACGTAGGGCCCCTCACCGCGGGTCAGCACCAGCTTGGGCGGGCCGAACGTGTTCATCATCGAGTGCGCGTAGCGCCGCTGCACGGCCTCGCTGCCGGAAGTCATCTGCCGGTCACCTCTTTCGCGACGGACGTCGTGTAGTGGGCGGAGCGGACCTTGGTGGGCACCCCCGGGATGACCTGGGTGCCGACCCCCTCGTCGGTGAAGATCTCCAGGAGCACGGCGTGCGGCTCGCGCCCGTCGACGACCGTGGCCCGGGGTACGCCCTGGGTGACGGCCGACAGGCACGCGCCCATCTTGGGGACCATGCCGCTGGCCAGCGAGGGCATCAGCTCGGCGAGCGCCTCGGGGCTGATCTCGCCGATCACGTCGTCGCTGTCGGGCCAGTCGCGGTAGAGGCCCTCGACGTCGGTGAGGACCAGGAGCTTCTCGGCACCGAGCGCGACGGCGAGCGCGGCTGCGGCGGTGTCGGCGTTGACGTTGTGCACCACGCCCTCCTCGTCGGGGGCGACCGAGGAGATGACCGGGATGCGGCCGGCGTCGACGAGGTCCTGCACCGCCTCGGGGCGGACCCGGGCCACCTCGCCGACGAGGCCGAGGTCGACCTCCTCGCCGTCGACGACGGTGTTGGTGCGCTCGGCGGTGAACAGCCCGGCGTCCTCGCCGGAGAGACCGACCGCGAGCGGGCCGTGCTCGTTGAGCAGCCCGACGAGCTCGCGCTGCACCTGCCCGACCAGCACCATCCGGACCACGTCCATGGTCTCCTCGGTGGTCACCCGCAGGCCGCCCTTGAACTCGCTGGCGATCCCGAGCCGGTCGAGCATCGAGGAGATCTGCGGGCCGCCCCCGTGCACGACCACCGGGCGGAAGCCGGCCATCCGGAGGAACACGATGTCCTCGGCGAAGGCGCGCTTGAGCGTGTCGTCGGTCATCGCGTTGCCGCCGTACTTCACGACGATCGTCTGGTGGTGGTACTTCTTCAGCCAGGGCAGCGCGCCGGCGAGCACGGCCGCCTGCGCGGTCGCGCGTCGCCAGGCGGGGTCGACGTGGGTGTCGTCCGGCTCGTCGGCGGGCGGATCGGCGGGGTGGGCGGTCATCGCGGTTGGGCTCCTGCGTCAGCTCGAGTAGGCGGAGTTCTCGTGGACGTACGCGTGGGTGAGGTCGTTGGTCCACAGCGTCGCGCGGGCGTCCCCGGCCTTGAGGTCGATGGTGACGCTCACCTCGCGGCCGGACAGGTCGACCAGGCCCGGGTCCTCGTCGGGCGTCGACCTCCGGCACACCCACACGCCGTTCATGGCCACGTCGAGGTCGGCGGGGTCGAAGGCCGCGTCGGTCGTGCCGATGGAGGCGAGCACCCTGCCCCAGTTGGGGTCCTTGCCGAAGACGGCCGCCTTGAAGAGGTTGCTGCGGGCCACCGAGCGGCCGACGGCGACGGCGTCGTCCTCGGACGCGGCGTGCAGCACCGTGATGGTGATCTCGTGTTCGGCGCCCTCGGCGTCGGCGAGCAGCTGCATCGCCAGGTCGGTGCACGCGCGCGCGACCGCCTCGGCGAAGTCGTCCTCGGACGGCGTGATCCCCGAGGCGCCGGACGCCAGCAGGGTCACCGTGTCGTTGGTGGACATGCAGCCGTCGGAGTCGAGCCGGTCGAAGCTGAGCCGGGTGGCCGCCCGCAGCGCGCGGTCGGCGGTCTCGGCGTCGACGAGCGCGTCGGTGGTCAGCACCACGAGCATCGTGGCGAGCTGCGGCGCGAGCATGCCGGCGCCCTTGGCCATCCCGCCGACGCTCCAGCCGCTGCCCTCGACCACGACCTCCTTGCACACGGTGTCGGTGGTCATGATCGCGGTCGCGGCGTCCGTGCCGCCGTCGGCGTCGAGGGCGGCGACCGCCTCGTCGACGCCGGCGACCAGGAGGGCACGGTCGTTGGTGAGGCCGATCAGGCCGGTGGAGCAGACCACCACGTCGACCGCCCCGATGCCGAGACCGGTGGCGACCTGCTCGGCGACCGCGTGCGTGGTCTGGAAGCCCTCGGCGCCGGTGTAGCAGTTGGCGCCGCCGGAGTTGAGGACGACGGCCCGCACGACGCCGTCCTTGACGACCTCCTGGCTCCAGAGGACCGGGTTCGCCTTGCAGCGGTTGGCGGTGAAGACCGACGCGGAGGCGAAGGCCGGGCCGTCGTTGACGACGAGGGCGAGGTCCTTGCCGCCGGAGGCCTTGAGGCCGGCGGTGACGCCGGCGGCCCGGAAGCCGCCGGGGGTGGTGACGCTCATGGCGCGAGTCCGATCGTGGTGAGTCCGGTGGTCTCGGGGAGACCGAGGGCGAGGTTCATGCACTGCACGGCGGCGCCGCCGGTGCCCTTGGCGAGGTTGTCCACCGCGGCGACGGCCACGAGTCGTCGGGCCTCGGCGTCGACGGTCACCTGCACGTGCACGGAGTTCGACCCGACGACGGACTTGGTGGCGGGCCACTGGCCCTCGGGGAGCAGGTGCACGAACGGCTCGTCGGCGTAGGCCTTCTCGTAGGCGGCGTACGCCTCCTCGGCGGTGGCGCTCGTGGGCGCCGAGCAGGTCGCCAGGATGCCGCGCGGCATCGGCACCAGCACCGGGGTGAAGGACACCGCGACGTCCCGGTCGGTGAGCAGGCGGAGGTTCTGGATGATCTCGGGGGTGTGCCGGTGGGTGCCGCCGACGCCGTAGGCGCTGGCCGAGCCCATCACCTCCGAGCCGAGCAGGTGCGGCTTGGCGGCCTTGCCCGCCCCCGACGTCCCGGAAGCGGCCACCACCACGACGCCGGACGGGTCGACGAGGCCGGCCGCCACGGCCGGCGCGAGGGCGAGCGTGGAGACCGTCGGGTAGCAGCCGGGGACCGCGACCCGCGACGCCCCGCTGAGCAGTGCGCGCTGGTCGGCGAGCTCGGGCAGGCCGTAGGGCCAGGACCCGGCGTGGGTGCCGCCGTAGAACCGCTCCCACAGCGCCGGGTCGGTGAGCCGGAAGTCGGCGCCGCAGTCGATGACGACGGTGTCGTCCGGCAGCGCCGAGGCGATGGGCGCGGACTGGCCGTGCGGCAGCCCGAGGAAGACCACGTCGTGGCCGGCCAGCGTCTCGAGGGAGGTCTCCTCGAGGACCCGGTCGGCCAGCGGGACGAGGTGCGGCTGCAACGACCCGAGCCGCTCCCCCGCGTTGGACCCCGCGGTGATCGCGCCGACCTCGACGTCGGGGTGGCCGAGCAGCAGGCGGAGCACCTCGCCGCCGGCGTACCCGCTCGCTCCGGCGACCGCCACCCTGTACGTCGTCATTGCATGACCATACAACAACCCGCATACTTCCGCATACCCATATTCAGTGACCTTGGCGCCCCCGGGGAGCCGCTGCAGGGGCCGGAACGTCACGGACTGTCCGGGGGGTGATACCTCGGTGAAGGCGTCGTGAAACCGGCGTCCCGCAGAGTGCTGCCATGACCACCAGCACCAGCACCAGCACGACTCCGACCACCGGGACCGCCGGCACCGCCGGCTCGAGCACTCGCGCGGCAGGCAGCCGGCTCGCGGTCCGCGCGAGCGGACTGGTCAAGGCCTTCGGCGGCAACCGCGCCGTCGACGGCATCGACCTCGAGGTCCGCCAGGGCGAGATCTTCGGCGTGCTCGGCCCCAACGGCGCCGGCAAGACCACCATGCTGCGGATGCTCGCCACCCTGTTGCCCATCGACGGCGGCCGCGCCGAGATCTTCGGCGTCGACGTCGCCTCCGCCCCGCACCAGGTCCGCCAGCTCGTCGGCGTCACCGGGCAGTACGCCTCCGTCGACGAGAACCTCACCGCACGCGAGAACCTCTGGCTCTTCGCCCGCCTGCAGGGCGTCGCCCGCGGCCGGGCGCGCTCCACCGCCGTCGACCTGCTCGAGCGGTTCGGCCTCGAGGAGGCGGCCGACCGGCCCATCTCGCAGTTCTCCGGCGGCATGCGTCGCCGGCTCGACCTCGCCGCGAGCCTGATCACCCGGCCGCCGCTGATCTTCCTCGACGAGCCCACCACCGGGCTCGACCCGCGCACCCGCGGGCAGATGTGGCAGACCATCCGCGACCTCGTCGCCGACGGCAGCACCGTGCTGCTCACGACGCAGTACCTCGACGAGGCCGACCAGCTCGCCGACCGGATCACCGTGATCGACCGCGGCCGCAAGGTCGCCGAGGGTACGTCGGACCAGCTCAAGGCCTCGGTCGGCACCTCGACCCTGCAGCTGCGCCTGGCCGACACCTCCGACGTACCCACCGCGGCCGGCGTGGTCGACCGCGTGCTCGGCGAGCCGCCCGTGACCACCCCGGAGGCCGGCGGCCTGCACGTCGCGCTGACCGATGCCAACCGGGCCGCCGACGTGCTGATCGCCCTGCGCGAGGCGGGCGTCGGCATCGCCTCGGTCTCGGTGCAGAAGCCCACCCTGGACGAGGTGTTCCTCGCGCTGACCGGCCACGACACCGGCAGCGACGACCCCGGCGACGACGCGACCGCCGCCCCGTCCGACCCCCGCGAGCTCGCTCTGGAGGCGAACCGATGACCACCACCCTCTCCCCCACCACCGCCGCCCCGGCCGCCCGCGGCGCCGACCCGGCGGCCGGCCTGCGCGCCCACGTCTCCGTGCGCGAGACGCTGTCGCAGACGCTGTCGATGGCCTGGCGGGCCACCAAGAAGATGCGCCGCAACCCGGAGCAGTTCTTCGACGTGACGATCCAGCCGCTGCTGTTCACGGCGATGTTCGCCTACATCTTCGGCGGCGCCGTGTCCGGCGACGTGAAGAGCTACCTCCCGCTGGTGATCCCCGGCATCCTGGCGCAGACCGCGCTCACCGCCTGCATGGCGACCGGCGTCCAGCTGCGCGAGGACATGGACAAGGGCGTCTTCGACCGGTTCAAGTCGCTGCCGATCGCCCGGGTCGCGCCGCTGGCCGGGCCGATGGTCGCCGACCTGCTGCGCTACGCCATCGCGGCCATGCTGACCTTCGCGATGGGCATGGTGATGGGCTACCGGCCCGGCGGCGGCGCCGTCGGCGTGGCCGCCGCGATCGTGCTCGTCATCGTCGTGCGGCTGGTCGCTGGCCTGGATCTTCACCTTCGTCGGCACGCTCGGCCGCAGCGCCCAGAGCGTGCAGGGCATCTCGATGATGATCATGTTCCCGCTCACGTTCCTGTCCAACGCCTTCGTCCCGTCCAACACGCTGCCGGGCGGCTGCGCCAGTTCGTCGACGTGAACCCGGTCTCGCACGTCGTGGCCGCGGCCCGCGTCGCTGGCCAACGACGGGCCGTTCACCGGCCGAGGTCGGCTGGGCGCTGCTCGGCTGCGCTCGTCGTGGTCGCGGTCTTCGCGCCCCTGTCGGTGCGGGCCTACACGCGCAAGATGTGACGACCTCAGCCGGTCTCCGCGACGAGGCGGGCGGCCTCGTCGCGGAGACCGGCCGACAGCAGTCCGGCGTACGCCGCCCGCTGCTCGTCGAGACGTCCGGGCAGGCGGTCCTCGGCGCGCGCGGCCACCGGCTCCCAGTCGAGGCTGGGCAGCAGCCGGTTGTAGGCGAACGCGCTCCCCAGTGCCAGCAGCCGCACGCCCCGCTCGGGGTCGCGGCGCAGGTCCCAGGTGCCGAGAGCGAAGAGCAGCGCGCCGACCACGGGGTAGTCGACGTACGAGGAGCCCGGGTCCAGCAGCCGGACGGCCCGCTCGGTGCAGCTCGGCCGCGAGGGGCGCCCCGCCGGGGTCGTCGAAGCGGGCGTGTGCGGCCAGTGCCGCCGAGGCCGGCCGACACCACCCAGGGCTCGAGCCCGCGCGGCAGGTCGATGCCGGGCACCGTGCGCGCGCCCGGGTCAGCGCCGCCTCGCGGTAGAGCCGCAGCCCCTCGTCGACGTCCCCGCGGGCCAGGGCCAGCTCGGCGCGGCCGCAGAGCACCACCATGGCGCTGCCGAAGACCGACTCGCTGCGGTCCACGGCCTCCACCTCGGCGAGCAGCGTCGCCGCCTCGTCGTAGCGACCCACCCGGATGTCGCAGACCGCGAGCAGCGACCGCAGCTGCACGGCGTCCTCCAGCGCGCCGAGCGCCTCCATCGGGCCGAGCGCCTCGTCGACGTAGGCCCGCGCTCCCGGGAGGTCGCCCACCTGGGTGGCGAGACCTGCCAGCTGGGAGGCCAGCAGCGCCCGCTGCCAGGGGCCCTCCGCGTCGTCGGCGAGGGCGTACGCCGCCCGGGCGGCCGCGAACGCGCCGTCGAGGTCGCCGGAGTTCTCGCGGACCTGGCTGCTCCACGTCAGCGCCATCATCGCGACCGCCGGGTCCTCGTCCCCGCTGAGCGTGTCCAGCACGTCGGCCTGCTGGACGGCGTCGGTCGCGGTCAGGGTGAGCAGCACCCGCACCCAGGCGGCGATCCGGCCGGGACGCCCGGGCCCCATCGCGCGCAGGCGGTCCAGGGTCGCCGTCATGGGCTGGCCGTTGAAGATCAGGTTGTTGGTCGCCAGGGCGGCCAGCACCCCGCGCAGCTGCTCGGCGCGCTCGGGCGGGTGCTCGGCGGCCAGCAGCACCCGCTCGGCGTCGGGGGCGAGGCCGACCACCGTGAGGTGGTCGCCGCAGATCGTCCAGTAGCCCGCCAGCACGGCGACGAGGCGCAGCACCGTCGCCACGTCGTCGTCGCGCGAGGGCGCGGCGCAGCACGTCGGCGAGGTTGCCCTCCTCCGCCCGCACCGCGGCGACCGTCGTCGACCTGGTCCCGGCGTGAACATCGTCGCCACCGACCGGTCCGCGAGGTCGACGGCCCAGCGCGGCGCAGCCGCGCGTCCGCCTCGTCGTCGTCGCCCGCGTCGACGAGCTGCATGCCGGCCGAACTCGCGGACCGTCTCCAGCAGCCGGTAGCGCACGCCGGCCGCCCTCGTCGACGGCGACCAGGGACTGGTCGACCAGCTGCTCGACCAGCAGCACGGGGTCCTCGACGCCGACCACCGCCGCCGCGCCCTCGAGGGAGAAGCCGTCGCGGAACACCGAGAGCCGCCGCAGCGCGACCCGCTCCTCGTCGTCGAGCAGGTTCCAGCACCAGTCGATGACCGCGAGCAGCGTCTGGTGGCGCTCGGGGCGTCCCGGCTGCCGCCGCGCAGCAGCGCGAACCGGTTCTCCAGCCGCCGCTCGATCTCCTCGACCGACATCACCCGCACCTTGGCCGCGGCGAGCTCGATCGGCCAGCGGCAGCCCGTCGAGCCGGTCGACGAGGGCGGCCACCCGCGCGTCGTCGAGGCGTACGCCGGGACGGGCGGCGCGTGGCCCGCTCGCCGAACAGCTCGACGGCGTCGTCGTGGCCGAGCTGCGGCAGCGGCGTAGACCCGCTCGGCGGCGATGCCGAGCGGGGCCCGGCGTCGTGGTGAGCACGCGCAGCCGCGGCGCGCGGGCGACCAGGACCGCGACCAGGTCGGCGACCGCCTCCACGAGGTGCTCGCAGTTGTCGAGGATCAGCAGCGAGGGCACGCCGACCACCCGGTCCAGGATCCGGGCCTGGAGGTCGGCGCGCTGGGCCTGCTCGTGCAGGATCCGGCCCGCCGCGGCCGAGCTGCCGCACCCCCAGCACCGAGCCGACCTCGACCGCCACCCCGTCGGGCGAGGTGACCGACGGCGAGCTCGACGAAGTGCACGACGGGCTGCTCCGCGCGGCTGCCGAGCACGTGCGCGAGCCGGGTCTTGCCGAGCCCGCCGGCGCCCACGATCGATGGTCACCCGCGCGGACCGGATCATCGCGGCCAGCGCCGCCACGTCGTCCTCGCGCCCGATCAGCCGCGAGGGCTCGTAGCAGCAGCCCCTCCCGCACCGGGCGGTCGAGCGCGAGCAGCTCGCGCGTGCAGCGCGCGCAGGCCGGGCCCGGGGTCGCTGCCGAGTCGGTCCCGCAGCGAGGCGCGGTGCCGCTCGAAGCGCTGCAGGGCCGCCGGCGCCCCGCGGACGGCGGCCTCGCTGCGCAGCAGGGCCTCCAGCAGCGTCTCGTCGTCGGGGCGCTCGCGCACCAGCGGCTCGAGCAGCGCCAGCGCCTCGGCGTGCTCCGCCGAGCGCGCGACAGCGCCCGACCGAGCACCTCCCGCGCCCGCCGCGACGTGACGGGCGGCCGCCGGCGCGGCCCGCGCGAGCGGTCCGTCGTCCGACGTACCCACCTCCGCGACGGGGACCGCAAGCGCCGAGCGGGCGTGCGTCGCGGGCCGCCGCCGGCCGCTGGGCCGCGAGCGCGTCGCGGGCGGCCCCCGCGTGGCCGGTCAGGACCAGCAGGTCGACGTCGTCGCGACCGAGGCGGTAGCCGTGGCCGCTGCGCTGCACGAGCGCGGGGTCTGTCTGCGCCCGGAGCCGGGAGACCAGCACCTGCAGCGCCTTGGTCGGGTTCGCCGGCGCGGCGTCCTCCCACACCTCCTCGACCAGACGGGCGTCGCCGACGACCCGGCCGGGCTCGAGCGCGAGCGCCGCGAGCAGCGCGTGCGAGCGCTCGCCGGGAACGGGCACGCCGTGCCAGCGCACCCCGTCGAGCAGGACCAGCGCCCAGGTCGCGGCCGCGTCGGTCACGACCGTTGGACCGCTCCGTGGCGCTCGGCGGCGAGGGCGACGGCGGCGTCGCGGGCCGCGCCGGTCTCAGCCTCGGTGAGGGTCCGGTCCGGCGCCCGGAACCGCAGCGCGAAGGCGAGCGACTTCTTGCCCGCCGCGATCTGCGACCCGGTGTAGACGTCGAAGAGCCGCACCGACTCGAGCAGCGTCGCCGGCGCCCTCGCGCAGGGTCGCGGCGAGGACCGCCGCGGGCAGGTCCGCGTCGACGACGAGAGCGACGTCCTCCTTGGCGACCGGGTACGTCGAGAAGGCCGGCGCGCCGGCCGTCGCGGGTGCCCGGTCGATCAGCGCGCCGAGGTCGACCTCGACGGCACTGGTCCGGGCGGGGACGCCGTACGCCGTGCAGACGGCTGGGTGCAGCTCGCCGGCGTGCCCGACCTCGTGGCCGTCGACGAGCAGGCGGGCGCACCGGCCGGGGTGCCAGGGCGCTCGGGTGGCCTGGACGACCTCGACCTCGACGCCGAGGACGCGGGCGACCTCGCGGACCACCTGGACGGCGTCGGCCCAGCTGGCGGGCCTGCCCTCGCCCCACCAGCCGGCGGGCTGCCGGTCGCCGGCCAGCACCACCGCGAGGGTGCAGCGGCTGCGGCGGCACGGCGGCCATCAGCTTGTCGAGGTCTGCCTCGTCCGGGCGCCAGTCGACGCCGAGGATGGGCGCCTTGAGGTGGTCCGGCGTCGGGCAGGAACACCGCCGCGGTCTCGTAGATGCCGACGGCCGGGGCGCCGCGCCCGACGTTGCGCGCGGTGGTGCGCAGCAGTGCCGGGCAGCAGCGTGGTCGCGAGGAAGGGCTCCTCCTCCGAGATCGGGTTCGCGATCCGGATGGTGTCGCGCAGCGGGTCGCCCTCGGGCAGGCCGAGCCGGTCGAGGTCGGCGGTGCCGAGGAACGGGTAGGAGCGGACCTCCACGAGCCCGGCGCCGGCGAGGGCGAACCCGACGCGGCGGCGTAGCTTCTGGGCCTTGGTGAGCCCGCGGCCGGCCGGCGCGGCGGGCAGCACCGAGGGCACCTCGGTGTAGCCGACGAGGCGGGCGACCTCCTCGACGAGGTCGTAGGGGTCGGTCATGTCGGGTCGCCACGACGGCGGCAGCGCGGTCAGCCGGTCGCCCTCGGTGGCCACCGTGCAGCCGACCGTGCGCAGGTGCGCGACGGTGGTGTCCGCGTCGATGGCCATCCCGGTGACCCGGGCGGGCAGGTCGAGGTCGGCGGTGACCACCGGCTGCGCGGGCGGACGTCCGACGTACGTCACGCCGTCGCCGACCGTCCCGCCGCCGTGCTCGACGAGCAGGCGCGCCACGCGGTCGGCGGCGTACGCCGGCAGCAGCGGGTCGACCCCGCGCTCGAAGCGCCGCGACGCCTCGGAGGGGAGCTTGTGCCGGCGCGCCGTGCGGAAGATCGTGGTCGGCTCGAAGTGCGCCGCCTCGACGACGACGTGGCTGGTGGAGCCGGACAGCTCGGTGGTCTGGCCGCCCATCACGCCGGCGAGGCCGATCGGGCCGGAGTCGTCGGTGATCAGCAGGTCCTCGGCCGACAGGGTGCGGGTGACGTCGTCGAGGGTGGTGAGCCGCTCGCCGTCCTCGGCCCGGCGGACCACGATCGGGCCGGCGAGCCGGTCGCCGTCGTAGCCGTGGATCGGCTGGCCGAGCTCGAGCATCACGTAGTTCGTGATGTCGACGGCCAGCGAGATCGGCCGCATCCCGGCCAGCTGCACGCGCCGGGCGAGCCAGCGCGGGGTGGGCGCGGTCGGGTCGAAGCCGGTGACCGTGCGGGTCGCGAAGACCGGGCAGCCGTCGGGGGCCTCGACGCGGACCGGCCAGCCGGACTCGTTCGGCGAGGGGACGTCGCGGTGCGCGGGGTCGTGGAAGGGCACGTCGAAGGCGATCGCGGCCTCGCGGGCGATCCCCCGCAGCGAGAGGGCGTAGGCGCGGTCGGGGTTGATCTCGAACTCGATGACCTCGTCGCGCAGGCCCAGCAGGGCGATCGCGTCGTCGCCGGGGACCGCGTCGGGCTCCAGGCGCGCGTCGAGCACGAGGATGCCGCCGTGGTCGTCGCCGGTGCCGAGCTCCTTGGTCGAGCAGATCATCCCGTCCGAGAGGTGGCCGTAGGTCTTGCGCGCCGCGATCGCGAAGCCGCCGGGCAGCACCGCCCCGGGCAGCGACACCACCACGAGGTCGCCCACGGCGAAGTTGTCCGCGCCGCAGACGATCCCGCGGCCGCCCTCGTCGTCGTTGTGCTCGGGCCCGACGTCGACGCGGCACCACCGGATCGTCTTGCCGTTCTTCTGCGGCTCGGCGTCGAAGGCCAGCACCCGCCCGACGACGAGGGGACCCTCGACGTCGGCCCCGGGCGAGGTCAGCGCCTCGAGCTTGAGGCCCAGGGCGGTCAGCCGGTGTGCCAGCTCCTGCGGGGTGACGTCGTCCGGCAGGTCGACGTACTCGCGGATCCAGCTCAGCGGGGCCCTCATCAGATCTCCGTCCCGAACGCGGCGGTGAAGCGCACGTCCCCCTCGACCATGTCGCGCATGTCCTCGACGCCGTGGCGGAACATCAGCGTGCGCTCGAGGCCCATGCCGAACGCGAAGCCGGTGTACACCTCGGCGTCCACGCCGCACGCGCGCAGCACCCGTGGGTTGACCACGCCGCAGCCGCCCCACTCGATCCAGCCCTCGCCCTTACAGGTGCGGCAGGTCTCGACCGCGGGCTCCCGGCCGCGGCAGACGAAGCAGACCAGGTCGACCTCGGCGGAGGGCTCGGTGAAGGGGAAGTACGACGGCCGGAAGCGCGTCGTGATGCCGTCGCCGAACATCGACTGGGCGAAGTGGTCGAGCGTGCCCTTGAGGTGGGCCATCGTGATGCCCTTGTCGACCACGAGACCCTCGACCTGGGAGAACACCGGCGTGTGCGTGGCGTCGAGCTCGTCGGTGCGGAAGACCCGGCCGGGGCAGATGACGTAGATCGGCGGCTCCTTCTCGAGCATGGTCCGCGCCTGGACCGGGGAGGTGTGCGTGCGCATCACCAGGCCGCCGTCGGCGGGCTCGAGCCAGAACGTGTCCTGCATGGTGCGCGCCGGGTGGTCCGGGCCGAGGTTGAGGGCGTCGAAGTTCAGCCACTCGGCCTCGAGCTCGGGGCCCTCGGCGACCTCCCAGCCCATCGCGACGAAGACGTCGGCGACGAGCTCCTGCAGCGTCGTGAGCGGGTGCCGCGACCCCGCCGGCGAGCGGTCCCACGGCAGCGTCACGTCGACGGTCTCCTCGGCGAGGATCCGGGCCTCGTGCTCGACCTCGAGCTCGGCCTGCCGCGCCGCGAGCGCCGCGCCGACGGCGCCGCGGGCCCTGCCGACGCGCATGCCGGCGTCCTTGCGGGCCTGCGGGGGCAGCGCCCCGATCTCGCGGTTGGCCAGTGCCAGCGGCGACCTGTCCCCCGCGTGCTCGCCGCGCACCCGGCGCAGGTCGTCGAGGTCGCGCGCCGCCGCGACCGCCTCGAGCGCCGCGACCCGCATGGCCTCGACCTCGTCCGCCTGGAGCGGGGTCACCTCGACGGGGTCGTACTCGGTGTTCGGGCCGGACATGGGCCGCCTCTCGGGCTGATGGGGTGCTGCACGCAGTCTAGGAAGTCCGTCGCCGCACCCGCGAACCGGTTTGCCGGGGGGGTGGACGTTTACCAGGTGATGCAGGAAAACGGCCGCTCCCCACGGTGAACTCACCATGGGGAGCGGCAGAAAACCGGCATCACCTGGTAAACGTCCCCCCGTCTCACTCGGGACGGCGGTCCTCGGCGGGCCAGAGGATCGTGACGCGGGCGCCGCCGGCGGGCGAGTCGGAGATCTCCACCGAGCCGCCGTGGGCGGTCACCAGGCCGTGGATGATGTACATCCCCAGGCCGGAGCCGCCGCGGTTGCCGTGCTTCCAGAACTTCGTGAACACCCGGCTGCGGATGTCCGGGCTGATCCCGTCGCCCTCGTCGTCGACGTGCAGGACGACGCCCGGCCAGGGCGCCGCGCCGTCGACGCGCGAGGCGGTCAGCGTGACCTGGCCGTCGCCGTGCCGGATCGCGTTGTCCACGAGGTTCGTCACCACCTGGGCGAACTTGTCGGGGTCGGCCGACACCGTCGGCAGCTCGCCCTCGACGGCGAACGCGATCTCGCGACCGGTGCCGGCGTGCACCGAGGCCAGCACCCGGGCGACGGCCGGCTCGAGGTCGAGCGGGCGGGGGAACAGCGAGAGCCGGCCGGTGTCGATGCGAGCCACGTCGAGCAGCTCCGCGATCAGCCGGGTGAGCCGGTCCGCGTCGACGTTGACGGTCTCGAGCATCATCTTCTTCTGGTCGTCGTTGAGCTTGTCCCACTTGGCCAGCAGCGTCGCCACGAAGCCCTTGACGCCGGTCAGCGGCGAGCGCAGCTCGTGGGCGACGGTCGCGACGAGGTCGGAGCGCTCGCGGTCGAGACGCTCGCGGGCCCGCGCGGAGCGCAGCGACACCACGACCTGGCGCACCGGCGAGGACGGCCCGTCGCGGACGATGCGGGCCGTGACGAGGAGCTCGGTGCCGTCGGAGAGGTACCACGCCTGCTCGATCAGGCGACGACGCGTCGCCAGTCCGGCGTACGGCGCCATGCACTCGAACCAGTGCGTGCCTGCTCGGTCCTGGAGCGCGACCACCTCGGCGAGCGGGCGCCCGACGCCGTCGGAGGCGCCGAGGAGCGCGGCGGCGGCCGTGTTGACCAGCGTGACCGTGCCGGTGGCGTCGGCGACCACCACCCCGTCGGGGAGCGCGTCGAAGGCGGCTCCGTCCAGACCCGATCCGACCGTGCCGTGCGCCCCCGCTCCCATGCCGACAGGCTAGTGCGTCGAGGGGCGTCGTTGCGCGCGGGCGCTGGCGTAGAGACAGACCGCCGCCGCGGTGGCCAGGTTGAGGCTCTCCGCCCGCCCGTGCATCGGGATCCGCACCCGGTGGTCGGCCAGCGCGGCAACCTCCTCGGGCAGTCCCCACGCCTCGTTGCCGAACAGCCACGCCGTCGGCTCGGCGAGCAGGCCGTCGTCGGCGGCGTCGTCGAGGTCGACCTCGCCCGCGCCGTCGGCGGCCAGCACGGTCAGCCCCGCGGCGCGCGCGGCGGCCAGCACCTCCGGCGTCGCCCGTCGACGCACAGCGGCAGGTGGAACAGCGAGCCGACCGACGCGCGGACGGCCTTGCCGTTGTAGGGGTCCACCGACGAGCCGGTCAGCACGACGCCGCCGGCACCGGCCGCGTCGGCGCAGCGGATGACGGTGCCGGCGTTGCCGGGGTCGCGTACGTCGGCGGCGAGCGCGAGCAGCCGTGGGCCGGCGGCGAGGACGTCGTCGAGAGCGACGTCGAGGAAGCGGCACACCGCGACGACGCCCTGCGGGGCGACGGTCTCGGTCAGCGAGGCCAGGGCCTCGTCGTCGACGGCCAGCCAGGGCACGTCCGGCCTCGCGCGCAGCGGCGGCGAGGGCGGGGTGGGCGGCGGTGGTGGAGGGGACGGCGAACACCTCGCGCACGCACCCGGGGACGGTCAGCGCCTCACGGACGGCCTGCGGGCCCTCGGCCAGGAACAGCCGGTGCTCGGCCCGGGAGACACGTCTGGCGAGCCTCCGTGCCGTCTTGACGCGACCGCTCCTCGGGGTGAGGAGGGGGGCGTCGGCAGGGAGGCTCGCCATCGACATGGGTCTCGACCCGTCAGCCTGACCGGCGGACCGGTCAGGCGGAGGCGGCCTCGGTCCTCGGGGCGTTGACGTCCTCGGGCAGCGCGGCCTTGGCGGTCTCGACGAGCGCGGCGAAGGCCGGCGCGTCGTTGACGGCCAGGTCGGCCAGGATCTTGCGGTCGACCTCGACACCCGCCAGGCGCAGGCCCTGGATGAGGCGGTTGTAGGTCATGCCGTTCGCGCGGGCGGCGGCGTTGATCCGCTGGATCCAGAGCTTGCGGAAGTCGCCCTTCTTCGCCTTGCGGTCGCGGTAGCTGTAGACCAGCGAGTGGGTGACCTGCTCCTTGGCCTTGCGGTAGAGGCGCGAGCGCTGACCGCGGTAGCCGGATGCGCGCTCGAGGGTCACCCGGCGCTTCTTGTGGGCGTTGACCGCCCGCTTGACGCGTGCCACTTGTTACTCCTTGTTGCTGCTCAGCGGGGAACGCCGACGAGGTCGGTCCCGCGGGGAATCGGGGCTGGTGCTCAGGCCGTCAGCGACCGAGGAGCTTGCGGACCTTGCCGTTGTCGGCCTTGGACACCTCGGTGGTGCCGCTCATCCGGCGGGTCACCTTCGACGCCTTGTGCTCCAGGTTGTGGCGCAGGCCCGCCTTCTGGCGGCGGATCTTGCCCGTCCCGGTCACCCGGAACCGCTTGCTGGCACCGGAGTGCGTCTTGTTCTTCGGCATGAGTCGTCCTTCTTCTCGTGGTGCTGTGGTGATCCGGCGTACGTCGTACGGCTGCCGGTCACATGTCGGGGTCGAGGTTCTCCGAGCGGCGCCGGGGCTTCTTGTCGGCGGGCGCGGTCGGCGCGGTCGCGGTGCGCTCGGCGTGCTCCGCCTCGCGCTCGGCGTCGCGCTCGGCGGCCCGCTCTGCCTTGGCGGCCTGCACCTCGAGCTTGGCCTCGGCCTTCTTCTTGTGCGGGCCGAGCACCATGATCATGTTGCGACCGTCCTGCTTCGGCGAGGACTCGACGAAGCCCAGCTCCGTGACGTCCTCGGCGAGGCGCTGGAGCAGCCGGAAGCCGAGCTCGGGCCGGTGCTGCTCACGACCGCGGAACATGATCGTGATCTTCACCTTGTCGCCCGCCTTGAGGAAGCGGACGACGTGACCCTTCTTGGTCTCGTAGTCGTGGGCGTCGATCTTCGGACGAAGCTTCATCTCCTTGATGATCACGTTCGTCTGGTTGCGTCGCGCCTCGCGAGCCTTCTGGGCGTTCTCGTACTTGAACTTGCCGTAGTCCATGAGCTTGCAGACCGGCGGACGCGCCGTCGGCGCCACCTCGACCAGGTCGAGGTCGGCCTCCTGCGCGAGTCGCAGGGCGTCGTCGATGCGGACGATGCCGACGGTCTCGCCGTTGGGGCCAACGAGCCGGACCTCGGGGACGCGGATCCGGTCGTTGATGCGCAGCTCTGTGCTGATGGGTCCTCCTGGGGTGGGTCCTGGTGGGCGACCGGCGGGAGGCCCGTGCCGGAGCACGAAAAAAGGGCCTCCGCCTTGCAAGCGGAAGCCCGTCCCGGCGCCACGGCTGCGCCGTGTCGCCTTCGTCGGACCACCCACGGGGGATGGTCGTCGGGACCGGACCCGACGACCTGTCGCAGCCCGGGGGCTGCCGTCGGTCGATGCGGGTGGGAGACCAGGTCTCCGCTTGTCAGATCTCGCCTGTGTCAACCCGTCCTCGACCCCGGGTATTCCACCCGGGACCCAGGACGGGCCGCACCGACGGATCGGTCACGCGCAAGGGTAGCAACAGCGGGCCCCCGGATGCACATCCGACGATGTCTGCGAGGCTGGCGCGCATGAGCCACGCCGCAGCCGAGCCGGGCCCGGGGTCCGCCCGCGACATCGCCGAGGTCCCCGCGCTGGAGATCGTCTCGACCGCGTCCCTGCACCTGATGAGCGCGGCGGCGGTCCACCTCGGGCTCGCCGAGGACCTCCCCGAGCACCATGACCTCGACGAGGCGCGCACCCTGATCGAGGCGCTCGCCGGGCTGGTCGTCACGGCCGCCCCGCGCCTGGGCCACCACCACGCCGCTCCCCTGCGCGACGGCCTGCGTACCCTGCAGCTCGCCTTCCGCGAGGCCTCGGAGGTGCCTGACGCGCCCGGCGAGGGGCCGGGTGAGCGGCTCACCGGTCCGGTCTCACCCACGCGTAGCGGTCGCTGACCGCCCCGGCCTGCCCGGGGCCCGGCGCCACCGGCAGCAGGGCGTGGCCGCGGGCCAGCTCCGCGAGGTCGTCGCTCTCCACGACGTAGGTCACCGGCCCGGCCACGTCCACCACGATCGCCGCCGCCCCGTCCTGCACCGCCGCCGCGGCCGCCGTCGTGACCGTCACCGGCACCGGCCGGGCCTGCGGGTCCCAGCGCTGCAACGCCGCGGTGCCGGTGAAGGCGAGCAGCGCCGTGCGCCCGTCCCGCCCGCGCATCAGCACGCTGGCCATGTCCGAGGTCTTCTCGTGCTGCCGGCCCTGGTCGTCGACCTCGACGTCGCCGAGCACGGCCACCACCGGGACGAGCAGGCGGTGCCGCTGCAGCACCGCGAGGGTCGCCGCGTGCAGGGCGTCGGGCTGGCCGTCGTACGCCTCGAGGGCGGCGAGGACAGCCGGATCGACGCTGCCGTCGTCGCCCGCGAACCCGGGGTCGGGGATCGTCCGCCTGCCACCCATGCCGCCCATGCTGCCGTACGGCGCCGGGCGGACGTTTACCAGGTGATGCAGGAAAACAGCCGCTCCCCATGGGGAAATCACCGTGGGAAGGGGCAGAGAACCTGCATCACCTGGTAAACGGCCGACGGGGTGAGCGACGACACGCTCAAACTCTAGTGATTAACTTGAATTTATAGTCTTTGGGCTGCCATGGTCGAGGCATGACCGCACTCGCCCCCGCTCGGGAGGTGGCGGGTCCCCCCGGAGGCACCGGGGCCGGCCCCTCGCCCGCCCGCACCGCCCGCCGACGCCGTGGGCCGGGCCTGTCCTGGCTGCGCCGCTGGGTCAGCCCGGCCGTCATCCTGCTCACCTGGCAGCTGCTCAGCAGCACCGGCGTGATGTCCGAGCAGACCCTCGCCTCGCCCGTCCAGATCGGCCGGCGCGCCGCCGAGCTCGCCGCCGACGGCACCCTCGGGCAGGCCACCCTCGTCTCGGTGCAGCGGGTCGCCGCCGGCTTCCTCATCGGCGCCACCATCGGCCTCGTCCTCGCCGTCGTCGCGGGCCTGAGCCGGATCGGCGAGGACGCCGTCGACCCGCCCATGCAGATGCTCCGCACGCTGCCGCACTTCGGCCTGATCCCGCTGTTCATCGTCTGGATGGGGATCGGCGAGGCCCCGAAGGTCGCGCTGATCGCGATCGGCGTGGTGTTCCCGCTCTACCTCAACACCTTCGCCGGCATCCGCAGCATCGACCGACGGTTCCTCGAGGCCGCCCGCACGATGGGGCTGACCCGTGGGCAGCGGCTCCGGCACGTCGTGATCCCCGGCGCGCTTCCCCAGGCCCTGGTCGGCCTGCGGCAGAGCCTCGGCGTCGCGTGGCTCTCGCTGATCGTGGCGGAGACCGTCAGCGCCGAGTCCGGCCTGGGCTACCTCATCAACCACGCCAAGGAGTTCCTGCAGATCGACGTCATCGTCGTCGGTCTGGCCGTCTACAGCATCCTCGGCCTCGCCACCGACGCCCTGGTCCGCCTGCTCGAGAGGAGGGCGCTCGCATGGCGTCCCTGAGTCGTACGTCGTCCCCGCCGGCCACCCCCGACGCCGGGTCCCTGGTGGCCCGCGTCGCCGGCCACCACCGCTCCTTCGGCAGCACCCGCGTGCTGCGGGGCGTCGACCTGGACCTGCGCCGAGGCGAGTTCGTCGCCCTGCTCGGCCGCAGCGGCTCGGGCAAGTCGACCCTGCTGCGCAGCCTGGCGGGCCTCGACCAGGCGCCGGCCGGGGAGGTCACGGTCGACGGCCGCACCTCCGTGGCGTTCCAGGAGCCGAGGCTGCTGCCGTGGCGCACTGTCGAGGAGAACGTCGGCCTGGCCCTGCTCAACACCGGCTCGGTCCGCACCCGCGCGGAGCGGTCCGAGCGCACGAGCGGCGCGCTCGCCGAGGTCAGCCTCGTCGACAAGGCCGGCGCGTGGCCGCTGTCCGCTGTCCGGCGGCCAGGCGCAGCGCGTCTCGCTGGCCCGCGCCCTCGTCAGCGAGCCCGACCTCCTGCTGCTCGACGAGCCGTTCAGCGCCCTCGACGCGCTGACCCGCATCGAGATGCACCGGCTCGTCACCGACCTCTGGCAGCGCCACGAGCCCGCGGTGCTCCTGGTCACCCACGACGTCGACGAGGCCCTGCACCTCGCGGACCGGGTCCTGGTCCTCGACCGCGGCCGCGTCGCCCGCGAGTGGCGGGTGCCCGTCCGGCGTACCGACCGCACCGCCGACCACCCCGACCTCGCCCGCACCCGCGAGGAGGTCTTCGCCGCGCTCGGCGTGACCTCCTCGACCGACCGCACCCGTTCCGACCTCGAGAGTGGAGCCGCATGACCCTCGCATCGTTGATCAGCCGCCCGCCCCGCCGGCGCCGCCGCACCCTCGCCCGGGTCGGCCTGGCGCTCGCCGCCGCCGCGTCCCTGGCGGCCTGCTCCTCGGCCTCGGGCAACCAGGCGGCCGTCCGCGACGACGGCAGCGTCGACCTGTCGAAGGTGACGCTGCGCATCGGCGACCAGAAGGGCGGCTCCAAGGCGCTGCTCCAGGCCGCCGGCGACCTCGACGACGTGCCCTACGACATCGAGTGGAAGGAGTTCACCTCCGGACCGCCCCTGCTCCAGGCCCTGAACGCCGGCGCCATCGACCTCGGCGGCGTCGGCAACACGCCGCCCCTGTTCGCGGCCGCCGCCAAGAGCAGCATCGAGGTCGTGTCCGGCGCGACCATGGGCGCCGAGGGCGACACCATCGTGGTGCCGAAGGACTCCC
The DNA here is from genome assembly GCA_963781745.1 of uncultured Actinomycetota bacterium. Lineage (GTDB taxonomy): Bacteria > Actinomycetota > Actinomycetes > Propionibacteriales > Nocardioidaceae > Nocardioides_B. The sequence goes on along the minus strand of CAWAHH010000004.1, from coordinate 68,008 downwards.
CGATCACGAGCGTGGCCCAGCTCGAGGGCAAGAAGGTCGCCGTCGCCGAGGGCAGCTCGGCCAACTACAACCTGCTCGCCCAGCTCGCGAAGGCCGGGCTGAGCTACGACGACATCGACGTCAAGGACCTGCAGCCGGCCGAGGCGCTCGCCGCGTTCTCCCGCGACCACGTCGACGCGTGGGCGATCTGGGACCCCTACACCTCGCAGGCCCAGCTCGAGGCCGGCGCGCGGATCCTGGTCGACGGCTCGGGCCTCGTCAACGGGATGACCTTCCAGGCCGCGAACCCGGACTCGCTCGACGACAAGGCCACCAAGGCCGCCCTGTCGGACTACCTCGAGCGGCTCGCGAAGGCGCAGGTCTGGAGCAACAGCCACCGCGACGACTGGGCGAAGGTCTGGTCGGAGGAGACCGGGCTGGCCGGCGACGTGACGCGCAAGGCCGTCGACCGGCGCACGGCGACCCCGGTCCCGATCGACGGGGACGTGACGTCCTCGGAGCAGGAGATGGCCGACGCGTTCGTCGACGCCGGGCTGCTGCCCGGACGAGTTCGACGTGAAGGACTACTTCACCGACGACTACAACGGCTCGGTCCCCGCGGCCTGAGCCGAGCCAGTGACTGCGAGGTCACGCATGAGCATCAAGCTGCACTGGTTCCTGCCCACCACGGGCGACGCCCGCAGCCTCGTCGGCGGCGGCCACAGCGTCCCGCAGGGCATCGGCCGCCCGACCGACGGGCTCGGCACCGCGAACGTCTTCCGCGAGGCCGACATCGACTACCTCGCGAGCATCGCCCGCACCGCCGACCAGCTCGGCTTCGAGGGCGTGCTCACCCCGACCGGCACCTGGTGCGAGGACGCCTGGCTGGTCACCTCCGCACTGATCCGCGAGACCCGCAACCTGAAGTTCCTGGTGGCCTTCCGCCCCGGCGTCACCTCGCCGACCCTCGTCGGCGCAGATGGCCGCCGCGTTCCAGCGGATCTCCGGCGGCCGGCTGCTGCTCAACGTGGTCACCGGCGGCGAGCCGACCGAGCAGAAGCGCTTCGGCGACCACCTCTCCAAGGCCGAGCGCTACGCCCGCACCGACGAGTTCCTCACGGTGGTCAAGGGCGCCTGGACGCCAGGCGCCCTTCGACTTCGACGGCGAGCACTACCAGGTCGAGGGCGCGCAGGTGCGCGGCACGCGTCGACCCCGTGCCGGACATCTACTTCGGCGGCTCGTCGGCCCCCGCCGGGCCGGTCGCGGCCCGGCACGCCGACGTCTACCTGACCTGGGGCGAGCCGCCCGAGCAGGTCGCGGAGAAGGTCGCCTGGATCCGCGGGCTGGCCGCCGAGCAGGGCCGGACGGTCCGCTTCGGGCTGCGCATCCACACGCTGTCGCGCGACACCAGCGAGCGCGCCTGGCAGGAGGCCCAGTGGCTCCTCGACGGCCTCGACCCGGCGACCATCGAGAAGGCGCAGGCCGCGCTCGCCGCGAGCGAGTCCGTCGGGCCAGCAGCGGATGCGCGCCCTGCACGGCGGACGGACGTCGTTCGCCTCGGCGCACGACCTCGAGATCGCGCCGAACCTCTGGTCCGGCGTCGGCCTGGTCCGCGGCGGGGCCGGTACGGCGCTCGTCGGCTCGCACCAGGAGGTCGCCGACCGGCTCGAGGAGTACCACCGCCTCGGGATCGACGAGTTCATCCTCTCGGGCTACCCGCACGTCGAGGAGGCGTACTGGTTCGCCGAGGGCGTGATGCCGATCCTGCGCGCCAAGGGGATCTACGGCGCGGACGCGGCGCAGCGGCGCACCCTCGCCTCGGCGTAGCGGGCCGAGCCTGGCCACCGGGTCGTAGGCTGGCCGCGTGAACGGCATCGACGCGTCGACCTGGTCGGCCATGGGGGTCACGCTCAGCGTGGTCGGCCTCGCGGTCAGCGTGCTGCTGTGGCGGCGGCGCGGGGCCGCCTCCGGCCTGCGCGGCGTCGCCTGGTCGCTGCTGCCGGCGGCCGCTGGGCTCACCGGCACGCTGCGGCTGCTCTGGGACATCGGCGACTCGGTGGTGCACTGGGCCACCCGGCTGGTCTTCAGCCCCGTGGTCTGGTCGGGCATCGTGCTGGCCGGCGTCGCGGTCGTGCTGTTCGGCGTCTCGGGGGTGCTGCGCGCCCGCGGCGCCGGCGGGCCCTCCCCCCGGTCCGGCGGGGCGCTGCCCCCGAGCGCTCGTCCGCCCCCGCCGCGCCGGGCAGGACGCCGGCCTCGAAGGCGAAGGCGGCGCCCGCCGACCCGGAGCTCGACGACATCGAGGCGATCCTGCGCAAGCACGGCATCTCGTGACCCGCCGGTGAGGCGCAACGACCTCGATGCGCAGGTCGCCCGGCACCGCCTGCACGCCCGCCTGAACGGCGCCGTCGACGCGCTCGGGACCACGCCCTCCACGCCGACGTACGTCGTGGACCTCGACGCCTTCGACGCCAACGCCGCCGACCTGGTCCGACGGGCCGGTGGCACGCCGATCCGCGTGGCCACCAAGTCCCTGCGGGTGCCGGCGCTGATCACGCGCGCGCTGGAGCACCCCGGCTTCTCCGGGGTGCTCGCCTACTCGCTGCGCGAGGCGCTCTGGCTGTGCGAGCAGGGGATCAGCGACGACATCGTGATGGGCTACCCCTCGGTCGACGAGGAGGCGCTGCGGCGGCTGACGGCCTCGCCGGCGGCACTCGCCGCGGTCACCCTGATGATCGACGACGTACGGCACCTCGACCTCGTCGACGCGGTCCGCTCCCCCGGCTCGGTCGTACGGGTCGCCCTCGACCTCGACGCGGGCCTGCACGTCGGGCCGCGCCGCATCGGCCCGCAGCGCTCGCCTCTGCTCGACGCCGCCGACGCGGTGGAGCTGGCCCGCGAGGTCGTCGCGCGCGACGGGTTCACGCTCGTCGGGGTGATGACCTACGAGGGCCAGGTCGCCGGCGTCCCCGACGAGGTCCCCCGGCACCGCATCCGCTCCGCCGTCGTACGACGGGTCAAGTCGGCGTCCGTGCGCCAGCTCGCCCGGCGGCGGGCCGAGGTCGCGTCGGCGCTGCACGAGGTGGCCGGCGAGGCGGGCCTGGAGTTCTGGAACGCGGGCGGCTCCGGGAGCATCGAGACCTCGGCCGCCGACCCCGCCGTCACGGAGGTCACCGCGGGGTCCGGCCTGCTGGTGTCCGGGCTGTTCGACCACTACCGCTCGTTCGACCCCCTGCCGGCGGCGTACTTCGGGCTCCGCGTGGTCCGCCGGCCCTCCTCCACCGTGGCGACGGTCGCCGGCGGAGGGCTCGTCGCCTCGGGCCCGAGCGGCCCCGACCGCGCCCCCGTCCCCTGGGCACCGCCCGGGCTGCACCTGACCTCGCTGGAGGGGGCCGGCGAGGTGCAGACCCCGCTGGCCGGTCCCGGCGCCGCCGTGCTCACGGTGGGCCAGCTCGTCTGGTTCCGGCACGCCAAGGCCGGCGAGGTCGCCGAGCACGTCACCGAGGCGCACCTGCTGCGCGGGAGCGAGGTCGTCGACGTGGTGCCGACCTACCGCGGCACCGGCCACGCCTGGTGACGGCCCGCTTCGCGCACCTCGACCGGCTCGCGGCCGGCCTGGTCGCCGACGTGCTGGCACGTCCCGCGACCCTGGGCACGGGCCGCCTCGTCTGCGTCGACGGCCCCGCCGGGTCGGGCAAGACCACGCTCGCGGCGGCCCTGGACCGCGCGGCCCGGGACGCGCTGCGCCCCCCGGGCACGCCGGCCGACCGGGCGCACACGCGGCTGCTGCACATGGACAACGTCTACGAGGGCTGGACCGGGATGGCGGCCGGGCGCGCGACGATGGCCCGCGACGTGGTCGCGCCGCTGCGCGAGGGCCGGCCGGGCCGCTACCGGCGGTGGGACTGGCACCGGGACGGCTACGCCGAGGAGCGGGTCGTCGAGCCCGTGGACGTGCTGGTGGTGGAGGGGGTCGGCTCCGCGAACCCCGCCTACGCCGACGCGACCACCTGCCTGGTGTGGGTCGACACCCCCTCCGACGTACGCCTGCGTCGTGGGCTGGAGCGCGACGGGCACCACCTGCGCGACCACTGGCTGGCCTTCTCCGCGGAGGAGGACGCGATGTTCGCCCGCGAGCGGACCCGCGACCGCGCCGACGTCGTCGTGGACGGGACCTCGGGCGAGGCACGGGACCTCCGACCCTGACCCGGCCGGGCCCGGGGCGGCAGGCTCGGGGCCAGCAGACCGCGAGGAGGCTCACGATGTCCGAGACGACCGGCCGTTCCGACGTGGACACCCACGTCCCGTACTACCGCCCGCCGCGCAGCGGACCTGAGTGGATCCGGGTGCCCGAGCTGTCGTTCCTGCGCGTGGAGGGGCACGGCGACCCGCGGCTCTCGCAGGAGTACCACGACGCCCTCGAGGCGCTGTTCTCGGTCTCCTACACGCTGCGCTTCGCCCTGCGCCACGACCAGGGCGCCGACTTCCGGGTCGGCCCTCCCGAGACCCTCTGGTGCTCGACCGACCCCGACGCGCTCGCGCACGGCGACCTCTCGGAGTGCGACTGGACCGCCCTGATCGGGCAGCCCGACCTGGTCACCGAGCGGCACGTCGCCTCCGCCCTCGCCACCCTCGCCCGCAAGCCGCTGCCCGCGCTCGGCCTGGTCGAGCTGGTCCGCTTCGAGGAGGGCCTGAGCGCGCAGCTCCTGCACATCGGGCCGTACGACGCGGAGGGGCCGTCCGTGGCTCGGCTGCACGAGTTCGTCCACGCCGACGGGTTCGCGTTCGACCCGGGCGTGCAGCGCCACCACGAGATCTACCTCGGCGACCCGCGCCGCACCGACCCGGACCGGCTCCGGACGATCCTGCGCCAGCCGGTGGTCCCGCTGCCCTGACGGGCCGACCCGCGAGACGGGCCGACCGGCCGGCCGGCCGAACCGGTCGAACGGGGGCGATCCGACCGCACGAGTCCATCTGCGCGCCGGTGGCGCGTCACCCGTCGTTCACCTCACCCCGCTGGTGTGGGGCCATGCCCTCACACGAGCCCTCACACGAGCCCTCACACCAGCCTGGACACCAGCCCGGACACCAGGCATCCCGAGCACCCCGCACCTCCGCCCGACGGCTGCGCACCGGCACCGCCGCCGTGGCGGCCCTCGCCGCGACCGCCGGCCTCGGGGTCGTCGCCGGCGTCGCCGTCGGGGCGCCCGCCCGCGACCTGAGCGCCCCCGGTGGCGCCGCCCGCCTGCACGGCGACCAGACCCGGGCCGTCCGGTCCGCGATCGACGGATCCCACGCCCGCAACGTGATCCTGCTCATCGGCGACGGCATGGGCGACTCGGAGATCACCTCCGCGCGCAACTACGAGTACGGCGCCGACGGTCGGCTGCCCGGCATCGACGCGCTCCCGCTGACGGGTCAGTACACGACCTTCTCCCTCACCGAGGACGGCACGCCGGACTACGTCACCGACTCCGCCGCGTCCGGCACCGGCTGGGCGACGGGCACGAAGTCCTACGACGGCGCGATCGGCGTCGACATCCGCGGGAAGGCCCACGCGAACCTGCTCGAGCTCGCCAAGAGGCGCGGCCTCCGCACCGGCGACGTGTCCACAGCCGAGATCCAGGACGCCACCCCCGCCGTCCAGCTCGCGCACGTGACGGCGCGCTCCTGCTACGGCCCGGTGGCCACCTCGGCGACCTGTCCCGACAACGCCCTCGAGAACGGCGGCCGCGGCTCGATCACCGAGCAGCTGCTGAGGACCCGCCCCGACGTCACCCTCGGCGGTGGCGCCGCGACGTTCGCGGAGAGCGCCGTCGCCGGGAGGTACGCCGGGATCACGCTGTCCGAGCAGGCGGACGCCCGCGGCTACACCACCGTCCGCACGGCCGCCGAGCTCGCCGCCGTACGCAGGGCCGACCAGCGCACGCCGCTGCTCGGGCTGTTCTCCGACGGCAACTTCCCGGTGAACTGGACCGGTCCCGCGGCGACCCCGGACGGCGCGACGCTGCCGGCCGAGCGCTGCACGCCCAACCCGGACCGGCCGGCCGAGGTGCCCGCGCTCGACGCGATGACCCGCAAGGCGATCTCGCTGCTCGACGACAAGCGCGGCAAGGGCTTCTTCCTCCAGGTCGAGGGCGCGAGCATCGACAAGCGCGACCACGCTGCCGACGCCTGCGGCCAGATCGGCGAGGCGATCGAGCTCGACAGGGCCGTGCAGGCGGCGCTGCGGTTCGCGAGGAAGGACGGCAACACGACGGTCATCGTCACCGCCGACCACGGCCACACCAGCCAGATCGTGGAGACCGGCACCAACACCCCCGGCCTGACCGCCACGGTGCTCACCGCCGACGGCGCCCCGATGACGCTGTCCTACGGCACCGCCCCCGCGGGCGGCTCGCAGGAGCACACCGGGACCCAGGTGCGGATCGCCGCCTACGGCCCGCGCGCGGCCAACGTAGTCGGGCTGACCGACCAGACCGACCTGTTCGCGACGATCGCGGACGCGCTGCGCCTGCGCTGACGTGACGCCCCCGTTCGCCCGCCCCGCTGCACCTGCGGGGCGGGCGTCCGTCGTTCAGGCCGGGACCACCCCGACGTAGTTGGTCCACCGGCTCTCCTCCTCGAACCCCGCGCGCCGGTAGAGCCCCAGCGCCCCCGTCGGGTTCTCGGAGTCCACGTCCAGCGACGCCTCGTCGTAGCCCGCGTCCCGGTAGGCCGCCAGGCAGTGCGCGAGCAGGGCGCCGCCGAGCCCTCGGCCACGGTGGCCACGCAGGGTGCCGAGCTTGCCGACGTACGCCTCGCGCCGTCCGGTCGCCTCGAAGTGCGCGTCGAACTCGGCGCTCTGCAGGTAGGCCACGATCTCGACGGGCTCGGCGGTCCCCGCGGACTCGGCGTCACCCTCGGGGACCACGACGTAGGTCAGCGCCGGGCGGAAGCTGCGGCTCTCGGTCACCCACTGCTTCCACATCGTCTCGGTCCACGGCGTGAAGTTCGGGTGGTCGGTGAACGCGGCGTTGTGAGCGTCCAGCAGCGGCCGCGCCATCGTGTCGTCGTACTGCCGGAACGCGTATCCCGCCGCCAGGGGAGGTGCCGGCGGGAGGTCGTCGAGAGCGGTCCGCATCACGAAGTTCCACCGCTCGCCGCGCAGGCCGACGGCGGCGAGCAGGTCGGCCTGCGCCTCGTTGCGGGTGAGCCCCGTCGCGGCCATCCGCAGGGCCGTCGTGGGGTCGCGCTCGTCGCGGACGTCGCGGGCCCGGGCCACCATCGCGGCGGCCAGAATGGTGCCGATGCCGCGACCCCGTCGGTCCGGTCGCACCGACCCCTCGACGTTGACCCGGACCTGGCCGTCGACGGTGCCGCGCGGGTAGGTCGAGAAGTAGCCGACGAGGTCCTCGCCCTCGAACGCGCCGACGAAGTCCTTGCCGACCTCCGTGTCGGGGTTGTCCATCTCCTCCTCGAGGTCGGCCTCGCTGTAGTGCTCGGCGGTCCGGTCGACCTCCTCGGCCGCCGCCAGGAGCCCTGCCCACGCAGGGATGTCGGCGCGGGTGAGCGGTCGCAGCGTCGCATCCATGCGGCGAGCGTAGGCCGGGCCGCCCCCCGGGACACCTGGTTTTCGCCGGTGGTCTGGCAGGGTGGTCGCCATGGTTGCGCCGAGCGGTGAGCAGTACGAGATCAGCGGCGGCGGCTACCGCGCCGTGGTCGTCGAGTGCGGCGCCGGCCTCCGGCTGCTCGAGCACGACGGGCGACCCCTGGTCCTCGGGTACGACGAGGAGGAGCAGGCCTCCTCCGGTCGGGGCCAGCTGCTCGCGCCGTGGCCGAACCGGATCCAGGACGGCACCTACACCTTCGAGGGGCGCGAGCTCCGGCTGCCGCTGAGCGAGCCGGCCCGGGGACACGCCAGCCACGGGCTGGTGCGCTGGGTCGCGTGGACGCTCGAGGAGCTCACCGCCCACTCGGTGTCGCTGGTGTACCGGCTGATGAGCCAGCCGGGCTACCCCTGGACCCTCGACCTGCACGCGCTCTACGACCTCTCCGCCGACGGGCTGACCGTGACGTTCACGGCGACCAACCAGTCGGCCGAGCGCGCGCCGTACGCCCTGGGAGCGCACCCCTACCTGACCGCCGGCACGGGCACCGTCGACGACTGGGAGCTCACCTTGCAGGCGGAGACCCGGCTGCTGGTCGACGACCGGCTCATCCCGTCCGGCCGCGACGACGTGCGCGACACCGACCTCGACTTCCGGGTCGCCCGCCCGATCCGCTCGGCGTCCCTGGACACCGCGTTCACCGACCTGGGCCGCGACGTCGACGGACGCGCCGAGGTGCTGCTGCGCCACCCGCGCGCCGACACCGGTGTCGGCCTCTGGATGGACGCCCACCACGGCTGGGTGCAGCTGTTCACCGGGGACGCGCTCCCCCGCCACGCGCGTGCCTCCCTGGCCGTCGAGCCGATGACCGCCCCGCCCGACACGTTCCGGTCCGGCGAGGACCTGGTCGTGCTGGCGCCCTGCGGCCAGGACGGCGACGAGCACTCCGCGTCCTGGGGCATCCGCTCGCTCTGAGGTCGCCGACGCGGCCGGACCGAGAGGCGTCCTCAGGCGTCCTGGACGGCCATGTCCCAGGGCGCCTGCGGCAGGACGTCCCCGGTCTCCAGGAGCGACTTGAGGTTCGCGAGCACCGCCGGCCAGCCCTGCGAGACGTCCCGGAGGGCCTGCTCGTCGGCGAGGCTCTCGTGGGTCACGGTGAGCCGGACGATGTCCTCGTGCTCCTCGACCACGAAGGTCACCAGGGACGGGCCGGGCTCCGGTGCGTCGGCGCGCGGGTCCTCGAAGGTGATCGCGAGCCGGCTCGGCGGCTGCGCCTCGACCACGCGGCCGACCACGTCCGGCGTGCCGTCGTCGAGGCGGCGGTGCTCCCAGACCGAGCCCGGCTGCCAGTCCGAGACGTTGGCGTGGCCCCAGTAGCTCGCGGTCAGGTCGGCGTCGGTCAGGGCCTCCCAGACCTGCACGGCGCTGGCCCGGACGTAGGTGACGTAGACGTAGGTCGGGACACCTGCGGTGCCGTGGTCCATGGCGAGCTCCTCTGCGTGGTGGCGGACGGCGTTGACGGCGTGCAGTCGCGGCTGCTCGAACCCGGCGATCCACCGCTCGGCGATGTCGTGCAGCGGCACGGGGTTGAGGTAGTGGAGGCGCTCGCGCCCCCGGCGTACGACGGTGACGAGACCGGCACCCGCGAGCAGGTCGAGGTGCTGGGTGGCGGACTGGCGGGCCATCGCGAGCCGGTCGCACAGCTCGCCCAGGGTCTGCCCGTTCCGCTCGCGAAGACGGTCGAGCAGGAGCCGCCGGGTGGGGTCGGCGAGAGCCTTGAACACCGATTCCTCCGGGGGTGCCTGCGACGTCACGCCCATATCATGCAGGTGTTCACCTGCCTTTTCAACCCTTTCCGTCGGCAGCCGCGGGCACTCCGCCGAACGGCGTCGCGGGCCGCGGGTCCCGACTAGAATCGGCCAATGCCCCGGGTCTCCGTCATCGCGTACTTCGCCGACGACCCGAGCCGCGCCTACCAGCTCGTCCAGTGGTTGCCCGTCCTGGAGATCCTGGACCGCGAGCACCCCGTGGGCGTGGTGGTCCGCGACCCGGCCTCGGCCACGGTGCTCGGCGCCCGGACCACGCTCCCCGTCGTGGTGGCCGAGTCGTTCCCCGAGCTGACGTCGCTGTACGCCGACCTCGACGCGAAGGTCGTCCTCTACTGCAACAACTCGATGCTGAACTTCCAGTCGCTGCTCGACGGCCGCTTGCTGCACGTGCACGTCAGCCACGGCGAGAGCGACAAGCAGAGCATGGCCAGCAACAACGCCAAGGCCTACGACCGGGTGTTCGTCGCCGGCGAGGCGGCCGTGCAGCGGCACGTCGCGGGGCTGCTGGAGTTCGACACCAGCCGGCTGGTGCGCACCGGCCGCCCCCAGCTCGACCTGCGGCCGGCGCCGATTCTCGCCCCGAGCGAGCGCCGCACGGTGCTCTACGCGCCGACGTGGGAGGGCGACGCCGACTACAACGACTACACGTCGCTGGACACGATGGGCACCGACATCGTGCGCGCGGTGCTCGCCGTACCCGACGTGCGCCTGGTCTACAAGCCGCACCCCAAGATCGCGACGAGCCCGGTGCCGCGCGTGGTCGCGGCGCACCGCGAGATCCTGGCCCTGCTCGGCGACGCCGCGTGGCGCGACCCCGACGCCGGCCACCGGGCGGTCACGGTCGGCGACATCCTCGCGGTGATCCCCGACTGCGACGCGATGGTCACCGACGTGTCGTCGGTCGGCCTGGACTGGCTCTACCTGCGCACCGAGCGGCCGATCTTCCTCACCGACCGCCACCGCGACGCCCAGCGGCTGCGGCTCGAGGTCCCGGTGAGCCGCTGCGCGGACGTGGTCGACGCCGACACCGTCGGCGACCTGGCCGGGCTGCTCGCGTCGCGGCTCGAGCACGACGAGCACCACCTGGCCCGGGTCGCGATGCGGCACCACTACTTCGACGACAACCAGGTCGGCGACAGCACGGCCCGCTTCCTCGACGCCGTGTCCGGTCTCGTCGCCCGGCGCGACCTGCTGCTCGGCGTCACCACTGACGACGAGAGCGCCACCGCCTGAGCGCGAGCCGGCTGGGCCCGCGTGCAAGGGTGGCGAGATGAGCGACTCCTCCCCCTCCACCCCTCCCCTGGTCGTCGTCACCGGCGCCAACGGCTTCGTCGGCGCCCGGGTCTGCGCGGCCCTGGTCGAGCGCGGTGCCACCGTCCGGGCCGTCGTACGGCGTCCCGGAACCGCCCCCGCGCTCGAGGGCGTCGAGGAGCGGGTCGGCGAGTTCCACGACCCCGACCTGGCGGCCGAGGTGGTCCGCGGCGCGTCGGCCGTGGTGACGACCGTGCACCCGCTCGGCGGCGACCGCGAGACCCAGCAGCGGATCGCGGTGGAGGGGACGCCGGTCGTCGCCCGGGCCGCCCGTGACGCCGGGGTCGGGTGCCTGGTGCACCTGTCCACGGCCGCCGTCTACGACCGCTCGCCCGGCGTCGGCGACGTCGACGAGGACTCGGCGCTGGTCGGCGACGACGGCAACGCCTACGCGGTCACCAAGCGCGACACCGACGCGGCGCTGGCCGAGGTCGACGGGATCACCCGCGTCCTGCTGCGGCCGCCCGCCATCCTCGGAGCCGGGCCGACCTCGGTGTGGAACACCCTGCGCCCCCAGGCGATGCGCGACGACGCGGCCGAGCGGGCCGCCGTACCCTCCGCGACGTTCGCGTGGGTGCACGTCGACGACCTGGCCGCGCTCGCGGCCGACGTGGCCACGGGCCGGGTGCCCGCCGCGGACGCGCCCGACGCCGGCCCGGTCGCGGGCGGGTGCACCGCGGTCGACGTCGCGGCCGGCCCCGCGACCGCGCGCGACTACTACGGCACCGTGACCGCGGCGCTCGGGGTCGACCCGGCGTGGGAGGACGGCCCGGCCTGGACCGGGCACATCGTGGCCGGTCGCGCCCACGGCTGGGGCTGGTCGCCCGCGGTCGGCCTGGACCGGGCGCTGGCCGAGCTCGCCGAGGGCCTGGCGTAGCGCTCAGGACGAGAAGAGGTCCGGCTCCTCGACGGGCGCCCCGCGGGGCGGGTCGACCGGACGGACGGAGGCACCCGGGATGCCGGGGCCGGGCTCGGGTGGCGTGCCGCCCTTCCACGACAGCGCAGCGCCGTTCGCGAGCCGGTCGGCCTCCTCGTTGAGCGGGTGGCCGGAGTGGCCCTTGACCCACTCGAAGCGGACCCGCCGGCCGGTCATGGCGGCGTCGAGCGCCTTCATGATCTCCACGTTGAGCACCGGCTTCCCGTCGCCCTTGCGCCAGCCGCGACGCTTCCACCCGGGCATCCAGGTGGTGACGGACTTGATGACGTAGGTGCTGTCGCAGTAGAGCAGCAGGTCCTCGTCGAGGTGCGCGGTCTGCTGCAGCACGTCGAGCACGGCGGTCAGCTCGGCCATGTTGTTGGTGCCGTGCGGCCACCCGCCGGCGGCCCAGCAGCCGTCGTCGACGTACCAGCCCCAGCCGGCGGGGCCGGGGTTCCCGAGGGCGGAGCCGTCTGCGGCCGCGATGATCGTCACGAGGCGCCATCCTGCCATCCGGCGACCGGGGTGGCGTGCGCGCCGCTCCTCAGCCGGGCGTCGCGGCGGCGACGGCGAGACGGCTCGCCTCGAGGTGCTCCTCGCACAGGCGTACGGCGGCCGCGGCGTCGCGACGGCGCAGCGCCCCGGCGATCGCGGCGTGGTCCTCGTTCATCGCGACCGGGTCCTCGTGCTGGCTGAGCAGCCACTTCATCCGTCCCGCCACCGGCTCGACCACCGCGGAGAGCACCCGGCTCCCGGCGAGGTCGGTCAGCACCGCGTGGAACGCGGCGTTGGACTCGACCGCGGCGCGGGCGTCACCGCGCGCGGTGGCGGCGGCCGTGGCGGCGACCACGTCGTCGAGACGGTCCAGGTCGGCCTCGGTGGCGGTGGCCGCGACGCGCCGGCACACGATCGCCTCCAGGGCGCCGCGCACCTCGAACAGCGAGTCGATGTCGTCCTGGCCGAGCCGGACCACCTCCATCCCGCCGGTGGGCCGCTGCTCGATCAGCCCCTCGTGCGAGAGCTCGCGCAGGGCCTCGCGCACCGGCACCCGGGACACGCCGAGGCGCTCGGCGAGCGCACGCTCCACGAGCCGGTCGCCGGGACGCAGCTCGGCGCCGATGATCAGCGCGCGCACCGCCTCGCGCACGGCGTGGCGCGCCGAGCCGCGGCCCGTCTCGTCACCGTCGACTGCCATTGCGCCTCCCGGCCAGATTTGGTATACCAGAACGGTATACCAGCGACGTCAGCCTAGCCGACGTCCGGTTCGCCCGCTCGCCGTCCGCCCCTACCGCCTCGGAGTCCCCCATGTGCCTGCACGACCACGACGCCGCCACCCCCGCACCGCCCGCCGCCGTCACCCGCCGCAACGTGCTCGCCGGGGCCGCCGTGCTGGCCGGCGTCGCCTCCGGGGTCGCCGCCGGGCCCGCCTCCGCCGCGGGCCGTCACGGCACCCCGGGCCGCTCGGGCCGTCCCCGGTCCCGGCCCCCCTGGTCGTCGAGGGCGGGACGATGCTCGACCCCCTGACCGGGCACGTCACCCAGGACGCCGTCGTCGTGCTGGCCGGCGGGGTCGTGCTCGCCGCGGGGACGCGCGACGCGACGCGGGACGCCGTACGCCGGGTGGCGGGCCGGGCCGAGCACGTCGACGCCGCGGGCCGCTGGGTGCTGCCGGGGCTGGTCGACGCGCACGTGCACATGAACGCGCTGGCCGACGCCGCCGCCGTGCTGCACGCCGGCGCCACCTCGGTGCGCAGCGGGTCGTCGAACTTCTACCAGGACGTCGCGCTCCGCCCGCTCGCCGAGTGGGCGCCCGGGACCGCCCCGCGGGTCCGCGCCGCCGGGGTGTTCGTCACCCCCGAGCTCGGCGACACCGTGCTCGCCGACCCCGCGCTGGCGCCGCTGGCGGCCCTCGCCGACGGCGTGCAGGCGCCTGCGGACCTGCGCTACCTGACCCGGGTGAACCTGTCCCGCGGCGTCGACGTCGTGAAGACCCGCGCCAACCCGCGCGCCGGGATCGCCGAGCAGGACCCGACCGAGCTCGTCTACGACCGCGAGCAGATCGCCGCGATCGTGTCGGCGGCCGGCCGCGCCGGCGTGCTGTGCCACGCCTACAGCGAGGAGGGCATCGACGGCGCCGTCCGGGCCGGTGTGACCAGCATCGAGCACGGCGTCTTCGTGGGCGACGCGACCCTGGACCGGATGGCCCGCCGGGGCACGCGGTTCACCCCGACGCTCGCCGCGATCACCGGGATGGCCACCTCGACCGACCCGGTGCTGGCCCAGCGCGGCAGGGAGTACACCCCTGTCCTGCAGGCCGCCGTCCGCGAGGCGCACGCCCGCGGCATCACGGTCGTGGCCGGCACCGACTCCTTCGGCACCGAGGTCGACGCGATCGGCAAGGAGGTCCGGCTCCTCGTCGAGGCGGGCCTGCCGCACCTCGAGGCGGTCCGCGCCGCGACGACGTACGCCGCCCGGCTGCTGCACTGGTCGGACCGGGTCGGCCGGCTCCGTCGCGGCTTCAGCGCCGACCTGGTGGTCGTCGACGGCGACCCGCTGTCCGACGCCGGGGCGCTCGAGCGGGTCTCGCTCGTCGTCGCGCAGGGTGCCGTCGCCCGACGCGAGCCGTGAGGGCCGGGCTCCCGGTCGTCGCGCTGGGCCTGGTCCTCGCGGCCGGGTGCAGCGCCACCGAGCGGTCCGCCCCGCCGGCGCCCGCCGCCACGCCGAGCGCGACGCCCACGCCCACACCCACCCGGACCGGAGGAACGACCGTGCCACCCCGACCGTCCACGCCCGCCGAGCAGGCCGACCTCGACAGGCGGCTGCTCGCGGCCGCCTGGGACGACGACCTGCCCCGGGCCCGCCGGCTGATCGACCGTGGGGCGGACGTCGACGCCAAGGACGACACCGAGCAGAGCGCCTTCCTGGTGGCGACCAGCGAGGGGTACCTCGACCTGCTCGACCTCACCCTCGCGCACGGCGCCGACGTCGGCTCGCTGGACGGCTTCCACGGCACCGGCCTGATCCGCGCCGCCGAGCGCGGACACGCCGACGTCGTCGGTCGCCTGGTCCGGGCCGGCATCGCGCTGGACCACGTCAACAACCTCGGCTGGACCGCCCTGCACGAGGCGGTGATCCTCGGCGACGGCGACCGGCGCCACCTCGACACGGTCCGGGTGCTGGTCGCGGCCGGTGCCGACGTCACGCTGCCCTCGCGCGGCGACGGCGTCACCCCGGTCGAGCACGCCGCGTCGCGGGGGTACGACGCCATCGCGCGCCTGCTCCGCAAGGCCGGCCCGGTGCGGCCCGCGGGGGACGACGAGGACGCGGACCGGGCCGCCGCGGGCCGGCGGCTCCTGGAGGCCGCCGAGCGCGGGGACGCCGACGCGGCGGCCCTCGCCCTGCGTGCGGGGGCGCGCCTGGAGGTCCGCGACGGCCACCGGCGCACGCCCCTGCTGGTCGCCGTCACCGAGGACCGGGTCGAGGTCGCGCGGCTGCTCGTGGCGCTCGGCGGCGACCCCGACGCCCTCGACGACCGCCACGACACCCCCTGGCTGGTCACCGGCGTGACCGGGAGCGTGGCGATGCTCGAGACGCTGCTGCCGGCCGACCCCGACCTGACGATCCGCAACCGCTTCGGCGGGATCTCGGTGATCCCGGCCAGCGAGCGCGGTCACGTGGACTACGTGCGCCGCGTCGTGCGCACCGGCATCGACGTGAACCACGTCAACGACCTGGGCTGGACCGCCCTACTCGAGGCGGTGATCCTCGGCGACGGCTCGACGCCGTACCAGCGCATCGTGGCGACCCTGCTCGACGCCGGGGCCGACCCGGCCATCGCCGACGGCGACGGCACCACCGCCCTCCAGCACGCCGAGCGGCGTGGCCTCGACGAGGTGGCCCGGCTGCTGCGGCGCGCGGCCTGACGCGAGCGGCCTCCGGCTCAGGCCTCGAGATAGGGGTCGGCCCAGGCGCTGATGATGCGCGCGGCCCGCTGCGGCCTGGTTCTTCCCGGTGAGCAGGTGGTCGGCGCCCTCGAGGGAGACGAAGCTGCGCGGATGCCGCGCGGCGCGGAAGATGTCGCTCGCGTTGGCGATGCCGACGGTGTTGTCGGTCGGCGAGTGCATCACCAGCAGCGCCCGGCGCAGGGTGCGGATCCGCTCGCGCAGATCGGCCGCGCGGACGTCCTCGATGAAGTGCCGCTTGAGCGTGAGCGCCTTGCCGCCGATCGAGGAACGGCGCCTCGCCGTCGGCCTCGATCCGCTGCGACCAGCGCGTCGTAGTTGTGCTCGACGTGCGCGGGTTCGTACGGCGCGCCGATGCTGGCCACCGCCGCCACGCGTCGGCGCATTCGTGCGCGCGCGGCGATCGACGGCCGCGCCGCCGAAGGAGTGCCCGACGAGCAGGCGCACCTCGCGGCCGGCGCCGTTCATGAACTCCACCGCCCGGACGGTGTCGGCGACCTTGTGCGAGAACGACCCGTCGCCCCAGTCGCCCTCGGAGTCGCCGAGCCCGAGGTTGTCGAAGCGCAGCATGCCGATGCCCTCGCCGGCGAGTTGCTTGCAGATCCGGCTCGCCGCCGGGCAGTCCTTGCCGAGGGTGAAGCCGTGGGCGAAGACGCCCCACCCGCGGACCTCCCCGGGGGCGGGTCGACCAGGCCGGCCAGCCGCGGCCCGAGCGTGCTCGGGAACCACGCCCTTCTCGGCCACGGCGCCATCGTGCCAGACCGCTGCACCCGCCGGGCGGACGTCGCGTCAGGCGGAGTAGGAGCCGTGGTGGGGGTGGGACAGCCGCGCGGAGAACGTACGGTGCGAGGCGACCGAGGCGTAGTAGGCCTCCTTGCGGCGACTCGCGCACCCACCCGGACGCGCCGAGGCCTCCACCAGCTCCGGCTCCAACGCACTGGCCAACGCCCCCCGCAACAACGCGACCGCCTCGGCGCGCAGCTGGGAGATCCGCGACTCGGTCACCCCCAGCTCGGCCGCCAGCTCGGCCATCGGCCGGTCGTGGAAGAAGTAGCCCTCCACCACCACCCGCAACCGCTCCGGCAGATGCGCGATCGCGTCATGGAGATAGGCCACCTGCTCACGCTGCTCGACCAGGTCCAACGGCGTCGGCCCACTGGCCGGCAACAAGTCATCGACAGTGGAGTCCTCGAACCCCTGCAACGAGACCACCGAGGCCCGCGCCAGGTCATCACGATGCGCCGCCAGCTCCTGGGTCCCGATCCCCAACGCCGCCGCCACCTCCGCGTCCTCGGCCGGACGACCCAACGCCGTCGAGATCCGACCCCGCGCGTCATCGACCTGACGCGCCCGACGCCGCACCGAACGACTCGCCCAGTCCAGACCCCGCAGCTCATCGACCAACGCACCCCGGATCCGGGTCGAGGCATAGGTCCCGAACCCCACCCCCCGCGCCGGGTCGAACCCCTCCGCAGCCTGCACCAACGCCAACATCCCCGCCGAGGTCAGATCATCACGCGAGACATGGGCCGGCACCCGCGACAACGTGTCCCGCACGATGTGACCCACCAACGGCAGGTTCGCCCGCACCAGCTCCTCGACCCGCTCACGGCGGGCGTCGTCGAGGACGGTCACGGGGGCGGCAGCGGCCGCGGGGACAGGGGCTGAGGGAGAGCTGATGTTGGAGCGCACACTGATGAGAGGGGCCAGCGGGCGAGCCATGACGCGGCCTTTGCGAGGTTGGCCCCATCGGCAGTTCTTGATAGTCAGATCGAACCATTCGTCGAGGGTTCGAGACTGTTCCGAGTCGCCGGCACCCCGTACATCGGCAGGCGGCGCCCGGACCCAAGGAACTCCGGCGCACTCGTCGCGCCCCGTGACGGGCCCCGACCGGGCCTCACCGGCCCGGCGCAACAGCGCGCGGACCGGCGGCTAGTACCTCATCGGCTTGCCGGAGGGCGTGCGGAGGTCCGGCTGGGCGGTGGCGGCCGCCCGGGTGCTCGACCGGCGCACGCGGGGCTTCGAGGAGACCTGCTGCTGCTGCTTCATGTCGTCGCCCTCCTGCCACGGCCCCGGCGATCCGGAGCCCTGCAGTGGAGGAGCAGCCACGTCCGGGCGGTGATACACGTGTCCGCCGGCTAGGCGAGCTCGCGGCCGATCCGCCGGCCGGCCTCCTCGGCCAGCTCGGCCGACAGGGCGGGGTCGACCCGGGGGTCGCGGTCCGTCAGGTCGGTCAGGGCCACGACACCGCGCAGGCCGAGGGCCGCCTGCTCGGCGGCACCGACCTGCGACTGCCCGACGACGGCGTAGACCGGTCGCGGGGCCGACCGCTGCGCGACGACCGCCGGGAGCTTGCCCTGCAGGGTCTGCGCGTCCAGCCCGCCCTCCCCCGTGACGACGGCGTCGCAGCCGGCCACGGCCCCGTCGAAGTCGAGGAGCTCGAGGAAGAAACCAGCGCCCGCGACCCGCCGTCCGCCGAGCCACGCGCACGCGAAGCCCAGCCCGCCCGCGGCGCCGGCCCCGGGCTCGCCGGCGAGGTCGGCCGGGTCGCGTCCGTCCAGGGTCGGCAGCGCGGCCACCAGGGCGGCAAGGGCGCGGTCGAGCGCCTCGACCTGGTCCGGGTCGGCCCCCTTCTGCGGGCCGAAGACGGCAGCGGCACCGTCCGCGCCCAGCAGCGGGTTGGTCACGTCGGCGGCCACGACCAGGTCGAGCCCCGAGAGGTCGGCGAGCCCGTCGACGTCCACGCGCGCGACCCGGGCGAGCCCGCCGCCCCCGGGCGCGACCTCGCGCCCGTCCGCGTCGAGCAGCCGGGCCCCGAGCGCGCTCAGCAGCCCCGCTCCCCCGTCGGTGCTGGCGCTGCCGCCGAGGGCGAGGACGACCCGTCGTACGCCGGTGTCGCGGGCGGCGAGCACCGCCTGCCCGAAGCCGTGGCTCGAGCTGTCCATCGGCCGACGCCCGTCGGGCGGCAGCGTCGCCAGCCCGCACGTCGAGGCCACCTCGACGACGGCGGTCTCCCCGTCGGAGGCGTACGACGCCCGGTGGCCGCGGCCGTCGGCGCCGAGCACGTCGACCGGGCGCTCGGCGTAGCCCGCCCGGACGGCGGCCGCGACGCTGCCGTCGCCGCCGTCGGCCAGCGGCAGGGTGCGCGCCTCGGCGCCGGTCGCGGCCAGCCCTCGGGCGATCGCGTCGGCGACCTGCGCCGCCGTCAGGGACCCCTTGAACTTGTCGGGGGCGACCAGGACCCGCACGTCAGGACCTCGCCGGCACCGGGACGCCGCGGCCGCTCTAGAGCCGGCCGGACTGCACGACCCGGCTGAGGAACTGCTGGGTGCGCTCCTCGCGAGGGTTCTCGAAGATGTCCTGGGCGCTGCCCCGCTCGAGGATCGAGCCGTTGTCGAGGAAGCACACCTGGCTGGCGACCTCCTTGGCGAAGCCCATCTCGTGGGTCGCCAGCAGCATCGTCAGGCCCCCCTTGGCGAGCTCGCGGACGATCTGGAGGACGTCGCCGACGAGCTCCGGGTCGAGTGCGGCGGTGATCTCGTCGAGCAGCATCACCCGGGGCTGCATCGCGAGGGCGCGCACGATGGCGACCCGCTGCTGCTGGCCCCCGGAGAGGCTGTCGGGGTAGGCCTCCGCCTTCTCGGCCATGCCGACCGACTCCAGCAGGCCCATGGCACGCTCGCGCGCCTCCTTCCTCGGGAGGCCGTCGATGCGCGTGGGAGCCAGGGTGACGTTCTCGAGCACGGACATGTGCGGGAAGAGGTTGTAGCTCTGGAAGACGATGCCGACGTCGCGGCGCAGCGCGTTGAGGTCGACCCCGGCGCCGGTGACGGTGTCGCCGTCGATGCGGATCTCCCCCGAGCTGATCTCCTCCAGCGCGTTCACGCACCGCAGCAGCGTCGACTTGCCGGAGCCGGAGGCGCCGATGAGGCAGACGACCTCGTGACGCTCGACGTGCAGCGTGACGCCCTTGAGCACCTCGTTGTGCCCGTAGGACTTGTGGACGTCGTCGATCTCGAGGAACGCCATCACTGTCCCTTGCGTCGCGCGGCGTCGCGGTCGATGAGGTAGTCCACGAACCTCGCCTGCGGGATCGTGATGATGATGAAGAACGCCGCCGCCAGGGTGATCGGCGAGAGGTTGAACAGCTGGCTCTGCCACAGCTTGGAGGTGAGCACCACCTCGGCGATGCTCGCCGTCGACAGCAGCGCCGTGTCCTTCTGCAGGCTGATGAAGTCGTTGAGCAGCGGCGGGATGACCCGCCGGATCGCCTGCGGCACCAGCACCGTGCGCAGGGTCTGGGTGTAGCTGAGCCCCAGGGACCGCGCCGCGGCGCTCTGGCTGGGGTGGATCGAGGCCAGGCCGGCGCGGTAGACCTCGGCGACGTACGCCGAGTAGGTCATCGACAGCGCCACGATGCCGAGGTAGACCAGCGGCCAGTCGGCCACCGCCGGGAACGCCAGCGGGGTGCCGAAGGCGATCAGCAGGATCACCACGATGGCCGGGATGGCCCGGAAGATGTCGCAGTAGACCAGGGCGATCAGCCTCAGCGGCGCTCCGGCCCGCCCGGGCAGCATCCGCATGATCGCGAGGACGAGCCCGAAGACGAGCACGAAGACCTGGGCCACGACCGCGACCCAGATGTTGGTCCAGAAGGCCCGGATCATCTCGGGGAACGACTGGCGCCACGCGCTCGAGGTGAAGAAGGTCTCCGCGATGCCGCCCGAGTTGGCGAACGCCATCAGCAGGATGCCGGCCACGACGATCGCCGCCGCGGCGTACCCCATCGCGATCTGCGCCTCCTCGCGGCCGGCCGCCGAGGCCCGCCGCGCCTGCACGAGCTGCTCCTCGCGCATCAGCGACGAGCAGCGGCGGGCCGCTCCGAAGGACTGGAACGACGGCCAGAGGGGGTAGAGCGAGCCGAGGACGAGCAGCGCGCCGACCACCGTGGAGATCGGCCCGCCGTCGTTGTAGTCACGCAGCCGGGACGCCGCCAGGACCATCAGCGCGATGCCGACGAGGGCGAGCACGAGCCCCGCCACGGCCACGCCCCCGACCCGCCGCGGCGGGCTGGGCGGCGGGCTGGGCTGGAGGTCGTCGCTGACGAGCCGTGTGGCGGTCATCCCGCGCGGCTACTTGATCGTCCAGACCGGGACCGAGCCCGGGTCGCCACCGAAGGCGGGCCCGAGGTAGTCCTTCGAGAGCTGGTCGGTCGTGCCGTCGTCGAGCATCGTCTGGATGCCCTTGTTGAGCGCGTCCTCGTTGGCCGAGCCCTTGGGGTAGATCGCGCCGTACTTCTCACCGGTCTTGTACTGCCCGATCACCTCGAGCTTGCCGCCGGTCGCCTTCGCCTCGGCGAGCACGATCGCGGTGTCGAGGAAGTCGGCGTCGACCTGGCCCGACAGCAGGCCCTGGTAGAGCGTCTGCGAGTCCGGGTAGGTCTTGTTCTGCGCGCACTTGAGCTGGTCCTTGAGGAAGTCCACCGACGTCGTGCCGGAGTAGGCCGCGCACTTCTTCGTGGTGATGTTGTCCTCGGTGATGCCCGAGTCGGCCTTCGCCAGGACGCCGATGTTGGAGTCGAAGTACGGCGTGGAGAAGTCGACGACCTTCTTGCGCTCGTCGGTGATCGAGATCTCCGCGAGCGCGATGTCGAAGCTGTTGGTGCGACCGGCGACGAGCTGGTCGAACGAGACGTTCTTGACCGTCACCGAGGTGAGCCCGGCCATGTTGGCGAGGTTCGCGGCCATGCAGTACTCGTAGCCGCTCTTGATCGACTCCGGCGTGGTGCCGTTCCACCAGCCCTGGGCGGGCAGGGTGGTCTCGACCGTGAGCGTCCCGGCCTTGGCCGGCTTCAGGTCGATGGTGCCCTTCTTGCTCGTGACCTTGCAGTCCCCGAAGTCGGCGCTCCCCCCTCCACCCCCCGACGAGGAGTCCGAGCCTCCGCACGCTGCCACGGACAGCGTGAGGGCGACGGCGGCGGTGAGAGCGAGGGTGCGGTTCAGGTGCATGAGGTGCCTCTCCTCCGGCGGCCGAGCACGTCGTCGGCCGCTGCTTGTGTGCAGGCTGTCCGTCGCAGCCTGCTGAGTCAAGGGACAGCGCGGCGCGCCAGGTCTCGAAACGGCCGCAACCGTGGGAGCGGTAAAGGTCGCTCGCCGTCGGTGGGGGTAAAGCGGTGGCATCCCTGGCGCGCAGGCGCGAGGGTGCAGCCATGGCCGACCCCACCGACCCCGCCGACCTCACCCGGCTCCTGCAGGCGTACGACGCGCAGCTGCGCCTGGACGCCGAGACGAACGACGCCGAGGAGGTGACGCGCATCGGGCCCCTCGCCGTCGCGACGATGCGGGGCGGCCGCGGGTTCGTGACGTACCGCGACCTGGGCGGCGCCGACGCGGCAGGGGTCCGCAACCTGGTCGCCGCGACCGTCGAGCACCTGCGCGCCGACGCCTCGATCACCCACGCGGAGTGGAAGACCCGCGGGCACGACCACGCGCCCGGGTTGCACGAAGCCCTGCTGGAGCACGGGTTCGTGCCCGACGAGCCGGAGTCGATCATGGTCGGCGAGGCCGCACTGCTGGCCCTCGACCTCCCCGTGCCCGAGGGCGTGGTCCTGCGCCGGGTGACCGAGCCGGACGACCTGCTCCGGATGGCGGTGATGCAGGGCGAGGTGTTCGGCGACCCGCCGTCGCAGGACCCCGGCGGGGATCTCGCGCGCCGGCTCGAGCGGTCGCCCGCGATGGAGCTGTGGATCGCCGAGGCGGACGGCGAGGTCGTGTGCGCCGGGCGGCTCGACCCCGTCGACGGGTCCGACTTCGCCGGGATCTGGGGCGGCGCGACGGTGCCCGCGTGGCGGGGCCGGGGCATCTACCGTGCCCTGACCGCGGCTCGCGCGCGCTCGGCGCTGCGCATCGGCAAGACGCTGCTGCACTCCGACTCGACCGAGTTCTCCCGGCCCATCCTGGAGCGCTCGGGGTTGCTGAAGGTGTCCACCACGACGCCGTACGAGTGGAGGCGAGAGCCTGTCTGACCGGCGGCCTGACAGCATGGGGGCCGTGCCACCCGAGCCCGAGTCCGCACCCCCGGTCGTCGTCGCGCTGCGCATCGCGCCCGGGCGGCGGCTGCCGATGAAGGCCGTCGACGAGGTCGTCGTGGACACGGGGGCGGGCATCGTCGGGGACAGGTACCACGGCACCCGGCACCGGCACGTCACCGTGCAGTCGGCCGACGGCCTGGCCGAGGCGGCGGCCGACCTCGGCGTCCCGGTCCTCCCCGAGGGCACCCGCCGGAACGTGACGGTCTCCCACGGCGCCGTGCCCAGCGCCCCCGGCAGCCGGCTGAGCATCGGCGAGGTCGAGCTGGAGGTGGTCCGGGTGGCCGCCCCCTGCCGGATCCTCGACGACGAGATCGGCCCCGGCGCGGCCGCCGCGCTGCGGCGCCGTGCGGGCTCGGTGTGCCGGGTGCTGGCCGGCGGCCGGGTCCGCGTCGGCGACCCGGTCGTGCTCGGCGGGTCCGGTCCGGCCGGCTCCCGCACCGGTACCTTGGACAGTCACGCGGCCCCCTGACGCGGGGCGCCTACGGGAGGGGCGAGCCATGACGACGACTCCGGAGACCTGCCACAAGTGCGGCGTGATCGTCGGCGACATGTACCGGCACCGCAGCTGGCACGAGCACCACGACGACACCCAGACCGCGCTGCAGCGCGCGATCCACGACCTCGCGTCCAGCACGAAGCGCTCGCTCCAGGCGTTCGAGGCGGCGGCACGCCGCTCGCGGTAGACCGGGCTATGCGGCGCCTGACCCCGATGGCCGGATATCGCCGCCCATGGCAGTACAGAAGTGGTTACATCGGCTCATAGCAAAATGGTCATCAACGACCATAAAGTAACGCTCGCCACCCGGGCCAGCACGAGCCCACCACACCGCCATCGTCGGGGGACACCCAATGCACCCACAGTCATCCGTCCGCGCTCTCACGCGATCCGAGGGGCTGGGCGAGCACCGCCGTCGCGCCCTCGCGGTCCTGGCCACCTTCGTCCTGGCAGCGGCCTGGGCCCTCGCCGGTGCGCCCGCCCCGGCGCACGGCGCGGAGCTCGCGACCACCGTCACCGTGAACGCGACGACCTCCGCCGTCGGCGTCTACGACATCCCTGCCGACGAGGCGCCGCCGACCGGGGCGGCATACCCCTACACGAGCCTGACCGGCGTCGTCGAGGGCTGCCCGGGCGGGTTCTACTCGCGGCAGATGTCGCTGACCCAGGACGGCCACGCCGCGCTGTGGGCCACCAGCGGGCTCGGCGCGAACGACTGGTTCTGCGACGGCACCACGCAGATCATGGAGATGGGCTTCTACAACCCCGACTTCCCGATCCACCCCGGCACCGCGACCGCGACGATCGAGCTGTACGCCGAGACCGGCGAGCTCGTCGCGACGGACACGCGCACCGTGACGATCCCGACCTCCGCGGCCACCGCCCCCACGGGCGTCTCGGCCGCCAGCACCTCGGCCTCGTCCGCGACGCTGACCTGGGACGCCCCGGTCTCCGACGGCGGCTCCCCCGTCACGGGCTACTGGGTCGGCCGCGACGGCGGCAACGGCTGGTCCACCGTGGTCGGCGCCTCGGCCCGGTCGTGGCGCTTCAACCGGCTCGGCGCCGGCAACACCTACCACCTGTCGGTCTACGCGATCACCGACCTCGGCTCCAGCCCGGTCGCCCGCGTCACCGTCGTCGCCGGCACGCCCGGCCTGCCGACGGCCGTGACCGCGACCAGCGTGTCCGACACCCGCGCCACCCTCGCCTGGTCGGCCCCCGCGACGAGCGGCGCGTCCGCCGTCACCGGCTACCGCGTCACGCGCACCGGCGGCCTGTCCACGCAGGCCCCCGGCTGGTCGACCACGGTCCCGGCCTCGGCCCGGTCGTGGACCTTCAACCGGCTCTCGGGCGGCGACTACTACACGTTCTCGGTCGCCGCGATCAACGCGCAGGGCACCGGCACCCCGGTCTCGGTGACCACACTGGTCGGCTCCTGGACCGGCACCGCGAAGGCAGCGCGGTAGCCCGGCGGCTCGCGGCCGGCTAGGCCGGGGCGGCGACGGGCAGGTAGAGACACACGTCGGGCTCGACCGGCACGTTGTCGAAGCCGAGGCTCCGCATCAGTCGCCACCCGTCCGGGCTCGGCGCCGCGACGACCTGGTCCGCGCCCCGGCCGGCACCCCAGGCGACGACGGCCGCGACCAGGTCGCGACCCCGGCCGGCACGCCGCGCCTGCGGCAGCACCGCGACGTCGACCACCTCGACCACCTCGCCGTCGCACCAGCCGGAGGCGAGCCCCACGGCCCGGTCCCCCTGCCAGGCGAGGAACGACGCTCGTCGCGGGTCGCCCGACCAGGCCCGCGCCAGCCCGGCCCGCGTGGCCCGGTCGGCCCGGCCGTCGTACCAGCCACACGCCTCGGCGACGTCGAGCCACTGGCCTAGGTCGTCGGGCCCCGCCGGGCGGACGCCGGCCGGATCCCCCGGGGCCCCGGTCACCGGCCGGCCGCACCAGCGACCCGTCCGCTCCGGGGCCGCACCGGCGGAGACGAGGACAGCGGTCAGGGCGTCGTCGGGCTCGGACGCCAGCCAGGACGCCGGCGCGTCGCCGAACCACGCCACCAGGTCGTCGACGAGGCCGGACCCGGGCACGAAGCCGGGCTCGCCCACCACGACGTTGAGGTCGTTCGCGAGCGCACCGGTCCGGGCCGCGACCCACCCCGGCCCGCACCGGGTCGAGACCGGCCCCAGCCCCGTGAGGGCGGCCGCGCGGGCCCGCGCGCACCGGTGACCTGCCCGGGCGATCTGCACGTCCCCATCGTCGGTCCGCCGCCGCCGGGGCCGCAACCGCTCAGCCCTGGGAGTAGGCCCCCGCGGCGATGTCCTCGAGCAGCGTCGGACCGGTCGGCTCCCAGCCCAGCAGCGCACGGGTGCGCTCGCTCGACGCGACGATGTCGAGCCCGAAGAAGCGGCCGATCCACCCGAAGTGCGCCTCCACGTCCTCGGGCGCGACGGAGGCCGTCGGCAGCCCCAGCGAGTCGCCGAGCGCCGCCGCGATCGCGCGGCTGGCGATCCCGGTCTCGGCCACGGCGTGCACCCGCGAGCCCGCCGGCGCCTTCTCGAGGGCGAGCCGGACCATCCGGGCGGCGTCGCTCCTGTGCACGGCGGGCCAGCGTGACGACCCGTCGCGGACGTACCCGCTCACGCCGCGCTCGCGTGCCACCTGCGCCAGGCGCGAGACGAACCCGTGGTCGCCCGTGCCGTGCACGGTCGGGGAGAAGCGGAGCGCCACGGAGCGGACGCCGCGGCCGGCGTGGTCGAGCGCGAGGTTCTCGCTGCCGCCCCGCATCGAGTCCGCGCCCCGGAACGGTGCCGGGTCGTCCTCGGTCAGGGCCCGACCCTCGACCGGCAGGGCCACCCCGGACGCCAGCAGGAACGGCCTGTCGGTGCCCTCGAGGACCGGCAGCATCGCTGCGACCGCGGCGTGCTCGGTGCGACCGGAGGCGAGGTAGTCGTCGAAGTCGTGCTTGAAGGCCAGGTGCACGACGCCCTCGGCGGCGACGGCCCCGCTCGCCAGGCTGTCCGGGTCGTCGAGGCTGCCGCGGTGCACCGACGCCCCCTTCGCGGCGAGCGCCTCGGCAGCGGCGTCGGAGCGGGCCAGGCCGAGCACGTCGTGCCCGTGGGCGAGCAGCTCGTCGGTGACGGCGGCGCCGATCCAGCCGGAGGCTCCGGTGACGAACACGCGCATGGGTTCTCCTTCGTTGGATGTCAGTGACTGACATTCACGCTAGCACGGTGATGTCGGCGACTGCCATCACTACACTCGCCCCATGGGACGCTGGGAGCCGGACGCACGGGGCCGCATGATGCGCGCCGCGATCGAGCTCTTCGCCGAGCGCGGGTTCGAGCAGACCACCGCCGGTGACATCGCCGAGCGGGCCGGCGTCACCGAGCGCACCTTCTTCCGGCACTTCGCCGACAAGCGCGAGGTCCTCTTCGACAGCTCGCACGCCCTCGACCGAGCCGCCTGCGCGGCGATCCTCGCCGCCCCCACGGACCTGTCCCCGCTCGACGCGGCGCTCGCGGGCGTGGTCGCCGGCGGCGGCGTGCTCGAGGACCGCCACCAGCACGCCGTACGCCGCTCCGCGATCATCGCCTCGCACCCGAGCCTGCAGGAGCGCGAGCGGCACAAGCTGGCGGCGCTGGCCGACGCGACGGCCGAGGCGCTGCGCGAGCGCGGCGTCGCCGAGCCGACCGCGAGCCTCGCGGCGCACAGCGCGGTGGCGGTCTTCCACGTCGCGTTCGCGCGGTGGATCACCGAGGCGCACCCGCCCACGCTCGAGGCGTGCATCGGCGAGGCCGCTGCGGCCCTGCGTGCCCTGACCTGAGCCCGGCGGACCCCCGTGGGATCCGTGGTCACCGGGGCAGCCGGTCGCCCCGGGCCTCGACGAGCGCCACGGGCGCGGTCAGCCGCCAGGCCTCGAACGTCAGCTCGGCGAGCTCGTCACGCTCGACGCCCTCGAGCCGGACCACGACCCAGCCGAAGCCGCCGGAGGTGTACTGGACCTCGAACACGTCGGGCCGCTCGTGGACCAGCGCGAGCTGCTCGGCGACGGTCTGCTTGAGCCCGACGGTGCGGGTGGGCTCCCAGAGGAAGCCGAAGGTGCGGTCGCCCACCGAGATCCGCCAGTAGCTGTCGTGGTCGGCACAGGTCACGTCGGGCAGCTGGTCGGCGAGCTCGAAGAAGCTCTCGATGGTGCAGCCGGTCACCGCGCCATCCTGGCACCCGTCACCCCCGACGCGGACCCCAGTCGGGCGCGCTCTCCCACAGCGGCGTGCGGGTGACCTCGTGCACGAGCCGGCCGCGCAGGTCGATCGTGACGATGTCGGGCTCCCCTCCGACGCCGTCGGTGCTCACCACGATGCGGCGACCGTCCGGCGAGAACGAGCTCGACAGCAGCCGGGTGGTCCCGGGGACGTGCGTGACCTGGCGCTGGTCGCTGCCGTCCGGGCGGACGACGTACAGCTGGGAGTCGAAGAAGCTGACGTCGGGTGCGCGGAACAGGATCCAGCGCCCGTCGGGCGACCAGTCCGGGTGGTCGCCGGCGGCCTGCTCGTACGGCGTGATCCGGCGCAGGTGCGACCCGTCGAGGCGGACCACGTAGATCGCCCGCTGGCTCGCCGGCGTGCCGAGCGGCGACGTCAGCCACAGGAAGGCCAGTCGCCGGCCGTCGGGGGACGCCACCATCTGCACGAGGTCGCCGGTGAACGGGCGCGAGCGCAGCACCACGTGCTCGTGCCCGGTCCTGAGGCTGCGCACCACGATGTCGGAGTGCTCGATCCACCCGTCGCCGTCCGAGAGCACCTTGACACGGCCGGTCGATCGGGTGAGCACGACGTGCCTGCCGTCCGGGAGGTAGGCGACCTCCGACTCGTCGGCGCACGAGGTCTCGATGTCGGGCCCGGTCGCCTCGCAGGGCGGGCTGAGCCGGCGCAGCCGCGTGCCGTCGTGCCGCACCGAGTAGACCGCGCAGACCGTGTCGGGCACGCAGCGCCGGAACGCGAGGTGGGTGCCGTCGGGCGACCAGTCGGGCTGGTCGTCGACGACGCCGGGAGCGGGGTGGGTGACCTGCTCGGAGTGCGTGCCGTCCGGCCACGCGACGAAGATCGCGCCCGTCGTCTGGTCGGCGTCGAGGAACCCCTTGAACGCGATCCGGCCGTTGTCCCCCGGCGGGGTGGCCGCCGCCTCGGTCGGCAGCAACGAGGCGGACGTGATCGCGAGGGCAGCGAGCAGGGCGGCCACCGCAGAGCGGCGCCGCCGTGAGGTTCGCATCGGCATGGGGGCCTCCTTCCGGCGCGCGGACACGGTGCCCGCGGGCTGCGGTCAGACGGTGGCGCGCTGCCCCGGGATCGCCTCGGCGACGTCGGGGGCGCGGGGGTCGTGACAGCGGCTGCCTCCGACCCTCTCGCCACGCTCCGCCGATTCGGTACAGATGTCGATAGCCCGACGTGACTATGAGGCCTGGCGGGCGGTCGGGCCGACCGGGTGGGGCCGCCAGGGGACGCTCGGCCCCGTTGTGGCCCGTCCCTGCGACGACACGCCGACCGGCATACCGGGCAGGGACCACAAGCAGGCATGCCTGCAGCCATCGGCCACAACCGGGCGCACCGGGGCGGGGAACGGCAGCAGCAGGCGGGAGGCCCTAGGGTGGCCAGATGCCTGTGCTGGGCACCAAGCTGCACGTCCCGACGCCTCGCCGGCAGCTCGTCGCCCGGCCGCGGCTGACGGACCGGCTCGACGTGGACCCGGAGGCGCTGCCGCGGCTGGTCCTCGTGTCCGCGCCGCCGGGGTTCGGCAAGACCACGCTCCTCGCGCAGTGGCTCTCCACGCAGGACCGGCTGCGCGTGGCCTGGCTGTCGCTGGACGCGGGCGACGCCGACCCGGCCCGGTTCCTCGGGCACCTCCTCGCCGCGGTGCGCACCCAGGAGCCCGACGCCGGGACCGACGCGCTCGCGCTGATGGAGGCCGACCCGGGACGGCCGGGCGAGGCCGTGCTCGTCAGCCTCGTCAACGACCTCGACGCCCTGGCCGGCCCGACCGTGCTGGTGCTCGACGACTACCACGCCGCCGACGAGCCGGGCGTCCACGAGGTCGTCGCCTTCCTCCTCGACCACCTGCCGCCGCGGGTCACGCTCGCGCTGACCACCCGGTCGGACCCGCCGCTCCCCCTGGCGCGGCTGCGCGCCCGCGGCGAGCTGCTGGAGGTCCGCGCCTCCGACCTCCGCTTCACCCCGGCCGAGACCGACGCGTTCCTCAACCAGGTCATGGGTCTGCGCCTCGACGCCGACGCGACGAGCGCCCTCGCGGCCCGCACCGAGGGCTGGGCGGTCGGGCTCCAGCTCGCCGCCCTCTCCGCGCAGGCGCGCGGGGGCCAGGACGGGGCGGTCGACGGCTTCGTGGAGGCGTTCACCGGCAGCCACCGCTTCGTCCTGGACTACCTGGTCGAGGAGGTCCTCGACCACCAGCCCGAGGAGGTGCGCCGCTTCCTGCTCGACACGTCGGTGCTCCAGGCCATGACGGGGCCGCTGTGCGACGCGCTCACCGGTCGCGACGACGGCGGCGAGGTGCTCCGGTCCCTCGAGCGCGGCAACCTGTTCGTCGTACCCCTCGACGACGAGCAGCAGTGGTACCGCTACCACCACCTCGTCGCCGACGCCCTCCGCGCCCGGTTGCTCGCGCTGCACCCGGACCGGGTGGCGGGGCTGCACGCCGCCGCCAGTGGGTGGTACGCCGGACGCGGGCTGCTCCCCGACGCGGTGACGCACGCGCTGGCCGGCGACGACGGCGAGAGCGCGGCCGACCTGTTCGAGCTCGCCCTGCCGGGACTGCGCAAGCGACGCCTGGACCGCACGCTGCGGGCGTGGGCGCTCGCCCTGCCCGAGGACGTGGTCCGGCGGCGGGCGCTGGCGGCCACCACGGTCGCCTGGACGTGCCTGATGCAGGGCGACCTCGAGGGCGTCGAGCGCTGGCTGACCGCCGCGGAGCAGGCGCCGGACCCCCAGCCCGTGCGGGTCCCGGGGGTCGCGGTCGCGCTGGCCGAGCAGGTGCGGGAGCGCGAGGCGGAGCTGCGCGGCGTGCCGGCCACCATCGCGGTCTACCGGGCCTCGGTCGCGCAGGCACGGGGCGACCTCGCCGGCACGGTCGCCCACGCCCGAGCGGCGCGCGACCTCGCCGGCCCCGAGGACCACCTCGCCCGCGGCGCAGCCGACGGGTTCCTCGGCCTGGCGGCCTGGGCAGCGGGCGACCTGCGCACGGCCCTCGACACGTTCGGCGAGGCCGTGACCAGCCTGCGCGCGGCCGGCAACCTCACCGACGCGCTCGGCGCCACGGTGGTGCTGGCGAGCATGTGGTGGGCGCAGGGCCGGCCCGCCGAGGCACGTCGGCTCTACGAGCGCGCGCTGGTCACGGCCGAGCGTCCCGGCGGCCCGGTGCTGGCCACCACCGGCGACCTCCACGTCGGGCTGGCCGACACGCTGCGCGAGGGCGGCGAGCTCGACGCCGCCGAGGAGCACCTGCGCGTCGCCCACGATCTCGGCGAGCGCGCGTCGTTCCCCGAGAACCGCCACCGCTGGCACGCCGCGAGAGCCGGGCTGCTGCAGGCGCGCGGCGACCTCGACGGCGCCGCCGGGCTGCTCGAGCGGGCCCAGTCCCTCTACCTGCCCGGGTTCTTCCCCGACGTGCGCCCCCTCGCCGCGTGCCTCGCCCGGGTCCGGATCGCCCAGGGGCGCCTCGCGGACGCCGAGGAGTGGGCGCGCGACCACGGCGTGACGGCGTCCACCCCGGCGACGTACGCCTCGGAGTTCGCGCACCTCACCCTGGCCCGCCTGCTCGTCGCCCAGGGCCGGCCGGACGAGGCGACCGCCCTGGTCGACCGCGTCCTCGACGACGCGCGCACGGCCGGCCGCGGCGGCGGCCTCGTCGAGGCGCGGCTCGTCCGGGCGCTGGCCCACGACGCGGCCGGACGCCGGGAGGCCGCCCTCGACGACCTCGCGGACGCGCTCGACGACGGCGTGCCGGGCGGCCACGTCCGGCTCTTCCTCGACGAGGGCCGCGCGGTCCACGACCTCCTCCGCGCCGTACGTCGACCCGGCGCGGCCACCCACGCCGCCTTCCTGCTCGCCACCACCGCCGCCACTCCCGAGCCGCCGGTCGCACCCCCACCGGGCGAGGGCGTGCTCAGCGACCGCGAGCTCGACGTGCTCCGGCTGCTCGCCACCGAGCTCAGCGGACCCGAGATCGCGCGCAGCCTGTTCGTGTCGGTGAACACCCTGCGCACCCACACCAAGCACATCTTCACCAAGCTCGACGTGAACACCCGGCAGGCGGCCGTGCGCCGGGCCGCGGCGCTCGGCCTGCTCTGACCCGCCCCCGCACCACGGCGAGCATCACCCTGCCGGTCACATCACGGGGTGATGTGCGCTCACCCCGCCGCTTCCTACTGTCCGGAGCACACCCAGCAGAGCAGCACCGGACCAGGAGACCACCATGACCGTCACCACCACGCACCTCACCCGGGCCGCCGGCGTCGCCGCCGCCGTCGCGGGCGCGACCTTCGTCGCCGTCCAGATCAACCACCCGGCCATGGAGGTCGCCTCGGTGAGCTCGACCGAGTGGGTCGTCCGCAACACCGCCAAGGTGGTGATGGCGGGGCTCATCCTGGCCGGCACCACCGGGATGTACCTGCGCCAGGTCAAGCGGATGGGAGTCCTCGGGCTGGTCGGCTACCTGCTGTTCAGCGCCGGTCTCCTGCTGATCCTCGCCGTGGCACTCGTCGCCGGCTACGTCCTGCCCGCGATCGCGGACACCTCCCCCGGCTTCGTCTCCGACGTCCTGGTGACCGCCGAGGGCGGCAAGGCGGCCGGCGACATCGGGCTCATGTCGACGGTCTTCCGGCTCGAGGGCGTCGGCTACCTCCTCGGCGGCCTGGTCTTCGGCATCGCCCTGTTCCGCGCGCACGTGCTCGCCCGCTGGGCCTGCGCCCTGCTCGCCGTGGGGACGGCGGCCACCGCCGCGCTCTCGGTGCTCCCCGCCTCGTTCGACCGCCCGATGGCGGTCCCCACCGGCATCGCGCTCGTCGGCCTCGGCGTCTCGCTGTGGCGCTCCGAGCGCTCCCCCGCCCCCGGCTCCGTCTCCGCGGTCTCCCCCACCCCGGTGCAGCAGCCCGCCGTCCGATGAGCACCCTGCTGCCGGTGCGGCCCCGGAGCACGCCGCGGGAGTGGGCGCTCCCGGTCGCGCTGGTGGTGCTCAGCACGATCCCCCTGACCGCCGGCGTGATGCGGCTGGTCCAGCTGTCGGGCTCGGGTCCGATGCCGGCCGACGACCGGATCTCGGCCTTCCCGCTGCCGTTCGTGCTGCACATCGTCGGCGCGACGACGTACGCCCTGCTCGGCATCGCCCAGCTCGTCCCCCGCCTCCGGCGCCGCCACCTCGGGTGGCACCGCCGGGCCGGCCGGGTGGCGACCCTGGCCGGGCTGCTGGTCGCCGGCTCCGGGCTGTGGATGACGCTGGGCTACGCACCCAAGCCCGGCACGGGCGACCTGCTGTTCCTGCTGCGCCTGGTCTTCGGCTCCGCGATGGCCGCCTGCCTGGTGCTCGGGATCGCGGCCGTACGGCGCGGGGACATCGCGTCGCACCGGGCGTGGATGGTCCGGGGCTACGCGATCGGCATCGCCGCCGGCACGCAGGCGTTCACCGAGGGCATCGTCGTCGGCGCCTTCGGCACCGGCGAGGTGCGCACCGACCTGGCCAAGGGCGCCGGGTGGGTGCTGAACCTCGCGGTCGCCGAGTGGGCGCTGCGCCGACCGGCCGCGGCGGCGGTCCGGCCCGTGAGCGGCCCGCTGACCTACGAGGTCCGCGTCGAGGGTCACCTCGGCGACCACTGGTCGACGTGGTTCGGCGACCTGGAGCTGACCCGCCACGACGACGGGACCTCCACGCTCGTCGGGCCGGTGGCCGACCAGGCCCAGCTGCACGGCGTGCTCGCCCGGCTGCGCGACCTCGGTGTCACCCTGCTCTCGCTGCACCTGGTCAGCCCGGCCTCCCGCTGACGGGGACCCCCGGGGGGTGGCCCCTGCTTGGATGGGCGCATGTCCTGGGAGACGCACCCCGTCACACCCGACCGGTTCGACGACTTCGCCGACGTCGTCAACCGCACCCGGCGCACGACGCACTGCTGGTGCCTCTCGCACCGGCTCACCGCCGCCGCAGATCGAGGAGCTCGGGCGGGGCAGCCGGGAGCGGGCGGCGCGGGCGCTGTGCGAGCGCGAGCACCCGCCGGGCGTGGTGACCTACCACGACGGCAGCCCGGTCGGCTGGTGCAGCATCAGCCCGCGCACGGAGATCCCCCGGCTCGAGCGCTCGCGGCTGATCCGGCCCGTCGACGACGTCGCGGTGTGGAGCATCATCTGCGTGGTCGTCCGCAGCGGCCACCGCCGTCAGGGCGTCACGACCCGCGCTGCTCGAGGGCGCCGTCGCCTGGGCCGCCTCGCAGGGGGCGCCGGCCGTCGAGGCCCACCCCGTCGACCCGGGCGAGAGCCGGATCGACCTCACGATGGCCTTCGTCGGCACCCGCGCGATGTTCGAGAGGGCCGGCTTCGAGGTGGTCGGCAGCACCGACGCGAAGGCCAGTGGGCTGCCGCGGATCGTGATGCGGCGCGACCTCGGTGAGGCTCAGCCGCTCGGCGTACATCAGCGACCCCGGCGTGGTCAGCAGCCCACCGGTCTCGAGCAGGGTCTTGAGCCCGGACAGGATCATCGGCCAGCCGCCGTAGAGCTCGGCGTTCGCGGAGTCGGGGAGCCGGTCGTGCACGACGGTGAGCCGGCAGGAGTCGCCGACCTGCTCGATCTCCCAGGTCACCCGCGTGCGTGCCCTGCGCGTCGGACGTCGTCGCTCCACAGGGCGGTGAACGTCTGCACCAGCAGGTGCGGGCGGTCCACGACGAGGTTCTCCCCCTCGGCGATCTCGACCACGCCCGGCACGCCCGCGGCGTACGTCGACCCGGTCGACCAGTCCGAGCGGGTCTGCACGCCGAAGCTGTACTTCGCGCGCTGGGCCGGGTCGGTGATGGCGTCCCAGACCTGCTCCGGGGTGGCCTTGACGTAGATCTCGAACACGGCGGTGTCGCCGACCGGTGCGGTGCCCCGGGCGAACGAGACGGTGGTGGCCTGCTCGGCGTTCATGAGTCCTCCAGCTGGGTCTTCAGCTCGGTGAGCGCGGCGGCCCACGGCTCGGCGTACTTGCTCACCCAGCGGTCCTGGATGAGCCGGATCGGGACGGGGTTGAGGAAGTGCAGCTTCTCGCGGCCGCACCGGCGGGTCACCACGAGACCCGCCTCCTCGAGCACCTTGAGGTGCTTCATCACCCCGAAACGGCTCATCGGGACGCGCGCCTCGAGGGCGCTCAGCGTCTGGCCGTCCTCGGCGAACAGCGCGTCCAGCAGGTCGCGACGGGTCGCGTCCGCCAGGGCCTTGAACACCTCGTCCACACCCTGACCATAGGTGACCTTTTGGTCACATGTCAACGGCGGGAGGGGAGGTCAGGCCGTGCAGAGCTGCGCCATCCGCTCCAGCACGGCCACCCCGTCCGCCGGGGAGCGACGACCCAGGCCGCAGGCGGCGGCGACCATGACCTCGCGCGCGAGCAGGTCCTCGATCGTCGAGCGGATGGTGAGCTGGTCGGGCAGCGACTGGGACTCGTGCGCGAACCCGGCCGCGAAGCGCACGCCGCCGGGGAGCTCGAGGTCGCGCAGCGGCCGGTAGAACGCGGCGTCCGTGGTCGCCGGGTGGTCGGCCGCGGCGAACGGCGCGTGCAGCACGTCGAGGGGGCGCCCCGCGGGCCAGCCGCGCAGGACGGCGTTCGCCAGCAGCACCAGCGGGGTGACGTCGTCCATCGTCCCGAAGGCGCGGTTGTTCATGTCGCCCAGGCACAGGTGCACGCCGAACCTGGTCCCCGCGGGGGACGCGGCCGCCAGGCCGGTGACCGAGCGCGCCAGGAGACGGGCGAGGCCCGGGCGGGCCGGCGCGGGCGCCTTGGTGAGGAGCACCAGCTCCACCGGCACCTCGATCTGGAACAGCGTGCCCGGCCCGGTGATGGCGCCCACCCCGCGGATCTCGCTGAGCGTGGCCTCGGTGAACGCGCGCCGGTGCCGGAGCGCGCCCAGCGGCCCCAGCGTGAACATGGCCAGGTCGAGGTCGCCCGGCACCCCCTCCTGGAAGACCAGGTCGTCACGACCCGCCGCAGCCCTTGCGCGCTCGAACTCGGGGTGGCTCTCGCGCACCGCGGCGACGTGCCCGAAGTCGAGCGAGGCACCGTAGAGCCGGCGCCCCTCGCGGATCTTGAGCACCGGCGTCTTGTCGTAGTCGGACCAGTCGCCCGCCGTGCGCAGCTCGAGGTCCGGGTGCGCGCGGAGCCCGTCGATGATGGAGATCACCCAGTTGCGGCGCTCACCGGTCTCGCCGTCGGGGAGGCTGCGCAGGTGCGGGCCGAGGACCCTGAGCGCGGTGGTCATCGCCTCGGCGGGCGTGGAGCCCGGCAGGCTGCCGACCAGGTGGGCCTCGCGATCCGGCATGACGGGCTCCTGGGTGGGAGGGAGGGTCCAGCGGCCGAGCCGGACTCTAGCGACCTCCCGCGCGGCGGTCGAGACCTCCGTGCCGGGTCAGCCCGAGTAGCGCGCGCGCAGCGCGTCCGCCTGGCGCTGCAGGGACGGGTGGTCGCCCGACACCGCGAAGCCGGCCTTGGCCGTGCTGCCCTGGCCCGTGGTCCACGCGACGTGCACGTCGAGGACCAGGCTGCCGAGGTCCGGCGGCAGCGTCAGGGCGCCGCGCTCGCCCTGGGTGAGGTGCAGGCCGGCCGGCAGGCCCGCCTCGACGCCGCCGGCGCCGAGGTCGCGCAGCGAGACCCGGTGCTCGGTCCCGTGCACGACCAGGACGCCGTGCCCGAAGACCGGGTGCCGCGGGTGGGTGCGGCGCTCGAGGTTCTCCGAGAGGCGGCCCATCTGCTCGACGCGGCCGACCGCACGACGTACCACGTCGGCGAGCTCCTGCACGGTGGTGGACTGCTGGCCGACCACGTGGTGCACCTCGCGGGTCGCCTCGCCGACGGCCGAGGCGTGCCCGGTGACGTCGTCGAGCGTGCGGGCCACCCGCTGCGCCGTCGTCGTGACCAGCGCCGTGGTCGTCGCGATCTCCTCCGCCGAGGTCGCGGTGTCGGCCGCGAGAGTGCGCACCTCGTCGGCGACGACCCGGAAGCCCGCGCCCGCCTCGCCCGCCCTGGCGGCCTCGATGTTGGCGTTCAGGCCGAGCATCCGGGTCTGCTCGGTGATCGTGCGGATGATGCCGACGATCCCGTGCACCTGCTGGAGCGTCTGGTTGAGGTCGTCGAGCGCGGCGTTGGCGGCCGAGGTGCCGCGGACCACCTCGTCGGTGATCGCGTCGGTCGCGGTGGCGCGGTCGGCGATGTCGCCGGCGGCCTGCTGCACCTGGTTGGCCCGGTCGAGCACGATCTGGAGCTCGGCGACCACGGCCTCGACGGTCTCGTCGACGCGCTCCTGGGCGAGCTCGTGGGAGCGCTGCTCGGTCCGCTGCTGCTCGAGGTGGGACTCCACGACCCGCTGCTCGCGCTCGGCCTGCCCGCGCTCGACCTCGTCGGCCTGCTCGGCGATCGAGTCGAGAAGCGTGTTGATGGTCCTGCCGAGGGCCGCGATCTCGCCGTGACCCTCGCTCTCCACGCGCAGCTCCCGGCTGCCGGAGGCGATGATCTCCTCGGTGGTCGAGCGCAGCGGCGCCACCTGGCCGCGCACCGAGCGGCGCACCACCAGGGCGATCAGCCCGACCAGCCCGAGCAGGCAGAAGCCCATCAGGGCGAAGGTCTGCGTCGCCGTGCGGCTGTCGGTGGCGTGGATCGGGCGCGGGTGCAGCGAGGTCAGCACCAGCGACCGCCCGCCCAGTGTGGGCAGGGTCATCGTCAGGGCCACCGAGTCCGTCCCGCGCACGGCGGTGGTGGTCGTCATCGTGCCGAGCTCGGTGGGCAGCCGGGGCGCGTCCTTCGCGGCGGCGTCGCCGGCGGCCGGCGCCGAGGTCAGCGACAGTCCGGTGCTCGTGGCGAGGGCGGCGAGCGCCTCGTGGTCGAGCGCGCGCAGGTAGACCAGGCCGAAGTCGGGGTCGCCGCCGGAGTCGCTGCGCCGGGCCGGGAAGCCGCAGTAGAGGTAGGGCCGGTCGGCCGCCAGGACCAGGCCGCACCGGCTGGCGCCCGCCTCCCCGGCGAAGTCCACCATCGACCTGAGGCGTACGTCGGACAGGTCGGCGGGCAGCGGCACGTAGTCCTCGCCGTCGACCAGCCCACCGGTGCGGACCCGGCCCGTGCGGTCGATCCCCACCGCGGCGTCGACGCCCCCGATCTCGCCGATCTGGGTCGGGGGGAAGTCGGCCGCGAAACCCGCTTCGTTCGCCAGGCGCACGTCGTCGTAGGAGCTGTCCCAGATGGAGTTGGTCGCGCCGAACCCGCGCAGCAGCCGGGTCTCGTAGCTGAGCGCCACGGCGACGCGGTGGGCGTCACCGGTGACGGTGGTCGCCTCGAGCGAGTTGAACGCCCGGCTCGCGATGACGCGCTGCCCGACGACCGCGACGCCCATCAGGGACGCCATCGCCACCAGCAGCAGGATGGTCGTCAGGCGGCTCGAACGTCGGCCCATGGTGCGCGCTCACTACTCCCCGTCGCGGCCTGGCGGGCGAGCGGAGCACCGCTTCAGGGGACCGACCAGTGACGCTGGCGCCCTGTTGATCGGCACCGGGACGGCATACCTGAGGCACGCGAGGACCTCAGCCGGAGGTGGTGGTCGGCCGGTTCTCCTTCTTGCTGAACTCCGACTCGGGCCGCGGCTGCTCGACGCCGTCGACGGTGATGTCGACCAGCTCGTTGTAGAAGGCCATCCGCCCGGCGACCTTGGCGACCGCGGCGTACGGCGCCGAGTAGGACCACACCACGTCGGCGCCGCGGGGGTTGTCGCGGACGCTCCAGTACTCGTCGGCGACGCCCTTGTAGGGACAGTGGGTCCGGCTCGAGGAGGGCTCCAGCGCGTCGTGGACGACGTCCTCGCGCGGCAGGTAGTAGCGCGTGGGCAGGCCGGTCTCGAGCAGCAGCACCGGCCGGGTGCTGTCGGCCAGCCGGACCCCGTCCAGCTCGACCACGACGTGCCGGCTGCTGGCGATCGCCTCGACGCGCTTGTGCGGGTCGCGCGGGTGCCCGCCGACCTCCTCGTCCTCCTCGGTCCAGCGGTCCAGCACCCCCGGCTGCCAGCTGAGCACCAGCAGGTCGCGCAGCTCCGGGACGTCGCGCACCCACGCGGCGTGCGGCACCCGGCGGCCCTCGACGGTCAGGTCGTACCACTGCGCGACCGGACCCTGCGGCAGGAAGAAGGACGGCTGCGTCGGCGGCTCGTCGAGCGCCGGGGCCAGCAGGTCGGTGCGCACGTCGTCGCGCGCGAAGGCGTACGCCGGCACGGGGAACCCGTCCTCCCAGAACAGCAGCGGCGAGCGGCTGTCCACGACGGTCGTGCCGGCGACGTACCCCCGCACCCACTTGTCGATCGGCTCGGTGCGCACCCGGACCATCTGCGACCACCCCTCACCCCGGCCGCCCGGTCGGACGGCTGCTGCGGACCCGTCCACGGTGCCACCGCCTGACGGGACCTGACAACCGCTCAAGATCCGCCGGCACGGGCCGATGGTGCACCGGGACGCTTGCGCGACCCCTGCTCCGCCCTGCCCCGAGACGCTCCACGACGACTGGAGGTGCCGACCCGTGACCTCGCCCTCGCGCGTCGACCAGGAGGCGTTCCTGGAGACCGCGGAGCGCATGGGCGGGCTCCCCGTGACGGTCGGCCGGCTGGCCACGCTGGTGGCCGACCCGGAGCACGAGATCGACGAGATCGTCTCGGTCGTCGAGGTCGACCAGGCCCTCACCGCGGCCGTCCTGCGGCTCGCGAACTCGGCGGCGACGGGGATGCGGTTCCCGGTCCGCACGGTGCACCAGGCGGCGGTCGTGCTGGGCGGGACCGCGCTGCTCGGCGTGGCGCTCTCGTTGAACCTGTCCGGCCAGATGCGCGCCGCCCTGCCGGCGTACGGGCTCGCCGAGGGGATGCTGTGGCACCAGTCGGTCGCCGCGAGCACGGCCGCGGACATCATCCGGCTCACCTCCGACGTCCAGTGCCCGCCGGAGTCGTCGACGGCCGCACTGCTGCACGACTTCGGCAAGGTCGTGCTCTGCCAGCACTTCGGCGGGCAGGTGCTGGAGATGCTCGCGACCGCGGCGGCCACCGAGGGCATCTCCGTCGTCGAGGCCGAGCGGGCCGTCCTCGGCATCGACCACGCGATGATCGGCGGCCTGGTCGCGCAGAGCTGGCAGCTGCCGGAGTCGATCGTCGAGGCGATCGCCTACCACCACCAGGCCCACGAGGGCCTCTCCGCGGTCTGCGCGGTCGTGAGCCTCGCGCACGCGATGGTCCACGACATCCTGGAGCAGCCGGAGACGCCGGTGCTCCCCGAGACCCACCACCAGGTCGCGTTCCTGCTCGGCATCGACCCCCGCCACCACCCGGTGCTGGTCCGCAAGGCACGCGTCCACTACGACGAGATCATCGGGCTGTACGGCGGGTAGCGCGCGCGGCCACCGGCGCCGTGGGGCTACGGTCCGACCAAGGAGTCGCCGAGCCAGGAGCCACCATGACCGAGCCCCGTCCGCCGTTCCCGCCCTTCGACCTCGAGAGCGCCCTGACCAAGGTGCAGGCCGCCGAGGACGGGTGGAACACCCGCGACCCGCAGCGGGTCAGCCTCGCCTACACACCGGACTCGGTCTGGCGCAACCGCGACACGTTCCTGCAGGGGCGCGAGGAGATCGTCGCCTTCCTCACCGCCAAGTGGGAGCGCGAGCTCGACTACGTGCTCCGCAAGAGCCTGTGGGCGTTCCGCGAGGACCGGATCGCGGTGCGCTTCCAGTACGAGTGGCACGACCACGACGGCCGGTGGTTCCGCAGCTACGGCAACGAGAACTGGGAGTTCGACGCCGACGGTCTGATGCGGCGGCGCGAGGCCAGCATCAACGACGTCGCCATCGAGGAGTCGGAGCGGCGCATCGACGGCCCGCGCCCGGAGTCCGAGCGCGGCCTCGACTTCTGGCGCAGCAGCGACATCCCCCTGCACTGACCGTCACCTCCCGGAGGCCCCCGTGCACGTCTTCTCCCCCGCGTCCGCACCGCGCGGGCTGGTCCTGCTCGCCCCCGGCGGCGGCCAGGACCACCTCTCCCCCGGCGTCATCGCCCGCGCCGGCCGGCTGAACCAGGACGGGTACGTCGTCGCGATCGTGCGCTCCCTCGCCGGCGTCCCGGCGGTGCTGGCCGAGCACCCCGGGCCGGTCGGCTTCTGGGGCCTCTCGCACGGCACCCGCGTCGGCCTGCCGCTGCTGGCCGCCGAGCCGCGGATCGAGGCGGCGGTCATCGGGCTCGCCGACGGCCCGGTCGCGTCGGCCCGCCTGGTCACGGCCGCGGTGCTGTTCTACGTCCAGAATGACGACACCCAGGTCGACCCCGACGACTGCCGGGCGCTCTTCGACGCGCTGGGCTCGCCTGAGAAGACCCTCGTCGAGAACCCGGGCGACCACCTCGACCTGCCCCGGACCACCGTCGAGGAGTCGGCGGTGTGGCTCGAGCGGAGGCTCCACGGCTGACCGGCGGCGTGTCGGCGCGCCATACTCCGATCAACGGAGTATCCATCTGGCATGAGCAAACCGCTGCAGGAGCCCACCCTGCTGATCCTGACGTCGCTGCTCGACGCGCCCCTGCACGGCTACGCGCTGCTCTCGGAGGTCGAGCGGGTGTCCGACGGCCGCGTCCGGCTGCGCGTCGGCACGATGTACGCCGCCCTCGACCGGCTCACGGAGGAGGGCCTGGTGGCCGTGGACTCCGAGGAGGTCGTGAACGGCAGGCTGCGGCGGACCTACCGGATCACCTCCGCCGGTGCCGACGCCCTGGCCGCCGAGGTGGACCGGATGTCCGCGATCGCGCGCCGCGCCCGCGCCGGGCTCCGCCGCCGGGCGTCCGTCGCGACCGCGGGAGCGGCACGATGAGCCCCGAGCGCCGCTACCGCCTGCTGCTGCTGGCCTACCCGGCCGCCTACCGCCGCGACCGCGGGCCCGAGCTGCTCGACGTGCTGCTCGCCGGTGGCGACCGTCGCGGGCCGCTCGGCGAGGTGGGCGAGGCGGCGTCGATCGTGGCCCACGGGCTGCGTCGCCGGGTCGGTGCCGCCCGAGCCGCCGCGGCGTCGCCCGCACCGGGCCTCGCGGGTGCGTCGCTGCTGCTCGTGCTGGCCGTCCTGGGCACCTTCCAGCTGCTCGCCTCCGTCCTGCGCGCGACCGGGCTGACCGGCTACCCCGACGCGTGGGGGCTCTTCGTGCTCTGGGTCGACCCGCGGTGGCCCGTGCACGTGCTCTGGGTGGCGACCGGGACCGCGCTGCTGCTCGGCAGGTCGGTGCTCGCGCTCGCCAGCGCCTGGGCGGCGGCCCTGCTCCACTGCTGGCTGCTGGTCGTCACGAGCGCCACCACGGTCGCCCTCTGGTGGCCCGGCGACGTCGGCCCGCACTGGGTGGCCCCCGGCGGCGCCCCCGAGGCCGGCTGGGCGCTGCTCGGCCTGGCCGGCGCGGTCCTGGTCAGCGGCCGCGGCGTGCTCGCGCGGACCCTGGACGCCGTGCCCGGACGGGCCCTCCGGGTCGTGGCCGCGACCGGCCTCGTCGGCACGGTCGTCGCCCTGGCGGCCGGCGCCGCGGCATACCCCCTCCTCGGCAGCGGGCACCCGGCTCTGGTGGACGCGGCGCGCCAGCCGCTGCTGCCGGTGGCCCTCACCTGCGTCGCGGTCGCCGCCCTGCTGCGCCCGGTGCCGGGCGGCCGCACCGCGCTGGCCCTCCTCGCGGTCCTCGCCTGCATCCCCGTCGCCGACCGCTGGAGCGAGCCGGTGGCCGGCCCGGGCCTCGCCGTCGTCCTGTTCCTGACCGGGCTGGTCGTCGGCTCGCGGACCCGTCGCGCCGGCCCTGCGCCGGTCGGCTGATCCGCCGACCCGCGCGGGCCGTCAGGTCGTGCGGTCCAGGAGCCACGACGGCCCCACCGACGAGCCGCCGGCGGCGGCGACGCGCTCGCGCAGCGCGCGGTCGGCGGTGACGACGACGACCTCGTCGCCGTCGGCGGCGTGGGCGCGCACCTCCTCCACGATGGCGTCGTCGCCGGAGCCGGCGGCGTGCACCGTCGAGACGGCATCGACGAGCCCGGCGGGCTGACCCCCCTTTGCCGCGCCCTCCAGGACCAGCACGACCAGGTCGTGCCCCAGGTCGGCGCCGGCGATCGCGAGGTGCAGCCGGGCAGCGGCGCCGGCGCGGTCGCGCCACCAGCCGTCGGGGCGGCTGCCCACCACGTTCGCCCCGTCCACCACCAGCACCCGCACGGCCCGAGACTAGTGGCGGGCTTGGCAGGCTGCGGTTGGATCGGGGGTATGACGACCAGCGAGCTCGGCATCCAGCTGCGGGCCTGGCGCGACCGCCTGACCCCCGCCGCGGTGGGCCTGCCGACCCAGGCCCGGCGTCGCGCGCCGGGGCTGCGACGCGAGGAGGTGGCCCGGCTCGCCGGGGTGTCCGGGGACTACCTGGTGCGCCTCGAGCAGGGGCGGGCGCGACACCCCTCGGTGCAGGTGGTGCAGGCGCTGGCGCGGGTGCTTCGCCTCGACGACGAGGAGCGCGACCGCCTCTACCGGATGGCCGGGCAGCTGCCGCCGACCTCCGGCCGGATGGACCGGCACGTGACGCCGAGCATCCTGCGGATCGTGGACCGTCTCGGCGACACCCCCGTGGTCGTCATCGACGCGGCCTGGGAGACGGTCGCGCAGAACCGCGCCGCCGAGTCCCTGTTCGGCGACGTGTCGGGCGAGCGGGGGCGCGGGCGCAACCGGGCCTGGCGGACGTTCATGGACGTGCCCGGGATGGGCCGGCTCGAGCCGCAGACCCGGTCGATGGTCGAGCGGGACGTGGTCGCCGACCTGCACGCCGCGATGATCCGGCTGCCCGACGACCCCGACCTGGCCGCGCTGGTGGCCGACCTGCGCGAGCAGAGCCCGCGCTTCGCCGACCTGTGGACCACCACCCCGGCGCGGGTGCGCGGCGCCCAGCGCAAGACGCTCGAGCACCCCGTGGTCGGGCGCATGACGATCGACTGCGACGTCCTCACCGTGCACGGCAGCGACCTGCAGATCGTGGTGTTCTCGGCCGAGCCCGGGACGCCCGACGCCGACGCGCTCGCGATGGCCGTCGTCGTCGGGCTCCAGGACATGACCGTCGGGTGATCAGTGCCCGACGTGGACGGGCTCGACCTTGTCCAGCGCCGTGAGGTCCTCCTCGTCGAGGGCGATGTCGAGGACCGCGAGGTTCTCCTCCAGGTGCGCGACCGAGCTGGTCCCCGGGATGAGCAGCAGCCGGTCGTACTGGGCGAGCAGCCACGCCAGCGCCACCTGGCTCGGCGTGACTCCGTGCTTGGCGGCGACCCCGCTGACGTGCGGGTCGGCCGCCAGTGCCGTCGGCCCGCCGCCCCCGAAGGCCGAGCCGAGCGGGAAGTACGGCACGTAGGCCACGCCGTGCTCCCGGCACAGGTCGAGCACGTCGGCGTCGCTGCGGTCGAGGATGCTGAACGCGTTCTGCACCTCGCCGATCCCCACCGTCTCCACGGCCGTGCGGACCGTCCGTGCGGTGACGCTCGAGACGCCGATCAGGTCGATCTTGCCCGCCTCGCGCAGGTCGGCCAGCGCGCCGAGCTGGTCCTCGAGGGCCGGCTCGTCGCGGTCCGGGTCGTCGCGCTCGAAGCGGCGCAGGTTCACGAGGTCGATGCGCTCGACGCCGAGCGAGCGGAGGTTGGCCTCCACCTGCTCCACGAGCTGGGTTGGCTCGGCGCCGGGCAGCCAGGCCCCCGTGTCGTCGCGGGTGGCGCCGACCTTGGTGACGAGGCGGGGGTTGGGGTAGGGGTGCAGCGCCTCGCGGATCAGGTCGTTGACGACGTCGGGGCCGTAGAACTGGGCGGTGTCGATGTGGTCCACGCCGAGCTCGACGGCGCGGCGCAGCACCGCGCGGGCGGCGTCCGGGTCGGCCGGCGGCCCGAAGACGCCGGGGCCCGCGAGCTGCATGGCCCCGAAGCCGATGCGGCGCACGGCCTTGTCCCCGAGGAACGACACGGACGGGTCAGTGGAAGCTGTCATGCCTCCACCGTGCGTCGGCCGTCCCGAGCGGACCAGAGGACCCGTTGTCCTGGGACTGCCGGTCCCACCCTCGGGCAGCGGCCCGCGGCTAGCCCGACGAGCCCGGGGCCCCGGGAGCGATGGTGCGGTGGGCCTCCTCGCACACCTCGGCCACCTCGGCCCAGTCGACGTCGCGGTCGAGCCGCATCCCTATCCAGCCACGCGATCCGACGTACGGCGGGCGGAAGAAGCGTTCGGGCGAGGACGCCACGAGCT
Organism: uncultured Actinomycetota bacterium; assembly: GCA_963781745.1. GTDB lineage: Bacteria > Actinomycetota > Actinomycetes > Propionibacteriales > Nocardioidaceae > Nocardioides_B. The sequence goes on along the minus strand of CAWAHH010000004.1, from coordinate 23,310 downwards.
CCTCCTGCACGCCGTCCGGGGCCGCGCACCACAGGTGCGGGAAGTCGTGGTCGTGGTGCCCGTCCGCCCACAGCATGACGAACTGCTTGCGGACGAAGAACGCCGGCGACCCGTGGCTGGGCCGCTCGGTCGCGCCTGGCAGCGCCAGGCAGATCGCCCGCACCCGGTCGGTGATCCCTGGTGCGTCCACCCGGCCGACTCTAGGCTCGTCGGCATGGGAACCGACTCGGAGGTCCTCTACGAGGTCGCCACGCGCAACCGCCTGCTCGCCGCCGACATGTTCGCGGGGCTCGACGACGACCAGTGGCGCACGCCCAGCCTGTGCGCCGGGTGGACCGTGCGCGAGGTGCTCGCCCACCTGGTGCCACCGGAGGGCGGCCTGAGCCTGCTCGGGCTGGTCGGCCAGGTCGTGCGGTTCCGCGGCGACCTCGAGCGGATGGTCGACGAGACGACGCGATCCGCGGCGACGGAGCCCACCGCGTCGATGGTGGCGAAGCTGAGGCAGCGGGCCGGCGTACGCCTGGACCCGCCGGTCGTGCACGCGAGCGGCCCGATGACCGACACCGCCATCCACCTGCGCGACGCGGCGCGCCCGCTCGGGATCGACGCCAACCCCCCGCCGGACGACTGGCGGCCGGTGCTGGACTTCCTGGTGTCCAAGGCCGCCCGGCGCGGCCGGTTCCTCCCGCCCGACCGCCTGCCCGGTCTGAGGATCGTGGCCGACGACACCGACTGGAGGCACGGCACCGGCGAGGAGGTCCGCGGCCACGCCGAGGCCCTCGCACTGGTCCTGTCCGGGCGACCCGTGGCGCTGCCCGAGCTGGACGGACCGGGCGCCGCGGTCCTGGGCGCCCGGGTCCCGGCGTGAGCACGGGCGCCGGCCGCCGGGTGCTGGTCGTCGGGCTCGACCCCTACCGCGTGCCCGGCCCGTGGGACCCCGAGCCGGTCGCGACGGCGGTCGCCGCCGGGATGGCCGCCCTGCTCGACGAGGGGTACGTCGCCGAGGCCTGCCTGGTCGGCCTCGACGGCAGCGACGCCGAGGGGCAGGCGGCCGACGCCCTGCGCGAGGCACCCTGGGACTGCGTACTCGTCGGGGGCGGCCTGCGCCACGGCGACGACACCGTCGAGCTGTTCGAGGCCGTGGTCGACCTCGTTCGCCGGCACGCCCCGCAGGCACGGATCGCCTTCAACAGCAGGCCGGACGACCTCGCGGTCGCCGTCACCCGAGCCCTCTCGCGGGCCCCTCAGCCGTAGGTCGGGAACTGCGGCCAGCCCTCGGGGCTGTCCTCCCAGTCCTGCTGGCGGCCGTAGACGGTCCGGTCCATGATGTGCGCCGACCGGCAGGATCGCCTCGGTGCCGCGGGCGGTCGGTCATGTAGGTGAGGTAGGGCCTCCCGTCGCGGAGCAGGTAGTAGGAGTAGCCGGGCACCTGGCCCTCCTCGCCCGCATCGTTCGTCAGCGTCCAGCCCCAGTCGTGGTGGTACGTCGTCTCGCCCGACGACACCCACAGGTGGTCCCACCCGCGCTGCTCGCGCCACGCCTCGAGCTTGTCGACCGGGGCCTGCGACACCATCGCGAAGGAGATGCCCTCGTCGGTGAGCCGGCCCATGTTGGCCGGCAGGTTGTCCACGGCCCAGGTGCAGCTCGGGCAGCCCTCGTCCCAGCTGGGTCCGAACATGACGTTCTGCACGAGCAGCAGGTAGCGGCCCTGGAACAGGTCGACCAGGGAGACCGGACCGTCCGGGCCGGCGAACGCGTAGTCCTCCACCTCCACCATCGGCAGCCGGCGCCGGGCCGCCGAGACCCGGTCGTCGAGCCGGGTCACCTCCTTCTCGCGGGCGACCTGCTCGGCGAGGGCGGCGTCGAACGCGGCGCGGTCCACGACCGGGGGTGCGGCCTCCGGCTGGTCGAGCTTGCTGCTGGTCATCGGGCCTCCTGTGGGTGCTGGCTCACTTGCCGCCGCGGACGCTCCCCGGGCGGACGTCACCAGGGGGTCTACCCGATCCTCGCGCCTTCACCATGCCTGGTCGGCGACCGACTCCCGGAAGGTCCGCGCCGGGACCCCGAGCACGTCGCGCACCGTCGTCGTGACGTACGCCGGCGTGCCGACCGCCGCGCCCCAGGCGGCGAGCAGCATGTCGACCACGGGGCGCGGCCAGGTGCCCTCCGTCGCGGCGCGGAACTCCTCCGGCGTGAGCTCCTCGAACCGCACCGGCCGCCCGAGGACCTCCCCGATGACCTGCGCCTGCTCGGCCTGGGTCATCGCCTCGGGTCCGGTGAGCACGAGGTCGCCGGTGGGCGGCACGGCCACGGTGAGGCAGTGCGCCGCGACGGCCGCGACGTCCCGCTCGTCGACCGGGGCGGTCTGCACGTCGCCGTACGGCCAGCGGACGACGCCGTCTGCGCGGATCGCGGGCGCCCACCACGCCACCGCGTTGGACGCGAACATCCCCGGCCGCACCATCGCCGTCTCGAGGCCGGACGCCACCAGCAGGCGCTCGATCTCGGCGTGCAGGGCGGCCATCGGGTTCGCCTGCTGGAAGAACGGGTGCGGCGTGCGGTGCGGTGAGGACAGGAACACCACGCGCCGCGCGTGCGCCGCGACCCTCTCGAGGACCGCCTCGACCGTCGTGGGCGGGGCTGTCCAGACGAGGAAGACGCCGGCGACGCCGTCCAGCGCGGGGCCGAGCGAGTCCGGCTCGGTGAGGTCGCCGACCACCACCTCGACGCCGTCGGGCAGCCCGTGGACCGCCTCCGCCCGGCGGGTCAGGGCGCGGACCGGCAGTCCAGCCCCGAGGAGACGCTCGGCGACGAGGCTGCCGACTCGGCCGGTCGCCCCGGTGACGAGGACCGGTGCCGTGCTCGTGGGTGCCATCGCGACCTCTGCTCAGCGCAGGCGCATCGAGCCGGACACGTCCGGCTCCCACGGGAGGTCCGCGTCGGCAGCCACCCGGCTGTCGATGGCGGCGGCGACGCCCTCCGGCCACGGCGCCGTACGACGCGTCTCCATGTCGATGTGCAGCAGGATCTCCTCCATCACGAAGCTGAGCCGCTGGTGGGAGTCGTCGAGGAGGTAGACCAGTGCGTGCGCGGCCCGCTCGGACCGCCCCAGCAGGCGCACCCGCGCCGACATCCGGTCGCCCGTCCGCAGCTCGGCGAGGTAGGTCAGGTGGTGCTCGGCTGAGAAGCACGCGTGCCCGGAGGCCGGCCAGTTCTGCGGGATCCCCAGCGACACCAGGGACTCGTCGAGCCCCTCGCTGGCGATGCCGGTGTAGTGACGGACGTTGAGGTGGCCGTTGACGTCCTCGAACGCGACCGGCACCGGCTGCTGGGCGTATGCCGGCAGGCCGACGAGCCGCTCGTAGGCGGGGTGGGGGGCTGTCACGGGAGCGACCCTACCGGCGCGACGCCCCCACCCGGGTCCAGGCACCGACCAGCGTCGGCGGCTTCATCCACGCGTCGGCCTGCAGGCACTCGGCGTCCAGCCGGTCGGCGAGCGTGTCGATCCCGACCTCCTCGGCGGTGGCGATCCCGAGCCGCTCGAGGTGGGGCAGCAGGGTCCGCACGGTCTCGGCGGCGTACCACCCGCCCTGCCCGGGCGGCAGGTACGGCTGGATCGCGAGGACCTCGGGAACGGCCAGTCCCGCGGCGGCGAACACCCGCGGGAGCCGGGCACCGAGGGACGCGTCCAGCGACGCCCCGGCGAAGGCCGCGCGGACCCAGTCCAGCGCGCGGGTGCCGAGCGGGATGGCCGGCGTCGTGCCCGGCACCGCCATGTCGTACTCCATCGCCACCACGATCCCGCCGGGCGCCAGCCGCGCGGCGTGGTGCCGCAGCACCCCTGCCGCGTCGGGGGCGTAGAGCAGCACGAGCCGCCCGACGACGGCGTCGAAGCCGCCGAGCGAGACATCGGCGACATCGCCGCGGACGAGGGTGACGTTGCCCAGCCCGCGGGCCCCGACCCGCCGGGCGGCGTGCGCGAGCGCGGTCTCCACGAGGTCGACCCCGACCACGGACCCGCTCGGCCCCACGATCTCGGCGGCGAGCATCGCGACGTCGCCCGCGCCGGTGCCGAGGTCGAGCACCCGCATGCCCGGCTCGAGCCCCGCCGCCGTCAGGATGGCGCGGGTGGCCCGGTCCAGCACCCCCGCCTGCCGCTCCAGCCGCCGCAGCTCCGGGTCGTCGTGCCCGAGCAGGTAGTCGTCGTGCTCGGTGGTCGTGCCGTCCATGAGGTCTCCTCGGTCGGTGTCGGAGTCCCGACCGTAGGAACCGCGCCCCCACCTCCACATCAGGAGCGCGCCTCAGATCACCCCCTGCCCGCCTTAGTGCGGGCCGGGTCGCCCGTCGGCTCAGTCGGCTCCGGCTCCCCGACCACCGAGGAGGCGTCGGGCGACCAGGACGTCGGCGCCGAGCCGGCGGAGGTGGGAGACCAGGTCGTCGGCCGCGGCGGTGAGCTGGTCGTCGGTCATCGGGGCCAGGGCGTCGAGGATGAACAGCGCGGTCGTGGTGTGGTCCTCGAGGCGGGTGCGCACGGCCTGACGCCAGTTCCAGCGGCGGCAGGTCACGCCGGCGTCGTCGCACCACACCACCTCGCCGGCGTCGGGGTGCTCGGTCACCACGGTGCCGCCGGCCACCGTGTCGAAGGGCTCGGCGCCGGTGGCCCGGACCAGACGCGGCGGACCCGCGTAGCGGTCCAGGTCCTCACCGCCGATCGGCACCTGGTGCAGCACCGAGATCGCGTTGTAGACGTCCGTCAGCCCGTTGACGCGCGGCAGTCCCGACGCGGTACGACGCAGCAGGGCCTCGAGACTGTGGCGGGTGCGCTGGGGCTTGGCGCCGAAGGCGCGGTAGGCCTCGCGCCACGCCGCGACGTGCGGGAGCTCCTCGACCGGTCGGTCGCGCAGCGCGACGGCGACCGAGGCCTCGGCCTCGCCCAGCAGCGCCTCACCGGCGTCGTCGCCGGCCCCCGGCGTCAGGCCGTCGACAGCGAGCAGCAGGACGCGGTAGTCGGGCCGCAGGTCGGCGACGGCCGGGTCGACGGTCGCCCCGGCGAGGAAGCGCTCGAGCGTCGCGACGTCAGACATCGGAGCCCTCCGCCCGCGACAGCGAGCCGACGCCGGGCTCGAAGACGGCCAGCGAGAAGCGGGCCGATCGGCGTCCGGCGTTGGCGTACGAGTGCGCGACGTCCCCCGGGAACGCGGCCGCGTCGCCCGTGCCGAGGGTGACCGACTGGTCCGCGACCTCCACGGTGATCCTTCCCTCGTGCACGTGCACCAGCTCCTGGGTCCCGGCCGCGTGCGGCTCGCTCAGGTGGTGGTCGTCGGGGGCGAGCGTCCAGTGCCACAGCTCGACGACGTCGGGAGGGTCGGTCCCTGCGACCAGCACGCCCCGGCCGCCGGCCTGCCCCGACCAGAGCGCCGCGCCCTCGCCGCGTCGGGTGACCCGGACCGGTCGGGGCTGGGGTCGCTCGACCAGTGCCGGGAGCCCGACCCCGAGGGCGTCGCTGATGCGCAGGAGCGTGCCCACGCTGGGGTTCGCGACACCCTGCTCGACGTTGACGAGCATCCGCCGGCTCACCCCGGCGACCTCGGCGAGCCGGTCGAGCGTCCAGCGCCGCGCCGTGCGCTCGTGACGGACCCTGCCCCCGATCGCCGAGGCGAGCGCTGCGGTGCCGTCGTCCACGAGTGCAGCATAGTGCACTCCCGGTGCACGTGGACACCGTCCGGACGTCGGTCGTCCACCTCTTGTTACCGACCGGAAGGCTTTGACAGGCACGGTCCTCGGCGCCCATCGTGACCGCACGCCCGTTAACCGACTCGAGGGGTTTCGACGTGACTGACACCGTGAGCAGATCGAGCACCGAGGCCGAGCCCGAACCGACCCCGCCGGACGGAGCCCATCGGCCCCTCCCCCTGGACAAGACCGTCTTCGGCGTCGCCGCGGCCCTCGCGATCACCTTCGTGGTGTGGGGCGCCCTCGCCCCCACCGCGATGGGCGACGCGACGACGAGCACCCTGGGCTGGCTGGAGGACAGCTTCGGCTGGCTCTTCGTGCTGACCACGGCGCTGTTCGTGGTGTTCTCGGGCTACCTGGCACTGAGCCGCTACGGCAACATCAAGCTCGGGCCCGACGACGCCGAGCCCGAGTTCAGCACCTTCTCGTGGGTCTCGATGATGTTCGCGACCGGCATGGGCATCGGCCTGATCTTCTGGGGCGTCGCCGAGCCGCTGACGCACCTGAACACCCCGCCCATGGGCATGGCGGAGCCGGGTACGCCGGAGGCGGCGCGGCTCGCGATGGAGTACACCTTCTTCCACTGGGGCCTGCACCCCTGGTCGATCTACGCCGTCATCGGTCTCGCCATCGCGTACTTCGCCTACCGCAAGGGCTACGGCAACCTGATCTCGGGCACCTTCCGCCCGCTGATCGGGGACGCCGCCGGCCGGGCGCCAGGCAAGGCCATCGACGTGGTCGCGATCTTCGCGACGCTGTTCGGCTCCGCGACCTCGCTCGGCCTCGGGGCGCTGCAGATCACCGGCGGCCTGGACAACGTGTTCGACGGGGGCGGCAAGAGCGTCGGCCTGGCGCTGCTGGTGATCTGGGTGCTGACCGCCTGCTTCGTGGTCTCGGCGGTCACCGGCATCGAGAAGGGCGTGCAGTTCCTCTCCAACGCCAACGCGATCGCCGCCGTGGTGCTCGTCTTCTTCCTGTTCGTGGTCGGTCCGACCGTCTTCATCCTGAGCACGTTCACCGAGGGCATCGGCGCCTACCTGACCCAGCTGCCCACGATGAGCGGCCGCACCGGCGCCTTCGACGGCGACCAGGCGACCTGGCTCAACGGCTGGACGATCTTCTACTGGGCGTGGTGGATCTCGTGGACGCCCTTCGTCGGCATGTTCATCGCGCGGATCTCCAAGGGCCGCACGATCCGCCAGTTCGTCGCCTACGTGATCGTGGTGCCGAGCGTCGTCTCGTTCGTGTGGTTCTCGATCATGGGCGGCGCCGCGTTCGACCTGCAGCTCAACCAGGGCAGGGACCTCGGCCAGACGCTGGCCGACGAGGGCACCGAGAGCATCCTGTTCACGGTGCTGCGCGACTATCCGCTGGCCTCGGTCACCGTGGTGCTGGCGATCTTCCTCATCGCGATCTTCTTCATCACCGGCGCCGACTCCGCGTCGATCGTGATGGGCATGCTCAGCCAGAACGGCGAGGAGGAGCCCAAGCGCGCCCTGGTGATCTTCTGGGGCGTCGCGCAGGGAGCCGTCGCGTCGGTGCTGCTGTGGTCCGGAGGCGACGACCTGAGAGCCGGGCTGACCGCGCTGCAGAACCTCGTGATCATCGTCGGCGGCGCGTTCATGCTGGTCATCATCGCGATGTGCGTGTCGCTGATGAAGTCGCTGCGGTCCGAGCCCTACGAGTCCACGCTGCCCTCACGGGTGCGCAAGGCCGTGCAGTACGTCCAGAAGCACGACCAGCAGGAGCAGCACGCGATCGCCCTCACGGCTCTCGGCGCCGACCACGAGCAGATCATGCCCGAGGCCCAGGGGTCCGCGAGGCCCGACGGGTCCGCGCAGTCCCTGCGCATCCCCGAGCAGTCGGAGCGGTCCGACCGGGCTCACGACCCGGTCTGACCCGCCTGACCCGTCTCGTACGTCGCGAGGAGCACGCCGGACTCGGCCGGCGTGCACCCGACGAGGCGGAGCCGGTGCGCACGGTCGTCGGGACCGAACAGCCGGTGCCCGGACCCCAGCACGACCGGGTGGATCATCAACAGCAGCTCGTCGACGAGTCCGTGCGGGAGCAGCGACCGCACGAGGCGCCCGCTGCCCAGGACGACGAGGGTGCCGCCGGGTCGCTCGCGCAGGGCGGCGACCTCGGCGGGCACGTCGCCGGTGAGCAGCGTCGAGTTCGGCCACCGCAGCTCCGCGTGCGGGTCGGAGGACGCGACGTACTTCGTCGTGTCGTTCAGGCCGTCCTTGAACGGGCCGCCGACCTCGTTCCAGTGACCGAGCATGTCCTCGTAGCTGCGCCGCCCGAACAGCCAGCAGAAGTCGGTGCCCATCCGTTCCCCCATGGCCGTGGCCATCGCCGGGTCGTTGCCGGGCATCGCCCAGCCGCCGTGCCGGAACCCGTCGCGGCGGTCCTCGTCCGGCCCGCCGGGACCCTGGAGGACGCCGTCGAGGCTCACGTGGTTGATCACGAGTACGCGCATCTGTGCCCCTTCTCGGACGCTCGGGTGGGAGGACCCGGCGGGCGGGTGGAACTCATCGGTCGCCCGGGTGGGGACCGGCCTCCGCGCCACGGCACTCAGCTGGGGAGGAGGCCCGTCACGCCGGGGTGCCGGGCGAGCTCCGCCTCGAGGTCGCGCTCCCACCCCGGCGTGTGCCGGCGCAGGTGCCGGTAGCACCGGTTCACGAACTCGGCGTCCGCGCACGTCCGCAGCAGGCCCTCGTCGAGCCGCAGGCCGCCGGAGTCGGCGTACGACGAGAGCAGGTCGGCCGCGACCTCGCGGGCGAACCCCTCGGGCAGCTGTCGCAGCGCGAGGTCGACCAGGAACTCGGCGAGGTCCACCTCGGGCGGCCCGTGTCGCATCGAGTCGAGGTCGACGACCACCGGGCCGCCCGCCGCGGCGATCACCTGGTCGAGGTGGAAGTCCCCGTGCAGGGTGACGCTCCGATCCCGAGCCGCGCCCCGGGGACGGCTCGCGGCCGCGGCGACCAGCCGGGCCAGGGCGGGTCCGGACGGCGGGTGCGCCTGCGCGAGCTTCTCGGCCTTCTTGCCCAGCTCGACGACCAGCGCGTCGACGGAGACCTCCGGCACGAGGTCGACCCCGGACGCGTGCAGGGCCGCCAGCAGGGCCCCGGTGCCGGCGACGCCCTCCGGCGAGGCCGCCTCCCCGGAGGCCGCGACGCCGCGCGTCCACATCACCCGCCTCACCGGGTCGAGCGCGAGCGGCTCGGCGACCCGCAGGGCGCTGTCGCCTCGTGTCAGGCACCACAGCGCACGGTGCCGCGCCGCGAGGACCTCGACCGGCCGCGAGACGACGTGCTTGGCGAAGACGGTCCCTCCGGGCCCGTCGAGGCGCAGGGTCGCGCTCGCCTCCGGCTGGTGGCGCACCACCGCGACGCGCAGTCCCGCCGGACCGCCGAGGACCGCCGCCGCGTCGGCCGGGACGACGCCGGTGGCCACGGGTGCGGCCACCAGGTCGGGCAGCGCGTGCAGGAGCGGGTCGTCCGGGAAGCGCCACACGACCAGGTCGTCCACGAGGTGGCTGCGTCCGCCCGGACGCGCCGCCCGGTCCCCGCGCCACGCGGACTCGGCCGTCGTACGGTCCGGGAAGCCCTTGAGGTACACCTGCTCGGCGGGGCGGTCGGGCGAGGTGACGACGTAGGTCGCCCAGCCGTGGCAGCGCGGGGACGCCGGCCGGTGCGGGTGGGTGAGGCGTACGTCGACCAGGCGCACGCCCGCGACGCCGCCCTCGATCCCGAGTGCGTCGGCGTGCCGGGACAGCACGTCGTGCACCCAGCGGGCGTCGGCCAGGTCAGGAGTCCACACGCCGCGCCCTCCCCCGTCGCACGTCGAGCCGCCACCATTGTGCGACAGCCGGCGGGCCCGCGGGCCGGGATCGCCCAGCCGGCTCCACGGGCCGCCTTCCCGGGAGGGGCGACTCGTGGCACCCTGCCCGCATGGAGCCCCCCCGCCCCCGCCTCGGCCAGGTCGTCACCGTCTTCCGCAACCGGCTGCGACCCGAGGCGCTCGAGGCGTACGGCGAGGAGCTCGCCGAGGTCGTGCAGGTGGCGCGGGACCTCCCCGGGTTCGTCGAGACGAAGACGTTCGTGGCCGAGGACGGCGAGCGGGCCACGATCGTGACCTTCGCGGACGCCGCCAGCCACCGGGTCTGGCGTGAGCACCCGCGGCACCGGTCGGCCCAGCGCAACGGGATCGCGCACTACTACAGCGAGTACTCCATCGCGGTCGGCGAGACGTCGTACGCCAGCGCCTTCCCGCCGTCCTGACCTGTCCTCAGCGGCTCTCGGCGCGCCGCAGCACCGACTCGAACTGGCGCCGCAGCACGAGCGGCCCGGCGACGGGGAGCAACACGCCGAGGACGCGCCCCCCGAGGGAGCGCGCCCTGCGGGTCAGCGTCACGTGCAGCTCCGAGCCGTCGCCGGCGGGCGCGATCTCGTAGCGCCAGCCGCTGCCCGGCCCCCACAGGTTCGAGTCCAGGGTGTCGATCGTGACGGTGCCGGCCGCCGCGTCCCAGGCGTAGCGCTCGCGCTCCCAGCCCATCCCGGTGCCCTCGGTCACCTCCGCCCAGCCGGGGCCCTGGTCGTGCACGGTGAAGTGCGCCTCGTCGACGTTCGGCCACCACGTCGCGCGGTCGGGGCCGAAGTCGGTGATCACGGCCAGGACGTCGCTCGGCGACAGGCTCGTGCGGACGGTGAACCGGGTGGTCGGCATGGCGCCATCATCCGCCCTCCCGGGCCCGGTGTCACAGACCGCGCTCGGGCGGTGTCTCCATGGCACGACTGTCCGGACCCACCAGCAGGAGGACGACATGACCGCCAGCCCCCGCATCCAGCCCGCCCCGGTCACCGGCGTGACCGGTGCCCTCGTCAAGCGCTTCAGCAGGAGGCTGCTCGGCGAGGTGCCCGAGCCGATCGGCGTCTACTTCCACAACCGGCCCGTGCTCAAGACCTTCCTCGCTGTCAGCAGCAAGGCCCAGAGGTGGAGCGCCTGCGACGAGGACCTCAAGTCCTTCGCGCACATGGCCGTCGCCGCGCAGGTCGGCTGCTCGTGGTGCCTGGACTTCGGCTACTTCCACGCCCACAACCAGGGGCTGGACGAGCGCAAGGCCAGCCAGGTCCCGGTCTGGCGCACCTCCGACGTCTTCACGCCGCTCGAGCGCGAGGTCATGGAGTACGCCGAGGCGATGACCGCCACGCCGCCGACGGTCACCGACGACCAGGTCGCCCGGCTGCTCGAGCAGCTCGGCGAGGCGGCGATGGTCGAGCTCACCACCCAGGTCGCGCTGGCCAACCTCTACGCGCGCTCCAACGTCGCGATGGGCATCGAGTCGCAGGGCTTCTCCGCCTCCTGCGAGCTCCGCCTGGCCGGTGCCGACGACCGGCCCGACGTACCCTCGCGCTCATGAGCGACCCGTTCGTGACCCATCGCAGCCTGCTGTTCACGGTCGCCTACGAGATGCTCGGGCTCGGCCGCGGACGCCGAGGACGTGGTGCAGGAGACCTGGCTCCGCTGGGCCGACGTCGAGCAGTCCGGCGTACGCGACCCGCGGGCCTACCTCGTCCGGATCGTCACCCGGCAGGCGCTCAACCGCCTGCGCACCCTCGCGCGGCGACGGGAGGACTACGTCGGCGAATGGCTGCCCGAGCCGCTGCTGACGACCCCCGACGTCGCCGAGGACGTCGAGCTCGCCGACAGCGTCTCGATGGCGATGCTCACCGTCCTCGAGACGCTGACCCCGACCGAGCGCGCGGTGTTCGTGCTCCGCGAGGTCTTCGACCTGCCGTACGACGAGATCGCCGCCGCGCTCGACAAGCGCCCGGCGGCGATCCGCCAGGTCGCGCACCGCGCACGCGAGCACGTCGCCGCCCGACGGCCGCGCATGCAGGTCGACAGGTCCGAGCAGCAGCGGGTGGTCGAGCGGTTCCTGGCCGCCATGACCAGCGGCGACGTGCGGGGCCTGCTCGAGGTGCTGGCGCCCGACGTGGTCGTGGTCGCGGACGGCGGCGGGCTCGTCTCGGCGTCCCTGCACCCCGTCCACGGCGCCGAGAAGGTGGCCAACTTCCTGTCCCGCTTCGCGACCCTGGCCCCCGGGGCGGTCGTGGACACCGTGTGGCTCAACGGTTCGCTCGGTGGCCGGATCGAGCTCGCCGGCGTGCTGGACACCGTCGTCGGCTTCACCGTCGAGGACGGCCTGATCACCCGCGTCTTCGCCGTCCGCAACCCGCACAAGCTCGGTCGTCTCGACCAGGAGGCGACGACGCTGACCCGGTGAGTCAGGACCGCAGGATCCGCTCCATCGCCTTGCCCTGGGCGAGCTCGTCGACGAGCTTGTCGAGGTAGCGGATCCGCTGCATCAGCGGGTCCTCCACGTCCTGGACCCGCACGCCGCACACCGAGCCGGTGATCAGGGAGGCGTGGGGGTTGAGGTGCGCGGCGGCGAAGAAGTCCTCGAAGGTGGTGCCGGCCTCGAGGTGCTCGGCGAGCGCGGGCCGGTCGAAGCCGGTCAGCCACTCGATGACCTCGTCGAGCTCGGCGCTGGAGCGGCCCTTGCGCTCGACCTTGGCGACGTAGTGCGGGTAGACCGAGGCGACGCTCGTCGTGAAGATCCTGTGCACGGTCGGCAGCCTAGTCCCGGGCGCCGACGGGTCTCAGAGCTGCAGGATCGAGGCTGCGACGAGGTAGGCCCGCGAGACGTCGTCGGGTGCGTGCAGGTCGCCGGGGTCGTCCAGGGTGGCCTCGGACCGGGCCCGCACCGCCGCGCCGGGGTCGGGCGCGACGAGGTCCAGGCACAGCCCGGAGACCACCGCGTGCGCGTCGTGGTCGTCCAGCCCGTCGAGCGCGAGCCCGTTGTAGAGCATCGTCGCCGCCTCGAGGAACACCTCCCGGGCGATGTCGAGGTCGACCTCGGGACGCTCCCGCGCGACCCTCTCGGCGGTCGCCAGGAGCTGGTCGTACGGCGGGTCGAGGGCGCTCGGCGGCATACCGCGAGCGTGGCAGGGCCGGGTCCGTGCAGCAACCTGGTTCGGCGCGCCCGGTCCGAGCCCGGGCGCGCAGCAGTCGAACACCGACCAGAAGATCTCGTTGCGCAGGCGCTGGTCGTCCGGCACCGGCCTCCCAGAGCGCGAGCAGGTGGTGGTCCTCGTCGGTGAGCGTGCCGCCGCGACGCACCGTCACCAGGCGGGTCCCGGACCGTCGACAGGATCACCGGTCGCTCTCCTGCGGAGGCCTGCCTCCGTCGTCGGGCAGTGCCGCAGGCAGGCCGAACCACGCGAGGAGCGTCCCCTCGAACCGGGTCATCGCGGTGACCTGTCCGCCGTCGAGCCCGAGGACGTAGACGCCGACCCCGGGGGCGGGACCGTCGGGCCCGCGCAGGTAGACGCCGTACGCCGGCTGCCCGTTGGCCCGAGTGGGCACGAGGACGAAGCGGCGGCCGGCGTCGAAGAGGCTCGCGCAGAACGCGCCGACGACGGCACGGCCCTCGTACTCGAACGGCATGGGCGGCATGGAGATGAACACGTCGTCGCTCAGCAGCGCGACCACCGCGTCGACGTCGGCGGACTCGAAGGCCGCGACGAACCGCGCGAGCAGCGCCCGCTCGGCCGCCGAGCCGGGAGCCGGCGGCACGTCGCCGGCCTGGCGCCGGTGCCGGTCGAGACCGGCGCGGGCCCGGCGCAGGGCGCTGCTCACCGACTCCACCGACGAGCCGAGAATCCCGGCCGTCTCCGCCGCGGGGAAGCCCAGCACGTCGCGCAGGACCAGCACCGCCACCTGGCGGGGCGGCAGCACCTGCAGCGCGGTGACGAACGCCAGCGCGACCGCCTCGGACTGCTCGTAGCGCGCCTCCGGACCGGGCACCGCCGCCAGGCCGCCGACCACCAGGGCGTCGGGCAGCGGCTCGAGCCAGGCGACGGTGCCCGACCCGGTCGGCTCGGGGGGCGTGACCCCCGGGACGTCCCAGGGACGGGGCCGCCGGCGCGAGGCCGCGCGGCGCGCGTTCAGGCAGCGGCGGGTGGTGACCGCGTAGAGCCAGGTCCGCACCGACGACCGCTCCTCGAAGCCGGCGAGCCCGCGCCAGGCGGCCAGCAGCGACTCCTGGAGGGCGTCCTGGGCGTCCTGCAGGGACCCGAGCATCCGGTAGCAGTGCACGTGCAGCTCGCGGACGTAGGGGTCGGTCAGCTCGCGGAAGGCCGCCTCGTCCCCCTCCCGCGCGCGGGCGACCAGCCCGCTCGTTCCCGGTCCGGCCGGCTCCGCGCTCACAGCGCTCATCGTGCACCTCCTCGCCGTACCGACACCGCCGGCGTCGCGAAACCGTCGCTCCGCCGGCGACCCTCTCGAGCGCCGACCGGTGTCTACCCGTGCATCAGCCACCACCCAGTCGCCGAGGAGCCTGCCATGGGCCGCATCGTGATCAGCCAGAACGTGACCGTCGACGGCGTCGTCGAGGACCCGACCGGGGAGGACGGCACCGAGCGTGGCGGCTGGTTCGCCCGCGTCGGCGACGCCGACCGCGCGGCGTGGGCCGAGGCAGGCGCCCGCGAGGCCGAGCACGCCGAGGCGCTGCTGCTCGGACGCCGCACCTACGCTTGGCTGGCCGCGCGGTGGACGGCCCGCACGGGACCCTGGGCGGAGCGGCTCGCCGGGATGCCGAAGTACGTCGTCTCCTCGACCCTCGACCACCCCGGCTGGCCCCACACGACCGTCCTGGCCGGCGACCCGCTCGAGGAGGCCGCGCAGGTCCGGCGACGGCTGGACGGCGACGTCGTCGTCAACGGCAGCGGTCGCCTCGCCCACGCCCTGCTCCGGCACGGCCTGGTCGACGAGCTGCGACTCATGGTCTTCCCCTCCGTGCTCGGCGGCGGCGACCGGATGTTCCCGGCGTTGCCCACCGCAGCGCAGGCGCGGCTGGGCTCGGTCGAACGGGTCGGCGACGGGCTCGTCCTGCTGACGTACGACGTCCTCGGCGGGCGGGACCAGCAGTAGAGCGGCCACGGGGCGCGGGTGCGCTGCTCAGGACTGTCGAGCAGCGCGTCCGGCCTCGCGGACCTGCTGGACCCCGGAGAGGATGCGCAGCAGGACGCGGTCCTTCATCTGGGCCGCCAGCTCCGGGTCCACGAGCTCGCCGTCGATGGTCTGCTCCTCCGGCGGTCCCGGCCGGTCGATGGCCGCCTCGCCGACCGTCACGACGCCGCGCATCCCCGCCCAGGCGAGGGCGAGGCTGCGGCGCGGAGTGATCGGCTCGCGCTCCTCGACGTCGACGTCGGCCCTGCCCCGCGCCAGCCGGCGCCGTGCCCCAGGCGATCCGGGTCTCCTCGCGGCCGCCCTCGGGCGTCATCGCGTCGGGCTTCTCCTCGAACTGGTCCAGGCGCCCGCGGGTGCGGTCCCCACGGTCGCTGCGGCCGAGCAGGTCGACGAGCGGCACCGCGAGGCCGGCGAACCGCAGCAGCACCAGCAGGGCCACGACGACCGCGGCCAGCCGCTGATCTGCGCGGTCGTGGTCGGAGCACGGCCCGGACCGGCCGACGCCGACCGCCACAGCGGCCGCGCTACGGCACGCGCCGGCGCATCACCCAGCGCCACTTGGCGATCCGGCGGTCGCGCTCGAAGCCGAGGTCGGCGAACAGGTCCTCCGGACCCGTGTGGAGGTAGGCGCCGCGCTGGGGCGGCCGGCCCTCGACCTGCTCGGGGTACGCCTCGACGACGCCGCCGCCGGCCGCGGCGATCGCGTCGAGCGCGGCGGTCACCGCCGCCCGGAGCACGCCCTCCCGCCGGTGCCCCTTGTCGGTGAAGACACAGCCGATCCGCCAGTCCGGCAGCGCCGTCAGATCCTTGGCGTAGGCCTTCGGGTTCTTGATGTTCGGCAGCTCGGCCGGTGGGCCGAACTGGCACCAGCCGACGCAGGCGTCGCCGTCGAGCACGAGCACCTGGTGGACGGTCCCGCGACGCACGTGCTCGCGCTTGGCGTCCCGGTTGTCCTCGGCGCACCGGTCCCGCGAGAGCCCCTCGACGTGGAAGCCCATGCACCAGCAGCCGCCCCACACGCCGTTGTTGGCCTCGACGAGCCGGGCGAACGCGTCCCAGGTGTCGTCGTCGAGAAGGCGGGTGGTGTACGCCGGCGTCCCCGAGGTGGCCATGCCCCATCCTTGCCACGTCGCGGCCCGGCGGGGAAGGGTGTGGCGGTGACGACACCCGAGCGCGCTCCCGCACCACCGGACCCCACCGGCACCGAGAGCGCGGTCCTCGGCCCCGGCTCGCTGGCCGGGATGCGCTCCTTCCTCGACGCGTACGCCGTCCAGCGGCTCGGCAGCGGGATCGACGAGGTGCTGTTCCGGGCCGGCCGGATCGACGTGGTGTGGGGCGTGCGGCTCGACGACGGGAGCGAGGTCGCGGTCAAGGTGCACCGGCAGCCCGTCGACCGGGTCGCCGTGGCCGCCGCGCGCGAGGCGCAGGCGCTGCTGGCCGAGGCGGGCTTCCCGTGCGCCCGCCCGCTGTCGGGTCCCGACGACGTGCAGGGCCGGGTGCTCACCGCGGAGACCCTGCTCTCGCACGGCGCCGCGCCGGACGGCCGGGTCCCGTCGGACCGCCGGCTCCTGGCCGAGGGGCTGGCCCGCCACGTCGAGCTGCTGCGGGGCCGGTCGGGCCTCGTGGGTTCGGCCGGCGCGGGACCCTCGTGGTGCCGCTACCAGGACGGTCCGTGGCCGGTCCCCCACGACCCGATCGTCGACTTCCGGTCGACCCCGCCGTCGTACGAGTGGCTCGACGCGTTCGGTGGGAGGGCGTCCCGCCAGGTCCTCGACCACCGCGACCCGGACGCCCTCGTGGTCGGGCACGCGGACTGGTACGGCGGCAACACCGCCGTGGCGGACGGGCGGCTCGTCGCCACCTTCGACTGGGAGCTCGTCGCGGAGGACGAGGCCGTGATCGCGGGCTTCTCGGCCGCCGCCTACGCCGCCAGCGCGACCAGCGGCGGCGGCCTGTCCGACCCCGAGGAGGCGGCGGCGTTCCTGCGCGACCACGACGTCGCCCGGGGCGCGCCGTTCACCCGCCGGCAGCAGCGGGCGGCCGCGGCCGCGACGGCGTGGATCCTCGCGTTCAACGCTCGCTGGGAGGTGGCGATGCCGGACGGCGAGGGCGCCACGACGGCTCTGCTCCGCGAGCGACAGCAGGACTACCTCGACCTGTCCTGGTGAGAGAGACCCTGGAACACTGCGAGCAGTGAGAGAGCACGGACCGCTGCCCGGCTGGGTCGGGGGCTGGTGCCGGACCCACCTCGGCTCCGGCGTGGACCGCGTGCTGCTGGACGCCCGCCCGGCCTCGGACGCGTTCGGCCTCCGGCTGGACGACGGGCGCGAGGTGCTCGTGAAGTCGCGCGCCAGGAACGCGGTCCGCGACAGCGCGTGCGTGCAGGTGCAGCGGTACGCCGCGTCCGCGGGGGTGCCCTGCGCCGCCCCGCTGACCGACGCGGTCGGCTGGGCGGGCCGGAGCGTGCACGCCGAGGAGTGGCGACCCGGCGGGCTGGTGCGCCACGACGCTGGCCCCCAGCACGCGGCGGACGCGGCCCGGGCGCTCGCAACGGTCCTGGCGGTGACCTCGGGCGTGGACGTCCCGACCACCAGCCTGACGCCGAACCCCGTGTGGGTGCAGGTCGAGCACGACGGCCCGCGGGCCTGGCCGCCGTTCGCCTGGCTCGAGGACCGGCAGGCGGCGTCCGGGATCGTGCTGCCCGAGTGGCTGGACGAGGTCCAGGAGCGGGTCCGGGCCCGGATCGCGCGCTCGTCCCTGCCGCACGTGGTCGGCCACGCCGACTGGGAGGCGCAGAACCTGCGGTGGGACGGCCGAACGCTGCACACCGTGCACGACTGGGACAGCCTCGCGGCCCTCCCCGAGGCGGCTGTCGTCGGCGCGGCTGCTGGATCGTTCGCCAGCACCGACGTACCCACCCTCGCACCGCTCGTGAGCTCCGAGGTGTTCCTGGAGGCCTACCAGCACGCCGCCCGCCGACGGCTCTCCCCCGACGAGGTCGAGGTGGCCTGGGCGGCGAGCCTGCACCCCGCCGCACACAACGCGCGAGGGGAGATCGTCGTCGGGAGCCCGCTCGTGGCCGCGGCGGCCCTGCGCGAGCAGGCTCCCGAGCGGCTCCGCCGGGCCGGCGCCTGAGACCGACTCGTGCGTACCCTTGTGGGTACGTAACTGATTGGGTACATTGGCGGGTATGGACACGGTGCTCCAGGCTCTGGCGGACGGCAGTCGCCGCACGCTGCTCGAGATCCTCCGCGACCACCCGGCCTCCGCCGGCGAGCTCGCCGAGGCCCTCCCCATCGCCCGGCCCGGCGTCTCGAGGCACCTGCGGGTGCTGCGCGAGGCCGGCCTGGTCGACGTCC
Source organism: uncultured Actinomycetota bacterium (assembly GCA_963781745.1). Lineage (GTDB taxonomy): Bacteria > Actinomycetota > Actinomycetes > Propionibacteriales > Nocardioidaceae > Nocardioides_B. The sequence goes on along the minus strand of CAWAHH010000004.1, from coordinate 5,182 downwards.
GTCAGGACGCGCAGCGACGGATCTACAGCCTCCGCCCGGAGCCGCTGGCCGAGGTGGACGCCTGGCTGGAGGACTACCGCGTCCTGTGGCGCCATCGGCTCGACGCGCTGCACACCGAGATCGCACGAGGGAAGAGGACACGATCATGAGGACCACCGGCACGATGCGAGCCCTGGACGACGACCGCGGCGCGGTCCGCGTCGAGGACGTGTACGCCACCGGCGTCGACGACCTGTGGGAGGCGTGCACGTCGCCCGAGCGGCTCGCCCGCTGGATCGGCGAGGTGTCCGGCGACCTGCGGGTCGGCGGCACGATCCACGCCCGGCTCACCAGCACCTGGACCGGGCCCGGACGGATCGAGGTCTGCGAGCAGCCGCACCACCTGGTGGTGACGCTCGAGCCCGGGACCGCCGACGAGACCCAGGTCGAGGCCTGGCTCACCGTCGAGGGCGACGAGCACCCGCCTCGTCGTCGAGGAGCGGGGGCTCCCCCGCGCCGCAGCTGCACTTCTACGGCGCCGGCTGGCAGGCGCACCTGGAGGACCTCGGCCGCTCGCTCGGCGGGGAGGCGCCGGCCTGGAAGGCGCGCTGGGACGAGCTCGCACCGGCATACGAGACGATGCCGGTGCGAGACGCGGTCTGAGCCGTCGGGACCACGCTCAGCCGAGGCGTCGCGCCAGCACCGGCACGACGATCAACGCGGCGACGGTGTGCAGGGCGATCAGGGTGGCCGCCGAGCCGGCGTCGAACCCGAAGGTCAGGTCCGGCACGTACGACAGCGCGGTCAGGGCGACAGCGGTCCGCACGAAGGTGCGACGGGGGCTGCGTGCCCGGCGGGCCAGCACGGCCGCCAGCGCGACGCCGAGGAGCGAGAACACCAGTGTCAGCTGGGCGAACCCGGCGATCGGGATGCTCGCGCCGGTCCTGTCGGCGAAGGAGACACCACCGGCCGAGGCGGCCAGGGCGAGGACGGTCGTCGCGACCGAGGCGACGAGAGCCGCCGCGACACCGTGCCTCCACACGGGGCGACGGACCGCGGGTGTGGTCGTGCCGGGGGCGGTGCGGGTGGTGCGGGCCTGGGTGGTGGTGGACATCGCGGTCTCCGTTCGTCGTCGGGCCGCCCGGTGCGACCCGCTCACACCACCACCACGAACGGTCCGCGACGGATACGACAGGCACCGGCGAGAAATCTCCGCGATCGCGGAGGATGCTGGCCCCATGGACCAGGACGCGCAGCACGAGCACGGGCACGACCAGGGGCACGGGCACGGCGCCGACCAGGGGGCGCCCGAGGAGATGTTCGAGCCGTCGAGCTGGGAGGAGCGGTACGCCGGCGACGAGAGGATCTGGAGCGGCGACCCCAACCCGCAGCTGGTCACCGAGGTGACGCCGCTGACCCCGGGCACCGCGCTCGACGTCGGCTGCGGGGAGGGCGGCGACGTGATCTGGCTGGCCCGGCAGGGCTGGCAGGTCACCGGCGCCGACTTCTCGGCCAACGGGCTGGCCCGCGCGGCCCGGCACGCGGAGGAGGCCGGGGTCGCCGACCGCACCGACTGGTGGCAGGTCGACGCCCGGACCTTCGCCGCCGACGGCCGCACCTTCGACCTGGTGACCACCCACTTCCTGCACCCGCCCGACGGCGGGATGCTCGAGGTGGCGCGTCGCCTGTGCGAGGCCGTCGCGCCCGGCGGCCACCTCCTCGTCGTCGGGCACGCCCCCTCCGAGGCGTTCAGCGAGCTGTCGGCCAGCCACCGCCGGGCGATGTTCGTCGCGGAGGACCTGCTGCCCGCCCTGCCCGACGACTTCGAGGTCCTCGTCGTCGAGCAGCGTCCCCGGACGTGGTCCGCGACGGCGTCCGCGTCGACATCGACGACTCCACGCTGCTCGCCCGCCGCCGGGGATGAGGCTGCTGGAGGATCCACCGAGAATTCTCTGTGGCAGGTTGTCGTATCGGCGCGACGCCGTTCGTGGTGAGGGCAGGAGGCGGTCATCGGGACCGCCCGGAACTGAGGAGAACTGCGATGACGCACTACCTGCTGAGCGTGCACGGCCCCGCCGAGACGCGACGAGTTCGGCAACTACGGCTCCAAGGAGGAGATGGAGGAGGCGTTCGCCGCGACCGGCGCCTTCAACGACAAGCTCCAGGCCGAGGGCTACTGGGTCTTCGCCGGTGGGCTCGCAGCCGGCCACGACGGCGACCGTCGTCGACGGCCAGGGCGAGACGCCGGTGATGACCGACGGCCCCTACCTCGAGACCAAGGAGGTCATCGGCGGCTTCTGGGTCATCGACGCGCCCGACCTCGACGTGGCGCTCAAGCTCGCGGCCGAGGGGTCCAAGGCGTGCCGGCGGCAAGGTCGAGGTCCGTCCGTTCGACGGCCTCGCCTGAGCCGCCTGAGCCGGCACCCGATGACGGCACCTGACGATGCAGACGGGACGGCGGCCGTCGAGCGGGTCTTCCGCGAGGAGTACGGCCGCCTGATCGCCTCGCTCGTCCGCCGCTTCGGCGACATCGACATCGCCGAGGAGGCGGCGGGCGAGGCGCTCGTGGCCGCGCTGGAGAAGTGGCCGGAGTCCGGCGTGCCCCCCAACCCCGGCGGCTGGCTCACCACCACCGCGGGCAACCGCGCGATCGACCGGATCCGCCGCGAGAAGCAGCGCGACGCCAAGCACCAGGCGGCCCTCATGCACCACGACGACACGCCCCACGAGCCCACCGGACCGGTCGAGGACGACCGGCTGCGGCTGCTCTTCACCTGCTGCCACCCGGCGCTCGCGCCCGAGGCGCGGATCGCGCTGACGCTGCGCCTGCTCGGTGGGCTGACCGTGGCCGAGATCGCGCAGGCGTTCCTGGTGCCCGAGACCACGATGGCGCAGCGGATCACCCGGGCGAAGAAGAAGATCGCGGCGGCGAAGGTGCCCTACCGGGTGCCCGAGGCCGCCGACCTCCCCGAGCGGCTCGGCGGCGTGCTGGCGGTGCTGTTCCTCGTCTTCAACGAGGGCTACCTCGCCACCGGCGACGGCGACCCGGTGCGCGCCGAGCTCACCGGCGAGGCGATCCGGCTGACCCGGATCCTGCGCGGCCTGCTCCCCGAGGAGCCGGAGGTGGCCGGCCTGCTCGCGCTGCTGCTGCTCACCGAGGCCCGGCGCGAGGCCCGCGTGCGGCACGGGCAGCTGGTCCCGCTCGGACGAGCAGGACCGCGCCGGCTGGGACCGCGCGCTGATCGCCGAGGGCCACGACCTGGTCCGCGAGTGCCTCGCGATCAACCGGCCCGGCCGCTACCAGATCCTCGCCGCGATCAACGCCGTGCACACCGACGCCCCCTCGGCCGCGGACACCGACTGGTCGCAGGTGGTCGCGCTCTACGACCAGCTGACCCGGCTCGACCCGTCGCCGATCGTCGCGCTCAACCGCGCGGTCGCGGTCGCGGAGCTGGACGGCCCGGAGGTCGCCCTCGCCCTGGTCGACCGGCTGCCGCTCGACGGGCTACCACGCCTGGCACGCCGCCCGCGCCGACCTGCTCCGCAGGCTCGGCCGGAGCGCCGAGGCGAAGGAGGCGTACGACGCCGCGCATCGCCGCCACCCAGAACTCCGCCGAGCGCGCCTACCTGAGCCGGAAGCGCGGCGAGCTGGTCTGACCCGCGGCCCGGAGGGCAAGGTCGGACGAGTCACCGACACACTCGACGCCGACCGGACAGGTACCCGACATGACGACACCGAGCCCCGCCGCTCCGCCGTCGCGGGAGGCACGCTTCCGCGCGGTCTACGAGGCGACGTACGGCGACCTGCTGCGCTTCGCACAGCGCCGGGTGGACCCGAGCCACGCCGAGGACGTCACGGCCGACGTCTTCCTGGTCGCCTGGCGGCGGCTCGACGACGTACCCGCCGCGGTCGAGGACGCCCGGCCGTGGCTGTTCGGCGTCGCGCGGGCGACGATGCTCAACCACCGCCGCGGCGCCCGGCGGCGCGATGCCCTGGCCGTCCGGATCGGCGAGGCGACCTCGACGGCGACCGCCCCGGGGGGCGAGGACCTGACCGCGAGCCGGCTCGACCTGGCCGCCGCCTGGGCCCGGCTGTCGGAGGCCGAGCAGGAGGCGATCAGCCTCACCGTCTGGGAGGGGCTGGACTCGGCCGGCGCGGGCGTCGTCCTCGGCTGCTCCGCGACGGCCTACCGGGCTGCGGCCTCCCGCGCCCGGCGGGCCCTGCGCCGCCACCTCGACGGCGTGACCACGGCGACTTCCCCGCCACCTCCACCTCCTCCAGCAAGCGCACGAGCGCGACGACCTCCGAGGGAACCCGGCGATGACCACCCACGACGACACCACGACCACCGCCCTGCTGCGCGACCTCGACCCGGCCGACGGACCCCTCGACGGGGTCCGGCGCGGACACGCCGCCGCCACCCTCGCCCGGATCCTGGCGACCGACCCCGACGCCGGCCCCGGCGGCGACCGCCGCCCGACCGGCCCGCCGCCGGCCCCGCGTCCTGCTGCCGGCCGGCGGGCTCGTCGCCGCCGTGGCCGCCGCGGTCCGGTCGTCCCGGCCGTCACCGGCGGGTCGCAGGCCTTCGCCACCTGGTCGCCGACGCCGCACCGGCTCACCGGACCCGACCGGGCCGCCGCGCTCGAGGCGTGCCGGACGCTGCAGGGCGACGACGACGGCGAGCTGGCCCTCGCCCCCGGCGGCGACGCCACGGCGCTGCTCGCGGAGGCGCGCGGCGGGTGCAGTACGTCGTGCTGACCGTGCCGGGCGCGTCCGGCCGACTGCTGCAGGGCTCGTGCCTGATGCCCGACGCCCTGGTCGCGGACCCCCGCCCCGGCGAGGGCGGCTTCTTCGGCAGCCTCGGCGGCGCCGACGAGTCGGCCGGCCCGGCGCCCGCGCGCGACGTCGCCCGCCAGGACACCTACGGTGTCGGGAGCGTCGGCGGCCACGCCTTCGTCTACGCCGAGGGGCGGGCCGGCGCGGACGTCACGCGCATCGCCGTCACCACGCCCACCGGCCGGCACGTCACCGCCTCCTTGGAGGACGGACGCTGGGCCGCCTGGTGGCCGGCCGGCGACGACAGGATGGACAACCCCGAGATCACCGGCGCCCCGACCTACGAGGTGACCCGGCGCGACGGCTCCACGACCGGCGTACGCGGGCAGTAGCAGCGCACCCCCAGCCACCCAGCCCAGCCGCCTC
>CAWAHH010000003.1:0-25500 GCA_963781745.1 uncultured Actinomycetota bacterium | reverse complement strand
CGACGGCGCGCTCGACCAGACCGACGAGATGCTCGCCGGCTCGACGTCGTGGTCGCCTCGGTGCACTCCAAGCTGAAGATGGACGCCGCGGCGATGACCCGACGGATGGTGGCGCCGTCCGCCACCCGGAGACCAACGTGCTGGGCCACTGCACCGGCCGGCTGGTCACCGGGCGGGCGCGGCACCCGCCCGCAGAGCACCTTCGACGCCGAGGCGGTCTTCACCGCCTGCGCCGAGCACGACGTCGCGGTCGAGATCAACTCCCGGCCCGAGCGCTGGGACCCGCCCGACGAGCTGGTCGAGCTCGCGCTGGACGCTCGACTGCCTGTTCTCGATCGACAGCGACGCGCACGCCCCCGGCCAGCTCGACTTCCTGCCTACGGCGCCGAGCGGGCGCAGCGGCTCGGGGTGCCGCTGGAGCGGATCGTCACCACCTGGCCCGTGGACCGGCTGCTGGCGTGGGCCAACGGGTAGCCTCCATCGCATGGCCGCCGCGCGCGCACCTCGAGCACCGACGGCGCCCCGTCGTCGAGGTGCGCCGGTCCCGCAAGCGCCGCCGCACGGTCGCCGCCTACCGCGAGGACGACAAGGTCGTGGTGCTCCTGCCGGCCCGGTTCACCCGCGCCGAGGAGAAGGAGTGGGTGGCCACCATGCTGGCCCGGCTCGAGCGGTCCGAGAGGCGCCGCCGCCCCAGCGACGCCGCGCCTGGCCAACCGGGCCGCCGGGCTGAGCGCGAAGTACCTCGACGGCGCGCGCCGAGCCGCTGGCCGTCCGCTGGGTCGACAACCAGAACAGCCGCTGGGGCAGCTGCACCCCGAGCGACCGGTCGATCCGGCTGTCGCACCCGGCTGCAGGGCATGCCGCCGTGGGTCATCGACTACGTGCTCGTCCACGAGCTCGCCCACCTCATCGAGTCCGGCCACACCCCGGAGTTCTGGGCGTGGGTCGACCGCTACCCCAAGGCCGAGCGGGCCAAGGGCTTCCTCGAGGGCGTCGCCGCCGCCTCCCAGCTCGGCATCGAGGCCGACCCGCCGGACTGCTCCGACGAGGGCGCGGCTCAGATGGCGGCCGACGACGCGCCTGAGCCCGGCGCCGAGCGCCGCGCGTCGACCATCTCGCGCAGCTCGGCCTCCTCGGTCGGGCAGCGCGTCGACCGGCCACCAGCGCACGTCGATCGACTCCTCGCTGACGTCCGGCTGGCCGCCCTCGGCGGGCGCCACCGCGAGGAAGCGTACGTCGAGATGGTCGCACCTGCTCGTGCGCGCCGCAGAACGCCACCGCGTGCGCGTCGAGGTGCAGCGGCACCGGGTCCAGCACGCAGCCCGTCGACGCCGGACTCCTCGACGCGCCTCGCGCAGCGCGGCGCCGGCGAGCGTGGGGTCGTCGGGCTCGCAGTGCCCGCCGAGGTGGAACCACCGCCGCGCCTTCGCGTGCAGCGTCAGCAGCACCTGGCGCGGTCGGCGGAGAGCACCAGCGCCCCGGCGGTGACGTGGGCCGGGTGGCAGCCGCGGCGGCATGCCGTCGGGGTGCGCGTCGCAGGTGGTCGACGTACTCCGCGCGCAGCCGCTCCTGCGCGGCGTCGGGCGCGGGCCAGCCCGCAGCGTCGCGAGCGCGTCGTCGTGCAGGCGTGGCGCGGTCACGGCCCGTCGGGTCGGGGTCCGTCCGGGCTCGTCGCCGCCGTCCTCGTTGTCGAGCAGGTCGGCCAGCGCGGCGTCGAACTCCGCGTCGGTGAGCGACTCCGAGGCTCGGCACGCCCTCGCTGGAAGCCCAGCGGGTCGTCGAGGTCGGCCGCGGTGGGCAGCAGGTCGGGGTGCGACCAGACGGCGTCGCGGGCCTCGCTGGCCCTTGCGGGAGCGCAGCGAGCCCCACAGCGCGGAGGCGTCGCGCAGCCGCCGCGGGCCGCAGCTCGAGGCCGACCAGCGCGGCGAACGTCGACTCGGCCGGGCCGCCGGCGGCACGGCGGCGGCGGACCGCCTCCTGCAGCCTGGCCGGCGGCCGGCATCCGGGTGCTCGGTGGCCTGGCCGACGACCTCGTCGACCCAGCCCTCGACCAGGGCCAGCGCCGTCTCCAGCCGGGTCAGCGCGGCCTGCTGGGCGGGCGTCTTCTCCGGCTCGAACAGGCCGCCCTCGAGCGCCTGCTGGATGGCGGCCGGGTTCGTCGGGTCGATGTCGCGCATCGAGGACTCGATCTTCGACATGTCGATGGTGGTGCCGCGGCCGTAGTCCTCGACGGCGGCGAGCAGGTGCCCGCGCAGCCACGGGCACGTGCGCGAACAGCCGCTGGTGGGCGGCCTCGCGCAGCGCGAGGTAGAGCAGCACGTCGTCGGCCGGACACGTCGAGCCCGTCGGCGAAGGCCGTCACGTTCGTGCGGCAGCAGCGCCGCCGTGCCGCTCGGGACCGAGCGGCAGCCCGATGTCGGAGGCGGTGAGCACCTCGCCGGCGAGCCCGCCGAGCGGCCTGGCCGACCTGGCTGCCGAACATCGCGCCGCCGGCCTGGCCGAGGATGCCGATCAGCGGGCCGGCCATCGCCTGCGCCTCCGGCGGCAGCGCGTTGCCCATCGCGGAGACGACGTGCTCGGCGACCGGCTCGACGAGCCGCTGCCACACCGTCGATGGTCTGCTCGACCCACTCCGCGCGGCTCCAGGCCGCCGTCGGCGCGGACGCCGGAGGGCAGCTCGGTGGCGGAGTCGAGCCAGTGGTCGGCGAGCCGCAGCGCGTCGGCGACCTCGGCGCGCTGCCGGTCGGTGGGCGTCGGGTCGGGCTGCTGCGGCGACGGTCTGCCGGGCGACGTCCTTGGCCAGGTTCCAGTTCACCGAGCCCTCGTGCGGCGCCATCATCGCCTGCATCTGGCTCATCAGCGCGCGACAGGTCGGGCATGCCCGCGGCCGCCGGGCCCGCACCGGCGCCGCCGACGCCGCCGCCGAAGGCGTTGAAGATCTGCTCGAACGGCGTGCCCTTGAAGGGGTTGGTCGGCTCGTCGTCCGGACGGTCGCCGGGGTCGTTCGTCATGGCCCCAAACTACTCGCCGCGCCAACGGCGCGCGGCGTCAGCGTGCGCGCGGTGCCCGGATGAGCTCCGCGGCGTGACCGCGACCTGCCCGTCGTACGCCTCGTCGACCTGCGCGAGACCCCGCTCGACGTCGCCGAGGTGCTCGCGGCGGTCGGCCGACGCCGCGGGCCGGCGGCGTCGACGTGTTCGTCGGCAACGTGCGCGACCACGACCACGACCAGGGCGTCACCGGGCTGGAGTACTCCGCGCACCCGACCGCGCTGGACCGGCTCCGCGAGGTCGCCGAGCGGGTCGCCGCGCGAGCACGACGTCGCTGGCGGTCGCCGCGGTCCACCGGGTCGGCGCCGCTCGCGATCGGGGACGCCGCCGTGGTCGTCGCGACCGCCGCGGCCCACCGCGGCGAGGCGTTCGAGGCCACCCGCGCGCTGATCGACGAGCTCAAGGCGACCGTGCCGATCTGGAAGCACCAGCTGCTTCACGCGACGGCAGCGACGAGTGGGTCGGCACGCCCTGACCGGCGTGCGCGGCCCCCGGCGTGGCGACCGGCCGGGGCCGCGGGTTCCTACGCTGGGCGGTGGAGATCCTCATGCTGGCTGGTGCCGACCGGCGTGGTCCTCGTGATCGCGATGGCGTGGGCTGGCCTGGGCCGGCCGGCCGCAGCCGCGAGGAGACCGACCGCTCCGAGGCGGCCTACGAGCGCTTCGCCCAGGCGATCGCCAAGGAGCACCCCGGCGCCGGCCGGGCCCGGCCCCCGGTGGTCCGCGACCGCAGCACCGGCATCGCCGTCCGCCCCTCGCGCGCAGCGGCGCAGGCCGAGCAGCACCCGCCGCTCCGCCGTAGTTGTCGGCCGGGTGAGACAGTGAGCGCCATGTCGCGCCGCACCCTGGCCAGCGTCCTGGTGGCCTGCCTGCTGGTCGTGCTGGTCGCGCTGCGCCGTCGTGCTCCCGGTGCCCTACGTGACGATGAGCCCCGGTCCGACGGTCAACGTGCTGGCGGCACGGCGGCGGCAAGCCGATCATCGACGTCCGCGGCCACCGCGACCTACCCGACCGAGCGGCGACCTGCGGCTGACCACCGTGTCGGTGACGAACCCGACGCGGCAGGTCGGGCTCGGCGAGGTCCTCAAGGCGTGGTTCGACGGAAGCCGCGCGGTCTACCCCCGCGACGTGATCTACCCGCCCGACAGTCGGCCGCAGGACGTCGAGCAGCAGAGCAGCGTCGAGATGGTCAGCTCCCAGGACACCGCCATCGCGGCGGCGCTGACCGAGCTCGGCTACACGCTGCCGCTGCAGATCGAGGTGCTCGCGGTCACCAAGGGCTCGCCCGCCGACGGCAGGCTCGCGCACCCGCGACCGGCATCCTCGGCGTCGACGGCACGCCGGATCCGCGACGTCGACGCAGGTGTCGAAGGCGATCGCGGCGGCCGGCGTCGGCGGCCCGCCACGTTCGTCGTACGCCGCGACGGCGACGCAAGCAGGTCGCCGTGACGCCGAGGCCCGCCCGACGACCCGAAGCAGGCCGGTCGTCGGGCGTGCAGATCGGCACCGGCTACGACTTCCCGTTCGACGTCTCGGTCGGCTCGGCGAGGACATCGGCGGGCCCAGCGCGGGCCTGATCTTCTCCCTCGGCGTCTACGACACGCTCACCCCCGGCTCGCTGACCGGCGGCACCGACATCGCCGGAACGGGAACCATCGACGAGCGGGACGCGTTGGACCCATTGGAGGCATCCAGCAGAAGATCGTGGCCGCCGCCGACGCCGGCGCCAAGATCTTCCTGGTGCCGCCGGCCAACTGCGGCTCCGCCCAGCACGCCGACGTGACGAAGGACCAGATCAGGCTCGTGAAGGCCCCCACCATGCACAGCGCCGTCGCCTCCCTGAGAGACCTACGCCCGGGACCACCACGCCCAGCTGCCGGCGTGCCCGTGAGCGGACCGACCCGGCCCGCCGCCGTGGACGCCGACCCCGTGCTCCGCGCCGCGGTGCGCGAGATCGAGCCGCACGCCGCCGAGGCCGGCTGGGACCAGCCCGCCCGGCTCTACGCGCTGGTGCCGACGTCCGACCTGCTCGCCCGCGAGCCGGCGCTGGCCGCCGCGATGGGCCTCGACGGCCGACGGCCGCCGGCTCGCTGACCCCGGTGGAGCAGGACGACGTGCCGGTCGACACCGCCGCTCGAGTACGACGCTCGAGCAGATCATGTGGCCGGCCGAGGTGCTCGGGTGCGCGGCGGTCGTCGAGCGGCTGGTGCTGCCCCCGGCCGCCGACGAGCAGCTGCCCGACCGACCCCGCAGCCGCCGAGCAGTACGCCGCCGAGCACCCGGACCGCCAGGAGGTCCGGATCGTCGCGGCCGCGACCCGGGACGGCGGCACCTACTGTGCGCTGCGGATGCGGTCCCACGACGACGCGCTGTCCGTGCGTCGAGGCGCCGGACCTGGTGCCCGCCCTCCTAGAGTTGCTGCGCAGCACCCTCGAGAACTGAATGCGGGAGACCTGATGAGACCGGCTGGACCACAGTGAGCGGAATGTTCGACGACGACACCCCCGAGCAGGCACCCCGCGTGCCACCGCCCGGTGGTCCAGCAGCGCTCGCGCGCCCTGATCGGCACGATCATCGTGCTGATCGTCGCGTTCTTCCTGGTCTCGGTGTTCACCGGCGTCTGGACCGACCGGCTCTGGTTCCGAGCGTCGACTACTCCGAGGTCTTCACCAAGGTGCTCGGCACCAAGGTGCTGCTGTTCTTCGTCTTCGGGCCTGCTGATGGCCGTCGTGGTCGGCGCGCAACATCGCCCTCGCCTACCGCTTCCGGCCGCTGTTCCGTCCGGCGTCGCAGGAGCAGGTCAACCTCGACCGCTACCGCGAGGTCGTCGACCCGTTGCGGGTCTGGCTGCTGGTCGGGGTCGCCGCTGCTGCTCGGCCTCTTCGCCGGCGGCTCCGGCTCGGGGCAGTGGCGGCAGTTCCTGCTCTGGCGCCACCAGGTGCCGTTCGGCACCAAGGACGCCTACTTCAAGAAGGACGTCGGCTTCTACATCTTCGAGCTGCCGTGGCTGCACTACCTCGTCGACTTCGGCGATGGCCGTGACGGTGCTCAGCCTGATCGCCGCGGCGCTGGTGCACTACCTGTTCGGCGGCATCCGGCTGCAGGCCAAGTCGCGACCGGCTCTCCGGCGCCGCGCAGGCGCAGATCTCGGTGCTGGCCGGGGTGTTCGTGCTCTTCAAGGCCGGCGACTTCTGGCTGGACCGCTACAACCTGACCAGCAACAGCGGCGGGCTGTTCACCGGCATCGGCTTCACCGACCAGCAGGCCGTGCTGCCGGCGAAGTCGATCCTCACCTTCATCGCCGTGATCTGCGCGCTGCTCTTCTTCGCCAACGTCGTGCGCCGCACCTGGCTGCTGCCGACGGTGGGCCTCGCCCTGCTGGTGCTCTCCTCGATCCTGCTCGGCGTCGATCTGGCCCGGCATCGTGCAGCAGTTCCAGGTCAAGCCCTCCGAGCCGGACAAGGAGGGGCCCTACATCGCCAGGAACATCGACGCGACGCGGGAGGCCTACGGCATCGCCGACACCAAGGTGACGCAGTACGACGCGAACCTCACGCTGCAGCCGCGCCAGCTGCAGCCCGACGCCAGCTCCATCCCCGGCGTCCGGCTGCTCGACCCGGCGCTGGTCTCGCGACGCGTTCGAGCAGCTGCAGCAGGTCCGCGGCTTCTACAGCGTGCCCCCGTGCTCGACGTCGACCGCTACACGGTCGACGGCAAGACCCGCGACATCGTGATCGCCGCGCGCGAGCTGGACCAGGTCGGTCTGCCCGACAGCCAGCGCAACTGGGCCAACGAGCACACCGTCTACACCCACGGCTACGGCGTGGTCGCGGCCTACGGCAACCAGAGCAACGCGGAGGACCAGCCGGTGACCGACAACGACGGCAAGCCGGTGTGGGCGGAGCAGGACCTGCCGCCGCAGGGCGTGCTCACCGACATGTTCAAGAACGGCTACCAGCCGCGGATCTACTTCGGCGAGAACAGCCCCAACTACTCCATCGTCGGGCAAGCGCCGAGCGGCAAGGACCTGGAGTTCGACCTGCCCGAGGGCACCGGCTCGGGCGGGCAGACCAACACCTACGACGGCAAGGCCGGTGTCCCGATCGGCGGCCTGTTCAACAAGCTGCTCTACGCCGTGAAGTTCAGCGAGCCCAACCTCGTGCTCTCCAGCCGGGTCAACGAGAACTCCAAGATCCTCTACGACCGCACGCCGCGCGAGCGGGTGCAGAAGGTCGCGCCCTGGCTGACCGTGGACGGCGACTCCTATCCCGCCGTGGTCGACGGCCGGGTCAAGTGGATCCTCGACGGCTACACGACGACCGACCACTACCCGAACAGCGCAGAAGGACTCGCTGCGGTCGATGACCTCGGACGCGCTGAGCCCCAACACGACGTACGCCACGCTGCCGACCGACGAGATCAACTACATGCGCAACTCGGTCAAGGCCGTGGTCGACGCGTACGACGGCACCGTGAAGCTCTACGAGTGGGACACCCCCAGCAGGGCACGGACCCGATCCTCAAGGCGTGGGAGGGGGCGTTCCCCGGCGTCGTGAAGCCGAAGTCGAGCATCCCGCCCGACCTGCTCGAGCACATGCGCTACCCCGAGGACCTGTTCAAGGTGCAGCGCAACATGCTCGCGGCCTACCACGTCACCGACGCCGAAGACGTTCTACGCCGGCGACGACCAGTGGAAGGTGCCGGAGGACCCGGAGAACAAGGCCAACAAGCAGCCGCCGTACCGGCTCTCGGTGCAAGACGCCGTCGGGCGGCGCGGACCCGGTGTTCTCGCTGACCAGCGTGTTCGTGCCGCAGAAGCGGCAGAACCTCGCGTCGTTCATCTCGGTCGACTCCGACGCCGCGCCGCGAGCGACTACGGCACGATCCGGATCCTGCGGCTGCCCAGCAACACGCAGGTGCCGGGCCCCTCGCAGATCGCCAACTCGTTCGGCAGCGACCGGGACATCCAGAACCAGGTGCTGCCGTTCACCCGGTCGAACTCCAAGGTGATCTACGGCAACCTGCTGACGCTGCCCGTCGGTGACGGCCTGCTCTACGTGCAGCCGCTCTACACCCAGCGGAAGTCGGGCGAGGGCACCTACCCGCAGCTGCGGTTCGTGCTGGCGTCGTTCGGCGACGCAGGTGGGCATCGGCGACGACGCTCACCAGCGCGCTCGACGACGTGCTCGGCGGCACGCGTCGGCGACCGCGGCCCGGCGGGCGGCGGCACGGGGCCCGACAAGCCGGGCGGCGGCGGACCATCCCGAGCGGGGTGCGCGCCCTGCTGCAGCCAGGCGACGCGAAGTTCGCGGCGGCCAGACGGCGCTGAAGTCGGGCGACCTCGAGGGCTACGCCAAGGCGCAGCGGAGGCGCGGGCGCTGGTGCAGCAGGCGCTCCGGCCGCCGACCGGGCGGCCGCCAAGCCGTCCGCCTCGGCGTCCCCGTCGCCCAGCGCGTCGCCGTCGGGGAACTGACCGGATTTTGAGTCCGCGGCGGTCGTCCCGTAATGTTGGCTTCACCGACGCGGGGTGGAGCAGCTCGGTAGCTCGCTGGGCTCATAACCCAGAGGTCGCAGGTTCAAATCCTGCCCCCGCTACAAATGCAAAACCGCAGGTCAGAGGCCCTTTCCGGAGTGATCCGGGAAGGGCCTTTGGCTTCCCAGACGGTCGATGTCAGCAAGATGTCAGCGGCAGACCAAGTGTTGCCGCGGGCTTTAGACGCTTTTGGGCGAATGTGAGGCTGACCGTTTTGCCATCGACCCAGAGGTCAAGCCCTATCGGGCGCCACTTGGCCCAGTTGAGCCGGTCCGGGGCAGGTCTGAAGCCAGGCATCAGCTTCAAATCCTGCCTTGCTGAATCCAGCCCCTCACGTGGGGAATGGTGGGCGTGGCGGCACGGAGGTCTCGTGGCGGCGCCCGGTTGTTCGCATGACTGACGCGAGGGTGCGATCACCTGCCGCAGAGGCGGTCGCGCCGGCGACCACCGACTCAGCGTCGCCTGTCAGCCGGTCGAGACGCACCGACTGCGGGGCACCCGGAGTCCCCTAGGCTGACTACACGCGTCTCGTGGAACAGGAACCCGGTGAGAGTCCGGGGCGGTTCCGCCACTGTGACGCCGGCCCTCGCACCTGACGGCCGGCACAGCCAGACACTGGCCACGGGACATTCACCCAACGGGGCGAGAACCCCGAGGAGGACCTGGCCCATGAGAAGCATTCGCATCGCGCTGCTGTCCACGTCGGACACTGACCTGCTCTCCGCGCGAGCCTCGGGTGCCGACTACGTCTGGGCCAACCCCGCCCGTCCCGGCCACCAGTCCATGGCCGAGACCATTGAGGGTGCAGATCTGGTGGTCGGGCGCATCCTGGGCTCGCCGCACGACCTGTGCTCCGGCTTCGCCCGCATCCGAGAGACCGGCATGCCGATGGTCGTGCTCGGTGGTGAGCAGCAGCCGAGCGCCGAGCTGATGGAGCTCTCGACGGTGCCGATCGGTGTCTCGGCGCAGGCGCACCGGTACCTCGCCGAGGGCGGGCCAGCCAACCTCGCGCAGCTGCACGCGTTCCTCTCCGACACCGTGCTGCTCACCGGCGAGGGGTTCGAGGCCCCGGTCGAGGTCCCGGCATGGGGCGTGCTGGAGCGGCCGCCGCTGTCAGAGGAGCTGCCTCGAGTCGGCGTGCTGTTCTACCGCGCCCACCAGGCCAGCGGGAACACCTCGTTCGCGCACGAGCTCGCCGATGCCATCGACGCCACGGGCCAGGCGGTCGGCGTGCCGATCTTCAGCTCCTCGCTCCGCTCCGCGCCCGACGCGCTTTACGACGCCCTCGGCAGCCTCGATGCCCTGGTGGTGACCGTCCTCGCCGCCGGTGGCAGCCAGCCGGCCAGGGCCAGTGCTGGCGGGGACGACGAGGCGTGGGACGTGGAGCGGATCGCCGCGCTCGACATCCCGGTGCTCCAAGGGCTGTGCCTGACCAGCAGTCGCGAGGAGTGGGACGCCTCTGACGACGGCGTCACGCCGCTCGACTCGGCCAGCCAGATCGCGATCCCCGAGTTCGACGGCCGGATCATCACCGCACCCTTCTCGTTCAAGGAGATCGACGAGGACGGCCTGCCGCGCTACGTCGCCGATGCCGAACGATGTGCCCGGGTCGCTGGCATCGCGGTCAACCACGCTCGCCTGCGCCGGATCCCGCCGAGCGAGCGCAAGGTCGCGCTGATGCTGTCGGCGTACCCCACCAAGCACTCCCGGGTCGGCAACGCCGTCGGCCTCGACACCCCCGTCTCCACGATCCGGCTGCTGCGTCGGATGCGCGACGCGGGCTACAACCTCGGCCCCGTCGGTGCGGTGCCGGGCCTCGAGCTCGAGGACGACACCGAAGCCGGCGATGCCCTGATCCACGCGCTGATCGCGGCAGGCGGCCAGGACGAGGAGTGGCTGACCCAGGCCCAGCTGACCGACGCGCACGTCCGGATTACGACGGAGCAGTACGACGCGTGGACAGCCGACCTGCACCCGGAGCTGCGGGCTGGGATGGCCGAGGCATGGGGACCCGCGCCCGGACGACTCTTCGTCAACGACAGCGACGAGATCGTGCTCGCCACGATCACCGCGGGCAACGTCGTCCTGCTCATCCAGCCGCCCCGCGGCTTCGGGGAGAATCCGGTCGCGATCTACCACGACCCCGATCTCGCCCCGTCGCACCACTATCTCGCGGCCTACCGCTGGTTGGGCGCCTCGGAGGACACCGGCGGCTTCGGCGCGCACGCGGTCGTGCACCTCGGCAAGCACGGCTCGATGGAGTGGCTGCCCGGCAAGAACGCCGCACTCTCCGCGGCCTGTGCCACCGACGCGGCGATCGGCAACCTGCCGCTGATCTACCCCTTCCTCGTCAACGACCCGGGGGAAGGGGCGCAGGCCAAGCGCAGGGCGCACGCCACGATCGTCGACCACCTGATCCCGCCCATGGCGCGGGCGGAGTCGTACGGCGACATCGCGCGACTCGAGCAGCTGCTCGACGAGCACGCGAACATCGCGGCGATGGACCCGGCCAAGCTGCCGGCCATCCGCGGCGAGATCTGGCAGCTGATGCACGCCGCGGAGATGCACCGCGACCTCGGCCTGGACGAGCGCCCCGGCGACGAGGAGTTCGACGACTTCATCCTGCACGTCGACGGTTGGCTCTGCGAGATCAAGGACGCTCAGATCCGTGACGGGCTGCACGTCCTGGGCCTGGCGCCGGCGGGCGAGGCGCGCGTCAACCTCGTGCTCGCGATCCTGCGTGCCTCCCAGGTGTTCGGTGGTGAGTCCCGCGCGGTCCCGGGCTTGCGTGCGGCCCTGGGTCTCAAGGAGGGCGCCGAGGCCACCGTCGCCGTCGACGAGATCGAACGGCAGGCCCGCGACCTGGTGCAGCGGATGGATGACGCCGACTGGGCGGTCGGGACCGCGGCCTCGCTGCACGACGACCCGGTCGTCCAGGAGGTGCTGCGTTTCGCCGCCTCCCAGGTGGTGCCCCGGCTGGAGCGCACCAGCGACGAGCTCGACGCCGTTCTGCACGCGCTCGGCGGCGGGTTCATCCCGGCCGGGCCGTCCGGTTCCCCCCTGCGTGGACTGGTCAACGTGCTGCCGACGGGCCGCAACTTCTACACCGTCGATCCTCGCGCCGTCCCGTCCCGGCTGGCCTGGGAGACCGGCAGCGCGATGGCCGACTCGCTGGTGCAGCGCTACCTCGAGGAGACCGGTGATCACCCGGAGTCGGTGGGACTCTCCGTCTGGGGGACCAGCGCGATGCGCACGTCGGGTGACGACGTCGCTGAGGTGCTGGCCCTGCTCGGTGTGCGACCCGAGTGGGACGAGGCTTCCCGTCGAGTCAGCGACTTGAAGGTGGTCCCCCTCGAGGAGCTGGGTCGTCCGCGGATCGACGTGACCGTCCGCATCTCCGGCTTCTTCCGCGACGCCTTCCCCCACGTCGTGGCGATGCTGGACGACGCCGTACGCCTGGTGGCGGACCTCGACGAGCCCGACCACCTCAACTTCGTGCGGGCGCACACCCGGGCCGACCTGGCCGAGCACGGTGACGAGCGGCGGGCCACCACGCGGATCTTCGGCTCCAAGCCAGGCTCGTACGGCGCGGGGATCCTCCAGGTGGTCGAGTCGGGGAGCTGGCGCGACGACCGCGACCTGGCCGAGGTCTACACGGCCTGGGGCGGCTTCGCCTACGGGCGCGGCCTGGACGGTGCGCCGGCCGCCGACGACATGCGGGTGAACTACCGACGGATCAAGGTCGCCGCGAAGAACATCGACACCCGCGAGCACGACATCGCCGACTCCGACGACTACTTCCAGTACCACGGCGGCATGGTTGCCACCGTGCGTGCGCTGACCGGCAGCGACCCCAAGGCGTACGTCGGTGACTCGACGACTCCTGACGCCGTACGGACCCGCACGCTGCAGGAGGAGACCAACCGGGTCTTCCGGGCGCGGGTGGTCAACCCGCGTTGGATCGGTGCGATGCAGCGGCACGGCTACAAGGGCGCTTTCGAGCTCGCGGCGACCGTCGACTACCTCTTCGGCTTCGACGCCACCACCGGCGTGGTCCACGACTGGATGTACGCGGCGCTGGCGCAGGAGTACGTCCTCGACGACACCAACCAGGCCTTCATGAAGCAGTCCAACCCGTGGGCCCTGCGCGGCATCGTGGAGAAGCTGCACGAGGCCGTCGACCGAGGGCTGTGGGCCGAGCCCGACCCCGAGTTGCTGGACCGCATGCGCGGTGTCTACCTCGACCTCGAGGGCGACCTGGAGGACCGCGGGTGAGACGCATCCGCGTGATCGGGGTGGGCATGGGCCCGCAGCACGTCACGCCGGAGGCCGCCGACGCGCTGCGATCGGTCGACTACGTCCTGGCCTTCGCCAAGGGCGAGGACGACCCGTTGCTGGAGGCGCGGGCCGACCTCTGCCGCACCTACGACGACCGCCCCCTTGTCGTCGTCCCCGATCCGCCGCGGGACCGCGCCGACCCCGAGGACTACCCGCGCGCCGTCCGGGAGTGGCACGAGGCGAGGGTGGCCGCGCACCTGCGGGTGCTCGACGAACGCCCCGGTGACGTCGGAATGCTGGTGTGGGGCGATCCATCGCTGTACGACTCCACGCTGCGGATCGTCGAGGCGATCGCCCAGCGCACCGACGTGGTCGTCGACGTGACGCCGGGCATCAGCGCCCCGCAGCTGCTCGCGGCCCGACACCGGCTCGTCCTGCACGAGGTGGGTCGACCGGTCCACGTCACGACCGGCCGGCGGCTGCGCGAGGCGATCGAGCAGGGCCAGGACAACATCGTCGTGATGCTCAACCGCACGCTCGACCTCGCAGAGCTGGAGGACTGGCAGATCTGGTGGGGCGCCAACCTCGGCACGCCGAGCGAGGCGCTCGTCGCCGGGCCGGGTGGGCGACGTGCTGCCCGCGGTCGAGGAGGCCGCGCGACGGGCCAGCGCGGCAGCCGGCTGGGTGATGGACATCTACCTGCTCGAGGCTGCGATGACCCTGCCCGACCGCGACGTGCTGCTCTGCCGTGGCTGCTGCTGCGGCACGCCGAGAAACACCCCAGCACCGACCACGACGCCCAGCGCGACGCCCTGCTCGGTTGCGACGGGGCCGGCGGCGTGCGCGTGCGCGTGGTGGACTGCCTCGACCAGTGCGACCGCAGCAACGTCGTGCTGGTGCGGGACTTCACCGGTGGGCGGCGCCCGCACGACACCTGGCTTGGCGGGGTGCTCAACCCGCGCACGACCGAGCACCTGGTGACGTGGGTCCAGGACGGTGGGGCCCTGCCGCGCGAGCTCGTGCCCCACCGGTTCGGCAGCAACACCCGGGGCCGCACGTGACCGCCCTGCTGGTGGCCGGCACCACCTCCGATGCGGGCAAGAGCACCGTCACCGCGGGACTGTGCCGTGCGCTGGCCCGTCGTGGCGTGCTGGTCGCCCCGTTCAAGGCCCAGAACATGTCCAACAACTCCATGGTCACCCGGGACGGTGCCGAGATCGGGCGCGCGCAGTGGATCCAGGCGCTGGCGGCACGGGCCGAGCCGGAGGCCGCCATGAACCCGGTGCTGCTCAAGCCCGGCGGCGACCAGCGCAGCCACGTCGTGGTGATGGGTCGCCCGGCCGGCGAGGTGTCGTCGCGCGACTTCGTCGACGGGCGGCGCCACCTCGCGCGGGCGGCGTACGACGCCTTCGACGACCTGTCCTCCCGCTACGACGTGGTGGTCGCGGAGGGCGCGGGCAGCCCGGCCGAGATCAACCTGCGGGCCGGCGACTACGTCAACATGGGCCTGGCACAGCACGCGGGCATGCCGACGATCGTGGTCGGCGACATCGACCGGGGCGGCGTGTTCGCGGCGATGTACGGCACCGTCGCGCTGCTCGGGGCCGGCCGACCAGCGACTGGTCGCCGGCTTCGTGATCAACAAGTTCCGCGGCGACGTCTCGCTGCTGACGCCGGGGCTGAAGGAGCTGGAGCGTCTCACCGGCCGCCCTGTCCACGGCGTGCTCCCGTGGCACCCCGACCTGTGGCTGGACTCCGAGGACGCGCTCGACCTGGAGGGCCGGCGAGGTCCGCAGGGCGCGGTACTCAAGGTGGTCGTGGTAAGGCTGCCGCGGATCAGCAACTTCACCGACGTCGACGCGCTCGGCCTCGAGCCCGACCTCGACCTGGTGTTCACCAGCGACCCGCGAAGGGTCCCCGAGGCCGACCTGGTCGTTCTGCCCGGCACCCGGGCCACCATCGCCGACCTCGGGTGGCTGCGCCGGCGTGGACTCGACCGCGCGATCGCGGCGCACGCGCGCGCCGGTCGACCCGTGCTCGGCATCTGCGGCGGGTTCCAGATGCTGGGCCGGACGGTGGCGGACCCCCTCGGCGTCGAGGGTGAGTCAGGCCTGGTCGTCGAGGGGCTCGGCCTGCTGGACGTCAGGACCGACTTCTCGCCCGACAAGGTGCTCCGGCTGGCGGAGGGCACCGCCCTGGGGCAGTCGACGGGCGGCTACGAGATCCACCACGGCCGGGTCACCCGTGGCGAGGCAGAGGAGTTCCTGGGCGGTGCCCGTGAGGGTGCCGTGTTCGGCACGATGTGGCACGGCAGCCTCGAGGGGGACGCGTTCCGGCAGGCGTTCCTAGGCGAGGTCGCCGAGCTGGTCGGAGGGTGGCGGCCCGCGTCGTCGGCGAGCTTCCCGGCCGCCCGTGAGCGCCGGCTCGAGCTCCTGGGCGACCTGGTGGAGGAGCACCTCGCGGTGGACGCGCTGCTCGACCTCGCCCGGACGGGTCCGTCCGGGGCGTGGCCGGTCCTGCCTCCGGGGGCCGACCGATGAGCGTGCTCGTGCTCGGCGGCACCGCCGAGGCGCGTGACCTGGCGAGCCGGCTGGTGGACGCGGGAGTGCCGGTGCTGTCGTCGCTGGCGGGTCGCGTCCAGCGGCCCCGCCTCCCGGCGGGGGAGGTCCGGGTCGGAGGCTTCGGTGGAGCGGCGGGTCTCCGCGAGCACCTGGTGAGCGCCGGACACCAGGCGGTCGTCGACGCGACGCACCCGTTCGCTGCACAGATCTCGGAGCACGCCGCGCAGGGCTGTGCGACCGCGGGCGTTCCGCTGCTGCGGCTGCAGCGCCCCGGCTGGTCGACCCTCCCCGGAGCCGCGGACTGGCACTGGGTCGACGGCCACGCCGAGGCGGCGGGCGTGGCGGCGGCGCTGGGGGAGCGACCGTTCCTCACCGTGGGACGGCAGTCCCTCGCCGACCTCGCCGTAGCGCTGGCCGACCGCGAGGCGCTCGTGCGCGCGGTCGACGACCCCGGGATTCTGCCGACGCGGTGGCGGCTCCTGCTCGATCGCGGGCCGTTCTCCCTCGACGCGGAGCTGGACGTGATGCAGCAGCACCGCTCCGACGTGCTGGTCACCAAGGACTCGGGCGGCTCCTACACCCGCCCCAAGCTCGACGCGGCCGCCCAGCTCGGGATCCCCGTGGTCGTCGTACGCCGCCCGGCCGCGCCGCACGGCGTACGCACGGTGCCCGACGTCGACCAGGCCGTCACCTGGGTGCGGAGCCTGCCGTGAAGGTGTTGGTGACAGGCGGAGTCCGGTCCGGGAAGTCGAGGCACGCCGAGAGTCTGCTGGAGCACGAGGAGGCGGTCACCTACGTCGCTCCCGGGCCGACCACCGACGAGGACACCGACCCGGACTGGGCCACGCGCATCGCGGCGCACCGCGTGCGCAGACCCACGACGTGGACCACGCTGGAGTCGCGCCACCTGGCTGCCGCCCTGGCGCTCGACGGTCCCGTGCTCTTCGACTGCCTGGGCACCTGGCTCGCGGCCGCCCTCGACGAGGCTGAGGCCTGGGAGCTGCCCACCGCCGAGGTGCACGCCATTGTCATCACCCGGGTGGAGGCAGCTGTCGCAGCACTGGCCGCAGCGTCCGGCCCGGTCGTGCTGGTGAGCAACGAGGTCGGCCTCGGCGTGGTCCCCGAGCACCGCTCCGGGCGCCTGTTCCGCGACCTGCTCGGCACAGTGAACCAGCGCCTGGCGGCCACCTGCGACGAGGTCCACCTCGTGGTGGCCGGGCGGGTCCTCGTGCTCTAAGGCGCATCAAGGCGACTACGTGCGGGTTGGCGGGTCCCGAGTGCCAGCAGCACGGCGACCGCGAGGGCACCCAGGCCGACGCGACGAGCGAGGGTCAGGGCACGGGAGACATCGGCTGCCGTCGGACCGGCACCGGACCCCATCACGGCGCGGTGCTCGATGCGCTCGCCGTAGTGGTTGGTGCCGCCGAGGCGGAGTCCCAGCGCCCCGGCGAAGGCAGCCTCCACAGGCCCGGCGTTGGGGCTGGGGTGCCCGGGGGCGTCCCGACGCCAGGCGCGCAGCGCGCCACCGTTGTCAGCGCCGAGCAGGGCGGCCAGCAGCGCCGTGACGCGCGCGCCCGGGACGTTCAGCAGGTCGTCGAGCCGCGCGGAGGCCCAGCCGAACTCGGCGTACCGCTCGCTGCGGTGGCCCACCATCGCATCGAGCGTGTTGGCAGCGCGGTACCCGAGCAGTGCGGGCACGCCCGCGACGGCTCCGAGCACGAGCGGTGCGACCACCGCGTCCGAGGTGTTCTCGGCGACCGACTCCACCACCGCACGGGCGACCTCGTCGGCGGTGAGGGTCGAGGTCTCGCGGCCGACGAGGTGGGTGAGGCGCTGCCGAGCATCGGATAGCCGGTCGTTGGCGAGGAGACCCGCGACACCGCGAGCCTCACGGTCCAGCGACGCCCCTCCGAGCACGACCCACGTCGCCGCGGCGGTGACCACAGTGTGCGCCACCGGCCGTGGACGGGTGCCGCGCTCCAGGAGTGTCCCGGCGAGCGTGACCGTGCCCACCAGCCCTGCGGCGTACGCCGCGCCGCGGCTGCGCGAGGGTGACCAGCAGCGCGCCTCGGCCGCGCCGGCGATCCGGCCGAAGCCGGCCACCGGGTGCCACCTGCGGGGGTCGGCCAGGATCCGGTCGGCCGCGAAGCCGAGGACCAGTCCGAGCGCACGGCTCACGGTGTGGCCCCCGCCAGCGCGACGAGGAGCGTGGCGAGGCTCAGCTCGACCGCGGCGCCGAAGACGTCTCCCGTGACGCCGCCCAGGCGGTGGACCGCGCGGCGCACGAGCACGGCGGTGACGGCGAGGGCCAGCACCACCGCGAGGACGCCGCGCCACCAAGCGAGCCCGGCCCAGCCAGCGACCAGCCCGACGGCTACGAGGGAGAGGAGCAGCGAGGCCGCGGCGGCGAGGCGGGTGACCGACTCCGTGAAGGCCTCTCCGAGCCCGTTGGCGCGAGCGGCAGGTACGCCGCGAAGGCAGGTGAGCGCCAGCGCGCAGCGCGACACGCACACGAGGGCGGCGACGAGCACGGCGCCGCGGGGCAGCTCCACCAACTGGGCGATCGACGCGGCCTGCAGCCCGAGCACCAGGAGGACCGCCGCGCCGCCGGCCGGGCCCGAGGTGCCGGTGTGCATCGCGGCCAACGAGCGGTCTCGGTCGTAGGAGGCAGTCAGCCCGTCGACGGTGTCGGAGAGCCCGTCGACGTGGAAGGCGCGGGTGCCCACCACGAGCAGCGCGACCGCGAGGAGACCCGTCACGAGAGGGGGCAGGAGCACTGCGCGACCGGCGAGCATCACCAGGGCGACCCCGGCACCGAAGGGCAGCACGGCCAGGGGGGCGACGAGCATCGCCGCCCCCGCGGTCCGGCGGTCCACGGAGCGTGGGGCCGGGACCCTCAGTACCGTCAGGGTGCCTAGCACGAGGCGCCAGGAGTCAGGCAGCACCTGTCCTCACAGGGAAGCGGCGAGGGCGCGGCGCTGCGCTCTCGCCGACTCACGCCGCTCGAGCCGGCCGACCAGGCCGGACAGGGTGACGCCGATGGACGCCCACAGGGTGACGAGGGTGAGCAGCGACCCGCGGCGGAAGGCCCAGAGCGTGTCGGCTGGGAAGGAACCCACCGCGTCGGGCGTCGGCATCAGCGCGCCCGCGACCGTCATCACGACGACGTACGCGGCGACGCCCAGGACGACCGCGCCCCAGGTGCCGAACCGGTGCCAGACCCGCGCGGCCAGCACCAGGGCGAGGACCCCCGCGACCAGCGAGACGAGCAGGAAACCGAAGTACTGCTCGGTCCGGGCACCGATCGTCTCGGCCGTGCCGACACCCGGTGGGTTGGCGGGGTACTTCAGGAAGGGCACGAGGGCCACCGTCGTGAAACCCGTGAGGGACACGACGGCACTGGCTGCGGTCGGTCGCAGCCGCCCGACGCGACCGGCGACGAATGCGGATCCCAGTGCCACGAGGCCGCCGAGCGCGGTGCCGACGGCGAGCGTCCCGGTCAGCAGCCCCCACGTGCTCTGGGTCTCGCGGGACACGAGGGCCTCGTCGGGGGAGTCGTGGGAGTGGGCTCCGGTGGTGGCTTCGGAGTGGTGGGCGGAGGACTCCTCCAGCGAGATGGCGGTCTCCACCGGCGTTTCGCCGACCTGGTGGGCGACGAGGAACGCGGCGATGCCGGCCAGCAGACCGGCGATCAGACCACGGACCAACAGGGCACGTGCGGTCATCGAGGGTTCCGTTCAGAGGCCCGGGTCCGAGCGAGTCGAGACGCCCGGTATCCCGGGGAAGCTGCCGCAGCGAGGAGCGGTCCGTCCGTGGGGACGGACGCTCTCAGTGGCAGGGGAAGGCGAGCAGGTGGCGACCGTCGTGCACGAACTCGTGGATGAGCGTGCCCGAGGTGAGCGAGACGGCTCCCTGGTCGGCGCTGACGAAGAACAGCACGAGCGTGGCGAGAAGTCCGAAGAACAGGGCCCACGGCGCCAGCTCGGCGACGGGGATCGCCGGGACGGCGATCTCGGTGGTGGGGGCGGCGGAAGCGGCGTGAGACATGTGTCCTCCTAGGGATTCTTGCGTCCCTGTTGATGGGGTGGACGGACACTGGGGTCTGACTCCACCACCGCCCTACCAGTCCCGGGGGACCTGTCTGGAGGAGGTGTCACAGTAGCGCGACTGTGCCGGAATCCCACCGGCTTCCTCGTGCCCGCAGACAGCACCCTAGGGCATCAGGTGCCCTGTAACGCAAGGGTGTCCAGCGCGTCGAGGAGCTTCTGGATCTGGTCCGCGGGCCGTACGGCGATCCGCACCCACGAGGGGCCGAGCCCGGGGAACGTGTCGGCCCGACGTACGGCGACGCCGAGCCGTCGCAGGGTCGTGTGGACACCCTCGCCGACCTCCGCGAGGACGAACGACGCGGACGACTCCACGAACGGGATGCCTCGTGCACGCAGGGCGTCCTCGAGCCAGCACCGCCAGACGACAATCTGTTCGGCACGGCGTACCGCCTCCTCCGAGGCGGCGTCGGAGGAGCACACCGCCATCGCGGCGGCCGCGGTCGTCGAAACCGACCAGGGGACCTGGTGACGGCGCAGGTCGGCCACGACCTCGGGGGCGGCGAGCAGGTAGCCGGCGCGGATCCCGGGGATCGCCCAGTGCTTGGTGAGGCTGCGCAGCACGACCAGACCGGGGAGCGCCTCACCGGCCAGCGACTCGGGCTCGCCGGGCACGGTGTCCATAAACGCCTCGTCGACGACGACCACCCGCCCGGGCCGCAGCAGCTTCCGCACCGTCTCGGCCGGGTGGAGCACGCCGGTCGGGTTCGTCGGGTTGCCGAGCACGACGAGGTCGGCCCGCTCGGGGACATCCTCGGCCCGCAGGGCGAACCCGTCCTCCGCCCGGCAGCGCACCTCGACGACGCGGTGGCCGGCCAGCTCGAGCGCCGCGTGCGGCTCGGTGAACTGCGGGTGCACCACGACCGGCGCCCGCCACGCGCGTAGCCGAGCGAGGAGCGTGAACGCCTCGGCGGCACCCGCGGTGGCCAGCACCTCGGTGGCGTCGCGACCGTGCCGAGTGGCGATGGCCCGCTCGGCCCGCGCGGAGGTCGGGTAACGCCCGATCTCGTCGAGACTGGCTCGCAGGACGTCGTCGAGCCAGGACGGCCGTGACCCGGCATAGACGTTGACGGCGAGGTCGAGCAACCCCTTCTTGGCCTCCGCGTCGCCGTGGTGGCGGAGGGGGTCCGCGAGTGGTGCCGAGCGGCCCTGCCGCACCACGCTGGTGCTGGAGGCCGTCTGGATGTGCGGGGTGGCGGCGTGGACGGCGTCGGCGAAGCGCTGGGCGAGGTGGGGGTGGCCGGCCCAGTGGGTGTGCAGGTACGACGCGTGCAGGGTCGGCGAGGCGAAGCCGACCTCGTCGCCGTCGATCGTCCAGGCCGCACCGTCCCCGGACTCGGGATGCGTGTGCGTGCGGTGGAACTCGTGGCCGTTCACCTGCTCGCCGGCGCGCGTCAGCAACGAGTCGGTGACGGCCCAGGCCGCGGGGTAGCGCAGGGTCAGTCGCGGCGTCATCCGCGCCTCGGCCGCGATGGCGCCCACCATCGGTGCGCCGTCGACGGAGCCGCAGAGGTACAGCAGGCCCGCGCACTCTGCGACCGTCGGGACGCCCGCAGCGACGGCGGCGCGCAGCTCCTGGCGCAGAGGGATGTTGGCGGTGAGCGCGACAGCGTGTACCTCGGGGAAGCCGCCGCCGAGGTACACGCCGCTGGTACCGGCGGGCAGCGCCGGGTCGGTGAGCGGGTCGAAGGTGACGACGTCGCATCCGGCCGCGCGGAGCAGCTCCTCGGTCTCGGCGTAGCGGAATGTGAACGCGCGACCGCCGGCCATGGCAACGACGGGTCGCGCACCCGTGGGCGCCCGCACCTCCCGCCGGGGGTCCCACGGGTCGTCGGGCAGGTCGGGGGCGTCGCGGGCGATCTGCAGCACCGCCTCCAGGTCGACCGTCTGGGCGACGTGGTCCGCCAGCCGGTCGAGGGCGTGCGCGGCCTCGTCGCGCTCCGCCGCCGGGACGAGGCCGAGGTGGCGCGAGGGCGCGGCGAAGGCGTCGTCGCGACCGATCGTGCCGAGGACCGGCAGATCGATCGAGCCGGCGACCTCCTGCGCGTGGCGCGGTGAGCCGGCCTTGTTGAGGATCACCCCGGCGACCTCGACGCGAGGGTCGAAGGTGGCCATGCCGTGCACGACCGCCCCGATCGACCGGGAGGAGCGGGAGATGTCGACGACCAGCACCACCGGTGAGCGGGTCAGGGTGGCGACGTGGGCGGTGGAGGAGAAGCCCTCGCCGCCGACCCGCCCGTCGTAGAGCCCCATGACGCCCTCGACGACGGCGACGTCGGCGCCGGCGGCGCCGTGCAGCAGCAGGGGGACGATCCGCGCCTCGCCGACGAGGTGGGGATCGAGGTTGCGGCCGGGGCGACCGCTCGCCAGGGCGTGGTAGCCGGGGTCGATGTAGTCCGGCCCGACCTTGTGCCCGCTGACGACGTGGCCCGCGCGGGTCAGCGCGGCCATCAGCCCCGTCGCGACGGTGGTCTTGCCCTGGCCGGTCGCCGGGGCGGCGACGACGAGCCGGGGCAGGCGCGTCACGTGATCACCACTCGATGCCTCGTCTGGCCCTTCTGACCCCGGTCCATCTGGTGCTTCACCTTCGTCATCTCGGTGACCAGGTCCGCCACCTCGACCAGGCGCGGCTGCGCCCGACGGCCGGTGACGACGACGAACTGGCGTCCGGGGCGCTGGCTCAGGGTCTCCACGACGTCCTCGGCGTCGACCCAGCCCCACTCCATCGGGTAGGTGAACTCGTCCAGGACGAGCAGGTCGTGGCGTTCCTCGGCGATCCGGCGCTTGACCTCGGCCCACCCCTCGGCTGCCTCGGCCGCGTGGTCGGACTCCTCGCCGGCCTTGCGGGACCACGACCAGCCGGCGCCCATCTTGTGCCACTCCACGGGACCACCCTCGCCGGTCTCCTGGTGCAGCTGGCCGAGCCGCTCGAGCACGGTCTGCTCGCCGATGCGCCACTTGGCGGACTTCACGAACTGGAAGACGCCGATGTCCCAGCCCTGGTTCCAGGCACGGATCGCGAGCCCGAAGGCGGCGGTCGACTTCCCCTTGCCGTCGCCGGTGTGCACCATCAGCAGGGGCTGCTCGCGGCGCTCGCGGGTGGTGAGGCCGTCGTCGGGGACGGTGACTGGCTGGCCCTGAGGCATCAGGCTGCTCCTTCGGTGCTGGGTTCGGGGCTCGTGCGGGGACGCACCCGCTCGTGGACGAGGGTGGTGAGCCCGGTCGCGCTGACGTCGTCGACGGGGACGTGCTCCGCGCGGAGCACGCCGGCCAGGTCCCGGGCGAGCCCGAGCCGGAACGCGCCGGTCTCGCAGTCGACGACGAGCGAGGTGACACCGGTGTCAGCGAGATGGGCGGCGGCCGCGCGAGCCCGCCGTACGGCGTCGGGGCCGCTGGTCGCGCGGCCGTCGGTGACGACGACGAGCAGCGGGCGACGACGGGGATCGCGGACGCGTTCGACGCGCAGCACCCGGGCGGCCTCCAGGAGACCCTCGGCCAAGGGCGTGCGTCCTCCGGCGGGCAGGCTCCTCGAGCCGGTCGCAGCGATGTCAACGGAACGGGTGGGCGGCAGGGCGAGGTCGGCGCGATCGCCACGGAAAGTGACGAGCCCGACCTTGTCGCGGCGCCGGTAGGCGTCGAGCAGGAGCGACAGGATCGCGGTCTTGACCTGTTCCATCCGGCGGCGGGCGGCCATCGACCCGGAGGCGTCTACGCAGAACAGGACCAGGTTGGACTCCTGGCCCTCGCGGGTCGCCACGCGCAGGTCGTCGGGGCGGAACAGCAGGCCGCCCGACGTCCGGCCGCGGGCTAGCCTGGTGGGGCGCGGCGGCCCGGACGGTCTCGGCGAGGTGGATCGAGCCCGCGCCGCCCGTGCTGCGTCGGGACCCGATCCGGCGTCCGGACTCCGTGAGCGCGCGGCTGCGCCGGCCTGCCTCTCCCTCGCCGGTGCCGTGGACGGTGAAGAGCCTGGTCCGGTACGGCGTCTGCGCGTCGACGGTGGTGTCCGGACGTTCGGGCGCGTCCCCCGCAGCGGTGGCCTGCGCCGGAGGCCCGTCCGGCGTCGACGGCGGCGCGGCGTCGGGTTCGCAGGGGGTGCTCGGTGGCCGGCTCCGGCGACGTCTCCGCGCGGCCCGGGGCTTCCCGGTCCTCGGGACCTCCCCGCTCGCCGGCCGGGCGCTCGCCGTCGGGCGCGTCCCCGTCGGGGGAGCCCTCCGGCTCCGGGGGCTCCGGCGCGGGGTCGTCGTCGCCCAGCACCCGGTCGAGCAGGTCCTCGTCCAGCCCGGGGGCGTCGAACGGGTTGCGACGGCGACGGTGCGGCAGGGCGAGCCGGGCGGCAGCGCGCATATCGGCCGTGGTGACAGGGTGCGGCCGTGCCAGGCGGCGTGAGCGACCGCGGCCCGGGCGGTGACGAGGTCGGCGCGCATGCCGTCCACCTCGAACGCCGCGCAGACCTCGGCGATCTTGAGCAGCACGTCGTCGCCGAGGTCCACCTCCGCGACGAGCTTCTGGGCCCCCTGGATCCGGTCGGTGAGCGCGCGCTCGGACTCGGCGTACTTTCGCGACGAAGGCCGTCGGGTCGGCGTCGAAGGCCATCCGTCGGCGTACCACCTCGACGCGGGAGGCCGGGTCACGTGGCGCGGCGACCTCGACGGTCAGACCGAACCGGTCGAGCAGCTGCGGACGCAGCTCGCCCTCCTCGGGGTTCATCGTCCCGACGAGCACGAAGCGGGCGGCGTGCTCGACCGAGACGCCGTCGCGCTCGACGGTCGACCGGCCCATCGCGGCGGCGTCGAGGAGCAGGTCGACGAGGTGGTCGTGGAGGAGGTTGACCTCGTCGACGTAAAGGATGCCGCGGTGGGCACGGGCGAGCAGGCCGGGCTCGTACTCCGCCTTGCCCTCCGACAGCGCCCGCTCGAGGTGCAGCGAGCCGAGGACGCGGTCCTCGGTGGCACCGACCGGCAGCTCGACGAGCCGGACCGGCCGCGTCTCGGTCGGGGCGTCGGCGGCGAACGGCCCGTCCGGCGAGAGCGGCGGCCTCGCGCGGGTCGGTGGAGAACCGGTCGCCGGCGACCACGTCGATCGGCGGCAGCACGGCGGCCAGCGCGCGCACGATCGTGGACTTCGCGGTGCCCTTCTCGCCGCGCACCAGCACGCCGCCGACCTCGGGCGAGATGGTGGTCAGGACCAGGGCCAGGGCCATGTCGTCGGAGCCGACGACGGCGCTGAAGGGAAACTGCTGTGGCATGGGAGGCTCCCGCTCGCTCCGCCATGGATCGGACGATGCAGGCGCGAGGCCGGTCTTCGGACTTCCTGGAGCGTGCCGTCTCGACCGACGTCGTTCAGGTCACCGCAGCGGGCCTGTGCCGGACTCTCACCGGCTTCCCAGATTCTCCCGTCGGGCCTGCTCGTCTCGTGGCCGTCGGGGCACCTCGTGCCTATCGGGCCTCACACGATAGCGTCTGGCCACATGACCTGGAACGGCCGTCCGCGGATCACCGTCGTCGGGATCGGCGCCGATGGATGGGCGGAGTGCCGGACCGCCTGCGCACACTGGTGGATCGCGCCCCGGTGGTGCTCGGCGGCGCCGTCACCTGGACGTCCTGCCGGAGGTCCCGGGCCAGCGAGGGAAGCGTGGCCGAGCGCCGTTGCGCGAGGGTCTGCCCGGCCTGCTGGAGAGGTACGCCGGCAGGACGTCGTCGCGCTCGCCTCCGGGCGACCCGCTGGTGTCGGGCATCGGCTCGCACCCTGGTCGACCTGCTCGGAGCCGAACGCGGTCCACATCGAGCCGGCGGTCTCCTCGGTGGCGCTGGCCCGTGCCCGGATGGGCTGGTCCGCCGAGGCCGTCGACGTGGTCACCCTGGTCGGCCGCGACCCGCGCGCTGCTGCTGCGCGCGCTCGCGCCCGGCCGCCGCTGCTGGTGCTCTCCTCCGACGAGACCACCAGCAATACGGTTGTCGAAGCGGCCACACAACA
>CAWAHH010000002.1:0-61186 GCA_963781745.1 uncultured Actinomycetota bacterium | reverse complement strand
GGCCGGTGCGGATCGCCGCGAAGTCCTCCCGGGCCACCTCGACGGCCTTGTCCATCTTGTTGTCGGCGTCGTTGAGGGTCTCGTTGATCACGGCTGCTCCTGCTCCTCGGTCTCTCTGGGGTCCTGCTCCGCTTGCGGCCCGGGGCCGCGCTAGGCGTCCCGCGAGACCGTCGTCCCGATCTTCTCACCCGACACGACGCGGGCGATGTTGCCCTCCTCGGACAGGTTGAACACGATCATGTCCATGTCGTTGTCGCGCGAGAGGCTCACCGACGTGGCGTCGGCGACCTTCAGGCCGCGCGCCAGGAACTCGTCGTAGGTCAGGTGGTCGAACTTCACCGCGGCGGGGTTCTTGTGCGGGTCGGAGTCGTAGACCCCGTCGACGCCCTGCTTGCCCATCAGGATCACCTGGGCGTGGATCTCGAGCGCACGCTGGGCGGCCACCGTGTCGGTCGAGAAGAACGGCATACCGGCTCCGGCGCCGAAGATGACCACGCGGCCCTTCTCGAGGTGCCGCATCGCGCGCCGCGGGATGTAGGGCTCGGCGACCTGGCCCATCGCGATGGCGGTCTGCACGCGGGTCTCGACGCCCTGCTGCTCCAGGAAGTCCTGCAGCGCCAGGCAGTTCATCACCGTGCCGAGCATCCCCATGTAGTCCGCGCGCGAGCGGTCGAGGCCGCTCTGCTGGAGCTCGGCGCCGCGGAAGAAGTTGCCGCCCCCGACCACGATGGCGACCTGCACGCCGGTGCGGACCACGGCCGCGATCTCGGCGGCGATCGCGTTGACGACGCCGACGTCGAGTCCCACCCGGCCACCGCCGAACACCTCGCCGGAGAGCTTGAGCAAGACTCGTCTGTACGCCGTCACGGGCGGTCCTTTCGGGACGGGTGCGGGGCACTGCCCACGGTGCGCTGTCGCCCGACGGGCTCGCCGGGGCGGACGAGGTGGTCCGGACGGACGAGGAGACCGGTTGCGCGTGGCGATGACTACGCACGGACCGGCCTCCTCGCACTGGTCGTCTCGACCACCCTAGTCGATCGTCACTGCCCGATCTCGAAGCGGGCGAAGCGCTTGACGCTCACACCCGCCTCGTCGAGGACCTTCTTCACGGTCTTCTTGGAGTCCTGCACCGACGGCTGGTCGAGCAGCGCCGCCTGCTTGAAGAACCCGTTCAGCCGGCCCTCCACGATCTTGGGGAGCGCACCCTCGGGCTTGCCCTCCTCGCGGGCGGTCGCCTCGGCGATCTCGCGCTCCTTGGCGACCACGTCGGCGGGCACCTCGTCGCGGGAGACGTACTCCGGGCGCATCGCGGCGATCTGCATCGCCGCTCCGCGGGCCGCGGTCTCGTCCGAGCCGTCGTACTCGACGAGCACGCCGACCGCGGGCGGCAGGTCGGAGGCGCGGCGGTGCATGTACGTCGCGACGGGGCCGTCGAAGACGGCGACGCGACCGAGCTCGATCTTCTCGCCGATCTTGACCGCGAGGCCCTGGACGACCTCCCCGACCGTCGAGCCGTCCAGCTCGACGGCCTTGAGGGCCTCGGCGTCGGCCGGCTTCGCGGCGGCCGCGGCGTCGGCAATGCTCTGCGCCGTCGCCACGAACTCGTCGCTCTTGGCGACGAAGTCGGTCTCGCAGTTGAGCTCGACCAGGGCGGTGCCGGAGGTCGCGACCAGACCGTTGGACGCGGTGCGCTCGGCGCCGCGCTTCTCGGCCTTGGCCCCGCCCTTGATGCGCAGGATCTCGACGGCCTTCTCGAAGTCGCCGTCGGCCTCCTGCAGCGCCTTCTTGCTGTCCATCATGCCCGCGCTCGTCATGTCGCGGAGCTTCTTGACGTCGGCGGCGGTGATGTTCGCCATGTCGGTGCACTCCTCGTGCTGGTAGGGGCCCCGTTCGTCCCGTCGACTCCCCCAGGGGGTCGACCGGCCGTCGGGGACGGGGGTGGGCGGGCGCCGTCCGGCGGGCCTGCGTGGGCTGCCTGCCCGGGCGGGCCGAGGCGCCGTGCGGTCTGACGGTGGCCGCCCGGGCGTGCCGGGTGGGCTGCCGTCACTGCCGGGGGCGGGCGGCCTGCGCCCGCCCCGCGGCGGCGGACCGTCAGGCCGTGGTCTCGCCCTCGGCCGGGCTCTCGGCGGGTGCCTCGGAGGCCTCAGCAGCCTCCGCGGCCGGAACCTCGGCAGCCTCGGCGGCCGGAGCCTCGGCAGCCTCGGCGGCCGGGGCCTCAGCGACAGGAGCGGCAGCCTCGGCCGGAGCCTCGGCGGCCGGAGCCTCGGTGGCAGCAGGGGCCTCGGCGGCGGGAGCAGCAGCCTCGGCGGCCTCCGTGGACGCGCCGGTGGCCTCGGCGGCAGGCGTCGCAGCCGGGCTCTCGCCACCGGTGGCCGCGACGGCGGCCTGGTCGGCGTCGCCCTGCAGGAGCTCGCGCTCCCACTCGGCCAGCGGCTCCTCGGAGCCGATCTCGGCGCCGGCGCCCTCGCCGGACTTCGCGCCCGAGCGGGCGATCAGCCCGTCGGCGACGGCGTCGGCGACCACGCGGGTCAGCAGGCTGACCGCACGGATCGCGTCGTCGTTGCCCGGGATCGGGAAGTCGACCTGGTCCGGGTCGCAGTTGGAGTCCAGGATGCCGATGATCGGGATCCGCAGCTTGCGGGCCTCCTCGACGGCGAGGTGCTCCTTGTTGGTGTCCACGATCCAGACCGCGGACGGGGTCCGGGTCATCTCGCGGATGCCGCCCAGGGTCTTGTCGAGCTTGTCGCGCTCGCGCTTCATCTGGAGGAGCTCCTTCTTCGTGCGACCGCTGCCGGCCACGTCGTCGAAGTCGACCTCGTCCAGCTCCTTGAGCCGGTTGATCCGCTGGTGCACGGTCTGGAAGTTGGTGAGCATGCCGCCCAGCCAGCGCTGGTTGACGTAGGGCATCCCGACGCGCGTCGACTGCTCGGCGATCGCCTCCTGGGCCTGCTTCTTGGTGCCCACGAACATCACGGTGCCGCCCTTGGCGACGGTGTCCTTGACGAACGCGTAGGCGCGGTCGATGTAGGCCAGCGACTGCTGCAGGTCGATGATGTAGATGCCGTTGCGCTCGGTCATGATGAAGCGCTTCATCTTGGGGTTCCACCGGCGGGTCTGGTGCCCGAAGTGGACGCCGCTCTCCAGGAGCTGGCGCATGGTGACGACGGCCATGCCGATCGCCTTTCTCTCGTGACCCGCGCCGCCACGTCCCACGCGGGACCGCGTGGTCGACGTACCGGACGAGTCGTCCCAGTTTGTCGCAGGAAGACGGGTGTCTCCTGCCCTGACGCCCGGCGCGTCCGGACCCCGCCTGACGGTGGGGACTGAAGGACGTCGCCCGCGGTGGGACGCCGTCCGGAGGACGACGGCTCGGTGCGGAGTCGAGCGCGCGAAGTACCTCTCGTTCGCACGGGAGGCCACCGGCGATTCTAGACGTGACAGCCGCCCAGCGCGAATCCACAGCAGGCCGACCCCCGGGCCCGATCGCGTCCACCGGCGCCGGCCGCGGCCCACCGTCCACAGCACGGCGTCCGCGGCCCCTGTGCGCGGAGCTCCGCACCCATCATCGCCGTATGCCGGCCGCCCACCGCCCCACGCCCCTGCTCACCCCGGACCCGCGCCGCCGCCCGGCGCTGCTGGTCCTCGCGCTGCTGGTGGCGGTCGCGGGGACGTGGGTGGTGCCGGCGGCGGGCGCCGAGCCCGCCGGGGTGTGGCCGATCGGGCCCCAGCACCGCGTGGTGCACGGCTTCGACCCGCCGGCCCACCCGTGGCAGGCCGGCCATCGGGGCGTCGACCTCGCCGGCCGCGTCGGCCAGGAGGTCCGGGCCGCCCGCGCGGGGACCGTGACGTTCGCTGGCCGGCTCGCCGGCCGGGGCGTGGTCGTCGTGCGGCACGGTGCCCGGCGCACGACCTACGAGCCCGTCGCAGCGCTCGTGGGCCGCGGCGAGGTGATCCCCGCCGGCGCGGTCATCGGCCGCCTCGAGCTCGCCGGGTCGCACTGCCTGCCCGTCGCCTGCCTGCACTGGGGCCTCGTCGAGGGCAAGGACCACTACCTCGACCCGCTGACCCTGGTCGGCGCCGGCCCCGTCCGGCTGCTGCCGCTCGACGGGGCCGTCGCCGGACCCGCGTCGAGGGCCTTCTCCGCCTCGGGGTCCGGGCCGTTGCTCGCGACTGCGCCGCCTGCCCGAGGCGACCGGCCCGTCCCACCACCGCTCGCCTCGTCGCAGCCGTCCGCGCCGCCGCCGGGCGCCTCCCGGCCCGGGTTCCTGCGCCTCCCCGACCCGCTCTGGTAGCCCACCGCCGGTCGTCCCGGGCGGTGTGCCGGTCAGGCCCGGGGGTGCGCCTGGCGGTACGCCTGGCGGAGCCGGTCGGTCGTCACGTGGGTGTAGAGCTGCGTCGTCGACAGCGAGGCGTGCCCGAGCAGCTCCTGCACGGTCCGGAGGTCGGCACCGCCCTCGAGCAGGTGGGTCGCCGCCGAGTGACGCAGGCCGTGCGGTCCGAGATCGGGCGCACCCGGCACGTCGGCCAGGCGCGCGTGCACCATCGCCCGCACCACGCGTGGGTCCACCCGACCACCCCGAGCCCCCAGGAACAGGGCCGGGGTGACGGGCGCGGCTGCGGTGCCGCCGGCGACGAGCCCCGCCAGGAGGGCCGGACGTCCCTGCCACAGCCACGCGTCGAGAGCGTGGGACGCGGGTAGACCGAACGGCACGGTGCGCTCCTTGCGGCCCTTGCCGAGCACCCGGACGACGCGCCGCTCGTGGTCGACGTCGTCGACGTCGAGACCGCACAGCTCCCCCACCCGGATGCCGGTCGCGTAGAGCAGCTCCAGCACCGCCACGTCCCGCGTGCCGACCGGTGTCGCGTCGTCGGCTCGCTCGGCTGCGGCGGTGAGCAGCGCCCGGGCCTCGTCCACGCGAAGCACCGGAGGCAGCGTCCGACGCGCCCGTGGCGATCCCAGCAGGGTCCCGGGGTCGGTCGGCATCCGTCCGGTGCGGTGCGCCCACGCGGTGAAGACCCGCACGGCTGTCGCGCGCCTGTTCAGGGTGGTGCGCGCCCGGCCCAGGGTCTGCTGGGTGGCGAGCCAGCTCCGCAGGGTCGCGACGTCGAGGGTCGCGAGGTCGGTGTGGCCGAGCAGCCGAGCCTGCGCGAGCAGGCTGGTCACATCGCCGAGGTACGCACGCACGGTGTGCGGCGTCAGGTCGCGCTCCCCCACCAGGTGCCGCTCGTAGTCCGCCAGCGCCGCAGCCATCGGCTCGGTCAGGTCGGCCTCCACCCGTCGAGCGTAGGCGCACCGCCGGCTCCGGTCTCGACACCACTCCGCGGCCCCGCGCGCCACATGAGTGCGGACGTCACCGGGTGGCTCGACCCGGACTCACCCGACGCGGGTGGCCGGGTCCGAGGAGACGAGACGCCAGCCGCGGGCACCGACCTCGACGAAGCCGGCCTGGCGGAGGTGCTCCAGGGAAGCGGTGACGGTGGCCTCGGCCAGGCCGGCGGTGCGCGCGACGGAGGCGGCGGGCGCCGCGGCCGCCACCGGGACGGCGTCGAGCACCCGCTGCTCCACCTCGGGCAGCCGGTCACGGGGTCGCGGAGCGGCACGCGGCCGGTCCTGGGTGAAGGAGCCCACCGGTGAGACGAGCTCGAGCACGTCGCTGCCCCGCGTCACGAGCACGGCGTCGCGGCTGCGCACCAGCTCGTGGACGCCCTCGGAGGCGGCACTCGTGACGGGACCGGGCACGCCCATCACCACCCGGTTGAGTGAGCCTGCCCACGTCGCAGTGTTGAGCGCGCCGCTGCGCACGGCGGCCTCGACCACGACCGTGCCGAGCGAGAGGCCGGCGATGAGGCGGTTGCGCGACAGGAACCGGTTCTTGGTGGGCGCGCACCCCGGCGGCGCCTCGGAGACGACGACGCCCTCCTCGGCGACGTAGGCCAGCAGGTCGCGGTGCGCGAGCGGGTAGGCGCGGTCGACGCCGCAGGCGAGCACCGCCACGGTGGGGCCGCGCGCGGCGAGGGCGCCGCGGTGGGCAGCCTGGTCGATGCCGAACGCGGCTCCGGAGACCACACCCACACCCTGCTGGGCGAGCGCTGCTGCCATCTCCCCGGCCACGGCGACGCCGTACGTCGTGGCCGAGCGCGCGCCGACGACCGCGACCGAGCGCTCGCAGAGGGCGGCCAGATCGCCGTTCCCCCGCAGCCACAGTCCCAGGGGCGCCCCGCCGCTGCGATGGAGTACGCCGGCCCGGTCGAGGTCGCCCAGCCGGGAGGGCCACTCGGCGTCGCCCGGACACACGAAGCGGATCCCGCCGGCCGCCGCTCGGCGCAGGTCGTCCTCGGGGTCGAGGCCGTGCAGGCGGGCGGCGACCTCCGTGGCGACTCCGCTCCGGTCGCGCTCGCGCCGCAGGAAGGCGTAGACCTCCTCCGCACCGAGCTCGGCCACCAGCGAGGCCAGCCGGGGGTCGCCGGGCTCGGCGAGCCGGCCGAGGGCGACGCGGGCCGTGCGGTCGCTCACGCCGCGCCTCCGACCAGCGCCGTCAGCGGGAGCGGCTCGCCGGTGCGCAGCCGGATCGCCACGTCGAGCTCCTCGGGGCCGGGCAGGTCGCTGCCGCGGAGGTCGGCGACGGTCCACGCGAGCCGGTGGACGCGGGTGGCGCCCCGCCCGGTGAGGGCGCCGGCGTGCACGCGCGCCTCGAGCAGCCGCTCGGCGGGCTCGGTCAGCGGGAAGTGCCGCAGGAGGGTCGGGCCCGGCACGTCGGAGTTGAGCCGCCAGGACGTGCCGGCGTAGCGCGCGGCCTGCCGCCCCCGGGCAGCCGCCACCCGGGCGGCCACCACGCTCGTCGGCTCGGGCCGGGCCAACGGGTCGCGCACCTCGAACCCGCGCAGGGGTTCGACGTGGCGGGTCACGTCGATGCGGTCGACGATCGGGCCGGAGAGCTTCTTGCGGTACTCGCGGCGGCGGACCTCGGTGCAGGTGCACCGGTTGTCGCGGTCGGCCGGGTGGTAGTCGCCGCACGGGCAGGGGTTGCAGGCGATGACCACCATGGCCCGCGCCGGGAAGGTCGCCGACTCCTCCCCGCGGGCGATGGTGACCTCACCGCTCTCGAGGGGCTGGCGCAGCGCCTCGATGATGTCGGCGTTGAAGAGCGGGAACTCGTCGAGAAAGAGGGTGCCGGTGTGGGCTCGGCTCACCTCGCCCGGCCGCACCCGCCCGGAGCCCCCGCCGAGCAGGCTGGAGCGCGAGGCGGAGTGATGGGGCGCGCGGAACGGTGGCCGCGAGATCATCCCCGACCCCGGTGGCAGCGCTCCGGACAGCGAGTAGATCGCGCTGAGCTCCAGGGACTCCTCGAGGGTCAGGTCGGGGAGCAGCCCCGGGATGCGCTCGGCCAGGGTCGTCTTGCCCGCGCCCTTGGGCCCGCTGAGCATCAGGTGGTGGCCTCCGGCGGCGGCCACCTCGAGGGCGAACCGGGCGTCGGCCATCCCGACCACCTCGGACAGGTCGAGGTCGGCCAGTCGCTCCTCGCCGCGCCACGACAGCAGCGGCGCGCTCGCCAAGGGCTCGACGGGCGGGGCGGCGGGCAGGTCGTCGCGACGCAGGTGGGCGACCACCTGCGCCAGCGAGCGCACCCCGACGACCGCCATCTCGGGGACCATCGCGGCCTCCTCGGCCTGCGGCTCGGGCACCACGATGCAGGTCAGGCCCCGCGAGCGCGCCGCCATCGCCATCGGCAGCACGCCGGGGACCGCCCGCAGGCGGCCGTCGAGGGTGAGCTCGCCGACGAACGCGAGGCCCTCCAGCGCCGGTCGGGGGATCGTGCCGGCCGCACCGAGCACGCCGACCGCGATCGCCAGGTCGAAGTGGGGCCCGCGCTTGGGCAGGTCGGCCGGCGAGAGCAGGATCGTGACGCGCTTGGTCGTCGGCCACTCGAAGCCGCTGTTGACGATGGCCGCCCGGCACCGGTCGCGGGCCTCCACCACGGACGTGTCCGGCCGCCCCACGAGGGCGGTCACCACCACGCCTTGTGCGAGGTCGACCTGGACGTCGATGAGGTGGCCGGTGGCACCGGTCAGGGACAGCGTGCGCGCGGTCGCCCAGCCCATCAGCCGATGCCCCGGACGTGCTCCACCACGGGCGTCCCACCCGGCGGCGCGAGCACCCCCACCATGTCGATGCGCACCTCGTCGGGGCGCAGGTCGTGGGCGGTGAGCCAGCGCGCCGCGAGCCGGCGCAGCCGGGCGGCCTTGCGCTCGCCGACGCCTTCGAGCGGCGACCCGAAGGCGGTCGACGAGCGGGTCTTGACCTCGCAGACGACCAGCACCCGGCCGTCACGCAGCACGAGGTCGATCTCGCCGGCGTCGCAGCGCCAGTTGCGGTCGAGCAGCACCATCCCCTGCTCCACGAGGTGGCGGGCGGCGTACTGCTCGCCGTAGGCCCCCAGCGCGCGTCGGCGGTCGGCCTGCTCGGAGCCGGGCGCGGCACGGTGCCGGGTGGGCACGTCGGGCACGTCGGACACGGGGGCGGCGCCGCGGCGCGTCATCGGGAGGACCTCATGCCCGAAGGCTGCCGTCTCCACGGCACCCGGCGCCCGGCCGCACGAGCACGCTGTGGACGACCCGCTGCCGCGCCGGCTGTGGACGGTTCCCGGCCCGCGCGCAGGCCGGGTCAGGTCTTGGGCAGCTCGATCTCGCTCGGGCTGAGCTCCTCGACGTTCACGTCCTTGAAGGTCAGCACCTTGACGTTCTTGGCGAAGCGCGCGGGGCGGTACATGTCCCACACCCAGGCGTCGGTCATGGACACCTCGAAGAACACGTCGCCGGCCTCGGTGCGCGCCTTCACGTCCACCTGGTTGCACAGGTAGAAGCGACGGTCGGTCTCCACGACGTACTTGAAGATCCCCACCACGTCGCGGTACTCGCGGTAGAGGTGGAGCTCCATCTCGGTCTCGTACTTCTCGAGGTCCTCGGCGCTCATCGACCCATCTCCAGCTCTCGCACGTCCAGCACGGCTCCATCATCGCCGACGACCTCGGCGTAGCCCGGCACCGCCTCACCCGTGACCTGCTCGGCGGCCCGTCGCACGTTGACGAAGCGGCGCCGGTGGACGGGGCAGGGGCCGTGGGTCTCGAGCGCCGCCGTGTGCGTGGGGGTGATGTACCCCTTGTGGGTGAGGAAGTCGTAGACCGGGTAGTCCTCGTGCAGCCGCGTCATGATCCGGTCCCGGGTCACCTTGGCGATCACGGAGGCCGCGGCGATGCAGGCGGCCACGCGGTCGCCCTTCCAGATCGCCAGGCCGGGCACCTCGAGCCCGTCGACCGGGAAGCCGTCGGTCAGCACGTACGCCGGGCGTACGTCGAGCCGGGCCAGCGACCGGCGCAGCGCCTCGACGTTGGCGACGTGCATGCCGAGCCGGTCGCACTCGTCGTGGCCCACGACGACCACCGACCACGACAGCGCCCGGCGCAGCACCTCGTCGTACGCCCGCTCGCGTGCCCTCGGGGTGAGCAGCTTGGAGTCGGCCAGGCCCGGGACGCGACCGCGCGCGCCGTCGGGGAGCACCACGGCCGCGGCGACGAGCGGGCCGGCGCAGGCACCGCGCCCGGCCTCGTCGACGCCGGCGACCGGCTCGAGCCCCACGCGTCGCAGCGCGCGCTCGTAGCCGTAGAGCCCGGCGTCCTTGCGCACGGTCAGACCTCGCGGGAGCACACTCATGACCCGTCCTTTGTACCCCGCACCAGCACGCGGGCGGTCACCTGTCCACGAAGCCGAACGTCGCCGGACGGTGGATCACGGTCGCGTGCCCGAGCGGCCAGACCACCGCGAAGACCTTGCCCACGACGTCCTCGGCGGGCACCTGGCCGCCACCGGGGTCGCCGAGGTGGACGCGGGAGTCGGCGGAGTTGGAGCGGTTGTCGCCCTGGACCCAGAGGTAGCCGGGCTTGACCTTCACGTCGAAGTCGATCATCGAGGGCCGCTCCCCCGCGGCGAGGTAGGAGCCCTCGTTGAGGGGGACACCGTTGACGCTCTCGCGGCCCTGCTCGTCGCAGCAGCGGACCTCGTCGCCACCGACGCCGATCACCCGCTTCACGAGGTGGCCGCCGGTGGGGTAGAGCCCGAACAGCTCGAGGCCGCGCGCGAGCGGGTTGTGCGGGGCCCGGGACTCGGACGCGTCGAGCCACCCGCCCGGGTCGGCGAACACGACGATGTCGCCGCGCTGCGGAGCGCCGCCACCCCAGTAGGAGACCTTCTGCACGAGGATCCGGTCGTTCTCGACCAGCGTGTCGTTCATCGAGGCCGACGGGATGTAGAAGGCCTGGAGGAGGAACGCCTTGATGACCACGGCGAGCACCAGGGCGATGCCGAGGAGCAGCAGCAGCTCCTGCCAGACGGGCAGCTGCTGGCGGCGCCGGGTCGACCGCCTCCCCCGGGTCGCGTGACCCGGGGAGGACGACCGCGGCCCCGTCGTGCCGACGGGGCCGCGGTCTGCAGGATCGGGGGCGTCGGTCACGCGGGCGAGCCTAGCCGGGCGCGGAGGCGCGCTCAGCCGTTCGGCATCGCGTCGCGCTTCTCCTTGATCTTGGCGGCCTTGCCGCGCAGGTTGCGCAGGTAGTAGAGCTTCGCGCGGCGCACGTCACCGCGGGTGACGACGTCGATGTGGTCGATGATCGGCGTGTGCAGCGGGAAGGTCCGCTCGACGCCGACGCCGAAGGAGACCTTGCGGACGGTGAAGGTGCGACCCACGCCCGAGCCCTGGATGCGGATGCACACGCCCTGGAAGACCTGGACGCGGGAGCGGTTGCCCTCG
Organism: uncultured Actinomycetota bacterium; assembly: GCA_963781745.1. Lineage (GTDB taxonomy): Bacteria > Actinomycetota > Actinomycetes > Propionibacteriales > Nocardioidaceae > Nocardioides_B. The sequence continues at coordinate 50,385 of CAWAHH010000002.1, read as the reverse complement.
ACGACCTTGACGTGCACCTTGAGGGTGTCGCCGGCGCGGAAGGCGGGGACGTCGTCGCGCTTGGTGGCGGCGGCGAGCGTGTCGATGACGTTGGTCATGGGGTCTCCTCGAGGGCGCCACAGGTCACCCACGGAACGGGGATCAGCAACAGAGTCGTGCTCCGTCGGCTGCGTCGTGCGGAACGCCCCCTGTGGCAGGTGGCCCGCCGACCACCACCCCTGGGGGAGGAGGATCGGGACGCAACGGATGCGAGGGTCAAGTCTGCCACAGGCCCGCGGCCCCGGTGAAATCGCGTCAGCGGCGCACGGCCCTGGTCAGGCGTACGACGCCCGGCTCGACCTCGCCGCGCAGCCGGAAGCCGGCGCGCTTGTAGATCCGCTGGTTGCGGGTGCTGCCCGCGCCCGTGAACAGCGACAGCTCGGTGGTCCCCCCGGGGGCCAGCGCGACGATCCGCTCGAGGAGCGCGCGGCCGATGCCCCGGCCCTGCAGGTCCGGCGCGACCATCAGCCGCCCGATGTGCCACGTGTCGCCGTCGGCCCGGCCGCGCACGGCGCCCACGAGGCGGCCGCCCTGGTGCGCCACCTGCACGACCGATTCCGCGATCCACCCGCGCACGTCGTCGTAGGACTCCAGCAGCGCCGGGATCGCCACCCCCGGGTTGTCCTCGGCCTCCTGGACCCAGCACGCCCGCTGCAGGGTGAACACCTCGCCGGCGTCGCCCGGGACCGCGGCGCGCAGGGTCGGCCCGTCCGGGCCCACCGACGTCGGCGCGAGCAGGTCCGGGCGGCGCTCCGACGTACGACGCACCGCCTGGTCGTGGCGCCACCGTGAGATGCGGGCATGGTCGCCGGACAGCAGCACGTCCGGGACGTCGAGCCCGCGCCAGCTCGGCGGCTTGGTGTAGACGGGGTACTCCAGCAGGCCGTCGGTGCCGTGCGACTCCTCGGCGAGCGAGTCGGGGTTGCCCATGAAGCCGGGCAACAGCCGCACCACCGCCTCGACCACGACCAGCGCCGCCGCCTCGCCGCCGTTGAGCACGTAGTCGCCGACCGACACCTCGCGCACGGCGACCCGGGTCGAGGCGTGGTCCAGGACGCGCTGGTCGATGCCCTCGTAGCGCCCGCACGCGACGACGAGCCGCTCGGCGCGCGCCAGCTCCGCCGCGAGGCGCTGGGTGAACGGCTCCCCCGCCGGCGTCGGCACCACCACGACGGTCCCGGGTGCGTCGTCGAGGAGCTCGTCGAGCGCCTCGCCCCACGGCTCGGGCCGCATCACCATGCCGGCGCCGCCACCGTACGGCGTGTCGTCGACGGTCCGGTGGCGGTCGTGGGTCCAGCGCCGCAGGTCGTGGACGTGCAGGTCGAGCAGTCCGGACGTGCGAGCCCGGCCGGGCAGCGAGAGCCCCAGCGGCGCGAGGTAGTCGGGGAAGATCGTCACCACGTCGACGCGCACGGGGTCAGTCCTCGTCGTCGAGCGGGGTGAGCAGCCCCGGGCGGTCCGCGACCTCCAGCCGTCCGTGGCGTACGTCGACCACCGGTACGAGCGCGGCGACGAACGGGACGAGCACCTCGCGGCCGTCGGCTGCACGCACCACGAGCAGGTCCTGGCCCGCGCCGTGCATCACCTCGGCCACCTCGCCCACCGCGACGCCCTCGGTGGTCGACACCGCGAGCCCGACGAGCTGGTGGTCGTAGAACTCCTCGTCGTCGTCGGGCCGCTCGTCGGTGTCGACGTCGGTCAGCAGCACGAGGCCGCGGACCGCCTCGGCGGCGGTGCGGTCGGCGACCTCGGCGAAGTGCACGAGCAGGCGGGACTGGTGCCAGCGGGTGGCGGTGACGGTGAGGGCGGCAGGACGGCCGGCGGGGACGGGCGCGCCGGCCGAGGGGGCGCGGGTGCGCAGCACCGCCCCGACCGCGAAGCGACGCTCCGGCTCGTCGGTGCGCGGCTCGACCGAGAGCTCGCCCCGCACGCCGTGAGCGCGGCCGATCCGGCCCACCACCACCTCGGTCGTCCCCATGCTCTCCGGCTCCTCCTCGGTCGATGTGCTGCCCCGGAACGGTCGAACGGGCGCCGCTCTCGCCCACCTGCAGGACAGGCGGGCGACAACGACGCCCGATCACGGCTCGGTGGTCAGCGCCTCCGGTCGACGTCGACGAAGTCGACCCGGGCACCGCCCCGGCCGGCCAGCGCGCCGACGACGGTGCGCAGAGCGGTGGCCGTGCGGCCGCCGCGGCCGATCACCTTGCCGAGGTCCTCGGGGTGCACGCGCACCTCGAGGACCGACCCGCGCCGCAGCTGCTTGTCGCGCACCGAGACGTCGTCCGGGTGCCGGACGATGCCGCGGACCAGGTGCTCGAGCGCCTCAGCGAGCATCGGCTCAGCCCTCGCTGCTGTCGTCGGACGTCGCGGCGGCCTCAGCCGGCGCAGCCGAGTCCTCGGCGGGCTTGTCGGCCTCGGCCGGCGCGTCCGCGGCGGCCTCGTCGCCCTTGTCGTCGGCCTTCGCCTCGGACTTCTTGGCGGCGGCCTTCTTGGTGGTGACGGCCTCGGCCTGCGGCTCGCTGCCGGCCTCCTTGAGCGCGTCGTTGAAGATGTCGAGCTTGCTGCGCTTGACCTCGGCGGCGCGCAGGGTGCCCTCGGTGCCGGGGAGGCCCTTGAACCTCTGCCAGTCGCCGGTGACCTTGAGCAGGGCCTCGACGGCCTCGCTCGGCTGGGCGCCGACGCCCAGCCAGTACAGCGCCCGGTCGGAGGTGACCTCGATGAAGGAGGGCTCCTCCTTCGGGTGGTACTTGCCGATCTCCTCGATGACCCGTCCGTCCCGCTTCTTGCGGGAGTCGACGACGACGACGCGGTAGTACGGCGTACGGATCTTGCCCATACGCTTCAGGCGAATCTTGACGGCCACGAGTGTGGTGTCTCCTTGACGGTGTGTGGTGGGTGAGCATCGCGGGACCACGTGGGGCATGGCCGCTCGGCTCGACGGGCGCTGCGCCATCCGGATGAGAGGGTCCGGGCAGGCAGGACTCAGCCCGTCATTCTGCCAGACGGCCACGCCGAGCAGAAATCACATCGCTCGGCACGGCATACCCCGGTAGTTGGCTCAACCAACTACAGTGTCGGCGCGACCGACGGGCGGTCGCGGGACGGGGGTCCAGATGAGCATCGCCCAGACCAGCACCGGCGCCACCGCCGACGCGGCCACCGGGGTCCCGGACCGGGCGTCGGCCCCGCTCCGGCCCACCGAGCGGCACCCGTGGCTCTACCCGCTCGCGGTGCGCGCCCACCGCGTCAGGCGCCGGATCGCATGGCTGACGTCGGGCACCAGGTGGGCCCGCTCGCACGAGTCCGAGCCTCTGCCCGTGCGCGTGCGCCGGCACCGGTCGCTGCTGCTGCGCGAGCTCGGCGACTCCGAGATGTGGCTGCAGCACAACAAGGTCACGAACCTGCGGCTGGCGGCGGCCCGCGTCGACGGCCTGCTGATCGGACCGGGCGAGACGTTCTCCTTCAACCGGGTGGTCGGCAACTGCACGCGTCGCAAGGGGTACGTCGAGGGGATGCGCCTGTCCAACGGCGCGGCGCGTCCCGGCGTCGGCGGCGGCATCTGCCAGCTCGCCAACCTGGTGCACTGGATGGTCCTGCACTCGCCGCTGACCGTCGTGGAGCGCTCCGAGCACAGCTTCGACCCCTTCCCGGACCGCGGCCGGGTGCTGCCGTGGGGCGTGGGCTGCTCGATCGTCTACAACTACGTCGACCTGGTGGTGCGCAACGACACGGACACCACGTTCCAGCTGTACGTCGGCGTGGGGCCGCGCTACCTGGAGGGCGAGCTGCGCGCGGCCGACGAGCTCGACCACTCCTACCGGGTGTCCGCCCGCGCGGAGGAGTTCGTGCGCTCCCGGGGCCGGGTGTTCCGCCGCAACGAGATCTGGCGCAGCGTGATCGACCGGCGCACGGGCGACCTCGTGGCCGAGGAGCTGCTCAAGCGCAACTGCGCGCTGGTGACCTACGACCCGGTGGGCGTTCCGGTGGTCGACCTGGAGATCCCCCGCCAACGCTCTTGAACATGTTCAAGAGCAGGTCTACCGTCGGATCCAAAAACTGAACGCGTTCAACTCGGAGGCAGCCATGTCGTTGACCGTCACCGCCCACCTCGTCTACCTCGTCCTCGCCGGGGGCCTCACCGTCTGGGTGGCCACCACGCTGTCGCGCAGCGGCCGGGTGGTCCTGACCCACGTGCTCGCCGGCGACGACGCGCTCGCCGAGGCGGTGGACCGGCTGCTCGTCGTCGGGTTCTACCTGCTGTCGTTCGGGCTCCTGCTGCTGTCCCTGCGCGCGGGCGGCCCGGTCTCCTCGTGGGCCGGCCTGGTGGAGAGCGTCAGCACCCGGACCGGCGCGGTGATGCTGCTGCTCGGGATGGTCCACCTCCTCGACGTGCTGGTCCTGCACCGGATCCGCCGCCGCGCCCGCGAGAGCCGTCGCACGCCGCTACCGCAGACGTTCCTCCCATCGCCGTCGCCGGTCGCGCCGACGACGTACCCCGTGCGCTGAGGGACGGGCCCGCCGCGGTGACTACATTGGCGGGCGTGCCCGAACCCCCCGCCCTGTCACCCAAGGCCGAGCAGACCCGTCGTGCCATCGTCGACGCGGCGCTGCGGCTGTTCCGCGCGGGCGGCTACGACGGCACCACCATGCGGGCGGTCGCCGACGAGGCCGGGGTGTCGCTGGGCAACGCCTACTACTACTTCGGCTCCAAGGAGCATCTCGTCCAGGCGTTCTACGACCAGGTGCAGGTCGAGCACGCCGCGGCCGCCGAGGCCGTCCTCGACGCGGGAACCGACTTCGCGACCCGGCTCCGCGGCGTGCTGATCGCCTGGGTCGACATCGCCGAGCCCTACCACGCGTTCGCCGGCAAGTTCTTCAAGAACGCCGCCGAGCCGACCAGCCCGCTCTCGCCCTTCAGCCAGGAGTCGCTGCCGGCGCGGACGGCGAGCGTCGCGCTGTTCGAGCGGGCCGTCGACGGCTCCGACCTCACCCTGACGCCCTCGCTGCGTCGCGAGCTGCCGGGCCTGCTGTGGCTGATGCACATGGGCGTCGTGCTGTTCTGGGTGCACGACAGGAGCCCCGGTCAGGCGCGCACCCGGCTGCTGGTCGAGCGATCCGTCCCGATGGTGGCCTCGCTGGCGAGGCTCTCGCGGCTCCCGGTGGTGCGGGGCGTGGTCGAGGACGTCGTCGGCCTCGTCGCGACCCTGCGGCCCGACGGGTCGGCCGGCGAGTCGACCGGCGCGACACCGACGCCACCTGAAGCGGCGACCGAGGGCGGGTCAGGCGACCACGGCTCCGCGCAGCACGATCCGCTGGGGGTCGCGCAGCACGGTGAGGTCCTCGAGCGGGTTCGACGCGTAGACGACGAGGTCCGCGCTGCTGCCCTCGGACAGCTCGCCGTCGAGCCCCAGCCAGGCCCGGGCCCGCCACGACGCCGCCCCGAGCGCGTCCGCGGCGGAGAGGCCGTACGTCGACAGCTCGAGCACCTCCTCGGCGATCAGGCCGTGCGGGAGCACCCCGCCCGCGTCGGTGCCCGCGTAGATGGCGACCCCGGCCTCGTGGGCGGCGCCGATGACCTCGCGGCGCGAGGCGAACAGGGCCGTCATGTGGTCGGCGTACGCGGGGAACCGCTCGCGGCCGGCGTCGGCGTACGTCGGGAAGTTGCCGAGCTGCTTGGCGGTCGGCACGAGCGCGACGCCGTTGGCGACCATCGTGTCGATCAGCTCGGCCGACAGCCCGGTGCCGTGCTCGATGCAGTCGATCCCGGAGCCGAGCAGGTCCGGGAGGGCGTGCTCGCCGAACACGTGCGCGGTCACCCGGGCGCCGCGGTCGTGGGCCGCCTTCATCGCCGCGTCGAGCGACTCCCGCGTCCACGAGGGCGTGAGGTCGCCGGCGTCCCGCTCGATCCAGTCCCCCACGAGCTTGACCCAGCCGTCGCCGCGCTCGGCCTCGCGGGCGACGTACGTCGCGAGGTCCTCCGGCTCGATCTCGTGCGCGTAGTTGCGGATGTAGCGACGGGTCCGCGCGATGTGCCGGCCGGCGCGCAGCAGCCGGGGCAGGTCGTCGCGGTCGTGCATCCACGAGGTGTCCGCGGCCGACCCGCAGTCGCGCAGCAGCAGCGCGCCGGCGTCGCGGTCGGTGATCGCCTGGGCCTCCTGCACGTCCTCGGGCACCGCGCCCTGCGCGTCGAGCCCGACGTGGCAGTGCGCGTCGACGAGCCCCGGGACGATCCAGCCCTCCGCGACGAGCTCGGCCGAGGCGACCGGCTCGTAGGTGACCCGCCCCTCGACGACGTACAGGTCGCGCACCTCGCCGTCGGGCAGGACCGGTCCGCGGACCCTCAGAGCGCTCATGCCCGGGACCCTACCCACCCGGGCCGTTTACCAGGTGATGCAGGAGAACTGCCGCTCCCCATGGTGAGTTCCCCATGGGGAGCGGCCGTTTACCAGGTGATGCAGGAGAACGGCCCGCGGACGCGGGACGGCTACTTGAGGTACTTCGACAGGTCGGCGGGGAGCTCGAGCGACGACGGGTCGAACTCCTCCTCGCCCTGGGGTACGCCGAAGGGGTTCCCGTTGTCGGCGGCGGCCGGACGGGCGCCGCCGGACCTCTCGGCGGCAGCGCGCTTGGCGGGGTTGCCGGACACGCGGCGGGCCTTGCCCTTCTTCGGCTGCGGCTTGGTGCGGCCGCGCTTGCCGCCGCCGATCCCGGGCATCCCCGGCATGCCCGGCATGCCACCGCCGCGGGCCATCGACATCATCATCTTGCGGGCCTCGAAGAAGCGGTCGACGAGCTGGTTGACGTCGGAGACCTGGGTGCCCGACCCCTTGGAGATGCGCGCGCGGCGGGAGCCGTCCACGATCTTGGGGTTCGCACGCTCGGCCGGCGTCATCGACTGGATGATCGCCTGGATCCGGTCGATCTCGCGCTCGTCGAAGTTCTCGAGCTGCTCGCGGAACTGGCCCATCCCGGGCAGCATCCCCATGATCTTCGACAGCGAGCCCATCTTGCGCAGCTGCTGCATCTGCTGGAGGAAGTCGTCGAGGGTGAAGTCGCCGCCCTGGCCGGTGAGCTTGGCCGCCGCGGCGGCCGCCTGCTCGGCGTCGAAGGTCTTCTCGGCCTGCTCGATCAGGGTGAGCACGTCGCCCATGTCGAGGATGCGCGAGGCCATCCGGTCGGGGTGGAACAGGTCGAAGTCGGTGAGCTTCTCGCCGTTGGAGGCGAACATCACCGGACGTCCGGTGATCGACGCGATCGACAGCGCGGCACCACCGCGGGCGTCGCCGTCGAGCTTGGTCAGCACCACCGCGTCGTAGCCGACGCCGTCGAGGAAGGCCTGCGCCGTGGTGACGGCGTCCTGGCCGACCATCGCGTCGACGACGAAGAGCACCTCGTCGGGCGAGACCGCGTCGCGGATGTCGGCGGCCTGCTGCATCAGCTCCGCGTCGATGCCGAGCCGGCCGGCGGTGTCGACGATGACCACGTCGTGCAGGGTGCGCCGCGCCTCCGCGACGCCAGCGCGCGCGACGGCGACCGGGTCGCCGACACCGTTGCCGGGCTCCGGGGCGAACACCTTGACCCCGGCGCGCTCGCCGTTGACCTGGAGCTGGTTGACGGCGTTGGGGCGCTGCAGGTCGGCGGCGACGAGCAGCGGGCTGTTGCCCTGGCCCTTGAGCCACAGCGCGAGCTTGGCCGCCAGCGTCGTCTTGCCGGCGCCCTGGAGGCCGGCGAGCATGATCACGGTCGGCGGGTTCTTGGCGAACCGCAGGCGGCGGGTCTCCCCGCCGAGGATCGTGACGAGCTCCTCGTTGACGATCTTGACGATCTGCTGGGCCGGGTTGAGGGCGCCGCTGACCTCCTCGCCGCGGGCCCGCTCCTTGACCGCGGCCACGAACTGCTTGACCACCGGCAGCGCGACGTCGGCCTCGAGCAGCGCGATGCGGATCTCGCGCGCGGTCGCGTCGATGTCGGCGTCCGAGAGCCGTCCCTTGCCGCGGAGGTTCTTGAACGTCGCGGCGAGGCGGTCGGAGAGGGTCGCAAACACAGGGCGTCAGTCCTCGGTCACAGGTTCGGGTGCTGGTCGGTCGGGCCGGGTGCCACCTCGCGTCCCGGCGTATGCCGGCGGGTGGGCCGGCCGGTCGGGCGCACGCGGCAGGTCACGCCGGGTCAGCGTCAAGGGTAACCGGGTCCTGCAGCGCCCGCCGGACCGCGTGCACCGCCGAGGCGGCCCGCTCGTCCGAGAGCGCCCCCGCGCCCGGCTCCTGCACGTAGAACACGTCGGCCGCCTGCGGCCCGAGGGTCGTCAGGTGCGCCGAGCGCACCGTCAGGTCCAGGCGGGCGAGCGCCGCGCAGACAAGGAAGACCACACCGAGACGGTCCTCGACGCGCACCTCGACGACCGTCGCCTCGTGCGACGCGTCGTGGCGCACCTGCACGGACGGCTCGAGGCTGCTCCGGCCGCGGGTCGCGCAGCCGCGAGGCCGGGTCCAGCCGACCGCCGACGACCGCCTCGAGGCGCTGGCGCACGATCGCCTCGACCACGCCGGTCTCGGCCAGGTCCCACACCGAGACCGCGAGGTCGTCCTGGCTCCACGCGCGAGCCGCCCGGACGGCGAGCCGCTGGGCGGTGAAGCCGCCGGCGACGTCGGCCATCAGCCCGACCCGGTCCCCCGAGACCACGGTGACGGTGGAGCCGTCCACCCCCTCCTCGACGCGTACGTCGACCCGCCGCGGGTCCTCGCGCACGGACGCGGGCACCGGCACCGCGGCGGGCGTGTGGTCGGGGACCTCCGAGCCGGAGTCGCGGGCCAGGAGCACCTCGCGCACCCGCGCCGCGAGGTCGGCGACCAGGCCGGACCGCCACGAGGTCCACGCCTTCGGCGAGGTGGCGCGGGCGTCGGCCTCGGTCAGCGCCTCCAACAGGTCGAGGGCCTCCACGTCGGGCACCGCGTCCAGGACGTGCTCGACCGTGCGCGGGTCGTCGAGGTCGCGAGAGGTGGCCGTCTCGGACGAGCAGCAGGTGCCGGCGTACGAGCAACCGGACCAGCTCGGACTCCCGCTCGTCGAACCCGATCCGGGCGACGGCCGCGGCGGCGATCGGCTCGCCGACCGTCGAGTGGTCGCCGAGCTCGCCCTTGCCGATGTCGTGGAGCAGGGCGGCGACGACGAGCACGTCGGGCGCGACACCCGCCGGATCAGCCGGCGCGCCTCGATGCAGGTCTCGACCAGGTGCCGGTCCACGGTGAAGCGGTGCACGACCGAGGCGTGCGGCAGCAGCCGGACCCGGTCCCACTCGGGCAGCACCCGGTCCAGGGCACCGGTCTCGTCGAGGGTCTCCCACACCGGCAGCAGGCCGGGGCCGGAGGCGAGCAGCCGGGTGAGCAGCTGCCGGGCCTCGGCGGACCACGGCTCGGCCATCGGCACGCCTTCGCGGTGCAGGCGGGCGGCGGTGGCCGGCGCGAGCACCAGGCCGCGCTCGGCGGCCTCCGCGGCCGCGCGCAGGAGCAGCAGCGGGTCGCTCGCGGGGCGGGTGCCGCGGTCCAGCACGACCTCGCCGCGCGAGACCGCGATGCCGCTCGCGATCCGCCGCAGGTCGGGCGACGCGGCGGCCGCCCGGCCGTCGGCGGCCGCGCCAGCACGGCGTCCACTCGGCCCCAGGTGAGCCGGGACAGGTGGGTGATCCGGCGCCCCAGCTCGCGCACGTGCCGCTGGGCGGCCTCGCGCGTCGGGCAGCCCCAGCCCCCGGCCAGGTCCGGCCACGCCTCGGGCAGCACCCGGTCGCCGGCGCGGCCCGCCAGCCGCTGCACGACGTCGCGCACGTCGAGCAGCTGCAGCCGGCTCGGCTCCAGGTCGGAGTGCGAGACGTCGACGAGCCAGGTCGCCACCAGCGCCTTGAGCACCGTCGCGTCGCGCAGCCCGCCCACCGACTCCTTCAGGTCGGGCACCGAGCGCGTGCGCCAGCTCGCCCGTGCGACGCCCCCGCCGGTCCACCAGCTCGCGCAGCGCCGGGCAGCTGCTCGCGCGCGTCGCGCCGCCAGTGCGAGAGCAGGTCGGCGCGCAGCCGCAGCGTCAGCGAGGGGTCGCCCGCGAGGTGCCGTGCGTCGAGCAGCCCGAGCGCGACCCGCGGGTCGGCGCGAGCGGTGTCGGTGACCTCGGAGAGCGCTCGCACCGAGTGGTCGAGGTCGCGTCCCGGCGTCCCAGAGGGGGTACCAGACCCGCTCGGCCACCCGTCGTACGTCGACGCCCGTCGTCGTGCACCAGCACCACGTCGAGGTCGCTGAACGGGGCCAGCTCGCTGCGGCCGTAGCCGCCGACGGCCACCAGCGCCACCCCGGTCACGTCCGCGCCGGTGCGCGCGCCTCCGCCGTGCCCGCCACCGCCTCGTCGAAGGCCGCGGCGCACAGGCGGTCCGCCTCGGCGGTGCGGGCGACCCGCTCGGCCGCCGTCATCGCTGCTCAGACGGCCTCAGAGCGCGGCCTCGTCCCGGTCGCCGGTGCGCACCCTCTGGACCGAGTCGACCGGGACGACCCAGACCTTGCCGTCGCCGATCTTGCCCGTGCGGGCGGTCCGCACGATCGCCTCGACCACCTCGTCGACCTCGGCGTCGTCCACCACGATCTCGATGCGGATCTTCGGCACCAGCGCGATGTCGTACTCCGCACCGCGGTAGACCTCGGTGTGGCCCTTCTGCCGGCCGTAGCCGCTGACCTCGCTCACCGTCATGCCGGTGATGCCGACCATCTCCAGGGCGGACCGGACGTCCTCCCACCTGTGCGGCTTGACCACCGCGGTGACCAGCTTCACGCGGGTCCTCCTCTCTCGTCGGTGCCGCCCGGGTCCTCACCGGTCGGTGCATCGTCGCGCGCCGCCCGGCGTGCGACCAGGCGGGAACCGGGGACGGCGTACGCCGCAACGGGTTCCCGCCTGGCCCGGACGAGCTCACAGCAGGTCTGAGCTCGCGATCAGAGCGCCGCCTCGTCGCGGTCGCCGGTGCGCACCCGCACCACCGCGTCGACCGGCTGCACCCAGACCTTGCCGTCGCCGATCCGACCGGTCTGAGCGGTCTTCACGATGATGCCGACGACGTCGTCGACGTCCTCGCCCTCCACGACGATCTCGATGCGGATCTTGGGCACGAGCGCGATGTCGTACTCCGCACCCCGGTAGACCTCGGTGTGGCCCTTCTGACGGCCGTAGCCGCTGACCTCGCTGACCGTCATGCCGGTCACGCCGAAGGTCTCGAGGGCCTCGCGCACCTCCTCCCACTTGTGCGGCTTGATCACCGCCGTCACGAGCTTCATGCGTTCACCCCCCGCGCCTCGGCGTCGGCCTGGGCCGATGCGCTCAGGTGGCTGCCGGTGATCGTGCGACCGGCGCCCCCGGCGGTCGCGAAGTCGTAGCCGGACTCGGCGTGCTCGACGCTGTCGATGCCCTCGACCTCGGACTCCTCGGAGAGGCGGAAGCCGATCGTCTTCTCGATGGCCAGGCCGAGGGCGTAGGTGATCACGAAGGAGAAGACCAGCACCGAGAGGGCACCGACCGCCTGGCGCCACAGCTGGTCGACACCGCCGCCGTAGAACAGGCCGTCGACGCCGGCGGTGGTGGCCGCCGAGGCGAACAGGCCGACCGCGAGGGTGCCCCACACGCCGCCGACGAGGTGCACGCCGACGACGTCGAGCGAGTCGTCGAAGCCGAGCTTGAACTTCAGCCCGACCGCCATCGCGCACAGGGCACCGGCGATGGCGCCGATCGCGATCGCGCCGAGCGGCGTGACCGAGGAGCACGACGGGGTGATGGCGACGAGGCCGGCGACGACACCGGACGCGGCGCCCAGCGAGGTGGCGTGGCCGTCACGGATGCGCTCCACGAGCAGCCAGCCGAGCGCCGCGGCACCGGTGGCGACCATGGTGGTCACCCAGACCTCGGCGGCCTGGCCGTTCGCGGACAGGGCGGAGCCGGCGTTGAAGCCGAACCAGCCGAACCACAGCAGGCCGGCGCCGATCATCACCAGCGGCAGGTTGTGCGGCCGCATGGGGTCGCGCTTCCAGCCGACCCGCTTGCCCAGCACCAGCGCCAGCGCCAGGCCGGCGGCACCCGCGTTGATGTGCACCGCCGTGCCACCGGCGAAGTCGATCGCGAGGAGCTTGTTGGCGATCCAGCCGCCGGTCTCGGACTCGGCGCCGTTGAAGGCGAAGACCCAGTGCGCGACCGGGAAGTAGACGACCGTGGCCCAGATCCCGGCGAAGAGCATCCACGGGCCGAACCTGGCCCGGTCCGCGATCGCACCCGAGATGAGGGCGACGGTGATGATGGCGAAGACGGCCTGGAAGGCCACGAACGCCAGGGACGGGATGGTGAAGACGAGGCTCGTCGCGGCGAAGCCCTTGTCGATGCCCTCGGTGCCGATCAGCTTCGAGAGACCGAAGAACTCCGTGGGGCTGCCGAGCAGCCCGCCCCCGACGTCGTTGCCGAACGCCATCGAGTAGCCGTAGAGCACCCACAGGACGCTGATGAGGGCGAGCGCCCCGAAGCTCATCATCATCATGTTCAGGACGCTCTTCGCCCGGACCATGCCGCCGTAGAACAGTGCGAGGCCTGGGGTCATCAGCAGCACCAACGCCGCGGAGGCCAACACCCAAGCGGTATCGCCAGTATCCATGTATCTCTACCTCGTGGTGAGTCCTGGGAGGGAGATGGGCATGGCTCGACGTCGCTGTCGAAACCACCACCGCCCCGGTGCGCCCAGCCTCATCGAGCCAGGTTTCAGGGCGGCGCGGTGACTGTTGCGCGCAGGTGACGGTTGGCCGGCCAGTGTTACGGGCGTATGTCGGACGCAGCCGTCGCCGGGCGGGTCAGGCGTCCTCGCCGAGCAGCGCGTCGACGAAGGCGTGCGGGTCGAAGGGGGCCAGGTCGTCGGCGCCCTCGCCGAGGCCGACCAGCTTGACCGGCACCCCGAGCTCGCGCTGGACGGCGACCACGATGCCGCCCTTGGCGGTGCCGTCGAGCTTGGTCAGCACGATGCCGGTCACGTCGACCGCCTCGCGGAACACCCGGGCCTGCTGCAGGCCGTTCTGGCCGGTGGTGGCGTCGAGCACGAGGAGCACCTCGGTCACCGGCGCCTGCTTCTCCACGACCCGCTTGACCTTGCCGAGCTCGTCCATGAGGCCGGCCTTGTTCTGCAGCCGGCCGGCGGTGTCGACGATGACGACGTCGGCCTCGGTCTCGATGCCGGTGCGGACCGCCTCGAAGGCGACGCTCGCGGGGTCGCTGCCCTCGGGGCCGCGCACGGCCGGCACGCCGACCCGCTCGCCCCAGGTGGCCAGCTGCTCGGCGGCGGCCGCGCGGAACGTGTCGGCGGCGCCGAGCACGACCTGCTTGTCCTGGGCGACCAGGACCCGGGCGAGCTTGCCGACGGTGGTGGTCTTGCCGGTGCCGTTGACGCCGACCATGAGCACCACACCGGGGCGACCGTCGTGCCGCTCGACGTTCAGCGAGCGGTCCAGGCCGGGGTCGACGAGTGTCACCAGCTCCTCGCGCAGGATGTCGCGCACCGAGGCCGACGACGAGCCCTCGACCTTCACCCGGGTGCGCAGCCGGGCGACGAGCTCCGAGGTCGGGGTGACACCCACGTCGGCGGTGATCAGGGTGTCCTCGATCTCCTCCCAGGTGTCCTCGTCGACGACGTCGCGCGAGAGCAGCGCGAGCAGGCCGCGGCCCAGCGGGCTCTGCGAGCGGGCGAGCCGCTGGCGGAGCCGGACCAGGCGGCCGGCCGTGGACTCGGGGACCTCGAGCGGCGGCGCGGTGCCGAGGTCGGCGGGGGTCTCCGCCGTCGTCTGCGGCGGGGCCTCGCCGGGCGCTGCGGGTCCGCCGAGGAGCGGCGCGTCCTCGACCGTGCGGGTCGCGGTGTCGCGCGGGGTCTCGGCGTCGTCGCCGACGCGCGGCTCCGGCGGGGCGGAGACCTCGGGGGTGGAGCGGCGGCTGCCGCGGACCCGGGTGGAGACGAGGCCGACGACGGCGCCGACGAAGACGACGGCGATGCCGATGATCAGCAGGAGGTACTCAGGCACGCGGGTATCCCATCACAACGGGGGTCGGGCAGGGCACTGGGAACGGCACGGTCGGGTCGGCGGCCCGGGCACGCCCGCGGGCGTACGACGACAGGCGCCCGGGCCGCGACGAGGAGTCCGCGGCCGGACCCCGGGGTCAGCGGTGCTGCTTCTCGCGCGGCCGGTGGTCGTACTTCTGCGCGTCGCTCTGGTTGTCGAGCGTCGGCAGCCGGTGCACGCCCTTGCGCATGATCTCGCCGACCCAGGGCGTGTGCGGCACGTCCTCCCCGCGGTGCGGGTAGGCGACGTAGACCACGACCAGGGCCGCCAGGACGACGATGGCGAGCATGGCCAGCAGGACGGCGATCACGGGAGGTCACTCCAGAAGGTGGGGGTGCAGCGAGGTCGGTGACGGGCTCGAGATCACGGTCCCGGAGGATCCCCGCCACGTCCTCATTGTCTCACGGTGCCCCTGAGTGGCTCGCCCGTCCGTGGCGTGACGGCCACCACGCTCAGGCCGGCTCGGCCTCGCGCAGCCGCTGGCTGATCACGGCGGACACCCCGTCGCCGCGCATGGTGACGCCGTACAGCGCGTCGCCGACCTCCATCGTGCGCTTCTGGTGGGTGATGACGAGCAGCTGGCTGTTCTCGCGCAGCTCCTCGTAGATCTCCAGCAGCCGGCCGAGGTTGGTGTCGTCGAGCGCGGCCTCGACCTCGTCGAGGATGTAGAACGGCGAGGGCCGGGCCTTGAACAGGGCGACCAGGAACGCCACGGCCACCAGCGACCGCTCGCCGCCCGAGAGCAGGGAGAGCCGCTTGACCTTCTTGCCCGGCGGGCGGGCCTCCACCTCGATGCCCGTGGTGAGCATGTTGCCGGGGTCGGTCAGCACGAGCCTGCCCTCGCCGCCGGGGAAGAGCCGCTTGAAGACCCCGTCGAAGGCCCGGTCCACGTCGTGCCAGGCCTCGGTGAACACCTGCTCGACCCGCTCGTCGACCTCGCGGACGATGTCGAGCAGGTCGCGCCGGGTCTTGCGGAGGTCCTCGAGCTGCTCGCCGAGGAACTGGTGCCGCTCCTCCAGCGCGGAGAACTCCTCGAGCGCGAGCGGGTTGACCCGACCGAGCGTCGCGAGGGCCCGCTCGGCGGCCCGCAGGCGCTTCTGCTGCTCCTCGCGCACGAACGGCACCGGCTCGACGGGCTCGCCCGCCTCGTCGGCGGCCGCCTGCTGCTCGGGGGTGAGCACCGGCGGGACCGGCACGTCGGGGCCGAAGTCGGCGACCAGGGAGTCGGGGTCGAGCCCGAGCTCTTCGAGGGCGCGCTCCTGCGAGCTGCTCGATGCGCATCCGTTGCTGGGTGCGGGCCATCTCGTCGCGGTGGACGGTGGTGACCAGCTCGTCGTGCTGGCGGGCCAGGTCGCGCAGCCGGGTGCGGACCGCGGCCAGCTCCTCCTCGCGGCCGCGGCGGGCCTGCTCGACGGCCGTGCGCGCCTGCGCCGCGCGGTCCAGGGAGACGGCGAGGCGCTCCAGGACCACGGCGACCCCCACGGCGACGGCGCTCGCCACCTCCCCCTCGCGCGCCAGCCGCTCGCGGCGGGCGCGGGCGCTGGCCCGGGCGTCCCGCTCGGCCTGCGCGGCCCGCAGCAGGGAGTCGGCGCGACCGGACAGGGCCCGGGCCCGCTCCTCGGCGGTGCGCAGCGCGAGCCGGGCGTCGGTCTCCGCCTGGCGGGCGGCCCGGGCCGCCTCGGCGAGCCGGTCGACGGCACTGGTGTCGGGCTCCTCGTCGGGGGCGTCCTGGGCCACCGCGAGCCGCTGCTCGAGGTCGGCGAGAGCCCGGACAGGTCGCGGTCGCGGGCCTCCTGGGCGGCGGCGATCGCGCTGCCGAGCCGGTCGGCCTCGCCCTTCGCGGACCGGGCCAGGGACCCGAGCTGGCCGAGCTCCTCCGCGACGGCGGCCAGGGTGGCGTCGGACTCGTGCAGCCGCGCGAGCGCGACGTCGACGCGGTGCCGCGCCTGGGCACGCTCCTCCTCGAGCCGGGACAGGTCGAAGCCGAGGCGCTCGCAGGCGTGGGTCGCCTCGCCGAGCAGGTGGGCGGCCTCGTCGACAGCGGCCTGCACCTCGATGAGGCTGGGCGCGGACGCGGAGCCGCCGGCGGCGTAGTGCGCACCGAGCAGGTCGCCGTCGCGGGTGACGGCGGTGAGCTCGGGACGCTGCTCGACCAGCGCGCGGGCGGCGGCGAGGTCGGCCACCACGACCACCCGGTCCAGCAGCCGGGCCAGCGCGGGCCGCAGCGGCTCCGGGCACTCGACGACGTCGACGGCGTAGGTCATGTCGTCGGGCAGGACCGGCCAGGGGGTGCCGTCGACGACGGCCCCGCCCATGACGATGCCGGCGCGGCCGAGGTCGGCCGCGCGGAGGTGCTCGATGGCGCCGAGCGCGGCCCCGACGTGCTCGACCGCGACCGCGTCGGCGGCCGAGCCGAGGGCGCCGGCCACGGCCGTCTCGTAGCCCGGGAGGACGGTGAGCAGCGCGGCGACCGACCCGAGCATCCCGGACACCGGCTCGCTGGCGGCGAGCAGCGCGCCGGCACCGTCCTTGCGGTTGAGGCCGATCTCGAGGGCGTCCTTGCGGGCGGTCAGCGACGAGCGCTCGCGCTCCGCGGTCTGCGCCTCCTCGCGGGTCTTGGCGAGCCGGTCCTCGAGGTCGGCGAGCTCGGAGGAGGCGCCCTCGTGCTCGGCGTCGAGGCCCTCCTCCCCCGCGTCGAGACCGGCCACCCGGATCTCCAGGGCGGTGAAGTCGCGCTGGGCGCGCTCGGCGCGGGCGACGGCGGCCTCGCGGGCCTCGGAGAGCCGGGCGGCCTCCTCGTCGGCGGCCGCGGCCCGGCTGCGCAGGGCGTTGACCTGACCGTGCAGGCGGGCCAGGCCCTCGCGGCGGTCGGCGGCGGCGCGGACCAGGCCGGCGACGCGGGTGCTCTCCTCCTGGTGGGCCTGCTCGGCCTGCTGGCGCGCCGCGACCGCGGTCTCGAGGCCCGTGCGGCGGCGGGTCACGTCGGCGCCGATCTCCTGCTCCTGGGCACGGACCCGCTCGGCCTCGGCGGTGAGCTCCTCGGGGTCGCGGCCGGGGTGCCGCTCCGGCTCGGCGGCGTCGGCAGCGTGCCGCATCCGCTCGGCCGCCAGCCCGGCCGTGCCCTGCAGCCGCTCGCGGAGCCCTGCGAGGCCGAACCAGGTCTCCTGGGCGGCGGCCAGCGCGGGCAGGTCCTCGCGCAGGGCCGCCTCCAGCCCCGCCTCGGCACCGCGCCCCTGCTCGACGGCCGCCTCGACCTCGACCTGCCGCTCGACCAGGATCGTCTCGTCGGCGAGCTCCTGGTCGAGGGCCGTGCGAGCCGTGAGCAGGTCGTCGGCGAGCAGCCGGGCGCGGGCGTCGCGGACGTCGGCCTGGACGACGGCGGCCCGCCGCGCGACCTCCGCCTGCCGGCCGAGCGGCTTGAGCTGGCGCCTGATCTCGGTGAGGAGGTCCTGGAGCCGGGTGAGGTTGCCCTCGGTGGAGTCGAGCTTGCGCAGCGCCTTCTCCTTGCGCTTGCGGTGCTTGAGGACGCCGGCCGCCTCCTCGATGAAGCCGCGACGGTCCTCGGGCGTCGCGTGCAGGATCGAGTCGAGCTGACCCTGACCGACGATCACGTGCATCTCCCGGCCGATGCCGGAGTCGGAGAGCAGCTCCTGGACGTCGAGGAGCCGGCAGGTGGAGCCGTTGATGGCGTACTCGGAGCCGCCGTTGCGGAACATCGTGCGGCTGATCGTGACCTCGGAGTAGTCGATCGGCAGGGCGCCGTCGGCGTTGTCGATGGTCAGCGCGACCTCGGCCCGGCCCAGCGGCGGGCGTCCGGAGGTGCCCGCGAAGATGACGTCCTCCATCTTGCCGCCGCGGAGCGACTTGGCGCCCTGCTCGCCCATCACCCACGCCAGGGCGTCGACGACGTTGGACTTGCCGGACCCGTTGGGGCCCACGATGCAGGTGATGCCCGGCTCGAGCTGAAGGGTCGTCGCGGAGGCGAAGGACTTGAACCCTCGGAGCGTCAGGCTCTTCAGATACACGGTGGAGCTCCCTCGGTGGTCCGTCTCGGTCAGCGGTGCGGGGTCGTGAAGGGTCGGGCGGCGCTGGAACGACGGTCGCGGGGCGCTCGCGGGCGGCACGCGTGGGCTGCCGTGGGGAAGGTCAGCGGGGCAAGCGTAGCCTCCGCCACCCCCCGTCCCGCGGACCCACCCGGGGCGTGCCGCCGGCCCCGCACCCGGGTTCGGTAAAGGTCTCTGATCCCCCAGGAGCAGGGACATCCGCCTCCTCCGGGGTGGCCATCTCATCCTGGTCACACTGGACCCTGGTGATTTGGGCCCGGGTGACGTTGACTTGGCACCATGGGGGCTCCACCACACGTGCGTCGACTCGTCTATCCGGCCGTCCTGGCCTTCGTCCTGACCCTGGCCGGGTCGGCCTCGACGGTGCTGCGCCCGGACTCGTCCGGGAGGACGCAGGAAGGCGTGCTGGCGGCCGCGGAGCCGCCCGCCTCCACCACGGTCGTCGACCCCCAGCGCTACCCCTCCTCCCTGCCCACGGAGCCGCGCCCCGGCCGTGCGCGTCGCGGCCGCCGGCACCGGCAAGAAGGCGAAGGCAGCCGTCGACATCGCCGACGTCCTCCTGGACGCCTACCGCTCCGCCGCCGCCGCACCCCCGCCGCGCTGCCGCCTGCCCGTGAGCCTGCTCGCCGCCATCGGGCAGGTCGAGTCCGGCTCGCTGGTCGGTCGCCCGCTCGACGCCCAGCACCGTACGTCGGTCCTCGGACCGGTCCTGGACGGCAGCGGCTTCGCGGCGATCCCGGACACCGACCAGGGCCGCTGGGACGGCGACACCCGGTGGGACCGCGCCGTCGGGCCCGATGCAGTTCATCCCGTCCACGTGGCGCACCTTCGGGGTCGACGGCGACGGTGACGGCGTGGCCGACCCGCAGGACGTCGAGGACGCGTCGGCCGCCACGGCGGCATACCTCTGCTACGGCGGTCGCGACCTGTCCACGCCGACCGACGCTCGGGTCGGCGGTGCTGGCCTACAACCACTCCGCGGCCTACCTCCAGCTCGTGCTGACCTACGCGCAGCGCTTCCACGCGCTGGGGCTCGACGACGGCGCGGCCGTGACCGGGCTGTCGACCAGCGTCTCGCTGACCGCGACGCCGTTCCGTGGGCCTGGCCAGCGGGCCGCTGTCCGCGACGACCCGCGTCCCGACGGCCGCCCGCCCGAGCCACCACGGGACCCGAGGACCGAAGGCGCACGGGCCGCGCGACCAGGTCCGCGGCAGCACTCCGGCCGACCCGCCGGTGCGACCGGGCATCCCCGTCGGCACGCCCGGCGCCTCCGCCGGGGAGACCCCGACGGACCCGCCGACCGGCACCCCGACCGACCCGACCGACCCGAGCGACCCGACGGGCACCCCGACGGACCCGCCGACCGGGACACCCACGGACCCGCCCACCGACACCCCGACCGACCCGCCCGCGGACCCCGGCGACCCGGTGACGTGCCCGACCCCGACGGCCGGTCCCACCGACCCGACGGCGGACCCGACCGGGGACCCCACCACGGATCCGACGACCGACCCCGGGACGCCTCCCGAGTGCACGTGCTCGGACCCGGCCACCGATCCCGGCGACGCCAGCGGCTCCGACCCGCCCTGCACGCCGGAGGCGCCCGCCAGCGGATCCGCCACCAGCACCCCCAGCGAGGGTGCCTCGGCGGCCGCGGACAGCCCCACGGCGTCCCCGCCCTCCGCGGGGCCGTGACCACGAAGCCCGCGTCCACCAGGACGCGGGCTCGTCGTTCCGGGTGTCCGTCCGACCGGCAGGCCCCGGCGTGGCTCAGAGCGGCTTGGCCCGCCGCTGCGCGGTGACCGCGAAACCGGAAGCACCGAGCCTCCCGCAGCGGCGACGTGCCGCCGGCGAGGGTCGCCCCGACCGTGGCGAGGCCCCGGTCGCGGCACGCGGACAGGGTCGCTGCGAGGACCCGGCGCGCCTGTCCCGGGCCGCGCCGCGACGGCACCACCTCGAGGTCGTGGCCCAGCGCATGCGAGCGGTCCCCGAGGTCGGGGACCTCCAGCCAGACCGTGCCGAGGGCTTCGTCCGCGTCCGTGACCGCCGAGCAGGTGCCCGGCCGTGTGCCGCCCCCGGGCAGCAGTCCGGCCGCGCTCGGGCCCGCAGCCGTCAGGATCGCCGGGCCACGCGCCCGTCCAGCCGGGCCCGGTAGTCTCGCAGCGCACTCCTGCGCGGTCACCTCGCGTCACGCGCCAGCCCCGAGGGAGCCGGTGCGGGCAGCTCGGTCGAGTCAGGCGCGGTCAGCGCCAGGTCGGTGCCGCGTAGCCGAGGGACTCGTAGAGCGCGATCGCGGGGGCGTTGTGGGCGAAGCACGGTCAGCGCGAGGCGGCGCGCCGAGGTCGCGGGCGAGCCGCTCGCCGCCGCGAGCATGGTGGCCCGGCCCAGCCCGCGCCCCGTCGCTGCGCCGCGACCTCGACCTCGACGACGTACGCCTCGGGGCCGGCAGGTCCGGGCGGACAGCCGCAGCCACAGGGCGCCGACCACGTCGTGCCCGTCGGGGCCGTCCGCACGCGAGGGGTGGTGGCCCGGGGTGGCGATGCCGCGGGCAGGAGCCGGTCGAGCTGGTCGCGTGCGGACGCCTCGGCCCCGCGGCGGAGACGTGGCCGGCGGCGACCCGCTGCTCGACGAAGCCCGCGACCGAGCGGGCCGTCCAGGCGTCGTACGACGCGGGGGCCAGCGGCGCGAGCCGGACCTCCGGGGTCGGACCGCCACGGCAGGCCGACGGGGTCATGCGAGGTCACCGGGCTTGGGGCAAGCACCGGGAGCCGGGGGTGGAGCCTCAGGCGGGCTGCATGCTCTCGTCGAGGGTCAGCAGCGGGGCGTCGTGCACGGCGGCCGCCAGGGAGTCGTTCTCGGCCTGGAGGCGCAGCACGTGGGCCTCGAGGTCGCTGACGCGCTGCCGGAGCCGACGGTTCTCCGCGGTCAGCTGGGCGACCCCGGGGGTCGGTGGTGCTCATGTAGCCGAGGAGCGCCTTGGCCATAGTTGTCGTCCTCCGGGGGATCGAAGGTGGTGGCACACCGCCGGGCCCGGCTGGGTGCAGCCGGGAGGTGGGGGTGTGCACCGTCCCACGCTCCCACGCCCGGTCATCGACGGTCAATCCCGGTCGGCGCACCCGAGGTCGTACCGTGGCCGGGTGACCGCCCGTCCCCTCCTCGAGATCGCCGCCTGCGGCGCGGTGCCGCTGGCACGACACGCGGCGCGCGCTCGGCGAGGAGCGCTGTTCGCCTGCGTCGGCTGCGGCAGCGAGTGGGTGCCCTCGGAGCCCTGGACGCCGATCGACTGGACCGGCACCGTCCCCGAGCTCGGTTCAGGACGCGCGGCGCACCCGCGGGCGGGGCTGACAGCGCGGGCAGAAGTACGACGACCGGTTCATGAACGCCACCCGCACGATCGGCGGTGCCGCAGCGCGCGCACGGCCGGCCCTCCTGACCGTAGGCCTGCAGCGAGCGGTCGAAGTAGCCGCTCTCGCCGTTGACGTTGACGTAGAGCGCGTCGAAGGACGTGCCGCCCTGGCCAGCGCCGCCGCCATCACCGTCGCGGACCCCGGCCGAGCAGCCGGCGCACCTCGCCGGGCGCAGCCGTCACCCCGAGCCGCTCGCCGTGCAGCCGGGCCCGCCACAGCGCCTCGTCGGCGTAGATGTTGCCGACCCCGGAGATCACGCGTCTGGTCGAGCAGGATCCGCTTGATCCCGGAGCCGCGCCGGCGCACCGCGGCGACGAACGCGTCGCTCGTCGAACGCGGGTCCATCGGGTCGCGGGCGATGTGCGCGATCTCGGGGGGCAGGTCCGCGCCCTCCGGTGAGACCGCGAGCCCGCCGAACATCCGCTGGTCGACGAAGCGCAGCTCGGTCGCCCCCGGCGCCGCGGCCCGGACAGGGCGAACCGCACCCGCAGGTGCCGCTCGTCGGGGGCGCCGAGGCGGGCTGCACGAGCATCTGGCCGCTCATGCCGAGGTGGGCCGAGCACCGCGTCGCCGCTGTCGAGCGGCAGCCAGAGGTACTTGCCGCGACGGCGGGCGCCGGCGACCCGGCGCCCGTCGAGGCGGCCGGCGAAGTCGTCGGCGCCGGCCAGGTGGCGACGCACCGGGCGGGGGTGCAGCACCTCGACGGCGTCGATGGTGCGGCCGACGACGTGGGCCTCGAGCCCGCGGCGGACGACCTCGACCTCGGGGAGCTCGGGCACGTGCGGGCCGGTCAGCCGGTGCCGGGGTCGCCGTCCGACGTCGCCGTGGGCCGCGGCGATGGCGCGGTAGGCCGTCTCGGCGGCCTGCTGCTCGGCCTCCTTCTTCGAGCGGCCGGTGCCGTGGCCGTAGAGCGCGTCGCCGACCCGCACCTGGGCGGTGAAGGTCTTCTCGTGGTCGGGGCCCTCGTCCTCGATGACGTACTCCGGCACGCCGAGGGAGTGCTCGGCGGAGAGCTCCTGGAGGCTGGTCTTCCAGTCCAGGCCGGCGCCGAGCCGGGCGGCGTTCTCCATCAGCGGGTCGAAGAGCAGGTGGACGACGTCGCCGGCGGCCTCGAAGCCGCCGCTGAGGTAGACCGCGCCGATCACGGCCTCGACCGTGTCGGACAGGATCGAGGACTTGTTGCGGCCTCCGGTGGCCTCCTCGCCGCGGCCGAGCTTGATGTGCTCGCCCAGGCCGATCGTGCGGGCCACCTCGGCGAGGGCGCGGGCGTTGACCACGGCGGCGCGCAGCTTGGCCAGCCGGCCCTCGGAGAGGTCCGGGTGGGCGCGGAACAGGGTGTCGGTGACGACCACGCCGAGCACCGAGTCGCCGAGGAACTCCAGCCGCTCGTTGGTCGGCAGCCCGCCGTTCTCGTAGGCGTAGGACCGGTGGGTCAGGGCGCGGTCGAGCAGCTCGGCGTCCAGCGACCGGACCGCCGAGCGCCTCGCGCAGGTCGTCGTACGACGGCTCGCTCACCGGCGCCGCCGACGACCGCGGCTCGGTCGTCAGAGGACCTGGCGACGGTCGGCGCGGGCGCCGTACTGCCCGCACTCGCGGGCAGGCGCGGTGCGGCAGGTGCTTGGAGCCGCAGGCCGGGTTGGCGCAGGTCACCAGCGAGGGCGCGACGGCCTTCCACTGCGAACGACGGTGGCGCGTGTTGCTGCGCGACATCTTCCGCTTCGGGACAGCCACGGTGTTACTCCTCTGTCGCGGTGCACGCCGGTCGTGTGCCGGTGCGGTCGTGTCGGGCTCAGTCGGTCGGGCGTGCTAGCGTCGAGCCCTGCAGCGCCGCCCACCGGGGGTCGATCGGCTCGTCGTGCTGGTGGCCCGGGTCGTCCGCGAGCCGCGCACCGCACTCGGTGCACAGCCCCGGGCAGTCGTCCCGGCACAGCGGCTGGAACGGCAGCATCAGCACCACCGCGTCCCGCAGCAGCGGCTCGAGGTCGAGCAGGTCGCCCTCCAGCCGGCTGACATCGTCGTCCTCCGTCCGTCGGTGCGGTGTCGCTCTCCTCGTAGACGAAGAGCTCCTGGAAGTCGGCCACGACCTCGTCGCGGATCTCCTCCAGGCACCGTGCGCACTCCCCCTCCAGCTCGGCCTGCGCCGTGCCGGTGACGAGCACTCCCTCCATGACCGCCTCGAGCCGGAGCTCGAACTCGACCGGCGACCCTTCGGGGACGCGGAGCACTTCGATGCCGAGGTCTGCGGGCGCCGGCGCGGTGAGGTGCCTCCGACGTTGCGACCCCGGGCGGCGGCCGAGCTCGCGGGTGTCGAGCACGAGCGGCGCTCTCGGGTCGAGACGCACGGGATTCACTTCCTGACGGGGCATGCGACAGACCAGGTCCTCCGACCGTCGACGCCGGGCGGACGTCCGCGACTGGGCGCGAAGAACCGTCGTCCAGCCTACCGAACGAGGCCAGCGGCCGACGAAACGGTGCCGGCGCTCGGCGCTCAGCCGCTCGAGGTGCTCGGGCAGCATGATCTCGTCGGCCGCCGCCGCGGTCAGCCCGTCGAAGTCGGTCGGCCGGCCAGCCGCTCGCGGCCGCGCTTCACCGCCTCGATCGTCCGCTCCAGGGTGATCTCGAAGTTGGCCAGCTTGGCGTCGACGTACTCGTCGGTCTCCGCGCGCAGCTCCTCGGCCTCGGCGCGGGCGCTGGTCCACGACGTGCGTCGGCCTCGCGCTTGGCCACCTGAAGACGTCGGTGTCGGAGACGATCTCCTCCCGCTCGTCGCTGCGCCTCGGCCGACGATCTGGGCGGCCTCCGCGCGGCCCTCTCGACGACGGCCTCGCGGTCGGCGAGCACCTCGTGCGGAGTCCGCGAAGCCGCTCCAGCGCCGCGCGAGCTCGTCGATCAGCGCCAGGAGCTCGGCCCGGTTGACGACCGCCGAGGCCGACATCGGCATCGACCGGGCCTCCTCGACGATCCGCCGCAGCTCGGCGAGCTTCGCGTGCACGTCCACGTTGTTCCCTCTCTCCGCACCCCGGCCCACCGGCCGTGCCCGGTCAGCCCCGACCCTACGACGTACGTCCTGACGGGCCCCGTGCTGGTCGCTCAGGCCCGCTCGCTCCGCGCAGCCGGGCCTCGAGCCGGCGTCAGCACGTCGGCCGGGCACCAGGCCAGGAGACGTCGCCGCCGAAGCGGGCGACCTCCTTGACCAGGCTCGAGGCCAGGAAGGAGTACTCCGGGCTGGTCGGCACGAACACGGTCTCGACGCCGGACAGGCTGGAGTTCATCTGGGCCATCTGCAGCTCGTAGTCGAAGTCGCTGACCGCGCGCAGCCCCTTGACGATCGCGTGCACGTCGTGCTCGCGGCAGAAGTCGGTGAGCAGCCCGTCGAAGCGGTCGATGCGCACGTTGGGGAAGCCGCGCACAGGCCTCGGCGAGCATCTCGATGCGCTCCTCGGCGCTGAACAGCCGCTGCTTGGACGGCGTTGACGCCGACCGCGACGACGACCTCGTCGAAGAGGCGCGCGGCCCGCGCGATGATGTCGATGTGACCGTTGGTCACCGGGTCGAACGACCCGGGACAGGCGGCTCGGCGCACGGTGTCTCGCTCCAGCGACCGTCAGGATCGGTGCGCGTGACCGTACCAAAGCATCGGTCTCGCCGTAGCTTCCTCGTCCGGTCCGCGCTCGAGGCCCTCCGGCCAGGTGGGCGCGCGGCCCCGGCTCGGCGCGCTCGACGACCACCAGCGCGCCGGGCGCGAGCCAGCCGTGGTCGCGCAGCGCGCAGCAGCGGCCTGCGACGTCGTCGTCGCGCAGGGCGTAGGGCGGGTCGAGGAACACCACGTCGTACGGCGCGCGCGGGCGGCTGCCCGAGCGCCCGCGCCGCCGGCGGCGACCACGACCTCGACGCCGGCGAAGCGCCAGGCGGCGGACGTTGTCGCGGATCACCGAGCGCGGCGCGCCGGTCCTGCTCGACCAGCGTGACCACGGCCGGCCCCGCGGGACCGCGCCTCCAGCCCGACCGCCCCGCTGCCGGCGTACAGGTCGAGGAAGCGCAGGCCGGCCAGCGAGCCCCGCGGCCGCGTCGACGGCGGAGAACAGCGCCTCGCGGACCCGGTCGGAGGTCGGGCGGGTGCCGTCGCCGGGCGGCGTCGCGCAGGCGCCGGCCGCCCGTGCGTCGCCGCCGATGATGCCGGGTCATCCCTTCTCCAGGAAGTCGGCCTGCTCGGCCTCGTACAGCCGGCTGCACCTGCGGCGGCCAGCTCGGGGAGCCCGCCCAGGTCGCGGTCGTCGGCGACCACCCGGCGCGGCCACCTCGCGGGCACTGGCGATGACGTCCTCGTGGCGCAGCACCGACAGCAGCCGCAGGCTGGAGCGGCGACCGGACTGGGAGGCGCCGAGCACGTCGCCCTCGCGGCGCTGCTCGAGGTCGACCCGGGAGAGCTCGAAGCCGTCGGAGGTGGCAGCGACCGCGTCGAGCCGCTCGCGCGCCGGGCGAGTCCGTCCTCGGCGCTGGTGACCAGCAGGCACAGCCCGGGCGGCCGCCGCGCCCGACCCGGCCGCGCAGCTGGTGCAGCTGGGAGACGCCGAACCGGTCGGCGTCGAGCACCACCATCATCGTGGCGTTGGCGACGTCCACACCGACCTCGATGACGGTCGTGGCGACCAGCACGTCGACGTCGCCGGAGGCGAACGCCCGCATCACCGCGTCCTTGCGGTCGGGGGCAGCCGCCCGTGCAGCGCCTCGAGCGCGCAGTCCGGCGAGCGGCCCCGCGGCGAGCATCGGCGCGACCTCCTCGACCGCGACGGCGGGCGGTCGCGGCGTCCTCCGGGGCTCGGCCGCGGCTCCTCGGGTCGTCGGCGCCGATGCGCGGGCAGACGACGTAGACCTGGTGGCCCTTCTCGACCTCCTCGCGGATCCGCTGCGAACGCGCGGTCGAGCCAGGACGGCTGCTCGTGCGAGCGGTACGACGGTCGTCTGGATCGGGCGCGCGCCCGGCGGGCAGCTCGGTCAGCGTGGAGGTCTCGAGGTCGCCGAAGACCGTCATCGCGACGGTGCGCGGGATCGGCGTCGCCGTCATCACCAGCACGTGCGGCGGGTCGGATGCCCGCCTTGGCGGTCAGCGCGGCGCGTTGCTCGACGCCGAACCGGTGCTGCTCGTCGACGACGACGAGGCCGAGGTCGGCGAACTGCACGCGGTCCTCGAGCAGGGCGTGGGTGCCGATGACGATGCCCGCCGCTCCCGACGCGACGTCGAGCAGCGCCTCCCGGCGGGCGGCCGCGCCCAGCGAGCCGGTGAGCAGCGCGACCCGGGTGCCGTCGCTCGGCCCCGCCGAGCATCCCGCCGGCGGCGAGGTCGCCGAGCATCGCGGTCGATCGAGCGGTGGTGCTGCTGGGCGAGCACCTCGGTCGGCGCGAGCAGGGCGGCCTGGCCGCCGGAGTCGACGACGCGCAGCATCGCGCGCAGCGCGACGACGGTCTTGCCGGAGCCGACCTCGCCCTGCAGCAGCCGGTGCATCGGGTGCGCCGGCGGCGAGGTCGCCGAGCACCTCGTCCGACCGTCGCTGCTGGCCCTCGGTCAGCGTCGAACGGCAGCCGCTCGTCGAAGCGGTCGAGCAGGCCGCCCGTCCCGGCCCGGTGCGCGGCTCGGTCGCGCCAGCGCGCGGATGTCGGCGCGCCGCTGGGCGAGCACGGTCTGGGTGACGAACGCCTCGTCGAAGCGCAGCCGCTGCGGCGGCCTGCGCCCGCTGGTCGTGCCGGTCGGCGTGGTGCACCCACTCGAGCGCCTGCGCGCGCCGGACAGGCCGAGCGCGAGCGTCGTACGTCGGAGGGCAGCACGTCCGGCACCTCGTCGACGAGGTCGAGCGCCAGGTGTCGACGGCGCGGGCGATCTTCCAGGACTCGATGCCCGCGGCCGCGGGGTAGATCGGCACCAGCATCGGCAGCCTCTCCAGGCACCGCCGTGGCCGTCGTCGAGGCCCTCCTGCCCCCGTGCCGAACATCTGGCGCTGGGGGTTGGTGAGCTGCCAGCGGTCGCGGAACCGGCCGAGCTTGCCGGAGAACGAGGCCGGTGCGCCCGGCACGGACCTCGCGGGCGACGTAGTCGGCGAGGTGCCGCTTCTTGGTCGAAGAACGTCAGCGTGAGCTCGGGGCCCGTCGGTCTCCAGCAGCACCTCGAGGCGGTGCGCGAGCCGGCCGGTGCGGCGGTCGCGGTAGGCCCTGCTCTCGGCGGTCGCGACCCGGGCCAGGACCGTGACGTACTCGTCGGCGACCGGGTGCTCGAGGCTGCTGAGCTTGTCGCGCTCGACGTAGCGGCGCGGGTAGTGCCGCAGCAGGTCGCCGACCGTGCGGTAGCCGAACGCCTTCTCGAGCTTCGGCGCCGCCGCGCCCGCGACGGTCGCGAGCTTGGAGTCCCAGGTGATGGAGGCCACGGTCCGATCGTCCTACTCGACACCGACGAGAAGCGGGTAGCGCGGCTGGCCGCCGTCGTAGACGACGACGTCGACCGTCGGGTGGGCGTCGCGGACGTCCGGCGGCGCAGCGCTCCGCGAGGTCGCCGCCGTCGGCGCCGGCGACCAGGGTGACCAGCTCGCCACCTCCGCCGAGGAGCCGCTCGAGCACCTCCGTCGCCACCGCCGCGAGGTCGCTGCCGACGACGGCGAAGTCGCCCTCGATCACGCCGAGGACGTCGCCGGGCTCGCACGGCCCCGCGGTCGTCATCGCCCGCCTGGCCGCGACGGTGACGGCGCCGGAGCGCGCGTGCCTGGCCGCGGCCGTCATCTCCAGGACGTCCTGGTCGAAGGTCCGGCCGGGCTCGTGCACGGCCAGCGCCGCGAGGCCCTGCACCTGCGCGCTGGTGGGGATCACGCCACCAGCAGCTCGCCGTCCTCGCGGGCGGTCCGGGCGGCGGCCTCCGCGGCGGCGACCGAGTCGCGGTCGTTGGGCAGCACGACCACCTCCGCGGCGCCGGTCGAGGTGATGGCCTCGAGGAGCTGGCCCGTGGACGGCCGGCGCCCGGGTCCGCCGGGGACGACGGTCGCCCCGGCCTGGAGGAACAGCTCGCCGAGCCCCGGCCCGGCGGCGACCACGACGACGGCTCGGCCCGCGCGCGGCGCGGTCGGTCGTGGGGCGCCGGCGCACGCCTGCTCGGCGAAGTGGGTGACCCGCACCCGGTGCGGGCGGCCCGCCTCGATGCCGGCCTCGACCGCGGCGCCGACGTCGTCGACGTGCACGTGCACGTTCCACAACCCGTCGCCGCCGACCACGACGAGCGAGTCGCCGAGCCCCGCGAGCGCCGTGCGCAGGGTCGCGCACCGCCTCGTCCTCGGCGTCGAGCAGGAACATCACCTCGTACGCCGGACCGTGGGCGGTCAGGTCGCCGGTCGGCAGGGGCACGGGGATGGCGTGCACGCCCATCGGCACCGGACCGGGGACCGACCGCCGCCCGGTGACGGCCGTCTCCGCGGCGTCGAGGACCACGCAGAGCCCGCGCCCGCCCGCGTCGACGACGCCGGCGTCGCGCAGCACCCGGAGCTGGTCGGGCGTGCGGGCCAGCGCGGCGCGGGCCGCGCCGGCCGCCGCACGGACGACGTGCCCGACCCGGTTGTGCTCGACCGCCGCGGCCTCGGCCGCCGCCTCCGAGGCCGCCCGGGCCACGGTCAGGATGGTGCCCTCCACGGGCTGCCCCACCGCGGCGTAGCTCGCCCTGGTCGCCCGGTCGAGGCCCTCGGCCAGCACCACGGCCGTCCGGTCGCCCGGCGAGGCCTCCCCGATCCGCTTCACCAGCGCCCCGATCAGCTGGGACAGGATCACCCCGGAGTTGCCGCGCGCCCCGAGCAGGGCGCCGCGGGCGAAGGCGGCCAGCGCGACCGGGAGGTCCTCCTGGCGCACCGCGTCACCAGGGTCACCGGCCCCGGGCCGCCCGAGCGCCTCGAGCATCGCGGTGCGGGCGGACTCGAAGGTCAAGAACAGGTTGGTGCCCGTGTCCCCGTCGGGCACCGGGTAGACGTTGAGCGCGTCGATCTCCTCGCGCGCCCGCTCCAGGGCGGCCAGCGCCACGTCGGCGAAGCGCAGCACCGTCGGCAGGTCGAAGCCGGGTGCGCTCTGCGTCACGGTGCCCCTTCTCCTCTCCGTCCCGTCGCCGGCCGGGTCGCTCGCCGTACTCTCCAAGGGAGATGATGGTCGCCTCCGGAGACCGCTCTCTGACCGGCACACCGATTCGCCTCCGGCGGAGGCGGTCGGATAGGCTTGTCCGGTTGCCCGCACGGCTGCGGGCGCCCGAGTACGTCGAAACCTAGCAATCCAGGAGTTCACGGTGGCTGCCGTCTGCGACATCTGCGCCAAGGGCCCGGGCTTCGGTAACAACCGTCCCTGGTCGCGCAAGATCACCAAGCGTCGTTTCAACCCCAACATCCAGCGCGTGCGCGCGACGGTCAACGGCACGCCCAAGCGCCTGAACGTCTGCACCGGCTGCCTGAAGGCGGGCAAGGTCACGCGCTGACCGCCTGATCCGAACGACCTCGACGAGAGCCGCCCTCCGGGGCGGCTCTCGTCGTCTGTGCGGCGGGCCGCTCAGAAGTGCGTGTGCCCGGCCGGTCCGTCGTACGCCGCGCCGTCGACCGTCACGCCGGCGCCGTCGCCGACCGTGCCGATGCGCGACCACCCCTCCGGCAGCGCCGTCCCTGCCGGGAACGTCGCCACCAGGGCGTGGTCGTCGCCGCCGGTGAGGATGAAGCGCAGCGGGTCGGCGCCCAGCGCGGCTCCCACGGCGCGCAGCGGCTCGACCACCTCGAACGCCGCGGTGGCGATGTCCACGGCCACCCCGCTGGCGGCGGCGATGTGCCCCACGTCGGCGAGCAGCCCGTCGGAGACGTCGACCATCGCGGTC
The DNA here is from genome assembly GCA_963781745.1 of uncultured Actinomycetota bacterium. GTDB lineage: Bacteria > Actinomycetota > Actinomycetes > Propionibacteriales > Nocardioidaceae > Nocardioides_B. The sequence goes on along the minus strand of CAWAHH010000002.1, from coordinate 19,897 downwards.
GCCCCGGCGCGCAGGGCGTCCGCGCCGGCGCCGTACGGCGGCTCGGGGCGGCGGTAGGCCTCGACCAGGGCCCGCGGCGACCGGAAGCCCCGCGCGAGCACCGCCAGCCCGCCGGCGGCCCAGCCCTGGCGCCCCGCGAGGGCGACCACGTCGCCCGGGGACGCGCCCGACCGCAGCACGGGGTCGCCGTCCACGACGCCGAGCGCCGTGACGGCCACCATCACCACGTCCGCGGAGGTCAGGTCGCCGCCGACCACCGAGGCGCCGACCAGGTCGCACTCGGCGGCGATGCCCTCGGCGAGCTCCAGGGCCCAGGCCACGGGCAGGTCGGCCGGCGCGGCCAGGCCGACGGTCAGCGCCGTGGCCCGGCCGCCCATCGCGTTGAGGTCGGAGAGGTTCGCGGCGGCCACCCGGTGGCCGATCTCGCGGGCGCCGGCCCAGTCGCGCCGGAAGTGCCGCGTCTCCACGTGCAGGTCCGTCGAGACCAGGACCCGGCCGTCCGGGACCGCCACGGCGGCCGCGTCGTCGCCGGGCCCGAGCAGCACGTGGGCGCCCTGGGGGAAGCGGGAGGTCAGCTCGTCGACGAGCCCGAACTCCCCGACGTCGGCCAGCGTGGCGTGCGGGAGGGGCGGCATGGGTCCATCCAACCGCAGGAGGAGGTCCCGAGTTCCGGGCGGGGCATCCGCACGATAGGTTGAGCCGGACCGGTCGATGCGACGAGTTGAGAAGCAGGGAGTGCGAGCATGGTGGTGCAGGCCTACATCCTCATCCAGACCGACGTCGGCAAGGCCGCCGAGGTCGCCGCCGAGATCGCTGAGGTCAAGGGCGTCACCCTCGCCGAGGACGTCACCGGCCCCTACGACGTGATCGTGCGCGCCGAGGCCCGCAACGTCGACGAGCTCGGCAAGCTCGTCGTCGCCAAGGTCCAGAACATCACCGGCATCACCCGCACGCTCACGTGCCCGGTCGTGCACATCTGAGCACTCCCCCACGCATGCCGCGACGCCCACGTCCCCGCGACGTGGGCGTCGTCGTTCTCGCCGGCGTCCTCGTCCTCCTCGCCGCGGCCTGCTCGGGACCCGTCGACCTCGACGCGCCCCCGGTGCGCGGGAGCGCCGCCCGGGCGTGCGCGGCCCTGGTCGAGGCGCTGCCCGACGACGTCGCTGACCTCGCGCGGGTCGAGTCCGACGCCGGCGGGGGGTACGGCGCCGCGTGGGGAGACCCCGCGATCGTGCTGCGCTGCGGCGTCGGCCGGCCCGCCGGGCTGGAGGCGACCTCGCAGTGCCAGGAGGCCGACGGCGTCGACTGGTTCATCCCGCCCTCGCAGCAGGACGGGTCGAGCGACGTGGTCACGATGACGACCGTGGGCCGGCAGCCCGGGGTCGAGGTCGAGATCCCCGCCGACCACTTCCCGCCGGCCGCGACGATGGTCGACCTCGCGCCCGCGATCAAGGCGACGACGCGGTCGGTGCGGCCCTGCCTGTAGGGCTCAGCTCCCGGCATGGTGGGCCTGGAGGGCGTCGAGGTCGCGCACGGCGAAGCGGTGGTGCTCCCACTCCTCCTGCAGGATCACGTGCAGGCAGGACAGCGTGGTCTCCGGGTGCTCGGGCGCCCACGGGTTCGCGCGGACGACGGTCAGCGCCTGCGGTGTGACCTCGGCGAGGAGGTCGCGCACCATCGCGACGCGCCCGGCCCGGGCCTCCAGCACCTCGTCGTACGCCGGCGTGGTGGTCGTGAACACCGACAGGTCGTAGCCGTCGGTGGCGTACTCCGCGTTGGGCTGGCCGAGGGGGTGGTAGGGCTGCTCGACCTCGAGGACCGCCCTGCCCAGCCAGGTGTCGGTGGCCATCACGAGGTGCCGCAGGGTCTGCGCGAAGGACCACTCGCCGTCCACGGACACGTCGACGGTGCCGGGCGGCATCGCCGCCGCGCGGTCCAGGGTGGCCGCCCAGGTCCGCTCGAGGGCCGCCCACGCCGCCCGGAGGCCCTCGGGGTCGGCGGCGTGGCGCAGCGAGCGTCCCGGGAAGCGCCGGTCGAGCTCGGCCTCGACCAGCGGCGCGACGTCGACGCCGTTGACGAGCAGGGAGCCCTCGGCCAACCACGGCGCGTCCAGGTCGGCGCCGTCCAGGTCCACCGCGCGCATCACCGCACCCGACAGGTCCGTCCGCACGAAGCGCGCGCCGCGCAGGTCGGCGTCGACGAAGGAGCGCGGCTCGTCGTCCTGGGGCTCGTCGGTCATTGCGGGACCTCAGCGCAGCCCGGTGCCGCGCTGGAGGGCGAGCTGGACGAGCCGGTCGACGAGCGCCGGGTAGTCGAGCCCGGAGGCGGCCCACATCCGCGGGAACATCGAGGACGGCGTGAAGCCGGGCATCGTGTTGATCTCGTTGACCACCACGCGCTCGTCGGGCAGCACGAAGAAGTCGACCCGTGCCAGGCCCTCGCAGGAGAGCACCTCGAACGCCTGCGCGGAGAGCTCCTGGATGCGCTCGGTGACGTGCGGCGGCAGGTCGGCCGGCACCGAGAGCCGCGTGTGCTCCTCGGGGAGGTACTTCGCGGCGAAGTCGTAGAACTCGTGCGTCGGGTCGATCGAGATCTCGGCGACCACCGACGTGTCGGGAGGGTTGGTGCCGAAGCCCTCGACGACCCCGCACTCGACCTCGCGGCCCCCCTCGGCGGACGCCTCGACGACCACCTTCGGGTCGTGCCGCCGGGCCTCCTCGACGGCCGCGTCGAGCTCACCGGGCCCGTGCACCTTGCTGATCCCGATGCTCGAACCGCCGCGGGCGGGCTTCACGAACACCGGGTAGCCCAGCGAGGCCACCGACTCGACGCACGCCGCCCGGTCGGTCTCCCACCCACGGGGCGTGATCACCGCGTAGGGCAGCACCGGCAGGCCGTGCGCCTGCAGCACGACCTTCATGTAGTGCTTGTCCATGCCCACGGCCGAGGCCAGCACGCCGGCGCCGACGTAGCGGACCCCCGCCATCTCGAGCAGCCCCTGGATGGTGCCGTCCTCGCCCCACGGCCCGTGCAGCAGGGGGAAGACCACGTCGACCTCCCCGAGGGTGCGGGGCACCGCGCTGGGCTCGTGCACGACGAGCTCGCTGGCGAGCGACCCCTGGGCGAACGCCACCGCGGCGCGGGATCCGTCCACCTCGGGAAGCTTGTCGGCGTCGGTGATCGCGAGCCGCTGCGGGTCCTCCGACTCCAGGACCCAGCGGCCGTCGTGGGTGATCCCGACCGGCACCACGTCGTAGCGGTCACGGTCGATCGCGGCGAGCACGCTGCCCGCGGTGACGCACGAGATCGCGTGCTCGCTGGAGCGGCCCCCGAACACCAGCGCGATCCTGGGCCGACGGGTCTCGGGGGCGCCCGGTGCGTGCTCGCTCATGGTCCCCGAACCTACCCGCCCCGGGGGCGCCTCCCGCGCAGGCACGTCCCTACCCTGGGCACATGTCCCCCGAGCCGACCGAGTCCCGTCCGTCCACCCGTCCGACGTACCGTCCGGCGACGTTGGCGGTCACTGCGGGACGCCCGCCGCACGTGCCCGACAGCCCCCTCAACGAGCCGCTCACGATGGCCTCGACGTACGTCGCCGGGGGCGACGTGGAGTACGGCCGCTACGGCAACCCGACCTGGGCGGCGTTCGAGGCGGCGCTCGGCGAGCTCGAGGGCGGACGCTGCCTGGCGTTCTCGACGGGTCTCGCCGCGGTGGCGACGCTGCTCGACCTGGCCGGCCAGGGAGCGAAGGTCGTCGCGCCGCGGCACGCCTACAACGGCAGTGTCATGCAGCTCGGCGACCTCGAGGCGCGCGGCCGGATCACCGCGGTGCTGGTCGACGTCACCGACACCGACGCGGTCGTGAAGGCGTGCGAGGACGCCGCGATCGTGTGGCTGGAGTCGCCGACGAACCCCGCCCTCGAGGTGGCCGACCTGACCACGATCATCCCGGCCGCGCACGACGCCGGAGCGACCGTCGTGGTCGACAACACCTTCGCCACCCCGCTGCTCCAGCAGCCGCTCGCGCTGGGCGCGGACGTCGTCGTGCACTCGGCCACCAAGTTCATCGCCGGCCACAGCGACGTGCTGCTGGGCGCGGTGGTGACCCGCGACGACGAGATCCACGACGTGCTCAAGAGGCGGCGCGACCTGGTCGGTGCCGTCCCGGGCACCCTCGAGACCTGGCTGGCACTGCGCGGCCTGCGCACCCTGCACGTGCGGCTCGAGCGCGCCCAGTCCAACGCGGCCGAGCTCGTGCGCCGGCTGCGGGAGCACCCGGCGGTGGCCGAGGTGCGCTACCCCGGCTTCGGGGCGATCGTCTCGGTGGTGCTGGCGCAGGGCGCACTGGCCGCCGACCTGCTCACCCACAAGACCACCCTGTGGGTGCACGCCACCAGCCTCGGCAGCGTCGAGTCGACCTTCGAGCGCCGGCGGCGCTGGCGCTCCGAGCCGGCGACCATCCCCGACGGCCTGGTGCGGATGTCGGTGGGCATCGAGGACGTCGACGACCTGTGGGACGACCTCGCGCTCGCCCTCGACGACCTGACCGGCGAGGTGCCGGCCTGACCCTCCCGGGCGGTCGGCGCGGGGTCAGTCGCGCTCGTGCTTGGTCTCCTTGGAGATCAGCGCGGTCACCAGGTCGGCGGCGGTCATGTCGCCCTCGACGACGTGGTGCACCGCCTCGACGATCGGTGCGTAGACCTCGGTCTGCTGGGCCAGCGCGAGCAGGGACGAGCAGGACTTCACGCCCTCGGCGATCTGCCGCGTGGACGCGGTGATCTCGGCGGTCGTCATCCCGCGGCCGAGCTTCTCCCCGAAGGTGCGGTTGCGGGAGAGCGGCGACGAGCAGCTGGCCACGAGGTCGCCGAGGCCGGCCATCCCCATCAGGGTCATCGGGTCGGCGCCGTACCTCGTGGCGAGCCGGGCGATCTCGGCGAGCCCTCGGGTGATGACCGACGCCGTGGTGTTGTCGCCGAACCCGAGGCCGACGGCCATCCCGACGGCGAGGGCGATCACGTTCTTGTAGGCGCCGCCGAACTCGCAGCCGACCACGTCGTGGCTGGAGTAGGGCCTGAACGTCGCCGAGTGGCACAGCGCGCGCAGCCGGGTGACGTTGTCGTCGTCGGCGCACGCGACCACGCTGGCCGCGGGCTCGCGGTTGGCGATCTCCTTGGCCAGGTTGGGTCCGCTGACCACGCCGATCCGCTCCGGCCCCGCGCCGGTGACCTCCGCGATCACCTCGCTCATCCGCTTGAGAGTGCCGAGCTCGACGCCCTTCATCAGCGAGACGAGCAGGGCGTCCTTCGGGATGTCGTCGACCCAGGCCTGCGCGTTGGCGCGGAAGGTCTGCGACGGCAGCACGAAGAACACCGCCTCGGCGCGGTCGAGGGCCTGCTGCGGGTCGTGGGTGGCGCCGACCGACGGCGGGATCTCGATGCCGGGCAGGTAGTCGCTGTTCTCGCGCTTCTCGTTGATCGTGGCGCAGACGTCCTCGCGCCGGGCCCACAGCGTCACGTCGTTGCCGGCGTCGGCGAGCACCACCGAGAACGCGGTGCCCCACGACCCCGCTCCGAAGACCGCCACCTTGCTCATCCGTGCCTCCTGCCGCGGGACTCGCGGTGCCTGTTCTCCGTGCGTGCGTGCGGGTTGCCGATCTGCCTGACCCCGGCCGTGCGCGGGTCGAAGCGCACCGCCGGCGCCTTCTCACCCCGCACGTCCTCGAGCAGTGCGGTGATGTCGTCCATGATCCGCGCCGTGGCCCGGCGCAGCACCTCGGGGGTCAGCGGGAGCTCGCGCAGGTCGTCGAGGTCGACCGGCGGGCCGGCCTTCATGGTGATGGTCCGGCGCGGCAGCAGCCGCGGACGACGGGCGTACGGCGCGAGGATGTGGTTCGCGCCCCACTGGGCCACGGGGATCACCGGAGCACCGGACGCGAGCGCGATCCGGGCCGCGCCGGTCTTGCCGGTCATCGGCCACAGATCGGGGTCGCGGGTCAGCGTGCCCTCCGGGTAGACCACCACGCACCGCCCGGCCGCCACCGCCTCGACGGCCGCGGTGAACGACTGGGACGCCTCGCTGGTCAGCCGCTGGACGGGGATCTGACCGGCGCTGCGCACGATGCGTCCGACGAACGGCACGTCGAACACCTCGGCCTTCGCGAGGAACCGCACGATGCGTCCCCACGCGTAGACGAAGTGGCCGAACGTCAGCGGGTCGAGGTGCGAGATGTGGTTGGCCACCAGCACGCAGCCGCCGCTGGCGGGGATGTTCTCGCCGCCGCTCCAGCGCCTCTTCGTCAGCAGCACGACGAGCGGCTCCACGACGGCGACGCAGAAGCCGAACGCCCAGCCCCGGTGCTCGCGCACCTTGCGTGGGTTGGCCATCGCGCCTCCTCCCGTCGTGTCGTCGCCGCCCGGGTCCCGGCACCGTCCGCGCACCGAGGCTACCCGCGCACAGCATGCCTCACAGGAGCGGCGTCCGGGTCGTTCCGCAGCGGCCCGGTCCGTGTCGTGCCGTCGCCGGGAGAGGCGGAGCGCCCGGCCCCCGGCACGCCTGGGAGGATGACCGCGATGTCCGAGCCCGCGTCGCCCACCCCGCCCGAGCGGCCTGGACGGTATGCCGTGCTGGTGCCCGTCAAGCCGCCGGCCGTGGCGAAGTCGAGGCTGGCCGACCTGGGCCCGCAGGCCCGCGCCGACCTGGCCGCCGCGTTCGCGGCCGACACCGTCGAGGCGGCGCTGTCGTGCCCGGTCGTGGCACGCGTGCTCGTCGTCACCGACGACCATCTGCTCGCTGCGGCGATGGCCGCCCTCGGCGCGGACGTGCTCCCCGACGGGACCTCGGACGACCTCAACGCGACGCTGACCCTGGCCGCGGCGGAGGTGCACCGGCGCGACCCGTCGCTGCGGCTCGCGGCGCTCTGCGCGGACCTGCCGGCGCTGCGACCGGGCGAGCTCGCCGACGCGCTGGACGCCGCCGACGCGACCCGGATGTCCTTCGTGGCCGACCAGGACGGTGTGGGCACCACGGCGGTGATCGCCCCGTCCCTGCAGGCGTTCCGCCCCTCGTTCGGCGACGGGTCGCGACGCCGCCACCTCGACGCGGGGGCGTGCGAGATCGACGGGGTCGACGTACCCGGCCTGCGTCGCGACGTCGACGACCCCGATGCGCTGTCGCAGGCCGCGCGGCTCGGGCTCGGCGCGCGCACGTCGATGGTGGTGACCTCGCTACGGCTGGAGCCCTAGGCTCTCGCCCATGCAGGCAACCGTCTCGGCCTACGACGACACGACCCGGTCCGGTCGGGTGCTGCTCGACGACGGGGTCGAGCTGCCCTTCGGCGCCGACGCCCTCGCGGGCACCCGGCTCCGTCTGCTGCGCGCCGGGCAGCGAGTGCGCCTCGAGGTCGACGGGACGGGGCCGGCCGCGACGGTGCGAGCACTGCAGATCCTCACGCTGGCCTGACGTCCGTCCCGCGGCACGCGTCCCGGCACGACGAAGGGCCTGCCCGGTGGGCAGGCCCTTCGTGGTCGTGCGGCGGTCAGGCCTTCTTGGCGGTGGCCTTCTTCGCCGTGGTCTTCTTGGCCGGTGCGGCCTTGGTGGCGGTCTTCTTGGCCGGCGCCTTCTTGGCGGCCGGTGCAGCCTTGGTCGCGGTCTTCTTGGCGGGTGCGGCCTTGGTGGCGGTCTTCTTCGCGGGCGCCTTCTTGGCGGCCGGTGCAGCCTTGGTCGCGGTCTTCTTGGCGGGTGCGGCCTTGGTCGCGGTCTTCTTCGCCGGCGCCTTCGTGGCGGCGGCCGGTGCAGCCTTGGTCGCGGTCTTCTTGGCCGGCGCCTTCTTGGCGGCGGTCGTGGTCTTGGTGGCCGTGGTCTTGGTGGCCGGCGCCTTCTTGGCGGCGGTCGTGGTCTTGGTGGCGGTGGCCTTCTTGGCCGGCGCCGCCTTCTTGGCGGTGGAGGCGGCCGCGATCGTCAGCTTGGGCAGCTTCTTCGCCCCGGACACGACGGCCTTCAGCTCGGCGCCGGCGCTGAACTTGGGGATCGCGGTCTTCTTCGCCTTGATGCGCTCACCGGTGCGTGGGTTGCGCACCCATCGGGCGTCACGGACCCGCTTCTCGAACGAACCGAAGCCCGTGATGGCGACCTTCTCGCCCTTGGCGACCTCGCGGGTGATGGTGTCCAGCACCGACTCGAGGGCGTGCGCGGCCTGCTTGCGGTTGCCTTCGAAGCGGCCTGCGAGGGTGTCGATCAACTGACTCTTGTTCACTAGCTTTCCTTCCGTGAACTCGTCGAGGGTCGAGCCGTTGCTCGACTACTGCTTGGCACGCTAGGGAAAAGTGGACTCCGTCACAATGACTACACGCACTTTTCCCTTGCATAAGTGGGAAAACCGCGCTCTGGAGCACCTTCCGGGGCCGGTTCGGGCCCTCGGCGTACGACGAGCGGGTGAACGACGCGACGTGAGGCGTCGACCGGAAGTCAGAGCGTGGCGGGCTTCCAGGACGGTCGAGTCGCCTCGTAGGCGGTGATGTCTTCCTCGTGGGACAGCGTGATCCCGATGTCGTCGAGACCCTCGAGCAGGCGCCAGCGCGTGTAGTCGTCGATGTCGAACGGCGCGGTGAGCGCACCGGCCTGGATGGTCCGCTCCTGCAGGTCCACGACGATCTGCGTGGTCGGCTCGTTCTCCAGCAGCTTCCACAGCTGCTCGACGACGTCCTGGGTCACCTGCGCCGCGACGAGCCCGGCCTTGCCGGAGTTGCCGCGGAAGATGTCGGCGAACCTGCTCGAGACCACGACCTTGAAGCCATAGTCCATCAGCGCCCACACGGCGTGCTCGCGCGAGGAGCCGGTGCCGAAGTCGGCGCCCGCGACGAGCACGCTCGCGCCGTCGTACTGCGGCTGGTTGATGACGAAGGTCGGGTCCTTGCGCCAGGCCGCGAAGAGGCCGTCCTCGAAGCCGGTGCGGGTCACCCGCTTGAGGTAGACCGCCGGGATGATCTGGTCGGTGTCGACGTTGCTGCGACGCAGTGGCAGGCCGGTGCCGGTGTGGGTCGTGAACTTCTCCATCTCAGGCGTCCTTGCTCTCGTGGCTCTCGGCCGGGCTCTCGAGCGGCGGCAGGTCCGTGGGGGCGGCCAGGGTGCCGAGGACGGCCGTGGCGGCCGCGACGAGCGGCGAGACGAGGTGGGTGCGACCGCCCTTGCCCTGCCGGCCCTCGAAGTTGCGGTTGGACGTCGACGCGCTGCGCTCCCCAGGCTCGAGCTGGTCGGGGTTCATGCCCAGGCACATCGAGCAGCCCGCGCCGCGCCACTCGCCGCCGGCCTCCTTGAAGACCACGTCGAGGCCCTCGTCCTCGGCCTGCAGGCGGACCCGCACCGAGCCGGGTACGACGAGCAGGCGGGTGTCCGCGGCGACGTGGCGTCCCTGGATGACGGCCGCCGCGGCGCGCAGGTCCTCGATGCGGCCGTTCGTGCACGAGCCGACGAAGACCGTGTCCACCTTGACCTCGCGCATCGGCGTGCCGGCCTCGAGACCCATGTACTCCAGCGCCTTCTCGGCCGCGACCTTCGCGCTCTCGTCCTCGAGGGCGGCCGGGTCGGGCACGGAGGCGCCGAGCGGCACGCCCTGACCGGGGTTGGTCCCCCAGGTCACGAACGGCGTCATCGTGTCGGCGTCGAGCACGATCTCCTCGTCGAAGACGGCGTCCTCGTCGGTGACCAGGGTGCGCCAGTGCTCGACGGCCTCGACCCAGTCGGTGCCGCGCGGTGCCTCGGGTCGCCCCTCGATGTAGTCGAACGTGGTCTGGTCGGGCGCGATCAGGCCGGCCTTGGCACCCCACTCGATCGACATGTTGCAGATCGTCATACGCGCCTCCATCGAGAGCTCCTCGATGGCCGGGCCGCGGTACTCGACGATGTAGCCCTGCCCGCCGCCCGTGCCGGTGTGCGCGATCAGCGTGAGCACGAGGTCCTTGGCGGTGACGCCGTCGGGCAGCGATCCCTCGACGGTGACGGCCATCGTCTTGGGCCTCGCCTGCATGAGCGTCTGGGTGGCGAGCACGTGCTCGACCTCGCTGGTGCCGATGCCGAACGCGATCGCGCCGAAGGCGCCGTGCGTGGAGGTGTGCGAGTCGCCGCAGACGATCGTCATGCCCGGCTGGGTGAGACCGAGCTGGGGGCCGACGACGTGCACGATGCCCTGCTCGACGTCGCCGAGCGGGTGCAGGCGCACGCCGAACTCGTCGGCGTTGCTGCGCAGCGTCTCCACCTGGGTGCGCGAGACCGGGTCGGCGATCGGCTTGTCGACGTCGAGCGTGGGGACGTTGTGGTCCTCGGTGGCCAGCGTCAGGTCAGGGCGTCGTACCGTGCGGCCGGCCAGGCGCAGTCCCTCGAACGCCTGCGGGGACGTGACCTCGTGGATGAGGTGGAGGTCGATGAAGAGGAGGTCGGGCTCGCCCTGCGCGCTCCGGACGACGTGCTCGTCCCACACCTTCTCGGCAAGGGTCTTTCCCATGGCCTCTCCTCGGTCTCGTCACGCCGCCGGTGCGCCCGGCGGCTCTCTACAGGTTCGTCCCGCCAGGTCCCCAGATCGACTTGCAATCCATAATGTGAGACGGCATTATCAGAGTATGGACAACTCTAGCGGAGTCGGTGTGCTCGACAAAGCGGCCCTGGTGCTCTCCGCACTGGAGGCCGGACCGGCCACGCTGGCCGGGCTGGTGGCCGGCACCGGGCTGGCACGTCCCACCGCGCACCGCCTCGCGGTGGCCCTCGAGCACCACCGTCTGGTGGCCCGCGACATGCAGGGCCGCTTCGTCCTCGGCCCCCGTCTCGCGGAGCTCTCCGCAGCCGCCGGCGAGGACCGCCTGCTCGCCGCCGCCGGCCCCGTCCTGGCCCGGCTGCGCGACATCACCGGCGAGTCCGCACAGATGTGGCGCCGGCAGGGCGACTACCGCGTCTGCGTCGCCGCCGCGGAGCGCCCGTCCGGCCTGCGCGACACCATCCCCGTCGGGTCGCAGCTGACCATGCGTGCCGGCTCCGCAGCCCAGATCCTGCTCGCCTGGGAGGACCCGGAGCGCATGCACCGCGGCCTCCAGAACGCCGCGTTCTCCGCCACCGCCCTGGCCGGCATCCGCCGCCGCGGCTGGGCCCAGTCCGTGGGCGAGCGTGAGCAGGGCGTCGCCTCGGTGTCCGCCCCGATCCGCTCCCCCTCCGGCAAGATCATCGCCGCGGTGTCGGTCTCCGGCCCGTTGGAGCGGCTCTCCCGCCAGCCCGGCCGCATGCACGCGCCCGCCGTACTCGCCGCTGCCGAGCGCCTGTCCGAGTCGCTGCGTCGCGCCGCCGAGTAGCCCCGCGCGCGGCACCTGGGACGCTCACCAGGTGATGCAGGTTTTCTGCCGCTCCCATGGTGAATTCACCACGGGGAGCGGTCGTCCTGCATCACCTGGTAACGGCCGCCTCAGAACAGGGCGTCCGGTCTCGAGGTCGAGGAGCAGCTGCTTGCGCTCGACTCCGCCGGCGTAGCCGGTCAGCGTGCCGTCGGCGCCGACAACGCGGTGGCAGGGGATCACGATCGGCGACGGGGTTGCGGCCGTTGGCCAGGCCGACGGCACGGGAGCCGCGCCCGGTCATGCCCGAGACGTCGCGCGATCTCGCCGTACGTCGCGGTCTCGCCGTAGCCGATCGTGCGCAGCTGCTCCCACACCCGGAGCTGGAAGGCCGTGCCGCCGGGGCGCAGGGGGAGGTCGAACTCCTTGAGGTCGCGGGAGAAGTACGCCGCGAGCTGCCGGCCGGTCTCCACGCAGCAGGGGGTCGGCGTCGTCCCGGTCCCCGACCGGACGACCTGCCGAGGCGGCCGCTGCGCGTCCGGCCGACGAGCGCGCCGACAGACCGGGCTGTCGGGGCCCCTCGAACTCGATGGCGGTCACTGCGCCCTGCTGGGCGACGACCCGCAGCGGGCCGACGGGCGAGTCGATCTGGGTCCACATGGTGTCACTTCTCCTTGTCGTGGTCGGTGCCGGCGCGGGGGCCCGCTGCTGGGGCCGCTGCCGCGACGGGGGGAGGTCGAGGGTCGACCAGAGGTGCAGGAGGCCGTAGGAGCGCCAGGGACGCCAACGACGCTGGCCTCCTCGGCCCGGGCCGGGTCCTCGCCGAGACCGGTGAGGGCACGCCGGACGCCGACGTCGGTGGGCAGGAACACGTCGGGGTCGCCGAGCGCGCGCATCGCGACGTAGTCCGCCGTCCACGGGCCGATGCCCGGCAGCGCGAGCAGCCGGGCCCGCACCTCGGCGCGGTCGGCGCTGCGGTCGAGCACGCACGTCACCGGCCGCCAGGGCGGCGCAGAGCCCGACCAGTGCGCGACCCCGCGCCCGCGGCATCGGCAGCTCGGCGGGGTCGACCTCCGCGAGCACGTCCGGCCGGGGGAACAGCCGCCCGGTCGACACCGTCGCCCTCGTCGCCCGACGCGTCCCCGGGCAGCCGCTCGCCGTACCTCTCGACCAGCTTGGCGCCCAGGGTGATCGCGCCGGCGAGCGAGATCTGCTGGCCGAGCACCGCACGCACCGCGATCTCGTCGCCGTCGACGCCCCCGGCACCCGCAGGCCCGGACGCTGCCGCACCAGCCGCGCCATCAGCGGGTCGCCGCCGAGCTCGTCGGCCACGGCGACCGGGTCGCAGTCCGCGTCGAGCACCCGCCGGCACCGCTCGACCGCCGCGCCGAGGTCGCGGAGGTCCTCCACCACCAGCCGGCACCCGACGTACGCCGGCCCGGCCGCCGCCCTCGCGGGGGAAGGTCAGCCGGGCCCGTCCGTGGCCGCGCGGAAGCGCGCAGCGTGCGCTCGTACCAGTCGGCGCCCGAGCCGCCTCGACCCCCGGCACCAGGTGCGCGGCGAGGAACCGGAGCAGCTCGTCGCCCGCGAACGGCGTGCGCACCGGCAGCCGCAGCTCCACCTGACCAGGCCCGGCCCGGTCGCGGGCCGGACGGCCGCGCCCGCTGCCGCGCAGCTGGGTCGGCGTGCTCGCGTAGACCTCGCGCACGGTGTCGTTGAACTGCCGCACGCTAGGCGAAGCCGGAGGCGAACGCCACGTCCGCGAAGGGCATCGTGGTCGTCTCGATCAGGATCCGCGCGTTCTGCGCCCGCCGGGCCCGGGCCAGCGCCAGCGGCCCGGCACCGAGCTCGGTGGCGAGCAGCCGCTGGAGGTGCCGCGGCGTGTAGCCGACCCGGCGGGCCAGCCCCTCCACGCCGTCGCGCTCGACGACACCGTCGCAGATCAGCCGCATGGCACGACCCGCCGAGTCGGCGGCGACATCCCACTCCGGGGCGCCCGGCGTCGCGTCCGGCAGGCAGCGCTTGCAGGCCCGGAAGCCGGCGGCCTGGGCGGCGGCGGCGGTCCGGTGGAAGGTCACGTTGCGCTTGGCCGGCGTGATCGCCGGGCAGGAGGGCCGGCAGTAGATCCCGGTCGAGGTGACACCGGTGTAGAACACGCCGTCGAAGCGGCGGTCCCGGCTCTTCACCGCCCGGTAGCAGGCCTCGGTGTCCTCGATGTCCATGCCCCGATCCTCCCCCACGCGACCACCGCGTGCTAGCGGGAATCGGACACGACCGTGGGAGTACGCCGGCCGGTAATCCGGCGGCGCCGCGGCCCGCTCCGGGCTATCCTCCTCGCGACGACCGCGAGGGTGTGACGCCCCTCGGCCCGCGCCGCGAGGTGCGAGCAGCGGCAGTCCGCGCGTGCCGGCGTACCGACGAGAGGTCGACTGCTTGTCGGCGAAGGTGTGGTGGCACCGCGATCTGGCCCCCGCCCGCACCTCCAGGGCTCCGTCTACCTGGAGGAACCATGACAGCACCACCGACCTGCCCGCACCCTGGCCGCGGAGCTCGCCGGCGTCGAGCCCGGCCGCATCGTGACCCTGATGGGTGCACGTCCACCGACGGCGCCAGCTCTCCGCCGTGAGCTTCCTCGTCCTGCGGGACCGCTCCGGGCTCGCGCAGGTCGTGCTGCCGCCCGGAGCAGTCCCGGCGCGCGGACTCCCCGGAGGAGACGGTCGTGGAGGTCGACCGGGGTGGTCACGGCCAACGCCCAGGCCCCCGGTGGGGTCGAGGTCGCCGCGCCGGCGTCACCGCCCTCACCGGCCCGGCCGCGGCGCCGCCGTTCGACCTGTAGCGGCCGGCACGTCGACGGCCGCGCTGCCGACGCTGCTCGACCACGCCGCCGTGCGCTGGCGCCACCCGCTGCAGCGGGCGCCGGTGCGAGCTGCCGCGGCCGCCAGCCTGCGCGGCTTCCGCGGCACGCTCGACGCCGCCGGCTTCACCGAGGTCCACACCCCGAAGATCGTCGGCAGTCGGCCACCGAGTCCGGCGCGAACGTCTTCCCGGCTCGACTACTTCGGCCGGCCGGCCTTCCTGGCCCAGTGCCCGCAGTTCTACAAGCAGCGCTGGTCGGCGTGTTCGAGCGGGTCTACGAGGTCGGGCCGGTGTTCCGGGCCGAGCCGCACGACACCGTCCGCCACCTCGCGGAGTACATCTCGCCTCGACGTCGAGCTCGGCTTCATCCGCGACCACCACGACGTCGCTCGCGGTGCTGCGCGAGGTCGCTCGCCGGGATGGTCGGCCGCGGTCGCGCGAGCACGCCGGCGCCGCGGTCGACCGGCTCGGCATCGACCCTCCCGGCCGTCCCCGCCGAGATCCCGGTCGTCCACTTCCGCGACGCGCCTCCGCCCGGATCGGGGCCGACCCGCGCGACGAGCCGGACCTCGCGCCCCGAGCACGAGCGGGCACTGGGCGGCGTGGGCCCTGCGCGGAGCACGGCAGCGACCTGCTCGCCGTCGAGGGCTACCCGCTGCGCAAGCGGCCGTTCTACACCCACCCGCAGCCGGACGACCCCACGGTCGGAGCAACAGCTTCGACCTGCTCTTCCGCGGCGCTCGAGCTGGTCACCGGCGGGCAGCGCCTGCACCGCCACAGCGACTACGTCGGCGGCCCTCGAGGCCCGCGGCGAGTCGACCCGTCGACGCTACGCCGCCTACCTCGAGGCGTTCGCGCACGGGATGCCGCCGCACGGCGGCTTCGCCATCGGGCTGGAGCGGTGGACCGCCCGCCTCGTCGAGGCGGTCAACATCCGCGAGGTCACCCTGTTCCCGCGCGACCTCCACCGCCTCGCGCCCTAGCCACCGGGGCACGGGAGGCACGAAGCAGAAGCGGTCCCGACCGGCTCACGCCGTTCGGGACCGCTTCGTGCTGTGTACCCCCGACCGGATTCGAACCGGCGCTACCGCCTTGAGAGGGCGGCGTGCTAGGCCACTACACAACGGGGGCGAGAGCGGACGAAACTCTAGCGTCTGCTGGAGAAGAGCGTCCAATCGGGTCCGGCCTGAACGTCGGACTCTCGCTGGGGTACTAGGACTCGAACCTAGACTAACTGGACCAGAACCAGTCGGGCTGCCAATTACCCCATACCCCATGGGATCGGCTTCTCTCGAAGCCCGGCTGAGAATACACGGCGGCCTCGGCCGCACCAAAACGGCCACCCGTGCGCGCGCAGGTGAGCAGGCTCACCTCACGGTGCGCGACCTGCCCCACCAGGGCCGGCTCCGGCTGGGCGACCGGCGGTCGGCTGCGGGTCTGCAGACCCATGCTCCGGGCCACCACGAGCACCAGGACGGCGTAGTCGCCGACTGCGTGAGGGTGAGCAGGATGTTCCACCAGGAGATCTCCTGACCGTTCAGCGATCGTCGGCCAGGTCCCCGAAGGTCAACGCGATCCCGAAGGCCAGGAAGTTGTTCAGCACGTGCATCGCGATGCCGGCCTCGAGTCCGCCGGTGCGGACCACCAGCCAGCCGGCGATCAGCCCGAACATGAACCGGTCGAAGAACAGCGGGAGGTTCTGCATGCCGTGGGCGAGCGCGAACAGGACCGCCGTGACCGAGGATCGCCACCCACTCGTTGCGGAACAGCGACCCGACGGCCTCAGGAGGTAGCCGCGGAAGAAGTACTCCTCCCCCGCTGCCTGGAACGGCGTGGTGAGCAGGACGATGAGCGCCGCAGGGCGCGTCCGGGCGGTGAACTCGTTGACGCCGCCCGACGGTCGCCCTCGTCGCGACCGGCAGCAACAGCCGACGACGACCTGCGCGACCAGCGCGACCACCGCGACCCCGAGGCAGGCCAAGAAGAACCGCCACCGCATCCTGGGGGCCACCGACGTGAGCCAGCGCGGCCGCATCCGGTGCACACGCGGATGAGCAACCAGGTCACCAGGATCATCGCGCCGAGCACGACGTTGAGGTAGAACAGCGAGACCGGCCCGACGTCGTCGAGGGAGACGTCCTTCTCGATGTCGTCCCAGTCGGCGTCCTGGAAGGCCGACCGGCGACCGCGAGGAGCACCAGCACCGGGGGATCAGCACGAATCGCCACGAGGCAGCACGATGCCGACCACGGGCTTCCACCAGGAGTAGGTCCAGGTGCGCAGCATGAGGTGGTAGGGCGTGCGGCTCGGCGTGCGGGAACGCCGGCAGCGGCCGGACGTCGGCACCGCGGGCGGCGGCCAGGCGGCCTGCGGGGCGGCGTACGGCGGAGTGGGCGGCTGCGCCGACGTGGGAGGCGCCCAGGGGGACGGCGCGGGTCGCACGGGCGGCGGCCGTGCTCGGGACCCGGCCGCTCGTCGCTCACCGCTCAGCCCTCCTGGGCCGAGGCCAGCCGCGCCAGCGACCGCTCGCGGCCCAGCAGCTCCATCGACTCGAACAGCGGGGGCGAGACCCGGCGGCCGGTGATCGCCACGCGCACCGGGCCGAAGGCGTTGCGGGGCTTGAGGCCGAGGCTCCTCGACCAGTGCCGTGCGCAGCGCCGCCTCGATCGCCTCGGTGTCCCACGCCGTCGAGCGCCGCGAGCGCGTCGTGGGCAGCCTTGACGACCCCCGGCCCGTCGCCGTCGAGCAGCTTCTCGGCGTCGGCGGGGTCGCGCGTGAAGCCGGCGTCGTCGACGAAGAGGAAGCCGAGCATGTCGACCGCACTCGCCGAGCGTCGTCATCCGCTCGCTGCACCAGCGGCGCCGCCGCGGCCAGCAGGGCCCGCTGCTCGTCGGCCGACCTGGCCGTCGCCGAGCAGCGCCGGCGGCCTGCAGGTACGGGCACGCATCCGCTCGGTCAGGTCGTCGACGCGACAGCGCGCGCAGGTGGGTGGCGTTGATCGCCTCGGCCTTCTTGAGGTCGAAGCGGGCCGGGTTGGGGTTGACCCGGTCGATCGTGAACGCCTCGACCATCTCGTCCATCGAGAAGATGTCGCGGTCCTCGGCGATCGCCCAGCCGAGCAGCGCCAGGTAGTTGAGCAGCCCCTCGGGCAGGAAGCCGCGGTCGCGGTAGCCGAGCAGGTTGGCCTCGGGGTCGCGCTTGGAGAGCTTCTTGTTGCCCTGCCCCATGACGTAGGGCAGGTGGCCGAACCGCGGCGTGCTGCCGTTGCCCACCCCGATCTCGGCGCAGCGCGTCGTAGAGGGCGATCTGTCGCGGCGTCGAGGAGAGCAGGTCCTCGCCGCGCAGCACGTGGGTGATCTCCATCAGCGCGTCGTCGACCGGGTTGACCAGCGTGTAGAGCGGGTGCCCGTTGCCGCGCACCAGCACGTAGTCGGGGACGTGCTCGGGCTGGAAGGTGATCTCGCCGCGCACCAGGTCGTCGAAGGTGATCGCGTGGTCGGGCATCCGGAATCGCACGACCGGCTTGCGCCCCTCGGCGACGTACGCCGCGACCTGCTCCTCGGTGAGCGTCGCGGCAGTGGCCGTCGTAGCCGGGCGCGCGGCCCTCGGCGCGGGCCCGCTGCGTTGCGCTCGTCGAGCTCCTCCGGCGGAGCAGTAGCAGTGGTAGGCGCGGCCGGCCTCGAGCAGCCGCCGCGCGACGTCGGCGTAGACGTCGCATGCGCTCGGACTGGCGGTAGGGGCCGTACGCGCCGCCGACCTCGGGGCCCTCGTCCCAGTCGAAGCCGAGCCAGCGCATCACCTCGAGCAGGGTGTCGTAGGACTCCTGGGAGTCGCGCGCGGCGTCGGTGTCCTCGATGCGGAAGACGAAGGTGCCGCCGTGGTGGCGGGCGAACGCCCAGTTGAACAGCGCCGTCCGGGCCAGGCCGACGTGCGGCGAGCCGGTCGGCGAGGGGCAGAAGCGGACGCGGACCGTGGCGTCGGGTCCGGCGTCAGTCACGGGAGACCACCTTGTTCGTCAGGGAGCCGATGCCGGCGATGGTGACCTCGACCTCGTCGCCGACCTGCATGGGGCCGACACCGTCGGGGGTGCCGGTGAGGATCACGTCGCCGGGCAGCAGCGTCATCACGCGGAGACGTGGGCGACGAGCGTCGGCGACGTCGTAGATCATGTCCTTGGTGCGGCCGTCCTGCACGACGTCGCCGTTGAGGTGGGTGGTGACGCGCAGGTCCGAGGTGTCGAGGTCGGTCTCGATCCACGGGCCGAGCGGGCAGAACGAGTCGAAGCCCTTGGCGCGCGCGAACTGCACGTCGCTGCTCTGCAGGTCGCGCGCGGTCACGTCGTTGGCGACGGTGTAGCCGTAGACCACGTCGGCGACCCTCTCGCGGGCGACGTCGCGGCAGATGCGGCCGATCACCACCGCGAGCTCGCCCTCGTAGTGCACCTTGGCGGACTGGCGGGGGTAGAACACCGGGTCGCCGGGGCCGACCACCGAGGTGTTCGGCTTGAGGAACATCAGCGGCTCGGCCGGCACGTCGCCGCCCATCTCGGCGGCGTGCGCGGCGTAGTTGCTGCCGATGCCGACGACCTTGCTGCGCGGGATGACCGGCGCGAGCAGGCGGACGTCGGAGAGCGGGAGCTGCTCGTCGGTGAGCTGCGACGCCGACGTAGAGGGGGTCGCCCGGCGAGCGCGACGACGATCGAGTCGTCGGCGGGGATGCCGAGCTCGTCGACGTCGCCCGTGACCACGCCGAACTGGGGCTCGTCACCAGTGGTGAATCTCGCGATACGCACGCAGCGAGCCTACCGGCGCGACCACGTCCGGCCGGTGCCTACCCTCGGGCCTGTGGACAGGCTGCTCGACGAGGACGACGTGGCGTGCGCGCGCGCGGCGCGCGCACGAGGCCCGCGTCGACGCCTGGGTCGGCGCCGCACCTGGCCCGCCGGCGCGCCGGGGTGCCGCACCCGGTCGAGGACTTCCTGTTCACCTACTACTCCCAGCGCCCGGCGGCGCTGCGGCGCTGGCACCCCGGCCACGGCGTGGTCGCTCGAGCACGGCGGCGACCTGCTCGAGCAGCGGGGCTACGTGCGCGCGCCGACCGGCGAGGACGCCGTCACGGTCTCGGACGACCTCCTGCACGACCGCGTGCCCCTGCTGCGCGCCCTGCGCACGCTGCTGCGCGCGACGGCCGCCCGCCCGGCGACCCTCGGCTGCTTCGGTCTGCACGAGTGGGCGATGGTCTACCGGCTCGACCAGGACGAGGTGCGGCACGCCGCCTGGCCGCTGCGGCTCGGGACCGACCGGGACCGACGCGGTCGTGGCGTCGCACCGGGTCGCCTGCTCGCACTTCGACGCGTTCCGCTTCTTCACCGACGCGGCGCGTCCCCTCAACACCCTCTCCCCCGCTGCCGGCGACCGTCCGGCGTACGAGCAGCCCGGCTGCCTGCACGCGGGCATGGACCTCTACAAGCACTCCTACCGGCTCAGCCCGCTGGTCCCCTCCGAGCTGGTCGCCGACTGCTTCGAGCTGGCCCGCGAGATCCGGGTGCTCGACATGCGCGCCTCGCCGTACGACCTCGCCGCGCTGGGCTACGAGCCGGTCCGGATCGAGACCGCCGCCGGCAAGGCCGAGTACGTCGCCGCGCAGCGCGACTTCGCCGAGCGCGGGGCGCCGTTGCGCCGGCGGCTCGTCGACGAGTGCAGCAATACGTCGGGTCAGCGGCTACATAACAT
>CAWAHH010000001.1:0-47872 GCA_963781745.1 uncultured Actinomycetota bacterium | reverse complement strand
TCCAGCAGGCGCAGCATGACGTAGCGGGCCCGGCTGTCGACCCCGGTCGCTGACCATGGCGTCGAACGAGTCGAGCCACTCCTTGGTCTCGTCCGGGTCGATGTCGGGGAGCTGGGTCGGCAACCCCTCGTGGATCACCTGCGGGCGCCCCACCGCACGCGTGGACGGCGCGCCGGGCTGCGCCTCGGCGGCTTGCTCGGCGGACTTCTCCGCGGCCAGCTCGGACGACTGCTGCTCGAGAACCTGTTGCCACGATGTCTCTGCTCTCTCGCGCTCGGTGTGCACACGGTGGGGCACTCACGGGTTGTCACGATCCAAACGATCCACGGCAGCGGTCCCCGGGTCGCGGTCCCGCTCCTCCTGCATCGTGTCACGCTCGCCGCGCGCAAGGAATCTACCGCCCAGTAGACGCCGGCCACCCCGTCCGAGCGCCGGTGGGCCGGGCTCGCGGGGCGGCGGAGGTGCCCTAGCCTGGCACCTGTCCCGGTGACCTTGCGCGCCGGAGCGACTTCCGATGAACTACGCGCAAGGCAGGTGCAGCACCGGCCCCCGCCGCCGGGGCCGGGTAGAGAGACCGGAGGAGTGACGTGAGCGCGACCGCGGGTGGCCCCGAAGGCACCGCCACCCAGAACGCCGGTGACCGACTGGGTCTGAAGACGGGGATGGTCGTCCAGGAGCTCGGCTGGGACGAGGACGTCGATGACGCCTGCGCGTCGAGATCGAGGACGCCATCGACGCCGACCTGGTCGACGGCGACTACGGCAACGTCGTGGACTCCGTCCTGCTGTGGTGGCGCGACGACGACGGCGACCTCGTCGACGCGCCTCGTCGACTCGCTGACCGACCTCGTCGGCGGCGGCGTGATCTGGCTGCTCACCCCCAAGGTGGGCCGGCCCAGCGCGGTCGACCCCGCCGACGTCTCCGAGGCCGCCCCGGTCGCGGGCCTCTCGACCACGACCACGGCCCCGGTCAGCCGGGACTGGTCCGCGACGCGGCTGGTGGCGCCCAAGCCGCCCCGCCCGACCCCCGCTCGGCCGTCGACCGACGTAAACTCCTGTTACATTTCGACTTGTCCAGCTGGAGGGGACCCATGCCCGCGACGAGAACTCGACGGCCAGGCACCCACCATGCTGCGGGTCCTCGGCTCGCGCCGGCGTCCTGCGCCTCTACCCGCCGCGCAAGCTGGCCCGGCTCGGCGCGACGCTGCCCGGTGGGGGACCGGTCCCGCGGGTGGCTTCACGGCGATGGCGATCCTGCACCCCGACCGGCTCGGCCCTCGTCGACGAGCTCGGTGAGCTCACCTTCCGCGAGCTGCACGAGCGCAGCAACCGGCTCGCCGCGCGCTCCGCGGCGCGGCGTCGGTGCCGGCGACGGCATCGCGATCATGTGCCGCAACCACCGCGGCTTCGTCGACGTCAGCATCGCCGCCGCCAAGCTCGGCGCCGACATCCTCTACCTCAACACCGCGTTCGCGGGCCCGCAGCTCGTCGACGTGCTCGAGCGCGAGAAGCCGGACCTGGTCGTGCACGACGAGGAGTTCACCGAGCTGCTCGCGAGGCCGACGACCTCGCGGAGCGGGTGCTCGGCTGGGTCGACGACGACCGACGCCCGGCGCGGCGCACCCTCGAGTCGCTGATCGCGGCCAGCGGTCCGCGGCGACCACGCCGGCGCCGCCGAAGCAGAGCCGGATCATCATCCTCACCTCCGGCACGACGGGCACGCCCAAGGGCGCGCCGCGCAGCGAGGCCGGCATCGAGGCGGCCGTGGCCCTGCTGTCCCGGCTGCCGCTGCGCTCGGGCTGGCGCACGCACATCGCCGCGCCGCTGTTCCACACCTGGGGCTGGGCGCACTTCGCGCTCTCGATGCTGCTCGGCTCGACCGTGGTGCTGCGCCGCAAGCTTCGACCCCGAGGAGCTGCCTGCGCACCGTCGCCGGCGAGCGCTGCGACTCGCTGGTCGTGATCCCGGTGATGCTGCAGCGGATCATGCAGCTCCCGCACGAGACCCTGGACGCGCTACGACCTCTCCCGGGTCAAGGTGGTCGCCGCCTCCGGGTCGGCGCTGCCGGGCGACCTCGGGCTCTGCCTGGATGGACCGGTTCGGCGACACGCTCTACAACGTCTACGGCTCGACCGAGGTCGCCTACGCCACGATCGCCGATCCCGTCGACCTGCGCGCGGCACCGGGCACGGCCGGGCGTCCGCCGTACGCCACTGTCGTGCGGATCCTCGACGAGCGCGGGCGGGAGCTGCCGCAGGGCGAGGCCGGGCGGATCTTCGTCGGCAACAGCATCCTGTTCGAGGGCTACACCGGCGGTGGCAGCAAGGACGTGGTCGACGGGCTGATGGCCACCGGCGACGTCGGCCGCTTCGACGCCGACGGCCGGCTCGTGGTCGAGGGCCGCGACGACGAGATGATCGTCTCCGGCGGCGAGAACGTCTTCCCGCAGGAGGTCGAGGACTGCCTGGCCCGCCACGAGCAGGTCGTCGAGGCCGCGGCCGTCGGCGTGCCGGACGAGGCGTTCGGCCAGCGCCTGCGGGCCTTCGTCGTGCTGGTCGACGGCGCCGACGCCACCGAGGACGACGCTCAAGGAGTGGGTGCAGCCAGAACCTCGCGCGCTACAAGGTGCCGCGCGAGATCGTGTTGCTCGACGAGCTGCCCCGCAACGCCACCGGCAAGGTGCTCAAGCGTCGAGCTGGCCCGGCACGCGGGCCGGGGGCCGGCCGACGGCCGCGTCGCCGTCGCGTCGGTGGCAGGATGGGACGAATGCCCCACACGAGGAGGAGCCGTCATGGCGGTGGAGATCGGCCAGGAGGCCCCCGACTTCGAGCTGCGCGACCAGCACGGCCAGTACGGTCCGCTGTCGTCGCTTCCGCGGCCGCAAGGCGGTCGTGCTGATGTTCTACCCCTGGGCCTTCAGCCGGGTCTGCACCGGCGAGCTCAGCGCGGTGCGCGACAGCCTGCCGACCTTCGAGTCCGACGCGGTGCAGGTGCTCGCGATCTCGTGCGACCCGATGTTCTCGCTGCGCGCCTTCGCCGAGCAGGACGGGCTGACCTTCCCGCTGCTGTCCGACTTCTGGCCGCACGGCGAGGTGGCGCGGGACTACGGCGTCTTCAACGAGGAGCGGGGTACGCCGGACCGCTCGACGTTCATCGTCGACAAGGAGGGCGTGCTGCGCTGGGCGGTGCACAACGCCGATGCCCGACGCGCGCGACCTCGAGGAGCAGGCGCGGGTGCTCGCCCAGGTGGCTGCCTAGACCTGTTCCGGCCTCCGGGGCCGATCCACCCCTCTGGGAGCGGTGACTTTTGGGGGCGAGCCCGGACGATCTGGGCGCGTGCAAGTAAAGATTCCCGAATTTGCGGGAAACCGCTGCCGTGGCGCGTCCGGAGGTAGTTGAATAGTTCTTGCAACGACCGCTGGTGACCCGAGACGCCAGCGGTCGTTGTTTTTGCGTCCCCGATGTGTCGTAGGCTGACCCGCGCTCGGCGGACCCCGTCCCGGAGCCACGGGCGTATAGCTCAGCGGTAGAGCACCTCCCTTACAAGGAGGTGGTCGCAGGTTCGATCCCTGCTGCGCCCACCCCACCGCCCTACCGGCCTCTGCTCCGGTGAGAGCCGTCTCATGCACGGCTCACGGAGGACTCACGTCGCCCCGGCACGGTGGTGCCCATCAACCGAACCGGAAGGTGGGCACATCCCATGGCACGCAAGCTCAGCACTCTCGTCCCGATCGGCACCCTCGGCCTCGCCGGCCTCGTCACCGTCGGGGTGATGGCCATGCCGTCCAGCAGCGCCGCGGCCGGTGGCGACACGGGTGGCAGCGGCAAGGACGCGTTCGTCAAGCGCGAGGAGACCAGCAGCGAGCTCGTCCTCGCCGCGTCCGACGACGATGACGACGACACCAACGACAAGACGAACGACCGGACCGGCGTCGACCAGACCCGCAGCCGCTTCACCGGGGTCAGCCGCGCCACCCGAGACCACACCCGCAGCAACGTGACGGCCGTCAGCCGCGACCGCGACCTCAGCCGCAGCGACAAGACCCGCGACTGGACGCGCGACGGCGGCGACCGCACGCGCGACCTGACGCCGAACCTGACCAACGACCGCTCCCGCAACGACACCCGGCGCTGACCCGGTGGCGCGCGAGCAGGACGGGTGGGGCCTCGTCGAGGGCGAGGCATCACCCCCGACCTCACCGCCGTCCGCCTGCTCGGCGGCGGGGCGGCGTACGAGGCGTACCTCTGCTTCGACGAGGTGACCTACGCGCCCGTGGTCGTCAAGGTGCTCCGGCCCGGGCAGGTGGACGACGCGTCCGGCCTGCGCGGGCTGGAGCGCGAGGTGGACACGCTCTCGCGCGTCAACCACCCGGTCGTGGTCCGCGGGCTCCGCGCGGTCCTCGACGGCGAGCGGCCGCACGTCGTCCTCGAGGCGCTCGACGGGCCCCGGCTCTCGACGCTGCTCCGGCGGTCGGCCCGCTGCCGGAGCAGCAGTACCTCCCGCTCGCGATCGAGCTGGCCTCGGCCCTGCACTACTTCCGCAGGGTCGGGGTGGTGCACCTCGACGTCAAGCCCAGCAACGTGATCATGGGCGCGCCCGCGCGGCTGATCGACCTCAGCGTCGCCCGGTCGGCCGAGGCGGCGGCGACGCTGCGGCACCCGATCGGCACCGACGCCTACATGGCGCCCGAGCAGTGCGACCCGCCCGGGAGCGGCACGCCCGGGTTCGCCTCGGACGTGTTCGGCCTCGGTGCGACGCTGTTCGAGGCCATCGCCGGGCGGACGCCGTACGACGACGGGCGGCCCGACGCAGCGGACGCGGCCGACCGCTTCCCGCAGCTGGTCGACCTGCCCGACGCGCTGCCGGACCGGGTGCCGGCCGACGTCGCCGCGGTCGTCGACGCCTGCCTCGCGCCGACCCCGCCAAGCGGCCGCTGCCGCACGAGGTCGCCGAGGCCCTGGAGCCGGCCCTCGCCCGGGCCCCTCGCGGCCGGCTGGCCGGCTTCCGGGTCCGCTGACCGCGCGCCGACCCGCCATAGTCAGTGACGGTCGGGCCCTTCTCCACCGGCGGGAGGGGCCTGACCGTCACTGACCATCGGGGTCAGGGGGCGAAGCGGTAGCCGACGCCGCGGGCGGTGGTGATCGTGGCGGCGCCGAGCTTCTTGCGGAGGTAGCCGACGTAGACGTCGACCACGTTGGACCCCGGGTCGAAGTCGTAGCCCCAGACGTGGGACAGCAGCTGCTCGCGCGAGAGCACCCGCCCGGGGTTGCGCAGGAACACCTCGGCGAGCCGGAACTCGCGCGCCGACAGCTCGACGGTCCTCCCGCCGGCGGTGACCTCACGGCTGCGCAGGTCGAGCCGCACGCCGCCGACCTCGAGCACGTCCGCGTCCGGCGGACCCGCCTCCGCGCCGGTGCGCAGCCGCAGCCGGACCCGGGCCAGGAGCTCGGCGAAGCGGAACGGCTTGGCCATGTAGTCGTCGGCGCCGCCCTCGAGCGCGGACACGGTGTCGCCGACCGAGTCGCGGGCCGTGAGCACCACGACGGGCAGCCGGCTGCCGGAGGACCGCAGCTCGTCGAGCACCTCGTAGCCGCTCTTGCCCGGCAGGTTGATGTCGAGCACCAGCAGGTCGAAGTCGCCCGACAGCGCCAGGTCGAGGCCGCTCACGCCGTCGCCCGCGACGGTCGTGGTGTAGCCCTCGGCGGTCAGCCCCTTCGCCACGAAGGACGCGATCCG
Source organism: uncultured Actinomycetota bacterium (assembly GCA_963781745.1). Taxonomy (GTDB): domain Bacteria; phylum Actinomycetota; class Actinomycetes; order Propionibacteriales; family Nocardioidaceae; genus Nocardioides_B. The sequence goes on along the minus strand of CAWAHH010000001.1, from coordinate 42,136 downwards.
CGCCTCGTCCTCGACGACCAGGATCCGTGCCACGTCAGTGCTCCGTCCGTCGGGAGGGGAGGGTGAGCAGGAACAGGGCTCCGGAGGGTACGGCGTCCTCGACGTGCGCCGACCCGCCGTGCGCGCGGGCGATCGCCGTCACGATGGACAGGCCGAGACCCGCGCCGTCGTCGCCGGCGGGAGCCACGCCGCGCTGGAACCGTCGGAACACCGCCTCCTTGAGCGGGTCCGGCACGCCGGGGCCGGTGTCGCGCACCCAGAGCCGCACGTCGTCGCCGACCCGGTCGGCGCCGAGTCCCACCTCGTCGCCGGGGGAGGTGTGCTTGACGGCGTTCTCCGCGAGCTGCAGCAGCGCCTGGGTGACCCGCTGCTCGTCGAGGGGGACGGTCGCGTCGAGCGTGGCGTCGAGGCGCCAGCGGCGGTCGCCCAGCGCGCGGCACTTCCCCAGGACGCCGGCCAGCAGGTCGTCGACCTCGACGTCGGCGGTGCGCACGAAGTCCGGCCGGTCGGCCTTCGCGAGCATGATCAGGTCCTCGACCAGGCGTGACATCCGGTCGGTCTCCTCGAGCAGCAGCGCCCGGGTCTCCGCGACGTCGCGCGGGTCGTGCGGGTCGATCAGCTCGGTGTGCCCGCGCACGACGGTGAGCGGCGTCTTGAGCTCGTGCCCGGCGTCGTCGAGGAAGCGCCGCTGGGCGGCGAACGCCTCCTCCAGCCGCTCGAGCATCTCGTTGAAGGTCCGGGTCAGCGCGGTGATGTCGTCGTTGCCGACCTCGGGGATGCGGCGCGAGAGGTCCGAGCCGGTGATCACCTCGGCCTCGTCGCGCAGGGTGCGCAGCGGCTGCAGCAGCCGTCCGGCCTGCCACGCCGCGACCGCGGTGATCAGGCCGAGCGAGAGCGCCGCCACCACGGCGTACGTCGTCAGGGTGCGGCGCAGCTCGGCGCGGGCGTCGGAGAGGAAGAAGACGTCCACGAACGCCGCCGACCCCCGGGCGTCCGCCACGGGCTGAACGGTCACCGAGACGTCGCCCCAGCGGGTGTCGAGCGAGGTCGTGCCGCCGGTGGCGAGCCGGGCCTCGACGGCGCGGGCGAACGCGGCGTCGTCGAGGATCGCGCGGTGCCGCTCCGCGCCCTGCACCTGCTTGCGGCCGTCGGCCGACCACCCGACGAGGAGCTCGTCGTCCTCGGCGAGGTTCTGGGAGAGGAACCCGACGATGAGCGCCTGCGCGTCCGCGAACGCGGTCCCGGTGCCCGGGTCGACGCCCTGGCGCTGGAACGCCCGGAACTCCGCGATCTCGCGGTCCACCGACGCCGCGACGGCCCGGTCGATGCGGGCGGTCTCGAGGGCGAGCACGACGAGGCCCGCGCCGGCGAGCGCGAGCGAGGTGAGCAGCGCGACGGCGGCCGTGATGCGGACCCGGACCGACAGGCCCGAGCGACGGCCGCGTCGCGGCTCGTCGTCATCGTCCTCCGGACCGTCGTCATCGTCCTCCGGACCGTCGTCATCGTCCTCCGGACCGTCGCGGTCGTCATCGGGGTCGTCGGGGTCGTCGGGTCGTCGCGGTCGTCGGCGTCCTCGAGGTCCGGGCGGGGGTTCACGGTCTCCACGTCGTCGGTGTCCCCGTCGTCCCCGTCGTCCCCGTCGTCCCCGTCCTCGGCGTCCGGGTCGTCGGGGTCGGACGGGCCCCGCGACGGGTCGGGGTCGGCGGTCCCTGGCCCCGAGGGCCCCGAGGGCCCTGGGGACGTCGGGAGCCCCGAGGGCGCCGGTCCGGGGTCGCGGACCACGATCGGCGCCCGCTCGACGGGCACCTCGGCCCGCGAGGCCACCAGCGTGCCGGCGACGTACGCGGCCACGGGCAGCGTCACGAGTGCCACCAGCAGCACCTTCCACACGACGCGCACGCTGCGATTGTGCCGGGTGCCGGTGAGCACCCGGTGAGCGCTCGATGAGAGACCTCTCATCGAGCGGGCGCGGGAGCAGGCGGGAGCAGGCGGGGGCACCGGGCCCGGTCCTCACTAGGCTGCGCGGCATGACCGTTCGCCTCTCCGACGTCACGGCGCTGCTCGACGGCTGGTACGACCCGCGCTGGGCCGAGCCGTGGGACGCGGTCGGGCTGGTCTGCGGCGACCCCGACCAGCCGGTGGAGCGGGTGCTGCTGGCCGTCGACCCCGCGCCGGCGGTGGTCGAGGAGGCCGTGGCCTGGGGCGCCGACCTGCTGCTCACCCACCACCCGCTGCTGCTCACCCCCGTCCACGGCGTGGCCGCGACCACGCCCAAGGGGAGGGTCGTGCACACGCTGGTGCGCGCGGGGACGGCGCTGCTGACCGCCCACACCAACGCCGACGTCCCCGCGGACGGCGTCAACGACTCGCTGGCCCGGGCCGTCGGGATCGTGGACCCCCAGGTCATCGGCGGCGACCGTGCCGGGGACCCGGTCGACAAGCTGGTCGCGTTCGTGCCGGAGGAGCACGCGGACGCCGTACGCGCCGCCCTCGTCGCCGCCGGCGCCGGCCGCATCGGCGACTACGACAACGCCAGCTTCACCTCGGCGGGGGAGGACCGCTTCCGCCCGCTCGACGGCGCCCACCCCGTCATCGGCACGCGTGGGCGAGGTCGCGGTGGTGCCCACCGTCCGCATCGAGGCGGTGCTGCCCCGGGCGCTGCGCGGTCGCGTGGTCGCCGCGCTGCTGGCCGCGCACCCCTACGAGGAGCCGTCGTACGACGTCCTGGAGCTCGCCGTGGCGCCGGGCGGGCGCACGTCGCGCGGGCACGGCCGCATCGGCGACCTGGCCGCACCGACCACGCTGCGCGACTTCGCCGACCGGGTGGCCGCCGCCCTGCCCGGCACCGCCCACGGGGTGCGCGTCGCGGGCGACCCGGACCGCGTGGTGCGGACCGTGGCGGTGGGCAGCGGCTCGGGGGACCACCTGCTCGGCGAGGTGCTCGGCACCGGGGCCGACGTCTACCTCACCTCCGACCTGCGTCACCACCGCGCCGGCGAGTTCCTGGAGCACGACGGCCCGGCGCTCGTGGACGTGGCGCACTGGGCCGCGGAGTGGACCTGGCTGCCGGTCGTCGAGGCCAAACTGCGCGCGGCGCTGGCGCAGCGGGGCGCTACGGTGGAGACCCGGGTCAGCGACCTCGTCACCGACCCGTGGACCTTCCGCGCGGACCGCCCGCGCGGCCCCGCCACCCACCTGAGGAGCACCCGCTGAAAGCCGACGCCTCCGCGCAGCTCGCCCTGCTCGACCTCCAGCAGCTCGACTCGCGCATCGACCTGCTCCGGCACCGGCTCGGCCACCTGCCGGAGACCGTGCGGCTCGACGAGCTGGCGCGGCAGCGCGTCGACCTGGACGGCCGCACGCGCGACGCGCAGATCCTCGTCGACGACCTCACCCGCGAGCAGAAGAAGGCCGACGCCGACGTCGAGCAGGTCAAGACCCGCCTGGTCCGCGACCAGGAGCGGATGGACAAGGGGCTGGTCAGCAACCCCAAGGACCTCGCGCGCATGCAGCAGGAGCTGGTGTCGCTGGCCCGGCGCATCTCCGACCTGGAGGACGCCGAGCTCGAGGTGATGGAGGAGCTCGAGGCGACCTCGAGGAACCGGCAGCTGCTCGGCGACGAGCTGTCCACCCTCGACGCGGAGATCGCCGAGCTCACCACCACCCGGGACGCCGCGGCCGGGGACGTCACCGAGGAGCTCGGCCGCCTCACCGCCGACCGCGAGAAGGCGGCCGCCGACATCCCCGACGCGCTGCTCGCGCTCTACGAGAAGGTCCGCGCCCAGAAGGGTGGCGTCGGCGCAGCGCCCCTGCGGGTCCGGCAGTGCGGCGGCTGCAGCCTCGAGCTCACCGCCTCCGACCTCGGCGCGATCGCGAAGGCGCCGCCCGACGAGGTGCTGCGCTGCGAGGAGTGCAACCGGATCCTGGTCCGCACGGGGGAGCCCGGCACCTGATGGACAGCCGCCGCTCGGTGCGGATCGAGGCCGACGGCGGGTCGCGGGGCAACCCCGGCCCCGCGGCGTACGGCGCCGTGCTGCGCGACGCGGAGACCGGCGAGGTCATCGCGGAGGCCGCCGGGCGGATCGGCGTCGCGACCAACAACGTCGCCGAGTACCACGGCCTGGTCGCCGGGCTCTCGCTCTACGCCGAGCACGCGGCCGGGGCGACCCTCGAGGTCCGGATGGACTCCCAGCTCGTGGTCGAGCAGATGTCGGGACGCTGGCGGATCAAGCACCCGGACCTGCTCGTGCTCGCCGAGCGAGCCGTGTCGCTGGCGCCGCCCGGGACGACGTACACCTGGATCCCGCGGGCCGAGAACGCGTACGCCGACCGGATCCTCAACGAGGTGCTGGACGGTCGCCGGCAGGGCACCGGCCTCGGCGGCAGCGGCTCGCGCGTGCCCGGCACGGGACCGACCACCACCCTGGTGCTGGTCCGGCACGGCGTGACCGACCACACGGTCGACCGGAGGTTCTCCGGGGGGCTCGGCGGCACCGACCCCGGTCTCAACGACGAGGGCCGTGCCCAGGTGCGGGCCACCGCGGACTGGCTGGCCCCGCTCGCCGAGCGGCTCGACGTGGTCGTCTCCTCGCCGGTGCGCCGGACCCGCGAGTCCGCGCAGATCCTCGGGGAGCGGCTCGACCGGGAGGTGGTCGTCGAGCCGGGGCTGGCCGAGATGGAGTTCGGCACCTGGGAGGGGCTGACGTTCGCGGAGGTCGGGGCGACCTACCCCGACGAGCTCGCCGCGTGGCTGGGGTCGCTCGACCACGCGCCCGGCGGCGGGGAGTCCTTCCGCGGCGTGCAGGAGCGCGTGCTCGCCAGCCGCGACCGGCTCCTCGGGACGCACGCAGGCACCACGGCGCTCGTGGTCAGCCACGTCAGCCCGATCAGCGTGCTGGTCGCCGACGCCCTCGGGGCACCGCTCGAGGCGGTCCACCGGATGGAGCTCGCGCCGGCGTCGGTGACGGTGCTGTCCTACTTCGAGGACGGTCGCGCTCTGCTGCGGATGCTCAACGCCCGTCCCACCGAGGCGGCGTTCATCGGCGGCTGAGCGGCAGTGCCCGAGTCGGCCCGAGTCGGCCCGAGTCGGCCCAGAGTCGGCCCGGAGTCGGCCCAGAGTCGGCTCAGAGCTCGTCGACGACCACGTCGAGCGCGACGCCGTGCCGGGTCGCCGGGCCCTGCTCGACCTTCCACCCGAGGGCGCCGAGGTGGTCGGCGAAGCGGGCCGGTGTGCGCGGCGCCGTACCCTCCTCCAGCAGCGCCCGCACGATCCGGCCCTTGGTCGCCTTGTTGAAGTGCGAGACCACCTTGCGGGCGCCGCCGACCTCGTGCAGCACGCGCAGCGTGACCACCGAGCGGGCCAGGTCGGGACCGGGCCGCCAGAAGGGCGCGTACGTCGTCGAGCGGAGGTCGACCACGAGCCCGCGCCCGGCCGCCTCGCGGACCGTCGCGTCGAGACGACGTCCCCAGAACCGGGAGACCACGCCGGTGCCGGGCAGCGCGACGTCGCCCGAGAGCCGGTACGCCGGGATCCGGTCCGCGGGCCGGAGCAGGCCGAACAGCCCGGAGGTGACGGCCAGCCAGGACGACGCGCGGCGCCTCGAGGCGGCGTCGAGGGTCGCGAGGTCGAGCGCCTCGTAGAGCACGCCGGTGTAGACCCGGTCGGCGCGGGCCGCCGGCGCCGACCCGAGGCGGGCGTTGGCCGCCACCTCGCCGACCTGCGTGCGGCCGAGCCCGAGCACCTCGGCGACCCCCTCCGGCTCGTCGGTGGAGCACAGCGCGACCAGCGCGTCGAGGACCTCGGCCCGGTGCGGCTCGAGCTCCGGGAAGGACAGCGACGAGAGGTCGACCGGACGGCCGCGTCGCGGTGTCGCCTTGCCCTCGGACGGCGGGAGCAGGATCAGCACGGGCGTCACCCTATGCTGGCGGCTGTGCCGAGACGAGTCGTGACCGTGCACCAGGCCGACGGCGCGCTGCTGCTCGAGGGCGTCGCGGCGATCCAGCGCGAGCTCGGCGTCACCCCGGAGTTCCCGCCCGAGGTCGAGGCGGCCGCGCAGGCCGCGGCGCGGGCCCCCCGGCTGCCGGACCTCGACCGCACCGACCTGCCCCTGGTGACCATCGACCCCGAGGGCTCGATGGACCTCGACCAGGCGGTGCACGTCGAGCGGTCCGGCAGCGGCTTCACCGTGCACTACGCGATCGCCGACGTGGCCGCGTTCGTGGCGCCCGGCGACCCGGTCGACGACGAGGCCAACCGCCGCGGGGAGACGCTGTACGGCGCCGGGTCGAAGGTCCCGCTGCACCCGAAGGTGCTCTCCGAGGGCGCGGCCTCCCTGCTGCCGGACCAGGACCGGCCGGCGCTGCTGTGGACGATCACGCTCGACGCCGACGGCGAGGGCACCGACGTGGACGTCGTACGCGCGATGGTCCGCAGCCGGGCCCGGCACGCCTACGACACGCTCCAGGAGGAGATCGCTGCCGGCACCGCCGACCCGATGTTCGCCGTGCTGGAGGAGGTCGGCACGCTGCGGGCCCGGCGCGAGGCGGCCCGCGGCGGGGTGTCGCTGCCGCTGCCCGAGCAGGACGTGGAGATCTCGCCCGCCGGCTGGTCGCTGGGCTTCCGCCGGATGCTGCCCGTCGAGGAGTGGAACGCGCAGATCTCGCTGCTCACCGGGATGGCCGCCGCGTCGCTGATGGTCTACGCCCGCGTCGGCCTGCTGCGCACGCTGCCGCCGCCGGACCCGCGCGACGTGAAGCGGCTGCACCGGACCGCGACCGCGCTCGGCATCGAGTGGCCCGCCGAGCAGCTCTACCCCGACTTCATCCGCTCGCTCGACCCCGAGCTCCCTGCGCACGCGGCGATGGTGGTGGCGTGCACGCGGCTGCTGCGCGGGTCCGGCTACGTCGGCTTCCACGGCGAGGTGCCCGAGCAGCCCGAGCACGCGGCGCTCGCCTCGGAGTACGCCCACGTGACCGCACCCCTGCGCCGCCTCGGGGACAGGTACGCCGGCGAGGTCTGCGTGGCCCTCTGCGCCGGGCAGGAGGTGCCGTCGTGGGTGCTCGACCGGCTCGACGGCCTCCCGCGGACCCTGTCGGACTCGGGCCGGCGGGCCCACCAGTACGAGCGCGCCGTGCTCGACCTCGTCGAGGCAGCCGTCCTCGCACCGCACGTCGGCGAGACCTTCGGCGGGGTGGTCGTCTCGGTCGACGACGACGAGCGCAAGGGCGACGTGGTGGTGCGCGATCCCGCCATCGAGGCCCCGGTCCGCGCGGACCGGCCGCTGCCGCTCGGGACCCCGGTCGACGTACGCCTCGCCACCGCCGACCCCGCCACCCGCACGGTCCGCTTCGAGCTCGCCGGTCCCGCGGCCAGCGACTAGACTCGGGGCGGATGAGTCGGCCGGGCGGCCGCGGCGGGGCGTGCCCCGTCGAGGAAGGTCCGGGCTCCACAGGGCAAGGTGGTGGGCAACACCCACCCGGGGTGACCCGCGGGACAGTGCCACAGAGAACAGACCGCCGTCGTGCTCCGGCGCGGCGGCAAGGGTGAAACGGTGGTGTAAGAGACCACCAGCGTTCCGGGTGACCGGAACGGCTCGGTAAACCCCACCTGGAGCAAGGTCGAGAAGAGGGCCGGGAGACCGGTCCTCGCGTGAGCGTTCGAGGGCGGCCCGCCCGAGCCCACGGGTAGACCGCACGAGGCTGCCGGTGACGGCAGTCCCAGATGGATGGTCGCCGACCGTGCCGCCGCGAGGCGCACGGGGACAGAACCCGGCCTACAGGCCGACTCATCCCTCGGCCCGCGGGAATCCGGCGAGGCTCGGCGGCGTTGTGCGGGGGTCGCCGAGAACAGGGAGGGAGCGACCGATGAACGTCCAGCCGCCCATCGACCTGCGTGTCAGGGCAGCCCATCCGGCCGACGCGTACCACCGCGCCTGGCAGCTGCTCGAGGACCGCGACCCGCGCGGCGCCATCGCGCTGCTCGACCCGGCCATCGACGCCGAGCCGGACTCGACCGGCCTGCGCACGCTGCGCGCCTGGGCCTACTTCCAGAGCGCCCAGCTGCGGCGCGCCGAGACCGAGCTCGCCGGGCTCGTCGAGGAGTGCCCCACCGACGTGTGGGCGCGCTTCGCGCTCGGCCGGGTGCTCGAGCGGCAGTCCCGCTACGCCGACGCGCTCCCGCACCTGCGGCTCGCCGCGGTGATGTCCGGCGACGCCGAGCACGAGGCGGGGGTGCTGCGGGTCGAGCGCCGCCTCGTCGAGTCCGGCGGCGGCTCGTACGACGACCTGGTGTGAGCCGCACGGCGCGCGGCGACCGCCCGCCCGTGCCTGCACCGGCCCGCGTGTAGTTTCGGGGCCGGGCGGGCATGGTCGCGACGACGACCAGACCGCCCGGTCGATCCGGACCGAGACCACGAGGAGCACGTGCGATGAGCGACGGGAAGTACTGGTTCTGCCTCAAGCACCACACGGTCGAGGGCGAGGACGGCTGCAAGAACGCCGACCGGCTCGGTCCCTACGCCACCTCCGAGGAGGCCTCCCGCGCCCTGGACAAGGTCGAGGAGCGCAACGAGGACTGGGACAACGACCCGAAGTGGAACGACCAGGACCTCGAGGACTGACCTCGGCCCCTGGCCGGGAGGCTCCGGCTAGAACGTGTGCTCCGGGCCGGGGAACGTCCCGGCGGCCACGTCGGCCGCGTAGGCGCTCGCCGCGTCTCGCAGCACGCCGTGCAGGTCGGCGTACTGCTTGACGAAGCGGGGCAGCCGCCCGGTCCGCAGACCGGCCATGTCCTGCCAGACCAGCACCTGCGCGTCGCAGTCGACGCCGGCGCCGATGCCGATGGTCGGGATCGCCAGGGTCTTGGTGATCTCGGCCGCCACGTCGCCCGGCACCATCTCCATCACCACCGCGAAGGCGCCGGCCTCCTCCATCGCGAGCGCGTCGGCGAGCAGCCGGCGGCCCGTCTCGCCACGACCCTGGACGCGGTAGCCGCCGAGGTTGTGCTCGGACTGCGGGGTGAAGCCGATGTGCGCCATCACCGGGATGCCGGAGCGGGTCAGCAGCCGCACCTGCTCGGCCATCTCGCTGCCGCCCTCGAGCTTCACGGCATGCGCGTTGGCCTCCTTCATGAAGCGCACGGCGGTGTGGAACGCCTGCTCCGGGGATGCCTGGTAGGAGCCGAACGGCAGGTCCGCGACGACGAGCGCGCGCTGCACCGACCGGGTCACGGCGCGCACCAGCGGCACGAGCTCGTCGACGGTCACCGGCAGCGACGTCTCGTTGCCGTAGACGTTGTTGGACGCGGAGTCGCCGACGAGCAGCACCGGGATGCCGGCCTCGTCGAAGACCGCGGCGGTGTACATGTCGTACGACGTGAGCATCGCCCACTTCTCGCCGCGCTCCTTGAGCTCGCGCAGGTGGTGGGTGCGGACCCGTCGCACCGGCCCGCCACCGCCGTACGGCGCCGTCGTCTCGGTCATCGCTGCCTCCGGAAGGGTGTTCTCGAGGCTCCCTGACGGAGTCCCCGGACCTCGTTCAGGCTAGCCCCGCGGGGGCGCCGCCGCGCCTGTGGCGGTCGTCACGCCGACCCGGTGCGAGGCCATGCGGCAGACTCGCCTGCGTGGACTTCACCTCGGCCTACGACCAGGGCTTCGCCCGGGTCGCGGCGTGCACGCTCGCCGACCGCGATCGCCGACCCGCGGGCCAACGCCGCGACCCGTGCTGGAGCAGGCCCGCGCCTGCCACGACGACGGCGTCGCGGTGGCGATCTTCCCCGAGCTCGCGCTGACCGGCTACGCGATCGACGACCTGCTGCTGCAGGAGCCGCTGCTCGACGCGGTCGAGGAGGCGATCGCCGACGGTCGTCGCCGCGTCCGACGGCCTGCGCCCGGTGCTCGTCGTCGGGGCGCCGCTGCGGCACGGCCACCGGCTGCTCAACGCCGCCGTCGTCGTGCACGGGGGCCGGGTCGCTCGGCGTGGCGCCGAAGTCCTACCTGCCGACCTACCGCGAGTTCTACGAGCGGCGGCACTTCGCCCCCGGCGACGACCGGCGCGGCGACTCGATCGTGCTCGGCGGCGAGACGGTGCCGCTCGGGTCCCGACCTGCTCTTCCGGGCCACCGACCGTGCCCGGGCTGGTCCTGCACGTCGAGGTCTGCGAGGACATGTGGGTGCCGGTGCCGCCGAGCGCCGAGGCCGCGCTGGCCGGCGCGACGGTGCTGGTCAACCTCTCCGGCAGCCCGATCACGGTCGCCCGCGCCGAGGACCGCCGGCTGCTCGTGCGCTCGGCGTCGGCACGCTGCCTGGCGGCGTACCTCTACGCGGCGGCGGGGCTGGGCGAGTCGAGCACCGACCTGTCCTGGGACGGCCAGACGATGGTCTACGAGGTCGGCGACCTGCTGGCCGAGACCGAGCGCTTCCCCGACGGGCCGCGGCGCGCGGTGGCCGACGTCGACCTGCTGCGGATCGCCCAGGAGCGCCTGCGCCAGGGCACCTTCGACGACAACCGGCGCGCGCTCGGCGGACGCGTGCCGGCGTTCCGCACCGTCGACGTTCGTGCTGTCGCCGCCGACCGGCGACATCGGGCTGCGGCGCCGGCGTCGACCGGTTCCCCTTCGTGCCGGACGACCCGGCGCGGCTCGCGCTGGACTGCTACGAGGCCTACAACATCCAGGTCTCCGGGCTGGAGCAGCGGCTCGCGGCGATCGGCAGCCCCAAGGTCGTGATCGGCGTCTCCGGCGGGCTCGACTCCACGCACGCGCTGATCGTGGCGGCCAACGCGATGGACCGGCTGGGCCGCCCGCGCAGCGACATCCACGCGTTCACGATGCCCGGCTTCGCGACCAGCGCCGGCGACCAAGGACAACGCGACCCGGCTCGTCGAGGCCGCTCGGGCGTGACCTTCGAGGAGATCGACATCCGGCCGGCGGCCGCGGCAGATGCTCGAGGACCTCGGCCACCCGTTCGCCGACGGGCGAGCCCGTCTACGACGTGACGTTCGAGAACGTCCAGGCCGGGCTGCGCACCGACTACCTCTTCCGGCTCGCCAACCACCGCGGCGGCATCGTGCTCGGCACCGGCGACCTGTCCGAGCTGGCGCTCGGGCTGGTGCACCTACGGCGTCGGCGACCAGATGTCGCACTACGCCGTGAACGCCGGCGTCCCGAAGACCCTGATCCAGCACCTGATCCGCTGGGTGGTCGCCGAGCGGCCAGCTTCGAGCGACGACGCCGGCGAGGTGCTGCGCGAGATCCTCGACCAGGAGATCTCGCCCGAGCTGGTGCCGGTCGCCGAGGGCGAGCGAGCCGCAGAGCACCGAGGACGCGATCGGCCCCTACGCGCTGCAGGACTTCACCCTCTTCCACGTGCTGCGGCTACGGCTTCCCGCCCGAGCCGGATCGCCTTCCTCGCCCAGCACGCCTGGCGCCGACGCCGACCCGGGGCAGTGGCCGCCCGGCTTCGACGAGGGCCGCCGCACGTCGTACGACCTCGCCGACGATCCGGCGCTGGCTCGAGGTGTTCGTGCAAGCGGTTCTTCGGCTTCAGCCAGTTCAAGCGCTCGGCGATGCCCAACGGCCCCAAGGTGGTCGCCGGCGGCTCGCTGTCGCCGCGCGGCGACTGGCGAGCGCCCTCCGACGGCAACGCCCGGTCTGGCTCGACGAGCTGGAGCGCAACGTGCCGCGCTGAGCTGCCGCCCGGGACCGGCTGGGTGCCGAGAGAGGTCGGACGGCGTTCACCTCGCGCGAAACATGGCCGACTCACACTGACCGCGGCCGACCGGCACGCGACTGCTCAGGAGGCGCTCGGATGGGCAAGCAGGAAGACTTCGTTCTCCGCGCACTCGAGGAGCGCGACGTGCGCTTCGTGCGGCTCTGGTTCACCGACGTCCTCGGCTACCTGAAGTCGGTGGCGATCGCGCCCGGCCGAGCTCGAGGGCGCCTTCAGCGAGGGCATCGGCTTCGACGGCTCGGCCATCGAGGGCTTCGCCCGCGTCTACGAGGCCGACATGCTGGCCAAGCCCGACCCGTCGACCTTCCAGATCCTGCCGTGGCGCGGCGAGGGCCCGAGCACGGCGCGGATGTTCTGCGACATCGTGATGCCCGACGGGTCCCCGTCGTACGCCGACCCGCGGTTCGTGCTCAAGCGCACGCTGTCGAAGGCGGCCGAGAACGGCTTCACCTTCTACACCCACCCCGAGATCGAGTTCTACCTGTTCAAGGACACGCCGACAGCCGGGCGGCGACCCGGTGCCGGTGGACCGCAGCGGCTACTTCGACCACACCGCGCAGAGCATGGGCTCGGACTTCCGCCGCGAGGCGATCACGATGCTCGAGGCGATGGGCATCTCGGTGGAGTTCAGCCACCACGAGGGCGGGCCCGGCCAGCAGGAGATCGACCTGCGCTACGCCGACGCGCTGTCGACGGCCGACAACATCATGACCTTCCGCACGGTGGTCCGTGAGGTGGCGCTGTGCCAGGGCATCTGGGCGACGTTCATGCCCAAGCCGTTCACGACCCACCCCGGCTCGGGCATGCACACCCACGTCTCGCTGTTCGAGGGCGACCGCAACGCCTTCTTCGAGGCCGGGTGCGGAGTACCAGCTCTCCAAGACCGGTCGCGCAGTTCATCGCCGGCGTCCTGCACCACGCCGCCGAGATCGCGGTCGTCACCAACCAGTGGGTCAACTCCTACAAGCGCCTGATGTGGGGCGGCGAGGCGCCGTCGTACATCTGCTGGGGCCACAACAACCGCTCGGCGATGATCCGGGTGCCGATGTACAAGCCCAACAAGGGCCAGTCGACCCGCATGGAGCTGCGCACGATCGACTCCGCGTGCAACCCCTACCTCGCCTTCGCGGTCATCCTCGCCGCCGGGCATGAAGGGCATCGAGGAGGGCTACGAGCTGCCGCGCGAGGCCGAGGACGACGTCTGGTCGCTGACCGAGCGCGAGCGCAAGTCGCTGGGCATCGACCCGCTGCCCAAGAGCCTCTACGACGCGATCCAGGTCGCCGAGTCCTCCGAGCTGCTCGCCGAGACCCTCGGGGAGCACGTCTACGACTTCTTCCTGCGCAACAAGCGCGAGGAGTGGGAGGAGTACCGCGTCCAGGTCTCCGCCTTCGAGCGCGACCTGATGCTGCCGGTGCTCTAGAGCGCCACGTGCCTGAGGTATCCGTCCAGCGGACGTACCGTCGGGTCGCTGCGCCGTCGGACCAGCTGAACACCACGACGTCGTCGCTCGACGCGCCTGGTCCACAGCTCACGATCGAGCGCCGCTCGTGCCCCTCCACCGGAGTCGTGCGTCGCCGGCTCTGCGTGCAGGGGGAAGCCGAGCGTCGTAGCGCTTCCTCGACGCCTCGGCGTCGCTGCGCGGGCTCGCGATCATCGTCGGTCGAGCGCTCCCCGCGGACGACCGCGTCGGTGATGGCGACCGTTCGACAGCCCGTGCACTTCCAGGCGGTGGTCGGTCGTCGCCGGCGCCCTGGGAACCGTGCACCTTGCTGCTGCTGGACGTTGCTCGTGCAGCCCCTGCTCGTCGTCGCACTGCTAGCCGCTGGCTCTGGCGTGGCCGGCCAGCTCGCCGGCCGGTGGAGGCCTGTGGACGCATGCCGCGCGCGGCTGACCACGAGCCTGCTGCACGAGGTCGTGGTTGCCTTGGCGGCGGCCCGCTCCGCGATCACCTCCACCGGAGTCCGCCGTCGTCGCAGGCGAATCGCTCGCCCGGTGGGCACGCTCGTCAGCGTCGCCGTCGTTGCCGCGCTGCCCTCGGCTCTCGGTGCCGGTGCGCGTACCGGCTCCGTCGTCGCGCTGTTCCTGCTGCCGCGGCACCCGCGTCGCGGGGTCGGTCGCGTCGCGACCGCTCTACGGCCTGCTGCTGGTGGTCACTCGTCGGCGGAGGCATGTCCATCGCGGACGCCCTGGTGATGCTCGTCCACGTGGCCGGGCTCGCGCTGGTCGACGTGCGCCTTCCCGCTCGGGTGAACCCGCCGATGAGTCGACCCGCGGGCCGGTGGGTGGCCATCGGTGTCGACGACACCGCGAGCGCACCGCAGCGGGAGGCCGTCGCGACCTCTGCGCCAGGGCCGCTCCGGATCGTCGCCGAGCACTCACCGGCATCGTGACCGGTGTCGCGAGCGCCCTCGCCTCTCGTCCCGCTCGATCATGTCCGACCACGCCGTCGCCCAGGACGCAGCGCCTGCCGTAGGCCGGGCTTCGGGGCGATCATCGCCGCCTCGTCGGCGTGCCCTGCGCGATGATCGGGGTCGTCGCGATCTGGGCGGTGCGCAGCGGATCACGTCTGCGCGGCAGGCTCACCGCCGGGTTGGTCGCCACGGCGGGGTCCGTCATCGGCGCCCAGTCATCGTGGGGTGTGGGTCCACTGCTGCTCGGTGCGACCCTGCTGGTGACGGTCTTCGTCGCTCCCTCGCGCACCCGATAGATTCGGGCGGGTGATCCCCGCACCGTCCTCGTCGTCCAGCACGAGACCAGCTGCCCGCCCGGGTGGGTCGGGGACTGGCTGGCCGAGGCCGGCGCCACGCTCGACGTACGACGCCCCTACGCGGGCGACGCGCTGCCGGAGCGACCTGGAGGACCATGCCGGGCTGGTCGTGCTCGGCGGCGAGATGGGGGCAGACGACGACGCTGACCCCCGTGGCTCACCGACGTCAAGCAGCTGATCCGGTTGGCGCGGCCGGCGCAGGTGCCCGGCCTGGGGCATCTGCCTGGGCCACCAGCTGTCGCCGTCGCGCTCGGCGGCGTGGTCGAGGCCAACCCGCGCGGCCAGCAGATCGGGGTGCTCGACGTGGGCTGGACCGAGGAGGCGCGACGACCCTCTTCGCCGCGGTCGCCGCGCCCCGACTCGCTCCGCGGTGCAGTGGAACAACGACATCGTCACCGGCGATGCCCGAGGGCGGCGATCCGTCTCGCGCAGACCCCGCACGGCGAGGTCCAGGCGGCGCGGTTCGCGCCGACGGTGTGGGGCGTGCAGTGGCACCCCGAGGCGGGCCGCGAGTCGTGCGCCCGTGGGCCGACGACGACCGCGACGAGGCGATCGAGCGCGGCGTCGACGTCGACGCCTACGTCGAGCAGGTGGCCGCTGCGCGAGGCCGAGCTGCGGGCGACCTGGCAGCCGCTGGCGGCCGCCTTCGCCGAGCTGCCCGCGGACGGTCGACCGGGTGGCCCGCGTGAACGACGGGCGGGTCAGCACGGCCTCGGGCCGCCTGGCCCGGCTCGGGCTTCCGCGACGTCGAGCGCTCGGGCGCGGCCGCTCGAACGGATCGGCGCCGCGCCGCAGAGGTGCTGGTGCACCTCAGCGCCGTCGACGGCCGACCCCGACCAGGCCGCCGGCTACCTCGCCGACCTCGCCGACCGGGTGGAGACCGCGAGCACATGCTGGAGGCGCTCGCCGCCGACGAGGGCACCGCGATGCGGCTGCTCAGCGTGCTCGGCGCGAGCTCCGCGCTCGGCGACCACCTGCTGCGCCACCCCGAGCACTGGCGCGACCTCACGCGACCCGAGCGCTCGGCTCGACCCGCCCGGCGGCGTTCCACCGTGCGCGCCCGGATGCTCGAGGCGGTCGGCGCGGACCCGGCGCCGACGCTACCCGTCGCGACGCGGTCCCGACGCCGCGAGCGTCGACGCGCTGCGGGTGAGCTACCGCCGGCTGCTGATCCGGCTGGCCGCGCGCGACCTGTCCCACGGCGTCGGCGTCGACGACGTCGCCGCCGAGCTCTCCGACCTCGCCGGCGCGCACGCTCGACGCCGCGCTCGCGATCGCCCGGGCCCGGGTCGGGCGAGGCCGCCGCGGCGCGCGCGGCTGGCGGTGATCGCGATGGGCAAGTGCGGCGGCCACGAGCTCAACTACGTCAGCGACGTCGACGTGATCTTCGTGGCCGAGGCCGCCGAGGGCCACGACGAGCCAGGCGCCCTGCGGGCCGGCCACCCAGCTCGCCTCCCACCTGATCCGGATCTGCTCCGACCACACCGCGCGAGGGCACCATCTGGCCGGTCGACGCCGCCCTGCGCCCGGAGGGCAAGTCCGGGCCGCTGGTCCGGACGCTCGCCAGCCACCAGGGCTACTACGAGCAAGCTGGGCCAAGACCTGGGAGTTCCAGGCGCTGCTCAAGGCGCGACCGGTCGCGGGCGACCTGCGAGCTCGGCGCGCGAGTACGTCGACGCGGATCACCCCGATGGTCTGGTCGCGCCGCCGAGCGCGAGGGCTTCGTCACCGACGTGCAGGCGATGCGGCGACGGGTGGTCGAGCACATCCCCGCCGCGCAGGCCGACCGCCAGATCAAGCTCGGCTCCGGCGGCCTGCGCGACGTGGAGTTCGCCGTCCAGCTGCTCCAGCTGGTGCACGGCCGCGCCGACGAGGACGTGCGGGCGCCTCGACCACGCTGTCGCGCGCTCGCCCACCTCACCCGGGCGGCTACGTCGGACGGGAGGACGGCGCCGCCCTCGACGAGGCCTACCGGTTCCTGCGCACGCTCGAGCACCGCATGCAGCTGGCCCAGCTGCGGCGTACCCACGTGCGTGCCCGACGACGACCCCGACGCCCTGCGCCGGCTGGGCCGCTCGATGGGCATGACCAAGGAGCCGGTCGCCGAGCTCGACGCGGGCCTGGCGCCGGCACAGCCGCGAGGTCCGGCGGCTGCACGAGAAGCTCTTCTACCGCCCGCTGCTCGCCGCGGTCGCCAGCTGCCCAGCCGACGAGGCGCGGCTCTCGCCGAAGGCCGCCCAGGCACGCCTCGCCGCGCTCGGGCTACGACGACCCGGTGGCGGCGCTGCGGCACCTGGAGGCCCTCACCTCGGGGTGTCAGGCGGTCGCGCCAGCATCCAGCGCACGCTGCTGCCGGCGATGCTCGGCTGGTTCGCCGACGCGCCCAACCCCGACGCCGGCCTGCTCGGCTTCCGGCGGATCTCCGAGGCCCTCGGCTCGACGCACTGGTACCTCCAGACGCTGCGCGACGAGGGCCAGGTGGCGCAGCGCCTCGCGACCGTGCTGGCCTCGAGCCGCTACGCCACCGACCTGCTGCAGCGCGCGCCCGAGGGCGTGCGGATGCTGGCCTCCGACGAGCAGCCTGGTGCCGCTGGCCCGCGCGGCGCTGAGAAGGAGATGGTCCGCGCGCCGCGCGCCGTCACGACGACCCGGCGCAGGCGGTCACCGCGGTCCGGGCGATCCGGCGCCGCGAGCTGTTCCGGATCGCGGTCGCCGACCTGCTCGGCGCTCGTCGACGTCGCGCAGGTCGGCTATGCGCTCACCGACGTCATGGCGGCGACGCTCGGAGGCGCGCTCGTCGCGGCGAGCCGCGCGATCGAGGCGGAGCGGCGCGCCCGCTGCCGACCCGGATGGCGGTCGTCGCGATGGGCCGGTTCGGCGGCTGCGAGCTCAGCTACGGCAGCGACGCCGACGTCATGTTCGTGCACGAGCCGGTCGAGGGCGCCGACCGGCGAGGAGGCGTCGCGGGCCGCCAAGGACGTCGCCAACGAGCTGCGGCGGCTGCTGACGCTGCCCGGCACCGATCCCGCGCTCGACCGTCGACGCCGACCTGCGGCCCGAGGGCAAGCAGGGCCCGCTGGTGCGCATCGCTGGACTCCTACGCGCGCCTACTACGCGCGCTGGTCGGCGGTCTGGGAGGCGCAGGCGCTGCTGCGGGCCGAGGCGACGGTCGGCGACCGCGGACCTGTGCCGCGCGCTTCATCGAGCTGGTCGACCCGCTGCGCTTCCCGGCCGAGCGGGATCAGCGAGGACGACGTGCTGCGAGGTACGCCGGATCAAGGCCCGCGTCGACGACGAGCGGCTGCCGCGCGGGGCCGACCCGGCCACCCACCTCAAGCTCGGCCGCGGCGGGCTGGCCGACGTCGAGTGGACCGTCCAGCTGCTCCAGATGCAGCACGCCGGCGCCGTCGCCCGGGCTGCGGACGACCCGGACCCTGGACGCGCTCGAGGCCGCGGTCGCCGCCGACCTGCTGACCCGCGCCGACGCCGAGGCGCTGGCGGCGGCGCTGGCGCACCGCGAGCGGGCTGCGCAACGCGATCACGCTGGTGCGCGGCCGCCTCGCCGACTCGCTGCCGCGCGACGCCCGGGAGCGCGCCGCCGTGGCGCACGTGCGCGGCTACGCACCCGGCGAGTCCGACGAGCTGGTCAACGACTACCTGCGGGTGACCCGGCGTGCGCGCCGGGTCGTCGAGCGGGTGTTCTGGGGCTGAGCCGGCGCCGGGTGGGTGGACGGCCGCTGGACGTGGACGGGGGCAGAGCGGGCAGGGTGCTGGGCGTGGGACCCGGGAGGTCGGCGGGCCGGGGGCAGAGGTCCGCGCGTCCCCCCGGGTCCACAGCACAAGGCTCCTGATCACGCTGGGGGACCGTGATCGTGACGCCGTCGCTCCCGAGTGCACCGCCGTCCGCCCTGCGACTCGAGACTAGGTCCGGCAACGCTTGTGGTGACAACCTGCCCAGAGGTCGTAGTACCTGCGGCACATGCCGCGAAACGGACACCGCGGGGGTGCCGGGTGCCCTCCCGGACCACGATCCCGAGGAATCCCCAAGCACAGGCGACATACGGTCTCGCCGACGGGCCTTTCGGGCACCCGGCGGCGACCTCGAGGAGCGCACGGGACCTGGCCGTTCCGCGGATCCTGGGCCGCGGGTCAGAACGGACGCCGTGACCCGTCCGGGCAGGAACCGGACACAGACGGGCTAGGGATCAGCGGTAAATCTTGCTTCATCGGGTGGTACATGGGCCGTTACTCGAGTAGTCCATCCGGGTGATAAGGGCATGGTCGGTGGGCCATTCAACTTTCGGGAACCCCACATCCCCCGTCTGTGTCTCCCGCCCGATGGCGGGCATCCGTCA
The DNA here is from genome assembly GCA_963781745.1 of uncultured Actinomycetota bacterium. Taxonomy (GTDB): domain Bacteria; phylum Actinomycetota; class Actinomycetes; order Propionibacteriales; family Nocardioidaceae; genus Nocardioides_B. The sequence continues at coordinate 23,287 of CAWAHH010000001.1, read as the reverse complement.
CGCTGGGCGAGCGACCGGGGGGTTGCAGACGGTGGGGTTTGAAAGCCATGGGGCTGTTGTACGTCCACGTGTGCGGAAGCACGCGGGTCACGAATGAGGCCGGCGATCCGGTCGAGAAGCTGGGCGGCGTCAAGCCGCGCCAGGTGCTGGAGATGCTCGCGCTGTCGGTCGGTCGACCGATGTCGAAGGACCGCATCGCGCACCTGCTCTGGGACGGCAACCCGCCGCCCTCGTACGTCGGCACGCTCGAGAGCTACGTGTGCATCCTGCGCCGCGCCCTCGGCGCGAAGGGTCGCGACTCGGCCCTGCAGACGACGACGACCGGGTACCTCCTCCGCTCGGACCGCGTCTGGGTCGACGTGGTGGCCGCCAAGCGGATGCTCGCGAGCGCCCGCCAGGCGTCGGCCGAGGACCGGATCCGGTTGACCGACCGCGCGCTCGGGCTGCTCGATGGCGGGCTGCTGGCGAGCGAGCCGCACGCCTCGTGGGCCGAGTCCGAGCGGGTCAGCCACCGTCGCGAGATCGAGGCGCTGCTGACCGAGACCGCCGAGGGCGCGCTGTCGCTCGGCGACACCGGGCTGGCCCTGCGCCTGGCGCGCACGGTGACCGCGCGGACGCCGCTGGCCGAGCGGGCCGCGCAGATCGAGATGCGCGCGCTCGCGGCCCAGGGCCGCCACGGCGAGGCCCTCGGCTGCTACGCGTCGCTGCGCGAGGCGATGGTGCTCGAGCTCGGCACGGAGCCCTCGCACGGCAGCCGGCTGCTGTACGGCGACCTGCTGCGCGACTCGAGCGGGATCCCGCGCCAGGCGACCGGCCTCGGCGGGCCCGACGGGCTCGACGACCGGCACAGCCGCAACGAGCTCTCCAGCCTGATGCGACTGCTGCGGCAGGCGCTCGAGGCCGTGCCCGGGGTGCAGGTGCCCGAGCGCGACGCCGATCTGGCCGCGATGGCGGTCCGCGTGCTCTCGGTGGCCTGAGCCCGCCTCGACGTCGACGGGCTGGACCGGTTGCGCAACACGCGTGTGGAGACGGCGTCCTGCCGTCATACTGCATCTCGGGGGCACCACCGACGCACAGGCCGTCGACACGAACGCGGACCGCTCGGGCCGGCTGCGGTCGCTGGATGCACGTCGTCACGCCCCGCAGTGAGCCCGTCCCGGGCTCGTGATGGGGGGAGACACAGATGACCGGCGACCCGACGCCACCCGGTCGCGCGCCGACACCGGTGCCCGACGACGCTTCCCTGCCCGCCCCGCCCGACGTCGAGGTCACGCGCGTGCTCGTGGTCGACGACCACCGGACCTTCTCCGACCTGCTCGCGCTGGCCCTGTCGGGGCTCGACGACCTCGAGTGCGTCGGCACCGCGCACGACGCGCGCCAGGCGCTGGCGATGGCCGAGCGGACCCGTCCCGACGTGGTGGTCATGGACGTCCAGCTCGGCGAGGACGACGGGGTCGCGGTGACCGCGCAGCTGACCGCGACGTACCCCGACATGCGGGTCGTGGTGCTGACCGCGCACGCCAGCCGCGACCTGATGAAGCGCGCCGCCGCGGCAGGGGCGTGCTGCCTGCTGCCCAAGAACGGCTCGCTGCCGGACATGCTGCACGCGCTTCGCTCGGCCCGGCAGGGCGGCTTCGTCGTCGACGCCGGGCTGCTGCACCTGCTCGTGACCGGGCCGCGCGAGGAGAACCCGCTGCCGGCACTCTCGCGGCGCGAGGCCGAGGTGATCGCCCTGCTGGCGCAGGGCAAGGACACCGCCACGATCGCGCGCACGCTCGGGATCTCGGTCAACACGTGCCGGGGCTACGTGAAGACCCTCCTCGGCAAGCTGGACGCGCACTCCCAGCTCGAGGCGGTCGCCATCGCGATCCGTCGCGGCCTCGTCGATGTCTGAGCGGACAAGGCGCCGCCTGCGACGGGTGCGGGACGACGAGCCGACGGTGCGTCCGGAGTGGGACGAGCCCGTCGTGCGGCGCGCGCTGCTGCGCTACGTCGCCTACATCGGCGTGACCGGCGTGGTGCTGCTGCTGAGCGCGTTCGCGATCGGCAACCAGATCGCCAAGGAGCGCGCCCTCGACGAGGCCGAGCTGCGCACCGAGGGCATCGCCGACAGCCTGGTCGGGCCGCTGGTCGACCGCGACGTCCGGGCCGGTCGCCCGGGTGCCATCCGCCCGCTGGTGCTGCTCCTCGAGCACCGCATCGACGAGGGGTCGATCCGGCACGTGAAGCTGTGGTCCGAGGACGGGACGATCCTCTGGACCGACGAGACGGACCTGGTGGGGCGGCGGTTCGACCTGCCCGACGACGTGGCCGCGCTCTTCGAGGAGCGAGGCGTCGTGGCCGAGGTGTCGGACCTGCGCAAGGAGGAGAACGTCGAGGAGCGCGACGAGGGCCGCCTGCTCGAGGTGTACGCCGCGACCCGCGACGCCGACGGCGAGCCGCTCGTCTTCGAGGCCTACCTCTCCACCGAGCGCCTCGACGCCGACCAGAGGGCCGTGGTGCTCGCGATCCTGTTCGTCTCCAGCGGGGTGCTGCTGCTGTTCGGCATGGCCGTGCTGCCCCTGGGCGTCTCCCTGGCCCGGCGCATCCAGCGCGGTCGCGAGGACCGCGCACAGCTGCTCCGGCACGCCCTGCTGGCCTCCGACCTCGAGCGCCGGCGGATCGCCCAGGACCTGCACGACGGGGTCATCCAGGACCTCGCCGGCATCGGCTACCTGCTGCCCACGCTGCGCCAGCGCGTCGTCGACGGCCGCGCCACGGCGGCCGACGACGCGTCGTTCTCGCGGATCAGCGCCCTGCTCACCCGCGACGTGACCGCGCTGCGGTCCCTGCTGGTCGACATCTACCCGGCCGACCTGGAGAACGACGGCCTCGCCGCCGCGGCCGACGAGCTCGCCCAGGACGCCGTCGAGGCCGGGATCCGCATCGACGTCTCGGTGCAGCCCGACGCCGACCTGCCGGTCGACACGGCCCGGCTCGTCTACCGCGTGCTGCGCGAGGGACTGCGCAACGTGGTGACGCACTCGGGCGCGCGCACCTGCTCGGTCGACGTACGCCGGTCCGCCGACGAGGTCCACGTCGCGGTGACCGACGACGGCCGGGGCCTGCCACCGGGAGCGCCCGACGGCACGCCCGCCGACGTCCCCGAGGGGCACTTCGGCCTGCGCCTGCTCCGCGACACCGTCACCGATCTCGGCGGACGCCTCGAGCTCGACGACGTCACCGGCGGCGGCGTCCGCCTGCGGGTGACGGTCCCGGTCATCCTGACGGGATCTTGACTTCCCTCAAGGTTTGCCCAAGCGGCGCCGGGGATGGTTGCCGCTCGCCCCATGAGAGGGGCGGACACCCGGGGGCGGGTGGGGGATGCAAGAGGGGTGACCATGGGGCTCAACCGTCGTGACGTGATCAAGCTGGGCGTGGCCGGCGGTGCGGCAGCGATGCTGCCGTGGGAGCGGCTCGGACTGACCGCGACCACCAGCACGCGCATGCCCACCAGCAAGATGCCGGCGAAGTTCACGCTGCCGTTCGTGCGGCCCACAGAGCTGAGCCCGGCCGGCGAGTGGGACATGGGATGCCCGGACGGCGCAATGCGGACCTACCCGCGCTACGACATCCGCCAGCGCTTCACCGTCGCCGAGATCATGCCCGGCTTCAAGACGCCCGTCTTCGGCTACAACGGCCAGGTGCCGGGTCCCACGCTTCCGGGTCCGCAAGGGCAGCCCGATCGTGGTGCGCCAGTCCAACGCGCTGCAGCGCCCGCCCGCCGCGCCGTACCAGAACGCCAAGATGCCCTCGGCATACACCACGGACCCGCTGCTGCGCTCGACCTCCACGCACCTGCACGGCTCCGCGTCGCTGCCGCAGTTCGACGGCTACGCCTCCGACATCACCCTGCCCGGCCAGGTGAAGACCTACTTCTACCCGAACAGCCAGGAGGCGCGGACGCTCTGGTACCACGACCACGGCGTGCACCACACCTCGCAGAACGCCTACAACGGCCTCGCGGCGATGTACATCCTGCACGACGAGGTGGAGAGCAGGCTCGGCATCCCGAGCGGTGGCTCGGCCAACGGCTCGGCCGCCTACGACGTGCCGATGATCGTGCGGGACGCGATGTTCGCCACCGACGGCACGCTGATCTACGACGACAACAGCCAATCCGGGCGTGTACGGCGACGTGCCGCTGATCAACGGCGTGCCGTGGCCGGTGATGGACGTCGAGCCGCGCCTCTACCGCTTCCGGATCCTCAACGCGTCGGTGTCGCGCTCGTGGACCTGGCAGCTGCACGACGGCAAGTCGGCGCGTGCCGATGACCGTCATCGCCACCGACGCCGGCCTGATGCCCAAGCCGCAGGTCGTCAGCAGCTTCCGCGCACGGCATGGCCGAGCGCTACGAGATCGTCGTCGACTTCTCGAAGTACAAGGGCGGCAAGCTGACCCTGAAGAACCTGCTGCCCAAGAACAACGTCAACTACGACGGCATCACCCAGGTGATGCAGTTCCGGGTCGCCAAGACCGCGCCGTCCTCGACCGCCGACAACGTGCTGCCCGCCGACTGGGCGGCGCGGGTGCCGACCGCGGAGTGCATGACCTTCAAGGAGGCCGACCTCAAGGCGCAGTCGGTCCCGGACCGCGAGTTCAAGTTCATCCGCACCAACGGCAAGTGGACCATCAACGGCGAGACGTGGGAGAACGTCATCGCCAGCGAGTACACCCACTGCATGGCCGAGCCGGAGCAGGGCGCCGTCGAGATCTGGCAGCTCACCAACACCTCGGGCGGCTGGTTCCACCCCGTGCACATCCACCTCGTCGACTTCCAGGTCCTCTCCCGCAACGGCTCGGCCGCCAACGTGCTGCCGCACGAGAAGGGCCCGAAGGACGTCGTGTACGTCGGCGAGAACGAGACCGTCCGCGTCGCCATGCGCTTCGAGGGTCCCGCTGCCGGCGAGGGCTGGATGGAGCCCGAGGGCCGCTACATGATGCACTGCCACAACCTGGTCCACGAGGACCACGACATGATGATGCAGTTCAGCGTCGGCGACCCCGACCACGTGGCGGAGGTCGACCCGATCACCGCCGCCGCGGCCGAGCCGGAAGACTGACGGTGTGGCCCGGGGGAAGGGTCGCTCCGGAGCCGGGCAGGACGGCACTCGCCGCGCGAGGGTCCTGCGGGGCCTCGGCACGGCCGTGGTCGTGGTGCTCGTCGCGCTCGTGCCGCTGCGGCTGTGGGTGGCCGAGCCGCTCCACGTCGTCACCGGCAGCATGACGCCGACGCTCCGGCCGGGCGAGCACGTGCTCGCCTGGAAGCTCGGCGCGCACGGGACGCACTGGCACCGCGGCGACGTGGTCTCGATCAGGCAGGACGGCGCCGACCCGCTCGTCAAGCGGATCGTGGCGCTGGGCGGGGACCGGGTCGGCATCCGGGACGGGCGGCTCGTGGTCGACGGCCACGTGGTGCACGAGGACTACGCCGACCCGCAGCGCATCGACAGCGTCTTCTTCGGACCGGTCGACGTGCCGGCCGGGCACGTGTTCGTGCTCGGCGACGACAGGAGGAACAGCCGGGACTCGCGCGTGTTCGGCGCGGTCCCGGTCGACGACGTGGAAGGAAGGGTGGTCGCAGTGGTCTGGCCCCTCACCGCCCTCGCGGGGGTGTCTCGATGAACGCGGCTCGATGCCTGCACCCGGGCCCGGTCCGGGGCGCGGTCCGTCGTACGACGGTCGCGCTGGCGATGCTGGCGCTCGTCGGCCTCGCCTCCGCGCTGGGCGCCCCGGCGGCGTCCGCGCACACCGACCTGGTCGGGCAGAGCCCGGCCGCGGGTGCGGTGGACCGCGTGCCGACCCGGCTGGACCTGACCTTCGCCACCTCGATCCTGCCCGACCTCGCCGAGGTCGTCGTCCGCGACGACGACGGCACCGACCACGTGGTCGGCCGGGCGGGCGTGCTCGGCGAGCAGCTGAGCGTCCCGCTGACCGGCCTGGGCCGCGGCACCTACCACGTCGCCTACCGCGTGGTCGCCTCCGACGGCCACCCGGTCGTCGGCGGCTACTCCTTCACCCTGGCCCGCGGCGCCGCCGCGGCCGGGGGCGACGCCTCGGCGGCCGCCCCCGTGGCCGCGCCGCCCACCCGGTGGCTGGTCCCCGTCCTCGCGCTGCTCGCCGCGGCCGTGCTCGTCGCCACCCGGGTCCGGGTCGCCGTCAGGGAGGTCCGCACATGACCGTGCTCGTGGATGTCATGGGCGCCCGGCCCGTCGTCGGCCGACGGCCCGCCACCGGCCTGCGCCTGCTCGGCCTGGTCGCGTTCTGCGCGCTCGGGGTCGGCCTCGGCGTGCTGGTGGCGCGCGGGTCGACCGCTCCCTCCCTGCCCGGCCTGCCCGGCCTCTCCGACGCCGGCGACCTGACCCGCCGGCTGCTGCCGCTCTCGCGCGCCGCGTTCGACCTGACCGCCGTGGGTGCCGTCGGCACCCTGGTCGCCGCGGGCTGGCTGCTGCCGCCCGGCTCGGCCGAGGGGGACCGCGACCGGCTGCTGCGGGCCTCGGCCCGCTGGGGCGCCGCCTGGTCCGTCGCCGCGCTCGTCCAGCTCCTGCTGACGACCTCCACCATCGTGGGCGTGCCGCTCGGGTCGCTGCTGCGCTCGCCGACCCTGCTCGCCTACGGCTCCAGCCTGCCGCAGGGCCGCGCCCTCGGTGCTGCTGGCCCTGACCGGCCTCGCCGTCGCGCTCTGGGCGAGCCGGTGGCGGTCCGTGCCGGCCGCGCGCGCGGCCGCTGTGGCGGCTCTCGGGTCGATGGGCCCGCTGCTGGCCACCGGCCACGCGGCGACCGCCTCGAACCACCTGCTCGCCAGCCTGACCGTGCTCGTGCACGTGCTGGGCGCGACCGTCTGGACCGGTGGCCTGCTCGCGCTGGCCCTGCACCTGCGCAGCGCCGCGGTCCTCCGCGCGGCCGTGCCGCGCTTCAGCCGGGTGGCCCTGGCCTGCTTCGCGGTCGTCGCGGCCTCCGGCGTGCTCGGCGCTGGACGCGGGTGGGCTTCGACGCCGACGTGTGGACCTCCCCCTACGGCATCCTGCTGCTGGCCAAGACAGGCGCGCTGCTCGCGCTGGGCGCCCTCGGCTGGTGGCACCGCGCCCGCACGGTCCCCGCCGTCGTGGCCGGGCGTCCGCGCGCGTTCCTGCGCCTGGCCGGCGCCGAGGTGCTGGTGATGGCGACCGCCGTCGGCCTCGCCGTGGTGCTGGCCCGGACGCCGCCGCCGGTGCGCTCGGCGGTGCGGTCCGTGCCGCCGCACGCGGCACGCTTCCCGACCATCGACGCGACGACCGCGCCCGCCGACGTACGCCACCTGCTGCTCGACGTCCGCCCGGACGCCCTGCTGCTCGCGGCGTCCGCCGCGCTGCTGGTCGCGGTCTGGCCGCCGCCCGGCGCGTCGACGCGCGGTGGGAGCCGTGGCGTCGCGTCGCGCTCGTCGCCGGCGTCCGTGGTCACCACCTGGTCGATGGCCGGCGGGCTGGGCGCCTACGCCACGGCGCTGCTCAGCGCCCAGGTCGCCCAGCTGCTCACGCTCGCGCTCGTCGCCCCCATGCTGCTGGCGGCCGGACTGCCGCGCCCGCTGGCGCAGGAGTGCGTACGCAGGCTGCCGGGCGTCCTGCGGCGCACCGAGAACGCCTCGCTGCTGCTGGTCGTGCTGCTCGCGGCCGTGTTCCAGTCCTCGCTGCTCGAGCTCTCCCTGCACACCGTCCTGGGGCACCTGCTGCTGACCCTGGGCGTGCTCGTCGCCGGGCTGCTGGTGGCCGTGCCGCTGCTGGCCGGCCCGGTGCCCGACCGCGCCGGCGCGACCACCCTGACCTCCGGCGGCTCGGTGGCGGGCCTGCTCCTGCTCGCGGTCGTGCTCGCGGTGTACGGCTGGCGCCTGCACGCGGCCACGGCGCCGGCCGTCGGAGGGTTCTTCACCGACCTGTCGTGGTGGTGGGCCGATATGCACGCCGACCAGGCGCTCGCCGGCACGGTGATGCTCGCGTTCGCGGCCGCCCTGCTCGGCGGCTCGCTGGTGCTCGGCCGCGCCCTGTCCCGTCGCGCCTGACGGTAGAGGGAACGCGACCCCCGGGGTTTTCCCAAGGTCTGCCGCTGATCCTTGCGCCCGGAACTTTTCCGTGAGGTGGGGGCACCTATGAAGAGCACACGGGGAGCTGCTGCGCGACGTCTCGTCAGCGCAGCGCTCGTGGGGGCAGTGGTCGCGACGACGTTCGCGGCGCAGGTGGCGACGGCGAGCCGCAGCGCGGCCGCGCCGGCGGCGGTCGGTCAGGGCTTCACGGTGACCAAGGGCGACCTTGCGTACATCCTGAAGCAGATCGACATCGCCGAGCGGCACGCGTCGACGCGCACGGCGGACAACCCGTGCGGGACGCTGGTCGGCCCGGCGGTCGACCAGGTGCCGGACCGGCTGACGTCCTACGGCCTGCGGACCGTCGACGGGTCCTGCAACAACCTTTCGCGGGACGGGACGGGTACGGCGCCGCCGACCGCCTCTTCCCGCGGATGACGGCGGCCGCCGTTCGGCGGGGCCGAGCTGTCGCCGGCGATGTTCGGGCCGCCGCGCTCGACGTCGTACGCCCAGCGCACCGGCAACGTCTTCGACACCCGGCCGCGGCTGGTGAGCAACCTGGTCGACGACCAGACCTCCGGCCAACCCGGCGGCCGTCGCGGCGGCCGGCCACCCGGTCCGCAGCGGCGGCGCCGCGGGCTTCGTGCCCTGCACGACCGACCCCGACGACGTCGAGGGCACCCCGGGGATCCCCACGGGCTGCATCCCCTCGGGCCAGTCGCTGCCGATCCCCAACGTGAGCACCGACGTCGGCCTCTCGCCGCCGTTCAACGGCCTGTTCACGCTGTTCGGACAGTTCTTCGACCACGGCATCGACCAGACCGTGAAGGGCGGCGGCACCGTCTTCGTGCCGCTCAAGGACGACGACCCGCTGATCGCCGGGCCCGACCACCGTGCCGGCACCGCCGACGACCTCCCGGCCTCGCAGCGCTTCATGGTGCTGACCCGGGCCCGCACCCAGCCGGGGCCCGACGGCGTCCAGGGCACCTCCGACGACGTGCCGAGGCCGCCAACACCGACACGCCGTGGGTCGACCAGAGCCAGACCTACACCTCGCACGCCTCGCACCAGGTCTTCCTGCGCGAGTACACCCTGACCGACGGCCGCCCGGTCGACGACCGGCCGGCTCCTCGGCGGTCCCGCCGGCACCCCGCTCGAGGGCGGCATGGCGACCTGGGCCGACCTGAAGAAGCAGGCCCGCGACGTGCTCGGCCTCGACCTGCACGACGCGGACGTCACCGACATCCCGATGCTGGCGACCGACCCCTACGGCAACTTCACGCCGGGCCCGCACGGCCTGCCGCAGTACGTCACCGACAGCGGCCTGGTCGAGGGCGACCTGGCCGCGCCGGTCGCCGTGCCCGCCGACGCGGTGCACTTCGACACGCCGTTCCTGACCGACATCGCGCACAACGCCGACCCGAGCCCGGCCGACACCGACCACAACCCGGGCACGCCGCCGGTCGCGCCGGACGCCGACGACGAACACGTCGCGGACCACGACTTCACCCACCAGCCCGCCGGGCACCTACGACGACGAGCTGCTCGACTCGCACTTCGTCGCCGGCGACGGCCGGGTCAACGAGAACATCGGCCTGACCGCCATCCACCAGGTCTTCCACTCCGAGCACGACCGGCTCGTCGCGGACATCGCCAAGACCCTGCAGGCCGACACCTCCGCCACCGGCGTCGCCGCGCTGGCGTCCTGGAAGCGGACCACCGGCCCGTCCGGCTGGAACTACGGACAGCGCCTGTTCCAGGCCGCCCGCTTCGTCAACGAGATGGAGTACCAGCACGTCGGTCTTCGAGGAGTTCGCGCGCAAGATCCAGCCCGGCCTGCAGCCCTTCCACGTCTACCAGCCCGACGTGGACGCCGCCATCCCGGCGGAGTTCGCGCACGCGGTCTACCGCTTCGGCCACTCGATGCTGACCGACACCATCGCCCGCAGCGACAAGGCCGGCCGGCAGTACTCCCTGCCGCTGCTCGAGGGCTTCCTCAACCCACCGGAGTTCAACCGCGACGCCAACGGCGCCACGGAGACCTCGGAGAAGGCCGCCGGCGGCATCCTGATGGGGATGTCGGACCAGCCGGGCAACGAGATCGACGAGTTCATGGTCGAGACGCTGCGCAACAACCTGCTCGGCCTGCCGCTCGACCTGGCCACGCTCAACATGGCCCGGGCCCGCTCGGAGGGGGTGCCGACGCTCAACGTGTTCCGCCGCCAGCTCTTCGAGACCACCCACGACGGCCAGCTCGCGCCGTACACGAGCTGGTCCGACCTCGGTCAGAACCTCAAGCACCCGGAGACGCTGGTCAACCTGGTGGCGGCCTACGGCACCTACCCGACCGTGCGCGACTCCGGTCCCGACGGCGACCTCGGCACCTCCGACGACGTCACGACGGTGGCCGCCAAGCGGGCCGCCGCGCAGCTGCTGGTGAACCCGCCGTCGGGCGTCTCGCCGAGCGCCGACGAGATGGACTTCCTGGACAGCAACGGTGACTGGGCCAACACCGCGTCCGACGCCTCGCGGACCGGTCTCGACGACGTCGACCTGTGGGTCGGCGGCCTGGCCGAGAACACCCAGTCCTTCGGCGGCGACCTCGGCAGCACCTTCAACTACGTCTTCGAGAAGACCACTGGGCGACCTGCAGAACGGCGACCGCTTCTACTACCTCGCCCGCACGCCGGGGATGAACCTGCGCACCCAGCTCGAGGGCAACTCGTTCTCCGAGCTGGTCATGCGCAACACCGACGACACCGACACGCTCAAGGCCGACGCCTTCGGCACCGCCGACTGCAAGTTCCAGCTCGCCTCGCTGGCCGGTACGGCGGCCGGGTACGCCGCCTCGGGCTCGACGGTGGCCGACGACCAGGCCACCGACTGCAACGAGCAGGCGCTGCTGCTGCGCAAGCCCGACGGCACGCTGGCCTACCGGACCACCAACACGGTCGACCCGTCGGGCATCAACGGCCAGGCCGTCTACAACGGCTCGTCCGGCACCGACCGGGTGATCGCCGGCAACGACAACGACACCGTCTACGGCAACGACGGCGACGACGTCCTCGACGGCTACTTCGGCGACGACGTCACCGTCGGCGGCGCCGGCGACGACCGGGTGACCGACGCCGGCGGTGCGGACGTGCTCAAGGGCGGCCCCGGCGACGACGCCCTCGACGGCGGCGCCGGCAACGACATCGTCAACGGCGGCGACGGCAAGGACGTCGTCGACGGCGGCCAGAACGACAACGAGACCTTCGCGGGCGAGGGCGACGACTTCATCGTCGCCGGCGCCGGGGCGGACACCGTGTTCGGCGACGGCGGCGACGACTGGATCCAGGGCGGCGCCGGGCAGGACCTCCTGCAGGGCGACCACGGTGCGCCGTTCTTCGACGACCCGGCCGAGAACCGTCCCGGCAACGACGTCTTCGTCGGCCAGGTCGGCGAGAACGACTACGACGGCGAGGGCGGCGACGACATCATGGCGCAGAACGCCGCCATCGACCGCAACGCGGGCGCCGGCGGCTTCGACTGGGCGATCCACCAGTACGACACCGTGGGCGCCGACGACGACATGGAGATCAACAACAACCTCGGGCCGCTGCCGATCCAGGTGGTCACCAACCGCGACCGGTGGCAGGAGGTCGAGGCCAACTCCGGCTCGGCGTTCGACGACGTCATCAAGGGCACCAACGACATCCCCTCGCAGCTCGGCGGGGCCGGCTTCACCGGCTGCGACGTGATCGACCAGGAGGGCGTCGACCGCATCAAGGGACTCGGCGCGCTGCTGCCGGCCCTGTCCGGTGACCTCGCGCCCGTGGTGGCCCGGTCGGCCGCGGGCCGCTGCCCGCTGACCGGCCCGATCTGGGGCGACGGCAACGTCCTGCTCGGTGGCGGTGGCAGCGACACCATCACCGGCCGGGGCGGCGACGACGTCATCGACGGCGACCGCGCCCTGCAGGTGCGGATCAGCGTGCGCACCGACCCGGCCGACCCGGCCACCGAGATCGGCAGCACCGACCTGCTCGAGCACCCCTACCTCGCAGGCTCGACCAAGACGCTGGAGAAGGCGATCTTCGACGGCACCGTGTCGCCCCGCCAGCTGGTGGCGGTGCGCGAGATCGTCGCGCCCGTCACCACCGGCACCGACACCGCGGTGTTCACCGGGCCCCGGTCCAACTACACGATCTCGGCGGCCAACGGCGTCCTGGCGGTCACCCAGACCGGCACGAACATCGTCGGCCAGCGGGTCAGCGACGGCACCGACACGCTGCGCAACATCGAGCGGCTCCAGTTCTCCGACCAGACCCTGACGGTCGCGGTCCCTGGTCGTCCCACGATCGGCACGGCGCGCGCCGGCAACGGCTCGGTCACGGTGACCTGGACCGCCCCGGCCGCGACGCCCGGTGTGACCCGGACCGGCTACGAGATCGACGTGCTGTCGGCCGGCGCGGTCGTGCGGTCGGTCACCGGGATCGCGAGCACGTCCACCAGCCGCAGCATCACCTTGACCAGCGGGACGACGTACACCTTCCGGGTGCGCGCGACCAGCCTGTTCGGGGCGGGGGAGTGGTCCGCGGAGACCGCACCGGTGACCGTGACGGGGAGCCCGACGGCACCGACGAACCTCGTCGCGTCGCGCGGGCGGGCCTCGGCGATCCTGAGCTGGACGCCCGGCCAGTCCGGCGGCTCGACGATCACCGGCTACCAGGTCGACGTGCGCACCGGCACCACCGTCGTCCGCACGGTCGCGGTCGCCGACGGCACGGCGGAGAGCGCGGAGATCACCGGGCTCACCAACGGGACGACGTACACCTTCGTGGTGCGGGCCGTCACGACGGCCGGCAACAGCCCGAACTCGCTGCCGTCGAACGCGGTGACGCCGAGCGCGCCGCCCGGTGCCCCGGTGATGCAGTCCTCGGTGCAGGGCGCGGCCGGTGGGGCGCTGACGCTGACCGCCCGCTGGACGGCGCCGACCAGCACCGGCGGCGCGGCCATCACGACCTACCGCGTGACGGCGGTGCGGGTCGGGACGGACGGCGTCACGCCGACCGGGTCGACGACCACGATGACGGTGACGGGTACGGCGCGGCAGGCGGTGTTCACGCTGCCCAACGCGCTCTACCGGTTCCGGGCCAGCGCGGTGAACGTCGCGGGCGAGGGAGCGGTCTCGGCGCTCACCGTGGCCGCGAGGCCGCGCTGACCCGCGGGCGCGTGGCTGCCGCGAGGGCGTCCGGAGCGACCGGGCGCCCGAACAGGTAGCCCTGGCCGAGGTGCACGCCGAGCGCGAGCAGCGCCTGCCACTGCGCGTCGGTCTCGACACCCTCGGCGCACACCCGGGCGCCGACGGCGTCCGCCCAGGTGGTGATCGAGCGGATCGTGGCCCGGTGGTAGTCGTCGTCGACGCCGTGCACGAGCGACATGTCGAGCTTGACGATCTCGGGACGCAGCCGCAGCATCCTGTCGACGTTGGAGAAGCCCCGGCCCCAGTCGTCCACGGCGATCACGGCGCCCCGCTCGCGCAGCGCGGCGACGGCGTCGGAGACCTCGGTCCACAGGTCGACGTCGGTGTGCTCGGTGACCTCGAGGACGATGCCCCGGAGGTCCTCGGGGAGCACGTCCGAGACGGCGGCGGTGGTGATCGCCTCGACGCTGAGGTTCAGCGACAGCGTGCCCTCGCCGGGACGGTGCTCCAGCGCCGCGCGGACCGCCGCGGCCTCGAGCTCGGGACCGCGTCCGCTGCCGCGGGCCTCGGCGAACACGGTGGCCGGGTCCTGGCCCGGGAAGCGGCTGAGCGCCTCGACGCCGACGACGTCGCCGGTGGTGAGGTCCACGATCGGCTGCATCACCACGGTGAGGTACGGCGTGGTGGCGACGTCCTGCGGGGTGTCGGCGATCCGGATCCGGTCGCGGCCGGCGTGCTTGGCCTCGTAGAGCGCCCGGTCGGCCGCGGCGACGGCCACCCCGGGTCGCCGGTCGGGTCCCACAGCGCGAGCCCGGCCGAGAAGGTCTGCCCGTGCGGCGTGCGAGCCCGCAGCCGCTCGACCCGCTCGGCCGCCTCCAGGGGTGAGGCGCCCGGGAACAGCAGGGCGAACTCCTCGCCGCCGTACCGTGCCAGCACCTCCTCTCCGTGGAGCTGGTCGGTCCACGCGGCCACCGCCTCGCGCAGCAGCACGTCGCCGGCCTGGTGGCCGTGGGTGTCGTTGTAGCCCTTGAAGTGGTCGAGGTCGAGGAGAGCGACCGTCAGCGGCCGGTCCTGCTCGCGCGAGCTCTGGCACGCGCGGGAGAGCTCGTGGTCCCAGGTGCGGCGGTTCGGGGCGCCGGTGAGCGAGTCGGAACGGGCCAGCGCGGCCAGCTGCACCGCCTGCGCCGAGACGACGTGCAGGAGGGCGGCCATCCGGCTGAGCACGAGGCCGCTCATCAGGACCGACCCGAGCGCGACGAGCAGCCACGCGACGTCGTCGCCCGTGAGGCCGTCGACGAGCAGTGTCACCGCCGGCAGCACCAGCCCGCCGGCGAGCACGAACAGCCGCCGCCGCGGGTCCGCGACCGTGTCGCGGGCCGGCTGCTGCTCGGAGACCGACAGCATCGAGGGCGACCAGGCCGCGGCCGCGACCAGGACGTAGCCCGCCAGCCAGAGCTGGTCGTTCCACGCTGACGAGGTGGAGACGCCGAACGCGACGTAGGTGAGGTTCCAGACCACGTCGCCGGCCAGCGTCGAGGTCAACGCGGCCAGCAGCAGCCGGAACGCCGTGGTGTGCGCGCCGGGCGAGGCCCAGAGCCGGACCAGGATCGCCACCAGCAGCACGTCCATGAGCGGGAACAGCGAGCTCACGACCTTGCCGGCGACGTCGAGCGAGGAGTCCCCGGCGATCGGGCCGAGCAGGAAGACGCTGACCACCACCCCGCAGCCGGTGGCGATGATCGCGGCGTCGAGCAGCGCGGTGACGTCGCCGCGGCCACCCCGCGAGCGCGACAGCACCAGCAGCCCGGCGGCGATCAGCGCGTAGGAGCCGATGTAGAAGACGTCGGACGGCACGGGGTAGGCCGTCGTGTGCACGACGTGGATCTCGACCGTGGAGACCAGGTCGCCCACGACCCAGCCGAGGAACCCCGCGAGCACGAGGTGCCAGGCGGTCCGTCGCACGGGCCGGTGGTGGCGCACGCCGAGGAACCCCAGCGCGACGGCCGCCGCACCCACCGCGTCGTACCAGACGTCGAGCAGGAGGCCGTGCGGGACGAGCGGGTAGACCAGCACCAGGGCGCACAGGACCGCGAGGGCGGCACGGGCGCGACGGAGGTGGTCCACCCTTCCATTGTGTCCGTTATCGACCGATCCGGTAGCGAAATCGGTCGGTCCGTCAGGCGGCCTCCTTGAAGGGGTCGTGCTCGGCGAGGATGCGGTCGAGGCGGGCCTGGTCGAGCCTGCTGGTCAGCCCCGTGGTCTCCTGCGCGTCGCGCACGCACTTGGCCAGGGTGAACGACGAGGTGACCAGGAACAGGCTGGCCACCGCCAGGAAGGCCCGCTGCCAGGCGTCCACGGGCAGGTAGCAGATGCCGAGCACGACGGCGCCGAGCGCGACGGCGAAGGAGAGACCGGCCTGGGCGTAGAACGCGGTGGTGGTCCGCGGCGAGGGGATGTCCATGTCGAGAAGCGTGCTGCCCGGCGTGCCCTCGCGGCATCGGTGCGGCTACTCAGAGGGCGTGAGTACGCCGCCCGGTGGTCACGACAACTGCACTGCATTGCGACCCGTCCGGGCCCCTCGCCGCGACGAACACCCTGCGTGTGACACAGGTCACGGGCACAGCGCCCGGGGCCACAGCTCGAAAGGAGCCCGTCAACATGAGCGAGTCCTCCCGTCGCCGGTTCATCGGCGTCGCCGGCGCAGGTGCCGCAGCAGCAGGTGCCTCCGTGCTCGTCCCCGGGGCCGCCGCGGCCGCCGAGACGCGTCGCCACCCCCACAGCGCGCGCGAGTCGGTGGTCGCCTACGTGGCCGACGCCGACGGCCGACGAGCTGACCCTCCTCGTCGGCGAGCGCGAGGTGGTCGTCCACGACCGCGACCTCGTCGCCCGCCTCCTCAACGCGGCGGGGAGGTGACTGATGTCCTCGCACCGCGAAGCACCGGAGATCTCCAAGGACCCGGTCGCCGACAACACCGACGTCTACGCGTTCGTCAGCCCGGACCGCCCGGACACCGTCACGCTGATCGCCAACTTCATCCCGCTCCAGAAGCCCGACGGCGGCCCGAACTTCTACGAGTTCGGCGACGACGTGCTCTACGAGATCCACGTCTACAACCGGGGCACGCGCCGAGTCCGACATCACCTACCAGTTCCGGTTCTCACACCAAGATCCGCAACCCGAAGACGTTCCTCTACAACACCGGCCCGATCGCCAAGGTCACCGACACCACCTGGAACCGCCCGCAGACCTACTCCGTCACCCGGGTCGCGCAACGGCAAGACCAAGGTGCTCGCGTCCAGGCTGTCCTGCCCGCCGGTCAACATCGGCCCGCGCAGCACGCCGAACTACGCGGCCCTCGCCGAGCAGACCTTCCACACCGTCGGCCGGCGCAGGGTCTTCGCCGGCCAGCGCGCCGAGGGCTTCCACGTCGACCTCGGCAGCATCTTCGACCTCGGCACGCTGCGCCCGTTCCAGAACGCGCACCTGATCCCGAGCGCCGCGGCGGTCGGGCGTCGACGGCACCAAGACGCTCAACGTGCACAGCATCGCGATCCAGGTGCCGATCTCGGAGGTCACCCGGCACCGCGACAAGCCCGGCGACCCGCTGTCCCCGGGCGCGGTCATCGGGGTCTGGGCGACCGCCAGCCGCCGGCGCGTCCCGCATCCTCGACCGCTCCACCGGGCGCAGCCGACGGCCACGGCCCGTGGCAGCAGGTGTCCCGGCTCGGCAACCCGCTGTTCAACGAGGTCATCACGCCGATGGCCGAGAAGGACGAGTGGAACGTCCGGCCGCCGCGTGGCGACACGGCGCTACGCGAAGTACGTCGACAAGCCCGAGCTCGGCCGGCCTGCTGCCGGTGCTCTACCCCGGCGTGTTCCCGAACCTCGCGGCGTACTCCTCGCCGCGGGCGGACCTGCACGCGATCCTGCTCACCGGCATCCCCGAGGGTGTGGTCCCGGGCTTCCAGAACTTCACCGGCCCGGTGGACGCCGACATGCTGCGGCTCAACGTCGCGGTGCCGCCGACGGCCTCGCCCAACGACCTCGGGCTCGTGGCCGGCGACGCCGCCGGCTTCCCCAACGGCCGCCGGGTCGCCGACGACGTGACGACCGTGGAGCTGCGGGCGGTCGCGGGCCTGACGATCCCGCTGGTCGACCCGTCGTTCACCCCGGACGGTGCCGCCTCCGGTGTCACCGACGGGACCGGCAACGAGAACCCCGACTACCTCGACTCGTTCCCGTACCTCGGCACGCCGAACGGTGGCTACCAGACGATGCCCGGGACGTCGACGCCATGACCGGGGCCGTCCGCGAGCACGCGCACCCGCACGACCACGTCCCCGGGCACGGCCACGCCGAGGAGAACCCGTACGCCGGCCAGGGCGCCGTCCTGCTCGACATCGGGGACGACGTCGGCGCCGTGGTGGTCACCATGCCGGCCGCGATGGTCGGCACGGAGATCGAGATCCGGCCGACGGGTCGCCGGCGCGGCGAGGGGCACCACCCCCACGCCGCGGTGGTGAGCCGGCCGACCCCTGTCGCGCCGGTGCCGTCGCTGGTGTTCGGCGACGTGCGCGAGGGCAACTACGACCTCTGCCTGAAGGAGAGCGACGACGTGGTGCTGACCTCGGTCGTGACCGCGGGGCGGGTGACCGCCCTGACCTGGCCCGGCTGAGGGGACTGACGTGGGCGGCCGGCACGAGCACCTCCGGGAGGCGGCCGACCGCTCACCAGTCCGCCCGGTCCCGGTATCGGGGCCGGGCGGCGCGCGTCCGTGTGCGTCCGTGTGCGTCGGTGCGCGTCGGTGCCGGCCGGTCAGTGGGGACGGGTGCCGACGACGACCGTGGCGCCGAGGTCCTCCTCGACCACCACCCGGGCGGCGAGCCCGTCTCCGGCGAACGTCGCGACCGCCTCCGGCGCCTGCCGCTCGCTCGTCTCGACGAGCAGGCTGCCGCCGGGGGCGAGCCACTCGGACGCGGCGGAGCTCACCCGCCGCAGCACGTCGAGCCCGTCGGTCCCGCCGTCGAGAGCCAGCCGTGCCTCGTGGTCACGGGCCTCGCGCGGCATCAGCGCGACCTCGCCGGTGGGGACGTACGGCACGTTGGCGGCGAGCAGGTCGACGCGACCCCGCAGGCCGCCGGGCAGCGGCTCGAACAGGTCGCCCTCGTGCACCCGTCCGCCGAGCGGCTCGACGTTGCGTCGGGCGCAGGCGACCGCCACCGGGTCGAGGTCGGCGGCGTGGAGGGTGACCTGCGGCAGCGCCGACGCGAGGGCGGCCCCGACGGCGCCCGAGCCACAGCACAGGTCCACGACGAGCAGGGGTGGCTGCGACCGGTGACCCAGGCGGACCGCCTCGGCGACGAGCGCCTCGGTGCGCCGGCGCGGGATGAAGACGCCGGGGTCCAGCAGCACCCGCCGCCCGTAGAACTCCGCCCAGCCGAGCACGTGCTCGAGCGGGAGGCCCTTGACCCGCTGCGCGACCAGTGCGGCGAGGTGCGTAGGGGAGGCGGCCGTCTCGGTGAGCAGCCGGGCCTCGTCCTCGGCGAAGACGCACCCGGCCGCCCGCAGGGCGTCGACGAGGTCCTGGTCCACGCCCGCAGGCGGAGACGGGGGACCGGGAGGCACGACGTCACCGTAGCGGTGCGAGCCGTTCGGGGGCCTGCGGCCGACCGAAAGGTTGATTTACCTAAAAGGGACATACAGGGCACTCGGGAGCGTGCGAATCTACTCATGGCCGCAGACGCCGAGATGGGGACCTCGACGATGTGCGTGCAGGACGCTCCAATGACGGACCGTCCGCGGCACCTCCGCCTCCCGCTTGCGGGCAGGTGAGGCGGGGGTGCCACCCAAGCCTCTCGCGCGGCCCGGGTGCGGCCCTCTCGCAGCCTTCTCGCCGTCTCCGCGCCGTCTCCGCGCCGTCTCCGCGCCGTCTCCGCGCCGTCTCGATGGGGGCGCTCGCGGCGCCGGACCGGCACTGTCGCCGGTCCCTCCTAGAGTGGCGACCGCCCGCCGCCGGCGGGCGCGGAGCCCGGAGGTCGACGCATGCAGAACCTTCCCGACGTGGTGTCCCGCGAGGAGTGGCTCGCGGCCCGCAGGACCCTGCTGGCGCAGGAGAAGGAGCTGACCCGGGCCCGGGACCGGCTCAACGCGGAGCGCCGCCGTCTGCCGATGGTGCGGGTGGAGGAGCCCTACCGGTTCGAGGGTCCCGACGGCACGGTCGGCCTGCTCGACCTGTTCGAGGGCCGCCGGCAGCTCGTCATGCACCACTTCATGTTCGCGCCCGAGTGGGAGACCGGCTGCCCGAGCTGCTCGTCGGCCGCGGACCAGATCGGCCGGCTGCGCCAGCTGCACGTGCGGAGCACCACGCTCGTGGCGGTCTCGCGGGCGCCGTACCCGAGGATCGCAGCGTTCCGGGAGCGGATGGGCTGGACGTTCCCGTGGTTCTCCTCGTTCGGGAGCCGCTTCAACTACGACTTCCACGCCACCCTCGACGATCGGGTCGAGCCGGTGCTGCTGCACTTCCGCGACGCGGACGAGCTCGCCGAGGCCGGCACGCCGTGGACCGGCGGGCCGTGGACCGAGAGCATGAACGGCGAGGAGATGCCGGGCATCAGCGCCTTCCTGCGCGTGGACGACGAGGTGTTCCACACCTACTCGACCTTCGGTCGCGGCATCGAGGACTTCCACAACGGCTACCCGTACCTCGACCTGACCGCCCTGGGCCGCCAGGAGTCGTGGGAGGAGCCGCAGGGGCGCGCGGTGCCGCTCGGGCTGCAGGTCGGCGGTCCGGGGATGCGTTCGCCGGACGAGTACGACGGTTGAGCCGCCCGCATGGACCGCGGGAGCCGGCGTAGATAAGGTGAGGCTTACCTAACTATCAAGGAGCCTCCGATGTCCTCTGCCCGTGGCCTGGCGGTCGTCGTGACCGCCGCCGCAGCCCTCCTCCTCGCCGGCTGCGCCTCGTCGGACGACGAGACCGACGCCTCCGGCGACACCTCCCGGTCCGCGGGCGGCGGCTCGGGCGACACGTTCCCGGTCACTGTCGAGCACGCCTACGGCACCACGACCGTCCCCGAGAAGCCGGAGCGGATCGCCACCGTCGCCTGGGCCAACCACGAGGTGCCGCTGGCCCTCGGCGTGGTGCCGGTCGGCATGAGCAGGGCCGCCTGGGGCGACGACGACGGCGACGGCGTGCTGCCCTGGGTCGAGGAACGGCTCGGCGAGCTCGACGCCGAGACCCCGGTGCTGTTCGACGAGTCCGACGGCATCGACGTCGAGGCGGTCGCCGACACCCGGCCGGACGTGATCTTGGCGGCGTACTCCGGGATCACCCGCGAGGAGTACGACACCCTCTCGCGGATCGCCCCGGTGGTCGCCTACCCCGACGTCGCGTGGGGTACGTCGATGGACGACATGATCCGCCTGGACAGCGCGGCGATCGGGATGGCCGACGAGGGCGACGAGCTCGTCGAGCACCTCGACGACGTGGTGGACGAGAGCGTGGCGGCGTACCCGCAGCTCGACGACGCCGGCGTGCTGTTCGGCTACCTCGACCCGACCGACCTGAGCCGGATCGGCTTCTACACCACCCACGACACCCGCCCCGCGTTCCTCGAGACGATCGGGATGAGCACGCCCGGCGTGGTGGAGCGGGCGTCGTCGGGCTCGGAGGAGTTCTACACGACGACGAGCTCGGAGAAGGCGGACGAGCTCGACGACGTCGACGTGCTGGTCACCTACGGCGACCCCGACGGCTCGACGCTGAGGACGCTGCAGGCCGACCCGCTGCTCGCGCAGGTGCCGGCGATCGCCGAGGGGGCGGTGGCCGTGCTCGCCGACTCGACGCCGCTCGCGGCCGCCGCGAACCCGTCGCCGCTCTCGCTCGAGGCGACGCTGGACGACTACCTCGCGCTGCTCGCCGAGGCCGTCGACCGCGGCGCGTGAGCCTCACCACCGGGCGCCGCACCCGTCGCCACCGACGCGGCCGCCCGGTCGCTCCGACGGGCCGCGGACGACCAGCCGCCGGGCGGGCTGGCTGGTCGTCGCGGTCCTGGTCGCCGTCGCGGTGGCCGGCGCCTCGGTCGCCCTCGGGGCCCGGCTCGTCGGCTGGCACGACCTGGTCGCCGGTCTCGGCGGCGGCCAGGACGGCATCGCCCAGGCGGCGGTCGCCGAGCGGGTCCCGCGCACCCTGCTGGCACTGGTCGTCGGGGCCGCCCTCGGGCTCTCCGGCGCCGTCATGCAGGGCGTGACCCGCAACCCGCTGGCCGACCCGGGCATCCTCGGCGTCACCAACGGGGCGGCACTCCGTGGTTGCGGCATCGCGTTCTTCTCCCTGCCTCGCCGACCGCCTACATCTGGGTGGCCGATCGTGGGTGCGGGGTGCGGCGCCTTCGTCTACGCGGTCGGTTCGCTGGGTCGCGGCGGCGCGACACCTCGAAGCTGACCTTGGCCGGGGCCGCCTGCTCGGCCGCTCTCTGCTCGCTGATCAGCGCGATCCTGCTGCCGCGCATCGACGTCATGAACCGTTCCGTTTCTGGCAGGTCGGCGGGGTGGGGGGAGCGTCGTTCGACGACATCGGCTGGTGTCGCCCTTCCTGCTGGTCGGCGCGGTGGTCTGCCTGTCGCGCCCGCACCCTGACGCGTTGGCGCTCGGCGACGAGATCGCGCCGGCCTCGGCGAGCACGTCGCGCCGCCCCGGCTGGTGGCCGCGCGCCGGCGCCGTCATGCTGTGCGGCGCAGCGACGGCGGTGGCCGGGCCGATCGCCTTCGTCGGGCTCGTCGTGCCGCACCTGTGCCGGCTGCTGTCGGCCTGGACCACCGCTGGCTCCTGCCCGGCTCGGCCGTCGTCGGCGCCGCCCTGCTCACCGCCGCCGACGTGGTCGGACGCGTGGTGGCCCGCCCCGAGGAGATCGACGTCGGCATCGTCACCGCGCTCGTCGGGGCGCCGGTGTTCATCACATCGTTCGCCGGCAGAAGGTGCGGGCCCTGTGACGCACGACTGGCCCGCCAAGCGCACCGTGGAGCGATCGTCGCGGCCGCGGGTCGCCGTCATCGCTCGGCGCCGCGTCATCGGTGGTGGTCACCATGCTCCTGTGCTGTGCTGTTCGCGCGAGCCTGATGTCGGGCAGACTTCTACGCCCTCGGCGACGTCGTCCGCGTGATCCTCGGCAGGACGTCCGGGCGCGGCGTTCACCGTCGGCGAGCTGCGACTGCCGCGCGCGCGCTCGGCCTGCTGGCCGGGGCGCTTTCGGGATCGCCGGCGTGACCTTCCAGACCATGCTGCGCAACCCGCTCGCCTCGCCCGACATCATCGGCATCAGCTCCGGTGCCAGCGCGGCGGCGGTCGTCGCGATCATCGTCCTGCTCGCTCGACGAGACGCGCGGTCTCGCTGCTCGCGATCGTCGCGGCGCTGGTCACGGCACTCCTCATCTACCTGCTGGCGTACCGCGACGGCGTGGTCGGCACCCGGCTGATCCTGATCGGCATCGGCATCGCGGCGATGCTCGAAGCGTCGTCACGTACGTGATCCTGCGCGCCGCGCATGGGACCTGCAGGTGGCGGCGCGCTGGCTCACCGGCAGCCTCAACGGCGCCACCTGGGAGCAGGTGCTCCCGGTCGTGGCGGCGAGTTCGTGTCGGGCCCGCCGCTGCTCGCCAGACCCGCAATCTCGCTCTGCTGCAGCCGGGCGACGACTCGGCGACGTCGCTGGGCGTGGGGGTCGAGCGCACCCGGTTGATCACGATCCTGGCGGCCGTCGCACTGATCGCGTTCGCGACCGCCGCCACCGGGCCGATCGCCTTCGTGGCGTTCCTCTCCGGGCCGATCGCAGCGCATGGTGGCCCGGCGGGTCGCTGCTGGTCCCCTCGGCGCTCGTCGGCGCGCGCTCGTCCTCGCCGCCGACCTGCTCGCGCAGTACGCCTTCGGCACCCGCTACCCCGTCGGCGTGGTCACCGGCGCTCTCGGCGCGCCCTTCCTCGTCCTGCTCCTCGTCCGCACGAACGCCCC